>NZ_VSFA01000053.1 GCF_008119785.1 Micromonospora sp. MP36 | reverse complement strand
GAGTGTTGACGTAAATCGACGATGTCGATGACACTCTCTTCGACCCGGATCCCCTCAAGCGGCGTGCAGGCCAGCCGGACTGCTGGTTGGCGCTGGTACGGCGAGGATTGGAGTGCAGGTGATCAGGTTCAGACGTGTGGCAGCGCTTGCCATGGCCGCGGTTGCTGGTGCCGCGGCGGTGATGCTGGCGCCGCCCGTTGCTCAGGCGGGGCCGTCGCTGGAGATCGGTGCGGGTTTCCTGTCGGTGGGGCTGAGTGAGACAGGCCGGGTGACCAGCCTGGTGGATGTGCGGTCCGGGTTTGACTATGTGGCGGCGGGTAAGTCGGTGCCGCTGGTCAGCGTGGTGGCCGACGGGCAGCAGGCGGTGCCGACCGACGTGGAGTTCTCGCCGCGGGACAAGGTGCTGACGTTCCGCACCGACAAGGCAACAGTCAAGGTGAAGGTCGTCAACTACCCGACGTACTCGACGCTTGAGGTGGTCGGGTTGGACCCCGCGCCGGGCGCGGACGTGCAGACGCTGCTGTGGGGGCCGGTGCCGACGAAGGTCACCCAGACCGTGGGTGAGAGCGTCGGCGTGGTCCGCAACAACAATTTCGCGTTCGGGCTGCGCCCGCTCAACGACAAGACCGTGGGGTCCTGGCCGAACGAATACCTCGCCTACGGGTTCGGCCCGGACATCAACAGCAACCCCTACAGCCTGCAGGTGGCTCCGCACGTGGAATACAGCGCGGCGGAGAAGACCACGTGGGGCAGCATCCTGCGCGCCTACACCTATGACTACAGCAGGGCCCGGACGCGGCAGCGTGACACCGGATTCGAGATTCCGGTCGGCCCGCTGGCGGGGCCGGAGGGCCGGATTGTCGGGTCGAAGGTCGCGCTGTTCGGCAGTGCGCCGGATCTCGCGCTCAGTGTGCTCAGCGAGATCGCGCAGGGCCAGGGCCTGCCCTATCCGACCATCAACGGGCAGTGGCAAAAGGCCACTCAGGACTCCTCGCAGTCGTTCCTCGTGCTCAACGACCTCAACACCGGCAACTTCGACGCCGCCGTCACGTTCGCCAAGCAGGCCGGGCTGGGGACCGTCTACGCGCTCGGTGGGAATGGTCCGTGGAAGTCGCACGGCCACTACCAGTTCAACAGCTCGTTCGGCGGGTCGGACGAGGCCGCGACCAAGTTGGTGGCCAAAGCCGCCGCCGAGGGGGTCGAGGTGGGGGTGCACACACTGTCCGACTTCATCGACGCCCACGATCCCTACGTGCAGCCAGCTCCGGCCGACAAGCGGCTGGCGGTGGGGGTCAGCGTCAAGCTGACCCGCCCGCTCGGTCAGGACGACACCAAGCTGTACGTGGACGCCGAGCGCCCGCTGGGAGGCGGCGCCGGCTACGGCAAGCGGCTGCGGATCGGGGACGAGTTCATCACCTACGGCGCGGTGACCAAGGTCAGCGACACCGAGTGGGAGGTCAGCGGCCTGAAGCGGGCGGAGTGGGGATCCGCCGCCAAGTCCTACCCGGCCGGCACCAGCGCCGCCCAGGTCATCGTGAACCAGTACGGCGGGGGAACCGGCGACCTGCCGATCATCGACGAGATCGCCACCCGGCTCGCCACCGCCTTCAACACCACCGGCATCACGTCGATGTCCTACGACGGCTTGGAGTCGGCATCTGAGAGCGGCTGGGGCCCGCACGGCTTCGCGCGTCTGGTCAACGGCGTCTACCGGCAACTGGACGCCAAGGACGGGTTCATCACCGAAGCCAGCCGCCTGTCGTCCAACACCTGGGATGCGCAGTCCCGGGTCAGCTGGGGCGAGATCGGCTCCACCTCCTACGGTCAGGTCGTCAAGAACAACGTCTTCTACCGGGCCAACTTCATGCCCCCGATGATGGGCTGGCTGCGGCTGAACGGAAACGCTAGTCAGCTGAGCATCGAGTCGACCATGGCCCACGCCGCCGCGCTCGACGCCGGCATCGGGTTCCAGACCAACGTGTCGAACCTGGCCTCGGGGTCCAACACGGCCACGGTCCTCGAGATGGTCAGGATGTGGGAGTCCGCGCGGACCAGCGGCGCCTTCACGGCCGAACAGAAGAAGGTGATGGTCGACGCCGACACGTACTGGCATCTGGAGGAGGTCACGCCCGGCCAGGAGTGGTCGTTGCAGCAGTTGGACGCGGCCGGCAAGCCCGTCGGCGAGCCGCAGGCGGCCAAGGCCCCCACCCCCGGTTTCGCTACTCCGGCGCCGCCGACCGCCCAGATCGGCAAGCTGTACGAGTTCAAGGCGACCTCCAGCACTCCTAAGACGATCCGCTACGAGATCACCTCGGGGGCGCTGCCGGACGGGCTGACCCTGAAAAAGGACACCGGCGCTATCACCGGCATCCCTACTCGCCTGGGTGGCACGGAGTTCACCATCACGGCCCGCAACGGCGGGACCATTCCGGACGCGTCGATCACCTACCCGCTTACGGTCGCCCCCGTCCCGGTGCCGCCGCAGGTCGTCCTCACCGTCAACGCCGACCGCGACGTGGTCGTCCGTGGGGAGTCGGTCGACGTGTCGGTCTCCGTGCGCAACGACGGCCCCCATCCGTTGTCGGGTGTGCTGTCGCTGGCCGGGCCGGACAAGGTGCGGGTGGATCCGGACACGGCGGAGTTTTCCGACCTCAAGCCCGGCGAAGCGGTGGTTCGCTCGTTCAAGGTCAACGTCCGATCCGACATCGCGGCCGGCCAGGTCGTGCTCACGGCCTCCGCTCAGGTGACCGGAAAACCGGTGGCGCCGGTTCAGGTCTCGCTGACGGTGCCGCGGGAGAACTTTGCCCTGGGCAAGCCCACGCAGCAGTCCACCACCGCCTACGAGGGAGTGTCTTCCCGCGCCGTCGACGGCAACACCGACGGGGCGTGGGGCAGCGGCTCGGTGACCCACACCGATTATCAGAGCCAGCCGTGGTGGGAGGTGGATCTGGGCAGTTCCCGGAGCATCGGGGAGGTCGCGGTGTGGAACCGCACCGACTGCTGCGCCGCTCGGCTAACCGACTTCTACGTCCTGGTGTCGGAGTCCCCATTCACCAGCGGCTCACTGGAGACGACCCTGCAACAGCCGGGCGTGCACGCCTTCCGCCACACCGGAACCGCCGGCTCGCCAAGCCGGATCGACGTGGGCGCGTCCGGCCGCTACGTGCGGGTGCAACTCACCTCCACCAACAACACCCCCCTGTCACTGGCCGAGGTTCAGGTGCTTGAGCCGCTGGGCTGACCCCACGGCACCCATACATAGGAGGAGATAACAGCAATGGAGACGACATCGCGTCAGTGGCGCGCGATCGGGAAAGCGGTCGCGGCTCTGCTGATGCTGCCGTTGACCATGACAGCGTGCGGTGGCACCGACGACGGCAAGTCCGGCGGCCCCGCCAAGCTGGAGTTCTGGGGCTGGGCACCCGGCTACGACAAGTCGGTCGAGCTGTTCAACGCCAACCACAAGGACATCCAGGTCACGTTCAACAAGCTGCCCTCCGGCGGCTCGGGCGGGTACGACAAGATGTTCTCGGCGGTGAAGGCCGGCAACGCCCCCTGCCTGGCGCAGGTCGGCTTCGAGTCGGTGCCCACCTTCCTGCTCGAGGGCGCGTTGGAGGACGTCACCGAGGAGGCCAGCGGCGCCAAGGGCCAGTTCGTCGGATGGACGTGGAACCAGGTCAGTGTTGCCGGTAGAACGTACGGCATCCCGGTCGACACGGGCCCGACGGCCATGTACTACCGCAAGGACGTCTTCGAGAAGTACGGCATCGCCGTGCCGACGACCTGGGAGGAGTACGCCAAGGCGGCCGAAAAGTTGCACCAAGCCGACCCGAAGGCGTACATCGTGAACCTGCGGGCCACGGATTTCACTGGCCTGGCCTGGCAGAACGGTGCCAAGTGGTTCGGCACCGAGGGTGACGCGTGGAAGGTCACCATCAACGGGCCGCAGACCAAGCAGGTCGCCGACTACTGGCAGGGCCTCATTGACAAGAAGCTGGTGAACACCACTGATCAGGGTGCCGCTTGGTGGAGTTCGCTGCAGTCCGGCACCGTCGCCACCGCGATCGGCGCGGTGTGGCTGCACCCGCTGATCGCGGAGAACGCGCCAGGAGCCAAGGGCAAGTTCGCCGTCGCGCCGATGCCGCAGTGGGCGGCGGGCGACAAGAAGTTCGGCAACGAGGGCGGATCCAGCACGGCCGTGCTGAAGGGGTGCAAGAACAAGAAGGCAGCGGTCGAGTTCGCGACCTGGATGAGCACCAACCCCGACAGCCTGAAGAACCTGATCAAGGTGACCGGTATCTACCCGGCCGCCACCGCCGGCCTCGAACTGCCTGAGGTGAACACGGGGGTCGACTACTACGGCGGGCAGAACATCTTCACGGTGTTCGCCGAGGCGGCGGAAAACACCGACACGAACTGGCAGTGGGGCCCCACACACTCGCAGATGGGTGCCGACATGGGGGAGGAGTTCGGCAACGCGTACGCCGGCAAGAACACACTGTCCGGCGCGTTGGACGTCACGCAGGACAAGACTCTGGCGGCGATGAAGTCGAAGGGCCTGAAGGTCAACGGATGACCGGCCACCTCAAGCCCACGCCGGGACCGGTCGTGTCCCCTCCGGCACCGTCCGGGGGTGACGGCCGGTCCCGGCCCACCAACACCGCGGGCGATGCCGGCCGGCGGCCGGCCGGCCGCCGGCCCGCTCGCAGCAAGCTCGCCAGCCGGCGCAACCGGTCCGCCGGTCTGCTGCTCGCGCCGTTCGCCATGCTGTTCGTCGCCGTGTTCGTGATCCCTATCGGGTACGCCGTGTATCAGAGCCTGTTCCGGGTGCGGCGCTCCGGCCTCGGCCTGGGCCCACCCGAGACCGTGTTCGCCGGCCTGGACAACTACACGCGGGTGTTCGCCGACAACTCGTTCCTCACCAGCGTGGGTCGGGTGGTCGTGTTCGGCCTGGTCCAGGTGCCGGTGATGCTCGGACTGGCCCTGCTGCTCGCGCTGCTGCTGGACTCCCAGGTCGTGCGGCTCGGCCGGTTCTTCCGCCTGGCGTACTTCCTGCCGTTCGCGATCCCGGGTGTGATCGCGGCGGTCCTGTGGTCCTTCCTCTACGTGCCCGGGATCAGCCCGCTGGTCGATCTCGGCGGAAGGGCCGGCGTCGAGGTCGACTTCCTGTCCGCCGACACGATCCTGTTGTCGATCGGCAACATCGTGACCTGGTCCTGGGCGGGATACAACATGCTGATCCTCTACACGGCACTGCGGTCCATCCCTCGGGAGCTGTTCGAGGCGGCGGAGGTCGACGGTTGCTCCGGCTTCCGGATCGCCTGGCACATCAAGCTGCCCCTGCTGCGCCCGGCGCTGACCCTGACCGGGGTGTTCTCCATCATCGGCACGCTGCAGCTGTTCGGCGAGCCAATGGTGTTGCGGACCATGTCCTCGGCGATCAGTAACAGCTACACCCCGGTGATGCTCTCCTACCAGGCGGCGTTCGGCCTCAACGACTACAACTTCGCCGCCGCCATCTCGGTGGTTCTCGCCCTCGCGACGTTCGTCCTGTCGTACGGCTTCCTGCGCCTGAGCACACGAGGATCCACATGAGCAGCAGACAATCCGCAACCGATCCCCACAGGTCCCGGCCGCAACGGGCGCTCCGGTCCGGCCGCCGCGGCTCGCCCGCCGCGCAACTGAGCACCATGGTGCTGTTGCTCGCCGTCGCCGGTTACTTCCTGCTGCCGGTCTGGTGGCTGGTCGTGTCGGCTACGAAGTCCAGCGGCGACCTTTTCGGCACCAATGGTTTCTGGTTCGGGTCGAACCTGCACGTCGCCGACAACGTCACCAAGCTGTTCCAGCACAGCGACGGCGCCTTTTCCCGCTGGATCCTCAACAGTGTGCTGTACGCCGGTGGCGGCGCCCTGGCCGCCACCCTCATCGCCACCATGGCGGGGTACGCCCTGGCGAAGTATCCGTTCCGGGGTCGGGAGGGCGTCTTCGCGGTGATCATCGGCGCGGTGCTGATCCCACCACCGCTGCTCGCCCTGCCCCTGTACCTGCTCGCCTCGGCCGCCGGCGTCGTCGACACCTACTGGTCGGTGCTGATCCCGAGCGTCGTCACCCCGTTCGGGGTCTATCTCGCCCGGGTGTACGCCGCGGCCTCCGTACCTGACGAGCTGATTGACGCCGCCCGGGTGGACGGCGCGGGTGAGCTACGGATCTTCTTCACCGTCGCGCTGCGGCTGATGACTCCCGCTCTGGTCACCATCTGCCTGTTCCAGTTTGTCGGCATCTGGAACAACTTCTTCCT
Source organism: Micromonospora sp. MP36 (assembly GCF_008119785.1). Classification (GTDB taxonomy): domain Bacteria; phylum Actinomycetota; class Actinomycetes; order Mycobacteriales; family Micromonosporaceae; genus Micromonospora. The sequence goes on along the minus strand of NZ_VSFA01000053.1, from coordinate 41,554 downwards.
GCCGCTGATGATGCTCGCCGACGACAAGCTCTGGCCGCTCACACTCGGTCTCTACTTCTGGAACAGCCAGCTGCGGGACCAGCCCTGGTACGACATCGTGATCACCGGCTCGCTGATTTCGGTGGTCCCGCTCGTGGTCGCGTTCCTTGCGCTGCAACGCTATTGGCGCTCGGGTCTGTCGGCCGGAAGCATCAAAGCCTGACCGTCTGGAGCCGGACGCCCTGCTCCATCCCCGACCGGGCGCGCGCTGCGCCCGGGCCCGTTCTGACCGAGGATGCCCACCAGAATGCCCACCCACTACATCCTTCGCGTGCAGACCCGGCCGGAACTGGACCCGGAGCGGACCGCCGCGCAACTGGTCCAGATAGCCCGCGACACCGGCGCCGATGAGATCTGCATGTTCGCCTTCGCCGAGGAGCGCAACGACGGGCATCCGAGCCTGGACGAGGTGCGCCGGTGGTGTGAGCACACCCGCCCGGCCCGCGCCGCGCTCGCCGAAGCCGGGGTCCGGATCAGCATCAACCCCTGGGCGACGCTGCTGCACGTCGATCGGGGTCGGCGGCTGCGACCGGACCAGCCCTGGCAGACGCTGGTTGATCCGTACGGGCGGGCGACGCAGGCGCAGGTCTGTCCGCTGGATCCCGGCTGGCGTGCGTACTACCGGGAGGTGCTGCGGCGGTATGCCAGCGAGGAACACGTCGGGGTGGTGTGGGTGGAGGACGACATCCGGCTGCACAACCATGCACCACTGAGGTGGGGTGGCTGTTTCTGCCCGCTGCATCTGGAGCGGTTCGCTCGCCGGATCGGCCGGGTTGCCACCCGCCAGGAGGTGATCGCCGCGTGCACCGCCGACGGAGTGCCGCATCCGTGGCGCGCGCAGTGGCTGGACATGTGGGACGAGGCGCAGGTCGAGCTGATCGCCGAGTGGCGCGAGATCGTGGTGCCGCTCGGCCGGCACCTCGGCCTGATGTCGAGTCAACTGTCGGAGCACAGCGCGGAAGGGCGGCGGTGGGACGCGTGGTTCGGGGCGCTCGACCCGGACGGCACCCCGGTGCACCGGCCCCACTTCTGGCCGTACAGTTCCGGTACGCCGGACCAGTTGCCCGCGGCCGTGGTGCGGCTGGACGCGGCCCGGTCGGTCCAGCCCACCGCCGTGCGTAGTTTTCCGGAGATCGAGAACTACCCGTACGGGCGGTGGAACAAGTCGTTCCGCGAGATGTTTGCCCAGATGGCGCTGGCGCACGTGCTGGGATCGGCCGGGCTGGCGATCTCGGTGCACGACTTCATGGGCAATGAACCGACGGATGAACCGATGCGGGCGGCGTTTCTGGCCCAGGCGCGGCCGGCGCTGGACCTGATCGCCGACCTCTTCCCGCCCGCTTTGCGCAGCACCGGGGTGGGGATTCCGTGGTCGCCACACGTCGCCCGGCATCGAGCGGTGCCCGCCGGAGAACACGGACGGTGGGAGGCACTGGCCGCCCCGGTCGGCGGTATCGCGCCGTGGCTCATCGCCGCCGGTACAGCCGTCAGTCTGCGTGGTGAGGGCCGGGTCAACGCACTGCCCGCCACCATGGTTGACGTTGCCACCGCGGAAGATGTTCATCGCTGGCTGTCCGGTGGTGTCCTGCTGGACGGTCCGGCAGCGCTCGGTCTGCAGGCCCGCGGCTACGGCAGACTTATCGGCCTCACCGACGCCCGTTGGATCAGCCAGGGTCACCTGCCCTTCAGCATCGAACGCTGCACCAGGGCCGACTTCGGGTTACGCCAGGGCTGCGACATCAGCGTCAATCAGAGTGCCGGCTCGTGTCTGCACTGTCTGGTGCAGGGCACCTTGGCGCCCGGCGCGCAGCCCGCCAGCGTCCTGCTGGATGCCAGCGGCAATCCGGTCGGTCACGGCCTGGTGCTCTTCGAAAACGAACTCGGCGGCCGGGTCGCCATCCTGCCCTGGTCGATGGAAGCGTCTGTGTCGATGAACGAGCAGCGGGCCGCGCAACTGGCCAAGACCGTGGACTGGCTCGGCGACCATGACGGGGCCGGACCCGAGCACCTGGCGGTCTCCGGGCATCCGTGGCTGATCCCGATCGCTCTCACTGACGGTGAACGCTGGCGGGTCGCGGTCTTCAACGCCAGCCCGGACGACGCCACCGCGTTCGCGGTGCGGCTACCCGCCGGCATGCCCAGCCCGGCCGGCGCCCTGCACGTGACCGGGACCGGACGACTCGCCCCCGCCACGCTGGTCGACGGAGAGGTCCGCACGGTGCAGCCCATGCGGCAGTGGGAACTGGTGCTGCTGTCGTCCAGCCCGATTCACGGATAGTCGATCAATGCGGTCGGGACGATCATCCGTCGCGGTGGCGCGTCGGCGCCTCCGCCAGCCGGGTCGAGCATCCGGCTCAGCAACATTCGGCCCGCCTGGCGACCGATCTCGGCGGCGTCGTAGCTGACCACGGTGAGCGGCAGGCCCAAGGTGTCCGCGAGCTCGAAGTCGTCGAAGCCGGCCAGTGCGGTGTCCGTACCGGCCGCACGGATGGCCCGGAAGGCGCCGATGGTGTTGCGGTTGTTGGCGGAAAACAGCGCAGTCGGCGGCTTGCGCAGCCGGAGCAGCTCGGCCGCCGCCCGCTCTGCGGCACCACGGTCGCGGCCGACCCGCCGAACGTAGCGATCGTCCAGCGGCAGGCCGGCCGCGTCCAGCGCCGCGCAGAAGCCGCGGAACCGCTCCGAGCCGGTCCAGGTCGCCGGCGGAAGTCCGAGGAAGCCGATCCGTTGATGCCCGTTGTCGATCAGCCGGATGGTTGCCTCCCTGGCTCCGGTGAAGTCGTCCACCAGCACGCAGTCCAGCGGCACTCCGTCTGGCGGCCGGGCACCGAGCACCACCGGGGTGCCACGGAGGCGGATGGTCTCCAGGTGGGACTGGTCGCTGCCGGCCGGTACCACGATGATCCCATCAACCCGCCGGGCCACCAGGTCCCGGATCAGCTGCCGTTCCCGTTCGACGTCTTCGCCGGAGTTGCCGAGCACGGCGCGGATGCCGTGTTCGGCGAGCACCGACTCCACCCCGACCGCCAGCTGTGAGTAGAACGGGTTCGCCAGGTTGGTGATCACCAAACCGACCAGCCCGGTGTCGCGGCCGAGCCGCAGGCTCCGTGCCACCTCGTTGCGGTGGTAGCCGAGTTCGTTCACCGCGGCCAGCACGCGGGCCTTGGCGTCGGCGGACACCGCAGAACTGTCGTGCAGCACCCGGGACACCGTCATCGGGCTGACGCCAGCCCGTTCGGCCACATCGCGCATCGTCGGTGCCTGGTGCACGATCTGACTCCCTCGTCGCATCATCCTTCAGTCGGCATTCCAGCCGGAGGTATGTTTCGACAACAATGCCACGCCGCGCCGATCAGCGGCGACAGCTCGGGCCGGCACGCCGCCACGAGCGCGGGACAGGCCCCGGCCAGGCCGGCCCGCAGCGGCGGCTCGATCAGATCCCACGATGCCGATATCGCTCCGCCGACCACCAGTGCCGTCGCCCCGAACCGCGTCAGCCAGGGACCGAGCGCCCGGCCGAGGGCCCGCATCGCGGTATCGATCACCGCCTGGGCCTCCGGCTCACCGCTGCGGGCCCGCTCGGCCATGTCCCGGATGTCGATGTCGGGACCACCGCCGTACGCCGTGAGCAGGGCGCGGCGCGATACGGTTTCTTCCAGGGGGCGGCCGTCGATCATCAACAGATCGACCCGGCCTTCCGGCGGCACGGAGTTGCCCGCGGCAATGATCTTGCCGTGGGCCAGGAAAGCCGACCCCACGCCGGTGCCGAGCGTGATGGCGGCTGCCCGGTCGTGGCCGGACACGGCGCCGGCAATCCATTCGCCGACCAGGAAAGCGTCGGCGTCGTTGACGAAACACAGTCGCGAGCGGGCCAACCCCAGTCCGTCAGCGACAGCGCCTCGTACGTCCACGCCGTACAGCGCGTCGAACTTCCCGACCGACCGGAACAGGCCGACGCCTCGGGCGACGTCGAAGGGCCCGGGCACCGCAATCCCGCACCAGGCCGCCGCGGGCAGGCCGAGTTCGCGGCCGCAGGCCACGATGCCGCTCAGGATCTCCTCGGCGGTGCCGTCGGCTCGTAGCTGCCGCCGTCGCACACCGTCCGGTCGCGCCGTCCAGGTGGCGGTATCCACGACCGTCGCCGTGACGTGTGTCCCGCCGATGTCGAGCGCCGCTAGGACGTCGTCGTCCGCCATGGCTATCGCACCAGGGACTTCACGACCTGTACCCGCTCTTCGCCGATCCGGGTCAGCGTGTACCGCCCGACCGCGGCGGGTATCACCAGCGTCTCGGCATAGGCGAGCAGATGTTCGTCACCGGTCTCGGTCCGCACCACCACGCCGGCGCCTTCGACGACGTTGAGCACGTGGAACCGGTCCACGGTGTCGTCGCGGGCGGGCTGGTCACCGTCGAGCACGAACCGGCGCACCTGGTAGAAGACATCGGGCAGGTCACCCAGTAGCTCCTCCCGCCAGCCGGCGCCGGAGCGCAGGTTCCGTGGTGCGGGCACCAGGTCGTCGGATACCGACTGGCCTCGGCGCGTGGTGTCCAGGTTCGCGAACGCGTGCTCGATGTGCACGGGCCGCCGCCGCCCGGCGGCGTCCTGCCGCAACCAGTCGTAGAACCGCAGTGAGTACAGGTAGGGCGTGGCGCTGATCTCGAGCACCAGGTTGCCGACCCCGCTGGCGTGTGGTGTGCCAGCGGGGATGAGGTAGAGCTGGTGCGGGTCCGCGGGGTGGGTCTGCACGTGGTCGGTCGCCTCGAACGGCGTACCGTCGCGGTACGCCGCCAGCGCCTGCCGGTGGAACAGGTCCAGGTCGACGTCGTCGCGCAGGCCGAGGAACACCTGGCTGCCCGGGCTTCCGATCATCACGTAATACGTTTCGTGCTGGGTGTACTCCCAGCCGAAGAGCTGGCGCATGTAGTTGAGCCGCGGATGGCAGTGCACGGACAGGTGTCCACCGTCGATGGTGTCCAGGTAGTCGAACCGGATTGGGAAGGAGGTGCCGAACTCGGCCTGCACGGGTGGCCCGAGGATCTGTTCCGGCAGCAGCGAGACCATCATCTGGAACGGGACCTCGATCCGCGGGCCGTTCGGCTCGCCGATCAGCACGCCATTTTCCGGGGCGATCAGCTCGTAGCCGAGTGCCGTGTTCGGCGCCTGCGGGTTGAATCCGAGTTCGCGTTGCGCCCAGTGCCCGCCCCAGGTTGTGGAGTTGAAGAACGGTCGCACCCGGAACGGGCGGCCGGCCAGGGTTCGAAGCGTCGCCCGCAGTGCCGCACCGTCAAGGGAGGTCGGTTCGGGGCCGGTGACCGGGTCGGGTTGAAGATCGATCCAGCGGTCGATCCGGCCGGCGATCCGGTCGCGGTGCCGGTCGAGCACGGGCCAGTCGATGTAGAACAGCCGGCGGGTGGTCCCCGGCCCGGCCGCGGCGGGTTGCCCGAGGTTCCGCGCTTGACCAGCATGCAGGGCGGCCTCGGCGTACCGCTTCGGCAGGTCTGCGTACCAGAGCACGTCGTGCGGGACGAGCCCGGCGCCGGGACCGTAGACGATGGTGACACCTTCGTCGGCGGTCGGCGCCGGGTCGGGTGGTCGCAGGAAGTCCCGTAGTTCGCACCGCGCGATGGTGGCGAAGTCCGGGTCGTCGACGAGTTCGGCCGCCCCGGCGGGCTCGGTGAGCCGCAGGATTTCGTTCCAGGGTCGGTAGTGAGCGGTCATGTCGACCTGGCGTACGGCTACGCCTCGTTCGGACAGTGCCTTGGCCAGCCCACCCGCCGTGGCGTCCCAGTCAAGGCACGCCGGCCCGTCGAGGGCGAGCACCGTTGGCGTGCGGGGCAGGGTGGCGGCGGCGTCGTCCCAGCCGGACCGTACCCGGTCGCCGGTCGGGTGGTAGCTGGGGTTCCGTTCGTAGGTTCCTGGCGGGGTAGCCAACTGAAAACTCCTCCCTCTCTGGTATCGATACCATACAGCGCCGATCCAGAGACCCGGCCACTCGTGTGGACTTCGGCCCCAACCCATTGCTGGCCGTGAATGATAGCGATAACATCGACCGGCATGCCGGTGAAGGCTGGCTGTAGCAACGGGCGTCTCGCCCGGGACGCGTGGCAGAGCGCGGAGCCAACGCGGGTTCCCTTTCCTACTTCAGAGGATCGGCCGTCCGCCCGGGTACGGCGTTCAGGATCGGAGGCGTAGGTGATCAGGTTCAGACATGCGACGGCGTTGGCCGCAGCCGTGGTTGCTGGTCTCGCGGCGGTGGTGGTGGCCCCAGCGGGGGCACAGGCGGGACCACCCTTGGAGATCAACGCGGGCTTCCTGTCGTTGAAGTTGAATGGGACCGGTCGGGTGACCAGCCTGGTGGATGTTCGCCGGGGCACGGATTATCTGGCGGCGGGTAAGTCAGTGCCGTTGGTCAGTGTGGTGGCCGACGGGGAGCAGGCGGCGCCGACCGAGGTGGAGTATTCGTCACGGGACAAGGTGTTCACGTTCCATACCGCCAAGGCGACGATCGATGTGAAGGTCGTCAACTACGCCACCTACTCCACTCTTGAGGTGGTCGGCCTGGACGTCGCGCCGGGTGCGGACGTGCAGACGCTGCTGTGGGGCCCCCTGCCGACAAGCATCACCCAGGCCGTCGGTGAGGACGTCGGTGTCGTCGGTAACGACGCCTTCCGGTTCGGGTGGCACCCGCTCAACGACAAGACCGTCGGCGCCTGGCCCAGGGAGTTCAACTCATACGGTTTCGGGTCGGACGTCCAAGCCAACCCGTACGGCGCGGCTGGAACGCAGAACGACTGGAGTGCCGCGGCCAAGACGACGTGGGGCAGCATCCTGCGCGCCTACACCTACGACTACAGCAAGGTCCGGATACGGGACGGCCAGATGCCGACCGGTCCGCTGTCGGGATCCGAGGGTCAGATCGTCGGGTCGAAGCTGGCGTTGTTCGGCAGCTCACCGGACCTCGTGCTCAGCGTACTCAGTCAGGTCGCGCAGGATCAGGGCCTGCCCTACCCGACGATCAACGGGCAGTGGCAGAAGGTCGCCCAGGCGACCCGGCAGTCGTTCCTGACGCTGCACGACCTCAGTGCCGGAAATCTCGCCTCCGCCGTGAAGTTCGCCGAGCAGGCGGGGATCAAGAACGTCTACTCCGTGCAGGGTGCCGCCGGGCCATGGGTGTCGACCGGCCACTACCGGTTCAACAGCAACTTCGGCGGTTCGGACGCAGCGGCGACCCAGATGGTGAACACGGCCGCCGCGAGCGGGGTTCGGGTCGGCGTGCACACACTTTCCAACTTCATCGCCCCCAACGACCCCTACATCGTGCCGTCCCCGGCCGACACGCGGCTCACGGCCGGCAAGACGGTGAAGCTGACGCGCCCTCTCGCCGCAACGGACACGACCCTGTACGCCGATGGCAACTCTGGCGGCGGCGGGTATGTCTTGGGCCGTCGGCTGCGAATCGGCGACGAGTTCGTCACGTTCTCCGGCGTGACCCAGCTCAGCGCGACCGAGTGGCAGTTCACCGGCCTCAGCCGCGGGCAGTGGCGGTCCACCGCCGCCTCCTACGCCACCGGGACCAGCGCGACCCGGATCGCCGAGAACCAGTACGGCGGAGCGAGAGGCGACCTGCCGATCATCGACGAGATCGCGACCCGGCTGGCCACCGTGTACAACACCACCGGCATCAGGGACACCTCATACGACGGGCTGGAGGAGGCGGCCTGGAACGGCTGGGGAGGGCAGGGATTCGCACACCTGGTCAACGGCGTCTACCGTCAGCTCAACTCCAAGGACGGCTTCATCACCGAGGCCTCCAACCCGTCGTCCAACACATGGGATGCGCAGTCGCGGATCAGCTGGGGTGGCATCGGGTGGTCGGACTCCAACTATGACCAGGTGACCAGGAACAACAACTTCTACCGGGCCAACTACCTGCCCGCCATGGGAGGCTCGCTCCCGATCAACGGCAACCAGAGCACTCTCAGTATCGAGACGAACCTGGCGCGGGCCGCATCCCTTGGCGCGACCTTCGGTTGGTTCGAGACAAACGTGGGCAGCCTGTCCGGCGGCTCCAACACCACGGCCATCCTCGCCGCGATAAAGACCTGGAACTCTGCCATCGCGGCCGGCGCATTCAGTTCCACCCAGCGGCAGCTAATGGCTGACCAGGGCACCTACTGGCATCTGCAGGACTCGCGCCGGTTGGGGGCTACTTGGCCCAAAAGCCGGTTCTTGTGAAGTGGAGGAGGAGCCTTGACCCTCTGATATGGACGACTTAGTTTGTCGCCACGACAAACGAGGAGGACGCCCCATTGGAGAGCGCGTGGCAGCCAAACCGCCACCCGGCGGGTGCGGGGCGGTCGGGCGCGGGACGCGCCGAGAAACCGGTGCGAACCGCTGCGGAGCGGACGCGGCGAGCGCCCGCAGACCAAACCACCGTTCGCCGCAGCAACCTGGTGCTTGTGCTGCGGCACCTGCGCGACATGGGCCCACGGACGCGAGCGCAGATCGCCGCTGAGACCGGACTTAACAAGGCAACGGTGTCGAGCCTGGTAGCCGAACTGGTGCAGCGCGGACTCGTACGCGAGGGGACCGTGCTGCGGGAAGGCTCCATCGGGCGCCCGGGCCAGGTCGTCGAACTGGATGGCCACGGCGTCTGCGGCGTCGGACTCGAGGTGAACGTCGACTACGTCGCCGCTATCGTCCTCAACCTTCGCGGTGACGTCATCTCCGAGAGCAGCATGGGGCTGGATGTGCCTCGGCTTGGTCCCGACGGTGCTCTGGACGCGCTGGCCGACGTGGCCCGAGAGGCCATTCGAGCGGCCGCCGACAGCGGTGCGACCCCGGTCGGTGTGACCGTGGCGATCCCCGGGCTGGTTGATGTGGCCCAGGGCGTGCTCACCTTCGCGCCGAACCTCAGGTGGCGCGACGTTCCGGTGGTGGAAGCTCTTCTGGAGCGGCTGGAGCGGCCGACCTACCCGGTGCGGGTGGACAATGACGCGAACCTTTCCGCACTGGCTGAGTACCTCATGGGCGGGTCCCCGGATGTCTCGAATCTCGTCTATCTGACGGGTGAGGTGGGTGTCGGCGGGGGAGTGATCGTCGATGGTCGCCTCCTTCGCGGTGTCGAGGGCTTCAGCGGTGAAGTGGGCCACATGCCGTTCGGCTCCGCGCAGCACGTGTGCGGCTGCGGCCGCCGTGGCTGCTGGGAGACAGCGGTTGGGCTCGCGGCATTGCTGCGGGCTGTCGCGGACCCGGATGACCCGGTACGCGAACCGGTTCGTGGCCTCGAGCCGCGGCTCGCGGAGATCAAGCGTCGAGCGGAGGGCGGTGACGAACGTACGCTCGCCGCCCTGCAGCAAATCGGCGCGGCACTCGGTCTGGGCGCCTCAGTCCTGGTCAACCTGTTCAACCCGCGGGCTGTGGTACTCGGCGGCTACTTCGCCACCCTCGGGCAGTACTTCCTCGAACCCGCAATGGCTGAGTTGCGGGCGCGGGTTCTGGCGCCCGATGCAGCTGGCTGTCGGCTCGAACTGTCCACCCTCGGCTTCACCGCTGCTGTCCGCGGTGGTGCCCACGTCGCGCTTGAGGCGGTCCTGGCGGACCCCACGCTCGTTCCGGCGACGGACCGCCGCTCGCTGAGCAGCACATCAGGGCTCGGGTGAGATCCGGTGGCTTCCCGCCTCGAGCGCTGCGGTGCGGCCTGGTATCGCAACCAGGGATGTGTGCCCACCTACCTCATCCGGTGGGCGCCACCGCTCACACCTCGACCGACTTGCCATGGACCACTTGCGTGGTGTGCGCGGCCGGTAGCGACCGGCCGCGCACACCGGGGCTCACCGAGGTGACGGCCTCGAGTGACCCGTGCCACCCAACCCCGGCGGCCTGCCACGGCACGGCAGCCCGCCGGGCCGGATCGAAGGGAGGAAGGCACAAGGCGAAGGACTTCCGATCCGAGGGCGACCCGTCCAGGGTCTCCCTCGCCGACCCGGGCGAGTCGGGAGCACCGGTTTCGAAGCGTAGCGGACGCCTGATGGCTCTTGCGCGTTGTCGACGGCAGCTCCCGCGGTCGCCCCGCCGGGCTGATGCCCGGCGGCACCACTCGTACGAACCGGCACCCCTAGCCGCGCGCATTGCGCGGCGCGACCGAAGGAGTACCCGTGGCATCATCATGGCGCCGTCTCCGGGCGGTGGTCCTGGCTGCGGTGCTGGCCGTCCCCACCGGCCTGGCCGCGTTGACCGGCCCAGCCGCTGCGGCGGGCACCAGCACCGCGACGGCGGAACCCGACTTCCGGGCCCTCGTTTTCTCGAAGACCGCCGGCTTCCGGCACAGCTCCATCCCCAACGGCATCGCGGCGATCCAGAAACTGGGGCAGGAAAACAACTTCGCCGTCGACACCACCGAGGACTCGACCCAGTTCACCGATGAGAACCTCGCCAACTACGACGTCGTCATCTGGCTGTCGACGACCGGCGACGTGCTCAACACCGACCAGCAGGCGGCGTTCGAACGCTACGTCCAGGCCGGCGGTGGCTACGCCGGTGTCCATGCCGCAGCCGACACGGAGTACGACTGGGCGTGGTACGGCAACCTTGTCGGGGCCTACTTCAACTCCCACCCCGCCCAACAGAACGCCACCGTCAAGGTGGAGGATCCGGCCCACCCGTCGACGAAGGAACTGCCGGCGCGGTGGACGCGGTACGACGAGTGGTACAACTACCGCACCAACCCGCGCGGCAAGGTTCACGTCCTCACCTCGATGGACGAGAAGTCGTACAGCCCGGGTGCGGGCGCGATGGGCGCCGAGCACCCGATCACGTGGTGCCAGGATTACGACGGCGGCCGTTCGTGGTACACCGGCCTTGGTCACACCGAGCAGTCCTACACCGAGCCGGAGTTCCTCAAGCTGCTCCTCGGCGGTCTGCAGACGGCCGCTGGCACGGTCAAAGCGGACTGCTCGGCCACGCTGACCTCGAGCTTCGAGAAGGTCACGCTCGACGACAACACGTCGAATCCGATGTCCCTCAATGTCGCCAACGACGGCCGGGTCTTCTACATTGACCGGCTCGGTGATGTGAAGGTCATCAAGCCGGATACCCAGCAGACCGTGCAGGCCGGCCACCTCGACGTGTTCACCGCCAACGAGAGCGGCCTGCTCGGCTTGGCCCTCGACCCGAAGTTCGACGAGAACAACTGGGTGTACCTCTACTATTCGCCGAGCGGAGCGAACGTCGACCGGCTGAGCCGATTCACCATGAGTGGCGACATGCTCGACCTGACGACCGAGAAGAAGGTCCTGGACGTGCCCGTCCAGCGCGCCGAGTGCTGCCACCACGGCGGGGACCTGGTCTTCGACGGCGCCGGTAACCTCGTCATCTCCGCCGGCGACAACACGAACCCGTTCGCGTCGGACGGCTACGCCCCGATCGACGAGCGGGCCGGCCGGTCGGACTGGGACGCGCAGGGCACGTCGGGAAACACCAACGACCTGCGCGGCAAGATCCTGCGCATCCGGCCGCAGGCTGATGGCACGTACACCATCCCCGCGGGGAACCTCTTCGCACCGGGAACCGACAAGACGAAGCCCGAGATCTACGCCATGGGCTTCCGCAATCCGTTCCGGATCGACGTCGACCGGGCGACCGGACGGGTGCTCGTCGCGGACTACGGACCGGACGCGGGCTCGGCGAACCCGAACCGCGGTCCCGAGAACACGGTCGAGTGGAACGTCCTCAAGCAGGCCGGCAACTACGGCTGGCCGTACTGCATCGGCAACAACAAGCCGTACCGGGACTATGACTTCGCGACCGGCGTGTCCGGGCCGGCCTTCGACTGCGCCGCGCCGGTCAACAACTCACCGAACAACACGGGTCTGACCAACCTGCCCGCGGCGACCGCGGCGGACGTGTACTACCACTACGCCGGAGACCCGGCGTTCCCCGAGATCGGTGGGGGCGGCGCTCCGATGGCCGGCCCGGTCTACCACTACAACCCCAACCTGGCCTCAGAGCGCAAGTGGCCCGCGTACTACGACGGGAAGGCGCTGTTTGCCGAGTGGAACTCGAACAAGATGTTCACCATGCAACTGGACGGCGACGGCAAGCTCGTCGACATCAACCAGGTGCTGGTCGGGATGGACTTCAAGCGGCCAATGGACTTCACCTTCGGACCGGACGGAGCCATGTATCTCGTCGAGTGGGGTTCGGGCTTCGGCGGCAACAACGCCGACTCGGGCATCTACCGGATCGACTACCTCAAGGGCACCCGGTCACCGATTGTCAAGGCTTCGGCCACGCCGACCTCGGGGAAGGCTCCGCTGACCGTGCAGTTCTCCAGCGCCGGCACCCGCGATCCGGACGGGGGCACGCTGACGTACGCCTGGGACTTCGGCGACGGCGGCCAGTCCACCGAGCCGAACCCCGAACACACCTACACCGCCAACGGTGACTACACCGCCAAGCTCACGGTGACCAACCCGAACAGCAAGACCGCGGTCGCCAACGTGCGGGTCACGGTGGGCAACACCGCGCCGACGGTGAAGATCAACCTGCCCCCGAACGGAGGGTTCTTCGAGTTCGGCGACCAGGTGAAGTACTCCGTCACCGTCACCGACCCCGAGGACGGTGAGATCGACTGCACGAAGGTGACGGTGCAGTCCTCGCTGGGCCACGACGCCCACGCACACCCGCTCGACCAGCAGAACGCGTGTGCGGGGACGATCCAGACGCTGTCCGACGGGGGCCACGGCGCCGACGCGAACCTGTTCTGGGTGATCGAGGCGACCTACACCGACCAGGGCGGCCAGAACGCCAGCCCCCTGACCGGCAGTGACATCGCCGTTCTCCAGCCGAAGCGTAAGCAGGCGGAGTACCTCACCTCGACCGGCCGCACCGCGGACAGCAAGGGCGGGGGCACTCCCGGCGTCCAGGTGGAGAGCACGGGTGACACCCAGGGCGGCTATCAGAACGTCGGCTACATCGAGGACGGCGACTGGTTCGCCTTCGAGCCGGCAAACCTGACCAATGTGACCTCGTTCAATGTCCGCGCGGCTGCGGCCAGCGCCCAGGGCGGCACGGTCGAGGCGCGCTGGGGTGCTGACAACGGTCCGCTGCTCGGCTCCGTGGCGGTGCCGAACACGGGTGGGTGGCAGACGTATCGGGACTTCGCGCTGCCGCTGTCCACCGTTCCGGCTGAGACCGGCACGATCTACTTCGTGATCCGCCGCCCGGCCGGAAGCGCGGACACCGGCGGGCTGGTCAACGTGAACTGGGTCGACTTCATCGGCCGCGGCGTGACGGACAACCAGCGCCCGCTGGTCGAGGTCACCGCGAGCCCCACCTCCGGGACCGCTCCGCTCACCGTCAACTTCACGGCGACGGCGACCGACCCTGATGGCGACAACCCGCTTACGTACGCGTGGGACTTCGGAGTGGCGGGTGCGCCGAAGCCCACCACGCAGAACGCCACCTACACCTACACCGCCCCGGGCACCTACCAGGCGATGGTGACGGTGACCGACGCCCGCGGCGCGGCAACCCTGAAGTCCGTGAGCATCAAGGTGGACCCGCCGCTGAACCTGTGCCTCGCCGGCCGTTCCGACGACTTCACCGGTTCGGAACTGGACCGGAACCGGTGGACCAAGGTGGTCCGGGAGAACCAGGACATGCGCGTCAGCGACGGCAAGCTGGTCATCCCGACCAGTAACACCGACATCTACGGCGCCACCGTCAACACGACCCCGAACATCGTGCTGCAGCCACTCCCGTCGGGGCCGTTCACCGCGACCGCGAAGCTGACCCTGCTGGCACGGCAGGCGTACCAGCAGGCCGGTCTGGTGCTCTACGGTGACGACAACAACTACGCCAAGATGGTGTTCGAGGGCCGCAGCAGCACTGATGACGCCAACGCGCGCATCTTCCAGTTCATCCGCGAGGAGAACGGCCAGCCGAACGAGGTCGCGGAGAGCAACACGGCCAACCTCGGCGCCAGCTACCCCGACACCGTCTACGTCCGCTTCACGAGTGACGGCAGCAACCTTAGGGCGGCCTACTCCGCGGACGGCGTGACCTTCACCGCGATGGCGCAGACGAAGTCGCTGGCGGGCATCAACAACCCGCACATCGGCCTCATCTCGCTGTCCGGGACGGGCTCGCGTCCGGTGCTCGACGCGGCGTTCGACTGGTTCCACATCACCCCGGACAGCACGGTTACACGTCCGAGCCCGAACGACGAGTTCGACGGCACCGTACTCGATGCGTGCCGGTGGGACGCGATCGTCCGGCCGAACCCGTCCACGTACCGCGTCTCGGGCGGCAATCTCGAGATCGACACCGAGAAGGGCGACATCTACGGAAGCTCCAACAGCGGCACGAAGAACTTCATCCTGCAGACCGCCCCTGACGGCGACTGGACCATCGAGACCAAGGTCGATGGCAGCGCCTTCAACGAGCAATGGCAGCAGGCCGGTCTGCTCGTCTACCAGGACGACGACAACTACGTGAAGTTCGACTACATCAGCGACAACCAGGCCGGCCAGGCGATCGCTCGCCGGATCGAGTTGCGCAGTGAGGTCGGCGGCGTGGTGCAGCAGCCGGCGCCGAGCGCCAGCAACCTCACCACCGGCGTGTGGTGGCTGCGGGTCAGCAAGGCGGGTAACACCTTCCGCGGCTACTACTCCAGCGATGGCACGACCTGGACCGAGCTCGGTACGGGTGTCCCGAACGGTGCCCTCGCCTCGGCCAAGGTGGGTCTGTTCGCCTTCGGCGCGAACCAACAGACCGCCAGGACGGCGAAGTTCGACTACTTCCACCTCACCGTGGTTGATCGGACTCCGCCGACCGTGACGGCGACCGTCGAACCCGCTGCGCCGGACGGAAGCAACGGCTGGTACTCCTCCGCGCCGAAGGTCAAGATCGCCGCGACCGACGAGAAGGGTGGTTCCGGGGTCGGCAAGGTCGAGTACAAGCTGGACAACGCCGACTGGGCCGTCGCAACCGACGCCGTGGACATCGAGACCGATGGTGAGCACACCGTCCAGTACCGGGCGACCGACAAGGCGGGCAACACGTCGACGGTCGGCACCGTCGTGGTCAAGCGCGACGCGACAGCGCCGGAGACGACAGTCACCTACGAGGCGGCCAACGGCGCCGGCTGGCACCGTGGCGACATCGCGGTGACGCTGACGGCCACCGACAGCACGTCGGGTATCGCGGCGACCGAATACCAGCTAGACGGTGGCGCATGGACGGCCTACACCGGCCCGGTCATCGTCTCCGGCGACGGGTCGCACGAGCTGGCGTACCGGTCGACGGACAAGGCGGGCAACGTCGAGGTGGCGGCGACGAAGACGTTCAAGATCGACGGCATCGCGCCGTCAGTGAGCATCAGCGGAATCGCCGACGGTCAGTCGTACGGTGACAGCGGCCAGCCGGCCGTCGGCTGGAGCGCCGCCGACGCCGGCTCGGGGGTTGCCACCATCGCGGCAACCCTCGACGGCACGACCATCGGGGTGGGGGAGCTGCCACTGTGGAAGCTCACGCTCGGTGAGCACACGCTCGAAGTGACGGCCACCGACCACGCCGGAAACCGTGCGACCGAGACGATCCGCTTCCAGGTCACCACCTCCTACGACGATCTGAAGCAGCTCGTCAACCGGTTCAACGGCGCCGGCGACATCTCCAAAGGGATAGCCACGGCGCTGCGGGCCCAGCTCGACGAGGCGAAGGCCGAGGAGGAGGCCGGCGACCTCGCGGAGGCAAAGGCCGTACTCCAGCAGTTCAGGTCGTTCGCAACGAAGCAGGTGGCCGACCTCGCCACCCGCCAGGTCCTGGTGCGTGACGCCGAGGCCCTGATCGATCGACTGGGCAGCTGATGTCGCAACGGAAGAACCCCGCTGTCCCCTCCCGCAACGCGGGAGGGGCGGCGGCCCGTCGCCGGGTGGCGGGCGCACCGACCCGCCGCCCGGCCCCGGCCGACGCCCGATCGGCGACGAGCCGAATCATCCGAATCCTGGGGGCGTTCGCCCTCGGTGCCCTGGTGGCCGCGGCCGTCGCCGCGCTCGTCGCCCGTCCCGACCCGGTGCAGCGCAAGGTGGACGAGTTGCGCGCCGCTGATGCGGCGCGGGACGCCGTCCAGATCACCGAACTGACCGCGCAGGCGCGGTCGTCGGCGCAGCGGCTCGGCCCAGTGCTGCAGGGATTGGCCACCGCTGTCCCGATCGATCCCGATGCGGCCCCGGCGCTCGCCCCCGCCAGCACCGTGGCAGGCTGGCGGCAGGTGGCGCAGCAGGTCGCCCGGGAGTACGACAATCCGCCGTCGGGCGCGACCGCGACGAACATCGCCCGGGAGAGCTTCGCGATGGCCCTCGACCAGTTGGTGGCGGCCGTCGAGACGTACGACTCGGCGCTGCGCGCCGAGGGCGCCCAACGGGTCCGGCTGCTCGACCTCGCGCGGGAGCAGCGGAATCTTGCGGTCCGGGCGTGGGCCGTCGGGGCCACCCAACTTGACGTGCTCAACATCGATGCCGGTCACGGGCACGCCCACGTCTTCTTGCCGGCTGGATCTGGAACCGGGGCGTTCAACGCCGACCCGGAGCCTGAGGGGAGCCATCGATGACTACATCCCGGATACGAACCGCTGCGGCCAGGTCGGGACGCCGCCTACTCCTGGCTTGCGCCGCTGCCCTCGCCATCGTGCTGTTGCCGCCCGTCGTGGCATTCGCCCACGGCGGAGGCCTCAGACTGGAGGTGGCTGGCGACGGTGCGGGCGGAATCGATGTTGTGGCCACCTGGAAGAAGGACAACCACCCGGTGGCGGAGAGCGTCGCGATGACCGTGGTCGCGGTCGGGGCCGGCGGTCAGAAGATTGGTCCCACCCGAATCATGTCCGCCGCCGAAGGCGTCGGCTTCTACCACGCCGATCTTCAGCTAGCCCCCGGGCAGTGGACGGTGACCGTCTCGGCCACCGAGCCCGCCACGGCGAAGGCCACCGTCGACGTGACGGTCGACCAGCCGGCACCGAACAGTGGCGACTCTCCAGCCGCGGCGGTGAGCGGTGACCCGACCAGCAGAGCACCCGGCCCGACGGGGGCGTACGGCAGGCTGCCCCCGACACCGGTAAGGGTGCCTGGCAGGTTCCGCTGGTGGCAGCCGTCCTGGTTGTCCTCGCCACGGTCGTTGGCATGTTGTTGGTGCGGCGGCGACGCTCCGCGGGAGGGCGGTAACGATCGCAGCGACCGGGCGAACCGGCGTCTGACTGGTGGGAGCGCGCGGGGATCGGTGAGGTGGTCGACGAAGCGCACCGGCAGCGCCGGCGCTGCGGCCGGTACGCCGCCGGCGAACTCGCCGTACCAGCGGATCAGCTCCTCCCGGAACAGTCCGGCCGACCAGGCGTCGAAGACGATGTGGTGCACGGTCACCAGCAGCAGGTGCTCGCCGTCGGCGAGGGCCAGCAGGCGGACCGCGAGCAGCGGGCCGGCGGTCAGGTCGAACCGGACGGCGGCGTGCCCGAGCTGACGGCTCGCGCCGGGCGTGTATGCGGCCTGATCATCGGTCCGCCGGTCGCCAGGTCGTGCCGAGTACGTGGGCGATGACGTCGTTGACCAGGTTCGGAGGGATGGGCCGGTGGGCGACGAAGCGGCGGTAGAAGAACGGGCTGGTGAGCAGGTCGACCGCTAGCTCTGGGTCGAGATGGCCGGGCAGTTGGCCGCGCTCGCGTGCGCGGGTCAGCGCGACGAGGAGCGGTTCGCGACGACGGCGGGTCAACTCGGCGTGGAGTGACGCGAGGGTGGGGTCACGTTCGGCGGCGTCGATGAAGGCGGCGAGCAGGCGCGGGAACGGGGTGTGTTCGAGCAGGGCGACGAAGGCGGTGAGCAACTGGGCGACGTCGGTCTCCACGCTTCCGGTGTCGGGCTCGGGGAAGGGCTGGAACGTGGCGTCCATGGCGTCGACCATGAGCGCGCCGGCGGTGGGCCAGTGTCGGTACAAGGTGGCCTTGCTCGCGCCGGCGCGCCGGGCCACGGCCTCCATGGTGAAGCCGGGGAGACCATGCTCGTCGAGCACCTGGAGGGCGGCCTGCAGCACCCGCTGACGTGCGCCTGCCCCGCGTGAAATCGGCTCCCGGGGCTCGGTCGGGGATCGGGACGAGGCCGTCGAGGCAGCCCGGCTTTGTTCCGCGGCGCGCGATGCCGCGGGCGCAGTCGTCGGCGAATGCGTGGGACGGTTGCCGCCTTGTCGAGGACCATTGACCATTGCCGCACCTCCATCGAAACGGTACCGTACTTATATTAAGGAAACGTGTCCGTGTCGATAGGAGGGTTCCGATGGCACGAGCGCCAGCTCCAGCGTCCGGACCGGACGGTGGAGCCACAGGGCCAGCGATCATGACCACCCGGCCAGCCGCCGTAGCAGCCGCCGCTCTACGCCGTCACCGCACTGGCGCCTACTGGGTGCTCACTGCGATGGTGGCCGGTGAATGCGCGGTTGGCGGCGCGATGGATCTGCTCCGGATGGCACCGTTCTACCCGGTGATGATCGACCTGGGGTACCCCAGCTATCTGGCCACAATCATGGGTGCCGCGAAGGTCATCGCCGCCGGGGTCGTGCTGCCGCCGGGGCTGCCCCGTTTGAAGGAGTGGGCCTATGCCGGCATCATGATCAATATGATTGGTGCGGCCGCTTCGCACCTCGCCACGCACCAAGCCCTGAGCAACCTCATCGCTCCCGCCATCTTCGCGGGGCTGGCGATGCTCTCCTGGGCATGGCGCCCACCCGCACGTCGGCTCTGAGGATTTCGCCCACCCGGCGATTGCGTGTCCGGTGCCCGCGAATCAGGCGGTCAGCAGCCCGACGCCGAGGCTCACCACCCCCGCAGCGAGCGAGAGTGCGCCTACCCACAGCACCCAGACGAACCGGTTCGGCGCCGTGACGTTCCTGCCGGCGGACGACGCGAAGAATCCCGCCGACATCAGGATCGCTGCGATCGGCACTCCGAGCCGTGCGGTCCACAGCAGTACGCCGTTGAGGCCCGTGGCGTCCACATAGAGCAGTGCTACCAGGCTCAGCAGCACCAGCACGCCGGCGTGGCCGTGCCCGGCGCGCGCGAAGGACTTCTGGAAGTCGGTCATCGGCACCGCCCCGCGGGCGATTCGGGTCATGAACCAGCCGCCGACCTGGATGGTGACGATCGTGAGCAGCACCGCTCCGGCGATGATCCGTGACTCGGTGCTGAGGCCCATGCTCTGCACGGCAGGCTCCTTCGGGTTGGGTGTGGCGAGGTCTAATGAGGGATTGAGGCTCGGTCGAACTCTTACGCTCGCTGGGTTCGGGATGCTGGCGCGCGCCGTAGCGATGGCAGCGGCAGTGCGCCGCGAGTGGCCCAGAGTGCCGTGGCGATGTAGAGGACTTGTTCGGGGATGCGCTGCCACAGCGGCGACGCGGGCTCGCCAGCGAGCGGGACGTCGGCGATCGCAGCGTAGATGTTCGCCGGGAGCAGGCTGACGAACAGCAGCGTGAGGCAGTATCCGGCAGCGCGGCGGGTGCCGGCGACGATGAGGCCGAGCGCGCCGAGAAACTCCAGGACGCCGGTGAGGTACACCATGGCGGACGGGAACGGCACGGCGGGCGGCACCATCGCGACCAGGTCGTCGTGAGTCGGCATGACGGTGACGCCGCCCGGGACGAAGTGGGCGCTGGCGGTCATGAACAGCATGATCGCCAGCGCGTGGGCCGCGGCGGAAGGCCAGGTGGCGAACCGCCGCACGCCGAGCGCGCCGAGGCCGCGCAGGACAGCGAGCGCGATGAGCAGGACGAGGAGTGTCATGGTGAGGTCCAAATCTAGCCACTGTCAAGTTCTCGTCGAACCTAGCCCTGCCGGAGCATCTTGTCAATGACTAGTTTCGTGTTGCGGTGCACGCCGCGCAGGACGAAAGGAATCTCATGGCAGGCCTCCGCTACGTCCGGCCACTCACCCGCTCGTCAGGGCATGACGTCTCCGGGGCAGCAGCATGCCCAGGCGATCAGAGGAGGCGGCATTCCGGCAGCGCACGTGAGTGCGGGCTAGATCGTGTCGAGCGCCGGGGCGATGACGGCGAAGGCTTGGTCGGTCAGCTCGGCGGGGTCTTCCTTGCCTTCGCTGTCGCTCCACCTTTGCAGCACCGTGCCGAAGGCGGCCAGCGCCATGCGGGCCGCCATCTGGGGATACACCGCATGGCCGGTGTCGAGCCCCAGCCGGCTTGCCAGCTCGGTTGCCAGGTCGTCGCGCCACTGTTCCTGTCGCTCGAGGAAGCGGGCGAGCAGGGCGGGCGTGCGCAGGATCAACTGGACGACGCGCAGCGTGCGCTCAGGGTGGTCGGCGCAGGCGGCGATGGGCACCCACACGGCGTGCCGCAGCGCCACCGAGGGCGGCTCGGCACTTGGGCGGGCGGCCAGGTCGGCGCGGATGTCAGCGCCCATGTCGACCAGGAACTGGACGACCACGTCCTCCTTCGATCGGAAGTACCGGAAGAAGGTTCGCTGGGAGACGCCAGCGGCCGCGACGATCTCATCGATGGTGACCGAGTCGAACCCCTTGAGGGCGAGTAGCTGTAGCGCAGCCTCGGTCAGCTCGGTCGACACGAGCTGCCGCTTGCGCTGGGCCAAGGTCACTTCGGGACGGGACGCCATCGCCCGATGATATCCCCTGCCGTTTATGGCACAGGCCGCACTTGTTGACAGTAACTGCCATGCGTGGCAGCGTTGGTCACATGAAGCAGCAATCCTGGACCGCCGAGCAGATCCCGGACCAGACCGGCCGGGTGTTCGTCGTCACCGGAGCCACCAGTGGTCTCGGCCTGGCCGCCACCCGCGCGCTCGCCCGTCGTACCGGCCAGGTCATCCTCGCCGTCCGCGACGAGGAGAAGGGCCGGCGCGTCGTCGCCGACCTCACCGCCCAACACCCCGGGGCCCGCCTCGAGGTATGCCACCTCGATCTGGCCGACCTCGACTCGGTCCGCACCTTCGCCGCCCGGCTGCACGGCGACCTTTCCCGGCTGGACGTGCTCGTCAACAACGCCGGCGTGATGGCCCCACCCCGGACACTGACCGCACAGGGCCACGAACTGCAGTTCGCCGCGAACCACCTCGGCCACTTCGCCCTCACCGGACTGCTGCTGGAATTGCTGGCCGCGGGGCAGGACCCCCGCGTGGTCACCGTCAGCTCGCTCAACCACCGCCAGGGGCGCATCTTCTTCGACGACCTGACCGGCGCCCGTGGCTACCGGCCGATGGCCTACTACAACCAGTCCAAGCTGGCCAACGCCATCTTCGGCTGGGAACTGCACCGGCGTCTGGCCGCGGCGGGCAGCCCGCTGCGTAGCGTGCTGTCCCACCCCGGGTACACCGCCACCAACCTGCAGATGCGGGCGACCGGCCTGCCGCGGCTGCTGTTCGGCATCATCGCCAAGCCGCTCGCGCAGGCGCCGGACCAGGGCGCGTTGCCCTTGCTGTACGCCGCGGTCGCGCCTGGGATCGAAGGCGGCGCGTTCATCGGCCCGGACGGTCAGGGCGAACTGCGCGGTTCCCCGACCCGGGTATCCCTGTCGGCTGGGGCGACCGACATCGAGACCGGTCGCCGGCTGTGGGAGCTGTCGGAGCAGCTCACCGGCGTACGGTACGCGCTGCCCGCGACCGCCTAGACGTTGTCGTTGCCCAGGACGGGAGCCAGGCCGTCTCGGGGAGCGGTGGCAGGCTTGCGAAGTGGTTGATGATCGCCCGAAGTCCCGGGTGCGGATTCGTGCTGGGGAACATGAGGGAGAGCGGGTAGGCGAGCGTCGGGTTCACGATCGGGATGCGGCGTAGGTCGTGGTTCGTCGGCCAGATGTACCGGTCGCGCGCGCCGACGAGGGTGGCCACGTCGGCGGATTCCGCGAGGGTGTCGAGGAGTACCTCGTCACCGAAGTTCGGGCCTGCCGCGTCGATGCGGAGGTCGAAGGCGGTGGCGAGCTGATCGTAGAACTCTGCCCATTCGCTTCGGGGCACGATGCCCGGCACCCAGATCCGAAGCTTGCGCAGCTGGGGTGGTGTCAGTGTTCGTGCGGCGGCAAGCGGATGCCTGGGGCCGACGAGAAGTTCCAGCGGGGAGTCGAAGGCGTGGATCATCTGTACGTCGCGCGGCAGCGTGGCCGGATCGGTGACGGTGCGGAACGAGGCGTCGATATCGCCTGCCTGGACGGCGGCGGCCGCCACGTGAGGGTCGTTGACCCTGAGGGTCACCACGTCGAGGTCAGTTTCGGGATGCGACCGCCAGTAGTCGTGCAGAACGACGGCCTGCGCGCTTCGCAGGCCCAGAACGTCGATCCGAAGGGCCCGCGAGCCCGGCCTGACCGCGGTGACGGCGCGATCAGCACCTGCGACGATGCTCCGTGCATGTGGGAGGAATGCCTGGCCGTCGAGCGTCAGTTCGACCCCTCGGGCGGTACGGGTGAACAGGCGGACCTCCAGCTCACGCTCCAGAGCGGCAACCCGCTTCGAGACCGCCTGCTGCGTCACGCCCAGCTCGTCGGCCGCGTGTTGCAACTGCCCGAGCTCGGCCGCCCGGACGAACGATCGCACTGCCTCGGTGTCCATCGGTCCAGCTTATGCCTACACAACTGATCGTTGTGGCTCGCCGAAAGGCGGTTGTTTGATCCTGCGCCCGCGCAGCCGATGTGATTCCGGGACCCAAACATCGGTTGTTGCGGAGGAGTCATGTGCGCGTGAAATTGGGGTCCAGTTTCGGCTGGCTGTGGTCGGCCTACGCCGTCAGCACGTACGGCACGTGGATCGCCTTCGGAGCGTTCCCGCTCATCGCGGTTCGAGTGCTGCACTCGTCGGCATTCGCGGTTTCGCTGCTGGAGGCAGCCGGGCTTGCCGTCGCGGCGATCATTGCGATCCCGCTCGGGCCGTGGGTCGAGCACCGGTCCAAGCGTCCGGTGATGATCGCGATGGACCTGGCGCGGTTCCTCGCGATGGCGAGTGTTCCGGTCGCGTACCTTTTCGGCTTGCTGTCCTACGGCCAGTTGCTGGTCGTCTCGGTCATCTCCGGAACCGCAAGCATCGCCTTCACCGCCGCATCCGGCGCGTACCTGAAATACCTCGTCCGCGGTGCTCACCTCCTTACCGCGAACGGGCGATTCGAGGGCACGAGCTGGGTGGCGACCGCGGCCGGACCGCCCCTCGGCGGCGCGCTCATCGGGCTGCTCGGCCCGGTCGTCACCATCATGGCCGACGCCCTTAGCTATCTGCTGTCCGCACTCGCGGTCCTCCGCATCCGCGGAGGCGACGTGGCGGCCCCCCGCGACCCGGCCACCAGGTTGCGCGGAGCCGACCTGCTTCGTGGCTGGCGGTTCATCCTCCACGACCGCGCACTACGGTGCCTGTTCCTCAACTCGATCCTGGTCGCCGGCCTGATCACGGCCACCGTCCCGCTCCTGGCCGTCCTCCTGCTGGGCGAATACCACTTCCCGGCCTGGCAATACGGTCTTGCCTTCGGCATCCCGGCACTCGGCGGCTTCGTGGGCGCCCGCCTCTCCGCCCGCCTCGTGAGGCGTTACGGCCGGCACCGGGTCATGACCGTCTCCGGCTGGCTGCGATCACTCTTCCCGCTCGGTCTCGCGTTCATCCATCCCGGCATCACCGGACTCGTCACCGTGATCGTCGTCGAGGGCCTGCTGATCACCTGCATGGGCATCTTCAACCCGATCTACGCCACCGAACGCCTGCAACGGACTCCCGCGGATCATGCCGCCCAAGTCCTCAGCGCATGGGGTGTCAGCAGCAAACTCGTGCAGGCCACCCTCATGGTGGTCTGGGGCATCCTCGCCACGCTCACCAGCCCCCTCGCCGCGATCACCATCTCCGGCGTTCTCCTGCTCGCCACCCCACTCCTGCTGCCCAACCGGACACACTTCTTCCACCCTGAACCCGCCCGGTCGGCCGAAGACGTCCCGGCCGCATGACTCACCGCAACGCCCGTTCACCCTGGAAGGGCCCCGCAGGCTCATCGAGCGCTGTCGCACCCGCCCGGTCGCGCATTGTCGCTGCGGAGATAGGGATATCGCGAGCGGCGGTGTCGGCGTGGGTGAATCTGGAGAGAATGCGCCGGGAGTGCAAGTGGTCGGCCTCCGCCGACGCTCGCCCCATGCCTGGCATCTGCGGGTCGACCAGGTTGGCCGGTTCAGCGGTTGATAAGGCGGGAACCCTGGCCGTTCACGGCTGGGAGGAACACTGTCACGGACCGGGATGTTTCTGGGTCTCGATGTACTCCTTGACCACTGTGAGGGGCGCGCCGCCGCATGATCCGGCGAAGTACGACGGTGACCACAGATGCTCGCCCCACAGGTAGTTGCGCAGGTGTCCGGCGAATTCGCGGCGCAGGTATCGGGAACTGACGCCCTTGAGGCTGTTGACCAGCCGCGACAGGGCGACGCTCGGCGGGTAGTGGACGAGCAGATGCACATGATCGTCCTCGCCGTTGAACTCCCGCAGTTCGGCGCCGAAGTCCCGGCACACCTCGGCCATGACCTGCTGGCAGCGGGTGAGGATCGGATCGGTGAGGGCCCCGCGCCGGTACTTCGTGGTGAAGACCAAGTGCGCGTGAAGGTGGGAGACAACCGAGCGTCCCCGGCGGACATCCGGGTCTGGGGTCCATCGTGGTGACATAGACCAAACGATACGATGATGGTGTGAAGTTGGTGGTGCAGGTCAAGCTCCTGCCGACGCCCGACGAGGCTGCGGCGCTGGAGGCGACCCTGCGCGCCTGCAACTCCGCAGCATCCGACGTCGCAGTGATGGCACGGGAAATTGACTGCTACCGCAACTACGACCTGCGCCGGCACGCCTACCACGGCATCAAGGACGACTACGGGCTCGGCGCGCAGGCCGCCCAGCACGTCATCAAAAAGGTCGCCGACGTCTACAAGACGCTCGCAGGCAACCTCAAGGCCGGCAACTACGGCAAGCCCGGATCGAAGCGCCGCCGCAAGGTCGAGACCAACCCGATCACATTCCGCTGGGACGCCGCCCAGCCCTACGACGCGAGGATGCTGTCGTGGCGGCACGACGCCCGCGTCGTCTCCATCTGGACCGTGCAAGGGCGGCTCAAACAGGTCACGTTCACCGGCTCGGCCGACCAGATCAAGGCCGTCGCAACCCATCCGGTCGGCGAGTCCGACCTGGTGCACCGCGACGGCATGTGGTTCCTGTACGCCACCGTTGAGGTGGACGAGCCGCAGGTCTACGAACCGGACGGATTCCTCGGTGTCGACATGGGCATCGCGAACATCGCCTACGACTCCGACGACACCCGTTACACCGGAACCAAGCTCAACGGCTACCGGCGCCGCCAGCAGCGGCTCAGGAAGCGGTTGCAGGAAAAAGGCACCAAGTCGGCGAAACGGCTCCTGGCCCGCCGCCGCCGCAAGGAAACACGGCACACCGCGAACATCAACCACACCATCGCCAAGAGCATCGTGACCGAGGCTGCACGCACCGGCCGCGGAATCGCCGTCGAGAAACTGACGGGGATCCGCGACCGGGTCCGGCTGAGGAAGCCCCAACGGGTCACGCTGCACTCTTGGGCGTTCCAGCAACTCGGCGCGTTCCTGATCTACAAGGCGCGCCGGGCGGGTGTACCACTGGTCCAGGTCGACCCCCGGTACACCTCCCAGACCTGTGCAGCTTGCGGGTATCGGGACAAACGGAACCGACCCAACCAGGAAACCTTCCACTGTCGGTCGTGCGGGGTCGTTGCCCACGCCGACCACAATGCGGCTCGCAACATCGCGTCCCGTGGTGTCGCGAGCTGGGGCGCAGTCAATCGCCCGCACGCGGCCTAGCCTCACAGCCAGCGAGGACAGTGATCCGCAAACCCGCCCATTCATGGGGCGGGTAGTTGACTGCAGCCGGGTCTTCCAGTCCCCGGCACGCGGCCCCGCGCGGACCGGGGGCGGGCTGGTCGATTGGGTGCGAGTGCGGGGCGGCCAGCTCCGGTCCGGCGGCGTAGAACTGGCCGTTGGAGTAGTCCCAGAAGCACGACTCGCCGGGTTCGAAGCTCTGGATGATCGGGTGACCCGTCGCAGCTGCGTGAGCGGTCGCGTGCTGGCTCGGCGAGGAGTCGCAGCAGCCGGTCTTACCCAGGTGGGTGGTGCCGGCTTGACGTTTCACGGCCACCGGCTCGCCGGGGCGGGTCTTACGGTCGGCTCCGCGTCCTGCCACCGGGCCACTCCCAGCGGTGAGGTTCCCCCGGTAGCGCCGAGACTCCGCGTTATCGGGGGAACCTCACATCCGGCACCCCGTAGGTCCGTTCCGCAGCGCGCTGATCCATGACCGCCTTCACCCGTGCCAGGGCCCAGTTGTACGCCACCCGCGCTGCACCCGCATGCGCCAATACCGACCGCTCCTGACCCGGGGTCAGATCCGGCACGAACCGGTACGCCTGCACCACCACTGTCACGCCGTGCCGTCCTCGCCGGTGGCGGCGTCGATCGCGCGGCGGGCACGGTCCGCTGCCGCACGGCGGCGCCGCTGGTCCGCCGATGACACCCGGGCGTACACCACCACCTGCCCCACAACCGCCCGGGCCACAGGCAACGGCTCACCCACCACGATCAGCCGGCCCAGCCGATACGGGGGAACGGGCAGCTTCCCAGCCGCGTACTGCCGCCGCGCGGTGATGTACGCAATGCCTGCGACGCCGCCCATTCCTTCTAGTTCACCCGAGCACCGTAGTGGCTCAAGGAGCGCCAATGATGCTCGACACGACATCAGCTGCGTGGGGCGTACATGATGACGGCGACGCCGATGAGGCAGATGGCTGCGCCGATGAGGTCGTAGCGATCGGGGCGGAACTTGTCCACGGCCATGCCCCAGGCGAGGGATCCGGCGACGAAGACGCCGCCGTAGGCGGCGAGGATGCGGCCGAAGTGCGGGTCGGGTTGGAAGGTGGCGACGAAGCCGTAGCACCCGAGCGCGATGACTCCGGCCGCGATCCACAGCAGCCCTCGATGTTCCCGCCAGCCCTGCCACACCAGCCAGGCGCCACCGATCTCGGCGAGCGCGGCGAGCAGGAACAGCAGGATCGAGCGGGTGACCGTCATGCCTTGGACCGTAGCGGCAGCTCCACGCGGCCCTGTTCCTCGGGGTTTCCGCAGGCGCAGTCACCGCCGGAACAGCCGGCGGCGTGCCGGCGCTTGCTGGCCCACCACCAGGACAGGCCGGCGAGGACCGCCAGGGCGACGGCAACGCCGGGCATGAAGCGGTTGGCGGCCGCCCACCCGGCGCCACCGATCACCCCGGCGGCCAGCAGGGCCGGCAGAACGCAGCAGGCGGCGCAGGCGGTCACGGCGAGTCCGGTCAGGCCGGAAGGCATCAGGCGGCGAGTCCGGTCAGCAATGGTCGACACGGTCGTTTCTCTCGGCGAGTTCAGCGAATGGCAGGGGACAGCAGGAGCTGCCGGCGCAGGCGACCAGGTCGTCACAGCCGGCGGAGATGGCGGCCCGCAGGGTGTCGCGGATGACGGTCAGGTCCGCCAGCTTCTGTTCGATCTCCGCGAGCTTGCCTCTGGCCCGTGCCTGCAGGCCGCTGTCCGGTTGCCGGCCGTGCTGGTGTCGTCCGACGTCGAGCAGGTCGGCGATCTCCTTGAGGGTGAAGCCGAGGCGCTGCGCGGTCTTGATCACCCGCAGCAGGGTGATCGTCTCGGACGGGTAGAGCCGATGCCCGCCCGGTGATCGCCGCGGGGAGGTGAGCAGGCCCCGCCGTTCGTAGTACCGCAGGGTCTGCTGGTTGATGCCGGCGGCCTCGGCCAACTCGCCGCTACGCAGCCCAGCCTCGGTCATCCCTGGCCCCGGACTGACGCCGCCCGATCGGCGAGGGCGTCGAGCACGTCGACATGCCTGGTTGGTACCCGAACGTCCAATGTCAGTGAGTCCGGACCGGGTCGGGAGAGGTCGAAGGCGAAGAAGGAGCAGCAGGACGACTCACGGGCGGTCAGGTCCCGAGCCGTGTCCTCTACCTGGGCCGCGCCGTCGAGGTGCAACCGCAGGTGCTGCGCCGACACCCGATCAGCCGCCCGCACGGATGCGGCGAAGAACTGATCGAATTCGGTGAGCCGCAGCGGCCGGTCGGTGGTCGGCAGAGTGCACGCATCCGGCACCCAGGCGCCATCGGTGGTGATGTCGTGGTCGCTCATGTCTCGACGGTAAGCCGGTACCTAGGTACCAGATGCAAGCCCGGGTGCGCGCGGCATCACGACGATGCTCGTCGGGCAGGCCGGGCCGGAAGGGCCCCTTGTTGCCGAGGGGCCCTTCCGCGCACCTCAGTCGAGCAGTTCGGTGACCGTGCCGGCGGCCACCGTACGGCCGCCCTCCCGGACGGCGAAGCCGAGCCCCACATCCATCGCGATCGGCTTGCCGAGCTCCACCGACAGGTCAACGGTGTCGCCCGGCAGGACCATTGTCACGTCACCGAGGTCCACCGTCCCGACCACATCCGTGGTGCGGAAGTAGAACTGCGGCCGGTAGTTGGCGAGGAACGGCGTGTGACGTCCGCCTTCGGCGGTGGTCAGGGCGTAGAGCCTGGCCCGGAACCGCTGGTGCGGCGTGACGCTGCCCGGCAGCGCCACCACCTGACCCCGCTGTACCTGGTCGCGCTTGACCCCGCGCAGCAGTACGGCGGCGTTGTCCCCGGCCTCGGCGGTCGCCAGCGACTTGCCGAAGGTTTCCAGCCCCGTCGCCACGGTCGACAGCGTCGGGCCGAGGCCGACCACCTCCACCGGGTTGCCGACCCGCAGGGTGCCCCGCTCGACCGCGCCGGTCACCACCGTTCCCCGTCCGGAGATCGTCATCACGTTCTCGATCGGCATGAGGAACGGCTCGCCGAGCTCGCGGGGCGGCACCGGGACGTACCGGTCGACGGCGTCGAGCAGTTCCACGACGGACGACACCCAGCGCGGGTCGCCCTCGAGGGCCCGCAGCGCCGACACCCGTACGACGGGCACCTCGTCGCCGGGGAACCCGTACTCGGAGACAAGCTCCCGGACCTCGAGCTCGACCAGGTCGAGCAGCTCCGGGTCCTCGATCGCGTCGGCCTTGTTCATCGCCACCACCAGGTAGGGCACGCCGACCCGCCGAGCGAGCAGCACGTGCTCGCGGGTTTGCGGCATCGCCCCGTCGAGCGCGGAGACGACCAGGATCGCGCCGTCGACCTGCGCCGCCCCCGTGATCATGTTCTTCACGAAGTCGGCGTGGCCGGGCATGTCCACGTGGGCGTAGTGCCGGGTCGCGGTCTCGTACTCGACGTGCGCGATGTTGATGGTGATGCCGCGCGCCACCTCTTCCGGCGCCCGGTCGATGCCGTCGAAGGACACGAACCGGTTGACGGCGGGGTCGTGGTCGGCGAGGACCTTGGTGATGGCGGCCGTCAGGGTCGTCTTGCCGTGGTCGACGTGACCCATCGTGCCGATGTTGAGGTGCGGCTTCGTGCGCACGAACTGGCTCTTGGCCATGATGGAACTCCACACTGGAGATGAGCTGGCGGACGACGAACGCGGGCGGGTGCCACTCCGCGGGAAACCGCGCCAGAACCGCACGTCACGGCGCGCCTGAATGGGCAGCGCCGGAGCACCGGGCCACCCTCCTCCGTGGTTCTGCCGGAGCGGGAGGAGGGTCAGCTTCGGGTATCAGCCAGCCATGCGCACACGTCGACGGCACCCGGCAGGTGGAAACCTGCGGGCCGCACAGAGCCGACGGTGCCGAACATGGCGATCACGCTAGCCCCGAACGTCGGGTGGGGCTACCGATATTCCCAGGGCCTCAGCGGGCGGGGGAGTGGCGCCGCCGGCTGCGGGCGGCGGCGACCAGGGCCAACCCGCCCGCGATGAGGATGGGCAGACCGATCGACAGGATGGCGAGCAGACCCAGCGCCGCCAGCAGCACTCCCGACGCCGCCAGCGCCCAGCTGCGCCGAGGCGCGGTGCGGACCACACCGTAGCCCGCGAGGATCGCGGCCGCCGCCAGCGCGGCGACGACCCAGGCGAGGGGCTGCTCGCCCTGCTGCCGCACGAGTCCGACGTAGAGGCCGAGAACGAGCACCGCGATCAGGGCCGGGGCGGCGGCCAGCAGATCCGCCCCGCTGCGCCATCGGGAGGCCATGGTTCATGGTGGCAGACCCGGTGGCGGCAGGCCAACGACGCGCGGCGCACCTCAGGCAGCGACCGCCGGAACCCGGGGGACCCGGCCGGTGTCCTCGAAGTGGATCCAGAGATCAGGTCATCGGCAAGCAGGATCGTCCGGGGGTGTGCGATGGGCTCGTGGGGCAGGGGGTTGCTGGGGTCGGTGCTGTTGCTGGCGGGGTGCACCACCGCCGACCGGTCAGGCGCGCCGGCCGGTGCTCCGGCCAGTACGGCCTCCCCGAGCGCGGCCACCGGCTGCACCTCCCCGATGGAGATGGGACCCCTGCCCGACTGGGCGGACGAGGGGTTCCACGGGAGCAGCGCGGGGCCGCACGTCTTCGGCGCGAAGGGTGAGATCGTCGCGGTGCTGTTCGGTCACCCGCTCTCGCAGCCGACCGAAGGCGGGCGCAACAACAAGATCCTCTGGGTCTCCCGGCCCGCCCCGACGCCGTCCGACCCGGGATCGCCGACGACGCTGGTGATCACGGCGACGCTGGACGGCACCGACACCCGGGTGACCCACGAGGTCGCCGGCGGTCCCGGCCCGTCGATCATCGACATGCCGCGCGCCGGCTGCTGGCATCTCGAACTCCGCTGGTCCGGGCGTACCGACACGATGGATCTCGTCTACGTCGGGCGTTAGGCCGCGGGTCGTCATCCGAGCCGGTTCGCGCGCCGGACCGGGCGGATCCCGGTACGGTGCCGAGGTGGAGATTGGATTCGCCGTGCCCGTCTCCGGCTCGTGGGCCACGCCGGAGCACATGATCCACGTGGCCCGCCGGGCCGAACAGCTCGGCTACCACTCGCTCTGGACGTTCCAACGCCTGCTGGTGCCCGCCGATCTGGGTTGGAGCGAGACCTACCACAGCGTCCAGGACCCGCTGACCACGCTGGCGTTCCTCGCCGCCCACACCGGGCGGATCCGGCTCGGCGTGGCCGTGCTCAACATGCCGTTCCTGTCGCCGGTGGTGCTGGCCAAGCAGACCGCGACCCTCGACATCCTCGCCGCCGGGCGGCTCGACCTCGGGCTCGGGCTCGGCTGGGCGGAGGAGGAGTACCAGGCCACCGGCGCGAGCAGGCAGCAGCGAGGCCGGCGGGCGGAGGAGTTCCTCACCGTGCTCCGTAGCCTCTGGCAGGAGGAGGTCACGGCGTATCGCGGCGAGTTCTACCAGGTCCCGCCGACGCGGATGCAGCCGAAGCCGGTGCAGCGACCGCACCCGCCGATCCTGCTCGGCGGGCACGCGCCGGCCGCGCTGCACCGGGCGGGCCGGCTCGCCGACGGCTGGGTCAGCGGCAGCCAGGCCGACCTTACGGGCATCGGCGAGGCGGTCGCGACGGTCAAGGCCGCCGCGGCGGGCGCGGGCCGGGACCCGGAGGCGCTGCGGTTCGTCTGCCGCGGCGCGGTGCGGGTACGGACGGCCGGACTGCCAGACCGCGAGCCCCTCACCGGCACGCTCGACCAGATCCGCTCGGATGTCGGCGGGCTCGCCGCGGCCGGTATCACGGAGCTGTTCCTCGACCTCAACTTCGACCCGGAGATCGGCTCACCCCGGGCCGACCCATACGCGTCGTTGCGCCGGGCCGACGAGGTGCTCGACGCCCTCGCCCCCGGCCGGTGACCCGTCGACGGCGCGGCTGAGGGTCACGCGGCCGGATCCGCCGTCCCCTCGGCGGCCGACCACGCCGACCACCGGATCACCGTGACCGCGACGACCGGCCCGTCCGGCGGCCGATCCACGTACTGCGGATACTTGTCGCGCAACGCCGCCCGGGCGGTGGCCTCCTCCGTCGGGGCCGCCACCACCCGGCCGTGGCCGTCCAGGCGCACCCACCACAGCCTCGACCAGTCCTCGGCGTATTCGTCGATGAGCAGGCAGACCCTCCCCGTCGCCTCGATGTTGTCCAGGCGCCGTAGCCGGCGGTGGCGCTTGGGCTTGCGGTCCACCGCGTGGTAGACCACGTCGCCGAGCAGGACGAAGCACACCGGCACCAGGTGGGGGCGGCCGTCGGCCCCGACGGTGGCCAGCCGGGCGACCCGGGCCGACGCGACCCGGTGCCGCAGGTCGTCAGCGGGCACAAGCCCGACCCTAACTGAGCCCGGCCGGGGGAGGGCCTTATCGGCTCAGCTGCTGGTCACGGCGGCGGTCACCTCGACCTCCAGCACCGCACCGGCCAGGAACAGCCGGCTCACCTCCACGGTGGTGCTGGCCGGCTTGGCGCGGGGAAGTAGCGGTTGCGTACCGCGCCGTAGTCGGCCAGGTCGTCGAGGTCGGTCAGGAACGTGCGGACGTGCAGGACGTCGGCGAACGTGGCGCCGTGCGCGGCCAGCAGGGCCCCGATCAGTTCGAAGATCTGTTCGGTCTGCGCCCGGACGTCGCCGGGCGCCACCACGGCGCCGGCGTCGTCCACAGCGACCTGACCGGAGAGCATCAGCAGCGCCCCGCCCGGCAGGTCGAGGCGGGCGACGTGGGCGAACCGGTCGCCGTACGGCGCGGGCACGGTCGCGGGGTTGTCCAGGATCACGGTCACGATTGCTCCTTGTCTCCGGGGGCGACGCCCACGGTGCGGGCGTCGGCGAGGGTGGCGATGTCGGCGTCCGGCCGGGGCGCGGCCGCCAACACCGATGCGGCGGCCCGCAGGACGGGGGCCGGCACGTCGCTCAGCGCGTCGAGGGCGAGCCGGGCGTCCTTGGCGGCCAGCGCGACGGCGAATGCGGCCTCCGTGGTGGTCGCCCGGGCGACCGCGCCGCCGAGCGGTCCGTTGGCGAGCGCCTCGCACGCCGTACGGCGGTCCACGCCGACCGCGTCGGCGACGGCGAGGGCGTCGGCGACTGCCGTGACCGCGGTGACCAGAGCGGTGTTGAGCACCAGCTTCATGGCCGCGCCGCGGCCGGAACCGCCGCACCGGCGGATCGTGCCGAGGGTCGCCAGCACCGGGGCGACCCGGTCGACGGCCTCCTCCGCGCCGCCGGCCAGCACCACGAGCCGGCCCGCCTCCGCCGCGCCGGCGCTGCCGCCGACCGGTGCGTCCACGAGAGGTACGTCGGGTGGCAACCGTGCGGCCAGGGCGCCGACGGCGTGCGGGCCGATCGTGGACATCTCCACGAGGTGGGTCCCGGGCCGCAGGGCGCACGCGGCCGCGTCGGCACCGAACAGCGTCTCCCGTACGGCGGTGGCGTCGGTGAGCATGGTGATCACCACGTCGGCGTCCCGGACGGCCTCGGCCGGGGTGGCGGCGGCCCGCGCGCCGGCCTCGACCAGCGGCCGGGTCCGGCCGGGGGTCCGGTTCCAGACGGTGAGCCGGTGCCCGGTGGCCAGCAGGCGGCGGCCGAGCGCCGTGCCCATGGTGCCCGCGCCCAGCAGTGCGATGGCGTTCATGCCCCGGAACGTTAGGGGGGCCGCCAGCCATGCCACCAGCGAATGTTGAACATGCCAGCCATGCCGCGAGAGCATGGCGGGATGCAGCCGCACGCCCTCCAGGTCTTCCGCGCCGTCGCCGAGCACGGGTCCATCACGGCCGCCGCCCGGACCCTGCGCTACACCCAGTCGGCGGTGTCCCGGCAGATCGCCGCTCTGGAAGCCGAGACCGGGGCCATCCTGTTCGACCGGTTGCCGCGCGGCGTCGCCCTGACCGAGCAGGGCCGCTGCCTGCTCGGCCACGCCGAAGCGGTGCTCGACCGGCTCGACGCCGCCCGCCGCGACCTCGCCGCACTGCGCGAGCTGACCGCCGGCCGGCTGCGGGTCGGCGCGTTTCCCACGGCGGTCGCCGCGCTCGTGCCGCGCGCGCTGGCCACGTTCCGGTCCGCCCATCCCGGCGTCGCCCTCTCCCTGGTCGAGGGGCTGACGCCCGGCCTGTTGGAGCGCCTGCTTGCCGGGGACGCCGACGTCGCGGTGCTGAGCGCCGCATCCGATCAGCCCCTCGACGACGAGCGCTTCGACCTGCACCACCTGGTCGATGAGGTGCTGCTGGTGGCGGTGCCCCGCACGCACCGGCTCGCCCACCGGCGTACCGTCCGGCTGCGCGAGCTGGCCGACGACGCCTTCATCGCCGGTTCGGCGGACGCCGAGAAGACGCTGCTGCGCGCCACCCTGCCGGCCGACTTCCGACCGCGGATCGACATCGTGGCCGCCGAGTGGACCGGCAAACTGGGCTGCGTCGCGGCCGGACTGGGCGTCGCGCTGATCCCTGCGCTGGCCGTCCGCGCCGCTCCGCCCGACCTCGCCCTGCTCCGGCTGCACCCCGACGACGCCTCCGTCCGGCGGGTGTTCGCCGCCACCGTCGCGGGACGCAGTCGTCCCCCCGCCGTGCACCGGTTCCTCGACCATCTCGACACGGCGGCGGCCGGGCTGGGGCTGCCCGATCACCCCTCCGGCAGCGGTGTGACACCGGGGAATACCAACTAGTCTTCGGGCTATATTCACGAAACGGACGTAATCTGTTTCAAGTGTCATATACTCGACCAAACGACACCTGCTCCGGAGGCCCCGATGCGGGCGCCGGAACAGAGTTGACCGGCGGCGCCGACCCGGACGCCGCCAAGCCGGGCAGCCCCGCGCGGCGGCGGAGGCGATCCGGCGGTACGACTGCCAGGCGGCCGGAACACCTGTCCGGCCCAGCGGCGGCCACAGACGGTGATTTTGGGTGATCACCGCGGCCGGCACGGGTCTCGCCCTCCTACGGGCCCGTGCCGGCCACTCCGGCAGGCGGTGACCCGGCGGCGACATCGTCGCGCAGTGCCGAGGAGTTCGATCGGTTGCCCGGCCAGGCCGGCACGGGAGAGGAGAGGGTGATGTGGAAGCCGCCAACCCCGGCGGAGCAGGAGCTGTGGAACGCCGTCGTGGCCGGCGTCCACGCGGCCAACCGGATGGATCGCGGGGGCTTCGACGCGGCGGTCGATCGGCTGACCCGGCTGCCCGGCGCCTGGGTGCGCCGGACCCTCACGGGCACCACCCGGCTGCTCGCCGAGGAGTTCGCCCCGGCTCCCCGTGACCCGTGGCCGCTCGTGGCGGTGCAGATCGACCGCGTCGGCGCCTGGCTGCCCGAGGTGGACCCGCAACTGCTGGCCGCACTCCTTCCTGGTCGCCATCGACCGTTGGATCCCGACGTGCCGGATGACCCGCGATACCTCATGCACCGGCTGCTGCTGATCGCCTGTCTGTCGAACGTCGCGCAGAGCGGCGTGGGCGCGTTCGTCGACGTGGCGTTGGCCCGAGACGGCGGCCGGGCCGGCCGGCGCCTCTCCGGGCTGGTGCCGCAGCATCGCACCGGACGGTGAGACGCCCGATGGCCGGCCCGGGCGGTTGTCCGTCCGGTACCGGCCGTCAGCCGCTCCATCACGCGAGCCAGCATATCGGACAAAGGGGACGAAAGTGGACGTAAGCGGAACAAACATCGCCGAGTGTTGGAAATGTCGGTCACCCTGGAATTGACTCCGGCGGCGGGGCGGGCGGCCTGCCCATCGCCGCGCCCAGCTCCGCTCGGCTGGAGATGCAGAGCTTCCGGTACACCCGGGCGAGGTTGGCCTCGACCGTCTTCGGGCTGATGAACAGCGAGTCGGCGATGGCCCGGTTGGTGCGGCCCTGGGCGGCGAGGCGGGCCACCCGCTCCTCCGTGGCGGTCAGCGCGGTCGGCGCGGGCGTACGCCGCCCGATCCGGGCCAGCTCCGCGTGGGCCCGCTCGGCGAAGGCGACGGCGCCGAGGGCGGTGAACTCGGCGGCCGCCGCGTCGAGGGCGTCGCGGGCCTCCCGCCGGCGGCGGGCCCGGCGATGCGCCCGGCCGGCCACCAGCAGGCAGCGGGCCCGGTCCAGCGGCAGCACGTCCACCGGCACGCTCGCCCGTGCGGCGGCCAGCGCGGCCAGCGCCGCGGACGGATCGGCTCCGGTGGCGCTGTCCACCAGCACCCGGCTACGGGCCAGACCGAGCGTGGTCCACGGGCGGGCCAGCCGGGCGTGCCGCTCGGTGAGCCGGGCGAGCGCGGCGCGGGCGCTGTCCAGGTCACCGGCTCCGACGCACGCCTCGATCCAGTCCGGCTCGAAGCGCTGCGCCAGCGGCTCGGCGATCCCCGAGGTGTCCAACGCGGCGACCAGTCCGCCGTACGCGGCGGCTGCCTCGGTCATCCTGCCGGCGGAGAGTGCCACGAACCCGGCGAGCTGCAGGTGGATCCGCCGGCACCAGGCGTCGTCGAACTCGTCGGCGCGGCGCAGCCCGGCCTCGGCCACCGCGCCCGCCTCGGCGAGCCGGCCCCGGTAGGCGTCCAGCAGGCCGGCCAGCCAGGTCTCGCCGACCAGGCCGGTGCCGAGTTGCTCACCCAGCTCCCGCGCCGCCGCGATGTGCTCCCCGGCGGCGTCGAACCGGCCGGCCAGCAGCTCGGCCTCGCCCAGGTGGGTGAGCATCTCGTGCTGCCACGGTTCGTCGCCGCGCGCCACGGCCCGGCCCAACATGTGATGGAGCCGGGCCCGGGCCCGCGCGTGGTCGTCCGTGGCCTTCCACCAGATCGCCGGGATCGACCCGGCCAACCAGGAGGGTTCACCGGCCTCCAGGACCAGCGCCCGGTCGAGCAGCTCGGTCCGGGCCGGGCGCCCGGCGCGTACCTCGTGGAAGAACAGCAGCAACAGCGCGGCGGTGAGCAGCGGACGGTGCTCGTCGCTGCCGGACAGCTGCGCGATGGCGGCCTCGGCGTGCCGGCGGGCGGGCTCCGGCGCGTCCTGGAACAGGGTCAGGTGCGCATGGATGCGCCCGGCCAGGTCGCGGTGCGCCTCGGCCGCGGCCAGGGCGCGCTGGGCGAGCGAGACCGCGCTGGTGAGGTCGTCGACGCACCACGCCACCATGGCGCGGAGCAGCAGCGCCTCCGCGTGCGCCGCGCCGGCCAGCTGGCCGGCGGCGGCATCCGCCGCCGCACCGGCCGCAGCGTAGTCGCCGCTGTCGATCCGGCACTGCACCGCGTCGAGGCGGCGCCGGTCCCGCTCCGCGGTGGCCGTCGGGGGCGTGAGGTCGGCGGCGCGGTCGTACCATTCGGCGGCGGCCGCGGGCGCACCCCGGGAGCGTTGGCGCGCGGCTGCGGCGGCCAGTTCGGCGGCGATCGCGGCGTCCGGCGCCACCGTGCAGCGGGCGAGCTGCCGGGCCCGCTCGTCGGGGTCGGACACCGCGTCGGCCAGCACAGCGTGGAGCCGGCGCCGGACGCCGGGCGGGACGCCCTCGCGCACGGCGGCGGCGTATCGGGGGTGGGCGAAACTGATCCGCCTCGGCGTCACGCTCAGCAGACCGGCCTCCTCCGCCGCGTCGAACGCGTCCGCCGGCACGCCGGCCGCGTGCAGGTCCCGCAGTGTGGGCACGGTCAGCAGCGCCGCCAGGCGCACCGCGTCCCGACTGGAGGGGGGCAGGGTCCGCAGGGCGTCCGCGAGCAGTTGACGCATCGACGACGGCACCGGCAGGTCCTCGCCCGGCCACGGCGGCCGGGGCAACCGCAGCACCGCCCGGGCCAGTTCGATGGCCAGCAGCGGGTTGCCCCCGGCGTCCCGGGCGATCCGGGCGAGCAGCGGGCGGCTGAGCGTGCCCCCGAGCCGCGCCTGCACGATGCGGTGCAGCGCGGCCGGGCCGAGTGGCGGCACGTCGATCCGGGTGAGCCGGCGGTCGCCGGCCCGGTCGTCGTCGAGACCGAGCGGGAGGGCCGGCGCCCCGGCCTCGTCGGTACGGCGGGTGAGCAGGGTGGCGGGCCAGCGGGCGAGGCGGCGCAGCGCGAACCGCAGGGCCCGCTCGCTCGGCGGGTCGAGCCAGGCCGCGTCGTCGACGGCGAGCAGCACCGGCACCTCGCCGCCCGTCGCGGCCTCGAGCAACGAGCGGGTGGCCGCACCCACCGCCCGCTCGTCGATCGGCTCGTCGTGCTCGGCGGCCAGCAGCACCACCTCGGCGGCGAGCCGCTGTGGCGGTGGGAGGGCCGCCACCCGGTCGGCCAGCGGCCGCAGCACGTCGGCCAGTGCCGCGTACGGCAGCACGGCCTCCGCCTCGGTCGGCGCGCTGGCCAGCAGGACCCAGCCGGACCGCTCGGCCCGGGCGAGGGCGGCCCGCCACAGCGCGGTCTTGCCGATGCCGCTGGGTCCTTCCAGGAGAACCGGGGCGCCGCCCACCAGCGCGCGCCAGGTCTGCTCGAGGGTCGCGTCACGGCCGACGAGGGCGGCGTCCATGGCGGGATGATGGCACAGCCGTGCCACCTACCGAGGTCGTCGTTCACCTCCGGGCGTGTCCACGCACCGCCACGGGTGGACCTGTGGTCGGGACCAGCACCTCCGTTCCTCGAGTGGACCGCGGCGGCCGCCTCACAGCCGGCCGGCGACGACGCGGGCGAGGGCCTCCCAGCGGCTTGCGGTTTGCCGCCGGGTCGTTGAGTCGCATCAGCCGGACCGCCAACCACACGTCGCCCTTCCTGATGAAGAACGCCTCCATCGTGACGTGGGCCTCGTCCCCCACCCCGGACAGGGCCCGCACCTCGTGCCCGAGGTCGCGTTCGATGTCGAGGTACTTCTTCGCGCCGTCGCCGACGTACACCTCGACCTGCGCCGTCGGGCCGGTGACCGGGGCGGTGTAGGTGCAGCTCTCCCGGACCGCCACCGCGTCGTCCAGCCGCGTGCCGGCCAGCTTCTCCGCGTCCGCCTTGGACACCAGGGTGCAGGCGTCGGGCCGCGCGGCGGAGGTGGCCTGGCCGGCGTCCTCGGCGGCCGCGCTGGTCTCCTCGGCCGCCGTGGCCGCCGGGACCGGCTGCCCGCCCGCGGCGGGCTTGTCGGCGCCGCCGCATCCGGCGGGCAGCACGAGGGCGACCACGGCCGCCCCGAGCACCGCGAGGTGCCTGTTACGCATCTGGGTCCCCCTCACGCCGGAAGCGCGTCGAGCAGGCGACGCAGCTTCTGCTCGTAGCCCGCGACGTCCATGCTGAAGCTGCTCATGATCAGGGTGTAGCTGCCCTTGGGGCCGACCACGACGGCCTCGGCCGCGATGTCCTTGGCGGCGAGGTACGACCGGTCGCCGAGGTCCACCACCTTCTCGTACTGCTGACCGGCCTGCTCGTGCTGGTAGTCGTAGGTCGTCGCGCCGGCGAACTCGGAGGCCATGGTGATGGTGAGGCTGGCGACCCCCTTGCCGTCGCCGAACACGCAGTTGCCCTCGTCCTTCAGGGACTGCCCGAGCAGTTCGGACACCCGGTCGGCGGTGAAAGGGCAGCCCGGCACCGAGCCACCAAGCTTGCCGAGGTCGTCCGAACCCGCGTCGACTCCCGACCCGGCGTCGGCCCCCTCAGACGCGGGGGAGCCGGTCGAGCTGTCGCAGGCGGCGGGCACGAGCAGGGCGAGCAGGAGCAGCGGCAGCAGCCGCCCTCGTGCGGCACGGGCTCGGGAACGTGGTGCGCCGGGGCGGTCCGGCGCGAACAGGTGACGGGCCATGCCGTCGACGCTATGGCGCGAACGGCACCGGGTAATCGGGTGATTCCCTACGCCGTCACGAGTTGGCGCTGCACCCCAGTTGCCCGCGCCGGCGCCCCGGGCCGGCGCTGGAACCAGGGGTGGCCGGCGGCCACCGCCGTCGCCCCAGGAGACTGGCGGCGCCATCGGACGACGAGCATCAGGCCAGCAATTCCTTCATCGACACGGCGTGCAGACCCCGTTGGCGCAGCCCGTCGAGGATCGGCCCGATGGCGGCCAGCGTGTCCCGATGGCCGAAGTGCAGGCTGACGATCGAACCCGGCCGGACCTGGCTCATCGTCGTCCGTACCACCAGCGGTGGGCCGGGGTCGGTGGAGTCGAGCGAGTCCACGTCGTACGACACGCACGTCGGATAGCCCACCCGGCTGGCCTGGGCGCGGATCATGGCGTTGGCGTGCTGGGTCTGCGACGGACGGAACCAGACGCCGATCGAGCCGGTGAGCTGCTTGATCCGCTGGGCGCACCGGTTGATCTCACCGAACGCCTCGGCCGGGGTCAGCCGGCTGATGTCGGCATGGTTCTCGGTGTGGTTGCCCAACTCATGACCGCCGTCGAGGACTCGCCGCGCCATCGCGGGCTGGTCGGCCAACCACGTACCGACCGCGAAGACGGTGACCCGGGCGTCGGCACGCTCCAGTTCGGTCAGCAACTGGCGGGCGAGGGCGGGCTCCCCCTGGCCATGAAAGGTCAGCGCCACTTTGGGCCGTTCCCGTGGTCCGTTGCTGATCTCCCCTGGTAAGGCCGGAGGACCGGAGGCACCTGCGATCGACGGGGGCGGGAAGGCGGGCGGCGACGTGGTGCCGGTCCCCGACGGGGCCGACCGGGCGACCGACGGTCGGCGTGCCTGGTCACAGCCGGCCAGTCCGACAATCCCGGCGGCCGCAGCGACGGCGGCGCGCAGCGCACCGCGACGGTCCGGTGACACTCTGCGATGCTAAGCCGCCGCGGGGCTGGCGGAGAGGAAATCGAGGAGGCGGCATGCCGTCTCCTCCGGCGCCTCCTCGGCGAGGAAGTGCCCCGCCGACATCGGGCCGCCGTGCACGTCGTCCGCCCATCGCCGCCAGACCTCGAGCGGTTCGTAGCGGCCGGCAAGAAACCCGGTGCCGCTCCACAGCGCGAGGACCGGGCAGGTGATCCGTCGGCTGCCCCGATCGGCCTCGTCGTGGGCGTAGTCGAGGGTGATCGACGCCCGGTACTCCTCGCACACGGCGTGGACCGTGTCGGGATGCCGGAATGCCTCGACGTAGGCGGCGCGGACCTCGGGCGGGAAGACCTCCGGCCGCTCGGACCACGCGTCGAGCATGTGGTTGACGATGACGTCGGGGGCCTGGGCGATGAGCCGTTCGGGGACCGGTTCCGGGGCGGACAGGAAGGACCACACCCAGAAGCCGCGGGTGAACTCCCGGTCGACGTTCCGGTAGGTGTCCGCGGTGGGGATGATGTCGAGCACCGCGAGCCGGGTGACGGTGCGCGGATGGTCCAACGCCATCCGGTACGCGCACCGCGCGCCCCGGTCATGGCCGACCACGCTGAACCGGTCGTACCCCAGCCTCGCCATGACCTCGACCTGGTCGCGGGCGATCTCCCGCATGCTGTACGGCGCGTGGTCCGGACCGGTCGGTGGTTTGCCGCTGGCGCCGTACCCCCGCAGGTCGGTGGCGACCACCGTGAACCGCTCGGCGAGCGTCGGGGCCACGTGCCGCCACATGAGGTGGGTTTCGGGAATGCCGTGCAGGAGGAGGACCGGTTCCCCCGCGCCGCCGCGACGCCCGTGGATCGTCGTGCCGGTCGTGGTGATGTCGAACTCCTCGAAACCATCGAACATCGGGACCTCCGCGCCTGCCGCAAGACGGCACTGCGGCGCCGTGCCTC
>NZ_VSFA01000052.1 GCF_008119785.1 Micromonospora sp. MP36 | reverse complement strand
GACAGCGCCGCCGACCTGGACTTGCCCTCGGTTCTCTGGAGACCAGCTGCTTGGCCCACCCGTCGGGTCAGGTCCTGTCAGGTCCTGTCAGGTCGGGTCAGGTTCTGTCAGACAGCGGGCTTGCGGACAGCAGCACTCACTCGCCTCACAGACACGGCGCAGTCTGACCGGAATCGCGGGCCCTGGTCCTGTCACGCGGAGTCCCGGTCTGACAGGTCCCGCGTGAGCTGGTCGGGTGTGGTGGCATCGGCGCGCAGGAGCCGCACGAGCGCGGAAGCGGTGGCGTCGGACAGGTGGCGCCCGTCAGCGCGTAGCCGTCGGGCGAGGGCCTCGCGGGACAGCGGTGTGCATGAGCGGTCAACGCGTGGGTGGCGGTCCGGGCGGCCGGGACCAGAGCGACGGTCTGCGGGCCTCGGTCCCGGACCGGTGTGTGTCGCTCGCCCGCCGGTCCGGGACCGCCGAACGCGGTCCGGGACCGCCGAGCGCTGGTCCGCCGAGGCGGGACCGCGGCGGCGGCGTCCCGGACCGCGGGCAGGCCCGCCCACCCCGCGGGCCGGGACCGGCCGGCACCCCCCGGGCCGGCCGGTCCGGTCCCCCATCGGTCAGTCCCGCAGGTCCAGCCGATCGGCGAGCCAGGCGAGCCGGTCGTCGCGGACGCTGGTCGCGCCCAGGTCGTGCTCCTCACCCGGGTAGAGCGACACCCGGGCCTGCGGCGCGGCGGCGGCGAAGGCCGCCCGGGTCGCCGGGCCGACGAACCGGTCCCCGCCCGCGAACTGCAGGTACGCCCCGGCGCCGAGCCGCCCCACCAGGTCCACCGGGTCCAGCCCGGCGAAGACCGCGCGGTACGCCGCCCGCTCCCCTTCGGGCAGTTGGAGCCAGTACAGGTCGAACCAGTTCGCCCAGGTGGCGTCCGGCGCGAGGAACACCGCGGTGCGCAGCCCCGGCTCCCCGGCGGCGAGGTCGGCGGCGTACATCGCGCCGTAGTCGTGGCCGACCACGGCGATGCAGGCCCGGTCGACGCCGGGCTCGGCGAGCAGCCTCCGGTACGCGTGCCGCACCGCGTCGAGCTGGGCGGTCACCGCCGCCCGGTCCCGGGCGTCGCCGACCGGGTCGCCCGTCCACGGGAAGGTGAGCTGGGGCAGCACCGAGACCACGCCGCGCCCGGCCAGGGCGGTCGCCTCGGCGAGGAACTCCGTCCGGTCCTGGTTGACCCGACCCGGCTCGAACCAGTGCAGGTCCAGCACGCCGGCCAGCCCGGCGCCGGACTGCTGCGGTCGCACCAGGTACGCCCGGACGGCCGGCTGCCCAGGCACCGGGATCTCGATGTGCCGGACGAGCACGGCGTCCCGGTGTCCCCCGGCGGTCGCGGCGGCGGCCGGCGCCTCCGTGCGCGCCCCGCCGGCACCGACGAGCGCGCCGGTGACCAGCAGCACGGCCGTGGACACGAGTGTGGGCAGTCGTCGCACCACACACCTCCATAAGTTTTTAAAGGCGTTTTACAGATGATGACGCTAGGATGGCGGGCGACGATCGGTCAAGTGGAGGGGCAGGCGTGTCGGCAACCGGACGGCGGAGCAGGCGCGGATGAGCGCGGTGCCACCCCTGGAGCCGGCGCTGCGGCTGGCCGTCGCGCTGCTACACAGCTACTGGGTGCTCCAGGACCCGGTCGACCAGCTCTCCGTGGCCCGACTCCGGGCCGCCGGCCGGGAATTCGGCCTTACCGAGGTGACCGACCCGATCGGCGACGCCGAGCTGCCGCGGCTGCGGGAGCTGCGGGCCCGGCTCTACGAGGTCTTCGCCGCACCCGATCCGGCCGCCCGGGTGGCCACCCTCAACGACGTGCTGGCCGAGGTCAGCGCCGGCACGGTGGTCGAGGCCACCTCGGACGGCGGGCTGCGGCTCACCCCGCTGCCCCGGCCCGGCCCGATCGGGCCGTTCGCCGCCACGGTCACCGGAGCTCTGGCCCGGGCCGCCGCGACCGGCGGGGCGGAGCGGTTCGGGGTGTGCGCCGCCGACCCGTGCCGGGCGCCCTACCTCGATCGGACCCGGGCGGGCCGGCAACGGTACTGCTGCGAGCTGTGCAACAACCGGGCCGCGGCGGCGGCGTACCGGAGCCGGACCCGGCGCGGCTGAGGCGTCCGGCCGACG
Organism: Micromonospora sp. MP36; assembly: GCF_008119785.1. Lineage (GTDB taxonomy): Bacteria > Actinomycetota > Actinomycetes > Mycobacteriales > Micromonosporaceae > Micromonospora. The sequence goes on along the minus strand of NZ_VSFA01000052.1, from coordinate 47,695 downwards.
CGGCGGGCGGCGGTGCGGCCGACCTCGGACAGGTGGGTCGGCTGGGCGTCGAAGGTGCCATACGACGGCGTCCCCGCGCTCCGCCCCCCTGAACCCCGGAGCGCGGGGACCCCCCGTCCCGGCTACTGCAGGAACGCCCCGAGGGGCGAGAGCAGCAGCCGGCCGAGCAGCGCGGCGTTGTCGTCCAGCCGCGTCCGCTCACACTCGCGGGCCTCCGGATCGTGCCGGCAGCGCCAGATCTTCTGCGCGTTGCGCCAGGCCACGTTCCGGGTGTACTCCACCAGTTCGCCCTGGTACCAGTCGTCGATGTCGCCGTTCAGCATGTCGATCATCAGCTGCCAGTTGTCCAGGTAGCCGCGGCGCAGCCCCGGGATCTTCTCGGCGAAGATGTTGTTGATCTCCAGGTAGTCGCGGTGCTGCTCGCTGCCGTCGACCGGCTCGGACTCCAGGCTGTCGAACGTGGTGACCAGCGCGAACGGCAGGTCGTAGTTGATGTGCGCGTTGACCCCGGCCGCGGCGGACGGCAGCGGCCGGGCGTCCGGGCCGCGCATCCGCTGGAACAGGCACGACCACGCCTTCGGGGTGTTGGGGCTGGACTCGGTCCAGAACCGCAGCGCGTCGAAGTAGCGGGTGGCGAACTCCACGTCCAGCCGGGCCAGGAAGACCGGGTCGGTGAACCGCTCGTCGTACAGGCCGTTCAGGACGCTCGTGGTGATGGTCAGGTAGAGCTTGTTGAAGTCGGCGAGCGGGCAGCTCTCCTCCAGCGGAGGCAGCCGGACCAGCAGGTCCTGGAGCTTGGTGAGGTGGTCGACGACCGCTGGCACGTCGGCGGGGTGGTCGGCGAGCAGCCCGACGATGTCCTGGTGCACAGGACCCCAGACCGGTTCAGTCATCTCTCCTCCACGGTGGCCGGGACGCCCGCGGGCGCCACGGTGACGCTGGACAGCCTTCCAGCCGGCGTACGCCGGCCGGATCAGTAGAACGACGTATTCGGCGTGGTCTACTCCGGGCGGTTGCGCAGGAAGATCGCGCTCGCCTGCACCCGGGTGCGGACCTGGAGCTTGTCGAAGATGTGCGACACGTGCACGCCGATGGTCCGCTCGCTGATGAACAGCCGCTGACCGATCTCCCGGTTGGTCAGTCCCTCCGCGACGGCGGCGAGCACCTCGCGCTCCCGCGCGGTGAGCACGGCCAACTCGTCCACCGCCGGCGCGGCCTCCGCCGCCGCCTTCCGGCGCCGGGGCACCGGGCGGGTGGCGGCCGGGCTCTCCTCCAGGGTCACCCGGGCCCGGCCGGCCAGGGTACGGATCTCCGAGCTCAGCGGCACCGCGCCCAGCCCCTGCGCCATCTGGTACGCCTGCCGCAGCAGCCTGCCCGCCGTGGCCGGCTTGCTGCGCCGGGTCAGCAACGCCTCGGCCTGCCGCAGCCGCGAGTACGCCGCCGGGTACGGGTGGTTGCGGTGGTCCCACAGCTCCGCCGAGCGGGCCCACAGCTCCGGGTCGCCCTTGCCGTCCAGCCGGCTCACCTCGGCGTCGCACAGCGCCAGGAACCCGTCGGCGACGTAGCGCACCGGGGCACCGGCCTTCTCGCTCTTGCCGGCCACCCGGTCGGCCACCTCGCGCAGCCGGCGCACCGCGGTCGGGTCCACCTCGACGGTCCGGCTGGCGTGTGCCTCCGCCTCCGCCCGCAGCCCGTGCCAGGCCAGCGTGGCGAGCACGATGACGTCGTCCGAGCGGCTCTCGGTGAGGCCCCGCTGGACGGCCTGCCGGGCCAGGTCGTGCCGCCCCTGCCACATGGCCAGCCCGGCGCGCAGGATCAGCATCGGCAGCACGTGCCGGGCCCCGCCGCCGGCCAGCACCGTGGCCACCGCCTCCAGATCCCGGTCCGAGGCCTCGACGTCGCCGTACCCGACGGAGAGCCGGCAGCGGGCGAGCAGCAGCTCCACCGCGTCGGCGCCGGAGGGGCGGTGCCGCAGCGCCGCCGCGACCACCTTCTCCGCCTCGGCCCACTGGCCGACCCGGAACAGCCCGTTGGTGGCGATGGCCAGCAGCCGGGTCTCCCAGGTGCGGCCGAGCCCCAGCTCGGCGACCCGCTCGGCACCCCGGCGGGCGACCACCACCCCCTCCTCGAGGATGTTCAGCGGACCGGTGAGCAGCTCCGCCAGATGCAGGTACGCGCAGGCGACATCCTCGGGGCGGCCGGACCGCTCGGCGATCGCCAGCGCGTTGCGCATCACCGCCAGCCCGGCGTCCGGGTCCTCCAGGAAGGCCTCGCTGTAGCCGAGCGCGGCGCTGGCCAGCACCAGCTCGGAGGTGGAGCCCTCGACCGCGGCGGCCAGCTCCAGCGCCTCCCGAGCCTGGTCGCCGGCCTCGCCGTACCGGCCGAGGTGCAGCAGCAGCTCGGCCAGGCGGGCGGCGGCGGTGGCCCGCTCGCGGGGGGTGCAGTCGGCGGCCGCCAGGGCTCGCCGGTACTCGGCCTCCGCCGGGGCCGACCGGCCGGCGGCGGCGAGGTAGCGGGCTCGACGGATGTGCAGGTCGCAGGTCGCCGGCCCGGCCGGATCCGCGGCCAACTCCTCGAGCAGGGCCAGGGCCCGGGCGTGCTCGCCGCAGTGGTGCGCCGTCTCGGCCGCGTGCTCCAGCAGCTCGGCGCGGCTCACCTCGACCGGGTCCGGCCGGTCGCCGTCCGGCGCGACCGCGGCCGGGGCGTCGGCCAGCTGCAACGCCGCCGACCAGTGCCGGTGCGCCTCGGCGTACCCGTGCAGCCGTTCGGCCTCGCGGGCGGCGGCCATCGCCGCCGGCAGGGCCCGGCCCGGCTCGCCGGCCAGCCGCCAGTGGTGGGCCAGCCGGGCCTGGTGCAGCTCGGCGGTGGCCGAGGTCAGCGCCTCGGCGTAGCGGCGGTGCAGCGCGGCCCGCTCGGCGGGCAGCAGCTCGTGCGCCAGCACCTCGGCCACCAGCCGGTGCCGCAGCCGGTAGCCGTCGTCGGCACTGACCAGCAGCCGGTGCGCCACCGCGGCCCGCACCGCGTCGATCAGCTCCTCCTCCGGCAACCGGACCACCTGGGCCAGCAGCCAGTGCTCGACCGGTTCGACGCCCGCGGCGACCGCGTGCACCACCGCGTGCGCGTGCTGCGGCAGCGCGTCCACGCGGGCCAGGAAGACCTCACGCACCGTGTCGGAGAGGCCGTCGCGGCCGTCGCGCAGGTCCCGGGCCAGTTCCTCGACCACAAAAGGGTTGCCGCCGCTGCGCTGCCACATCTGGTCGGCGTCGTCCGGGGCCAGCGGCGTGCCGACGATCGCGGCGGCCAGCTCGTCGGTGCCGGCGCGGTCCAGCGGCGCCAGGTCGACCACCCGGACCGAGCGCAGCCGACGCAGCTCGGTGAGCACCCGACGCAACGGGTGCGCACCCTGCAACGACTCGGCCCGGATCGCGGCGAGCACCGACAGCTGCAGGTCGCCGAGGCCGGCGAGCAGATAGAGCAGGAGCTGGCGGGTGCTCCGGTCGACCCACTGAAAGTCGTCCAGCACGAGGACCAGCGGACGTCCGCCGGCGACCATCTGCAGCCCGCGGGAGACCCGTTCCAGCAGCGCGCCCGCGCCGTCCGGGCCGGGGGTCTCCTCGTCGAAGACCTGGAGCAGGCCGCGGACCGCCGAGGCGGTGCGGGCCTCGGCCGGCTCGGCGTCGAAGCGACGCAACGCCTGGCGCAGCGGATGCAGCGGTGAGGCGTCGCCGATGTCCAGACAGGAGCCGGTCAGCACGAGCGCGCCCGCGTCCCGCAGCCGCTCGCTGGCCTCGGCCAGCAGCCGGGTCTTGCCCACCCCGCTCTCACCGGTGAGGAAGACCGCCGCGGTGTGCCCGGGCGCGACGTCGTCGAGCAGCGCCGACCGGAGGGCCCTCACGGTGTCGGCACGACCGACGAGCGGTGCGGTGTCCACATCGCTGGCCATGGCTCGCAGCCTAGTCACACGCTCCCGCACCGTTCTACGGGCGAGAGGCGACCGTGGTACATCTCGCGTCGACATTGCGACTAAAGGTTGCGGGTGGTCGACATACGTCGTCCTACCGATCCCCCGAGAACCCGGTGGTGAAAGTCTTCGGAGGTCGTCAGGCACCGGGCGGGGGGAAAGGGTGGGTGCGATGCCAATGACCACGATCGTGGGGAGTCGGGAAGCCGTCACCGCCGCGCGCTGGCCGGTGCCCGAGGAGAGACGCACGGTCACCGTGCTCTTCGCCGACATCGTCGGTTCGACCGGTCTGGTCGAGCGGCTCGACCCGGAGGACGTCCGGGAGCTGCAACGCGCGTACTTCGGCACGGTCGCCGGCGTGCTGCGGCGGTGGCACGGCGTGGTGGAGAAGTACGTCGGCGACGCGGTGATGGCGCTGTTCGGGGCGCACGGGTCGGACGGGTTCGACGCGTACCGGGCGGTGCGGGCCGGGCTGGAGATCCAGGAGGCGCTGGACCGGCGGGCGCCGGCGGGCCTGCGGCTGCGGGTGCGCGTCGGCGTGGCGACCGGCGAGGCCCTGGTCGACCTGGCCGCCACCCGCGACGGCGGGCACGGCACCGCCAGCGGCGCCGTCATCACCACCGCGGCCCGCATCCAGGAGTACGCCCCGCCGGGCGGGGTGGTGGTCTGCGCGGCCACCCGACGGGCCACCGACGGGCTGGTCGACCAGCGCCCGCTGGCCGCGTTGACGGTGGCCGGGAAGGCGCTGCCGCTGGATGTCTGGCGGGTGCTCGGGGTGGCCCGGCCGCGGCCGGCCCGCCACCGGGGCCCGCTGGTCGGCCGGCGCCGCGAGTTGGCCGCCGCCGGCGAGGAGATCGCCCGTGCGGTCCGGGACCGGCGGCCGCGCTGGGTCTCCCTGGTCGGTCCGGCCGGCAGTGGCCGCAGCCGGGTGCTGCACGAGCTGACCCGCGCGGTGTCGACGGTGGATGGTGCGCCGGTCCGCTGGTGCATGGCGCACTGCCCGCCGTACCCCGAGGGGGACCTGACGCCGCTGGCCGACATGGTCCGCGCGTTCGCCCGGGTCCGCGACACCGACCCGACCCCGACCGTACGCCGCCGGCTGGCCACGGCGCTGGACGGGCTGCTGCCGCCGGCCCACCGCGGCGCGGCGGCGCACGCGCTGGCCGAGTTCGTCGCGGCGCCGCAGGACGCGGGCGCGGCAGGCCGCGGCGCCGAGGTGTGGCGGGAGGTCCTCCTCGACCTGGCCGCCGGTCAGCCCACCGTGGTGGCGGTGGACGACCTGGACCGGGCGGCCCCGGCGTTGAACCGCTTTCTGCACCGCCTCTTCGCCACGGCGAGCGAGCGGGGACTGCCCCTGGCCGTGGTGGCCACCCACGGTCCGGGCTGGGCCGACCTGCTGCCCGGGGCCACCGGCCAGCGTCGCCGGGTGCCGCTGCCCGCGCTGGGTGCGGTGGACACCGGGCGGCTGCTCCGGCACCTGCTCGACCGTGCCGGGCGACCCGCCGCGCTGGCCAGGGAGCTGCTGCCCCTGACCGGCGGGAACCCGGCCGCCGCGCAGGCGTACGTCCGGGCGCTCGCCGAGGACGGCGACCCTGGTGCGGTGCCGGACGCCGTGCGCCGCCGGGTCGACGCCCGCCTGGACCGGCTCGACGGCGACCAGCGGGCGGTGCTGATGGCCGGCGCGGCCCACGGTACGGAGTTCCCGGCCACGACGATGGATCGGTTGCTCGGCTGGACGGACGGTCGGGCGGAGCGGGTGCTGGGCAGCCTGGTCGCGGCCGGCCTGCTGCGCCGGACCGGCCTCGGCGGGTACGCCATCGCCGAGCCCACGGTGGCCCGGGTGGCCCGGAACCGGCTGCCGCGGGCCCTGCGGGCGGAGTTCGCGCGGCGGGGGCGGATCGCCCCGCAGCCGGCGGTGGCCGCACCGGCGGAAGCGGGCCTGGGACCGACCCCACTGACCGGCGCGGGGGCGCACCCGGACGCCATTCCCGCCACGGCTGGGCTCGCGGGCCGGTCGACTGCCGGCCCCCGCGCCGGCGCCCCGGCTGCCTGCCCGACGGTGGCGGGCCGCCCGCCGCGCCCGGGTTCCGGACGGTCCCCGGCGCCGGTCGGAACCGGCCCGGCCGCCCGCCGGAAGCCGGTCCTCGTTCCGCTGCCTCCGCACCGCGCCGCGGAGGCAGCCCACCCACCGTCCCCCTCCCGGTACGCCGGCCTGCCGCACACCGGGCCGTCCAGGGCGGGCGGCGCCCCGGTGGACGGTCGCCGGCAGGCCCTCCCGGCCGTCGGGCCGCCGGCCCTGGCGCGACGGGGCCGGGGACCGGCGTACGGGACAACCGCACGGCGGCGACCACAGGGGCACGGTCGCACCGGCACGTCCGCCGGGCCGCTGGCGCTCGTGGCGGCGTGAGCCCGGCGCCGGGGCGGAGCGGGCACGGGGCCGCTCCGCCCCGGCGCCGCCCGGACGGCCGGGCCGTGCCGTGGCCGCTGCCCCACCTCGTCATCGCTGTCCCGGCGAGCCGTCATGGGCGCCGGAGGCCCTTTCGCTGCTGTCGCCGCTGCCCGCCTCGTCGTCGCTGCCCGCCGGGCGGGCCTTCATGAGGGCCGGACGACCCGCTCCTACGGTCGCGGCTGCCCCGCCTCGCCGCCCCCACCGGCATTCACGGATGACCCCTCCCTGCTGCCGTCACTGTCCCGCCTTGCCACCCCCGGCCAGCCGGCGTTCAGGGACGGCTCCTCCCTGCTGTCGCCGCTGGCACCGCCTCGTGCCCGCCGTCAGATCTGCCGAGCCCTACCGGAGCGCCGGACCAGTTCCTCGTCACTCCCTACCGACCTGATGGCGTAAACGATTCAAGCCCGTCCGTCATCGGCTGAGTCGTTCACGCCATCAGGTCGAAAGGGCCTGATGAGGACAACCTCCCGCCGGGCGATCCATTCACGTCATCAAGTTCGTAGCGTCGGCAGGAGCACTCCGACGGACGACGCCCGCACGTGCATCCGGTGCTGCAGCGCCGGCCGGGGGCGCGCAACCAGACCGAGCTGCGCAACCAGCGAGCTGGACCCGCTACGCGCGCTCGTCTGCGACGACAGCGGCCGCAGCAGCTCCGACAGGCGCAGCCCGGCAACAACAGCGCCAGGGACAGCACCATGCCGGCGACCGGACACGCGCAGGTCGCCCCGGACGCGGCGGGACCGGAAACCGGCAGCGGCGGTGACCCCGCGCCGAGGCTCAGCAGGCGGCGAGGAACGTCAGGGCGCGGTCCCAGGTCAGCGCCGCCGCCAAGGCGTCGTGGTCGGGCACCTCGGGGTCGGTGTAGAGGTGGCCAGGCCCCGGGTAGCGGTACACGGACAGCTCGGCGCCGGCGGCGGTCATCGCCCGTCGCCACTCGTCCAGCTCGTCCGGCGGCTCGTACTCGTCGGGGTCGGCGAGGTGCAGTTGCACCGGCAGGCCCGGGCGCACCGACTCGGGATCGGCGCCGGTGCCGTGCAGCAGGAGCAGCGCCGCCGCCTGCGGCCGCTCGGCGAGCAGCGCTCCGGCCACCCCGGCGCCCATCGAGAAGCCGGCGAGCACCGTCTCGGCCGGGAGGTCCCGCGCCGCCGCGCGCGCCCGCCCCAGCACGGTGTCCCGGCCGACCTTGTCGAGCAGGGCGAAGCCGTCCTCGACGGTGTCGACGGCCGGCAGCCCGTACAGGTCCGGGGTGGTCACCTCGTGCCCGGCGGCGCGCAGCCGGTCGGCGGCGGCCAGCACGGCGGGTCGCAGCCCGTAGACGGAGTGCAACAGCAGGATGTGTGCCATCGGCTCATCCTGCTGCCGGGCCGCCGGCAGATCGGGCAGCCGCGCCGGTGGCAGCTCAGCCCAGGGACTCGATCCGGGCCACCAGCTCGGCCGGCGGCGGCATCGCCGCGATCTCCCGGCTCACCTGCCGGGCAGCGGCGGCGAGCTGGGTGTCGGTGACCAGCCGGGTCAGGACGTCAGCGCTGATCCCGCCGGCCGGCGCGGCGATGCCGGCGCCCCGGTTCGCCGCCAGGGTGGCGTTGTACCGGCGGTCGCCCGGACCGGTGGTGGCGAGTTGCGGCACCCCGGCGACCAGCGCGCCGAGCACGCTGCCCGCGCCGCCGTGGTGGACCAGCGCCGCGCTGGCCGGCAGGGCGGCGTTGAGCGGGATCCAGTCGACGGTCCGGACGTTGGCCGGCAACGCCGAGCGGGCCAGCCGCCCGTGCGGCCGGACCAGGACGAACTCGGCGTCCACCCGATCGGCGGCGGCGACCACGGCCCGCATCGGGCCCGCCCCGCCGGGACCGGCCACGGTGCTCCGGCTGACCAGCACCCGCGGCCGCTCCCCGGGCTCGCGCAACCAGGCCGGCAGCTCCCCGCCGCCGTACGGCTCGTATCTCATCGGCCAGCCGTCCTGGGTCACCACGCTTGGCGGGGCGACGGCGATCGCCCCGGCGGGTGGTGGGATCGCGGCGACGTGGTTCCGGCGCAGCGCCCGGGTGAGCCGTGCCGTGGTGACCCGGACCAGCTCGCGCCCGTCGAAGAGCGAGTTCTCGTGGCGTACCGCCGGGACGCCGACCCGGGCGGCCGCGAGCGCGCCGGCCGCCGCGAACGGCTCGTACATCACCACGTCGGGGGACCATTCCCGGGCCAGGGCGACCAGGCCGTCGGCGAGTTCGTCGTTGACCTGCCCGAAGAGGAGGGCGGCGCCGCGGGTGCCGGCCGTACCGGCCAGCTCGGCCCGCGCGATCAGCGGATGCCGCAGCAGGACGCCGCGAGCGATCCGTCCGAAGTCGAACGCCGGGGCGACGTCGCGGACCGGCAGGCCGGACCGGGCCGCGGCGAGGCCGTCGGCCGCCGTGGCGACCAGCACCTCGTGCCCGGCGTCGCGCAGGGCGAGGGCGAGCGGCAGCAGCGGGAACACGTGACCGATCAGGGGCGCGGACGCCACCAGCACACGCATGCCCCGATCTTAGGCCGGGTCCACCGTCCGGTGGGGACACGGCGGGGCTCAGCCGGCCGCGCCGCCCCGCGTGTCCCGGGACAGGGTGCGGCTGCGGCCGCGGAACTCGGCGACCACCTCGTCGTCCCGCCAGACCGTGACGTCGTAGATGCCGCTGCGGCCGTAGCGGACCCGCTCGGTGGCCCGGGCCTCCAACAGGTCGCCCTCGCGCACCGGACGGAGGAAGCTGATCTCGCCGCCGGCGGCTACGGTGGCCGGGCCGTGGCTGTTGCAGGCCAGCGCGAACGCGGTGTCGGCGAGCAGGAAGACGAAGCCGCCGTGGCCGATCGCGTGGCCGTTGAGCATGGTCGCGGTGACCCGCATCCGGGCCACCGCCGTGCCGTCGCCGGCCGAGACCAGCTCGATGCCGAGCCCCTTGGAGGCCACGTCGGCGTCGAACATGTCGTGGGCCGCCGTGCGGCCGTCCTGTTCCGCCATCTCAACGCCCCCGCCGCTGGTCGACGATCCGGCGCATCTTGCCCATCGAGCGTTCCACCCCGTCGGGCTCGATGACCTGCACCGCCACGCTCACCCCGATGGTGTCCTTGACCTGCTGTACCAGGGCCGCTCCGGCCCGCTCCGCCTCGTCGGCGGGCACCCCGGCCCGTCGCTCCACCTTGACGGTGAGGGTGTCCAGCCGGCCCTGTCGGTCCAGCACGCACTGGAAGTGCGGCGACAAGGCGGGCGTACGCAGGATCAGCTCCTCGATCTGGGTGGGGAAGACGTTCACCCCGCGGACGATCATCATGTCGTCGGTCCGGCCGGTGATCTTCTCGATCCGCCGCATCGTCCGGGCGCTGCCGGGCAGCAGCCGGGTCAGGTCGCGGGTGCGGTAGCGGACCACCGGCATGGCCTCCTTGGTGAGCGAGGTGAGCACCAGCTCGCCCTGCTCACCGTCGGGCAGCACCGCTCCGGTGACCGGGTCGATGATCTCCGGGTAGAAGTGGTCCTCCCACAGGTGCAGACCGTCCTTGGTCTCCACGCACTCGACCGCCACCCCGGGCCCCATCACCTCGGACAGGCCGTAGATGTCGACGGCGTGCATGTCGAGGCGCTGCTCCATCTCACGGCGCATGTCCTCGGTCCACGGCTCGGCGCCGAAGATGCCGACCTGCAGCGAGGTGGATCTCGGGTCGACGCCCTGGCGCTCCATCTCGTCCACGATCGCCAGCATGTAGCTGGGGGTGACCATGATGACGTCCGGCTCGAAGTCGCGGATGAGCATCACCTGCCGCTCGGTCATCCCGCCGGAGACCGGGATGACCGTGCAGCCCAGCTCCTCGGCGCCGTAGTGCGCGCCGAGCCCACCGGTGAAGAGCCCGTAACCGTAGGCGACGTGCACCCGGTCGCCGGGGCGCCCGCCGGCGGCCCGGATGGAGCGGGCCATCAGCTTCGCCCAGGTGGCGACGTCGTTGCGGGTGTAGCCGACCACGGTGGGGCGGCCGGTGGTGCCGGAGGAGGCGTGCAGCCGGGCGATCCGCTCCCGGGGCACCGCGAACATCCCGAACGGGTAGTTCTCCCGCAGCTCGGCCTTGCCGGTGAACGGGAAGCGGGCCAGGTCGGCCAGCTCGCGCAGGTCGTCCGGGTGGACCCCGGCCGCCTCGAAGGCCCGGCGGTAGTGCGGCACGTTGTCGTACGCGTGCCGCAGCGACCAACGCAGCCGGTCCAGTTGCACCGCCCGCAGCTCGTCCACGGACGCCCGCTCGACGGGCTCCAGTTCCTCCGGACGAGGGGTGCGGTCCTGCACGGTTGCCTCCTGCACGACGATCCTCGGCGCCGCCGAGCGCCGGACGATGCCGCACACCGTACGCCCGTACCGTGAGCGCTGCCAGGTCAGGGGCCTGCCGGAGGACCGGTCAGCGGGCGGCGGGCAGCCGGTGCAGCGCGTCGACCAGGGGCGCCAGCTCCGGGGTGCGCTCGGCCTCGGCGAGCGCGTCGGCGAGCACCCGGTCGTGGGTGGGGCGGGCCCGGGCGAGCAGGTCGGAGCCGGCCGGGGTCAGCTCGGTGTAGATGCCGCGCCGGTCGTCCGCGCAGAGGACCCGGGTCAGCAGCCCCCGGTCTTCCAGGCGGGTGACCAGGCGGGTGGTGGCGCTGCCGGAGAGCGCCGCGGCGCGGGCCAGCTGGCGCATCCGCATGTGCCAGCCGTCCTGGCGGGAGAGCGCGTCGAGCACCGTGTATTCGACGACGGAGAGGTCGTGCTCGGCCTGGAGGGCACGTTCCAGAGCGGTCTCGATCAGGCCGTGCAGCGCGGCGAGGGTGCGCCAGCCCTGCGCGCGGATCTCGACCGCGTCGTCGGCGATCCCCATGCCGCCCCCTCCGGTGTGATCTGGACGTCTCCCCAGGCTAGCACGCTTGCGCCGATAGGCAGCGCGTGCAACTATTTCGTTGCTCGCGCGAGTAGTTGCATGCGCGCTTAATCTTTTGTCACACGGATGGGAACGGAATGTCTCACCGCTCGACCGCACTCCCCGGCGGTCTGCTCGCCCTGGCGATCGGAGCCTTCGGGATCGGCCTCACCGAATTCGTGATCATGGGGCTGCTCCCTCAGGTCGCCGCCGACTTCGCGGTCAGCGAGTCGGCCGCGGGCTGGCTGATCTCCGGGTACGCCCTCAGCGTCGCCATCGGCGGGGTCGCGCTCACTGCCGCCGTCACCCGGCTCCGCCGCAAGCACGTGCTGCTCGGCCTGATGGTGCTCTTCATCGCCGGCAACCTGCTCTCCGCCCTGGCCGGCGACTACGCCACCATGCTGGCCGGCCGGATCGTCGCCGCACTGTGCCACGGCGCGTTCTTCGGCATCGGCGCGGTGGTGGCCGCCGGCCTGGTCCCGCCGGCCCGCCGGGCGGGCGCCGTCGCGCTGATGTTCACCGGCCTGACCATCGCCAACGTGCTCGGCGTGCCGTTCGGCACCTTCCTCGGCCAGCACTTCGGCTGGCGCGCCACCTTCTGGGCGATCACCGGCATCGGGCTGGTCGCGCTGGTCGGGCTGGCCCTGCTGGTGCCCGGGCGCGGGCCGGCCACCGAGGCGGCACCCACCGGCGGGCTGCGCGGCGAACTGCGCGCCTTCACCCGGCCACAGGTCTGGTTCTCGCTGGTGGTCACCGTCCTCGGCTTCGGCGGCATGTTCGGCGCGTTCACCTACATCGCGTACACGCTGACCGAGGTGAGCGGCTTCGCCACCGCGACCGTGCCGTGGCTGCTGGTCCTCTTCGGTTTCGGGCTCTTCGTCGGCAATCTGGCCGGCGGCCGGGCCGCCGACGCGTCGTTGTCCCGCACCCTGGTCACCGTGCTGGCGGTGCTCACCGCGGTGCTCGTCGGCTTCACGCTGGCCGCCGGCAGCCCGGCGCTGACCGTAGTCTCGCTGGTGCTGATGGGCGCGTTCGGCTTCGCCACCGTGCCGCCGCTGCAGATGCGGATCATGAAGTACGCCCACCACGCCCCCACCCTGGCCTCCGGCGCGAACATCGCCGCCTTCAACGTCGGCAACGCCCTCGGCGCCTGGATCGGCGGGCTGGCCATCAGCGCCGGGCTCGGCTTCACCGCCCCGATCTGGGCCGGTGCCGGGCTCACCCTGCTCGGCCTCGCCGTGCTGCTGGTCGCCGAGCGGCACGCCCGCCGGTCGACGGCCGGCGCCTCGCCCACCCGCGAGCTGGTCGACGCCGCCGCCTGACCGTCACCCGCGGTGGGACCGCGGCGAGCGGGACCGCGGGCGGAGCCGCCCGGGACCGGTCCGGCGGCGGGGTTATGCTCGCGGGACCGGCGGTGGGGCCCGCCGTCCCGGCTGTGCCGGGAGAACCGCGACACGCTCGCCAACGGTCCCTGCCAGTGATGCCCGTCCTGGTGGGGAGGCACTGTGACACGACCACCCGAACGCCGCGTCGACCCGGACGTCGACCTGCGCGTACCCGCCGACCGCGGGGAACTGACCGCCCACCCGGCGGCGGTGCTGGGCGCCATCGCGGCCGGGGGCGTGCTCGGCGCGCTGGCCCGGGCCGGTCTCCAGGCGGCCTTCCCGCGCCCGCCCACCGGCTTCCCGTGGGCCATCTTCGGCGTCAACCTCACCGGCTGCCTGCTGATCGGCGTGCTGATGGCGGTGCTCACCGCCCGCCCGGCCGGCCCGCTGGTCCGGCCGTTCCTCGGCGTCGGGGTGCTCGGCGGCTACACCACCTTCTCCACCTACGTGGTGGACGTGCAGCGGGCGGTGGCCGCCGGGGCGCCGGGCATCGCGCTGGCGTACCTCGCGGCGACCCTGGTCGGGGCGCTCCTTGCCGTGTGGGTGGGGGACGCGGCGGCCGGCCTGGTGCTGGCCCGGGCCGGTGCCGGGGAGCGGCGGTGACCGTCCTGCTGATCGCGATCGGGGCCGCGCTCGGCGCCCCGCTGCGCTACCTGACCGACCGGGCGGTGCAGGCCCGGCACGGCTCGCCCTTCCCGTGGGGGACGCTGACCGTCAACGTGGCCGGCTCGCTGCTGCTCGGCGCGGTGGCCGCGGTGCCGGCGAGCCCGGCGGTGACCGCACTGGTCGGCACCGGCTTCTGCGGCGCGCTGACCACCTGGTCCACGCTCAGCTACGAGACGCTGCGGCTGGCCCGCACCGGCGCCCGCCGCCACGCCGTGGCGAACGTGCTGGCCAGCGTACTCGCCGGGCTGGGCGCGGCCACCCTGGGCTACGCGCTCGCCCGCGCGTTCATCGGCTGACCGGCCTGGCAGGCCACCGCGTGTCGCCAGGAGGAGCCAGAGCACTGCTCCGCCGGCTACCCGGTCTCCCGCGCCGGGCGCCCGGCCCGCTCGTCCGGGCGGGCCGCCCGCACCACGTCGCCGGACGCCTCGGCCACCCGGGCGAGCACGCGCGCGGCCCGGATCTCGATCAACCGGTAGCCGGCCCGCACCGCCAGGGCTGACGCGGCGCGGCCGTGTTCGCGGGCCGCGTCGAGGTCGCCGGCGGCCAGCCCGGCGTCGGCGAGGCCGGCCAGGGCGGTCGCCTCGCCCCAGCAGAACCGGGTCCGTCGGGCCAGCTCCAGGGCCCGGTGGTGCTCCGCCGCGGCCTCGGTCGGCCGGCCCAGCGCCAGCAGGACCCGGCCGAGCGCGTCCAGCGTCCACGCCTCGGTGCCGGTGTCGCCGATCTCCCGGGTGAGCGCCACCGCCCGCTCGGCGTCGGGCCGGGCCGCCGCCGCCCGGCCCGTCGCGCACCAGAGCACCGCCCGGCCGGCCAGGGCGGTCGCCTCGCCGTAGCGGTAACCGAGCTCGCGGTTGGCCACGAGGGCCCGTGCGTACAGTTCCTCGGCGGCGTGGTGGTCGCCGAGGTCCCGGCGGGCGTTCGCCAGGTCGACCAGGAGGACGGCCACGTTGTACCGGGCTCCGGCCCGCTCGCCCCGCTCCAGCGCCGCCCGGAAGTGCTCGTCCGCCTCCGCCAACTCGCCCAGCTGCCAGTACGCGAAGCCGAGGTTGGCCAGGGACATGACCTCCCCGCCGTCGATGCCGAGCTGCCGGTTGAGTTCCAGCGAGCGGCGGGCGCAGGTGAGCGCCGCCTGCGGGTCGCCGAGGCGCTGGTGCACCGCGCTCAGGTTGTTCAGCATCCCGGCGCGCCCCTCCGGCCAGTCGTCCCCGACGTCGATCCGCAGCCCGTCGAGCAGGTGCAGCCGGGCCTCGTCGTACCGTCCGCTGGTGACGTGCACCAGGGCGATGCTCTGGTGCATGGCGGCCTGCGCCCGCGGATCGTCCTCGGCCCGGGCGGCCGCCAACGCGACCGTCGCCGCCGCCAGCCACTCCTCGCGGCGCCCCCGCTGGTGGAAGTAGGCCCGCAGCGCGTCGGTGAGGTGCCAGGCGTACCGGCGGGGGCCGTGCCGGGCGGCCTGTTCCACCGCCGCGGTCACGTTCGTCCACTCGGCGTCGAGCCAGGCCAGCGCCGCCTCCGTGGTGGGGAACGGGTCCGCCGGGACCGGGCGCGGCAGCCGGACGAAGTGCGGGATGAGCCGGCGGCCCGCCGCGTCCGCGGTCTCGAGGTAGTGGTCGAGGAGGCGCTGTCGGGCCCGGCCCCGCCGCGTGCTGTCCTCCTCCCGGGTGACCCGGTCGACCGCGTACCGGCGGAGCAGGTCGTGGCAGCGGTACCGCCCGCCGGGTTGCGCCTCGACCAGGTGGGCCGCGACGAGCGCTCGCAGCAGCCGTTCGGCCACGGCCGGCGCCGCCGCGACCAGGGCACCCGCCGCCCCAGCGGCGAAGCTCGATCCGGGCACCAGCCCGAGCCGGCGGAACATCCGCCGCTGCTCCCCCGGCAGCGCCCGGTACGACAGCGCGAACGCCTTGGTCACCGCCCCTTCCTCGGCACCGTCGACGGTGAGCCCCGCCAGCGGGTCGCCCTCGGCGAGTTCCCGGGCCAGCCCGGCGATCTGTGGCTCCCCGTCGGCCTGCAGGTTGGCGGCCGCGATCCGCAGGGCCAGCGGGAGGTGTCCGCAGAGCCGGGCGAGCTGGGCCGCCGCGGCGGCCTCGGCCTGGACGGCCCGGTCACCCAGCAGCGCGGCCAGCAGGCGTGCCGAGTCCGTCGGGGTGAGCACGTCCAGCGGCAGCGTCCGGGCGCCGGCCCGCACCACGAGTTCGCCGAGGCGGTGCCGGCTCGTGACCAGCACGGTGCCGACGGACGGGATCAGCGGCAGCACCTGGCCCACGTCGCGGGCGTTGTCCAGCACCAGCAGGACGTCCCGCCCGGACAGCAGGGAGCGGAACAGCGCCGCCCGTGCGTCCAGCTCGTCGGGGACGGCCCCCGGGCCGACGCCGAGCCCACCCAGGAGCTGGGCGAGCGCCGCGGAGGGCGGGACCGGCTCCCGCTCGGCGTCGAAGCCGCGCAGGTCGAGGTAGAGCTGGCCGTCGGGGAAGGCGTCGCGTACCCGGTGCGCCCAGTGCACCGCCAGGGCCGTCTTGCCGACCCCCGCCGTGCCGCTGACCACCCAGATCCGGGTGCCGGTGGACGGCTCGTGCAGGGTGGCGTCCAGCCGGGCGAGGTCGGCGTCCCGACCGGTGAAGCCGGGCACGTCGTGGGGGAGCTCGGCGGGACGGATCGCGGCACGGCCGGCGCCGCCGGGCAGGCCCAAGGCCGGGTCGGCCCGGAGGATGAGCTGCTGGAGGCGCCGCAGTTCGGGCGCGGGGTCGAGGCCGAGCTCCTCGGCGAGCAGGGCCCGCACCCGCTGGTAGGTGGCCAGCGCCTCGTCGGCGCGGCCCTCCCGGTGCAGGGCGAGCATGAGCCGGCCGACCAGCCGCTGGCGGCCGGGCTGCCGGGCGACCTGGTCGGTCAGTTCGCCGACCACCTGCCGGGCACGCCCCAGCCGCAGCAGCGCCTCCGCCCGGTCCTCCACCGCCGTCCACCGGGCCTCCGTCAGCCCGGCGCAGAGCCGGTGGCGTACGTCGTCGTCGGCGACGTCGGCGAGCGCCTCCCCCCGCCAGAGGCCCAGCGCCCGGTCGAGCAGCTCGACCGCGGCCTCGTCGCCGGCGGTCCGGGCCCGCGCGGTCAGCGCGGTGAACCGGTGCGCGTCGACCGTGTCGGGGTCCACCCGCACGAGGTAGCCGGCACCGCGGCTCACGATCTCCACCGGCGCGCCGATCCGGCGGAGGACGGTACGCAGCCGGGAGACCAGCGCCTGCAGGGTGCCTCGGGCGCTCGGCGGCGGCGACTCGCCCCAGACCAGGTCGATCAGCCGGTCGACCGGTACGACCCGGTCCGGCTCCAGCAGCAGCGCCGCGAGAACGAGCCGCGGTTGTCGCCCACCGACGTCGACGCGGGTCTGCTCGGACCACACCTCCACCGCGCCCAGGATCCGGAACTCCATCGGCCAACCTCCCCGCTGCCGGAGTATGCCGGTCCGCGGTGCACCCGTTGCAAGCCGGTTGCAAGGAGGCTGCACGGGCGGGAAGGCAGGCTCGTGCCGCCGGCCGGACGCCTGGGCCGTCCTGGGCGTGGGCGCGGCCGGCAGGGACCGCTCCGGCGACCTCTGATGGGGGGACGGCGAGTGACGACGATCAGGCGGCCCGGCCCACGCCGGCCGGGCATGGGGGCGGGCGCGGTCGTGGTGACCGGCCACGCGGCCACGGTGACCGTCGGGCGGGCCGACTCGGCGTGGGCATGACCCGGAACCGGGTCGCCGGCGCCGAGCGGATCGCGGCGTTCACCGCCGTGCTCCGCTCGGCGCCGGGTGTCCGTACCTGACCGGCGGGGACGGCGGATGGGCGGCAACCCATCCGCCTCGGGGGCGGCCGGCCCGGACTACGGAACCGGGCCGGCCGGCCCGCCGGCCAGCCGCAGGTCGACCACCGGGCCGACGACGAACACCGCCGGCGGCGCGATGTCCTCCCGGGCGGCGAGCCCGCCCACCTCGTCCAGCCGCGACGACCAGGTCCGCTGGCCGGGTTGCCCGGCGTCCCGGACCACCAGCACCGGGGTGTCCGGGGCGCGGCCGTGTTCGACCAGCGCCGCCGCGATCTTCGCGATGGTCTCCACCGCCATCAGCAGCACCACCGTGCCCCGGGCGCGGGCCAGCGCCACCCAGTCCACCAGGGAGTCCGGGTGCCCGGGCGGCAGGTGCCCCGAGACCACGGTGACGTCGTGCGCCACCCCGCGGTGGGTCACCGGCACCCCGGCCAGGGCGGGGGCGGCGACGGCGCTGCTCACCCCGGGGACCAGCACGATCTGCACCCCGGCCGCCGCGCAGGCCAGCACCTCCTCGTGGCCGCGCCCGAAGACGTACGGGTCGCCGCCCTTGAGGCGGACCACCCGCTTCCCGGCCCGGGCGTGCGCGATCAGCGTGTCGTTGATGGCGTCCTGCGCCATCGACGGCCCGCGGGGCACCTTGGCCGCGTCCACCAGCAGCACGCCGGGGCGCAGCCGGCGCAGCAGCCCGGCCGGGGCGAGCCGGTCGGCCACCACCACGTCCGCGGCGTCCAGCAGCGCCTGCCCGCGTACGGTGATCAGGTCGTCGGGGCCGGGGCCGCCGCCCACGACGGCGACCTGGCCGGGACGCAGCGCCGGCTCGTGGTGGTGGTCGTGATGGGGATGGTGGTGGTGGCCGGACCCGTCGGCCGGGTCGTCGGGGTGGTGGTGCGGGGTCTGCGGCCGGCCCACCTTGTCGACGAACCCGGGCAGCGCCACCCGGTACGCGCAGGTGTCGCAGTTCATCCGGATGTCCCCGCGCAGCGCCTCGGCGTGCCGTTCCAGCACCAGGTCCGCCAGGGGGTCGCAGTCGCCGATCAGGTCGGCGACGCGGACGTCCAGCCCCGGGTGGTCGACGGCGAACTCCCGGGCCTGCGCCGCGATCCGGTCCGGCAGAACCCCGGCGAAGAGGAAGTACGGGGCGACCACGATCCGGCGGGCGCCGAGCCGGCGCAACCGCTCCAGCACGACGGGCACGGACGGCTCGGCGAGCGAGATGAAGCCCGGTTCGACGCCGGCGTAACCGCGCCCCTCCCAGAGCAGCCGGGCCACCTTCGCGACCTCGGCGTTGGCGTCCGGGTCGGTGGAGCCCCGCCCGATCAGGGCGACCCAGGTGCCGGCCCGGTCGGCGCCGGCCAGCGCCGCGTCGATCCGGTCGGCCAGGGTGTCGTGCAGCAGCGGGTGCGGCCCGAGCGGCCGGCCGTACGCGTACCGCAGGCCGGGGTGGCGCTGCCGCTCCCGCGCGAGGGCGGCGGGGATGTCGCCCTTGCCGTGCCCGGCCGCGGCCAGCACCAGGGGCAGCGCGACCAGGTGCCGATGCCCCCGCCCGACCAGCGCGCCGACCGCGTCGGTGAGCGGCGGACGGGACAGCTCGATGAAGCCGCCGTCGACGTCGTCGACCACGCCCCGGCGGCGGATCCGCTCGACGAGCGCGGCGAACTGGGCGACACCGGCCGCGCTGCGGGTGCCGTGCCCGACGATGAGCAGCGGGGTACGGTCCTTCACTCTTCCTCCTGGTACAGCAGGGCGTTGACGGCGGCGGCGGCGACCGCCGAGCCGCCCTTCTCCCCCACGTTGGACACGGCGGGCAGGCCGCTGGCCCGCAGCGCCGCCTTGGACTCGGCGGCCCCGACGAACCCGACCGGCAGCCCGATCACCAGCGCCGGCGCCACCGCCAGTTCGATCAGTTCCACCAGCGCGGTCGGGGCGCAGCCGACCACCCAGACCGCGCCGGCGCCGACCCGCTGGTACGCGATCCGCACCGCCGCCGCCGACCGGGTGAGGCCGGCGGCGCGGGCCAGGTCCGCGGTGGCCGGTTCGGCGACCGGGCAGACGAGATCCCGCCCGGCCCGGGTGATCCCGGCGGCGACCATCCACACGTCGGTGACGATCGGCGCCCCGGCCCGCAGCGCGGCCAGCCCGGCGGCGAGCGCCTCCTCGGCGCAGACCAGGTCGGTGACATAGTCGAGGTCGGCGCTGGCGTGCACCACCCGCTCGGTGACCGCCCGGGTCAGCGGCGGCAGGTGGGACAGGTCCACCCGCGCGCGCAGGATCCGGTACGACTCCGCCTCGATCGGGTGCACGACCCGGCTCACCGCGCCACCCCGGTTCGGGGCCGCGTGGCGGGCCGCCCCGGCTCGCTCCACGCGCTCACGAGTCCACCCGTCCGTAGCGCCGGTCGTCGCCGTGTGGCGTCGCGGTCGAGGTCATCGCTCTCCTCCGGGTCGGGGTCGACGCGGATGGCGTCCACCGGACAGATCTCCAGGCACTCCAGGCAGCCGGTGCAGCGGTCGGTGACCCGCAGGCCGTCGGGGGTGGGGCGGATGGCGTGCACGGGGCAGGTGAGCAGGCAGGCGCCGCAGCCCTGGCAGGCGCCGACGGTCACCCGGGCGGCGGTCACTCCCGCCACCGGTAGCCCCGCGGGGTGACCATCCGGCCGGCGACCACCCGGGTCTGCGAGCTGCCGACCACGACCACGCTGTACATGTCGACCAGCGCGGGATCGAGGGTGGCGAGGGTGGCCAGGTGGACGCGTTCGCCGGGCCGGCTGGCCTGGCGTACCACCCCGACCGGGGTGTGCGGCGGGCGGTGCGCGGCGAAGGTCTTCAGCGCTTCCCCCAGCTGCCAGTCCCGGGCCCGGCTGCGCGGGTTGTAGAGCACTGCCACGAAGTCCGCCTCGGCGGCGGCGGCCACCCGGCGGGCGATCACCGCCCACGGGGTGTGCAGGTCGGACAGGCTCAGGTAGGCGTGGTCGTGCCCGAGCGGCGCGCCGAGCAGGGCGGACGCGGCGAGCCCGGCGGTCACCCCGGGCACCCCGACCACGTCGATCCGGTCGTCGGCGTGGTCGAGGGCGGGGCTGGCCATCGCGTACACCCCGGCGTCGCCGGACCCGACCAGCGCGACGGCGTGGCCGGCGGTGGCCTCGGCGACCGCGGCCCGGGCCCGCGCCTCCTCCGCCCCGAGGCCACTGGCCAGCACCCGGGTGCCGGGGCGGAGCAGGTCGCGGACCTGGTCGACGTACTGGTCGAGGCCGACGACCACGGCGGCCCGGCGCAGCTCGGCGACGGCGCGCGGGGCGCGCAGGTCGGCCGCGCCGGGGCCGAGCCCGACGAGCGCGAGGCGGCCGCGCGGGGCGTGCCGGGCGATCGCGACGGTGGCCATCGCCGAGGCGGTCTTGGGCACCAGCAGGGTGCCGCCGCCGCGCAGCGCCGCGGCCTCCGCGACGCTCGGCGTGCCGACCGCGGCGCGGACCACCTCGCTGGGGTGCGGCACGTCGACCGCCGCCAGCTCCGTCGCCGGCCAGGTCACCAGGGGTACGCGGTACGCCCCGGCGGTGGCCCGGATGCCCGCCTCGTCGGCCTTGACGTCCACGCTGGCCAGGTGGCGCAGGCTGGCCGGGCTCAGGCCGGCGTCGGCGAGCGCCCGGCGCAGCAGGCCGCTCACCTCGTCGGCGGGTACGCCCCGACTGGACCCGATGCCGGCGACCAGGGACGGGGGCCGCAGCACCACGGTCCGGTCGTCCAGCGGCACCAGCCGGTCGGTGACCAGGATCCGCCAGCCCGCGTCGCGCTGCCGCCCGTCCGCCGGGCGGGCCGGGGCGGGCTGGGCGGGAACGGCGGCGACCGAGACCGGCGCCTCGATGCCGGCGGGCGGCTCGACCTCGACCCGGACGTTGGCCGGCAGGGCGGGCAGCGGCCAGGCGGCGTCGGCGACCAGCCGGACCGGCTCGCCGTCGAGGAGCGCCCGGGACACCGCAGCCACCGCCCCTTCCACCGGCCAGCCGAGGGTGTCCAGCCCGGGCAGGCCGACCGCGTCGGTGGCGGTGGTGACCACGGGCCGGGCGTCCAGCAGCGCACCGACCTGGGCGGCGAGGGCGTTGGCGCCTCCGGCGTGCCCGCCGAGCAGGGCCACCGCGTGCCGGGCCGCCTCGTCGACCACCACCACGGCCGGGTCGGTGCGCTTGTCGCCGAGCAGCGGGGCGAGGATCCGGACCACCGCGCCGGTGGCCAGGAACGCCACCACCGCGTCGCACTCCGCCCAGGCGGCCCGCAGCGCGTCGGCGGTGGTGGCCGCCTCGACGAGCCGGGCGTGCGGCCAGGCCGCGGCGAGGGTGCCGGCGTGCCGGCGGCCGGCGGCGGTGGCCGCGACGAGTCCGACCAGGAGGGGTCCCCGCTCAACGTCTCCAGTAGCGGACGGGTCGGTGAACAGGTTCGAGTGTGTGCTCATGGCTTTCTCCAGGCGGACGGTTCCGGCAGCTCGCCGGTGAGCACGACGACCGGGTTGGTGGCGGCGAGCCGCAGGGAGCCGCCGGGCAGGTCGGCGAGGCGGGCGGCGGCGAGCTGGCTGCCCTCGACCGCGTACCCGGCGGCGCGCAGCAGGTGGACGGCCGGGGCCACCCGGTCCAGGGCGGCGAGGGCGGCCACCACCCGGGGCGGGCGGCGGGCGGCCACCGCGGCGAGCACGTCTGTGCCGCCCCCGCCGACGAAGACCGCGTCCGGGTCGGGCAGGGCGTCCAGGGCCGCCGGGGCGGCGCCGGCCACCACCCGGACGTCGACGCCGTGCCGGGCGGCGTTGGCCCGGATCGGCGCGTCCGGATCGCGTTCCACGGCGATGACCGCCGCGCCGAGCAGGGCGCACTCGATGCCGACCGAGCCGCTGCCGGCGCCGACGTCCCAGAGCAGCCGGCCGAGGCGGGGCCGCAGCCGGGCCACCACGAGTGCGCGCACCTCCGCCTTGGTGATCATGGAGGCGCGGTGGGCGTACGCGGACTCGGGCAACGCCCAGCCCCCGGCGGGCGCGGCGGCGGGCTGGTTGTCGGCGCGTATCCGGTCGGCCGGAACCGCGTCCGGGGCGAGGCTGAGCACGACGTGCGGGTCGGCCCAGACCGTCGCGGCGGCCTGCTCGGGAGTCGTCCAGGTGAGCCGCTCGTCCGGCGTGCCGAGCTGCTCGGCCACGGCCAGGCGGCGGGACCAGCCGGCCAGCCCGGCGCCGAGCTCGGCCGCCCCGGCGCCGGGAGCGGTGAGCACCGCCACGACGGGCAGCGCCCGGCAGGCGTTGAGCGCGGGCCCCAGGTCGCGCCCGTGCGCGCTGACCACGGCCGCACCGTCCCAGGACAGGCCGGCCCGGGCGAACGTGGCGGCGACGCTGGACACGGCGGGCAGCACGCGCACCGGGAGGCCGGCCGCCCGCACCCGCCGGACGATGCCGAAGAACCCGGGGTCGCCGCTGGCCAGCACGACGGCGGGGGTGCCGGCGGCGACCGCGGCGGCGAGCCGGCGCAGGGCGGGGGCGAGCGGCCCGAGGAGCACGGTCGCGCAGCGCGGCGGGACGGGCACGGCGGCCAGGTGCCGCGCCGCGCCGACGACCAGCCCGGCGCCGGCGAGGGCCGCGGCGAGCGCGGGATGGTCAGGCCGGCCGGTGGCGTCCATCCCGACGAGGGTCACCACCGCCCCGGCGGGCTCCGCCGCCGTCCCGAGTACGGCGTCCGCCGATGGTGTCGGCGACGTGGTCATGCCGCCCACCGCCCCGAGCAGGCCACCACGCCGGCACCGGCGAAGTCCACCATGGCCACGTCCACGGTGACGGCGTGGCCGGCGAAGCGGCGCAACACCTGCCGGACCCGGTGACAGAGCAGGTCCCCCGCGGGCCGGAGCAGCCCGGCGGCCGCCCACAGCTCGTACGCGTGCCGGCCGGTGTTGGCGGCGGCGACCGCGCCGACCAGTCCGGCGTCACCGCCGGCCTCGGCGGTGATCGCGCCGAGCAGCGACAGGTCCACCTTGGACCGGGTGTAGTGGGTCATCAGGACGCCCGCGGCGAGCTTGGCCAGCTTGCCCGCCATGCCGACGAAGACCACCCCGGTCATCCCGTCGCCGACGGCGGCGGTGACGGCCGCCCCGGTGAAGTCGCCCACCTCCACGAAGCACACCTCGGGCAGCTCCGGCAGCAGCGCCCGGGCCGCCCGCTCGGTCCGCCCGCCGGTGCAGAGCACCACGGTCCGCTCCCCCTGGGCGGCCATCACGTGCACGGCCTGCACCACGCTGGCCCGCCAGGAGGCGGTGGAGAAGGGACGGACGATCCCGGTGGTGCCGAGGATGGAGATGCCGCCGAGGATGCCGAGCCGCCGGTTGGTGGTCTTCCGGGCCATGATCTCGCCGCGCGGCACGCTGATCACCACGCGGACGCCGACCTCGGCCAGGTCGACCACCTCGGCGACGGCCTGGCCGATCATGCGGCGCGGGGTCTCGTTGATGGCGGGCCCGCCCACCGGCAGTCCCAGCCCCGGCCGGGTGACCGTGCCGACGCCGGGCCCGCCGTCGAGGCGCAGCCCGGGCTCGTCCCGCCAGGCGACGGTGGCGGTGAGTTCGGCACCGTGGGTGACGTCCGGATCGTCCCCGGCGTCCTTCACCACCACCGCCTCGGCCCGCCGCGCCGGCTCGACGTCGCAGCGGGCTACCGCGAAGCTGACCCGCCGGCCGGCGGGCAGGCCGATCTCCACCGCCCGCTGCGGCACGCCGGTGACCAGCGCGGTCAGGGCCGCCTTGGTCGCCGCGGTGGCGCACGCGCCGGTGGTCCAGCCGGTGCGCAGCGCGGTGGGCCGGACCTTCGCCGTACGCGGCAGGTCCGGCTCGCGCAGCGGCGGCTCGGCGTAGGTCATCGACCGTCCCCGGCCGTGGCGGCGGGATCGGCAGCGGGCATGTCCTCCCCGCGGGCGGCCGGGTCGTCGGCGGATCGCCCGGCGGCGGGCTGGCCGGCGCGGGTGCGGCGCAGCGCCGTGCGGGCGGCGGGTTCGGCCCGGCGGAAGGTGTGGAAGTGGCCGGGATGGTAGAGGTGCGACCGCGTGCCCTCGGCGGCGAGCGCCGGCCCGACCAGGAACAGGGTGTGCTTCCACAGTTTGTGCGCCTTGACGGTCGCCGCCAGCTCGGCGAGGGTGCAGCGGACCACCAGCTCGTCCGGCCAGGTCGCCTGGTAGGCGACCACCACCGGGGTCTCCAGCGGGTAGCCGCCGGCCAGCAGCTCGGCCTGCGCCTGCCCGGAGCGAGCGGCGGAGAGGAAGAGCGCCATGGTGGTGCCGTGCCGGGCGAAGTCCCGGACCCGCTCCCCCGGCGGCATCGGCGTCTTCCCGCCCTCCAGCCGGGTGAGGATCACCGACTGGGCCACCTCGGGGATGGTCAGTTCCCGGCCGACCAGGGCGGCGACGGCGGTGAACGAGGAGACCCCGGGGACGATCTCCACGGCCAGCCCGAGCGCGGTGCACAGGTCGAGCTGCTCCTGCACCGCGCCCCACAGCGCCGGGTCGCCGGAGTGGATCCGGGCCACGGTCAGCCCCTCGGCGGCGGCCCGCCGGTAGAGCGGCAGCACCCCCTCGATGGGCAGCTGCGAGGAGTCGACGAGCTCGGCGTCCGGGCGGGCGTGGGCGAGCACGTCGGCGTGGACCAGGCTGGCCGCCCAGATCACCACGTCGGCCGTGCCGATCACCCGGGCGGCGCGCAGGGTGAGCAGGTCGGCGGCGCCGGGGCCGGCCCCGACGAACCAGACCTTTCCGCTGGTGGTCACAGTTTTCCTCCCCGCCGGTCCCGGCGGGCCGGCACCAGCAGCGTCGACAGGTACGGCAGGTCGTCGGCGTCGGCGTCCACCGGCCCGACCCGCTCGTCGGGCAGGCCGAGCGCGCGGCCGAGCACGGCGTCGCCGAGCCGGCCCTGCCGGCGCAGCTCGTGGACGAGGTCGGGGTGGCGGCGCCAGCCCTTGTAGACGACGACGGTGCCGGGGCCGGCGAGCGCGTCGGCGACCGGCGCGAGCCCGGCGGTGGCGGGCAGCAGGGTCAGCGGTTCCCGCCCCTCGCAGAGCGGCACGCCGGCGCGGGCGGCCAACTCCTGCATGGCGGTGATCCCGGGCACGGTGCGGACCCGGACCGCCGGCCGCCGGGCCCGGACCCCGTCGGCGAGGTAGCCGAAGGTGGAGTAGACGTTCGGGTCGCCGATGGTGGCGAAGGCGAGCGCCCGGGCGCCCGCGTCGACCGCCGCGACCACGCCCTCGGCGGCGGCGTCCCAGGCCCGCTCCCGGCGGGTGGTCACCCCGCCCCGGTCGTCCAGCGCGAACGGCAGTCGGCGCAGCCGGTCCGCGGCCACGTGCGCCCGGACCACCGTCTCGGCCCGGCTGGCGGGGGCGTCCGGGTCCGCGGCGTGCCGGTCCAGCACGGGTACGAAGACCACGTCGGCCTCGCGCAGCACCCGGACCGCCCGGAGGGTGAGCAGTTCCGGGTCGCCGGGGCCGACCCCGACCCCGGTCAGGGTGGCGGTGTCGGCGCTCACCAGCTCGCCGCCTCGACCAGCCGGCGGGCCGCGTACGGGTGGCCGGCCCAGTGGGTGTGCAGGTAGGAGGCGTGCACCCGGCCGGCGACGAAGCCGTGGGCGGTGTCGTCCCAGCGCCACGCCGGACGGTCGCCGTGCCCGGGGTCGGTGACGGTGCGGTGGAACTCGTGCCCGCGTACCCGGTCGCCGGCGTGGTGCACCGGGGAGTCGGCGGCGGCCACGGCGTCGCGGTAGCCCAGGGTGAGCCGGCCGGTCATCCGGGCGGTGTGGTCGAGCCGCCCGCACATCGGCACCCCGTCCAGGGCGCGACCGAGGTAGAGCAGCCCGGCGCACTCGGCGATGATCGGACCGGCGAACCCGGCCAGCTCGGCGCGGAGCGCGGCGTTGCCGGCGAGGGCGTCGGCGTGCACCTCGGGGAAGCCGCCACCGACCACCACGGCCCGGGTGCCGGGCGGCAGGCCCGGGTCGCGCAGCGGGTCGACGGTCACCACGTCCGCGCCGGCCGCGGTGAGCAGTTCGGCGGTCTCCGCGTACGAGAAGGTGAAGGCCGGGCCGCCGGCGACCGCGACGACCGGGCGGGCGGTGCCGGCGGGACCGCCCACGGCGGCGACCGGGTCCCAGGCCGGCTCGGTCAGCGGCGGCGCGGTACGCGCCAGGTCGAGCACGGCGTCGAGGTCCACGGTGGACGTGACCAGGTCGGCGAGCGCGGCCACCACGGCGACGGACTCGGGCGCCCGCTCGGCCACCGGCACCAGCCCGAGGTGGCGCGCGGGGGCGCTCACCTCGGCGGCCCGGGTCACCGCCCCGAGCACCGGTACGCCCACCTCGGCGAGCGCGTCGCGCAGCAGGGTCTCGTGCCGGGGCGAGCCGACCCGGTTGAGGATCACCCCGCCGATGCGGACGGCGGGGTCGAAGGCGCGCATGCCGAGCACCAGCGCGGCGGCGGACCGCCCCTGCGCGGTGGTGTCCAGGACCAGCAGCACCGGCGCCGCGACGAGCCGGGCGACGTGCGCGGTGGAGGCGTACGCGCCGCGCCCCACGGCGCCGTCGTGCAGCCCCATCACCCCCTCGACGACGGCGACGTCGGCGGGGGTGGGGACGCTGGCGCCGTGGCGCAGCAGCGGGGCGATCCGCTCCGGCCCGACCAGCCAGGGGTCGAGGTTGCGGCCGGGGCGGCCGGCGGCGAGGGCGTGGTAGCCGGGGTCGATGTAGTCGGGGCCGACCTTGTGCGGGCTGACCGCGAGGCCCCGGCGGCGCAGCGCGGCGAGCAGCCCGGTGGCCACGGTGGTCTTGCCGTGTCCGCTGGCCGGGGCGGCGACGACCAGCCGGGGCAGCGCCCACGGGTCCGCCGGGCCGGGCGGCGGGGTCACCATTCGATGCCCTTCTGGCCCTTCTGGCCGGCGTCCATCGGATGCTTGACCTTGACCAGTTCGGCGACCAGGTCGGCCGCCTCGACCAGGCGCGGGTCGGCGTGCCGGCCGGTGATCACCACGTGCTGGAAGCCGGGCCGGTTGCGCAGCGTCTCGACCACCTCGTCGATGTCGACCCAGCCCCACGTCATCGGGTAGGTGAACTCGTCGAGCACGTAGAGGCCGTAGCGCTGGGCGGCCAGGTCGCGCTGGATCTGCCGCCAGCCCTCCCGGGCGTCGGCGGCGTGGTCGGCGGCCTCGCCGCGCTGGATCCAGGACCAGCCCTCGCCCATCTTGTGCCAGGTCACCGGGGCGCCCTGGCCGGTGCGCGCGTGCAGTTCGCCGAGGGCGCGGAAGGCGTTCTCCTCCCCCACCCGCCACTTGGCGCTCTTGACAAACTGGAACACGCCGATCGGCAGCCCGGCCGTCCAGGCCCGCAGCGCCAGCCCGAAGGCCGCGGTCGACTTCCCCTTCATCTGTCCGGTGTGGACGATGAGCAGCGGCCGGTTCCGCCGCTGCCGGGTGGTCAGCCCGTCGGCGGGCACGTGGGTCGGCTTCCCCTGCGGCATCAGCGGGCACTCCTGGGGGTCGGGCCGGCGGCGGCGAGGCCGACGAGCGGATCCGTGGTCAGGGCGGCTAGGGGGTGGTGGGGGGCGCGGAGCTGGGCGGCGAGGCGGCGGGCCAGGCCGAGGCGGACCGGGCCGGACTCGCAGTCGACGACCACGCAGGGCGCGCCGGTCGCGGCGAGCACCGCGGCTGCCCGGGCGGCCCGGTCGAGCGGGCGCGCACCAGCGGTGGCCCGCCCGTCGGTGACGACCAGGACCAGCGGACGCCGCTTCGGGTCGCGCAGCCGCTCCACCCGGAGCAGCTCGGCCGCCGCGAGCAGTCCCTCGGCGAGCGGGGTACGCCCACCGGTGGGCAGCTCGCCCAGCCGGGTCGAGGCGGCCAGCACCGAGGAGGTGGCCGGCAGCAGGGTGTGCGCCCCGGCGCCCCGGAAGGCGACCACGGCCACCTTGTCCCGGCGCTGGTACGCGTCGGTGAGCAGGGCGAGCACGGCCCCCTTGACCGCGCTCATCCGCTGCCGGGCGCCCATCGACCCGCTGGCGTCGACCAGGAACAGGACGAGGTTTCCCTCGCGTCCCTCGCGGACCGCCTCGCGCACGTCGTCCGGCTGTAGCCGCAGCGGCCCGCCGTGCCGGCCACGGGCGGCCTGGTGCGGGGCCGCGGCCCGGACGGTGGCCGGCAGGTGCAGCGCGCCGGGCCGTCCGGCGGGCACCCGGGCGCCCGTGGTCCGGCCGCGCCCGGTGCGCGCCCGGGAGCGCCGGCCGGGCACCCCCTCGCCAACTCCGGGCGCGGTCAGCAGCCGCGCCCGCAGCCCCCGATCGGGTACGGCCACCGTGCCGGGCCGCCCGGCGCCGTCCGGCTCCCCCGGCCGGCCAGCGGACCGGGCCCGCCGGGCACCCGGCCCGTTCCGGTCGGCGCCCTGGCCCGGAGCGTCATCACCCGCGCGGCCGCGCCGATCGGCGTCGGGGTCACCGCCGGACCCGTCGGCGTCGCCCGCTCGGCCGGGCCCGTCGGAAGCGGACGCGTCGCCGCCGGACCCGCCCCAGCCGTCGCCGCCCGACCGGGTGAACCGGTCGTCGCGCTCGACCCCGCCGCGGCCGTCGTCGCCGGACCCGCCGGGCTGGCCGTCCCGGCCGTTGACCAGCCACCGGCCGTCCCGTCGCCCGTCATCCGGCGCACCCGGGCGCTCGCCCGAGCCCCGCCCGTCGGGCGCCCCGCCCTCGGCTCCCCCGCCCAGGCCGTCGGTGGGGCCGCCGGCCGGCCCGCCGGGACCGCCGTCCGGGCGGGATCCGCCGCCCGGCCCGTCGTCGTCCGGGTCGTCGTCCGGGTGCTCGTCCCGGGCCCGGCGCAGCGCCTCGTCCAGGCGCTGCTCGTCGAGGCCCGGCGTGTCGAAGGGGTCCCGCCGGCGGCGGTGCGGCAGGGCGAGCCGGGCGGCGACCCGGACGTCCTCGACGGCCACCCGGTCCCGGCCCTGCCAGGCGGCGTGGGCGACGGCGGTCCGCGCGGTGACGATGTCGGCCCGCATGCCGTCCACGTCGAACGCGGCGCAGACCTCGGCGATCTGGCGCAGCGCCGCGTCGGGCAGCGCCACGGCGGGCAACCGGTGGCGGGCGGCGGCGACCCGGCGGGCCACCTCGGCGTCCGCGTCGGCCCAGCGGGCGGCGAAGCCGGCCGGGTCGGCGTCGGCGGCGAGCCGGCGGCGGACCACCTCGACGCGTACGGCGGGGTCACGGCTGGCGGCCACCTCGACGGTGAGCCCGAACCGGTCGAGCAGCTGCGGGCGCAGCTCCCCCTCCTCCGGGTTCATGGTGCCGACCAGCAGGAACCGGGCGGCGTGGCTGACCGAGACGCCCTCCCGCTCGACGTGGCAGCGGCCCATCGCGGCGGCGTCCAGGAGCAGGTCGACCAGGTGGTCGTGGAGCAGGTTGACCTCGTCGACGTAGAGCACGCCGCGGTGAGCGGCGGCGAGCAGGCCGGGCTCGTAGGCGCGTACCCCCTCGGCGAGGGCGCGTTCCAGGTCGAGCGAGCCGACCACCCGGTCCTCGGCGGCGCCGACCGGCAGCTCGACCAGGCGGGCCGGGCGGCGCTCGGCGGCCGACCCGGCCGGGTGCGGCCCGTCCGGGCAGCCCGGGTCCGGGGCGGCCGGGTCGCAGGCGAAACGGCACCCGTCGACCCGGTCGACCGGGGGCAGCAGCGCGGCCAGGGCCCGGACCGCGGTGGACTTGGCGGTGCCCTTCTCGCCGCGCACGAGCACCCCGCCAATGGCCGGGCTGACCGCGTTGAGCAGCAGGGCGAGGCGCATCTCGGCCATGCCGAGCACCGCGCTGAACGGATATGCGGTCACTGCTGGTCCTCCAGGTCGCCCTCGCTGGCCAGGTACGTCTCGTGCAGCCGGTCGAGGGTGGCCGGCTCGGGCGCGGCCCACAGCCCACGCTCGGCTGCCTCGAGCAGGCGCTCGGCGATGCCGCGCAGCGCCCACGGGTTGGACTCCGCCAGGAAGGCGCGCGTCGTGTCGTCGAACAGGTACGCCTCGGCGAGCCGCTCGTACATCCAGTCGTCGACGACCCCGGCGGTGGCGTCGTAGCCAAACAGGTAGTCCACCGTGGCGGCCAGCTCGAAGGCGCCCTTGTAGCCGTGCCGGCGCATCGCGGCGATCCAGCGCGGGTTGACCACCCGGGCCCGGAACACCCGGCGGGTCTCCTCGCCGAGGCTGCGGGTACGCACGTCGTGCGGCAGCGCCGAGTCGCCGACGTACGCGGCCGGGGCGGCGCCGGTGAGGTGGCGGACCATCGCCACCATCCCGCCGTGGTACTGGAAGTAGTCGTCGGAGTCGACGATGTCGTGCTCGCGGGTGTCCTGGTTCTTCACGGCGACGGCGATCCGGGCGAAGGAGCGCTCCATGTCGGCCCGCGCCTCCCGCCCGTCCAGCCCGGCCCCGTACGCGTAGCCGCCCCAGACCGCGTACACCTCGGCGAGGTCGGCATCGGTGCGCCAGTTCCGGGCGTCGATGAGCGGCAGCAGCCCGGCCCCGTACGCCCCCGGTTTCGAGCCGAAGACGCGGGCGGTGGCCCGCCGTTCGTCGCCGTGCTCGGCGACGTCCGCGTCCACGTGCGCCTTCACGTAGTTGTCGGCGGCCGGCTCGTCCAGCGCGGCGACCCGCCGGACCGCGTCGTCGATCAGGGCGACCACCTGCGGGAAGGCGTCCCGGAAGAACCCGGAGATACGGACGGTGACGTCGATCCGCGGGCGGCCGAGCTCGGCCAGCGGCACCACCTCGACGCCGGTAACCCGCCGGGATCCCCCGTCCCAGGTGGGCCGGCAGCCGAGCAGGGCGAGAATCTCGGCGATGTCGTCACCCTGGGTGCGCATGGCGCTGGTCCCCCAGACGGTGAGCCCGACCGAGCGGGGGTACACCCCGGTGTCGGCGCGGTGCCGGGCGAGCAGCGAGTCGGCGAGGGCCACCCCGACGTCCCAGGCGTTGCGGCTGGGAATGGCCTTCGGGTCGACGGAGTAGAAGTTGCGGCCGGTCGGCAGCACGTTGACCAGTCCCCGGGTGGGTGACCCGGACGGGCCAGGCGGGACGAACCGGCCGTCGAGCGCGCCGAGCACCCGGCCGATCTCGTCGGCGGTGCGGTCCAGCCGCGGCACCACCTCGCGGGCGGCGAAGCGCAGCACCTCGACCGCGTCGGGCACGGCCCCGCCGACCACCTCCTGGACCACCGCGTCCGCCTTGGCGCCGTCCCAGCCGAGCGTCTCCATGCCGAGGACCAACCGGCGGGCGAGGGCCTCGATCAGGTCGACGGCGTCGGCGGCGGTGGCGGCCGGGCCGTCGACCGCCTCGGTGAGCGCCACCGGCACGGCGATCCGCTCCCCGGGCGCGGCAAGCAGCGCCGCCTCGTCGAGGCCGACGTGCCCGGCGAGGGCCTGGCGCAGCCCCGGCAGGGCGCGCACGCCGCCCCAGACCTGCGGGGCGCGCAGCACGGCGAGGACCAGGTTGACCCGCGCCTCGCCGGTCGGCGCCTCGGCCAGCACGTGCAGGCCGTCGCGGATCTGCACGTCCTTGACCTCGCAGAGGTACCCGTCCAGGTGCAGCACGAAGTCGTCGAAGTCGTCCTCGGCGGGCATCTCCGCCTGGTGCAGGTCATGGTGCAGCTGCGCCTCCCGCACCAGGTCCCAGATCTGCCGCTGGACCGTGGGCACCTTGGCCGGGTCGAGGGCCTGCACGGTGGCGTACTCGTCGAGGAGCTGTTCGAGCTTGGCGAGCTCGCCGTACGTCTCGGCGCGGGCCATCGGCGGGACGAGGTGGTCCACGACGACGGCGTGGGCGCGGCGCTTGGCCTGCGTGCCCTCGCCGGGGTCGTTGACGATGAACGGGTAGACCAGCGGGAGGTCGCCGAGCACCGCGTCGGGGGCGCAGTCGGCGGCCAGCCCGAGCCCCTTGCCGGGCAGCCATTCCAGGGTGCCGTGCTTGCCGAGGTGGACCACGGCGTCCGCGCCGAAGCCGCCGTCGCCGACCGGCGCGGCCAGCCACCGGTACGCGGCCAGGTAGTGATGGCTGGGCGGCAGGTCCGGGTCGTGGTAGATGGCGACCGGGTTCTCCCCGAAGCCGCGGGGCGGCTGGATCAGCAGCACCACGTTGCCGAAGCGCAGCCCGGCGAGGACGAGGTCGCCGCCGTCGGTGTAGAGCTGCCCCGGCGGCTCGCCCCAGTGCTCGCGCATCCGCTCCCGCAGCCCGGCCGGGAGCGCGTCAAACCAGCGCCGGTAGGTTCCCCCCGGCACCCGGGCCTCGGCGGCGGCGAGCTGCTCCGGGGTGAGCCACTCGACGTCGTGCCCGCCCGCGGCGATCAGCGCGTGGATCAGCGCGTCCCCGTCGTCCGGCACCGGCCCGGCGCCGAGGTCGTAGCCGGCGTCGGCGAGGGCGGCGAGCAGGCGGACCGCCGAGGCCGGGGTGTCCAGGCCCACCGCGTTGCCGACCCGGGAGTGCTTCGTCGGGTACGAGCTGAGCACGACGGCCAGCCGCTTGTCGGCGTTCGACAGGTGCCGCAGCCGGGCCTGCCGGACGGCGATGCCGGCGACCCGGGCTGCCCGCTCCGGGTCCGGGTCGTAGACCGAGAGCCCGTCGGCGTCGATCCGCTTGAACGAGAACGGCACGCTGACGATCCGGCCGTCGAACTCGGGGATGGCCACCTGCATGGCCGCGTCCAGCGGGGACAGTCCGGCGTCGCTGGCCGCCCACCGGTCGCGGGTGCTGGTCAGGCAGAGCGCCTGGAGGATCGGCACGTCCAGGGCGGCGAGCGCGCCGACGTCCCAGGCGTCCTCGTCGCCCCCGCCGGAGGCGTCCGCGGCGACCGTGCCGCCGGCCGCCAGCACCGTCACCACCAGGGCGTCGCAGCGGGCGAAGAGGGCCATCGGCCCGTCGCCGGGGGTGAGCCCGCGCAGCGAGCCGCAGAAGATCGGCAGCGGGTGCCCGCCGGCGGCGGTGACCGCGTCGGCCAGGGTCTCGACGAACGCGGTGTTCCCGGCCAGGGCGTGCGCCCGGTAGAAGACGATCCCGACGGTGGGCCGCCCGTCCCCCGCCGGCCCGGGGTCGGGGCCGAGGAGGCCGTAGGGCGGGGTGGGGGCGGGCGGGGCGAAGCCCTCGCCGGTGAGCAGCACCGTGTCGGAGAGGAACCGGGCCAGCTCGGCGAGGTTGCCCGGGCCGCCCTCCACCAGGTAGGCGAGGGCCTCGGCGGCCACCCCGGCGGCCACCGTGGACGCCGCCATCAGCTCCGCGTCGGGCAGCGCCTCACCGCCGAGCACCGCGGTCGGCACGCCGGAGGCGAGCACCGCGGCCAGGCCGTCCGGCCACGCCTGCCGGCCGCCGAGCAGGCGTACGACGGCCAGGTCGACGCCGTCGAGCAGCGCGGGCACGGCGTCGGCGGCGACCCGCGCGGGGTTGGCCAGCCGGTAGTCCGCGCCGCTGGCGCGGGCGGCGAGCAGGTCGGTGTCGGCGGTGGACAGCAGCAGGATGCGCACGGACGGCTCCGGAGCGTGAGCCCGGCGGCGCGACGGGGCCGGCGGCGGGCGGGGATGGGCGCGGGTTCAGCGGGTACGCGGGCCCGGCGGGCGGTTCACCGACGGCGGATCGGCGGGGGACGCCCGACCGGGGGCGAAACCGGCGGGGCGGAACTCAGCGGTGGACGGCGCGGCCGCGTTCGGCGGCGGGCTCGGCGATGACGCCAGATGCCCCTGCGGCACCCGGGCGGGCGGCGGCGCGGCGAACGGTCGGGTACGCGGGAGCGCCACCGGCCCGCGGCGCGGTGGGGTGAGCGGTCAGCGGCGCGCGGGTGCGCGCCGGCCGGATACGACGATCACCGTCGATGGCGGAAAGGCCGTGCATCGGGTCCTCCTCGGGTGTCCACGCCCTGGGGTTCGCCGACGGCCGAAGTATCCTGGCTCCCGGATCGACGCTCTCCCCCGGCCTTCCAACCGCGCACGCACGGCCGTGACTCACGAGGGGGGATCGCTCCCCGGTGACAGTGGCGGGACCGCGCCGGATTCACACCGGCTTCCTTCACTGCCGTCTGGCCGCGAATGCTGCCACAGCCTCCGGCCCTGGGTCAACGGCGGGTCCGACCTGCCTCCGCGCCCCTCGGCAATGGACAGCTGTCGATCAGCCGAACTGGCGGTCAGCTCCGGTCACAATGGCGTGCATCGATCAGCGGCGCGAATTTTCCGTCGCCCCGAAACCCATCACCGGAAGCGTTTCCGCCCATTGACCCCGCACCGTTCGGGAATCACGTCCGTGCTGGCGGGACGGCCGGGAACGGATCGGGCCGATAGCATCGCGGTCGACTGCGGACCGGAGGTCCGCCCGGGCGAGAGGAATGGCGCCATCGACACCCTGACGCCCCGACAGTTGGCCGGCCGGGTCTGGTTGTTCCCCGGCGATCCCGACCCGTACGCGGTCCGTCCGACCGTGGCGGTCGTCGCCGACGAGCGCGGGAGTGTGATCGTCGACGCGGGGCAGAGCCCGGCCCACGCCCGCGAGATCCGGGCCGGGCTGCGCGCGGCCGGGCTGCCGGAGCCCCGTTGGCTGGTCTACACCCACCACCACTGGGACCACGTCTGGGGCGCCTGCGCCTGGCCCGGCGTCGAGATCGTCGGGCACGAGGCCGGTGTCGCGCCGCTGCGTGCCGAGGCGGCTCGGCCGTGGAGCCACCGCTACCTGCGCGAGCAGGTCCGCGAGAACCCCCGGCTCGGGCACAGCTTCCGGGCCCGGGCCCTGGCCGTGGACTCCTGGGAGGGCTTCACCGTCCTGCCACCGACCCGCACCTTCACCGACGAGCTGACCCTGCCCACCGGGGTCGTGGTCCGGCACGTGGGCGGCCGGCACGCCCCGGACTCGTCGGTGGTGCTGGTGCCGGACTCGGGGGTGCTGCTGCTCGGCGACTGCTGGTACCCGCCGCCGGCCCATCTGCGTACTCCGGAGGACGAGCCCGACCTGGCGATGGCGCGCGGCCTGCTCACCGACGACGTCGAGTGGTACGCCTCGGCACACGACGAGCCGGTGCGGCTGGCCGAGGCGCGGGCCGCGCTGGCCGGCTGACCGGCACCACGCCGCACGGGGCCCCACGACGCGGCGGCCCGGCTTATCCTCGGTCGATGCGGGACCGCCGGGTGATTCTGTTGTGGACCGGGTTCGCGCTGGCCGCCGCGGTCTCCGTCGCGCTGGTGGCACGTCGCCCGGACCACCTCTCCGACCTGCACATCTACTACGGGGCGCTGACCGACCTGCGGGCCGGGCGGCCGCTGTACGGGTACGTCGCGGAGAACGGGGGCCCGTTCACCTATCCCCCGTTCGCGGCGCTCGTGCTGGCGCCGATCACCGTGGTCCCGGAGTCCGTGCTGGGCGTGGCCTGGCTGCTGCTGACGGTCGCGGCCGTGGTCGCCATCGCCGTACCGGTCGGTGGGGTGCTGGCGCCCGAGCGGTCCCGGCGGCCGCTGATCGTGGCGGCGGTCGCCACGGCGCTGATGCTCTCCGCGCCGGTGCAGAGCAACCTGCGCTTCGGCCAGGTGAGCATCTTCATCGTGCTGCTGTCCCTGCTGGACGGCATGGGGGTCGTTCCGCCCCGCTGGCGCGGGGTGCTGGTCGGGCTGGCCGCGGCGATCAAGCTGACCCCGCTGCTCTTCGTGGCGTACTTTCTGGTCAGCGGCCGCTACCGGGACGCCGGTCGGGCGGTGGCCACCTTCCTGGCGGCGGCGGGGGTAGCCGCGGCGGTGCTGCCCGCGGAGAGCTGGACCTACTGGACCGGGACCGTGTTGCAGACCTCCCGGATCGGCGACCTCGCGTCGCTGGGCAACCAGTCGCTGCACGGGATGCTGCTCCGCGTCGGCGTCGCCCCGGCCACCCTTCCGCTGCTCTGGGCCGCGCTGGTGGGCGTCATCTGCGCGGTGGCGCTGCTGCGGGCCCGGCAGCTCACCGGGCACGGCCGGCCGGGGCACGCCGCCGTGCTGGTCGGCTGCGCCACCGTGGCCGCCTCCCCGGTGTCCTGGACCCACCATCAGATCTGGCCGGTGCTGGCCGCCATGCTGCTGGTCGGCGCGTCCGGGGTGGCCCGCCGGGTGGCCGGCGCCGCCCTGCTGGTGGCCATGGTGGTGTCCCTCGGCGCGGCGCTGGGCCCGGTGTCGGCCCGGCCCGGCGTGCAGTTCCTGCTGGAGAACGCCCGGGCGCTCGGCGTCGGCGCGCTCTGCCTCCTCGGGTTCGGCGGCGTCGCGGTCACCGCCACCCGGGCACACCGCCGCACCGCCGACCGGGCCTGGCTGCGGGTGGGCGTGGCCGCCGCCGCGGCGCTGGCGTTCTTCGCCGTGCAGCCGCTCCCGGCGGGGGCGGACCCCACGTTCAAGGCGTACGACCTCGACGACGTGGCGAACCCCCGATACTTCTTCGTCTGCCAGGGACCCGCCGAGTGCGCCGCGTACGGCGGGGATGCGGCGGTCACCTTCGGCACGGCCGTCGAGCCGACGAAGGTCCGGGTCAACGGGGTGGTCTCCGCGCGGGTGGCTCGGTTGGCCTACTACTCGGCGCCGGGCGGGGCACCCCGGGCCATCCCGCTGCTCGACGCCTACCCAGGGTCGCGGATCTTCTCGTTCCGCGCCGCGACCATGACGCATGGCCGGCTGGTCGCGTACGCGGCCGACGGTCGCCCGATCGCCACCTACGACGACGAGCTGGCGGCGGCGTTCCGCGTGCGCCGCTGACCCGGCCGGCAGCCGGTCAGCGGGCCCGCCGCTCCGGGTGGGCCCGGTTCCAGGCCCGCATCCGCTCGGGGTAGCCGGTGCGGGCCGCCTCGTACAGCGGGATCGCGTGCCGCTGGGCGATCTTCCCGGCGGCCCGGGGCGAGCCAGTGCGGCGGCGGATCCACTCGCCGTCGTGGGCGATGGCGACCACCGTGGTGTCGGTTGCCGTGGTCTCCGGCTCCAGGTAGAACTCCACCCCGCGGCGGCTGGTCACGAAGGCCTCCAGCGCGGCCAGGTCCTCCGCGGTGGCCTCGCGGTCGAGCTTGGTCGGGGTCGTCCGGTCGGCGCCCCGTCGGCGGAACCAGCCCATGCTGGTCTCCTCTCCTCGGCGTCCCGCCCAGTGCAGCACCGTCACCTGACAGCCACCTGGGAGCGCCGTGGGAGTCCGCTGACCGGCGGTGATCCGCCGCGACCTGCGGTGGCCCGAGCCGATCAGTCCTGGCTCGTCGCCGCCGGCGGGCGGAGCACCGGGACCAGCGCCAGGGTGGGCAGCAGCAGGAGCGGCACGACGCCGAGGGCGTGCAGGATGCCCAGGTGGTCGCCGAGGAAGCCGAGCAGCGGCGGCCCGCCCAGGAAGGCCGTGTAGCCGATCACGGCGACCACACTGACCCGGGCCGGCGCCCGGTCCTCGTCGTCGGCGGCGGCGCTCATCCCGACCGGGAAGCCGAGCGACGCCCCGATCCCCCAGAGCGCCACGCCGACCACGGCCAGCGGCCCGGAGCCGGCCAGAACGGCCAGAGCGGCGCCGGCGGCGGCCAGCCCGATGGTGCCGAACAGCACCCGCACCCGGCCCCACCGGTCGATGGCGATCGTGCCGGCGGTTCGGCCGAGCGTCATGCCGACCACGAAGACGCCGAAGACGGTGGCGCCGACCGCCTCGCTGACGCCGTACCCGTCGACGAACGCCACCGCCAGCCAGTCGTTGGCGCTGCCCTCGGTGAAGGCCATGACCAGCACCAGCAGGCCGATGAGCAGGGTGCGCGGCTCCCGCCAGGTGGCCAGCAGCGCCCGCCGCCGGGACGCCGGATCCGCCGCCGTGCCCTCCGCCTCGGCGGGGGCGGGCAGGAACGCGCGGGCGCCGAGCAGCGTGCCGACCAGGACCACGGCGGCGAGCGCGGGCAGGTGCGCCCCGACCGGTACGCCCAGCCGGGCGGCCCCGGCGCCGATCCCCGCCCCGGCCACCGAGCCGAGGCTCCACGCCGCGTGGAACCGGGGCATGATGGTCCGGCCGAGGCGCTTCTCCACCGCCGCGCCCTCGACGTTCATCGCCACGTCGCAGGTGCCGGAGCCGTAGCCGAAGGCGAAGAGCCCGACCGCCACCCCGGCGATCGAGCCGAGCAGGCTGGCGGAGACCCCGGCGACGACCGTGCCGAACGCGACGAGCAGGACCGACGCCGCCACCGTCCGGGCCGGTCCGAGCCGCTGGGTGACCAGCCCGGCGGTCGGCATCGCCAGCACCGCGCCGAGCGACAGGGTCAGCAGCAGCAGGCCGAGCCGCCCGGTGCTGAGCCCGAGCGCCTCCCGCACCGCCGGCACCCGGGAGAACCAGGTGCCCACCGCGAGCCCGTTGAGGGCGAACACGACCGCCACCCCGGTCCGGGCGGCCAGGACCGCCCGGGGCACCACCGGCCGGTCGACGGCCGATGCGTTGATGGTGCTGCTCACCGCGTTGTCTCCCTCTTCCCTGGGCTGCCCGACGACCATCCCACCTCTGAGAGCGCTCACACGACAAGCGCTTTCACCCTTAACGGTGGCGGCCCGGACCCGGCATGATGGCCGACAGTGGCCAAGTGCAGGGGCAACGGCCGGGCAGGAGGCAGAGACATGGGTACGCCGACGGCACGTCCCGCCACCCTCGACGACGTCGCCCGCGCGGCCGGGGTGTCGCGGGCCACCGCCTCCCGGGTGCTGGGCGGCTACGGGTTCGCCTCGCCGGCCGCCCGGGGCCGGGTCACCGCCGCCGCCGACCGCCTCGGCTACGTGCCGAACACGGCCGCCCGCGCTGGTCCGGGGCGCCGGGGTGCGGCTGGTGGTGGCCGTCGCCGGCACCGACGCCACGATCCTCGACGACCCGTACGTGGACCGGGTGGTGAGCGCGGCGGCCCGGGTCTGCGCCCCGCAGGGCGTGGGGGTCGCCCTGGAGTGGCTGCCGCGGAACGCCCCCGCCAACCTGCGCCGGCTCGGCGACGACCGCAGCGTCTGCGGGGTGCTGCTGATCAACACCACCGAGCGGGTGCTCGACGCGGTGCCCGCCACGCTGCGCGGCCGGATCGCCTCGATCGGCATCGGCTCGGCCGCCGTCCCCTCCTTCGACGTGGACAACGTCGCCGGCTCCGACGCGGTGCTGCGCCACCTGCACGCCGGCGGTCGCCGCCGGATCGTCATGGTCACCGGTCCCCGCTGGCTCAGCTGCGCGGAGCGGTCGGTGACCGCGTACCAGGTGTTGATGCGGGCGGCCGGGCTGCCGGTACGCCTGGTGACCGGCGACTTCACCGCCGCGCGGGGCGGCCGGGCCGCGCTGGAGGCGCTCACCCGCTGGCCGGACACCGACGCGATCTACGCGGCGAGCGACAGCACCGCGCTGGGCGCGATCGCCGCGCTGCGCGGGCGCGGGATCCGGGTGCCGCACGACGTGGCGGTGGCCGGCTTCGACGACATCCCGTACGCGGCGGTCAGCAGTCCGGCGTTGACCACCGCCACCCACCCGGTCGGCCGGATCGCCACGGCGGCGGCCACGGCGGTGCTGGAGGGTGGGCGGGTGCCGCCGGTCACCGCCTTCCCGTCGACACTGGTCGCCCGGGAGAGCGCCTGACCCGGCCCGCGCGGCCGCGCCGACCCGGGCACCGCCCGCCGACCCCGGCCCGGTCCAGTGGCTGACCCGGCGCGCCCCCGGCGGCCGAGCCGACGGGACCGGGCGACCCGGTGGGAGCGGATGGCGCGGCGGTTGAGCCGGCACCAGCCGGGTATGCGCCGCCGGACCGACCGACGACAGAGGGGCGAGCATTGACCGAGCCCGCGCCGCCGCACCGGCAGCCCGAGGAGGGGCACCGGCACGGCCGGCTGACCGCCCGCCCCGTTGCGGTGGCCGTGCCCGGTCCGACCGGGCTGACCGCGGTCGCCGATCCGGAGGGCGGGGCGCCGGCCCTGCGGTACGCCCCGGCTGACGGCGCCGGGCCGTACCGGGTGGTGGTGCTGCTGCACGGCGCCGGCGGCTCGGCTCGACAGGGGCTGGACCTGCTGCTCCCGCTGGCCGACGCGCACCGGCTGCTGCTGGTCGCCCCGCAGGCCACCGCCAGCAGCTGGGACCTGATCGCCGAGGGGTACGGCCCGGACGTCCGCCGGATCGACGCGCTGCTGGGTGAGGTGCTCCGGGCGTACCCGGTGGCCGGGGTGATCCTGGGCGGCTTCTCCGACGGGGCGTCGTACGCCCTCTCGCTGGGCCTGACCAACGGCGACCTGGTCGACGCGGTCCTGGCCTTCTCCCCCGGGTTCGCCGCGCCGCTGGTCACCCACGGCCGGCCGCGGATCTTCGTGTCGCATGGCACCGACGACCGGGTGCTGCCGGTGGACGTGTGCAGCCGGCGGCTGGTGCCCCGCCTGCACAGCCTCGGCTACCCGACCAAGTACGCCGAGTTCCCGGGCGGCCACGAGGTGCCGGCGGAGATCCGGCAACGGGCGGTGGACTGGCTGGTGGCCTGAGCGCGGGTCAGTGCGGGGGCCCGGCGACGGCCGTGTCGACCCGGGTGAGCACCGACGCGTCGTCGTCGGCGCCGACCCCGCGCATCAGGTCGATCGCGGTGGCCCGGACCTGGCCGATGATCATGGCGAGGGGCAGCGTCTGCCCCGGAGTGAAGAGCCGGCCGGCCGACCGGACCGCCTCCAACGCGGCCGCGTCCACCCGCTCGGCATGCCGGTCGGCGATCTCGTCCTGCCCGGTCAGGTCGGCGGCGAGCGCGTCCCCGGCCGAGCGGACCGCCTCGGCCAGGGTCCGCACGGCGGCCCCCAGCTCGGCTGGCACCGGCGCCGGACCCCGGGTGAGGGTGACCGCGGCGCGAGCCAGCACCCGCACGTTGCGCACCGCGTAGTCGATCTGCCGGATCGAGCTCTCCACCGAGCGCAGCCGCCCGAGATGCTGGCGGCGCCGTACATGGAGCCAGAGCGCCTCCCCGGCGGCCTGCACCGCCCCGCGCAGCCGTTCCACCCCGGCGTCGGCGTGCCGGGCCCGCTCCAGCGCGGCCAGCGCCGCCTCGTCGTCGGTCCGGTCGAGCGCCGCCGCGATCTCGTCGAGCACCCCGGCCAACTCCTCGAAGGTGTGCCGGAACTCGGCGACCAGCGGAGCGAGCGGGCGGCGGGCGTCGATGAGCTGGCTCGCCACGATGGCCACCCCACCACCGATCAGCGCGTCGACGAACCGGAACGGGACCAGCGTCTCGGTGGGCGGCGCCACGACCACCAGGTAGAGGGCGGACACGGCGGCCTGCACCACGGTGACGGAACTGGCGCCCACCGCCACCGCGAGGGCCACGGTGAGCAGGATGACGGTGAACACGGTCCAGCTGGTGTGCGGGCCGAGCGCCTGCACGACCACGTCGGCGACGAGCACCCCGGCGGCCACCCCGAGCACCACCTCGACGGCCCGGCGCAGCCGTTGGCCGCGGGCCTGGCCGAGCACGATCAGCGCGGCGGCCGGTGCGAAGAACGGCTGCGGGTGGCCGACCAGCCGGGTGGCAAGGATCCAGGCGACGGTGGCGGCGAGGGTCGCCTCGAGCGCCGGCAGCCAGCCGCGCCGCAGCCGCCCCACGGCCTCCCGGACGGCTGCTC
The DNA here is from genome assembly GCF_008119785.1 of Micromonospora sp. MP36. Lineage (GTDB taxonomy): Bacteria > Actinomycetota > Actinomycetes > Mycobacteriales > Micromonosporaceae > Micromonospora. Next base: position 5,951 of record NZ_VSFA01000052.1, on the reverse strand, counting down.
GGGGTCGCGGCGTGGCGTCAGACCCGCCGAGCCGGAGTGCTCCGGCCCTGCCCCACCACGCCATCGCCGCCTCCCGTCGCCGCCTCGACCCACCTATGGTGCGCCGCGACCGGACCAGCCGCAGCGGCCGGGCTCACCCGCGGCGAGTGGCCTCTTTCACGAACGGAGACAATGGCGTGCTGCGCCAGCCGCAGCGGGCCCGCCGGCCGCAGGCCGGTCTCCTCCCACAGCTCGCGCAGCGCCGCCTCCTCGATGGTTTCGCCCGGCTCCCAGTGCCCGCCGGGCAGGCCCCACACGTTCGGGTGGTGGGGGGCGTGCGCGTCGCGGAGTTGCAGCAGCAGCCGGCCGGCGCGGTCGACCAGCAGGACACAGGCGATCGGGTGCATCCGGCCAACCTAGTACGCCGCGCCCGGCCGCTCACTCCCCCGTGGATTCGGCGTACTCGGTGAGGACGGCGTCGAGCATCTGCCGGGCCTCGGCGGCGCGGACCGGGTCGGGATTGTCGAGGGTGATGAGGGCCTTCCAGAGCACCCAGCCCCGCCCGCGGGCCCAGGTCGCGTCGTCCACGCCGAGAGTGGCGCGGAACGCCGCCCGGCTCGGGCCCGCCAGCAGCGTCCAGGCGATGGCCAGGTCGCAGGCCGGGTCGCCCATCCCGCAGCAGCCGAAGTCGATGACCGCGGCCAGCCGGCCGTCCCGTACGAGCAGGTTGCCCCAGGCGACGTCGCCGTGGAACCAGACCGGCGGGCGGGTCCAGGTCGACCGCATCGCGGTGGCCCAGATCCGGTTCACGGTGTCGGTCGGGATCCGGTCGCCGAGCAGCTCGACCGCCCGTCGGGTCTCCCCGTCGTAGGTGGCCAGCGGGGCGCCCCGGAACGCGCTGTGCGCGCCGGCCGGCGGGCCGCCAGCCGGCTCGGTGCGGTGCAGGGCGGTGAGGAAGCCGGCGAGGTCGGTGGCGAACCGGATCGGGTCGCCGATCCGCGCGGCGGTGGCGGTCTCGCCCTCGATCCAGCGGTGGACCGACCAGGGGTACGGGTAGCCCGCGCCGGGCTTCCCCTCGGCCAGCGGGCTGGGCACCGGCAGCGGCAGCCGGGGCGCGAGGACCGGCAGCCACCGCTGCTCCTTCGCCACCTGGGGCACGTACCCCGCGGCGCTGGGCAGGCGCACCGTCATCTCGTCGCCCAGGTGGAAGGTGCGGTTGTCCCAGCCACCGACCGCGACCGGCCGGACCGGGAGGTCGGCCCAGCGGGGAAACTGGCTGGCGACCAGCCGACGCACCAGCGCCACGTCGATCGGGGGGACGGGTCGCACCGTCACCGGTACGAAGCCTCGTGCTGTCGGCTCATCCCGGCATCCTCACTGCCGGTCCCGGCGTGGGCAACCGACTTCCGGAGGGACGTCCCCCGCGTTCCCACGCCCGCCAGACATACCTGACGCGGCGCAAAGGATCACCGCGGAAACTGCGAAATGGTCAACCTTTCAGAATATCGATCGCCCGGATTTTCGGGGTCGGCCGAATGGGAGAAGCGGCCGGTAAGATCGGCGACAGCCTTGTGACTGATCGCTGACTGCTGTATGTGATAGCGATCACACACACTGTGCCCATGAATACGAGACTTCCCCGCGGCCGGCCCTTCCGCCTCGCGGTGTGTCTCGCCCTCGTGGCGGCGCTGACCGGCTGCACGCAGCTCAACCTGGGGCTGACCGTGACCAGCGACGACACGGTCACCGGCCAACTCCTGCTGACCGTCGACAAAGCCGAGCTCACGTCGGTGGACCCCGGGCCGGTGCTCACCCCGCTCGACCCCAGATGGCCTGCGTTCAAGCGGTGGCGGAACAACGTACCGGCAGCCTTCGCCGAACTCCGGCGGAGCCTCCCCGCGCTACCTCCCGGAGACGAGACCTCGTACGACAACGACAAGTCCTACGGCGTTCTGATCTCCTATCACGAAAAGCCGCTGTCGCATTTCAACAGCGCGGGCGTGAATCTGGCCCGGGACGGCGATCTCCATCGCTTCACTCTCTCGCTGGACCCCACCAAATACGGTGAGAAAGCGACCCAGTACGACCCGCAGACCCAGCAGAAGGCACTGCAGTCGATGTCGATCGACATATCGGTGACCTTCCCCGGTCGGGTGATCGAGACCAACGGCACGCTCGTCGGCCGGTCGGTGAGCTGGAAGCTGATCGCCAACCAGCCCAAACCCGCGGAGCTGCGGGCCGTCGCCGAGGTGCCGACGACGCCGTCCGCCGCGGCCGCCCCGGCCTCCAGCCGCTCCTTCCCCTGGCTCCTGATCGTCGGCGGGGTGGTCGTCCTGCTGCTGGTCGCCGGGGTCGTCGTACTCCTGCTCCGGCGCCCGCGCGGCCCGGTCGCCGCCGCCCCCACCGCCACCACCCCCGCGCCGACGACCCCGGCCGACCATCCGGGGCCGGTCTGACCGGCGCGACCCGCCACCCTGGGCGGCCCAACCCGCACCATTCGGCCGCCGCACCACCCACCCCGACCGCACCACCGCACCATCCCGAAGGGAGATCGCCGTGAACGATCTCTTCACCTTTGCCGCCCTGGGCACCCTGACCGGCGCCACCGCCGCCACCCTGCTGGCCACCAACGTCGTCGGCGGCCTGATCGGCCCGAACGGCGACAAGGCGCGCAAGTGGATCGCGCTGGGGATGGCCCTGGCGCTGTCGTACCTCACCGCGGCGTTCGCCGACGACGCCGGCCCGGAGAAGTGGATCGTCGCGTTCTTCAACGGGCTGGTCATCTTCTCCGCCGCGCTCGGCGTCAACCAGCTGCCGCCGGGCAACCGGCAGGCGACCAGCGCGTCGCCCACCCAGCTCGCGCAGGGACGCGAGCCCCGCTACATCCGCTCGTGGGTCTGAGGGAGGTGACCGGAGATGGTCTTCGGCATCGTCAGCGCCGCCGTCCACATCGTCCTCGGCGCCCTGCTCGGCCAGTGGGCCGGCGGCACCCTCGGCCTGGTGATCGGCGCGGTGGTCGGACTGCTCGTCGGCGCGCCCTTCGGCTGGGCGGTCGCCGCGGCCGGCAGCTACGGCGCGGATCCGAAGGGGATCTTCCTCTTCGTGGTCGATCACACCTGGAGCCTGCTCAACACGGTGGTCGGGGCGATCTACCTGGCCCTGCACCTGGTGTTCGGGCACCAGCTCGACCGGGTCGTCTCCGCCGCCAGCGGCCGGGTCAACGTGGTCGAGGGGGTCTCGCCCCGGTACGCCACCACCATCGGCACGGTCTGCGCCGGGTCCAGCCCGGGCATCCAGCGGCACGAGGACGTGCACATCCTCCAGGCCCGGCTGCTCGGGCCGCTCTACCTGCCGCTGGTCGTGCTCAACTACGTGCTGTTCACGATCGCCCCGGTGTGGCTGCTCTGGCACGACCGCACCAACGCGCCGATCAACGGGTTCACCCGGTACTTCGAGATCGGCGTCTACCCGCACGTGTGGAACGAGGCCATCGCGTACCGGATCCAGGGGACCCCGCCGCGATGACCGGTGCGATCGAGGCGGCCGTCGCCGACCTGGCGGCCTGGCTGACCGGGGCGGCGGGCGACCCCGTCCCGGTCGGCCCGCCCCGCGACGAGCCGGCGGACGGACTGACCGTCTGGCCGCTGGAGCTGCGGCCGGCGCGGCAGACCATGGGCAGCGGCGGGGCGCGCGAACCGTACCGGTTCGTGGTCCGGCTGCTGGTCAGCGGCGCCGGACCGGCCGCGCTGCCCGCGCTGGACCGGGTGCTCGCCGCCGCCGCGACGGCCGGCGCGCCGGAGGTGGTGCTGACCGCCGGCGACCCCGCCCTGTGGCGGGCGTTCGGCGTGGCGCCCCGGCCGGCGCTGCTGGTCGACGTGCCCGCGCAGATCGCCCGGCCGCGGCCGCCCGCGCCGCCGGTGCGGCACCCGCTGCGGCTGCGCCAGCTGGACATGCGCACCCTCGACGGCCGGGTGGTCGGGCCGGAGCGGCAACCGCTCGCCGCCATGCGGGTCGAGCTGGTCGGCACCCCGTACGCCACGGAGACCGACCACGCCGGCCGGTTCCGGCTGGTCGGCGTCCCGCACGACCCCGACGACCCCGGCCGGCCGGTCCGGGTCCGGCTGGTCGGCCGGGGCCGCACCCTCACCGCCGACCTCGATCCCGCCGACCCCGACCTCGTCATCGTCTGCGCCCCCGACTGAGCCGTCTCCTCAAGGAGGACCGATGCCCACCTACTTCTCCCCCGGCATCTACGTCGAGGAGGTGCCCAGCGGCGCCCGCCCGATCGGGCCGGTCGGCACCAGCACCGCCGCCTTCGTCGGGGTCGCGCCGAACCGCACCGCCCACGTCGACCAGGCGCTCGCGGTGAACAGCTGGTCGGAGTTCCTCCGGCTGTACGCCGACGGCGCGGACCTGGCGAGCACGCCCCTCGCGCGGGCGGTGTTCGGCTTCCTCGACAACGGCGGCACCCGCTGCTGGGTGGTCAACGTCGGCGAGGGCGGCCAGCTCACCGGCACCGGCGGGCGGCGCAGCGGGCTGCAACTGCTGGAGGCCGTCGACGAGATCTCCATCCTCGCCGCCCCCGGCTACCACGACCCGGTGTCCCACGAGGCGCTGATCAGCATGGCCGAGCGGCTGCGCACCATGGTGGCGATCTGCGACCCGCCGCCGGACGTCGACGACATCTCCGGGCTCACCCGGGTCGCCACGCCGGGCAAGCCGCCCGGCAAGCCCACCGAGGGTACGCCGAAACCCGCCGACGACGACGGGCCAACCGCGTACCGGCCCCGACAGTCGGACTTCGCCACCTTCTACTTCCCCTGGATCCGAGTACGCGACCCGCTCAGCGGCGAACTGGTGCTCACCCCGCCCAGCGGGCACGTGGCCGGCATCTGGGCCCGCACCGACGCGTTGCGCGGCGTGCACAAGGCCCCGGCGAACGAGCCGGTACGCGGCGCCGTCGACCTGGCCTGTCTGGTCACCCGCCCCGAGCACGACGTGCTCAACCCCAAGGGCGTCAACGTGATCCGCTACTTCGCCGGGGAGGGCATCCGGCTCTGGGGCGCCCGGACGCTCGCCGCCGAGGCCAGCGAGTGGCGCTACCTGAACGTGCGGCGGCTCTCCATCGCCATCGAGCAGGCCATCGCCAACGGCACCCGGTGGATGGTCTTCGAGCCGAACGACTACACGCTCTGGCGCTCGATCCGGCGGGACATCGGGGCGTTCCTCACCCGGGTGTGGCGCGACGGCGCGCTGCTCGGGCGTACGCCGGAGGAGGCGTTCTTCGTCAAGTGCGACGAGGAGACCAACCCGGCCGACGTCCGCGACGCCGGCATGGTGGTCGCGCACATCGGCATCGCGGTGGTCAAGCCGGCGGAGTTCGTGGTGTTCAAGCTGAGCCAGTGGGCTGGCGGCACCGAGACCGAGACGATCGGAGGCTGACATGCCGACCACGGCCACCCCGCAGCCGGGCGCCCCCGTCGACCCCTACCGGGCGTACCACTTCAAGCTGCTCATCAACGGGATCACCAACGGGCACTTCACCGAGGTCAGCGGCTTCGAGGTGAACATCCCGTCGCTGGCCTACCGGGAGGCCGGCAACGAGCGGATCCGGGCCGTCCCCGGGCAGGTCGAGTATGCCCCGGTCACGCTCCGCTTCGGGCTCACCTCGTCGCGCGAGCTGTGGGACTGGGTGAACGCGGCGGCGAAGGGGACGGTGAGCCGGCGCAACGTCTCGGTGGTGCTGCTCGACCCGGCCGGCACCGCCGAGGTGCTGCGCTGGAACATGATCAACGCGTGGCCCACCCGGTGGCGGGGCGCGCACCTGAACACCCTCGCCCAGGAGATCGCCATCGAGGCGCTGACCCTGGCGTACGAGGGGCTGGAACTGGAGTCCGGCAGTGCGGCCGCCCCGACGACCCCGTGACTGGCTGGCCCGGGCGCTGCGCGCGACCGCCGACCACCTCGTCGCC
>NZ_VSFA01000051.1 GCF_008119785.1 Micromonospora sp. MP36 | reverse complement strand
GTGTGCCTGAGCCGGGATTGGCTGCGGTGGCCGCTGCGCCGCAATGACAGCACACCTTCAGCGCACCCGTACCTGGCGCCGCGGTGGGCCTTACCGGACGTGGGTGCCCACCGCGGCGCTGGCGTGGTCAGACCTGGCCGCACGGCACCTGGCTGGCGAACGGCAGGTTGGCATACTGGGACACGTCGTGCGACATCAAGGATCCGTCAGCAGCGGCCAGCAGAACCGCCATGGTCGGGATCCGGAACAGGTTCTCGAGCTGCCCGTTGCTCTTCTGGCCGACGGAGCGTACCTCGTAGAAGATGGCACCCCGGGTGGGTGTCTGCGCCACGGGCTGCTCACCCGCCGGTGCCGTGCCGCCCATGAGCATGCGGCTGAGCACGGCGTTCGTGATGTCGATCAGCGGATAGTGCGCGACGTTGGCGAGTCCGTAGCGGTCGAGCGCGTCGACGCTCACCATGGCCATCTGCCGGTTCGTGAGCCACTGCTCGGCGGTCATCCGTGACGGGTCGATGGACCGGGCGCCGATCTGGAACTGGTTGAGCTGGTCGGTGCCGTTGACCACGGGCGCCTCGCCCATGTGGTGCAGGTCGAGCGCGAACTGCGGGGCGACCTGGCGCCACAGTCGCCAGAAGGCGGCGGACTCCGGCTGGGCGAAGTTCTCCCAGTCGCGGTTGAGATCGATGCGGTTGGGGGTCGTGCTCTGCCGGATGTTCGCCTCGGAGCCGTCGGGGTTGTACATCGGGATCACCACGACGGTGAGCTTCTCGCGGATCAGGCGTGCCTGCGGGAACCCACTGGCGAGGTGATCGAGGATCTGGAGCACCGCCTCGGTACTGTGCAGCTCATTGCCGTGGATCCTGGCCTGCAGCCAGAAGGTCGTGGGACCGCTGCCGACCGTCGCGTACAGCAACTCGCGCCCCTCGCCGGAGGTCCCGGCCGAGTCGACCCTGACCAGTCCCCCGCTGGTCCGTTCGATCCGATCGAGTACCTGACGGACATCGTCGTACCCGGCGACGCTGGACAGGCTCACATTCTGGCTCGGCTGCAGGCATGGACCGCCCGGTAGCTGTGCCGGGCTCGCGGAGGCCGGCGGACCGCCGGTCAGGACGGTGGTGAGCAGACCGGCCGTGGCGAGCGCCGCGAGGGTTCTACGCATCGATGCTCCTCCGATCAGAAAGAGGCGAGTCACAGTGGCTGATGGCTTGACGACTTCGTATCCCGGGTCCGCCACAGTGGACAAGTCTTGTCTTTCCCGTTCGAGCGGGGTAGCAGGGTATTGCCGGACGGCCTTGGAGACCTCGGCCGTACGGGCATGGACATGCCGGGAGGCGCCCGCCGAGTCGGGTCCCCTACCGCAGCGAGCTCGCGATCTCGATCGCGTCGGCCTGGGCGAGGTCACCTTCGAGCCGGTAGCTCACGCCCGCCTCCTCCCAGATCAGGGTCGACGCGGCGAGCCGTGCCGTCGCCACCCGGGGCGTGCCCGTGCGGTCCACGTAGGCCAGCGCGTGCGGGCCGGCGACCCAGACGGCGAAGTCGCCGTTGACCTGGACCCATTCGACGGCCGGCCCGCTGGCCTGCTTCTGGAACACCGGGTCGAGCCCGCCGTCGAAGGCGTCGACGCGCAGGGCGCCGCCGCGGTAGAGCAGCGTGGCCACGCGATACCTGCCGGTGCTGTCGGGATCGGCGATCAGCACCTGCTCGGGCGGGCCCAGCTTGGCCGGCACGCGGATCGGGAACTGCACCATCCGCTGCGCTTCGTCGAGCGCGGCGGCCTGCTGCGAGGGCAGCGGCGACGGGTCACCCGTGGGCAGGGTCGGTGTGGGCGATGTGGTGATGGTGATGCCCGCGAAGCGCAGCAGCCCCGCCACGGCGTCGGCGAGGGCGGCCCGTCCCGGCGGGAGCAGGGCGACGAGCAGGGCGACCAGCGCCGCGGCGAGGTAGTAGCGCCACCGGCGTCGCCGGGGCGCGGGTTCGGCGAGGCGGGCGCGTACCCGGGCGGTCACGTCGGGTGGGTCGGGTGTGTCGAGCCAGGCGGACAGCTCGCGCAGCTCCCGTTCGAGGTCATCCACGGTGGACCTCCTCGACGCTGAGCAGGCCGCGCAGCTTGGCCAGGGCCCGCGAGGTCCGCGACTTCACGGTGCCTCGGGGCCAGCCCAGCATCGTCACGGTCTCGTCCTCGCTGAGGTCGAGGAAGAACCGGCAGACGATCACCTCGCGGTCCTTCACCGGTAACCGGCGTAGGGCCTGCACCAGCATGTCGCGCCGTTCGCCGGCGAGGACGGCGCCGATCGAGGTGTCCTCGGCGACCTGCGGCTCCGGGTTCGCCTCCGCGGCCCGCAGGACGAGGCCGTCCCGCCGGCTGCGCGACCGGTGCAGGTTGCGCGTCTCGTTGCCGACGATCGCGAGGAGCCAGGACCGGAAGGAGGACTCGCCCCGATAGCGAGCGAGATTGCGGTATCCCTTCACGAACGCCTCCTGGATGACGTCCTCGGCGTCCGGACCGGCGCCGAGCAGCACCGCCGTCCGGTACGCGGAAGCGGTGTGCCGGGCGACCAGGAGTTCGTACGCCTCCAGGTCACCAGCCCGAGCGCGGGTGACAAGCTCTCCGTCGTCCAGTGCCAACCTCCCCGATCACCCTTGATGACACCGCCCACGCCGTGCGGGTTCCATCCCCGTTGCGGTGGAACTGCGGCGGGCCCGGCGGTGTCACCCGGGCATGATGGCAACGACAAGGATCTCGCGTCGCAGCATGCTGGCCGTGCTGGCCGGCACCGGCGCCGCCACGCTCGTCGGCTGCGACCCCGCTCGGGACGCGGCGACCGCCGTCCCGATTCCCGACGCCCTGCTCGTCGAGCTCGACCACGGGCTCGGCGTGCTGCGGGGCGCCGACCGACGGTCGATCCCGCGCTCCGTCGCCACCGCCGACGGCTCGGCGATCTACGCCACCGCGCCCGACGGCGCGGACACCGCCTTCTGGCGGGTCGACACCACCACCGGCGGCACCTCACCCCGGGTCCGGCTGCCCGGGCGCTGGCTGCCGCAGGCCGTCTCGGCCACCGGCACGCTGGTGGCGCTCACCGCGCACCCGCTGAACGCGGCGCAGGGACGCCCGCAGGGGCGGGAGGTGACCCCGGTGCTGATCGCCGACGTCACCGGGGTGCGGCACCAGCTGGAGCTGCGGGGCAACTTCGTGCCGGAGACGTTCACCGCGGATCTCGCCGGACTCTTCGTCCTCGAATGGCTTCCGGCGAAGGCGCCGGACCGCTACCGGGTCCGCCTCGTCGATCTCGCCACGAAGGCCGCCGGTCCGCTCTACACCCGGACCAAGGCGGCGATCCCGCCGGGCGCCGAGGAGGAGATGCGCGGCGATGGGCGCCAGGCCGTACTGGCACCGAACCGCGGCACCCTCTACACCCTCTACACCCATCAACCCGACCACCAGCACACCCGCGACCTGGTCAGCGGGCGGCCGGGCAACGCACACGCGTTCGTCCACACACTGAGCCTCAGCGCGCGGTGGGCGTACTGCGTGGACCTGCCGCATCCGTTCGGGGAGGCGCCCACGAGCGGCCACGCCATGGCGGTCAGCCCCGACGGGGGCCGGCTCTTCGTCGCCGACGTCACGTCGGGCACCGTCGCGGAGATCGACACCGAGGAGCTGACGGTACGCCGCACCGTGCCGGTGGCCCGGGCCACCGGCACGGGGCACGCCGCCGCCGACGGTGAGAGGCTGTTCCTCGGCGCCGGCACGGTGGTGCGGAGCCTGGACCTGGCGCGTCTCGGACCGGCCGCTGAGTGGCCGGTCCGCGAGGCGGTCACCGGCCTCGTGTTGGGCCCCGACGGCAGGCGGCTGTACGTGGGCCAGACCGGGGCGGTGAGCTGGCACGATCCCGCCACCGGCCGCGAGCTGGGGCGCGTCGCCGTACCCGGGCTGGTCGCCGTGCGTGGCCTGGCCGGACGCGGCTGACCGGCCACGCCGGGCACAAGGGTGCGCGACAGGCGTGATCGCCGGCCCCCGCAGGGACCGGCGATCACCGCTGGTGTGTGCCTCAGGCGATGCGGCGGATCATGCGGATGGCGAGATAGAGCAGGATCACGGCGAGGGCCACGAAGATGCCCGTCTCGATGCTCTGGAACAGCCAGAACCGGTCCGCCGGCTGATACAGCTGCCAGTTGTAGGCGCCCGGCCCGAGGCCCAGCTCGGCGCCGCAGGCCCGGCCGTCCGGTCCCTTCGTCCCTGGCGGGCAGACGATCTGGGAGTCGGCCAGCACCATCTTTCCGTCAGCGTTGCGGACGCCGCTGGCGAGGATCCAGTCGCCGCGGTCCATCCTCGGCCCGTCCGCCCCGACGATCGGAAAGGTGAGGGTCTCGGCGGGCTGGTAGTGCGGTCTGGCCAGCGTCGCCATGGCCGCCCGTACGCCGACGAACCCGACGAGGGTGACGGCCATGGCCGGGAGCATCTTGCGCCAGACGGTGCCGGCGAAGATGCCGAGCGCCACGGCGAAGAGGGTGTAGCCGATCGGGACGATCCCCTGCAGGTCGAAGACGATGACGCCGAGGCGGCCCTGCTGCGCGGCCTGGGTCAGCGGGCTGACCCACCAGGACATGCCCAGCCCGTAGCAGACCGCGGCGATCACCGTGGCGGCGCCGACCAGCCCGAACTTGACCAGCGCCCAGTGCGTGCGGCCCACCCCCTGGGTCCAGACGAACCGGTGGGTGCCGTGCTCCACCTCGCGGGCGACCAGCGGGGCGCCCCAGAACAGCCCGACCAGCATCGGCAGCACGAGCAGCAGGACGGCGACCAGGTTCAAGCTGCCGTACCGGGTGGTGAAGCGGTGGAACGCCGCGTTGCAGGAGTCCTGGGTGCTTCGGGCGACGCCGGCGTCGGCCAGCTGGCGGACACAATCCGGCAGCCCAAGCTCGGTGAACGTGTGCCGCATGGACAGGCCGATGGGGATCATCAGGGCGGCGAGCGCCGCGAACCCGAGGAGGGTGAACAGTGCTTGTCTGCGGTGTTGCCGCCAGGCCAGCCAGATCATGCCGGCACCCCCCATGCGGTGTGGCTCGCGGCCGGGTCGCCGTCGGCCAGGTAGGCGAGGATGACGTCCTCCAGGCCGACGTCCCGGACGGTCCAGGAGGGATCGTTGATCGGCCCGTCGGTGCGGACCAGCAGGGTGGACTGCCGGTCGGTGTGGCTGGCCCGGACCACCGCGGCGACGCCGCCGATCGGGCCGCCGTCGTGTCGGGGGCCGACAAGTTGCCGGTGCTCGGCCACCAGGTCATCGGCCGCGCCGGCGAGTTGCACCCGGGCGGCGTGCAGCACGATCAGGTAGTCGCAGACCCGCTCCAGGTCGGCCAGCAGATGCGACGAGAGCAGGACGGTGGTGCCGGCGTCGGCGACGCTGCCCATCAGCGACTGGAGGAACTCCCGCCGGGCCAGCGGGTCCAGGCTGGCGACCGGCTCGTCGAGCAGCAGCAGCCGGGGCCGTTTGGCCAGCGCGAGCGCGAGCGCCACCTGGGCGCGCTGCCCGCCGGAGAGTTTGCCGACCGGCCGGTCCGGCGGGATGCCCAGCTGGGCCAGCCGGGTGCGGGCCAGCGCCGTGTCCCACCGCCGGTTCAGCTTCTCACCGGCGGTGACCAGTTCCGCGGCGGTGAAGTCCCGGTACAGCGGGGTGTCCTGGGCGACGAACCCGATGTCGGCCAGGATCTTCGTGTTGTCGTACGGCGCTTCGCCGAACACCCGCACCGCGCCGGCGTCGGGCCGGAGCAGGCCCACGGCCAGGTGCAGCAGGGTGCTCTTGCCCGCCCCGTTCGGGCCGACCAGGGCGGCGATGCGCCCGACCGGCAGCTGCAGCGAGCAGTCTCGCAGCGCCCAGGTGCTCCCGTACCTCTTGCCGAGCTGGTCGGCCTGCAGAGCCACATCCATCGGCTGTCCTCTCATTCCGCTCGCGCGGGTTCCTTGTGTGGTGCGTCGTCGGCGAGGGCGGCCCGCAGGGTGGTCTCCACCAGGGCGATGACGTCCTCGGGCGTGAGCCCGGCCGCCTGCGCCCGGTGCAGCCAGGCCACCAGGTCCTCGCGCAGCTCCGCCTGGTTGGGCAGGGACGCGCCGGCCAGGCTGCGCTCGACGAACGTGCCGACCCCCGGCCGCCCGGCGACCAGGCCCTCGATCTCCAGTTCGCGGTACGCCTTGAGCACCGTGTTCGGGTTGATCGCCAACGACTGCGCGACGTCACGCACCTTCGGCAACTGGTCGCCTGGGGCCAGCAGGCCGACCCGGAGCGCCTGTTTCACCTGCTGCACGAGCTGCAGGTAGGTGTTCACCTTCGACCGACTGTCCAGCACGAACTCGATCACTCGAGACGATCCTCTCTATTGTCCTACGACAGTAGGACTAGTGGGCAGCATCATCGGGAAAACAGCCGCTGTCAAGGGCAACCTTGGCGTGTCACGCCCGCGTGTTGGTCCGGCCGCGCCGGCTTACCGGCACCGTTGGCGGCGCGCCGGGCACGGCGTCGGCGCGCGGCAGCGCCGTGAGGGGCCGGCGGAAGCGGTCAGAAGTGGCCGCCCACGCCGTAATCGGTGACCCAACTGCCGATCGACCGCCGGCTGCCGCTCGACGGCCTCGGTATCGCGGGGAATGGGCTGGCCCGGCCCGCGGCCGCCGCGACCTCCTCGAATCGCCGGCGGAACGGCCACGAGGGCTGCGCCGCCTGCTTCGCGCACCAGGCCCGCAGCCGGCTGCCGTCCGGGTCCAACCGGTCGTACGCCGCCCACTGCCCGGTGAGGAACAGGAAGGCCGGCTGCTTCCGTTCGTCCGCGGGCAGCAGGCCAGCGTCGACGACGGCGGCCCGCGCCTCGGCCACCCCGAACAGGGCCGCCCGATCGCACAGCGCTTCCCGGACCGGCCCCGGCGGCACAGCCCGCAGGGCCCGCTGGCAGGCGTCCACGAAGTCCGGTGGCGCCCACAGGTCCACCCCGAACAGCAGCGCGGTGACCACCAGGCTCGCGACCTGCTCGCTCGCCGTGGCGGGAAGGGGATCGGGGCGTCCCTTCAGGATGGCGATGAGCACCCGGGAAACCACCGCCTCGTAGGGCGGTCGATCGTCCGGCTGCGGGGTGTCGGTGACCTCCAGAGGCAGGTGCGGGTTGGCGAGCACGATCCCGGTCAGCGGGGCCGGCCGGGTGCCGTGCCACAGGCTGGCCCGGGTCACCTCGTTGCCGGAGGTCGCCGACCCGTACCTGCGGGCCTTGCCAACCAGGCGGTAGAACTCCGCCTGGAGCGCCCGGAGCAGGTCGGGCTGGCCGGTCGCCCGGAGCAGGTCGACGAGCGTGCGCCGGAGCGGGTCGTCGACCACATACAGGGTCGCCTGCACCAGCCACGACGCCACCTCGTACCGGCCCGGCCGCGTCGCGGGCACGGCAGGCCCGTCCAGATACCACGCCAGCCGGGTCACCGGAGGTCCTGCCGTGGTCGGGGCGGGCGCCATCAGCAGGGCCGCCGCCCGCCGAGTCACCCGGTGCCAGCCGCCCGGGACCATCCTCGCCTCAAGCATCGAGACGAGGACCCGCTGCAGGAACCGGGGATCGTCGCAGCGTGCGTCGAGAGCGTGCATCGCCTCGTCCGCCGCCCACCCATCAGCCGAGAGGCACGCGATGCCTACCACGGCGTCGAGGAGATCCTCATCGTCGTCCGTCCGCAGGCGCTCGCAGAGCCGGGTGGTGGCCCACCGCGACAGTCGGCTTCCGGTCGGGCCGATTGCCGCCAACGCCCGTTGCTGCATCCAGTTCCGCATCCGGGAGCCCATGTGTCCAGCTTCGCTCACGTACGCCCGCGTGCGCTCCCGCCCGCGCCCGACCGGCCGACTGGTGCAACGGGTCTGCTGCCTCGGCCGTCCGACGGCTGAACGCGGCCCATGGACGGCGCCGGGCATGATGCAAGACACCGCACCCGTCTGCAGGGGAGACACAGGATGGATTGTCAGACGGCGCTGGCATCGCTGTTCCTGCCGGAGGGACGCCTCGATCCGTACCCTGCCTACGACGCGATCCGGGCGCACTCACCGATCTTCCAGGCGTTGGACGGCCGCTGGTTCGTCACCACCCACGCGCTTACCAGCCGCCTGCTGCGTGATCCGAGTCTGCGCATTGCGGACGCCGCCGCGTACGACGGCTTCTGGCCGGACTGGCGGCAGAACCGTGGGGTCGCCTCGGTAGTGCTGTCCATGCTGCAGACCAATCCGCCGGACCATACCCGGGTGCGCCGGGCGGCCGCGGCCACCTTCACCGCCCGCCGGGTCGCCGCGATGCGCGACGTCATCGCCGGACAGGTCGAGGACCTGATCAAGGCGATGCCGGCCAGCACGGATTTCATGAGCGCGTTCGCGTACCCGCTGCCGATCGGCGTGATCTGCGCGCTGCTCGGCATCCCCGAGGCGGACCAGCTGTGGTTCCGGCAGCACGCCGCCGACTTGACCGTGGTGCTGGAGCCGATCAGCACGGACGAGGAGATGCGGCTGGCCGACGTAGCGGGCCGGGAACTCGAGGCCTACTTCGTCGACCTGATCAAGCAACGCCGGCGTGCCCCGCAGGAGGACCTGACCAGCGCGCTCGTCGCCGTGCACGACGACACCGCCGGTGCCGGGCTGACCGGCGAGGAACTGCTCGCCAACCTGGTGCTGCTGCTGGTCGCCGGCTTCGAGAGCACCACCAACCTGCTCGGCACCGGCATCCAGATCCTGTTGGAGCATCCCAGGCAGGCGGACCGGTTACGCGCCGACCCGCACCTCGCGCCGGCATTCGTCGAGGAGATCCTGCGGTACGACTCCCCGGTGCAGCTCACCACCCGGTTCACGACCGGCCCGCTGGATCTCGACGACGGGCTCCGGCTCGCCGGCGGCGCGGAGCTGACCATGCTGCTCGGTGCCGCCAACCGCGACCCGGCGCGCTACCCCGACCCGCACCGGTTCGACCCGGACCGTCCGAACATTCAGCCCATCTCGTTCGGCGGCGGCGCCCATTACTGCCTCGGCGCGCCGCTGGCCCGGCTGGAGGCGCAGGTCGCGTTCCCGCTGCTGCTAACCATGCTGCCCCGGCTGAACCTGGCCGCCCCGGGCGAACGCCGCGACCGCCTGGTGCTGCGCGGCTACGCCACGCTGCCGGTCACCACCGGCTGACCTGGCCGCACCGCGAAGACGAGGGATTTCGTGTCGCAAGGAGGCTGCGACCAGGTGCCATGTAGCGCTGAGTAGCCAGGCTGGGCATCTTACGTGGTCGGCAGGCTGAGCTGGAGGCGTTTGGGAGCGGCGGTGCCGGCGGCTTCCAGTCGTCAAAAAGCGCCGTGGTTCGGCTAGTTCGCCGGGCCAGGCGGCTTTCGTCAGGCAGCAGCCGTTCGAGCACCTCGCCCTGTCACATCGGCTCGTCGGCTGGGCTCATAGTACGAGTGCAAACACGCGAGGAGGACACGATGCAGTTTGAAGAAGCCGTCGAGGCGGCCGACGAAGCGACGATGCGGTCGATGCTGGCCGCCGACCCCGGGCTGCGCGAACGGCACGCAGACCTGGTTACGCGGATGGCCGAGGCGCGCAACTGGTCAGCGGTCCGGCTGCTGATCGATCTTGGCTTCGGCGTCAACGGTGTCACCGCCGCCGGTGCCACCGCCTTGCACTATGCGGCGGCTGCTGGCGAGCTGTCGATCGCGCGCCTGCTGGTCGAGCACGGTGCCGACCACACCGCCCGCGAACCCGGGTTCAACGCGCAGCCGGCGGGCTGGGCGCAGTACTTCAAGAAGCCGGAAACCCAGAAATATCTCGAGTCCCTGGCCTGATGCCGCGCCGCTACGCGGCATCAGCCCCCGGCTCGTCGAAGGATGGCTCGGTCGCCATCCCGCTCCGCGTTCACCGCCCTGTTCGCTCCGTCCGGTTGAGGAGGGCGGACGCGAGGCGGTGGACGCGGTCGGGGTCACGGACAACGTCGATCCTGACGATCTTGTCGCCCGCGACGGTGTAGGCCATGACAGAGAACGGCCGCCCGTCGCGGGTGATCAACGTTCCGATCGCGCCGTTGACCAGGGCGGGGCGCAGTTGGCCACCACGTGGGGCGCGGGCCTGCTTGGCCACGGCTGGCGCGCCGCGGACGACGGTTGGCGGCCGGGTGGTGCCGAAGTCGGTGCGCAGGACGACGTCGGGGGCGAGGACCTGGACGAGGGCGTCGAAGTCGCCGGTCCACGCAGCCGCGTAGAAGGCACGGACGGCCTGCCGCTGGCGCGCCAGATCCGGATCGGGTGATGGGATCTCGGCATCGTGCACCCGGCGCCGTGCCCGGCTGGCGAGTTGCCGCGCGGCGGCCGGGGTGCGGCCCGCAATGCCGGCGATCTCCTCGAAGGGCAGGTCGAACATGTCGTGCAGCACGAACGCCAACCGCTCAGCAGGAGTGAGCTGGTCGAGCACGACGAGCAGGGCCAAGCTCACCGAGTCGGCCAGCAACGCCTCCTGCTCGGGGTCGAGGTCCCCGTCCGGGATGACAACCAGGTCGGGCAGGTGCGCGGCCAACGGATCCTCCCGGCGGCGTCGGCGGGAGCGCAAAATATGCAGGCACTCCCGGGCCACGACGGTGGTCAACCATCCGCCGAGGTTGTCGATCTGGTCCGCGTCGGACCGGCTCAGCCGCAGCCAGGCATCCTGAACAGCGTCGTCCGCGTCAGCCAGCGAGCCGAGCATTCGATAAGCCACCGCCCGCAGGCGGGGTCGGTGCTGCTCGAAACGCGCGGCCAGCCGCTCATTCTCATCCATCGGTCACACCATTCCATCGCCAGGGCTCAGAGAGACGAACCCTCAGGCATGGCGAATGTGACACGTCTGGCCCGGCTCACATTGTTTCAGTCTGGCGACCCCAGGTATGCCTGACTAAGGTCAGACATATGGATGCGGAGCTCATCGCCGCCGTACGGCGGTTCAACCGGACAGTGACCCAGCGGGTGGGCGCGCTCGACGACGAGTACATGGCTCGCGGGCGTCCCCTCGCGCAGGCGCGTCTGCTGTGGGAGATCGGTCCCGGCGGCGCCGAGGTCGCCGCGCTGCGCGCGCGGCTCGGCCTGGACTCGGGCTACCTGAGCCGGCTCCTGCGCACCCTCGAGGGCGACGGCCTCGTCACCGTGGGGCCGGCCGACCAGATCGGTGGCGACGGGCGGGTACGGGCCGCCGCGCTCACCGAGACCGGCCGGGCCGAGTGGACGGAGCTCGACAAGCGCTCCGACGAGTTCGCCTGGTCCATCCTCGAGCCGCTGCCCGCGCACCGCCGCCAGCGGCTCGTCGCGGCGATGGCCGAGGTCGAGCGGCTGCTCGTCGCGTCGATGGTGATCATCACGCCGTGCCCGCCGAGCGACCCGCGGGCCCGGGCGTGCGTACGGGCCTACGCCCGGGAGGTCGCGCGACGGTTCGATGACGGGTTCGACCCGGCCCTGAGCAATGCCGTCCACGACGACGAGCTCGTCCCACCCGCGGGCGTGTTCCTGCTCGCCACGCTCAACGACGAGCCCGTCGGCTGCGGCGCGGTGAAGCTCCACCGCGACGCGCCCGCCGAGATCAAGCGGGTCTGGGTGGCCGACGCGGTGCGCGGGCTCGGGCTCGGGCGGCGGCTGCTGGGCGAGCTGGAACGCTACGCCGCCGAGCGCGGCTGGGCCGCCGTCCGGCTGGACACCAATCGCAACCTCACCGAGGCGATAGCGCTGTACCGGGCCGCCGGCTACCGCGAGATCGCGCCGTACAACACCGAGCACTACGCCCACCACTGGTTCGAGAAGTGCCTCGCGCCGTAGGCGAACCGGGTTGGCCGCCCGCCATACCCAGCGAGCGGCTGCCCGTCAGCGCTGCTGATCGTCGAGGAACGCGAGGGTGGCCTCGGCGAACAGGGGCGAACTGAAGATGTTGTAGTGGGTCAGGCCGGGCAGGATCGCGAGGGCGTGGCCGCCCTTCGGCCGGCCCTCGCCCGCCCAGCCGCCGTCGCGCAGGCCGCCGTCGAGCAGGTTGAAGACCTCGACGTAGTGGCTCGGCGGTGCCATGTCGGCATCGGCGGCGACGATCATCGTCGGCACCTGGAGACCGCGGATGTCCTCGGTGAGGTCGAAGCCCTGCGCCATGGCCTCGCCGATCTTGTCCAGCAGCCGAGGGAAGTCCTCGGGGCGCGGCGCCACCCGCTGGTAGAGCTGGTACATCGGCGTGTCCTTCATGAAGTCGGCGGCGGCGGCGCTCACCTGCCCCTGCTGCGCCCGCATCTCCGGGTAGATCGCGTCGGAGCGGATGTGCGCCGAGGCCGCGACAACCCGGCCCAGCTTGTCCGGATACCGCGCCGCGGCACGCAGCGCCACCCCACCGCCGAGCGAGTAGCCGACCAGGTCCGGCTTCTCCAGCTCGAGGTGGTCGATGAGCGCTGCGATGTCGTCGGCCATGAACCAGATGTCGAGGGGCCGGTCGATGTCCGCGGTCCGGCCGTGCCCCTGCAGGTCGACGGCGATGACCTGGTGGCGCGTGGCCAGCGCGGTGAGGGCCGGTCCGAACATCTCGCCCGACCCGAGGCCGCCGTGCAGCAGGATCAGTGGCCGGCCGGACCCGTGCGTCTCGTAGTAGAGGTTGACGCCGTTGACTTCTGCGTACTGGCCGGCGCCCTTGGCCTCGGTGGTCCATTCGGTGGCGGTCACGGTGATCCTTCCGTCCTGAGTGCTGGGTGCGGTGCGGAGGTCCGTCCGCCCGGCAGGCTCGGAGAGGCCGTTGACGGCCTTCCGGCGCGGGCGGCCATCTCACCTTACGCAGGCATCGCCGGGCGTGAGGGCAGCGACACCACGCGCTGTCCGCGACCGTCGACGGCGTGGGCCCACGACCCGCCGCCCGCACCCCGCGCATCTGCCCGGTGGCGGGAGGCGCCGATACGCTGGGCCGGTGGAGCGGTGCGATGAGTGCACATTCGCCTATGCGAGCGTGTCCGGCCAGGAGCTGCCGCGACTGCTGCGCGAGTTGCGGGCGCGGTACGCGGCTGCGCTGAGCGAGGTGCTGGACCTGCGCCGGCGACCCGCCCCTGGTGTGTGGTCGCCGCTGGAATACACCTGCCACGTGCGTGACGTGCTCCGCGTGCAGGGTGAACGACTGGCGCTGGCCCTCACCGTCGAGGCGCCGGAGTTCACGCCGATGGGGCGCGACGAACGTGCCGTCGCCGACGCGTACAACGAGCAGGACCCGGCGGTGGTGCTCGACGAGTTGGCGGCGGCGGCCGACGATCTGGCGGCCCGGTTCGGGGTGCTCGGCCCGTCGGAGCTGGCCCGCGCGGGCGTCTACCCCTGGCCGCAGCCGCAGTCCCGGACGCTGCTATGGCTGGGCCAGCACACCATCCATGAGGGGGAGCACCACCTGCTCGACATCCGCCGGGCCGCCCGGTCCCCGGTCGCCGGCGAGCTCTGAGCCGCTCCCCCGCCCGCGACCCGGCGGTGACCTCGCCGAGACCCGGTCGGTCCGGATCCGGCTGGGCCAGCCGCCCGCCCGGCCGGACCGGAGATCGACGGGCGGGCCGGGAGCGCGCGGCGGGTTCGCCGAGGCCGGCCCGAGGGATATGCCGGATTCGCCAGAATCAGGGCATGCACCAGGAGCCCGCCGAAGCCGGTCGACGGCAGTCCGTGGACGGTCACCAGCGCCGGAACACGCTGCAACGAATCGTCAGTTTCACCGACGCGGCCGTGGCGATCGCCCTGACGCTGCTGGCGCTGCCCCTGGTCAACTTCGCCGACCAGAGCACCGCCCGGCAGTCGGTGGCCGACCTGGTCCAGCAGCACCTCGGCGACATTCTCTCCTTCGCCGTGTCGTTCCTGGTCATCGCGTTGTTCTGGCGGACGCACCGACAACTGTACGAACGGCTCGTCGACTACGACGAGGTCCTCGTCGTGCTGAACACGATCTGGATCATGCTGGTGGCCTTCCTGCCGTTTCCCACCGCGCGGCTGTTCGTGGAGACCCGCCTGCGCGCCGACTCCGCGGCCTTCTATGTCGCCAACATGCTGGCCATCAGCCTTCTTGCGCTCGCGCAGACCTGGTGGATCGGTCGCCGACCCCAACTGCGTACGTCAGCGGGTCCGGAGACGGCCCCGGCGCTGCTGCCGCCCGTGGCGCTGTGCGTGGTCTTCGCGGCCGGGACCCTGGCCGCGGTCGTCTCGCCGACCGCCGGGCTGCTGCTGATCCTCCTCGTGCCGGTGGCGCAGTTCGCGGCCGCCCGGCTCAGCAGGTCGGCCGGCGGCTGAAGGCCACGGCAGGCCCGGGCAGGCGGTCCCGTCCCGGCACGATCAGCCGGCAGCGACGTGGAGAAGGCGAAGGAGGCCCTCCGGCGGGCCGGGCGCGGCTTTGGAGGCCATCCCCGATCAGCCGGTCGGTGCGACCGTGCGCCCCCGGTACGTGCTGGCATCGCCCTAACGGCCACGCCACCACCGCGCCGAGCGGCCGGGGCAAGCCGTACCGCAGATCGTCGTCTGCCGGGCAGCGAGACGGCCGGGGCCGCCAGGAGTCCCTGGCCGCCCCGGCCGCAGCTTGGATCGGGCCCGACGGCGGATCAGTGGATGACGACGGGCGCCGGCGTCTGCTCGGTCTGCTGTCCGTCGAGCAGGTGCGACGGCTTGCGCCGGCGAGGCAGGAACGCGGCCGGGATGAACGTGGTCAGCACCAGCGCGAACCCGACCCAGAACGTGGTGGCGAAGGAACTGGCGGCGAAGTCCAGCCCGCGCTCGATGAGCTGTGCGGGCACCGGGAACTCCCGGAGGAGCTCCGGCCGCAGCTGCGCCGTGATGGCCAGCCCGGCCTCGGTGATCGGCTTGCCGCTGTTGGGGTCCACCGCACCGGGGATTTCCCGGGAGCCGTTCAACTCGCTGGTGAGGATCACCGACATCACCGCGGCGCCCACGGACCCGCCGATCTGCTGGAGGATGTTGACCAGCGTGGAGCCGCGGGCCACCTCCTGGGCCTGCAGCGTCTTCAACGCTGAGGTCATGATCGGCATCATCGTGCCGCCCATGCCCAGACCCATCACGAACAGCGAACCGCCGAGCAGCCAGTATGAGGTGTGTGGGTCGACCTGGGTGAAGGTGAGGAACCCGGCGGCGATGAGCACCAGCGCGAACGGCACCGTGCGGCCCACGGGCACCCGGTCGGCCAGCATGCCGGCGACCGGCATGGTGAGCATCGCGCCGATGCCCTGCGGCGCCATCAGCAGCCCGGCGGTCAGCGTCGACTCACCGCGGATCTGCAGGAAGTAGCTCGGGAACAGCAGGCCGGCGCCCATGAACGCGATGATGAACACGAACATGGTCACCGACGCGATGGTCAGGTTGCGGTTGGCGAACAGCCGCAGGTCGACCAGCGGGTGCTTGGGTTTGAACGAGTAGACGATGAAGCTCACCACGAGCGCGGCGCCGACGAGCATCGGCGCCCACACCTTGGTCTCGGCGATCGTGCCGGCCTCGGGGAGCGAGGAGATGCCGTAGAGGAGCAGGGCGAGCCCCGGCGACAGCATCAGCATGCCGAGGAAGTCGAACGACTCGGACGGCTCGGGGTTGTCCTTCGGCAGCGCCAGCTGCGCGTAGACGAGCGCGATGACGCGGATCGGCAGGTTGATCAGGAAGAGCCAGTGCCAGCTCGCTGTGTCGATCAGCCAGCCGCCGAGGATCGGACCGCCGATCGGCCCGAGCAGCATCGGGATGCCGAGGACGGCCATCAGGCGACCGATCCGGTGCGGACCGGCGGCCTTGGTCATGATCGTCATGCCGAGCGGCATGAGCATGCCACCGCCGAGGCCCTGGAGGACGCGGTAGAAGACCAGTTCCGAGATCGAGTCGGCGGTGGCGCACAGTCCGGACCCGATCGTGAACAGCGCCAGCGCGATCATGTAGAGGCGCTTGGTGCCGAACCGGTCCGCGGCCCATCCGCTGAGCGGGATCACCGTGGCCAGCGCGAGCGTGTAGGCGGTCATGGTCCACGCGACTCGGGCGTAGGAGGCGTCGAACTCGTTCTGGAACGTCGGCAGCGCGACGCTGACGACCGTGACGTCGAGGATCGACATGATCGCACCGAGAACGACGACTCCCGCCACCTTGAGGACCGCGGCGTCGAGCTTGTCCGATGTCGCGGGGGGTTGCTGGGTCACTAACAGTCTCCTGGGTTCGTGTTGATCGGGGGCGGTGGCGGCACCGCGCTGGCGAGCACGGGATGTCACGAGGAGGGGCGACGTCCGCTGGCACAGTAGCGAGTGCGGGCGACAATTCGCGCTCGGATTCTCCGTGACCACCCACACTGGTTGACCCGGTCAGCGCCGGCCGTCGGCCGAGCCCACGCCCCACGCGTCGCTGCGCCCCCGGGTCGGACGCCCCGTCTCAGGCCGGCACCGCACCACGGCGGACCCGCCGTCTCGTGCTCGGCGCCGGCGGTGAGACATCGACGCCAGGCCTTGTCGGGTCGTTTCGGTGCACGCGCATCGGCGGCAAACCGCGCTGGTCAGGGCTAATGTTCGCGCAGTTGCCGGCAACCTCGACCCAGTTGCCGCAGGCAGGCCCGGCCGGGGGGACGCACGCGGTCGCGGGGCCCCGGCGGGCGCTGCGCGTCAGGTCTCCGCCCGCCGCCGATGTCGCGGGGCGGAAGGCGGGTGGAATCGCCCTGGGCCTGCCCGTGTCCCGCCGGGTTCCGAGGCCACACCGCCGCCGTGATCCTCAGCACAGCGGGCGGTTCGTCGGTTACCCGCGCCGTCCCGTGCCGCCGGTCCGCCGCCACCGTCCGCACGGCGGCCGGCCGGCGGCTCCGCTGGTCGGGTCGTCCCGGGGCGGGTCACCGCTGCCGGGTGAGCGGCAGGTAGTCGGCGGCGGTGAGCGGCTGTCGAGACAGGGAACCGTCCGCGCGGGGCACGTCCAACGGCCGCCCCGCCCGCTGGAAGGACACCGCGTCCACGTCCTGCCGCCTGGTGAGCGTGCAGACGATCTGACCGAAGGCGAGGATCTCGTCGCTGCGACCCGTCTCGTCGACGGCTTCCTCGATGTCGACCTCGGCGAGCCGGCCGTTCACCCGGGCCCCGGTCACCCCGACGGTGCCCGGCAACGCGCTGGTCAGGCCGCTGTCCCGCTCCGTGCTCGACGGTCCGGCCAGCAGGTGCTGCAGATGGACGTCGACCGGGGGCAGCGCGTCGACCCGGCGTACCGTCGGGTTCAGCCGGTCGTCGCGGACGAAGCAGAGGGTCTCGTCCACCCGGCCCGCCGATCCGGTCGGGCTGCCGGTCACCGGCGCGGGCGGCCGGCCGCGCGGCGCCTGCACCGGGCGGGGGAACTCGTCGACGGGCACCCCGCACCCCGCGAGCAGGACCACGACGAGCAGCAGTGCGCGCGACGACCGGATCACGGCAGGCTCCCCGGCAACTCCACCCGGAACCGCGCGCCGCCGCGCGGCCGGTCCGTCACGCTCGCCCGGCCGCCGTGCGCGGCGGCGTGTTGGGCGACCAGCGCGAGGCCGAGACCGGTGCCGTTGGTGTCCGCGCGGGCGTGGGCGGCACGGCCGCGGACGAAGCGGTCGAAAATGATCTCGCGGTCCTGCGCCGGTACGCCCGGGCCTTCGTCGTCGACCTCGATGACCCCGGTGCCGTCCCGCACCCGAAGGTGCACGGCGACCGGGCCGCCGCCGTAGCGGACGGCGTTGTCCAGCAGGTTCAACAGGATCTGCGCCACCCGGCGCCGGTCGACCAGCCACCGGCTCGGCGTGCCGGGCGGGATGCTGACCAGATCCTCGGGCAGGCAGCGGTTGCGGCACGCCTCGCCGGCCAGCGCCGCCACGTCGACGGACTCGCGCTGCGCGGGCCGCTCGGTACGGGCCAGCTGCATCAGGTCGTCGACCAGCCGCTGGAACCGCGCGACCTCGTCGGCGACCAGACCGGCCGCGGTGGCGGTGCGCTCGTCGTGATGGCCGCGACGGCGGGTGAGCACGTCCGCGGCGGCGGCCAGGGTCTGCAGCGGCGACCGCAGCTCGTGGCTGACGTCGGCGGCGAACCGGCGGTCCCGCTCGATCCGTCGGACCAGCTGGTCGACCATGTGGTTGAACGAGGTGGAGAGGCGGTTCAGGTCCGGGTCGGTGGCGGGGTCGAGCCGGGTGGTGAAGTCACCGGCGGCGATCCGCTCGGCGACGTCCGCCACGGCGGTCAGCGGTCGCAGGCTGTGGCGGGTGGCATACCAGCCGAGGGCGGCGCCGGCGCCGGCCACCATGATGCCGACCGCGGTGAGGGTCAGCGCCATCACCTGGAAGGTCTGCTCCACCTCGCGCAGTGAGGTGAGCTCGTAGTAGCTGGTGGTCGCCGACAACGGGACTCCGACGAGCAGGGTGGGCTGGCCGTCGAGGCGTACCCGCTGCACGCCCGCCTCCCCGGAGCGGACCAGCTGTTGCAGCTCGCCGGGGATCGAACTCGCGCCGATGTCCGCCGAGCGGCCGTACCAGCGGCCGTTGAAGTGGAGCAGCGGGCGGCGGATGCTGCCGGTGTCCAGCGAGCGCAGCACCTCCACCACGTCGGGGGCGTCGGTGTCCAGCCCGGTCCGCACCACCGCCGCGTCGAAGTAGGCGACCCGCACCGCCGCCCGTTCCCGCTCGTCGAGCAGCGACCGGCGGGTCAGGTCGTAGGAGAACAAGGCCATGGACGCCGCGAGCAGCGACGCGCCGACGGCGAAGGCGGCGGTGACCCGGGCCCGGAGTCCGAGGCGGGTCATCGCTGCAGCTTGTAGCCGAGGCCGCGCAGCGTGACCAGGTGCCGCGGGTTCGCCGGGTCGGCCT
Organism: Micromonospora sp. MP36; assembly: GCF_008119785.1. Classification (GTDB taxonomy): domain Bacteria; phylum Actinomycetota; class Actinomycetes; order Mycobacteriales; family Micromonosporaceae; genus Micromonospora. The sequence goes on along the minus strand of NZ_VSFA01000051.1, from coordinate 32,721 downwards.
CGATCTTCTGCCGCAGCCGGCCCACGTGCACGTCGACCAGCCGCTCGTCGCCGGTGTCGTATCCCCAGACCCGCTGCAGCAACTGCTGCCGGGACAGCACCCGACCGGCGTGCTCGGCCAGTTCACAGAGCAGCCGGAACTCGGTGCGGGTCACGGCGACCCGCTGGCCTGCGCGGCGTACCTCGCCAGCGTCCGGGCTGATCTCCAGGTCACCGAAGACCTGCGCGGGGACCGGCGCCACGAGCGTCCGTCCCCGCCGGCGCAGGGCCCGCAGCCGAGCCGACAGTTCCTTGATCGCCACTGGCTTCACGAGGTAGTCGTCGGCGCCCGCCTCCAGCGCGGCGACGATGTCGTGGGTGTCGTCCCGCGCGCTGACGACCACGATGGGCACGTCGTCGTCGCGGCGCATCTGCCGGATGCACTCGAAGCCGTCGAGTCCCGGCAGCATCAGATCGACGAGGACGTTGTCGGCCCGGTTCTCCCGCTGCCGCCGCAGTCCCTCCTCCGCGGTCGCCGCGCCGTACGCGGTGTAGCCCTCCTCCTCCAAGGCGAGCAGCAGCGCGAGCCGGATCCGGTCGTCGTCCTCGATCACCAGTACGGCCGTCATACGGGCATCATCCCCGGGCGGGTGGCCGGGGCCCAACCGTGTCAGCCGTTCCCGGGTTTTGTCACACAACTGTCATGAAAACGCGGACTCACCGCCACGGTCGCCGCCCAGCCTGGTGAACGAACCGGACGACGCGCACGGGAGCAGGAGACATGACCGGGCCCCAACCACCTCCGCCGGACTGCACCGTGCCGCTGGTGGAGGTGGAGATCACCGAGGAACTGGACCGGGCGCGCCTGTCCGAGGTCAGTCACGTCCTCGACCGAATCCTGTCCCTGCGACCTGGCGCGGTGGTGATCGACCTGTCCGGATGCCGGCACGTCGACGCGGCGGGCATCGGGCTGCTGCTCGACCTGCACCGGCGGATGACCCGCCGGCAGGGCACGCTCAAGCTCCGCGACCCGAACCCGCGCATCCGTCGAATTCTGGAAATGGCCCGGCTGGACCAGGTCCTGCCGATCCTCGACACCTCCGGGCGGGCCCGCCCGGAGGTGGTCGACCAGAACCCGACCGGGCAGCGCCCGGCGGGGGTTCCGGTCGCGCAAGGACGGGCGAAGGTCGCCGTGCGTTCCTGAGGCCGGCGAGGAGGCAACCGTGAGTGGCAGTGCGCTCATCAGCGGACTCGCGATCGGGCTTGCTGTCGGCCTGGCCGGTCGGCTCCTCGTGCCGGGGCGCAGAGCGGCTCCGGTCTGGCTGACGGTCGCGCTCGGCGTGGCCGCCGCGCTGCTCGGCTCGGTCGTCATCCGCCTCCTCGGCGCCGATCTGGCCGAGCTCACGGTCCTGCGGCTGGTCGCGCAGTCGGGCTTCGCCGGTGTCGCGGTGTTCCTCGCCGTGGTCACCGCCGAACGGCAATCCCCGCGAGACGGGTACGAACCGGTGATCCGCGCTGCCACCGCGGCGCCGGCGCCCCGTGACGCCGCCTGTGAGCGGAGAGAACGAGAGGATAGGCCATGACGGTCGTACCGGCCGATCACCTGATGACTCTGATCTGTGACGACTGCGGTGACACGGTCACCGCGGCGGCCAACGTCCTGCCCGATGCAGAGGTCGTCTGGACGCTGGTGTTCGACAACGGTTGGGTCGGTTCACCCTTCGCCTCCGGCCCGCACCACTGCCCCCGGTGCAGCATCGCTGCCGAGACGGGCAGCGGCAGGTCGACCACCGGCCTGGGCATCGACTACCTCGACGAGGTCGCTGCCGAACCGGCCCCGCGGGACGCCGATCCGGCGGAGGCGGTGCGACGGGCACTGGCGGAGGCGATCGACCTCGGTGACCGCGTCCTCGTTGATCTCAGCGAGGTGGAGCTTGTCGACCCGGCGGGGCTCGGCCTGCTGGTCCGGGCCCACCAGGAGGCCAGGCACCGCTCCGCCGCGCTCTGTCTGGTGGCGCCCACCCGGTTCGTCCTCACCGTGCTGCACACGATGCGGCTGGACGACGTCTTCCCGGTCTACGAGAGCCGGGCGGCCGCCCTGCACGAACTGGGCCACCCCGCGTCGGCGACCGCCGCGTCGGTGGGCCCCGAGCCCGTTACCCCATCGACAGTCAAGGAGCCGCCGTGGTGATGCCCTGGCCATTTCCGCCGTTCCCCGACGACAACTCGTTCCGGTCGACGAACGAGGAATCGGAGCAGGAGAGCGAGGACCTTCGCCTCGCCGCGCTGGTGGCGCAACGGCTGAGCATCGAGTGGATCACCCGGCGCCAGCAGATCACCATCACCGTGCAGAACCGGGTGGTGATTCTCGCCGGGATGGTGGCGAACGTGGAGACCCGCCGGGCGGCGGGCGAACTGGCGTGGGAGGTCCCCGGCGTCGTCGACGTCTGCAACGCGTTGCAGCTGTACGGCCAGCGACGGGGTCACCGCTGACCCAGAAGCGTGCGGGCCGGCCGGACATTCGGGGCGGGCTGGCGTCCATCACGTCGGTCGAGCCGCCGCCCTTGATCGGCGGCTCGACCAGCGGGGCCGGTTACGACGTGGGGCTTCCGGTGCGCCGCGACGACGCGGCCGGGCGCAGTGCCGTGAGCGCACGACCGAGCGCCCTCCTCCGGTCCGGCCGGGCGACGATGGCCAGTCCGACGAGGATGACCAGGCCGGCCGCCAGTGACATCCCACCGAGCAGCCAGGGGCTGTCCGGGCCGGTGTCGGTGGGGCGGGCGGTGCCGACCTGCCCCGGCTCGGGGAAGGTCACCCGGCTGGTCGCGGTCTTCTTCACCAGGCCGCTCTGCAGGCGTACCTCCGCCTGCCATGGGCCGTTCGGCAGGTCGCGGGGGAAGCGGACGGTGACCGTGCCGGAGGTGCCGGGCGCCAGGGTGGTGCCCTGCACGACCTCGAACGGTCCGGCGTGCAACCGCAGGAAGTGCCGTGGACCCGATGAGAATTCGCATATCCAGTGGCGGTGGTGAAAGCCCTTACCGATGCGCCGCAGGCAGGTACATCGAGGAGCGTGGGCGCTCGTACGCTGTGCCGATGATCTCTCCGCCGCGCCTCGTGGACGCCGCGGCACGTCACCGGTGGCAGGGTGGCGTGCCGTCCGAAAGGGACAACCGGGAGGCCGGAGGACCGTCAGCCGCGGCAGCGGCCGCAGCGCGCGCGGCGAAGGTGATGTGGTGAGCAGACGACGCCTACCCCGGCAGGGGCCGGTCCCGCCCGCGTCCGCGTCGCGACTGTCGCGACTGGCCCGCTGGTGCGCCGGCGTGGAGGAGTCCCGCTGGTTCGAGGTGGCGATCGTCGTCGTCATCGGCGCGAACGCGGTGGTGCTCGGCGTCGAGACCTACCCGCACCCGGGGTCGCTCGGGACGCTGCTCCGGGCGTTGGAATGGTGCTTCCGCACGGTGTTCATCGTCGAGATCGCCATCCGGGTGCTGGCCCACGGCCGCCGCCCGCAGGACTTCTTCCGGCGCGGGTGGAACATCTTCGACTTCGCCGTCACCGCCGCGGCGTTCATCCCCGGCCTGCATGGCGAGTCGGCGGGGCTGCGGGTGATCCGCATCGCCCGGGTGGTGCGCCTGGTGCGCTTCTCGCCCGGGCTGCGCACCATCGTGACGGCCCTGCTGCGCAGCCTTCCCGGCGTCGGTGGATTCCTCGCCCTCGCCCTGGTGACGCTGTACGTGTACGGGATGGCCGGCTGGCTCATCTTCAAGGAGGCGTATCCCGAGGACTACGGCACGATCGGCCGGGCCGCGCTGACCCTGTTCGTGCTGCTGTCCCTGGAGACGCTGCCCGACCTGATCGAGCAGGGCATGGCGGTGTCGCCGTGGACCCTGGTCTACTACGTCAGCTTCGTGCTCATCACCGCCAACCTGCTGGTGAACATCCTGATCGCGGTGATCGTCAACTCGATGGAGGAGGCCCGCCGGCTGGAGATGACCGCGCGGATAGCGGTGGACGAGGACCGCGACGGCGTACCGGACGAGATCGACCGGATCATGATCAGCCAGCGGCTCGACGACCTGCGGACGCTGGTCGCCGAACTGGAACGCGAGCTACGGATCGACCGCGACGACGGACAGCCGAAGGCGGGTGCCCGGGACCGGTGATGGCGGCTCGTCAGCCGTGACCGGCCTGCCCATCCGGGACGAGGACCACGTGGAGTTGCCGGGGGCCGTGGACGCCCTCGACCCGGTTGAGTTCGATGTCGCTGGTGGCGGAGGGCCCGCTGATCCAGGTCAGCGGGCGACCCGGAGCGACCCGGGCCACGGCGTCCGGCACGGTGGCGACCACCTGGTCGGCGCGCAGCACGCAGACGTGCACGTCGGGCAGGAGGCTGATGACCCGCCGCCCCTGGTCCGGCGCGGCGTCGAGCACGATGGTGCCGGTCTCGGCGACGGCCACGGCCGCCGCGGTGACCACCCCGTCCACGGCGGCGATCTGCTCCGCGGTGAGGTTCTGGTCGGTCACCGCGGCGACCGTGGCGGGCAGCCAGTGCCGGGGCAGCCCGGGCGGGACCACGACGCGCCGGCCGCCGAGGACCTCGTCGACGACCTGCGCGACGTCGGCCTCCGGGCACCGGTGCACGGTGGCCCGGTAGTCGGTGAGCCGGTGCACCAGCAGGTCGAGGTCGACGCCGAGAGCGCCGGCCGGCCGGTAGTCGCGGGGCACCGCGGCCGGCGGCGCCGGCCGGTCACCGAGGGCGGCCCGCAGCCGGCCGAGGACGATCTCGCGTGAGTTCATCGCTCGGCCCACCACTGCCGGAAGGTCTGCGGTGGCGCGGCCGGCAGGTCACGGCTGGCGGTCCAGCCGTTCAGCGGAGGTAGCAGCGCGCGGCCAGCCAGCCGCGCCAGGCCCGCGGCGCGCTGCGCGGCCGCGTACAGCCGGGGATGGTCCATGGTGTACGCGGCGGCGCCCATCGCGGCCGCCTCGGTGGCCGGGTGGGGGGCCTGGCCGCGCAGGTGCACCAGCAGCTCCGGAATGTTGATCTTCACGGGGCAGGCGTCGTAGCAGGCCCCGCAGAGCGACGACGCGTACGGCAGGGAGGCGTTGTCCGGCACCCCGGTCAGCTGCGGGGACAGCACCGCCCCGATCGGCCCCGGATAGACCGACCCGTACGCGTGGCCGCCGGTGCGCTCGTACACGGGGCACACGTTGAGGCAGGCGGAGCAGCGGATGCAGTGCAGCGCCTGCCGGCCGACGGCGTCGGCGAGCACCGCGCTGCGGCCGTTGTCCAGCAGCACCAGGTGCACCTGCTGCGGCCCGTCGCCTGGGGTGACGCCGGTCCACATCGACGTGTAGGGGTTCATCCGCTCCCCGGTCGACGCCCGGGGCAGCAGTTGCAGGAACACCTCGAGGTCCGCCCAGCTGGGGATGATCTTCTCGACGCCCATCACGGTGATCAGGGTCTCCGGCAGGGTGAGGCACATCCGGCCGTTACCCTCGGACTCGACCACCGCCAGGGTGCCGGTCTCCGCGACGGCGAAGTTCGCCCCGGAGACGGCCACCCGGGTGCTGAGGAACGTCTCGCGCAGGTGCCGGCGGGCCGCGGCCGCGAGGGCCGCCGGCTCGTCGGTGAGCGCGGGGTCGACGCCCGGCATCTCGCGCAGGAAGATCTCCCGGATCTCCGCCCGGTTGCGGTGGATCGCCGGCACCAGGATGTGGCTGGGCCGGTCCCGGCCGAGCTGCACGATCAGCTCCGCCAGGTCGGTCTCCACCGGTTCGATCCCCGCTGCTTCGAGGGCCTCGTTCAGGCCGATCTCCTGGGTGGCCATCGACTTGACCTTCATCACCCGCTCGGCGCCGGCGGCCCGGACCAGGTCGGTGACGATCCGGTTCGCCTCGACCGCGTCGGCCGCCCAGTGCACGGTGCCGCCGGCCGCGATGACCGCGGATTCGAGCTGCTCCAGCAGTTCCGGCAGGCGGGCCATGACGTCGGCCTTGATCGCGGAGCCGGCGGCGCGCAGCTGCTCCCAGTCGGGCAGCTCGCCGATCACGGCACCCGACTTGGCGCGGATCGTGGTGGTGGCGTGCCGCAGGTTACGGCGCAGCTGCGCGTCCCCCAGCGCCCGGCGGGCCGCCGCCGGGAAGGACTCCTCCCCGCGCAGATTGCCCACCCCGCGCGGCGCGGTGGCCGGCATGCCCAGGAACGTGCGCGTCACGACCCCACCTCCAACCGGTCCCGCTCCCCCGCCGTCTCGGCGCCCTCCGTGCTGGCCAGGATCTCCGCCAGGTGCACGGTGCGCACGCCGGCTCTGAGCCGGGACAGCCCGCCGCCGATGTGCATCAGACACGAGGAGTCCCCCGCCGTGCACACCTCCGCGCGGGTGGCGAGGACGTTGCGCATCTTGTCCGCCAGCATCGCCGTGGAGGTGTCGGCGTTCTTCACCGCGAAGGTGCCCCCGAACCCGCAGCACTGCTCCGCCTGCGGCAGCTCCACCAACTCCAGCCCGCGGACCTCCCGCAGCAGGCGCAGCGGCTTGTCGCCCACCCGGATCATCCGCAGCGAGTGGCACGTCGGGTGGTACGTCACCCGGTGCGGGAAGTATGCCCCCACGTCGGTCACCCCCAGCACGTCCACCAGCAGCTCCGACAGCTCGCACGTGCGCGACGCGACCTCCTCGGCCCGGCTGGCCAGCCGCTCGTCCCCCGCCCGGCGGGCCACCATGGCGTGCTGGTGCCGGACCGAACCGACGCACGAACCGGAGGGGGCGACCACCACGTCGTACGGGGCGAAGACGCGGACGTGCCGGCGGACCAGCCGCAGCGCGTCATCCGGATAACCGGTGTTGACGTGCATCTGCCCGCAACAGGTCTGGTCCGCCGGGAAGACCACCTCGTGGCCGAGGCGCTCCAACAACCGCACCGTCGCCTTCGCCGCCTCGGGGAAGAGCGTGTCGGCGAGGCAGGTGACGAACAGCGCGATCCGCATCCTCAACCGCCCATCCGGTCCTCGGCGGCCCGCCACGCCGCCTCGTCGCCGCGCGGCTCGTACCGCACGATGTGCTGAGTGTCGCGCAGGACGGCCCGCAGCGCCGCCAGGTCGCCGGCGAGCACACCGGCGGCACGGGCCTGCACCAGGATGTTACCGAGCGCGGCGGCCTCGACCGGCCCGGCGAACACCGGCAGGCCGCAGGCGTCGGCGGTCAACTGGCACAGCAGGTCGTTGCGGGCGCCGCCGCCGACCACGTGCACGGCGTCGACGTGCCGGCCGGACAGCTGCTGCGCCTGGCGTACCGCCCGCCGGTGGGCCAGGGCCAGGCTGTCGACGATGCAGCGGACGGTCGCGGCCGGGCTGGTGGGGACCGGCTCGCCGGCCCGCCGGCAGGCCTCGGCGATGCGCGCGGGCATGTCACCGGGCGGCAGGAACCTCGGGTCGTCGGGGTCGACGACCGAGCGGAAGGCCGGTTCCCGGGCCGCCCGGCGCAGCAGGTCGGGCAGGTCGATGCCGCCCCAGGTACGCACCGATTCCTGCAGCAGCCACAGGCCCATCACGTTGCGCAGGTAGCGGATCGTCCCGTCGAGGCCGGACTCGTTGGTGAAGTTGGCCTGCCGGCTCGCCTCGCTGAGCACCGGGGCGTCGAGTTCGACGCCGACCAGCGACCAGGTGCCGCAGGAGATGTAGGCGAAGGACGTCCCCGTCGCCGGCACGCCCACCACGGCGGAGGCGGTGTCGTGGGAGCCGACCGCGACCACGTCGGGGGTGCCGGGCAGGCCCAGGCCGGGCCGGACCGGGCCGATCCGGGTGCCCGGCTCCCGCAGCGGCGGGAACAGATAGGCGGGGATGCCCGCGTCGGCCATCAGGTCGGTGGCCCAGGCCCGGCGACGCAGGTCGTACAGCTGGGTGGTGGAGGCGTTGGTGATCTCGGCGGTGACCTCACCGGTGAGCCAGTACGCGATGAGATCGGGGATCAGCAGCAGCCGCCGCGCGGCGGCCAGCTGCGGGCTGCCGGCCGCCGCGACGAGCTGGTAGAGGGTGTTGAAGGGCAGCTGCTGCAGCCCGGTGGTGCGGTAGAGCCGCTCGGCGCCGAGCTGCTTGGTCACCCGCTCGGCGACCCCGTCGGTGCGGGCGTCCCGGTAGTGCACCGGGTTGCCGAGCAACGCCCCGGAGGCGTCGAGCAGCCCGTAGTCGACGGCCCAGGAGTCGACGCCGAGGCTGGTCACCGGGCCCGCCGCCCGCAGGCCGTCGAGGACGCCCCGGTAGAGCGCGAGGACGTCCCAGTGCAGGGTGTCGCCGAGGCGCACGGGTTCGTTGGGGAACCGGTGCACCTCGGTGAGGTCCAGTCGACCCGGCCCGACGTGGCCCAGCATGACCCGGCCGCTGGACGCGCCGAGATCGACGGCGGCGAGCTGGACGCTGCTCACGCCGCCGCTCCGCTTCGCTCCGCGGCGGCGCGAGGCGCCCCGCTGCTGAGCCTGATGGTTCGCTCGCTCCGCTCGCTCACAGCAGCCCCCGCCGGGCCGCCCACACCACCGCCTGGATCGGGGCGGTGACGCCGAGCCGGTCGCAGATGGCCCGGATCCGGCGGCGCACGGTCCGTTCGGACAGCCCCGACCGCCGCGCCACCGTCTCCAGCGGCACACCCGTCGCCAGCAACCGCAGCAGCCTCAGGTCCGCCTCGTCCAACACCGGATTCTCCGCGAGCATCTTGGTCCTCATCCCCGCACCGGGCCGACTCAGCGGAGGAAGGCCGCGGCGACGCCGGCGTCCACGGGAACGTGCAGACCCGTCGTGTGCGACAGGTCGCCGCCGGTGAGCACGAAGACGGCGTTGGCCACGTGCTCGGGCAGCACCTCCCGCTTGAGCAGGGTGCGCTGGGCGTAGAACTCGCCCAGCTTCTCCTCCGGCACGCCGTAGACGGCGGCGCGCTGGGCGCCCCAACCGGCGGCGAAGATGCCGGAGCCGCGCACCACCCCGTCCGGGTTGACGCCGTTGACCCGGATGCCGTGGCCGCCGAGTTCGGCGGCGAGCAGCCGCACCTGGTGCGCCTGGTCTGCCTTGGCAGCGCCGTAGGCGACGTTGTTCGGGCCGGCGAACAGGGAGTTCTTGCTGGCGATGTAGACGATGTCGCCGCCCATCTGCTGGTCGATGAGGACCCGGGCGGCCTCCCGGGAGACCAGGAAGGAGCCCTTGGCCATGACGTCGTGCTGCACGTCCCAATCCGCCTCGGTGGTCTCCAGCAGCGACTTGGACAGCGACAGTCCGGCGTTGTTGACCACCAGATCCAGGCCGCCGAAGGCGAGGACCGCCGCGCGGACCGCGGCGGCCACCGCGCCGGCGTCGGTGACGTCCAGCGGTACGGCCACCGCGACGTCCGGGCCGCCCAGCTCGGCGGCGACCGTCTCGGCGGCGGCGGTGTCCCGGTCGGTGACGACCACGCAGGCGCCCTCGCCGGCGAGGCGGTGCGCGATGGCCCGGCCGATGCCGGAGCCGGCGCCGGTGACCAGGGCGATCCGGGTGGCGAGCGGCTTCGGCTTGGGCATCCGGGCCAGCTTGGCCTCTTCGAGGGCCCAGTACTCGATGCGGAACTTCTCGGCCTCGTCGATCGGGGCGTACCGGGACACGGCCTCCGCGCCGCGCATGACGTTGATGGCGTTGACGTAGAACTCCCCGGCGACGCGGGCGGTCTGCTTGTTGGCGCCGAAGCTGAACATGCCCACGCCCGGCACGAGGACGATCGCCGGGTCGGCGCCGCGCATCGGCGGGCTGTCGCCGGTGGCGTGCCGCTCGTAGTAGGCGCGGTAGTCGTCCCGGTAGGCGGCGTGCAGCTCCTTCAGCCGGGCGACCGCGTCGGCCAGCGGGGCGGCCGGTGGCAGGTCGAGCACCAGCGGGCGGACCTTGGTGCGCAGGAAGTGGTCCGGGCAGGAGGTGCCGAGCGCCGCGAGGGCGGGATGCCGCTCGCGGGCGACGAAGTCGAGCACCACGTCACTGTCGGTGAAGTGGCCCACCTGAGGGCGGTCGGTCGACGCCAGGCCCCGCAGGACCGGCGCGAGCGCCGCCGCGCGGGCCCGCCGCTCCTCGGTCGGCAGCGGCTCGTACCCGGGGATCAGCGGGCCGAACGGCTCGGCCCGGCCGTGCTCGTCCAGGTACGCCTGGGCGGTGCGGATGATCTCCCGCGAGTGGCGTTCGCACTCCTCGCTGGTCGCGCCCCAGGCGGTGATGCCGTGCCCGCCGAGGATGACGCCGATCGCCTGCGGGTTCGCCTTCGCGACGGCGGCGATGTCGAGGCCGAGCTGGAAGCCGGGTCGCCGCCACGGGATCCACAGCACCCGGTCGCCGAAGATCTCCTTGGCCAGCTCGGGGCCGTCGGCGGCGGTGGCGATCGCGATGCCGGCGTCGGGGTGCAGGTGGTCGACGTGGGCGGCGTCGACCAGGCCGTGCATGGCGGTGTCGATCGACGGGGCGGCGCCGCCGCGGCCGTGCAGACAGTAGTCGAACGCGGCCACCATCTCGTCCTCCCGCTCGACGCCGGGGTAGACGTCGACGAGGGCGCGCAGCCGGTCGAGCCGGAGCACGGCCAGGCCGGCCTCGGTGAGGGTGCCGAGATCGCCGCCGGAGCCCTTGACCCAGAGCAGCTCGGCCGGGCCGCCGGTCACCGGGTCGGTGGTCTCGCCCTTGGACGAGGTGTTGCCGCCGGCGTAGTTGGTGGTGCTCGGGTCGGCGCCGAGCCGGTTGCTGCGGGCGATCAGCGCCTGAACCTCGGAATGCATCGTCGTCACGTCTCCTGTGTGCGTTCTCGGTGGTGGTCAGGCGCCCCAGCCGGCCTGCTGGCCGCCGACACGTTCGGCGCGGATCTTGTCGAAGTAGCCGGAGCGGGCGTACGCGCCCATCGGATCCGGGTCCAGGCCCAGCTCGGTGCGCAGCTCGGCGAGCAGCGGCCGCACGTCGGTGTGGTAGGCGTCCATCAGCACCGCGTTGGCGCCGAGCACGTCGCCGGCCTGCTGGGCGGCGGCGAGCGCGTCGGCGTCGACGAGCAGTGCCTTGGCGGTCGCCTCCTGCACGTTCAGCACCGAGCGGATGATCGCGGGGATCTTCGGCTCGATGTTGTGGCACTGGTCGAGCATGAACGCGATCCCGGCCTCCGGGCGCAGCGCGTCGCCGCGGACGATCTCGTACATGATGCGGAACAGCTGGAACGGGTCCGCGGCGCCGACCATCAGGTCGTCGTCGGCGTAGAAGCGGGAGTTGAAGTCGAACGCCCCGAGCTTTCCGGCCCGCAGCAGGAACGCCACGATGAACTCGATGTTCGTGCTGGGCGCGTGGTGCCCGGTGTCGATGACGACCTGCGCCTTCTCCCCGAGTTCCAGGCAGTGCGCGTACGCGGTGCCCCAGTCCGGCACGTCGGTGGTGTAGAAGGCCGGCTCGAACAGCTTGTACTCCAGCCGCAGCCGCTGGTGGTCGCCGAGCCGGTCGTACGTCTCGCGCAGCGCGGCGGCGAGCCGGTCCTGCCGGGCGCGGATGTCGTCCTGGCCGGGATAGTTGGTGCCGTCGGAGAACCAGAGCTTGAGGTCGCGGGAGCCGGTGCGGTCCATGATGTCCACGCACTCGAGCAGGTGGTCGATCGCCTTTCGGCGCACCCCCGGATCCGGGTTGGTGACGCTGCCGAGCTTGTAGTCGTTGTCCTGGAACACGTTGGCGTTGATCGCGCCGAGGGCGACGCCCTGGTCCGCGGCGTACTTCGCCAGGTCGGCGTAGTCGTCGACCCGGTCCCACGGGATGTGCAGGGCCACCGTCGGCGCCACCCCGGTGAGCCGGTGCACCACCGCCGCGTCGGCGATCTTCTCGTACGGGTTGCGCGGCACACCCTCCTGCGCGAAGACCTTGAACCGGGTGCCGGAGTTCGCGTACGCCCAGGACGGGGTTTCGATGCGCTGGGTGCGCAGGGCCTGCTTGACCCGGTCGCGGGTCTGCGCGTCGGACTGGCTCATCGTGAATCTCCCGTCTGGGCGGCGAGCTGCGCCTCGAGGTGGAAGACCTCGACCAGCGGCCGCATCGACCGGTCGGCCGTGCCCTGGTCGAGGTCGAGGAAGAAGGACGCCATCTCCGCCTGCCAGCGGGCGTTGACGTCGCGGGCCTGCATGGCGGCCTGGGCCGCCGCGAAGTCGTCGGTCACCAGGAACCCCACGACCAGGCCGTCCTCGCGGAGGAACAGCGAATAGTCGCGCCAGCCGCTGTCGGCCAGGGCGGCGAGCACCTCCGGCCAGACCCGCTCGTGCCGGGCGCGGTACTCGTCGAGGCGGGCCGGGTCGACCTGCAGGGTGAAGCAGATGCGGGGCATGGTTCTGCTTCCTTCTCGTTGCTCACTGTTGGTCAGTTAGCACGAGTAGGACAATTCGCTCTTCGCCACCACCTTGTGAGGGTGTGGCTGAAGTCCAGGCTGGGCAGTCTCAGCCAAACGGTCATCTGCCGCTACCAGCGGAGATGACTACGACGCCGCCGATTCCTGGAGTAGCCCGAATCCTCGGTGATGCCTCAGCCGAAGCCTCGACATGTCAACTCCAGGCCCTTGACGGGCCGTCACCAAGAACCTCTTGGTGTTGCCGGAAACCTTCCGACCGCGAAGAACCTACTCGCGCTGTCCAGTTGTGTCTAGCTGTAGTCGAGAAACCGACTACTAGTCAGTCCTCCCGTCGGCGCCCTCGGGTGATGCCGGCGCGGCCGGCGCCGGCACCCACCTGCGGCGGTCAGAACTGGAACTGGTCGATGTTGTTCTTGTCGAACACGGTGGGCGGGCCGAGGACGACGACCCCGTCCTTGCCGACGGCGAACTCGCCGAGCTTGCCGGCTGTGAACTTGTCGCCCTCGGCGCCGGTGATCTGGCCCGAGGCGAGCGCCGCGCCGGCGTACGCGGCGAGGTAGCCGAGGTCGGCGGGGTTCCAGAGGGCGAACGCGTCGACTGTGCCGTCCTTGACGTACTCGCGCATCTGGTTGGGGGTGCCCAGGCCGGTCAGCTTGACCTTGCCCTTGTACTGCGATCCGCTGAGGTAGCGGGCGGCGGCGGCCACGCCGACCGTGGTCGGGGAGATGATGCCCTTCAGGTTGGGGTACGACTGCAGCAGGCCCTGGGTCTCCTGGAAGGACTTCTGGTCGTCGTCGTTGCCGTAGGCCACCGTGACCAGCTTGATCTTGCTGTACTCGGGCTTCTTCAGCTCCTCCTTCATCAGCGCGATCCAGGCGTTCTGGTTGGTCGCGTTGGCGGTGGCGGACAGGATGGCGATCTCGCCCTCGCCGCCGATCTGCTGGGAGATGAGCTTGACCTGGCTCTCCGCGATGCCTTCGGCGGTCACCTGGTTGACGAAGATCTGGCGGCACTCCGGCTTGGTGTCCGAGTCGAAGGTCACGATCTTGGCGCCGGCGGCCTTCGCCTGGTTCAGCGCGCCGCAGATGGCGTTGGGGTCGTTGGCCGAGGTGACGATCACGTCCATGCCCTGCTGGGACAGGGTGTTGATGTAGCTGACCTGGGACGAGGCGCTGGCCTCGGAGGGGCCGACCTCCTTGAACTCGCCCTTGATCTCGGTGACCGCGTCCTTGCCACCGTTGTCGCTGGTGGTGAAGTAAGGGTTGTTCACCTGCTTGGGCAGGAAGGCGATCTTGAGGCCCTCCTTGAGCTTGGCGTCCGGGTTGGCGGCGCCGCTGGCCTGCGCGCCGGCACCGCTGTCGGTGCCGGAGTTCTCCCGCGTGGTGCCGCCGCAGGCGGCGGAGCCGAGCAGCAGCGTGGCGAGGGTGAGGGCGGTGGCCCCGGCGCGGAGCCGTCTGTACGTGGACATCGTTATCCTTCCAGGGAGGTGGGGTGCGGAGACGGTCACGACGCGGTGAGGCGCGCGCGTTGCCGTCGGCGGTGCAGCCGGGCGCGGACGTCCGCGACGGCGTTGGGCAGTACCACGGAGACGATGAGCAGGGTCCCGGTGACGATGGTCAGCGCGTTGGCGTCGACGTCGGCGAGCTGCAGGGCGTTGCGCAGGACACCGAGGAGCAGGACGCCGGCCACCACGCCGAGCAGCCCACCGCGACCGCCGAAGATGGACACGCCGCCGAGCAGCACCGCGGTCACCACGGTGAGCTCCAGGCCGGTGGCGTTGTCGCCGCGGGCGCTGGCGTAGCGCAGGGTCCAGAAGACGCCGACCAGGCCGCACACCGCCCCGGAGACCACGAACAGCCAGAACTTGGTCCGGGGCACCGACACGCCGGCGAACGTGGCGGCCTCGTCGTTGTTGCCCATCGCGTACAGCGCCCGGCCGACCGGAGTGGCGTGCAGCACGATGCCGAACACCACCGCCAGCAGCAGCACCGGGACGACGGCGGCGGGGATCGACGTGCCCGGGAGGGTCTGCACCGCGGCGGCCGTCCAGCTGGCCGGGAAGTCGGCCACCGCCTGGTCGCCGAGCACCACGAAGGACAGCCCCCGGTACAGGGCGAGGGTGCCGATGGTCACGGCCAGCGACGGCAGCCCGAACCCGGTGACGAACAGGCCGTTGACCGCGCCGAGCGCGGCGCCGAGCAGCACCACCAGCACGCAGATCAGCTCCAGCGACAGCCCGCTGGACAACCACAGCTGCCCCATCAGGGTGCTGCACAGGCCGACCATGCTGGCCACCGACAGGTCGATCTCGCCGGTGATGACGATCAGCGTCATGGGCAGCGCCAGCAGGGCCAGCGGCACCAGGTCGAGCAGCAGGAACTGGGCGTTGCGGCCGGTGGCGAAGTTCGGCACCGACAGGCCGGCCAGCAGTACGGCCACCACCAGGGCGGCCACGATCGCCGCGTCCCAGGAGCCGAGCGCGCCGCGCAGGCCCGCCAGGCGGCCCGCCTCCGGCTCGGTGTCCGCGAGGGACGGCGGTGCGGCATACAGGCTGTCATGCGCCATGGGCGCTTCTCCCTCGGAGCCGGGCCGCCATCCGGAGGGCCAGGAGCCGGTCCAGGCCGATGGCGGCGAGGATGAGCGCGCCGACCACGGCCTGCTGCCAGAACGGGTCGATGCGCAGGACGGCCAGCGAGCTGCCGATGGTGGTGAGCAGGACGGCGCCGAGCGCCGCGCCGTACGCGCTGCCGCTGCCGCCGAAGATGGCCACCCCGCCGACCACCGCGGCGGCGACGACCTGCAGTTCCAGGCCGGTGCCGGCGGCCGCGTCGAGGGTGCCGAACCGGGCGGCGTAGAGCACGCCGGCCAGACCGGCGAGCGCGCCGTTGGCGACGAAGACCGCGAAGACCCGCCGGCCGACCGGAATGCCGGACAGCCGGGCGGCGGCCGGCTCGGAGCCGATGGCGTACAACTCCCGGCCGCTGCGGTAGGAGCGCAGGTAGAACCCGACGGCGGCGACCACGATGAGCGCGACCAGGAAGAGCACGGGTACGCCGAGCACCGTCTGGTTGCCCAGGCGCAGGAACGACCGGGGCATGTCGGCGGCGTTGATCTGCCGGCCGGCCGCCCAGTAGTAGTCGACGCCGCGGAAGGCGTAGAGGGTGCCGAGGGTGATGACCAGGGCCGGGACCTTGGCCACCGCGATCAGGCCGCCGTTGACCACCCCGCAGACCGCGCCGAGCGCGACGCCGAGCAGGAGGGCGAGCGGCCAGGGGGTGCCGGGTGCGGCGAGGAAGAGTTCGCCGGTGGCGAAGGCGACCAGCCCGAGGATCGATCCGACGGACAGGTCGACGTTGCGGGTGACGATCACCAGGGTCTGGCCGACCGCGAGGATCACCAGGATGGCGCAGCCGAGCAGCAGGTCCTTGATGCTCTGCCCGCTCAGGAACCGGTCGTTGCGCAGCGTGGTGACCAGGATCAGCGCGGCGAGGGCGATCAGCAGGCTGAGTTCGCGGACGGCGAGCAGCCGCTCGGTGAGGCCGCGCCGTGCCCGGCCGGGGCCGGGTGGCGGGTTGTCCGCGGCCTGCACGCTCGCGCCGGTATCGGTGAGGCTCATGCCGGCACTCCGCTTCGCTCCGTGCCGTCATGAGGCACCACGGCACTGTGCTGATGATTCGCTCGCTGACGCTCGCTCATGCCGTCGCTCCTTGGCCGGTGGCGGCGTACATCACGGAGGTCTCGTCGGCCTCGCCGCGGGGCAGCTCGCGGACCACGCGCCCCTCGTGCATGACGAGGACCCGGTCGGCCATGCCGAGCACTTCGGGCAGCTCGCTGCTGATCATCAGGATGGCCAGCCCCTCGCCGGCCAGTTCGGACAGCAGCCGGTGGACCTCGGCCTTGGTGCCGACGTCGATGCCGCGGGTGGGTTCGTCGATGATCAGGATGCGGGGCTCGGTGGCGAGCCACTTGGCGAGCACGACCTTCTGCTGGTTGCCGCCGGACAGGGTGGCCACCGGCGCGGCGAGCCGGGCGGTCTTGACCTGCAGCCGGCGGGTCCAGCGGCGGGCCTCGGCCCGCTCGGCGCCACCGAGGAGCAGGCCCAGCCGGCTCAGCGCGCGGCGGCGGGCCAGGGTGGCGTTGCGCTCCACCGACAGCTCCATGACCAGGCCCTGCTGGCGGCGGTCCTCGGGCACCAGGGCCATGCCGGCGGCGATCGCCTTGCCCGGGTTGCCGGGTGGGAGGACGCGGCCGGCGACGCGGACCTCGCCGGTGTCGTAGCGGTCGACGCCGAAGACGGCACGGGCCACCTCGCTGCGTCCGGCGCCGACCAGCCCGGCCAGGGCGACGATCTCGCCACCTCGGACGGAGAAGGACACGTCGGAGAAGACGCCGGCGCGGCTGAGCCCGCGTACCTCCAGCAGGGTGTCGCGCAGTGGTGCGTCCTGTTTCGGGTAGAGCGAGGACACCTCACGGCCGACCATGCGCCGCACCACCTCGTCGACGGTGAGGTCGGCGGTGCGGTCGCTGGAGACCCAGGCGCCGTCGCGCAGCACGGTGATCCGCTGGCACAGGTCGAAGACCTCGTCGAAGCGGTGCGAGATGAACAGCACGGCCGCGCCGCGCTCGCACAGCGACCGGGCGACCGCGAAGAGGCGTTCCACCTCGACGCCGGAGAGCGCGGCGGTGGGCTCGTCCATGATCAGCACGCGGGCGTCGAAGGAGAGCGCCTTGGCGATCTCGACGAGCTGCTGGTCGGCGATGGACAGTCCGCGCGCGGGGCGGGCGGGGTCGATCCGGACGCCGAGGCGTTCGAACAGCCGCTCGGCGTCGCGGTTCATCGCCCGGGTGTCGATGCGGCGCAGGCCGCGCAGCGGTTGCCGGCCCATGAAGATGTTCTCCGCGACCGTGAGGTCCGGGAACAGGGTCGGCTCCTGGTAGATGACGGCGATGCCGGCGGCGCGGGCGTCGGCGGGGCCGCGCAGCTGCAGCGGCCGGCCGTCGAGGGTCATTCGGCCGGAGTCCGGGGCGTGGGCCCCGGCGAGGGTTTTCACCAGGGTGGACTTGCCGGCCCCGTTCTCTCCGACCAGGGCGTGGGCCTCTCCGGGGTGCAGCGCCAGGTGCACTCCCCGCAGCGCGGCGACGGCCCCGAAGGACTTCGTCACGCCGTCCAGTTCCAGCAGCGGAGCGCTCTCCGCGCCCGGTGCGCCGGGGCTCATCCGATCCCCTCCTGAATCGTTTCACGGGTTGTGCATGGACGGTAGGGGCCGGCATTCGTGACCGTCAAGAGTTTCCCGGCGATTTCTCGGCTGTTTCGCGCAGAGGGGATCAGCAGGCGCAGCAACGCCTTCTGCGGCTGCGACGGAGGCGCGCCGGCCAGGTCGGCCGACTGGATGAAACGTTTTAGACGCTATAGACTGCCCGTCATCGCCCGGCCGGCCCGTTCCGGCCGCGCGCCCCGTACGGCCGCGGCAGCATCGCGACCGCGGCGCCCGCACCCGACCGCGGGCCGCAACCACCCACCGCACCGATCATCAGGGGAGCCATGGCAGCGGCGAACATCAAGGAGGTGGCCCGGCACGCCGGCGTTTCCCTCGGCACGGTGAGCAACGTGCTCAACCGGCCCGACACGGTCGCCCCCGCCACCCGGCAGCGGGTGCTCGACGCCATCACCGAACTCGGCTACGTCCGCAACGACTCCGCCCGCCAGCTGCGCGCCGGGCACAGCCGGACCGTCGCCATCGTGGTGCTGGACGTGGCCAACCCGTTCTTCACCGACGTGGTGCGCGGCGCCGAGCAGGTGGTCGAGGAGGCCGGCGCGATGCTCGTCGTGTGCAACAGCGGCGAGGACAGCGCCCGGGAACGCCGGCACCTGGAGCTGCTGGAGGAGCAGCGGGTCCGTGGGGTGCTCATCACCCCGGTCGGCCACGGCCCCCAACCCAACCTGGACAAGCTCATCGACCGGGGCATCCCGGTGGTGCTCGTCGACCGTGGTTCGGGCCGGGCCAGCCGCTGCTCGGTGGCCGTCGACGACGTGCTCGGCGGCCGGCTGGCCATGGACCATCTGCTGGACCAGGGCCACCGCCGCATCGCGTACCTCGGCGGCCCGTTCTCCATCGCCCAGGTCGCCGAACGGCACGCCGGGGCCGCGGCCGCGCTGGAGGAGCGCGGCGGCGCCGAACTGCGGGTGGCGACCACCAGCAGCCTGACCGTCGCCGCCGGACGCCGCGCCGCCGAGGACCTGCTGGCCCTGCCCACCCGGCAGCGGCCCACCGCCGTCTTCTGCGCCAACGACCTGATCGCGCTCGGCGTGCTGCAGGAGGTCACCGCGCGCGGCCTGCGGGTGCCCGCCGACGTGGCCATCGTCGGCTACGACGACATCGAGTTCGCCGGCGCGGCGGCGGTGCCGCTGTCGTCGGTGCGGCAACCCCGCGAGCAGCTCGGCCGCACCGCGGCCCAGCTGCTGCTGGAGGAGGCGCAGTCCGGCGAGACGCACCAGCACCGGCACGTGGTGTTCCAGCCGGAGCTGGTCGTCCGCCGCTCCAGCGAGCAGACCCGGCGCGCCCGGCGCTGACCCGGCCCGCACACGCGCGACGGCGCCGGCCCGCGCTCCCCCGCGCGACCGGCGCCGTCGCCGTCCTCAGGCGGTCGGCGCGGAACTGCTGACGAACCGCCAGGTGCCCGCGCCCACCGTGTGCACCAGGTAGCCACCCACCATCCGCCGGGCGGTCACCAGCCCGCCCGGTGACGCCTCGACGTCCTCGGCCCGTGCCGCGGGCACGTGCACCTCGGCGGTGGCCCCCACCGGCACCTGCACGGTCAGCTCGAACTGGCCGTCCTGGAGCCGCCAGGCCGACGACGCCCGGCCGCGGACCGTCTCCACCGCCGCCGACGCGGCGGACACCTCGACGCGGGCGTCCGGCCGCACCACGATGCGCGCCCAGCCGTCGGCGACACCCCGCAGGCCGGCCACGTGCTCGTACAGCCACTGCACGACCGTGCCGTGGAAGTAGTGCTGGCGCGAGCGGGTGGACGTCGGCCACATCTCCCACATGGTGTCGGCGCCGTTGTCCACCCAGTAGCCCCAGCTCGGGTAGGTCCGCTGCCGGGCCACCCGGGCCGCCACGTCGGCGTGGCCGTGCTCGGTCAGCACCGGCAGCAGGACGCTGGTGCCGAGGCAGCCGGTGTTGAGGTGCCAGCCCCGCTCGCGGATGTCGGCGACCAGGTTGTCCACCACCCTCCCCACCAGGTCGTCGGGCACCAGCCCGAACGCCAGCGGCACCGCGTTGGAGGTCTGCCGGTAGCCGGGGTCCCGGTCGGTGCGGTACAGCCCGCGCGTACGGTCGAGGAACGTCTCGTTCAGCCGGTTCCGAAGCCCGGCCGCGGCGGTCCGGAACCGGGCGGCCTGCGCGTCCTGCCCGGTCAGCTCGCCGACCTCGGCCGTGGCCACCAGCGCCCGGTGCAGGTACGCGGTCGCGGTGAGCCGGGTGTCCTCCGGCGGGTTGCCGCCGGTGCCCGGCGACAGATAGTCCCCGAGCGCGGTCACCGCCAGCCCGTCGCGCAGCCGGCCCAGCTCCCACTCCAGATAGTCGACCACCGGCTGCCAGTGCTGGTGCAGCAACCGGTCGTCGCCGTACCAGCGGTGCATCTCGCGCAGCACGAACGGGTAGACCGTCGTCCACTCCGGCGCCGGGGCGAGCTCCTGGTAGCCCCAGCCGCCGCTGGGCACGATCACCGGCACCTGCCCCGAGGAGACCTGGCTGTCGCGCAGGTCGCCGAGCCACTTGGTGAAGAACCGGGACAGGTCGAGCAGGCCCGCCATGGTGGGCGCGGCCACCTGCGCGTCACCGGTCCAGCCGTTCTTCTCGTACATCGGGGTGTCGGTGGGGATGCCGTGCAGGTTGTTGCGCACCGTACGGCGCATCATCCGCTCGAACTGCTCGAACAGTGGCTCGCTGCACCGGAACTCGCCGACGTCGCGGACATCGGAGTGCACCACCCGCATGGTGACGGTGCCGGTGGTGGCCGCCGCGGGCAGCCCGTCGAGCTGCACGTAGCGGAAGCCCTTGTACGAGAACTGCGGCTCCCACACCTCCTCGCCGCCGCCCCGGGCGACGTACTCGTCCTGCTGGAACCGGGCGCTCTGCACGTTGCCGTTGGACGCCTCGACGGTGCCGTCGGCGCGCAGCTTCTCGCCGTAGAGGATGCGGATCGTGGTGCCGGCCGGGGCGGTGACGCGCAGCCGCACCCAGCCGGCGGTGGTGCGGCCGAAGTCGGCCACCCAGACACCGGCACGCGGCGAGGTGAGGGCGACCGGGGCGACGGACTCGACCACCCGGATCGGCTCGTGCTCCTGGGCGCGCAGGGCGCCGGCCGGGGCGTCCAGCACGCTGGCCCGATCCCAGCCGGAGTCGTCGAACCCGGCCGTCGACCAGCCCGCCGGCTCCTGCCGGGCGTCGTAGGTCTCCCCCGCGTACAGGGAGTTGGACAGGGTGGGGCCGGCGGTGATCCGCCAGGCGTCGTCGCTGACGATCTCGGTGCGCGACCCGTCCGGGTGCTCCACCACGAGGCGGGCGAGCAGCCGGGGCTCGCCGTGCCAGGGCGGCTGCTGCCAGCGCCACACGTTGCGGGTGGTCATGCCGTAGAAGCCGCGGCCCAGCTCGGCGCCGAGGACGTTCTGACCCTCGGCGAGCAGGTCGGTGACGTCGTGCGTCACGTACAGGACGGTGTCGTCGTAGTCGGTGAACCCGGGGTCCAGCACGGCGGTGCCGACCCGCTCGCCGTTGACGTGCAGCACCTGGTAGGCGAGGCCGCTGGCGTACAGCCGAGCGCGGGCCACCGGCTTGGTCAGCCGGAACGCGCACCGCAGCAGCGGGGCGGGCCGCTCCTCCACGGCCGGCTCGACGCCGCTGCCCCACGGTCCCTGCCCGTACGGGGCGAGCACCACCACCGGCGTCCAGCCCGAGTCGTCGTGGCCCGGCTGCTCCCAGCCGGACTCGACGGTGCCGGTGGTCCGCCAGCCGGCGTCGGTGACCAGCACCAGTTCCCGGCTGTCTGCGGTGCGTACGACGAGCTTCGCGATGAGGCCGCCGGGGTTGACCGACGCGCCGGGCCGGTTGGTGGCGATCGCGGCGAGCACCAGGTCACCGCCGACGGCCTGGCGGGCCAGTTCGGTGACGTCCGCGACCCGGGCGGTGCGCCAGCCGTCGGTCTGCTGGGGCGCCGACAGCGTGAGCCGGCCGGCCAGGTACGCGGTGAAGTCGTCGTCGGCGCTCATGATCAGCCGGGCGGAGGTCACGTCGAGCCCCGCGGGCAGGGCCAGCCGGCCGCGGAACCAGCGCGGGCCGGCCGGCGCGTTGTTCACCGTCGCGCCCGGACCCCAGACCCACGACGTGCCGGCCAGGTCCAGGGACCGGGGCTGGGGCACGGTGACGTTGCCGCCCCACGGCCCCTGCCCGTACGGGGCGAGCACGGCCACGCCGGCCCAGCCGGCGTCGTCGTACCCGGCCTCCTGCCAGCCCGGCTGCTCGGTGTCCGTGCTGCGCCAGGCGCCGTCGGTGACCAGCACGAGCCGCTCCCCGGCGGCGGTCACCAGCACCAGCTTGGCCAGCAGGCCGGCCGGGTTCACCGACGGGCCGGGCCGGTTGGTGGCCACCACGGCCAGGGTGAGCGCGCGCCCGGCGGCGGCGCGCGCCAGTTCGGTGACGTCGGCGAGCTCGGCGCTCTTCCAGCCATCGCTCTGCTGCGGCGCGTACAGCACCTGCCGCCCGTCGAGGTAGGCGGTGTAGTCGTCGTCGGCGGTGACGACGAGGTGCGCGGCGGCGATCTCGACCCCGGCGGGCACCGCGAGCCGGCCCCGGAACCAGCGGGTGCCGGCCGGGGCGTTGCTGGCGCTGGCCCCGGGCGACCAGATCCACGACGCCCCGGCGAAGTCGAGCGGGGCCTGCGCGACGTCCGGCTGCGCGCCGACCCACTTCGCCGCGCCGAAGCCCTCGTCTAGCAGACCGGTCTCGAACCAGGTCGGCGTGCTCCACCCGGTCTCCCGGCCGGCGCCGTCCCACAGCCGCACCGTCCAGTGGTAGCGGGTGCGCGGGGCCAGCGCCGGGCCGGCGTACGGCACGCCGACGGCGCGCGCGGACGCCACCCGGCCGGAGTCCCAGACGTCGGCCGCGTCCGGGGTGAGCCGGTCGGCGCGGGTGGCCACCAGCACCTGGTACGCGCTCTGCGTGGTGCCGTGGCCGGGGGCGGTGCCGGTCCAGGAGAAGCGGGGCTGCGTGACGTCGGTGCCGAGGAGCTGGTCGGCGTACTCGGTGCGGGGGCGGCCGACCGAGAGGGGACCGGCGCCGGCGCCCGGGGGCGGGGCGGCCGCCGCCGGCGCGGCGGTGCCCGCGCCGAGCGCGACGGCTCCCGCGCCGGCGACGCCCCAACCGAGCAGGGATCGGCGGCTGAGCTCGGTCCCCTGTGGCGGGACCGGTGGTGTCTGGGCCATGGGATCTACTCCTCGATGTCGGTCAGGACGGCGAGCCGGCGGGCAGGGGTGCCGACCAGACGTCGGCGATCGACGGGTCGTAGCCGTCGCCGCTGTCGCGGAAGCGCACCCGCACCACCCCGTCGCGGGTCGCGTCGGGCAGGTCGACGACGAACTGGTAGCTGACCGTGCCGGCCCCGCCCGCGGTGCGCCGGAAGGAGCGGGTGTGCGCCACCACCCCGTCGACGACGATCTCGTAGTCCTTCAGCTGCGCCTGGTCGTACGTCTCGACGGCGCGCAGCACGAACGGTGCGCCGGGTGCGACGGCGAGGTCGAACTCGAACCAGCCGTCGGGGTAGCTGACGTTGGTGTAGCGGCGGGTCAGCCCGGCCTCGGTGTTGGTGCCCGAGTGGGCCGAGGCGGTCAGGTGGTGCGCCTGTTCCGACGCCGCGTCGCCGAGGTCGACGTGGTCGTACGCGCCGGCCGGCGGGTTGGTGAACCGGACCGGGACCGCGAGTGCGCGCCGTTCGGCGTCGGTGTCGCCGGTGGCCACGGTGATCGCGGCCGGTCCTTCGGTCACCGCCACCGGTGCGGTGAGGACGGTCGACACCGTGGTCTGCGCGCCAGGTGCGAGGTCGTACCGGGCGGTGGCGGAGGGCACCCGCCAGCCGTCGGGGGCCGTGGTGGTGAGCTGCCCGGTCATCGGCACGGTGGCCCGGTTGCGCAGCACGGCGCTGACCGTCGTGGTGGCGCCGGGCGTCACGGCGGTGGGGGTGGCGGAGGCCGACTCGATGAGCACGGCGGGTGCGGTGGTGATCGTGCCGGCGACGGGCAGGGTGGCCGTGCCGTCCTGGTGTCGGTAGCTGGCCGACCCGTCGAGGGAGACCGACGCCGGCGACTGGTCCGCGGGGACCCGCAGGTCGTAGCGGTGACTGACGCTGGTGCCCGGGGCGACGGTGCCGGGGCGGTCGCCGACCGGCGTCACCGCCCAGCCGCCAGGCGCGCGGAGGGTGGAGGTCACCCCGGTCATCGGTGTGCTGCCGCCATTCGTGACGACGACGGTGGCGTGGACGACGTCGCCGGGCAACCGCTCCCCCACCGGCAGGTCGAGCTTGACCACCGCGCCGACCAGGGTCGACGACGCCGCGGAGAGCCGCTGGTCGACCTGAGTGAGCAGCGCGGTGAACCGGTCGGCGTGGGCCGCGGCGACCCGGCCGACGCCGACCTGGGTACGCAGCCACCGGTCCAGGTCGGCCGCGGTGGCCAGGGCGTGGTGCACCTCGCCGACGGCGGCAGCGCTGTCGCCGGCCAGGTACGCGGTCCGCGCCGCAGTCGTCTCGTCGGCGAGCTTCCCGAGCTGGGCGCGCAGGTGCGCGACCACCGGCCGGCCCAGGTCGTCGGCGCGCTCGTCGGTCAGCGTCGACAGCGCCTGCACGGTGTCGGCGGTGTCGCCCAGGTCGCCCAGCACCCGGTCGACGGCGAAGGAGTAGGAGCCGGAGCCGATCTCGTAGACGGCGGTCGAGCCGTCCATCCGGACGAACCGCACGCTGTCGGCCTGATCCGCCGGCCGGCCGCCCTCGGTGACCGCGTGCCGTCCGGGTGCCGGGATGCGCACGGTCGCCGTGACGTTCGCCGGGACGGTGACCTTCAGCCGCAGGTCACCCCGGGCGTCGCGGTTCCAGTCGCTGCCGATCACGCCCTGTGCCGCCCGGTACGAGGCGCGGGCCGAGGTGAGGCCCCCGCCGGGCTGGGGCGCGAAGGTGAGGTGGGTGTAGCCGGGGTTGCCGGAGTCGGGCTGGATACCGGCGACGGTGCGGTACATCCAGTCACCGACGGCGCCGTAGGCGTAGTGGTTGAACGAGTTCATCGACACGTCGCCGAAGCTGCCGTCCGGCATGATCGAGTTCCACCGCTCCCAGACCGTGGTCGCGCCCCTGGCGATCTCGTAGCCCCAGGACGGGTAGGTGTCGTTGAGCAGCAGCCGGTAGGCGACGTCGAGGTGGCCGGTGTCGCTGAGCGCCGGCAGCAGGTCCGGGGTGCCGAGGAAGCCGGTGGACAGGTGCCAGTCGTGCCGGCGGACGTTGTCCACCAGCTTGTCGGCGGCCTTGCCGCGCAGCGGCTCGGGCAGCAGGTTCATGCCGATGGCCAGCACGTACCCGGTCTGGCTGTCGCCCTGGACGGTGCCGTCGGCGGCGACGTACGTGTCGACGAAGGCCTTGGCGATGTTCTTGGCCAGCGCCGCGTAGCGGGCCGCGTCGGCGTCCCGGCCGATGGCGGCGGCCATCTCCCCCAGCAACCGGATGCTGTGCGCGTAGTAGGCGGTGCCGATGACACCGGCGGGCGTCGGGTCGTCCAGGTTCAGCCAGTCGAGGTACGGGCCGGCGTTGGTGCGCCGGTTGCCGGAGCTGGTGCTCTGCAGCCAGGACGCGTAGCGCACCATCGACGCGTAGTGCTCCTCGACCACCCGGGTGTCCCCGTAGCGCTGCCAGAGCGTGTACGGGACGGTGATGCCGGCGTCGCCCCAGCCGGTCGCCCCGTCGCCGCAGCAGGCGCGCGGCGCCACGTCCGGGTACGCCCCGTTGGCCGACTGGCCGTCGCGCAGGTCCTGCAGCCACTTGCTGAGGAACGTCAGGCTGTCCATGTTGAACGTCGCGGTCTCGGCGAAGACGTTGATGTCGCCGGTCCAGCCGAGCCGCTCGTCGCGGGCGGGGGTGTCGGTGGGGATGGACAGGAAGTTGCCGCGCTGCCCCCAGGTGATGTTGCTGTGCAGCTGGTTGACCATCGCGTTGGAGGTCTCGAACTCGCTGGTCAGCTCCCCGTCGGTGTGCATGACCAGGCCGGTGACCGTCGACAGGTCGGGGGTGCCCGGGTAGCCGGTCAGCTCGACGTAGCGGAAGCCGTGGAAGGTGAACGTGGGCTCGTAGACCTCGGCGCCGCCGCCGCGCAGGGTGTAGTGGTCGGTGGCCCGGGCCGAGCGCAGGTTGGCGGTGTAGGCGGTGCCGTCGGGGTTGAGCACCTCGGCGTGCCGGATCCGCACGGTGGTGCCGGCCGGCCCGTCGACCTTCAGCCGCACCTTGCCCACCATGTTCTGGCCGAGGTCGAAGATCCACGTGCCGGGGGTGGGCTGGGTCAACGCCCGGGCCGGCAGCTCCTGCACCACCCGCACGGGCGGGTCGGCCTGGGCGACGACCGGGCCGGTCGCACCGGGGTCGTCGACGGTGGCGGGTGACCAGCCGGCGTCGTCGAAGCCGGGCCGGTCCCAGCCGGCCGGCAGCCGGCGCGCGTCGTAGGTCTCGCCGTGGATCAGGTCGCTCAGCAGGAACGGCCCGGGCGTGGCGCGCCAGGAGCCGTCGGTGCGGACGGTCTCGGTGCGCCCGTCGGCGTAGTCGATGACCAGTTGTGCGCCCAGGTGCGGGCGGGAGCCGTAGTGGTCGGTGCCGAAGGAGGCGATGGTGCCGGAGTACCAGCCGTCACCGAGCATGGCACCGAGCGCGTTGTCGCCCTGGCGGAGCTGGCGGGTCGCGTCGTACGTCTGGTACTGCACCCGCTTGCCGTAGTCGGTCCAGCCGGGCGCCAACTCGTGGTCGCCGACCCGCTGACCGTTGACCGACAGCTGGTAGACGCCGAGGGCGGTGGCGTAGATCCGGGCGCGGGCCACCTCGCCGTCGACCCGGAAGCCCCGGCGCAGCAGCGGGTTCGCGTCCAGCGCGGTGAGCATGGCCTCGGTGCTGCCGGTGACCCGCAGCCCGCTCGACGTGAGGGTGCCGCCGCCGAACGGGTTCTCGCCGTCGGTGAGCGCGGCCGCGAAGAGGGTGTCCTCGCCGCTGGTCACGGAGAAGTCGGAGAAGACGCCGGTCTCCGCTCCGTCGGTGCGCAGGCCGACCGAGCCGCCCTGGTGCCGGGTGTCGCGGGTGACGTCGACCTGGGTGCCGTCGACCCAGGTGGTGATGGTGTCGCCGGCCAAGGTGATGCGCAGGGTGTGCGGGGTGGTCAGCTTGTCGGCCGGCACGACCGCGCCGAGCGGCACCTCCTTGAGCACCGTCCAGGCGCCGTTGACCCGCACGTGCGGGCGCAGCTTCGCGGTGCCGCCGGTGATGGAGAACTGCCACATGTAGGCGTTGGTCGGGCCGTGGGCGCGCAGGTAGATCCCGGCCGCGTCCCGCTCGAGCCGCACCGTGGTCTGCACGGTGTAGTCCCGCCACGACTCGGTGGGCGAGGGCAGCCCGATCCAGTCGGCCCGCCAGCCCGCGGCGCCACCGACGCCGGTCTCCCACGAGGCGGGCGCGCTCCATCCGGAGGCGCGGCCCGCGGTGTCCCACACCCGGACCTGCCACAGGTAGCGGGTGCGCGGTTGCAGCGCCGGGCCGGCGTACGGGACGAGGCTGCTGCGCCGGGAGGTGACCCGGCCACTGTCCCAGACGTCGGCGTCGTCGAGGCGGGCCTGGCTGGTGGCGACGCGGACCTGGTAGGACTCCTGGAGCACGCCCCGGGCGGCGGATTCGATCCGCCAGCCGAGGCGGGGCTGCGCCACGTCGAGGCCGACCGGGTCGGTCGCCCGCTCGGTGGTCAGGCCGGCCACCGCCAGCTGAGGGGCCTCCGGTGCGGCGGCGACCGCCGGGCCGGCCGGCACCACCGCCGGGGTCAGCCCGAGCAGCAGCGCGACCACCGCGGTGAGCACGGGTCGGCGCCGCGTCGTGAGCTTCATGGTTCTCGCCCTTCTGTGCGGCGGTCCGCACCGACGTCGTTGGGGGGACGGGCGGGCCGGTGGGCGGCCCGCAACGGGGGGTCAGCGGGGCTGGGCGGCCGACTCGGCGACCGGGCGGAAGCTGGACCGGCCGGAGCCCACCTCGAACACGACGCGGCCGTTCTCGATACCGATGAAGGTGGCCTTGCTCGGACCGGCGGCCCGGTAGGACCTGCCGTCGGTGAGCGGTAGCGCCACCCGGGCGGTGACGTTGACCGGCACCTCGAGGTCGACCAGCAGGCCGGCGCCGGTACGCCGCCAGTCGAGCCGCACCGCGCCGCGCTGGGTGGGCACCACGCCGGACGCGTGGTCGAGCCCGACAGCGGGCGGCGCCACCTCGACCACGGCGGCGCCCGGGGCGGCGGTGCGGACGCCGAGCAGCGTCTCCTGCACGTCGACCACGGCCTGCGCGCCCCAGCCGTGGGACTGGCTGAAGTTGGTGCCCGCGTCGAGGGTCCAGGCCTCCCAGGTGAAGGTACCGCCCTGGGCAAGGATGTTCGCCCAGCCCAGGTCGTCGGGGTTGGTCATCAGCCGCAGCACCGCGTCGGGCCGGCCGGCGTCGGCAAGCGCCCGCAGCAGCCAGTGGGCGGTCATCGGTCCCTGCTTCATGCCCATCGCCGCGAGGTGGTCGGCGAGCGCCGGCAGGTCGGCCTCCGGGGCCACGCCGTGGGCGATCGCGTACGAGGTGGCGTGCTGGCCGGCATGGCCGCTCTGCGCGCCGGTGGCCGACAACCCGTCGACGTAGCTGCCGTCGGCGCGGCGCAGCTTGGCGTTCATCGCCGCGGCGAGGTCGGCGGCCTGGCCGTCGTAGGAGGCGACCTCGGCGGCGGGCCGGCCGAGCGCCTCGGCCATCCGGGCGGTGGTGCGCAGCACGTCCACGCCCTGGGCGTTGATGGTGGTACGGGCGGCGGCGGACATGTCGTACCCGAACCGGCCGGGCTCCGGCCAGTCGATGATGCCGTAGCGGTAGGCGCCGCTGCCGCCGGCCAGTTCGGTGACCAGGCCGGCGGTCGGGCCGGTGGCCGGGATGTGGCGCAGCACGTAGTCAGCGGTGTCCCGGATCGCCGGGTACGCCTCGGCCAGCAACGCCCGGTCGCCGGTCTCGGTCCAGTACCGCCACACCCAGTCGACGAACATCAGCGAGTAGTCGGGGATGTCCCGCTTGCCGTCGCCGTTGGGGTAGACAGCGTTGTAGCGGCCCCGGTCGTTGCCGGTGTTCCAATAGCGGGCGGCGGAGCGGAGAAACTCGCGGATGGCCTGCTGGGTGGCGTCGCGCTCGCCGAAGGCGCCCATCGTGGCGTAGGAGATGTTGGCGGCGTCGCCGAGGAACTGCCCCTTCTCCCGAGTGGGCGTGTCGACGAAGCCCTCCTGCACCGAATAGAGCGCGGACCGCTTCATCATCGTCCACACCGCGTCGAGGGTGGCGTCCGAGCTGGTGAAGCTGGCCTCCCCGCCGGCGGGCACGTCGGTGTGCACCACCACTGCGGAAACGTCGTCGAGCGCGATGTCCTCACCCGCGTCCGGGATTTCCAGGTAGCGGAACCCGAGGTGGGTGAAGGCCCGGAACTGCTGCGGGCCGTCCTTCTGCAGGTACGGGAAGCTCATGTTGGTGCCCTGCGACTGCAGGGTGGACGTGGCGACCCGGCCGGTGTCGGTGAGGGTGTAGCCGGCCCGCACGGTGACCGTGCGACCAGCCACGCCGGCGTCGAACCGGACGGCCGGGCGGGCCGGGATGACCACCCCGAAGTCCGCGACCACCGTGCCGTCGCCGGCGGTACGCAGCGCGACCGGGGCCACCGTGGTCTCGGCCAGCCGGGTCTCCTGCCCGATCAGGTGCGGGTACGCGGCGTGGGGATGCTGACCGACCACCTCGGCGGCGGTGAACGGGGCAACGCTGTCGTCGTAGCCGGGTCGCATCCAGCCGATCACCTCGGCGCGGGCGTCCTGCCGCTCGACCCGGTCGCCCTCGCCGTTGCGGCGCTCGGCGTTCGCGACGAACTGGGTGTCCCGGGCGACCCGCCACGATCCGTCGGTGACGAACACCTCCGGGGTGCCGTCGGCGTGCTCGACCACCAGCTTCATGAGCAGCCCACGGGCGCCGGCGGGGCGACCCTGGCCGCTGCCGTACCAGTGGTAGCGCACGCCGATGGCCAACGGCTCGCCGGCGGTCACCAGGTCGGTGACGTCCGCGGCCTGGTAGTAGTCCTCGCCCGGGTAGCCGAAGGAGGTGCCCCGGTCGGCGCGGATGCCGTTGAGGTACAGCTCGTAGGTGTGGTCGGCGGCGGTGTAGGCGCGGGCCCGGACCACCGGGCTGGCGGTGGGACGCACCTCGGTGCGAGCAAGGGTGTAGTCGTCGGCCTCGGTGGTGGTGCGGCGGATCCAGGCGGCGCCCTCCCACTGGCTGTCGGAGATGCCGGTCTCGAAGACGCCGGTGGCGGGCGGGGACGGCTGGTCGGTGCGGTCCCAGGTGCGCACCGTCCACCGGTACGCCGCGCCGGCGCGCAGAGCGGGCCCGCCGTAGGGCACGTAGGACTGCTGGTCGGAGGCGACCTTGCCGGAGTCCCACACCAGGTCGCCGCCGACCTCGCCGACGGTGATCCGGTAGGCCGTCTGGGTCTCCCCCGGGTCGGCGTCCTGCGGCAGCCAGCCGAAGCGCGGGGCGCCCTCGACGTTGAGCGGGCGGGTCCGGTCGTCGACGGTCAGCGCGGTGGGGGCGTCCGGGGCGTGGCCGCGGGCGGCCACGGCTGGTGGGGCCCCGGCGACGACGGTCGCCACGACGGTCGCCGCCGCCACGATCAGCGCCGTCCGGCGCCTGGCGAGCAGTGGGGATCCGGGAGTCTGAGGTGCCACGCCTGCCTCCGGCCATGAATCGTTTCAGGCAGGCTACGTGTTCGTGTCCCTCCTGTGAAGACATCCATCATGGCCGGATCCGGCCACGGCGCAGGTCCAGCAGCCCCTCGTGCCGCCGGTTCCGTTGAATCGTTCGAGCCACGCCGGACACACCTCGGCTACGTTCGACGAGGCGACGATCTCCGGACCGACACGCGCCCACGGCGGCGCGACCTGTCGGTCCAGCGCAGCCCGACGGTAGCGTGTCCGGATGTTCTCGGTGGAGGAGCGCGACGTGGTCCGGCAGCGGCTGCTGCACCTGGCCGAGGAGGCTCTCGCCATGGTCGGCGCCAGCTGGCTGCGCCCCCTCCTCGCCGAACTCGTGACGACCGATTCAGTGTCGACCAGCCGCCCCGCCCACCGGCCTGTCGGCTCCGCCCAACCCGGGCAGCCATGATCTCCGACGATGTGAGCGTCGCCCGTCCGTGTGACGATTGCGGGGCAGAGCTGACCGGCGAGCTGACGCAGCGCATCGTCGGTGACCGGCTGCACTGGGCCGACGAGTGTCACTGCCCCCACTGCGGTGCGGCCTGGGTGACGTGCGGCTGGGACGACACGCCCGCCGAAATCCGCGAGGCCTTGATCGCTCAGCGTGGACTGGCACGCCTCACCGTCGAGGGAACGCCGACACACAGCCGGGTGGCGTTGTTGAAGGTGTTCCGCGAAGCCGGCGCCTCGTTACCGGAGGCGACGGCGGCCGCTCAACGCGCGGTCACCACCGGCATCGAGGGCACCCGGACTGAGCTCGCGCTGCTGGCACAGCGGCTCCAGACGAAGAACATCTCGGCGATCATTGACGGCGACTGTTGTTGATGCGGTGAGATGTCACCTCCCGCCACAGCCGTGACACCCCGGTTCCTCGGCGAGCAGGTGGCGGAGCCGTCGGATCTCGGCGATGAGGCGAGGGACGTCACGACGTGCGCTGGCGATGAAGAGCGCGTTCTCGTCCCAGCGTTCGTCCGCGACATCGACGTAGCGCGGTTGCTGCACGAGGGTGGCGGCGACGATCTCGGAATGGTCGAAATCTGGCCAGCGTTCGCCGCGTCCGGTGTCGGCGACTGTGCTGACCGCGACCAGATTCATGGCGTCGTCATCGTCGAGTAGACGTACGTGCCAGGGTCCCGGAGTCGCCGCCGCGGCAAGCTCCTCGATCTGGGCAAGTGCCTCGTCGGTCAGTGGTTCAGGGAAATCCATCAGGCGCTCCACGCATGACACCGGGCCGCAGACAGCAGAGGGCGAAAGTCTTCCAGAGCGGTGCGGTCTGGACCGCGGCCGGCCGCCATGATCCGATCGACGGATGCAGCCGGTGTGGACGAGCGTCATCGCGGTGCTGGGCACGTTGGCCGGTGCCATCGTCAGTCACGGGTTGGCGCAGCGGGGTGCGGACCGCCGCCACGCCCAGGCCCGGACGGAGCAGCTGCGTCAGGAGCAGCTGGTGGCGTGCCGGGACGTCGCGGCAGCCGCGACGGAGCTGCGTCGCTCCGGAAACGACCTCTGGCACCGCCGCGAGGAACGCCGCAAGGACAAGACCATCGCCGCCGCCGACGACTTCTACGCGCACCGCACCGCGTTGTGGCGCACCTACTACCACCTGCGCCTGCTGCTGGACGACGTCCGGCTGACCGCTGCGGCGGGCGAGATCATCGAGGGCACGAGTGCCATCCCGGACGCGGACAGCCATGAGGAGTTGCGGCGGCACCGCGACGCCGTGAGCGCGCTCATCGAGGACTTCGTCGCCGCCGGCCGGTATCTTCGCTCAGTCGGCTGACCGGAAGCGTTGACATCCTCCCGGCCCTGAAGGGGCCGGGATTCTCACGGTCGCCCGTGAGGTTTCCTGTTTCATTGCCGGCTGCCTTTCCGGGAGGATTTTCCCTTGAGGTCTTCTGTCAGCTCCACAGGCGTTTTACCTCTCCGCCAGCCCGGCGGCGAGGATGTTCTTGGCGGCGTTGATGTCCCGGTCGTGCTCGGCCCCGCAACCCGGGCACGTCCAGGAGCGCTCGTTGAGGGCGAGGGTGGTGTTGATCCAACCGCACCCGGAGCAGGTTTTGGACGTGGGCAGCCACCGGTTGACGGGGATGACCTTCCGCCCGTACCACTGGGCTTTGTACTCCAGCATGCTCCGCAGCTCGGACCAGGCCGCGTCGGAGATGACGCGGGCCAGGCGGCGGTTGCGGAGCATGTTGCGCACGCTGAGGTCTTCGATCGCGACCGTTTGGGTCTCACGGACGAGCCGAGTGGTCAGCTGGTGCAAATGATCCCGACGCCGGTCAGCGATCCGGGCGTGAATGCGCG
>NZ_VSFA01000050.1 GCF_008119785.1 Micromonospora sp. MP36 | reverse complement strand
AAATCCGACTCAGGATCGCTAAGCTGATCAGGGACGCTGGATCGCTTGCGGTGTACTACGTGACACGCCGGTCCTCGCCATCCCGTACAAGGGCCGGGGCTGGACCGGCGTCACCGGCGGGCGGGAACGGCCTGTTCCAGCCCGCGGCCCGGCCGGCGCTGGCCGCCTTCGAGGTCGGCTACGAGGACTACCGGCGGCTCAAGACCCTGGCCTGCGACGGTTTCGCGTTCACCGCGAACTTCGCGCCGGGCCCGCCTGGTGTTCGACGGCACGACGTTCTGCATGCACGACGATCCAGCGGTCGTGCTGCAGAAGACGTGTGCATCCGCCGGGCCGGCCTGGCCGGAGCAATGGTCTGGTCGCTGGAGGGCGACGATGGCGATGCCACGGTGAACGGGACGATCAGCCTCGGCCTCACGGCGCCGTAGCCGTACCTCGCGGTCCCGCTGGTGCCCCTGCCGCCCCATCCAGCAACCCCACCGACGTCGTCGGTGCGGTCGCCGCAGGGGGCGACTGACGGACCGATCTGATCGTTCAGCCCTATGCGATCGCCGAACGCGGCAGAGTTGGCGTCGCGCCACGTGCACTGGAGGAGGGCTCGTGCGATCAACGCACCGACGACTGCTGGCGCTACTCGGTATCACTGCGGCGGTTCCGCTGGCCGAGGTCCTCGTGCTGGTGCTGATCAGGTTCCTCACGGCAGAGGGGCTGGCGCCGCAGAGCACCGCAGTCTGGCCGTACGACTCCTACCACGACATGCGCTGGCTGCTCGTCTACCACAACACCTGGCTCATGTTCGGCGCCGGCCTGCTGGCCCTGATCGCCCTGCGTGGGCTGCTGTCCGCGACGATAGTCAGCCTGGCCTGGCCAGCGCGCAGCCCACGGCCGCCGTACCGGGCGCTGCTCCTGCGCAACATCGGAGTGGCGGCGTTCGGGGCGGTCCTCGTCCTGCCGTTCGCCGCCTACGCGGTCGCCGCGTCGGTGGTTTCGCTGTCCTGGTTCCTGTTCTCCGCCCTGATTCCGATGCTGCTGCTCGCCCCCTTCCTGCAGCGGATGTCGGTGGGTCGGGCGTGGTGGCGCGGACTGCCGTCGATTGAACTGGTCGGCTGGTCGCTACTCGACTTCGCCGTGATCACCGTTGGCGGCGCGCTGGTGTGGACCACGCCGGAAGGTTGGACGCCACTCGTCGCCGCTGCCGTCGGCGCGCTCAACGGTCTGCTCTGGCGGCAGACGGTGCACGCGGCCGTCCTGCAACAGCGGGTACGTTGGCCGCGGGTGCCGGTCGTGCCGATCGTCGTGGTGCTCGCCCTAGCCGTTCCGCTGGCGTCGCAGTGGCTCTCCCAACCCGGCAACCAGGCCAACACCTTTACACCGCCGATCTTCACCCGGCCGCTGCCGCCGCGCGTGCCCTACGCGGTGATCCTGCTCGCCGGACACGACTCCGCATACGACGGCCGCCCTGCGGCGGATCCGAACGTGGAGCTGTTCTCGTACGTCGGCCTGGACCCGCACGGTCACCCGCTGTCCTACCGGCCGAACGCCACCCACCGATCGTTGGAGTCCAGCGCACAGTTGCTGGCCGCGCAGGTCGAGGCGGTACACCGGCGGACCGGCCGGCCGATCGCCCTGATCGCACAGAGCGAGGGAGTGGTGGTGGCGCTCACCTACCTCCGGAACCGGCCTGGCCCTCCGGTGCAGGCGCTGGCAATGTTCAGCCCGCTGACCCGCGCCGGCCGCACCTACTATCCTCCGCCGGACGCCAGTACCGGTTGGGGGCTGGCCGCCGGGTGGCTGCTGCGGGTGATGTTCAAGGTGACGACCATCGGCAACCGGGCCGCCAGCACACCCGACGAGCCGTTCGTCCGCTCGCTGCTGGACCAGGCGCCCTTCTACCGCTTCCATATCCTGTGCCCGATCCCGGGCGTACGCGTTGTCGCGTTCCTGCCCACCGTGGCCGCGGCCGAGGCCCCACCCGGCCAGACGATCCCGATTCCGGTCGTCGAGGTACCGACCTTCCACGCGGGAATCATCGGCCGGATGAGCGCCAACGACATCCTGACCACCTTCCTCGCCGGCGCCGAGGTCAACCACCCCCGCCGCGAGTTCGGCCCCCTCCAGAAACTCGGAGATGCCTGGCTTGCACCCACCCTGGCGATCACGCTGAACCCGGTCTGGCGGCCCACCGCGCAGCCCGGCCCGCCCTTTACGATGGCCCGGTTCTGCCACCGGTGAGCGTCTCAGGTCTTCTACCTCACGGTGACCGACATCGGCGCGCTGAGCCGGCCCTCGTTCCCTCTGCGATCCAGCCCGGACACGCAGTAGGACAGCGGGAGCGACGACGCGACGTTGCTGGCTGAGACGATTACGGCAGAGCGGGTGCCCGAGTTACGGCATGCCGTCACGGCCGCCGCAGCAGCTGCCGGCCTTGCCGACGTAGAACCCCGTGTACAACCATGTCATGACGACGACGATCCCGATCAGGTACGCCGGCTCGGCCAGCCAGAGCCGGGTCAGCCGGTCCAGACCGACCGCCTCGAGGAGGTTGTTGAGCACACCACCCGCGTTGGACGGCGCAAAGACGTACTTCCAGACGATCGCGATGACCACGACCGACACCACTTGCGGAAAGAAGTAGACCACCTTGTATGCGGTCGACCCGCGCACCCCGGTGACCGCCCCACCCCGTCCCTGGCCGCCTACATTGAGCATGGACGCCAGGAACAGGGAGAGCAGCAGAGTCAGGACTGGGACGACCCAGGCGCGATGCCGACCTGGCGCTACCGGCTCGATGGCGAGTCGATGCCTTCACCTCTTCGTCGTTCGGCGGCTGATGTCTGCGGCATAGCTTGTCCAGTCGCCGGCGCTGGCGCGTTGCCAGGCCCTTCTCGTGGACTCCGCAGTCAGGTACCGGACAGCACCCACGTGTTCGATCGATTAACGTCAACGCTTCGCGGCTCAATCAGTCCATCGGGGAGGACACCATGAGCAGGCGACAGATGCTTTCGTGCGGCACGGCATTGTTGGCGCTGTCGTTGACCGGTTGCACAGCTGATCGCGAGAAGCCGGAACTGACGACGAAGGATGCCTTTACAGAGGCCGTCGAGGCGCTACGGCGGTCACCGGCCGTGCACTACACCTCCGACGTGGGCGGCATGGCGACCACGACACGAGCGACCAGCGGCGGGCATTCCCTGGGCATGATGACCTTTTCTGGCATCGGCATGGAGAGTTTGACGGTTGACGGCAGGACCTACCTCCGCTTCCAGCAGGGCCTTCCGATGCCTGGCGCCACCCGGGCCCAAGCCAGCTTGTTGAGCGGGAAGTGGATCACGGGAGCCGCCGCGGTCAATCCCGTCATCCAGCAGCCCTTCACGCCCCGATCCCTCGCCGACGCGGTCGACGAACGCCTACGCGCCACGGGTACCTCCTTTCCTTCCCGTGGCGAAACAACCTCGGTGGAGGGCAGGAACACCTGGAAGGCCACTACTTCGCAGGCTGACATCTATGTGACCGCTCAGAGCCCGCACCGTTTGGTGCAGATCGCACCGAAGAACAGAGCCGACGGACCCCCGTCACTGCCCAGCCTGCCGAACTTACCGAGCGGAGAGGGTTCTTCTGCCGCCCCTCCCGTGCCTAACCTGCCGTCGCTGCCAAAGTTGCCGACCCTGCAAGGCGCTCGGCGCTTGTCGACCGCCGCGGGCGGCAGCCGCGAATCCCGACAGGTGAGTTGGGGACGCATCACGTCTGCGGCGCCAGCGCCAGCACTGTCCGGGCGCGTCCGACTGGCCGACATGGGACAAGCCGAAGTGAACTCACTCTTCCGAGACCTGGTCAGCAATGCCAAGCAGTTGGAGGAGTCGTTCGACCTGTCCTACCAGTTCACCGCAAAGGGCAGTGCCAAGTTCACGGGATGCGGTCCCGGGGCATGCCGGGTGACCGTCATTGTCAACAGTCGATTCGTCGGCAAGGATCTGGAGGCTCCCAAGACCGCGAGCGCCACCATGACCGTCACCATGACGGGCGACGGCCGACCAGTAGGCGGCTGCACAACCACGGGCACGCTCCCAGTCAACGCAACCGGTCAACTGAGCTGCACCAACACCTCACCGGCTTGGACCAGCTGGTACCTGCGAGCCCGTAATCAGCGGGGTACGCACGTCTACGCGGCGCAAGCCGAAGTCTTAGCGCGTGCGATGACGCGGGTGCAGGTTCAGCGGATCGTCGACGAACTGCAGGAGTGGCTCGATGATGCCCTCAGTCGCCTGCAGCCAACGCCTTCCCCAACCCCAACTGCCGGTCCGGTACCAAGCTCCAGCGCCTCGCCCGCACCTATAACCCCATCGCCGTCCTCCACCAGGGCCGCCTGTTTAGTTTCCCGGCCCTCGGGTGCGAAGAGCAGCGGAGGCGGATGGATCCTCAACACCACCCAGCCGGTGACGCACCGCAACAAGACCACCGCCCCCGCGGGGCGCCCTGGCGCCCGCGCGACCCAAGCCACAGCCTGTCTGACCAAACCCCGAGGCCAGGGAAGCGCCGCCCAAGGCGACATCACCGGCTGGCAGGACGCGCAAATCTTCGCCGCCGCGAACGGCGGCGGCAGGCTCGCCCGATGCCACCTGGTCGCCAACATCCTCGGCGGGAAGGGCATCGCGGTGAACCTTGTCCCCTGCTGGCAGGTCGGGATGAACACCGGGACGCCCAGCATGCGGACATACGAGAGTGATACCCAAGCCGCAGTAGGCAGGCTGACTACAGGTGAAGCGGTGTACTACCAGGTGACACCCCACTATCGGGACGCCACCAGCACCATCCCCAAGTCCGTCACCATGAGCGCTACCGTTCAGATGAGCAATGGAATGACCCGGCCCCTGTTCAGCGGAGTCGTCATCCCCAACGATCGGACCGTCGGCGGAAGATTGCTCAACCTCGGAAACTGAAATCCCCGGGCCACCAGGAGCCGACATGACCCGCACCACCCCACCGCGGCCGGCGGACATCGTGGCGGTGTTCCCTCGGCTGGCCCCGTTGGCACGCACGGCGACCCGGCTGCACCCGCGCCCCGGCTCGCCGTCCCCCAATGGCAGTTCGATCGGCGGTCCGCTGCTGTGGCCAGCCGCCGAGCCGTGGCCGCACTGCGACGGTCCTCACGAACCGGACGGTAGGCCCGCCACGACACCGGCCGACGTTAGGCTGCTGCGACGGATCCTGGCGTCCGCAAATAACCGGCCGCAGGGCGACACGCTGTTCACCCCGGAGGAGCAGGCGGTGGTGGACCGGATCGATGTCGGTCATCCATGGCCCGAGGAACCGATCGCCATGCTGCCGGTCGCCCAGCTTTACGTGCGCGACGTGCCTCTCCTACGCCCGCCTGAGCAGGCGGACATGCTCCAGGTGTTGTGGTGCCCCTTCGACCACCCTGAACAGTACATACCCAAGACCGCGCTGTTCTGGCACTCCTCAACCGCCGTCACCGACATCCTCACGGCCCCCCCAGAGCCGGCTGTGGTTCAGCACGAGGGCTACGTGCCAGAACCGTGCCTCGTCCACCCGGAGCAGGTCGTGGAGTACCCCGCACCCCTGGAGTTGGACCGGGACCTGCGCGAGCAAGTAGAGCAGTGGAGCGCGCGCCACAAGGCTGGCGCCGAACCAGGCAGCGCCTACGACCAGGCAGAGGCGGCTTTCTACCAGTACGAGTTGTCCGTCGCACCCGGCTGGAAGGTCGGCGGCTGGGCTCCCTGGACCTTCACCGACCCCCACCCCCAGCACTGCCCCGCCTGCAACACGCAGATGGTGCCGCTGCTGACGATCGCGTCGAACGAATGGGACGACAGCAACCACAGCTGGATCCCGTATGAGGACCAAGCCGCCGCCTCACACACCACCTACCCCGACCCGGCACACCCGGCCATGGTGTCCATAGCCGGGTTCAACCAACAGATCTACGCCTGCCCCGCCTTCCCAGACCACCCACACACAGAGCTGATGCAGTAACGGCCCCCGCAGACGCAAATGTCAAGGTTGATCTTGTTCCCTCCTGACCGTTGACAGCTCGTCCAGCCGCCGCTGCCCCCAACTGCTCCATAACCCGCCTCCAGACGCATGCGACCGACATTCCAACCCTTCGTCGAGCAGCTTGCTCTGAACCGCCGCGGCAGTCCGCGCCCGATTCAACCGAGCCTGGCAAGCAGACGTGCCCGCCCGGCCCGGGCTGCGCATCCTGGACATGTTCGCCTCAGCCATCGCCGGACGGGTGCGGGGCCATGTACGTCATCGGCGAGGACATCGCACAAACCGACCCCGACAGCGGCAACGTGCGCGTGGCACTGGCCGCCTGCGACCTCGTCATCAACCACGACCTGTTCCTCTCCACCACCGCCGAACACGCCGACGTGGTGTTCCCGGCGGTGCCCTTCCTCGAAAAGGACGGCACCTTCGTCAACTTCGACCGCCGCATCCAACGAGTCCGCCCCGCGCTGGACCCACCCGGGCAGGCCCGCAGTGACTTCGACATCCTGCACCTGCTGGCCCGCACGATGGGCGCCGACCTCGGCTGCCCCACCCCTGCCGACGCGATGGCCGAATGCGCCGCACTGACCCCCACCTTCGCCGGCATCTCACACCCGACTCGACCGCGACGGGCCACTGCACTGGCCCTGCCGCAGCACGAACCAACCTAGCGAGGGGGACGCCTCTACCTCGACTCATTCGCCACCCCCGACGGCCGGGCCGCGCTGGCCGCCCGCCCGTACCTGCCGCCCGGAGAGCAACCAGACACCAGCTTCCCGTACATCCTCATCACCAGGCGTCGGCTGGTGCACTACAACAGCAGTCGATGAGCCGCCGCACCCCGAACCATCAACTCCGCCCGGACGAGGTCCTCGACCTGCACCCCGACGACGCCGCACGGCTCGGACTGAGCGACGGCGACCTGGTCCAAGTGACCAGCCGCCGCGCAACCGTCACCTTCCCCGTCCACCTGACCGACACGATCGCCCCCGGCCAGATGTTCACCGCGTTCAACTTCCCCGACACCCCCACCAACGCCCTCACCTCCGACGCCACCGACACCGAAACCGGCTGCCCCGAATACAAAATCACCGCCGTATCCCTGAGCCCTCTCCGCATTGGGCGGTGTCCCTATCGGGCCCCGGCTCGCGCCGTCGTCGACCCCCGCCAGCGTCCAGGAACCGATCAGCCCGACTGGGTCCACCTGCAGCCCACCCGCAGTCGACTCGGGAACGGCGGCCTGGCCCTACCTGCAGCGGTCGTCTCCGGCTGAGCCCGTTCGCCGCAGCCCGCGAGCAACGCCCCAACCGCCACCACTGCGACCAGCCACCTGTTCCGGCTCATCTTCTCTCCCGTCCCACCGGCCATCCGGGGTGCTGATTCCCTCACGCCTGTTGCTTGGACGGTGTCGGCCAGCGGTTGCTGACGTAGGTGATCCACTCGTGTTGCCAACCGACGAACGCGGGCCGCGGCCACCACGTGCCGCCGTCGAGCAAGGGGATCGCGACGGCGAGCGGGTACTCCCGGTACGAGCCGATCGCCTCTCACTGCAGATTCCTGGATGCGGCAATCAGCCTCGACACAGCCAGCAGTCTCAACGAAAATGCTTGGATGAGACGCCGGTCGTGGTATCTGTGGGCGACAATCGCAGCGGTTGGAACGGCCTGCCTGATCACGGCTTCCCTCATCTGGGGCGGCCAGGCGATAGAGTTTGCAAGCTGGATATCCGGGATTGGCAGTCTTGTCCTGGCGGCAGCGGCTCTGCTGACGGGCAGACCCGAAAAGGCGCCTGCGGAGCCGACCTTGATCGTGTCCACCCACGAGGACCCGACTTCTACCCTGTATGACGACGCGGGGAGCCTGCGCTACACAGCTCGACACGACGGCGGAATGCTGTTGATCGAGCCGGAGATCCCCTATCTGAATTCGGTACGCGATGGCGGCGAAATCACGCCACTACACTATTGGCACAGCCCGTGGGAGGAGTCGTTCCACTGGCCGATCCTCGATATCAAAATCGTCAACAACTCGAACAGGACAGTTCTGTTCCACGAGGCGGCGCTGCACGTCAAGGCGTCCCAATACGCACGGACGTGGGGCTAGGCAGACTCGTCGAGGACTCGTCAGGTCACCAGCTGTGGCGGCTGGACAGGGCCGAGTACGCGACATTGCGACTTCGCGCTCTCGGCCCGTTTCCCGACGGGCATGTGGAGCTCGCCGGAACGCTGCAGTACGACCAAGCCGAGATAGACGGGTCGCACACTCGTCGCACGAACGCGATTCGATCGGCAATATCCCTCAACGAGCCCGGGGCCGGTGCACCACTTCCGCCGTCACACAAGTATCTCGTGCAACTCCGTAGCGATGGTAAAAATTACATCGAGACTCTCCCGGTGTCCCATTCTTTGGCACCAGGAGAGAGTGACCGACTCCTCATCAGCATCGCGGCGGATCGGTCATCGGTGCATGAACTGAGCCTGCAATTACGGTACAACGATGACGGGGTGGTCGCCTCCGGTCCGATCAACTTGACGCTCTTCCGCTCAACCGCCGACGAGATGCCCGCCTCGCCCGTCGATCATCATGAACCTGTCTGAGAGGTGAGACCCTCGGTGTACCGCGCCGGTGGGTGTGAGGGTCAATGACCGGGTCGTGCGGATGGCGCAGGAGCAGGCCGGGCGGGCACTTCGCTCGGCGTCGTGGCGTGCTGGCCTGACCTCCGGTGTGCTGGCGACGTGGCCCGCCGATCCGCGTCAGCGCACCGCGCAGCATTGCGGTCCGGCCGCTCGGATACGAAACGGGGCGCAGCGCCTGGATCTGGTCCGGGTCAGGCCGATACGAAGGTGTGCGCCGGGTAGATCTCTGGCGGCACCTCGACGCCGACTTCCTTCAGGACCGGCATGAGGCGGTCGCCGAAGCGGCGGGCAGCCTCCTCGGACTCCCACACGTCGACTACCCGGAAGCCATGATCGCCCTGTCCGGCGATGTGCACCAGCAGACCCTCGACGGGCCAGTCTTCCGGCTTCTCCATGCGGCTCTTTCCGCCGCTGAGCTTGCGGACGGTTTCCTCGTATCGCTCTTGGGTCAGGCTCGGCCCCTGATGAACAACTACGACTCGCAC
The DNA here is from genome assembly GCF_008119785.1 of Micromonospora sp. MP36. Taxonomy (GTDB): domain Bacteria; phylum Actinomycetota; class Actinomycetes; order Mycobacteriales; family Micromonosporaceae; genus Micromonospora. The sequence continues at coordinate 42,847 of NZ_VSFA01000050.1, read as the reverse complement.
AACGCCCCCTCGTTGATTTGCCACTAAAAGCGCAGAATACTTCAGATGGGTACGGGTTGGTTCGGGTTCTGCCACCCGCTGCGGCAGCGCGGCACGGCCGCCGTAGCGGTCGCGGTTCGGCCCGGCGGTACCCGGCGTCGCCTGCGTGAGACGGCGCAGGGCTTCATACCGTCTCAGTTCCTGCGTGCCGCTTGCGGCCCGCCTTGGCCTTAACCCCCGGGCAGCGGCGGCCGACGAAGCCCAGAAGCGCCCCCAGCAGGAGGACCGCTCCGCCGTACCATGGCCACCCCTCGCGGTCAGGGCAGTGCGGCCTCCAGCACGCCGTCGGTGATCCGCGTGGGCAGCACCTGCTGGTCGGTGCTGGACGGGCCGTGCACGACCTCTCCGTCCTTCATCTGGAACGTGCTGCCGTGCCAGGGGCAGACGACACAGGCCTGCCCGTCGACCTGGATCATCTTCCCCTGGTCGAGCGGCCCGCTCTGGTGGGCGCAGCGGGCCAGCATGACGGTGATGTCGGTGCCGTCGCGGTAGACCACCACGGGCACGTTGTCGACCCGCCGGGCCAGCATCTGGCCTTCCTGCAGCGAGTCGACCTCGGCCACCCAGCGCCACCCGTACTCGACCCGGTGCATGTCCGGGGCGCCCTGGTTGACCTGCGCGGTCTGCTTGTAGACGAGGTGGCCGCCGAGGTAACCGCCCGCGCTCACCGCCGTCAGGCCGAACAGACCAAACATGCGGCCGAGCTGGTGCCGCCCCCGCAAGCGGGCGGCGAGCGAGCCCGCGTACAGGGCGACGGCCAGGGTGTTCGTGGCAGCGTGCACCAGGCCGACCCGCCGTTCCTCCTGCCAAAGCCAGGACCAGTCGTTGATGCCGGTCAGCGCGGCAGGCAGCGCGCTCACCGTGCCGACCGCGACCAGGGTCGTAGCGGCTCGCTCCTGCCCTCGCGTCCGCCGCCCCGGCATCAAGTCGAGGACAACACTGCTCATCCACGCGCCCATCGGAACCTGCACCAGCGCCGGGTGCAGCGGATGGCCCAGCCACACCCCGTGCAGCGCATCCTTGACCCGTTGCGGCCGCAGCAGCGACCACACCTTCGGCTGGAGCCGGTCCCCCACCCGGTCCAGCGCGGACGCCCGCTCCAGCTTGTTCATCAGCCCGGCACGCATGGCGCCGCCCTTACCCCGCGATTGCTCAAACACTCAACCCCAGTGCCCCCTCGGGAACCGGTGGCGGAGCTGCACCAAAGATCCCAATCGGCCAACCAGCTTGCTCAGGCCGGCCAACCACCGCCGATCCGATCGGCCAGCAGACCAAGCGCGCCCACCGCCCGAGACGACCCGCACCGGCCTGGAGGTGGTCTGTTGGCCGTCCGGCGACCTCGCGCCCGCCGCATCGCTGCCCAGCGAAGTGCGACTGGCTCAGGAGTATGGACTGAGTCGGACCGTGCCGTGCGTGCGGGCGGGCAGTGGTGCGGTCAGCGAACGCCGGGTTTGCACGTCCCGGATCGCACGGACGAACTCGCGGACGTGGCCGGGTCGACGTGGCCGGTGTCGCTGTACGTGTCCTTGAGGTAGCTCCCGACGATGACGGCGTTCGGCCCGGTGTGACCCGAGTTCGGCCGGACGACCACCTCGCATGCGGTTTCGACCGCTCGGCGCGGCGCGATACCCGTTCAGCGCTCTGCTCGGTCGATCCATCGCGGGTCTCGTAGCTGCTGGTTGCTGCCCGGATGGAGCGACTGATACCAATGCGCCATCCGTCGATCACCTCCAATGCGAAAGGAGGTGGAGCCGCTCACTCGTTCTCAGACAATGCGGGCCCGACAACGTCCAGACGCACCCACGGGCTGTCCTCTATGGACCTGCGGGTGGGCTGCCACGTAGTTGACAGGGAGGCCGAGATCAGATGGCAAAACAGTTGGCAAGAAGGAGGACCATCGCTGCAATAGCCGTGACGACGATGGTGGTCGCCATACCGGCACCGTCCTACGGCGACAGCCACGAGGGTCCTGCGGCAGGTCTGACGAACTACATTCCCGACGAACCGTTGCCCAACGCCCCAGTACCGCCGCAGGAGCGGCTCGATGCCCTCGGCATCAGCGGTTACCCCGACCGCCTCAGCGTCCGTCCCGGCGAGTCGGTCCGCATCATGGTCAGCACCAAATCCCCCACCTTCAGCTCGAAGATCGTCCGGGTCAGCCACGGCGATGCGGATCCGGCCGGACCCGGCATCCAGGAACAGGTCATCGATACTCCGGTGAACGGAACGTATCCCGGCAAGGACCAGCGGCTGCCACTCGGGTCGTACGTCACCGTCCCGGACAACAGCAAGCTCAGGCTGACCGGCAGCTTCAGTATCACCGCCTGGATCGCTCCCACCACGATCCCCGGCTCGCCGTACAACCGGACGGCCCTGAAACGCACACCAGTCGGCACCCCACGAATGCAAGGACTGGTCACCAAGTGGTCCGAGGCCGACCACGCCGGGTACGGCCTCTTCATCGACGAGCTTGGCGGCCTGGCCCTGCGTCTCGGGTCATCCGGTGGGGCGGAAACGGTCTCCACCGGCGTGAAGCTGAAGCCGTGGGCACCGGCCATGGGCGGACCTGAGATGTACTTCAACAGAAACCCACGACCAATGCACGTCAACAACTCGGGCTGGTATTTCGTCGCGGCGACGTACGACGCCCGCACACGCAAGGTCACCCTGACCCAGAAGCCGGTGTCGACTCTCCCCGACGACTCTCTGGCGGCCGTCACCAAACAGGTCTCCACAGCTCAGCTCTCCACCACAGGTGCACCGCTGCTGATGGCGGGTTCCTGGAACCGCCGCGACGACGCCCAGCCGTCGGGGCTGTACAACGGCAAGATCGAGTCGCCCGCCGTCTACGACCGGGCACTCAGCTCGAACGAGCTGGCTGCCTTGAGCGACGGCAGGCGCCCAGCGCGTCCGGTCGCCGCCTGGGACTTCTCCCGGCAGATGTCGACCGACCAGGTGGTCGACGCCGGCCCACACCGGCTGCATGGTCGGGCGGTCAACGTGCCGGTACGGGCGCTGACCAGCCACGACTGGGATCGCCGGACCATGAACTACAACGAGGACGCGTCCCAGTGGGGCGCGATGTATTTCCATGAGGATGACCTCGGTGACGCGGCCTGGTCGCCGAGCTTCACCTTCCGGGTCCCGGACAACGCCCGCAGCGGGGTGTACGCCGCGCGACTCGAAGCCGGCGACAGTATTTACCATGCGACATTCGTCGTGCGTCCGAAGAAACCGACGGCGAAGATCGCCATGCTCGTGCCGACCCTCAGCTACCTGGCTTACGGCCAGACCGGGGGCACGATGAGCCAGTACTCCGACCACGCCGACGGCAGCGGGTACGTGTATTCGTCGGCGCGCCGCCCGATCGAGAACCTGCGGTCGATGGCGACGGGCCGCAATGGCGAGGGCAGGCCGTGGCAGTTCGAGGCCGACACGCACATCTTCCACTGGCTCGACACGAAGGGGTACGACGTCGACTACCTCACCGACCACGACCTGAACGCCGAGGGCCAGGCACTGCTCAACCACTATCAGACGGTCATCACCGGCACCCATCCCGAGTACATCTCCACCGCCGAGATGAACGCGTTCAAGGGCTGGCTCGACGACGGCGGCCGCCTAATGTACCTGGGTGGCAACGGCTTCTACTGGGTCACCTCGCTGGACCGCGCGGCCGCCTACAGCGAACTGCGCCGACACGACGGCACCGAGGCGTGGCAGGCGGCACCAGGCGAGTACTACCACAACACCACCGGCGAGTTCGGCGGACTATGGCGGTTCCGCGGCCGGCCACCGCAGGAACTGGTCGGCGTGGGGTTCAGCGCCCAAGGCTTCGGTCACCCGAGCGGCAGCGCACAGTACAACGTGCCGTTCGATCGAGGCGAAGCCAGCTACTCCGCCGCTGGGTCGTGGGTCTTCGACGGCGTCACGGCAAAGGAGGGCATCGGCGGCGACCTGCCGAGCCTGCAGTCGCCTGGCGGCCCGATGGGTGAGGAGGTCGACCGCGTCGACTACTCGCTCGGAACACCGGCCAACACGGTCGTGCTCGGCACTTCGCAGCCATTCGGAAAGCAGTACATGCATGTGGTGGAGGAGATCAACACGTCGTCGTTGTTCGAGGGCGGCGACACCAACCCGATGGTGCGAGGAGACGTCACCCTCGTGCGCTACCCCAACGGCGGCGCCGTCTTCTCGGCCGGGTCGATGGTCTGGACCGGAAGCTTCTTCCACAACAACTACAACAACGACATGACCAGGATCACCGAGAACGTCCTGAACAAGTTCACGTCTGGGGCGCCACTGCCCGGCGCGAGCTGATTGGTGGCCTGGGGGCAGCCCACGAGGTGGCTGTCCCCAGGCTCGGGCCGCCGACGATATCCGCCCGTGTCTTCCCCAAGGTGAGGTGGATCCTGCCGTGTACATCAGTGTTCGCAACCCACAGGGCACTCCGGTCACCTCGCGCGCCGTCCGCCGCGGCATCCCGCAGACCGTCCTCGTACTCGGTGCGGTGAGCCTGCTCACCGACATCTCCACCGAGATGGTCACCGCGGCGCTCCCACTGTTCGTCACCGTCGGCCTCGGGCTCTCACCGTTGGCGTTCGGTGTCCTCGACAGCGTCTACCAGGCCGGCACGGCCGCGGCCCGGATCGCCGGCGGCTTCACCGCCGACCGCCTACGGCGCCCTAAAGCCGTCGCCACCGTCGGCTACGCGCTCGGCGTGCTCGCCAAACTCGTGCTGCTGCCGGCGGCGAGCCTCGGCGCGCTGTCGGCGGCGGTCGGCGTGGACCGGATCGGCAAGGGGCTACGCACCGGACCCCGAGACGCACTGATCGCCGGCTGTAGCGCCCCGGAGGCCCTCGGCAGGTCGTTCGGCATGCATCGGGCGCTCGACACAGCTGGCGCGCTGCTCGGACCAGTGTTCGCGTTCTACCTGTTGACGGCTGCGCCTCGCGACTTCGACACGCTCTTCGTGGTCTCGGCGTGCATCGCCGGACTCGGCGTGCTGCTGTTGGTCAGCAAGGTACGTGAGGAGCGATCCGCCGCCGAGGGGGCACCCCGGATCAGTCTCGCCGGTGCCGCCCGCCTCGTAGCTCAGGGTCGCAAACTTCGGCGGATGCTGCTCGCCGCCGGCCTGCTGTCTGCGATGACCATCAGCGACGCGTTCCTCTACCTCACGTTGCTCGAACGGGGGGCCGTGTCATCCCGGTTGTTCCCGTTGCTGTTCCTGGCCACCAGCCTGGTGTACCTCATCGGGGCGATCCCGCTCGGTCGGTTGGCTGACCGGTTCGGCCGCATCCAGATGTTCCTCACCGGGCACCTGCTGATCGTCGGCGCCTACCTGGTCGCCGCCGGTTCCGACGGGTTACCGAGCGTGGGGCTGGCGCTCGCGCTGCTTGGCCTGTACTACGCCGCTACCGACGGCGTCCTGCCCGCCGCGGCCGCCACAATCGTCCCGCCGCAGTGGATGTCAACCGCCATCTCCACACTGCAGACATGTGTTGCCCTCGGCCGTAGCCTGGCCGCGATCATCTTCGGCGCCCTGTGGGCCGCCATCGGCCCGGGCACCGCGCTGTGGCTCTTCACCGCAGGGATGGCAGTCGTCCTCGCGCTCACCACGCCGGCCCTGCTACGTCGGCCATCGGAGGTCTGAGAATGCCGAACATCGCAAGCCGGGCCCGCCGAGCTGCCGAGCCGACGCTGGGTCCCACTCCGCCGCACCGGAGCCGGTCACGGGCCACCATGGCCGTCGCCGTACTGCTCGTCGGTGTGGCGGTCGGAGCCGTCGCGGTGTCGATACTCGACCGACGTGGTGAGTCGGGCGCCGGAGCAGCGACCGCGGACCTGTTCGCAACGGAGCACATCGTCTTCCGCTCCCTGCAGTCCGGGCCCGACCACGGCCGGATCGCCTACGTCGAACCGCACGACCCCACATCCACCCGGCGACTCGCGGATCCCCGCTGCATTCGGGTCGCCGCCGCGGCGCACCGGGCGGTCTGCCTCCGCCCCGGGGCCACCCCGCTGCAACCGTACGAGGTCGTCGAACTCGACCAGAAACTCAACCCGACAGGCGATCACGCGCTGAACGGCGTCCCGAGCCGGGCGCGCGTCGCACCCGACGGCCGACATTTCGCCACCACCACGTTCGTCAGCGGCCACAACTACATCTCGCTCGGGTTCTCCACCGAGACGCTCATCTACCGCGTGGGTGGTGAGGTCGTCGCTAACCTCGAGAAGTTCAGTTTCCTGATCAACGGCGAGCAGGACGAAAGTGTCGACCGGAACATCTGGGGAGTGACCTTCTCCGCCGACTCGAACACGTTCTTCGCCACCGTGGCGTCCCGGGGCCGCACGTACCTGACCCGAGGCGACCTGACCAAACACACGCTGACCGCGTTGCGAGACAACGCGGAATGCCCATCGCTGTCCCCCGACGGACGACGGATCGTCTACAAGAAACGGGTCGATCCAGTCGCCGACCGGGCCTGGCGCTTCCACTCGTTCGACCTGGCAACCGGCACCGAAACCCCGCTCGGCGAAACACGCAGCGTCGACGACCAGGTCGCCTGGCTGGACAGCGAGCACATCATGTACGCCGTGCCCAAGGCCGGTGAGGGCGGCGCCGCCGACATCTGGAGCGCGCCCCTCGACGGCGGCGAGCCGAAGCTGCTGATCCCGGACGCCGACTCGCCAACCCTGGTCGGCACCACATGACGGCCCCGGAGTGGGCCACCCCCGCGGAGCTCTCAAGCCACGTCGGTCAAGCGCGTGGCCAGAGAGTTGATCTCGGATCCCAGTCAATGAAGCGCCCCCATAAGCGGGCCAGGAAGCGTGAAAGGAAACAACCATGTGTGAAGAGCACAGTCACCTCACCACCGAAGAGGAACGGACTGCCCGCCGCATCACCACAACACGACGCAGCGTGCTCGCAGGAGCAATGGCGTTGGCCGGGGCCGGGCTCACCAGCGGCGCCGCCCACGCCGCCAGCTCGAACAACCCCGGCGCAACCGCCGGGAAGCGGCCACTCACACCGGAGCCGATAGTGCTGACCGGGGCGAAGCTGCTCGACCCTCTGACCGGGGAAGTCGCCGAGAACGCCGTCATCGTGTTCGAGCGGGGCAAGGTGGCGCTCGTCGGTGCGGCCGGCACGGAGGCCGCTGCCCGACGGTCCCTCGGCAAATCGGTGCGTGTCGTCGATGTCGCGGGCCGCTTCGTCCTTCCGGGGCTGCTCGACGCCCACGTACACGTCTCCACCGTCGCCAACGCCCAACGTGCGCTGCAGAGCGGAGCGACCACGCTGCGATCTGCGTCCACAACCTTTTTCCAGGACATCGGAGTGAAGGCACTCGCCGACTACCAGCCGCAGTCAGTGCCACGCATGGTCCCGGCCGGATTGTTCGTCACACCCAACCTCGGCGATGCCATCCTCGCCGATCCCGCCCTGGCACCGCTATCCACCCGACCCGACGGTATTCGTGATCCCCAAGACCTCGCATACCTCACCGGCGTGAACATCGATCGCGGCGCCGAGGCAGTAAAGACCCGAGCCACCGAGCGGGCAGGCCTGCCGGAACAAGACCCTCGACAGCAGGTGTACTCCTACGAGCAACTCGCCGCCGTAGTGGCCGCCGGGCGGCGCCGCAAGACCCCCGTCCTCTGCCACTCTCACGGGGAGGAAGGCTGCTACGACGCAGTTCGAGCCGGCGTCTCGAGCCTCGAACACGGGACATGGGTCAACGAGCAGACCCTGGACCTGATGGCCCGCAAGGGCACGTTCTTCACCCCGACGTTCTCCGCGGTCGTTGACCTCGCCGAGCCGGCCGGAGAGTACACCGACCCCAGGCTCGTCGAGCGGGGGCGGGAGATGCTGCCCGTACTACAGGCAGCGGTGGCCGCAGCGCACGAACGAGGCGTGCCGATCGTGGCCGGCACCGACACCAGCTACACCCCGGCGACGCTGTCGAGTATCGGTGGGGAGGTCGCCTACATCCACCAGGCGGGAGTGCCGCATCTCGACGCCATCCGTGCGGCCACCACCAGCGCGGCTCGCCTGTTCGGCCTCGACGGAAGAGCCGGACGCCTCGCCCGCGGCCACTACGCGGACGCCATCGTCGTCGACGGGGATCCACTGTCGGACATCACCGCGCTGCAACGCCTACCCATGGTCATCGCAGGCGGCGCCGTCGCGAAGGATGAACTCACCACCTGACTTACCCCCATCCCTTCAGCCGGTGACCTCAGCACGACCACCGCTAGAGTGGACCCGCCCTCAGGCAGGGCCCACTCCAGCAAGGGCCCCCCGACTGGGTGCGGCGCGACCTCGTCGATCGCCACCAGCCCACCGCCCTGATCACCGAGGTCCCGCCGGAGCCAAGTAGGCTGGGCCGCCAGGCTGGCGGTGGAATCGAACTGCACCGGGCTCGGGGAGAGTGACCGGCCAAGGCTGTGCCGGTCTCGGCGACCCAATGTCCACCGGACCAGATGGCTGACAGCCTCCGCTAGCAGAAAGGCGGGAGTAATGGCTGACGGCACCGGCGTGGTGGTACGTCGTGCGGGTCAAATGGCCGAGTTGACGCTCGATCGGTCGGCGGCCCACAACGCGCTCAACACCGTCATGGCCGAGGCGATTGCCTCCACCTGTGCCGAGTTGGCCGAAGATCGCAGCGTCCGAGCAGTCGTGGTGGCTTCCTCGAGCCCGACGGCGTTCTGCGTCGGTGCGGACCTGAAGGAGCGCAGCGGTTTCAGCGACGCCGACCTCCTGCGGCAACGGCAGGTCTTTCGTGCCGCGTTCGGCGGTGTGCGCGCGCTTCCGATGCCGGTCGTGGCTGCCGTGCACGGGTATGCCCTGGGTGGCGGGTTCGAGTTGGCCCTGTCCTGCGACCTGATCGTCGCCGATGAGACAACCGTTCTCGGCCTGCCCGAGGTGCGGGTCGGCCTCGTCCCCGGCGGCGGCGGCACCCAACTGCTCAGTCGCCGGATCGGCCTGGCCCGGGCGGGCGACCTCATTCTCACCGGCCGCCAGGTACGCATCGACGAGGCCGAACGCCTCGGGTTGGTCGACCGGCGGGTGCCGGCCGGACAGTCCCTTTCCGACGCGCACCAACTGGCCGAACAAATTGCCGCCAACTCGCCGGTCGGGTTGCGCAACGCCAAGCGCGCACTGACCTACGGCTTCGATTTGCCGCTCGCCGCCGGGCTGGAGGTCGAGGATTCGGCCTGGCACGCGACGGCGTTCTCGAGCGACCGCCGGGAGGGCATCGCCGCCTTCACCGAGAAGCGGGTGCCCCGCTGGCCCGGCGTGTGACCATCAGGACCGCAGGTCCGCCTGGATCTCCAACTCGATCTGCACCTTCTCGCTGATGGCCATCCCGCCGCCCGGAACGGGTCCGTTGTAGCTGACCCCGAAATCTAAACGGTTGATCTCCGTCATGGCGGAGAAGCCGGCTTTCCTGGCGCCCTGGCTGGTTGCTACGAAGGCCGGGACGTCGACCGCGAGGGTAACTGCCCGGGTGATGCCGCGGATCGTCAGGGCACCGTCGATGAAGAACTCGCCGTCAGCCTCACGTACGGCGGTGGAGGCGAAGCTCATGACCGGGTGGTTCGCAACGTCGAGGAAGTCCGCAGAACGGACGTGTTCGTCGCGCGTTTCATTACCCGTGTCGATCGAGGTGAGGTCGATTGACGCGGTCACCGACGAGAGCCTCGGGTCGTCCGCCGTGATGATCACTCCGCTGACCTGGGTGAAGCGGCCCCGCACCTTGCTCACCATGAGATGGCGGACGACGAAGCCGACGTAGGAGTGGGCGGCGTTGATGGTCCACGTGCCGACCGTGTAACCCGGAATGTTCAACTCGTTGGTTTTCATCCTGCTCCCTGCGGTGCCACTGGCCGTACGGCCGGATGTCTGCTCGGCGCCGCCGAGCCCTGGCAAGTCCCGTACCTGTCCTATCGCGCCCGCATCGGCTGGTCGGCAAGCTCCGGGTACTCCCGGCGGATCAGGTCCACCTCGTCCATGGCACACCCGGGGACGGCGATGAGCTCCGAGTCACCACAGACGCGGGGCAGCTCGACTGCAGCCTCCTCGGCGGTCAGCTCCGGCGAGAAGTAGCCCTGGTTCGCCCCGAACACCAACCGGCTGATCCGCCCGCCGCCGGCCGAGATGACCTCGCCGGACACCGCGCAGTCGGGGTGTGCCAGGGCAACGACCGCGGCGGCGACCCGTTCCGGCGGCACCATCGGCGTCAGGTGCTGGTACACCTCGCCCGCCATCCGCGAGGCCGCAACCGGCGCGATCGCGTTGACCCGGATGTTGTGCGGTGTGCCCTCCTGAGCGAGGGTCCGGGTGAGCCCGATGACGCCCATCTTCGCCGCCGCGTACACCGACGATCTGCGCTGCCCGAACACGCCCACTGCCGAGGTGGTGGTGATGATGGAGCCGGACTCCTGGGCCACGAACCGCTCCCACGCCGGGGCGATCACGTGAAACGCACCGATCAGGTGGACCGCGAGCACCGGCTCGATGTCCGCCGTGGACACCTCGGCGAACCACTTGGCACGCCCGATGCCGGCGTTGTGAATCAGGATGTCGATCCGGCCGAACGCCTCCATCGCCGCGTCGATCACGGCGCGCCCGCCAGCCGCGTCGGCGACGCTGTCGGTGGTCGCGACCGCGATGCCTCCGGCCTCGTTGATCTCACCGGCCACCTGCTCGGCAGGTACCGGCGAGCGGTCGTCGCCGGAAACGGATGTCCCGTTGTCGTTGACGACGACCCGCGCCCCGCGGCGCGCCAGCTCCCGTGCGTAGGCCGCGCCGAGCCCTCGGCCGGCCCCGGTGATGACCGCGACCTGCCCATCGAACGACAGCATGCTTCCTCCCTCATTTGCCGACCATCGCGGTCAGACGATCGTTCGGCCACCGTCGACGGCGTACACCTGGCCGTTGATGTAGGACGCCTCGTCACTGGCGAGGAACGTGACCATGGCGGCCACGTCGCTCGGCTGGCCGAACCGGTTGACGAGCAGCGACGACTCGATGAAGGCCCGGCGCTCCGGGTTGGCCAGCACCGGAACAGTCGCCGGGGTCTCGATCAGCCCCGGGGCCACCGCGTTGGCGCGGATGCCCTTCTTGCCGTAGTCGAACGCGACGGAGCGGGTCAGGCTGACCACCCCGCCCTTCGCCGCGCAGTAGGCGGCGTACTGCGGAGAGCCCATCAGCGCGGCCGACGACGCGGTGTTGACGATCGCCCCGCCGCCACCCTCGATCATCGCCGGGATGGCGTACCGACAGCCGAGAAAGACTCCCCCGAGGGTGACGTCGACGGTGCGCTGCCAGTCCTCGAAGCTGATGTCGACCACGGGGGTGTTGATCGGCCCCCAGTACGCGTTGTTGTGGAGAACGTCGAGTCGACCGAACGCCGAGACGGCGGCACTGACCATCGCGGACACGTCGGCAGGCTGCGAGACGTCGACCCGCAGCGCGATCCCGACGCCGCCACCGGCCTCGATCTCGTGCACGGTCTGCTTCGCGGCCTCGACGTCGATGTCGGCCACCAGGACCGAGGCGCCCTCGGCCGCGAAGCGAACAGCCGTGGCCCGACCGATACCGGAACCGCTGCCGGTCACGATCACGGACTTCCCCGCGAAACGGTCGCCGCTCATGCCGTCGGCCGGTACGGGTCGAGCGGACGGCTGGCCGCCTTGTCCAGGTATTCGTCGAGCCGGACGATCCGCCCGTTCTCGATGGTCACCACGAAGCACGCGTGCACCTCGATTGGGTCACCGGCTGGGGTGACCGCGCGCAGGGTGTGCTGCTGCACGTACCCCTTCGGCGTGGGCAGGCGGCGCACGTCCTCGTACCGCAGGTCCGTCGCCACGCCGTGCAGCCAGGTCAGCACCCGGATGTTCTCTGCCGGGCCGATGCAGACGTTGTCGTTGTTGTGCCAGATGACGGCGTCGGGTGCGTAGATCTCAGTGACGATCGTGTCGAAGTCGGCCTGCTCGACCGCGGTGATGAATCGGCTGGCGATCCCCTCGGTCACGGGATCCAACTCGGAAACGACGGGGGTGGTCATGCTGGTCTCATCCTTCCTGGGCATACTTTCCGGGCAGGCCACCTGCGATCCGCCGCTGCGGGCGTCGCGTGCCGACGGCGAGCGCGACGAGTCGGTCCAGACCGCCGGAGGCGAACATGATGGTCACGATGAACAGCCCCGCGTACAGGAACGTGGACAGCGTCCCCGGTCCGAGGATGCTGTCCCCGGTGCCGCTGATCAGCGGGATCGACTGGGCCTGCCGGGCGATCAGCAGCGGTAGCGCGGACACGAAGACGGCGCCGGGGATGGCGCCCCGGATGCTGCCCAGGCCGCCGATGACGACCATGATGAGCAGGTTCACCGACGCGTCGAAGCCGAACGATTCGGGCACCACCCACCCGGTCAGCAGGGCCAGCAGCACGCCCCCGGTCGCCCCGTAGACCGCGGCGATGACGAAGGCCGAGGCCTTGTAGCGCCAGACGGTGATGCCCATCGCCGCGGCGCCGATCTCGCTGTCGCGCATCATGTGCAGGGCGAGGCCACCCCGCCCAGCCACCATCCGGCGGGCGACGAGGTACGCGCCGGCCAGCACGGCCAACCCGAGCATCCACAGCTTTTCGGCCTGGTGAAACGGCACGTTGGCGATTACCCAGGTGGTGTCGTCGGAGAAGTCGAGCGGGCCGAGCCGCAGCGGCGGCACCTCGCGGCCGCCCGGGCCGCCGGTCAACGCACCGAAGCGCTGCATGACGTGACTGGCGATGAACACCAGTCCGAGCGACGCGACACCGAGGTACAGCCCGCGCAGCCGGGCCGAGATCGGGCTGCACAGCGCGCCGAGCAGCGCCGTCAGCACGATCGCGCCCAGGGCGGCCAGCCATGGCGGCCAGCCCAGTCCGGTGACCTGGCCGGTGCTGGCGCCGCCGAGGAAGGAGTACAGGTAGGCGCCGCTGCCCATGAACACGGCGTGGGCCAGGGACAGCTGGCCGGCGACGCCGACCTGGATGGCGAGGCCGATGGCGGCCACCGCGTAGGCCATGGCGGTGAGGCCGACCTGGAGCCAGAACGGCCCGACGTAGAAGGGGGTCGCCACCGCGACGACCAGCAGCCCAACGGTGAGGGCCTGGCCGCGACCTGGTAGGCGCCGGCGACGTGGCTCAGACACGGGACACCACCTTCGTACCGAACAGCCCGTCGGGCCGCAACAGCAGCACCGCGAAGAGCACCACATAGGCGACCAGTCCGGAGGCGCCGCTGCCGAAGCCACCCAGGTGGCCTTCGTAGGTGGCGGTCACCGATTCGGCGATCCCGATGGCCAGACCACCGACGAGCGCGCCGGGAATCGAGTCGAGGCCACCGAGTACGGCCGCCGGGAAGGCGCGCATGGCGCTGTTGGTCAGCGACGGTTCCACCCCGGGTGCGGGGAAGCCGGCGAGGAACATTCCGGCCAGCGCGGCCATCGCGCCGCCGATCGCCCAACTGGTCCAGGACACCCGGCCCATCGGTACGCCGACCAGTGCCGCGACCTCCCGATCTGCGGCGCTGACGCGGAGCGCCAGTCCCCACCGGGTGAACCGGAACAGCAGGAGGAAGCCGGTCAGCAGGGCAGCCGCCACGGCGAGCGCCGCGATGCGGGAGACCGGTACGGTGATGCCGGCGAACTGCCAGACCGAGGCTGCCCACGGATCGTGCAGCGGGAGGGTGTTGTCGCCGATGCGGCGGGTGATCTCGGTGACGGCGAGGATGTTCACGCCGAGGCTCAGCACCGACAGCCCGAGGTGGCTTTTGTCCTTGGAGAACCGCAGGATCACCAGCTGGGTGAAGGCTCCGAGTGCCGCGGCGGTCACCACGCCGGCGAGCAACCCGACGAGGAATCCGCTCTTCGCGCTCACCGTCGCGGTGACGTACGCCCCGGCGAGCAGGAAGGAGCTGTGCGCGAAGTTCATCACCCCGGTGGCTCGGAAGATGATCACGAACCCGAGGGCGATGAGCGAGTAGAGCGATCCGAGCGAGACGCCGTTCAGCACGGCTTCCAGGAATCTAGTCACGAGGTGCTTCTTCCACTTCATCTCCGAGGTACGCCGCGATCACGGCCGGGTCGGCGCGCACCTCGTCGGGTTTCGCGTCAGCGATGACCCGGCCCGACTGCAGGACGGTGACCCGGTCGGCCAGGGTCATCACGAAGTTCATGTCGTGCTCGACCAGCAGCACCGTGAGGTCGGCCTCGTCCCGGGCGCGCCGCACGGCGTGCGCCAGCTGCGCGGATTCGGTGTCGTTGATGCCGGCCACCGGTTCGTCGAGCAACAGCACCGACGGGTCGGCGCATAGTGCGCGGGCGAACTCGACCCGCTTGCGGATCCCGTACGGCAGCGGGCCGACCCGTTCGTCGAGAATGTCGGTGACGCCGGCCAACTCGGCGGACCGTTCGATCACGGTCCGGTCGGACCGCTCTTCGCGGCGTGCCCGGGGCAGACCCAGTCCGGTGGCCAGGAATCCGGCACGGTTACGGTGGTGCCGGGCCACCCGCATGCACTCGGCGACCGTCAGGTTTTCCGGCAGCACCAGATTCTGGAAGGTGCGCGCGATCCCCCGCCGGGCGATGCGCGCGGCTCGGAGCTGGTCGATGCGCTCGCCCTGGTGGGCGACGGTCCCCTCGGCCAGCCGGTACACCCCGGTGATCGCGTTGAAGCAGCTCGACTTGCCCGCCCCGTTGGGGCCGATCAGCGCGTGGATCGATCCCCGGGTGACCGAGAACGAGACCTGGCTGACGGCGTTGACCCCGCCGAAGCGGACGCTGACGCCGGACAGTTCGAGCTCTGGTGGCCCGCTCATCGCCGGAGTCTGCCGGCGGTGAGCGAGGGGCTGTCGAAGAGCGGTCATGACCTCTCCCTAGCTCGGCCGCCGAGGCTCAACTCGGCCAGCACCCGGCCGTCGGCGAAGTCCTTCGGCCGGCCCTGTGCGACCACCCGGCCCCCGCCCAGCACCGCGACCCGGTCCGCGACGCTCAACGCGATCCGGGTGTTCTGCTCGACCAGCAGCACAGCCATGCCCTCGTCGCTGATCTGGCGGACGGTGGCCGCGATCTGACGGGCCACCAATGGCGCCAGGCCCAGCGAAGGCTCGTCGAGCAGCAGCACCGAGGGATGACTCATCAGCGCCCGGCCGATGGCGAGCATCTGCTGTTCGCCGCCGGAGAGTAGACCGGCGCGACCGCGCGCGCGCTCCGCCAGGACGGGGAATAGGCTGTAGATGGTTGCGCGCCGGGCCGCGATCTTCGCCGCGCCCCGCACGGCCAGTGCGCCGGCCATCAGGTTTTCCTCGACGCTGAGGTTCGCGATGATCCGGCGCCCCTCGGGGACATGGGCGAGACCGGAACGCACCACGGCGACGGCGTTGGCGCGCAGCAGGTCGCACGTGGCGTGGTGCGCGGTGCCGGCCGCCGCCTTCCCGCCGTGCATGCCCAGCGTGGCCGAGAGAGCGCGCAGCAGGGTCGTCTTGCCCACCCCGTTGTTGCCGAGCAGGGCCAGGATCTCGCCTCGCTCGACTCGCAGGCTGACATTGTTGATGACCTGCGCGGATCCGTATCGGACCGTGAGGTTCTCGACGGCTAGCACCATGTCAGGCACGCTCTCTCGGCACCGGGCCGCTCAGGATCCCGGCTGGTACTGCTTGGCGAAGTCGGCGGAGTAACCGGCCTGCACCAGCTTGACTCCGTCGAACGCGTCGGCGTCCGGCTTGAGGATGTTGGTGGTACGCGAGGCGGGCTGCCCTGCCTTGCTGAAGTCCAGGTCGACCTGCAGGCCACCGGAGTCGACGGAGGTCAGGCTCCGCAGCGCGGTGATCAGGCCGTCGCGGGTCAGGTCCTTGTTGTCGCACGCCTTCTCGAGGATCGCGTTGAAGACCTGGGCGAAGACGTATCCGGCGCCGGCGCTGGCGGTGACCAGGGTGTCGGGGAACTTGGCCTTCCACGCATCGCCGAAGGCCTTCGCGGCGGGGTTGTCCGACGACAGCGGCACCGTGTTCGAGGTGAGGACGACCTTGTTGAGCAGGGCGTCCTTCGCCGGGGTCGCCAACGCGGCGGCCGAGATCAGGTTGGTCGCGAGGATGGTCGCGTCGTATCCGGTGGCCTGGACGACCGAGGCGGCGGCGACGGTCTGGGTGCCGGCGGTGCCCATCACGATGACCTTCGCGCCGGCCGCCCGGGCGGCGTTGACCTGGGCGGTTACCTCGGTGGCCGACGGGGCCACCTCCTGCTCGACGACCTTGACGCCGAAGTGCTTGCCGGCGGCCCGGGCACCGCTGAGGACGTTCAGCCCGATGCCGGTCGGGTAGTGGATGACCGCGAGGGTGTCCCCGGCGGCCAGCTTCTTCTGCTCGATCAGGTAGCTGATGCCGTTGATGGTCTCGATGTCGTACGGGCTGCCGGGTATCGCCGCGGTGGGGATCGACAGCAGGCTGCTGTCGTAGCTCGACGGCAGCACCACCATCTTGTCCTTCTTGATGGACTGCTGTACGGCGAGGACGTCGGCGGCGCCGGAGAAGTTGGTCAGGCCGATCACCTCGGCGTTCACCGTCGGGAAGAGGCTGACCGAGTTCTGCACGTTGTACTTGTTGTCGTACGCCACTAACTCGATCTTGCGGCCGCACACGCCGCCCTTGGCGTTCTGCTGTTCGAAGAACAGTTGGCTGCCGGCCAGGCCGTTCTTGCCGAGCGGGGCGATCGGGCCGGACAGGTCGGTCAGGACGCCGACCTTGATGGTGTCGGCGGTGACGCCGACGCCGGTCTTGACCGCCCCGGCCGGCGCGTTGCCCGCGTCGGTGCCCGAGTTGGCCTTGCTCGAGCAGGCCGAAACGGCGGTCGCCACGACGGCGATCGCCACAACGGTCCGCGCTGCGCGAAATCGCAGGGTCATCGTTTCCGTCCAAGGAGTTTTTGGGCAGGCTCGCGCCTGGTGGGGGGTGTTTGTGGCTGCGCCGCTACGGAGGCGCGCGGGTGATGAGGTCGGACGGACGAGGTCAGACCCGCTGCGCCGCCCGATCGGCCATCCAGGTGGCGTAGACCTGCTCGGCGACTGCCGCGTCCGCGTCGGTGATCGCCTGGGTCTGGCAGGTCACCTCGAGGTGAATGCCGTTGGGGTCGAAGCAGTAGATCGAGTACCAGACCCCGTCGTGGTCGACAGGCCCGCGTACGGCCACGCCGTGCTCGGTGAGCTGTTGCTTCATCGCGTGGACGTCGTTCACGCTGTCGACCTGGAGCGCGACGTGCTTGGCCCACCACTCCAGGCCGTCCGGCTTGCGTTCGTACTCGCCGGCGACGTCGAAGAATGCGATCGCCTCGCCGCTGGGCATCGCGTAGAAGACGTGCAGGAAGGGGTTCATCTTCTCGCCATTGGAGGTCTCCCGGGCGTCCTCCCGTACGGCGTGGGAGAACTTCAGACCGACGGCCCTGGTCCAGAACTCGTGCGTCGCCGGCATGTCGAGGGCCTGGAACGCGATGTGGTTGGTTCGGGTGGGGGCTGGCATGGGGTGGCCTTTCTGATCATGCTGTCGTTCTCGGACGGGGGACCCGAGGGACTCAGGCGGAAGGGACGGTTCAGGAAGTCAGCGGGGGATGTACGGCCAACGCAGCGAAGGCCTGGTCGTAGGCGCCGCTCGTCGATGGCGCGACAAAGGGGTTGATCAGCGAGCCGACGCCGGCGATCTCCGAGCGGACGACGTCGCCGGGGCGAAGGAACAGCTGTGGGGTGCGGAAGAACCCAACGCCGGCGCAGGTGCCGGTGAACACCAGGTCGCCGGGGCGCAGGGCCGTGACGGTGGAGAGGAAGGCCAGCAGCTCGGCGACGTTGTGGATCATGTCGGCCGTGGTCCCCTTCTGGACGACCTCTGCGTTGAGCCAGCAGGTCATGGCGAGGGCGTCGCGGTCGGGCAACTCGTCGGGCGTCACCACCCAGGGGCCGATCGGCGCGAACCCGCGGAAGGACTTGCTCAGGCTCAGCTGCTGGGCCTGCTGGACCCCGCGCGCCGACAGGTCCTGCCCCACGGTGACCCCGGCGACGTGGTCCCAGGCGTCCCTGGCCGCGATCCGGTCGGCGTGCCGGCCGATGACCAGGACCAACTCGACCTCGTAGTCCACGCTGTCGGTAGGCAGCGCGATCGGGTCGAACGGGCCGGTAATGCAGCTCGGGAACTTGGTGAACGTCATCGGCAGCGGGCGGGTGCCGGCTCGGCCGATTTCCGCGAGATGGTCGGTGTAGTTGAGCCCGACGCCGAAGACCTGACCGGGCAGCGGCACCGGGGCCTGTAGCCGCGACGCCGCTATCGGGACGTACCGCAGCTCCGGCTCGGCGGCCAGGAAGCGCCGGAAGCCAGCGAAGTCGGCGAAGATCGCGGTGGTGGTGCGGAACGGCTCACCGAGATAGGCCACCTGGACCGTCGAAGCCGGGTCGACCCGGTCGTCGGTCGGTCGGACCAGGACAGCCCTGTCATCGACCCTTCCGATGCGCATCTCGACCCACGCCCTTCCGCCGCTGACCACGAATTTGTTTCAAGCAGGTGTTACGCATCTAACAACGGATGGCATGCGCGCGCAAGCATTTCTCGCAAGCTACTTGCGCGCGCATGCTACTGTGACGCCTCAAGCCGGATCAGACGGCCCGTCGGGTCCGCGAATCCAGCCGGCCCAGCCGGGCCGGGAGATCGGCCGCCGCAGACATCCGCCCCGCCGGAGCGCGCAAGGCGTCACATCGAAAGCAGAGGTATCCCCCATGCCGCTGTGCACCCCGCTACTCGACGCCGAAATCGCCTTGCCTCACTGGCGGATCGGCGCGGGACCCCGGCAGATCGCGGCCGCCGATCCGGACGAGGACGCGGTCACCCTGGCCTGGGCGGCCGGCCGGACCCTGCTGGACCGACACACCGGCCGGAGCGTCACGGCCCTGCTGTTCGGGAGCACGTCGGCGCCCCTGACCGACGGAGCCAACGCGGCGACCCTGGTCTCCGCCCTGCGGCTCGACCCCCGGGCCGTCCTCACGCAGGAGTTCTCCGGTGGAACCTCCGCCGGCGGCGCGGCCCTGGCCGCGGGCGCGGCCCTGGCCTCCACCCGGCCGGGAGCCGTGCTCGTCCTCCTGGCCGACAGCCGCACCTCCGCAGCTGGCGGCCCGCTCGGCAGCGGCGCCGCCGCCGTCCTGCTCGATTCCACCGGCGACCTGACGCTACGGATCACCCCGCTGGGCCCCGCATCCTCACCGGCCATCGCCTATGCCCGCGCAGCCGGACTGGTCACCGCGAATCCCCCCTTCACCAGGTGGGCCGCCCCGGCCAGCGCCCGGATTGCCGGCCTGGGCGACCTGGGCGCGGCGGGCGCCTGGATCTCGCTGATGACCGGCGGCGGGCAGGCCGACGAGAACGGCCTGACGGCGGACGTCGACCAGAGCTGGCGGGTGGCGGTGACCGGGCCGGACCACGCACTGGGTGCCCTCCGGCGCGCCGTCCCGGCGCGCCGGGGAGCACCGCCCCGGCTGTCCGGCCCGCCGCCGACCTTCCGGCCGTACTACTCGGCTCCCCAGCACTGGCGCGACGGCGACGAGGAGCTCGCACTGGTCGGCATGAGGTGCGCCGAGTGCGACGCGCCGGAGTTTCCCGCGGCACCGTCCTGCCCCGTGCACGGCCCGGCAGCCGCACTGACGCCGGCCCGTCTCGCGCTGTCCGGCACGGTGTTCACCCGCACGCGCGACCACGTCTTTCCGGTCGGCGGGCCACTGACCATGGCGGTGGTCGACCTCGCCGACGGCGCCCGGTTCTACGGACAGGTGGTGCCGGGCCGGGACGTGGCGATCGGCGACCCGGTGGCGCTGGTGCTGCGCCGGATGCCGACCGCCGCAGACGCCGCACCCCGCTACTTCTACAAGATCACCCCGACGGGCGGTACCGATGCCGATCAGTAACCAGGTAGCCGTGGTAGGTACCGGCGTGACGCGCTTCGGCGAGCTGTACGACCGCTCGTACCTCTCGCTGGTGCACGAGGCCGCCACCGCCGCAGCGGACGACGCCGGGGTCGAGGTCGGCGCGCTCGAAGCGGCCTGGCTCGGCACCGCCGAGCCGCAGCTCGGCGCGCTCGTCGGCGACTCGGCCGCAGCCGTCACCGAGGCGCTCGGGTTCGCCCCCCGACCGGTGACCCGGGTCGCCAACTTCTGTGCGACCGGGATGGAAGCCGTACGCGCCGCCGCACTCGCCGTGGCCGCCGGAGAGTACGAGGTGGTGCTCGCCGTCGGCGCCGAGAAGATGCGCGACCTGGCGCCCCGCGAATCCCTGGTCGCCAAGACCGTCGAGCAGTCGCATCCGGTCATCGCCAAGGGACGCACCGCCCCCGGGCAGTTCGCCCTGGTCGCCAGCCGGTATCTGCACACCTACGGGTACGGCCGGGACGCCCTCGCGGCGGTCGCCGTGAAGAACCACCAGCACGCGACGCACAACCCCAAGGCGCACTACCGCACCCCGCTCACCGTCGAGCAGGTGCTGTCGGCGCCGATGGCCGCCGAGCCGCTCGGGCTGCTGGACTGCACGCCGACGACGGACGGGGCGGCAGCCGTCGTGATCGCCTCGCGGCGGTGGGCCGAACGCAACGCCCGCCAATGGGTGCTGATCCAGGGCATCGGGATCGGCTCCTACGCTGGCTACTACCCCGCGCTCTTCCGCCGCGACAACGACTTCCTCGGCTTCGCCGCCACCCGCGCCGCGGCGGCCGCCGCGTACCGGCAGGCCGGCATCACCGACCCGCGTGCCCAACTCGACCTCGTCGAGTGCCACGACTGCTTCACCATCACCGAGATCGTCAACACCGAGGATCTGGGCCTGTTCGCGGCGGGCACCGCCGCTGCCGAATTGCTCGCCGGCACCACCACCCTTGGCGGGGAGTTGCCGGTCAACGTCTCCGGTGGGCTGCAGTCCTGTGGGCATCCCGTCGGCGCCACCGGGGTGCGGATGGTCGCCGAGGTGACCGACCAGATCCTCGGCCGCGCCGGCAGCCGCCAAGTCCACCGCGCCCGCCGCGGGTTGGCCCACAACCTCGGCGGCCCGGGTGCGGTCGCCGCCGTGACCATTCTGGGGGCGGCATGAGCACGCCAGTTTCCCTGCGCGGCTACCGGCTGGCCGACACGGCCGACCTGCGCGCCGACGTACGCGAGTTCGTCGCTGCGGAACTGGCCGAACGGCGGTGGTCGGCCCGCTGCGACGCGTGGCTGCTGGGTTGGGATCCCGAGTTCAGCCAGCGCCTGGCCGCCCGCGGCTGGGTGGGCATGGCGATCCCGCAGGAGTACGGCGGCCGGGCGGCCGGGGCGCTGGCCCGCTTCGTCGTCACCGAGGAACTCCTGGCCGCGGGCGCCCCGGTGGCCGCGCACTGGATCGCCGACCGGCAGAGCGCTCCCCAGTTGCTGCGCTTCGGCACCGAGCAGCAGCGGCGGCTGTTCCTCCCCGAGATCGCGGCCGGCCGGATGTACACCGCGCTGGGGCTCTCCGAACCCGACAGCGGCTCGGATCTCGCGTCGGTGCGCACCGCCGCGACACGGGTGCCCGGTGGCTGGCGGGTCACCGGCCGCAAGGTGTGGACGTCGGGTGCCGCGCACGCCCACCTCCTCACCGCCCTGGTGCGCACCACCCCGCTCGAACCGGGTACGCCACGTCAGGCCGGTCTCACCCAGTTCCTCATCGACTTCGACTCCCCGGGTGTGCAGGTGCACCCGATCCGCCTGATCAACGGTGAGGCGCACTTCGCGGAGGTGGTGCTGGACGACGTGTTCGTCGCCGACGACCGGGTGCTGGGCACCGTGGGCGACGGGTGGCGGCAGGTCACCGCGGAGCTGGCCTACGAGCGGTCCGGGCCGGAACGAGTGCTGACCACCGCGCCGCTCCTGCTGGCTTTCCTGCGCGACGCGGCCCGCACCGGCATCGCCGAGCCGGCGGCGCTGGGCAGGTGCCTGGCCCGGCTGTCGACGCTACGCCGGATGACCGCCTCGGTCGCGGTGGAGCTGACCGCCCGGCGCACTCCGGAGCTCGCCGCCGCGCTCGCCAAGGACCTCGGCACCCGCTTCGAGGGCGAGGTGGCCGAGGTGGTCCGCCAGTGCCGGACCGACCAGGGCGGCGACGAGGTGAGCAGACTGCTCCGCGAAGCCATCCTGCAGTCCCCCGGGTTCACCCTGCGGGGCGGCACCACCGAGGTCCTGCGCGGCGTGATCGCCAAGGGAATGGGGTTGAGATGAGGGCACTGGCCCCGGCCGAGCACCTGGGCGAGCTCGAGGATGCCGTCGATGATCTGCTCGGCCGGCACGACGTGGCGGACCCGGCAGCACGCCCGGCCCTGTGGCGGGCACTGAGCGAAGCCGGCTTCACCCTCCTGTCCATCTCCGAGCGGGCCGGCGGGAGCGGCGGGGATCTGGCCGACGCCGCCGCGGTGCTGCGCCGCTGCGGATACGCCGGGCTCCGGCTGCCGCTCGTGGAGACGCTGCTGGCGGCGTGGCTGTGCGAGCAGGCCGGCCGGCCGATCCCCGAGGGGATGAGCGCGTGCGGCGTCGCCGAGGCGGGGACGGCCGCCCAGCTGACGTGGGCGGGCACCGCCGCCGACTGCGTGCTCCTCGTGCACGCCGAGGGGGCGTACTCGGTCAGCCCGGCCACCACCGTAGCCACGGCCGAGACGACCCTCGCCGGCGAACCGGTCGGCACCGCCACCGCCGGGCCCGGCGCCCCGACCTCCGTACGGGCCGAAGAGTTGCGGCTGCGCGGCGCGGTGCTCCGCGCGGCGATGCTGCTCGGTGCGGCGCAGCGGGCGCTGGACCTGGCCGTGCAGTATTCCGGCGAACGGGTGCAGTTCGGCAAGCCGATCAGGGCGTTCCAGGCTGTCGGGCACCTTTTGGCCGGCTGCGCGGGCCAGGTGGTGGCGACGTCGGTAGCCCTGGACGCGGCGTTGGCGAGCCTGAGCGACCCCGGGTGCGACCCCGAGCGGCAGGAAGTGGCCGCGCTGGTGGCGGTGGTGGAGGCGACCCACATGGCAGGCCGGTTGGCCGCGGCCACCCATCAGGTCCACGGGGCGATCGGCTTCACCGCCGAGCACCCGCTGCACCTGAGCACCACGGCTCTGTGGTCCTGGCGCGACGACTACGGCAACGAGTTCGAGTGGGCAACCCGACTGGCCCGCATCGCGACGGCCCACGGCCGCGAGGCGTGGGATCTACTGGCGGACTAGGAGTTTTCATGGCCCTTCGTTACGCGGTCTCGGACGGGATCGCCACCATCACCCTCGACCGGCCGGAGAGGCACAACGCGTTCACCTTCGAGATGATCGCCGACTGGGCCGAGGCGCTGACCCGGGCGCAGGACGACGACGAGGTGCGGGTGGTGGTGCTGACCGGTGCGGGATCGGCGTTCTGCTCCGGCGTAGATCTCGACTCGCTCGCCGACGTGGCGGCGACCCCGCTCGGCAGACGCACCATGCTCACCCGGCGAATCCACAAGGTCGCTTTCGCGGTCGAGGCACTGGACAAGCCACTGCTGTGCGCGATCAACGGCGCCGCGGTCGGTGCCGGCCTGGACATGGCCCTGATGTGCGACATCCGGTTCGCCGGCGAGTCGGCGCGGCTCAGCGAAGGCTACGTGAAGGTCGGGCTGGTGCCGGGCGACGGCGGATGCCACTACCTGCCCCGGCTGGTCGGCGCCGCGCGGGCGCTGGAGCTGCTGTGGACCGGCGACGTCCTGTCCGCAGCCGAAGCCCTGTCGTACGGGATGGTCAGCCGGGTCTACCCCGACGCGGAGTTGCTGCCGCAGACACTGGCCTTCGCGCGCCGGCTGGCCGACGGCCCGCCAGTCGCGCTCGGGCTGATCAAGCGTGCGGTCTACCACGGGCTGCGGGCCAACGACCTGCGGACCAGCCTCGACCTGATCGCGTCACACATGGGCGTGGTCACCGCCACCGCGGACTCCGCCGAGGCGATGGCGGCGTTCCGGGACCGGCGCAAGCCCCGTTTCGTCGGTCGCTGACCCGCCGCCCGGCGGTCACCCGCCGGCCACCTCGACCAGCTTGGCCTTGTGCGCGCTACGTTCGAAGGTGCCGGCGGGCACCACGGTCAACCGGGGACGGATGGCCAGCCGCCGGTGCATCGCCTCGGCCAGCCGGCTCGCCAGCTCGTCGTGACGGTCGGGGGACACGCCTACCCCCGCCTCGACGGTGACCCGCAGCGGCGGCACGACCCGAGGCGGCGGGCCGTCCAGCGTGATACGCAGTTCACCGGTCAGCTGTGGGACGAACGAGGTGACGATGTCCTTGACAGCGGCCGGGTACACCTTGACCCCCTTGACGATCAGCAGGTCGTCGGTCCGGCCGATCACCTTGATCCGTTCCCCGGACACTCCGCAGCGGCAGGTCTCGGTGAACACCTGGTACATGTCACCGACCGAATACCGCAGCGGCGGCGCGGCCTGCCAGCTCAGCGCAGTCTTGACCCGCTCGCCGATCGTCCCGTCAATGACCGTCAGGCCTTCCTTCGTCTCCGGATCGACGAGCTGGGTGGTGACGCAGTGGTCCGGGGCCAGGACGTGCATCCCGGTGTACTCGTCACTGTCACAGGACGCGTTGATGACCCCGTGGACCCCACCGAGGACGTCGTGGACCCGCGCGCCGCCCCACCCGTCGGACAGCTTCTGCCGCACCGCGGGCAGCCCGGCGCCGGGCTCGCCGGCACAGAGGATCACCTCCACCCCGAGCGAGGCCGCCGAGCGGCCCAGGCATTCCGGCGCCCGCTCGATCAGGTGCTCGGCGAAGCTGGGCGTGCAGGCGAGTACCCGCGGGCGCAGCACGGCGAGCATCCGCAACAGCTTGCTGGTGCCGCTTTCGGCGCCGACCGCGACGGTCCGCAGGCCGAACGCCTCGCCGGCTCGCACGAGCGGCACGCCGGCGAGATACATCGACAGGCCGAATCCGACGACCATCCCGTCGCCGGGGCGCAGTCCGATGAACCGGAACGCCCGGGCCCAGGTCTCGTTGGTGATGGCGATGTCGGCGGCGGTGAAGGCGTACAGGACCGGGGTGCCGGTGGTGCCCGAGGTGGACGACACCGACACCACCGCGGCAGGATCGGCGCAGAGGAAGTCGCCGAACGGGTGCCCGTCCCGCTCGAGGGTCGCATCCTGGAGTCGCCGGTGTTCCGCAGGCGACAGCAGGATCGGCAACTGGTTGAGGTCGTCCAGGGTCCGCACCCCGGTCGGATCGATCCCCAACTCCTCGAACCTGCGCCGGTAGAAGGGGCTGGTCAGGCAGTACGCGATCTGCTGCCGGAGCCGGGCGTCCTGATCAGTGCGCTTCATCGTCTGCTCCCTCGGCGAATTCCGCCAGCGCCGCCGCCACGGCCGGCGCGGCGTTGACGAGTCGGGGTACGCCGACGATGACCGCCAGCGCCTCCAGCACTCCCCACACCTGTTTCTCGGTCAGTCCCAGCCGGCGCGCGCGCTGGACGTGCACCGCGAACGAACCTGTGGGCGCGCCCACGGCCGTGAGGGCCGCCAGGGTCACCAGTTCGACCTGCGCCGGGGCGAGCCCGCTGGCGCTCTGCAGGCCGACCCGGGCGGCCCGCAGCAGGTCCAGCGCGCCGGGGTTCTGCGCGAACAACGGCGCCAGTGCCTCGGGTACGTGGACCGGGGCCGGCTCGGCGCTCACCGGGCTACCTCTGTTCGCGGCTGCGGGGCTCGCGGCACCAGCTCACTCCTCGCGCTCACCGGTCCGACCCGTCGAAGTGGTCGACCACGCTCTGCGCCGCGCGCTGGCGCAACTCCACCAGTGCCTCCTCGGAATAGAAGGCGACGTGCGGGGTGAGGATGACGTCGTCCCGCTCCCGCAGCGGATGGTCGCCTTCGAGCGGTTCGGTCGGGAAAACGTCCAGTCCCGCGCCGGAGAGCTGCCCGGAGTCGAGTGCGTCGATGACCGCCTCGACGTCGACGACGGCGCCACGCCCGGTGTTGACCAGGACCGCGCCGGGACGGACCTTGGCCAGCAGGTCGGCGTCGACGAACCGCTCGGTGTCCGGTTTGAGCGGCAGGTGCACGCAGACGATGTCCGCGTCGGTCACGTCCTCGCCCACCCGCAGGCCGAACCCACGGAGCCGGTCGGCGACGGCGCTGCCGATCCGGCCCATGCCGAGGATGGCCACCGTCGTACCGGTCAGGCGACGCAACGGCAGGGTGGCCGGTCGGGTGCCCCACTCCCCCGCCCGCAGCGCCCGGTCGTACTGGGGCAGCCGCCGCCACAGGGCCAGGGCGAGCGCGACCGTGTGCGTGGCCACCTCGTCCACGCAGTAGTCGGGTACCCGGGTGACCGCCACGCCCCGCCGCTCGCACTCGACGACGTCGATGTTGTCCAACCCCACGCCGGTGCGGGCGACCACCGAGAGCCGGTCCGAGGCAGCGATGACCCGACTGGTGACCTGCGCGAAGCAGGTCAGGATGGCATCCGCCCCGGCGGCCTCGCGTACCAGGGTCTCCTCGTCGCCCGCGGGAGCCAGCGAGACGGCGAAACCAGCCGGTCCGAGCACGGCGGCCTCGATGCTGATGTCGGGCCAGGCGATGTCAGTGATCAATACCCGTCGGTCGCTCATCGCACCCACCCCCCGTAGTGCACGTTGTCGAACGCCTCGATCTCCAGCAGCCGGTTGTACTTGGCCAGCCGCTCCGAGCGCATCACCGATCCGATCTTGATCTGACCCGCGTTCCAGCCCACCGCCAGGTCGGCGATGATGTCGTCCTCGGTGTCACCGGAGCGGGCCGACACCACGGTCGCGTACCCGTGGGCGCGCGCCTCCCGGACCGTCTCGTAGGCCTGCTTCAGGGTGCCGATCTGGTTGGGCTTGATCAGCACTGTGTTGGCGACCCCGAGACCGGCGGCCTTGCGCACCCGCACCGGGTCGGTGGCGAACAGGTCGTCGCCGACCAGCTGGATCGAGCCCAGCAGCGACGACGCCCACTGCCAACCGTCCCAGTCCTCGTCACCGAGCGGGTCCTCGATCGACACGATCGGATACTCGGCGACCCAGGCCTCGAGCAGGCTCAGGAACTCCTCCGGGCGCTCGATCTGGGTGGCCGCCACGTCGATGGCGATGCCGACCGGCTCGCCGACCCGTTCGATCGCCTCGGCCAGGATCCGCAGCGGCTCCGCGTCGTCCCCACCGAGGACCGCCAGGCCGCCCTCGTCCGCGACGAGCTTGGACATGAGCCGGCCGTAATGCTCCTCGGTCAGCTGGGCGGCGGCCCGGCGCACCTTCCAGATCACCTCGAGCGCGTCGGAGAAGGTCGGCGCGGCCAACGGAACCGCGAGGAAGTCCTGGATCCGCACGCCGCCCTCGGCGTGCCGGCCGCCGGAGAAGATGTTGACCATCGGGCAGGGCAGGCAGTAGTCGTCGCCGTCGGCGAGGTAGCGCCACAGCGGCACCCCCGCCGCCGCGGCGGCGGCCTTCGCCGCCGCCTGGGAGACGGCCAGGGTCACGTTCGACGGCCCGGACAGCCGGTCGTCGACGGTGCCGACCTGCCGCCCGACCAGGTCGGCCGCGACGACTGTGTTGATCGACTCGACCGCCTGCCGGGTGCCAAGGCCGCCGTACCGCTCACCGCCGTCGCGCAGATCCGCGACCTCGAACTGCCCGGTCGAGGCGCCGGTCGGCACCATCGAACGGCCGACGAACCCGCCCTCCAGGAAGACGGCGCAGGCCACGGTCGGGTGTGCCCGCGAGTCGAGCACCTCCCACGCCCGTATGCTGATCACGGCATGCTCGGCGGCGCCGTTCGCGGGCACTGGCTTGGTCACCAGAACGTCCTTTCATCCGGCCAAGTGGCGTCGAGTAGAAGTGCGCGTCCGACGGTGTCGAGTTTCGTGAATGACTCCGCGGTCAGGTATTCCAGCCGCGACTTGCCGTGCGTGCGGGCGAGCAGCAGCGCGCCGGTCACCTGGCGTACCCACTTCTCGTCGGCCTCCTGGTCAACGGCGCGCACCACCGCGGCGGCCCTGGCCAGGTCGGCTGCGGCCGCCGGCCGGTGCACCGATTTGGCGAACAGGTGGCTGAGCAGGAAGGCCAGGTCGAACACCGGGTCGCCGGCGTGGGCCACCTCCCAGTCGAGTACGACCACCCGCGGCTTCGGCCCGCTGCTGTCGACCAGGAGGTTCTTCGGCGACAGGTCACCGTGCACGACATGGGTCCGGGTGCTGGTCAGCCGGTCGACGACCGAGGCCAGAGCCGGTTTCAGCTCCGGGTGGCTCTTCGCCACCCACCAGAAGTACGGGTCGAGCCGCAGCCGGTGGAAGCGGTCGACGCCGCCGATGCCGTCGGTGGGCAGCAGCCGGATGACCCGCAAAGCCTCGGCGACCTGCTTGACGACCGCCAGGTCGACCCGGCCGGCCAGCAGTTGCTCCTTCCACGGGGTGCCCTGCTCGAAGCGCTGCACCAGCACATGGTGCAGCTCGTCCACGTGCAGCACGGCCGGTGCCAGCCCGCGCGCCAGCCGCATCGCGGTGGCTTCGGCGAGCACCCGGTTGGTCCCGGCCTGCCAGTCGAACGGTACGTCCAGCCGACGGCGTGGCCGCTTCACCACGGCCGGGCCGACCCGAACGACGTTCGCGGAGACACCGCCGACGAGGACGCTTCGCGGCGCGGTGTCCGGGCTGACCAGCCCTCTCCCGACGAGATAGCGCAGCCAGCCGTCCGGGTCGTCGTCGCTCGGGGGCTCGGGCGGATCGTCCCGGGCGGCGAACCATTCCGGCACGTCGACGGCCGGGCGCGGGCTCGGTTCGGGGATCGCCTGCTTCCTGCGGTACTCGGCGGCGACGCTGGCGATCGTGCGGAACTGCACGTCCGGGCACGCGGCGAACTCGCGCACCACACTCTGCACCGCGGCGAACTCCGCGTCCGGGCTGCCGCTCACGCCTGGGTGTACGACCAGCACGAGGAGCTGGTCGTCGCGCTGCCGGGCCTGCTCGAGCAGTGATCGCCAGCGGTGCGGCAGGTCGGCCGGGGTCGCCGGGTCGTCCGGGTTGAGCTGGTAGGCCCAGTAGTCCACCGCGGGCCAGACGAACGGGACGTTCACCACGCTGCTGCTGTCCAACAGCGCCGGGCCGGTGCGCGCGAGGGCCTGCGATGGAATGGAGGAATCCTCGGTGATGCCGACCTCCGCGAGCAGGTTCGGGTCGTCATCGACCAGCAGGCCGCCGGGCGCGCGGAAGCTGGGCCGGTCGACACCGGCCAGGCGCAGCGCGGCGACCCCGTCGAACAGGATGCGTCGTCGCTCGGCCCGGCTCAGTTCCGTCCAGCGTTCGTGCACCCAGCCGTGCAGGCCCACGTCGTGACCGCTGGCCAGCAGCGCGCGGATGGCCTGCGGATGGTGTAGCGCGCTCCAGCCCTCGCAGAAGAAGGTGGCCGGCGCGCCGACCTCGTCGAGCAGGCCGAGCAGGCGCGGAAACCCGATGCTCAGGTCGTGGCGACGGGAATCGGGGCTGCTGGCCCGCCCCAGCCGTACGTCGAGCGCGGCACCGAGATGGTCGAAGGTCAGGCAGACCGACACCGGCCGGGTAGTCATGGCTGATTCGACTCCTTGGTACGCCAGGGCCCGCCCGTAGCCGATTGGGCGATCGAGTTCGGTAGATTCAGTGTGCATCGCCTCGGAGGCTGCCTCAGAGGCGATGCATGAGCATGCATGCAATCACATTCTGAATGCTGGCGCAAGCATGTTAGGCTTGCCCCCGAAATGTGGCCTCGTAGCCGGCGCCGGAGAAAGGGCTAAGCAGTTGGCTCAGCACGACGCATCCGACGTCATGCAGGTGTGGCGTGAGCTGTCCCGGCGACTGCGGATCGCGCAGGAGTCGCTCGACCTGACCCTACGGGCCGCGGGCGCAGGCAGCCTCGCCGACTTCGAGGCGATCGAACTGCTGGCCACCAGCGAGGGCGGCGCCCTGCCCCAGCGGCAGGTCCAGGACGCCCTCGGCCTGAGCCAGTCCGGAACGTCGAGACTGGTCACCCGGTTGGAGAAGAGCGGCCTGCTCAAGCGCGTCACGTCGGCCGCCGACGCCCGCGCGGCAAACCTGGAGATAACCCCGGCCGGGCGAGCCGTTGTGGCACAACACCGCCTCGACTTCGAACAGCGCGCGCTCGCGGCGCTGCAGTCGCTGGCCGAGTCGCTGGCCACACCCGGCGGGTTCCCCACGCCGGCGCTGGAGCCGGCCGCCGAGCCTGGCGGCATCCTCCAGTTCGGCGAATCCCTCCTGTCGCTCGGCGCGCAGGCGGTCACCGTCGCCGACGCCATTCACGTTCGCGACGCGCTGGAGCCGCTGGTCCTCATCGAGGCAGCCCAGTACCGTACCGACGAGGACATCGCCGACTGCGAGCGGATCTTGGCCGAGATGGCCGCTCGGCTCTCCGACGCCAAGCGCTTCTACCAGGCCGACTGGTCACTGCACCGGCGGCTGGCGGGCCTGTGCCGCAACACCCTGCTGCGGACCGTCTACGAAGGCCTGCTCTCGACCCTGGAGAGCCACGTCGACGACGTCGTGCCCACCGAGGGACTGCGCGACTACCTGCGGCGGCGCCTCGTGGTGCACACCGAGATCATCGACGCCATCGCCTCCGGCCGGGTCGACCGCGTACGCGCCGCCGCCAACGCGCATGCCATCACCGGTCTGAGCGCCCACGTCGGCGTGGCCTCCTAACGGGTCCCATCGACACATCCACCCATTGCGCATGCTCAAGCATGCATAGTACGGTCAGGCTCGCACCGAAAGCTTGCTTGAGCATGCGAATGGGGTCTGCCCGTGCAGCGCACAATTTTCGACGACAGCCACCTCGCCTTCGCCCGCATGGTCCGGGACCTCCTCGACAAGGAGGTCGAGCCGTACGCGCTGGCCTGGGAAGAGGCCGAGGCGATCCCCACGTCTCTGTACCGTGCGTTCGGCGCGGCCGGCATCTTCGGCACGCAGATCCCGGAAGAGTTCGGCGGCGCCGGCGAGAGCAGCTTCACCTACAACGCCATCGTGCTGGAGGAGATCGCCCGCGGCAGCGTCGTGCTCGGGCCGGCGACCCTGCACCACAACGTCGTCATCCCGTACTTCCTGCACTACGCCACCCCCGAGCAGCAGCGCCGCTGGTTGCCCGGCATGGCCAGCGGTGAGCTGATGGGCGCCATCGCGATGACCGAACCCGGCGGCGGATCCGACCTCGCCGGACTGCGCACCACCGCCGTCCTCGAGGGCGACCACTACCGGCTCAACGGCGCCAAGACCTTCATCACCGGCGGCGCCAACGCCGGGCTGATCATCGTGGTCGCGCGTACCGGGTCCGGCCCCGACCGCCGCGACGGGCTCACCCTGCTCGTCGTGGAGAACGGGACGCCCGGCTTCGAGCGGGGCCGCAAGCTGCGCAAGCTCGGCCTGCACGCGCAGGACACCGTCGAACTGTTCTTCACCGACGTCCGGGTGCCGGTCAGCAACGTACTCGGCGAACCGGGCAGCGCGTTCCAGTACCTGACCGGCAACCTGCCCCAGGAACGCCTCGCCATCGCGGTGGGCTCGATGGCGATGGCGGAGTCCATCCTCGCCGACACCATCGCGTACGTCGGTGACCGGGAGTTGTTCGGCCAGCGCCTGTCCAGCATGCAGAACACCAAGTTCGTCCTCGCCGGGCTCGCCACCCAGATCGAGGCCGGCCGCTGCCTGGTCGACCGGGCCATCAGCGAGCACGACAACGGGACGCTCACCGGCGCCGACGCCGCCAAGGTGAAGCTGTTCGCCACCGAGTTGCAGAGCCGGGTCGCCGACGAGTGCCTGCAACTCTTCGGCGGGTACGGCTACATGACCGAATACCGCATCGCCCGCCGGTTCACCGACGCCCGGATCACCCGGGTGTACGGCGGCTCCAGCGAGATCATGAAGACCATCATCGCCAAGTCGATGGGGCTGCGGTGAGCGCGCCGGTGGGCTGGCCCGAGCACCTGCCGGCCCAGCTCGACATCCCGGACTCGACCGTGCTCGCCGTGCTGGCCGGCTCGGCCCGCCGCTACCAGGACCGGCCCGCCCTGCGCTTCGCCGACGCCGAGCTGAGCTTCGCCCGGCTCCACCAGCGGGCCTGCGGGATCGGGCAGCTCCTCGCCGACGCCGGCATCGGCCGCGGCGGCATGGTCGCCATCCACCTCGGCAACGGCCTGGACTATCCGCTCTGCTACTTCGGCATCCTGCTGTCCGGCGCGGCCGCCGCTCCCCTGTCGCCGATGCTGACCCCCGCCGACACCGCCCGCCAGCTCGCCGACTCCGGCGCCCGGGCGATCATCACGGACGCGGCCGGTGATCCGCTGTCCGGCACCGGGCGCGACGGGGTGGTCCGACTGGTGCTGCTCGACGAGGACGCACAACCGGCCCGACGCATCACCATCGGAGCGCCCGCGGCCGCGGATCCCCCGCCAGTGCGCCTCACCGGCGACGACACCGCACACCTCGTCTTCTCCGGCGGCACCACCGGCCGCCCCAAGGCCGTCGTCATCAGCCACCGCAACCTGCTCGCCGAGACGGTGCAGTACGCCTGCTGGCGTACCGGGGCGGTACCCGGGACGGACGACGAGGGCGGGATCGTGCTGCGGCCGGTGCCCGGCGACTTCCTGCTCCGGCCGGGCGAGGCGACCGCGCTCACCGCCGCACCGCTGTTCCACTCCATGGGGCTGGTCGGGCTCAGCCAGCACGTGGCGTCCGGAACCACCCTCGTGACGATGCCCCGCTTCGAGCCCCACCAGTTCCTCGACCTGGTCGAGGCGTACCAGGTCGAGCATCTGCTCGGCGCGCCGTCGATGTTCCACGCGATCCTGGAGTGCCCGACCCTCGCGGGCCGCGACCTGCGCAGCGTGCGCGCGATCGGCTGCGCCTCGGCACCGGTGCCGGTGCCGTTGACTCAGCGGCTGGAGGCGGTGTTCAGCAACGCCCGGGTACGCCAGTCGTATGGGCTAACCGAGGCCACCCTGGTCGCCACTGCACCGCCGTACACCGAGTCCGCGCCGGACAGGTTCGACAGCTGCGGAGTGCCGTTGCCCGGCACCGAGGTGTCGGTGCGGGACGCCGACGGCAACCCGGTGCCCGACGGCACCGTTGGTGAGCTGTGGATCCGTGGCCCGCAGGTGTCCGCCGGCTACCTCAACCGCCCCGAGGAGACCGCCGCGACGTTCGTGGACGGCTGGCTGCGCACCGGCGACCTGGGTCGCCGCGATGCCGACGGCTACCTGGCCATCGTCGGCCGGATCAAGGACATGCTGATCTACAAGGGCTACAACGTCTATCCACGCGAGCTCGAAGAGATCATGCTGCAGCACGAGTGCGTAGCCCACGCCGCCGTGGTCGGCCGTCCCGACGAGCACGCCGGCGAGATTCCGGTCGGCTTCGTCGTGTTGCGCACGCCGTGCCAGCCCGACGAGGTGATGGCGTTCGTCAACGCGCAGGTCGCACCGGTCAAGCGGCTACGGGAGCTGCACGTCGTCAGCACGCTGCCACTGTCGGGCGTCGGCAAGATCCTCAAGACCGAACTCCGCGCCATGCTGGACCGGATCCCGCCGACGGTGACCGCATGAGCGAGCGGCAGCGAGCGAATCATCAACACAGTGCGGCGGTGCCTCATGCCGACGCCACGCGGAGCGAGGTGGCGGGCATCAGCGCCCAGAGCGCCGAACTGCTGTGCACCGACGACGCGGGCGTCCGCTGCGTGACCCTCTCGCATCCGACGCGGCGCAACGCCCTCGACGATGACGCCCGCGCCCGGCTGCTGGCCCTGCTCCAGCGGGCGTTCGCCGACCCGGCCATCCGGGTCCTGGTCATCACCGGCGCTGCCGGAACGTTCAGCGCCGGTGGCGACCTGCGCGCCATGTCCACCGACCCGGCGGTGGCCGCCCCGCGACTGGAGGTCGCGGGCGACATCATCCGGGCCATAGCCGCGGCGCCAATCCCGGTACTCACCGCGGTCGAGGGGCAGTGCTACGGCTTCGGCCTGGCGCTCGCCGCGGCCAGCGACCACATCATCGCCGGTGCCACGGCGAGTTTCTGCTGCCCGTTCCCGAGGGTAGGCCTCGCGGCGGACGGCGGCCTGCACCACACCCTGGCCGCCCGGGTCGGGCGGGGCCGAGCCGCACAGATGCTCATGTTCGCCGAGCCCGTCGACACCCGGCTGGCCGCCGAATGGGGGCTGATCGACCAGGCCACCAACGACGGTGAGGCCCTGCCGACGGCGCTGGAACGGGCACGCACCCTCACCGCCCGGGCGCCACTGTCGCTGTCGACCGCCAAGCGGCTCCAGGCCGACCTCGCCGGCTTGGACGCGGCGTTGCGGGCCGAGGCCACGGCGCAGCTCGACCTGATCACCAGCGACGACTTCGCGGAAGGCGTGGCGGCCTTCCTGGCCAAGCGTCCAGCCACCTTTCACGGCCGTTAGGGAAACCCATCATGGACAGTCCGCACCACCGGTACCTGTCGGGATTGCAGCAACGCGAACTGCGCTACCAACGCTGCTCCGCCTGTGCCCGGACCCAGTTCTACCCGCGCACGCTGTGCAGACACTGCGGCAGCGCCGAGCTGGACTGGCTGACCTCCTCCGGCGACGGCGTGGTGTATTCGGTGACCTGGTTGTACGCAAAGGACACTCCACCCAGCAACATCGCCCTCATCGATGTGGCGGAAGGGTTCCGGATGATGAGCACGGTGACCGGGGTGCCGACCGATGTACCGCTGATCGGGCGAGCGGTACGCGCCGCCATTGCCGACGACGCCGTGGTGCGGTTCGAGCTGGTGGCGCCATGACCGACTCGCTCCGTGGCACGACGGCCGTCGTCGGGGTCGCCGAATCGCAGCTCGGCCTGGTCGCTCCCGGGCTGACTCCGCTCGACCTGATGGGTCAGGCCAGTCACGCCGCCCTCGCCGAGGCGGGCCTGACCACCCGGGACGTGGATGGGCTGTTCACGGCCTCCTCCGTGTATCCGGCAGCCGGTCTGGACACCGCCGAGTACCTGGGTATCCAACCCCGGTACATCGACGGGACGGTGGTCGGCGGCAGCTCGTTCGTCTCGCACGTGCTGCACGCCGCAGCAGCGCTGCGGGCCGGCCTCTGCGAGGTGGCCCTGGTGACGTACGCCAGCACCCAGCGGTCGAACGCCGGCAAGCTGGTCGCCCGCACCCAGCTCAACGCGTACGAGGCACCGTACGGCCCGCGTTTCCCGGTCTCCATGTATGCCCTCGCCGCCGCCCGGCACATGCACGAGTTCGGCACCACCCGCGAGCAGCTCGCCGACGTCGCCGTCGCCGCGCGCGAGTGGGCGCGGCTCAACCCGAAGGCGTTCAGCCGTGACCCGTTGACCCGCGAGGACGTGATCAACGCTCGGATGGTCAGCTCGCCACTAACCGTGCGGGACTGCTGCCTGGTCACCGACGGTGGCGGTGCGGTGGTGCTGACCCCCGCGGAACGCGCCCGGGACCTGCCCCGCCCGCCGGTCTACCTGCTCGGCGCCGGTGAGGCCACCGACCACGCCACGATCAGTCAGATGCCCGACCTGACCACCACCTCGGCGGTGCAGTCCGGTCGGCGCGCGTACGACATGGCGGGACTGTCGGCATCGGACATCGACGTGGTGCAGCTCTACGACGCGTTCACCATCAACCCGATCCTGTTCCTAGAGGACCTCGGGTTCTGCGCCAAGGGCGAGGGCGGCGCGTTCGTGGCCGACGGGCAGATCGCTCCCGGCGGCGTACTCCCGGTGAACACCAACGGCGGCGGCCTGTCGTACTGCCACCCCGGCATGTACGGGATCCTCCTGATCATCGAGGCCGTCCGGCAGCTCCGCGGCGAATGCGGCGACCGGCAGGTGCCCGATGCCCAGACCGCCCTCACCCACGGCAATGGCGGGGTGCTCTCCAGCCAGGTCACCGCCATCTTCGGCACCGAAGCCACCGTCTGAACACGTCACCGCCAAGCACCAGCGAAAGGAACACGCGCATGGCCCTACTCGAAGGACGCAGCGTCGCCCTCACCGGCGGCGCGCAGGGAATCGGCTTTCAGATCGCCAAGGTCGCCGCAGTCAACGGCGCCCACGTCTACCTGTCCGACCTCACCGTCGACGCCGCCCAGGCTGCCGCCGCCGAACTGTCCGCGGACGGCACCCCCGTGGTCGGCCTCGGCTGCGACGTGACCTCCCCAGAGCAGTACCGGGCGCTGGTCGACCGGGTGGTCGGTGAGCGTGGACGACTGGACGTGATCATCAACAACGCCGGCATCACCCGCGACGCGATGCTGCACAAGATGACCCTCGACGACTTCGACGCGGTCGTCGCCGTACACCTCAAGGGCTGCTGGCTCGGCACCAAGGCCGCGGCCGAGGTCATGCGCGAGCAGCGGTCCGGATCCATCGTCAACATTTCGTCGCTGGCCGGCAAGGTCGGCAACATCGGCCAGACCAACTACGCCGCAGCGAAGGCCGGCATTGTCGGCCTGACCAAGGCCGCCGCGAAGGAGCTGGCCGGCCGCAACGTCCGGGTGAACGCGATCCAGCCCGGCATCATCCGTACGGCGATGACCGCGGCGATCCCGGCCGAGGCCCTCGCGGCCAAGGCCCGCGAGATCCCGTTGCAGCGCATGGGCGAGCCGGTCGAGGTCGCCAACGTCGCGTTGTTCCTGGCCAGCGACCTTTCCTCGTACATGACCGGGGCGGTGCTCGAAGTGGCCGGTGGACGGTTCATGTGAAAGGCACCCCGCGCCACCTCCAAGAGCCCTACGAGGTTTCCCGTGAGGTGATCCGGGAGTTCGCGCGGGCGGTGCTCGCCGACGACCCGGTGCACTTCGACGTGGCAGCGGCCCGGGCCGCCGGCCACCGCGACCTGGTCGCCCCGGCGACCTTCGCCGCCGCGTTAGCGCTGCGGTTCTCCCAGCCGGTCCGCCGCGACCCCGGCCTCGGTCTGGACCTGACCCGGATGGTGCACGGTGGGCAGACCAGCTTCCTGCACGGCTCGCTCTGCGCCGGTGACCGGCTGGCGGCCGAGACCCGCATCGCCGAGCTGCG
This sequence comes from Micromonospora sp. MP36, assembly GCF_008119785.1. Taxonomy (GTDB): domain Bacteria; phylum Actinomycetota; class Actinomycetes; order Mycobacteriales; family Micromonosporaceae; genus Micromonospora. The sequence continues at coordinate 5,696 of NZ_VSFA01000050.1, read as the reverse complement.
GGCCGCCGGCCGGCACGTCCGCATCCAGACCGTCACCTCGATGCGCGCCGTCAACGGACCGTTCGAAGCCACCATCACCCACACCTGCCTGATCCTCGACGCAGTGGGGGACCTGACATGAGCCTCTCCGTTGGTACCACGTTCGCGCCGGTCGAGTTCGAGGTCACCCGGCAGGCGCTGGTCCGCTACGCCGGTGCCTCCGGCGACTTCAACCAGATCCACTACAACGACACGGCCGCCATGGCGGCCGGACTCCCCGGTGTCATCGCCCACGGCATGCTCACCCTGGCGCTGGCGAACCAGGCGCTGTGCCGGTGGCTGGGCTCCGCGACCGCGGTCATCGAGCTGACCAACCGATTCACCTCGATGGTGACCGTGCCCGGTGCTGGCAGCGCCACGGTGACGGTGACTGGTGCGGTGACGCGCAGCGCCGACGACGAGGCGGAGATCGAACTGTCGGTCACTGCGGGCGGCCGTGAGGTGTTGGGCGCCTCGGTCGCCCGCGTCCGGTATCCCGCGCCCTGATCCACCAGGGTCCGCCATCGTCGGCACCCACCGCCCACGGCATCGAAAGCCCGCCCGGAAGGAACCGCAGTGATCAGGAACGCCTTCACCGAGGCCTTCGGAATCCAGCACCCGATCGTGCAGGGCGGCATGCAGTGGGTGGCGACCGCGAAGCTCGCCGCTGCCGTGTCCAACGCCGGTGGCCTCGGTCTGATCAGCGCGCTCACCCAACCGACCCCACAGCACCTCGTGGACGAGATCGCCCGGTGCCGAAAGCTGACCGACAAGCCGTTCGGGGTCAACCTCACCATCCTGCCGTCGATCTCGCCGCCTCCGTACGCGGAGTACCGGCAGGCCATCATCGATTCCGGGGTCACCATCGTGGAGACCGCCGGATCGAATCCCGCGCCACATGTAGCCGCCTTCAAGGAGGCGGGGGTGCGCGTGCTGCACAAGTGCACGAGCGTCCGGCACGCGGTCAAGGCGCAGTCGCTTCAGGTCGACGCCGTAAGCGTCGACGGCTTCGAGTGCGCCGGGCACCCGGGTGAGGACGACGTGCCCGGGCTCGTGCTGATTCCGGCGGCCGTTCGGAAGCTTACGATCCCGGTGGTGGCGTCGGGCGGATTCGCCGACGCGCGCGGCCTGGTCGCCGCGCTCGCGCTGGGGGCGTCCGGCATCAGCATGGGTACCCGGTTCATGTGCACCGTCGAGTCGCCGATCCATCAGCACATCAAGGAGGCGATCGTCCAAGCCTCCGAGCGGGACACCGAGCTGATCTTCCGAACGCTGCGCAACACTGCGAGAGTCGCGGCCAACACCGTCAGCCGCAAGGTGGCCCAGATCCTCGCCGAGGGCGGACAGTTCGAGGAGGTCCGGGAACTGGTCGCGGGTAGCCGAGGTCGCCGGGTCTACGAACTGGGAGATCCGGACGCCGGGATCTGGACGGTCGGACAGGTCCAAGGACTGATCGAGGACATTCCGACCTGCGCCGAACTCATCAACCGCATCCTGCGAGACACGAGAGCGATGGTGACCGATCACCTGCCCGCGTTGATGCGTTAGCACGACCTCGGCGAGGTTGCGCCGTCCGACGTCGGCTCGCCAACACCGAGTGCGGCTCGAAAACGCGGTTCGGCCTTCTGGAGTGCCGTTCTGTGCGAGTTCGCGCCTGGCGCGGCCGGCATGCTCGTCGGCATGAGCGCGTCGTTGCTGTACCTGCTGCTTCGCCTGATCCTGCAGATGCTGTCCCAGATCGCCGGCGGCGGTGGGCCAAAGATGTGGAGATCCTGGTGCTGCGCCATCAGGTGGCGGTGCTGCGCCGGCAGGTGACCCGCGCCGATCTGCAACCAGCCGACGGGGTGGTGCTGGCGGCGCTGTCGCGGCTGCTGCCCCTCCCGCGCTGGTCGGCCTTCTTCGTCACCCCGGCCACGTTGTTGCGGTGGCATCGTGAACTGATTGCCTGGCGGTGGACGTATCCGCGTGCCCGGCCGGGCCGACAACCTGTCAACGCACAGGTCCGCGACCTGGTGCTGCGACTCGCGGCTGAGAACCCATCATGGGGGCACCGCCGGATCCAGGGAGAGGAGAACTGCTCGGCCTTGGCTACCAGATCGCGGCCAGCACAGATCCTCAACCGGGCCGCCATCGATCCGGCCCCCTGGCGGTCTTCGCGGTATGTGCGATCAGTCGCACCACGCGCCGCCCACCTCGGGGCTCGCCCAGGTGTTTCAGCCGGGTGCTCGCCGCATGCCAGCCATGCTGGCGCCCACACGGGCCATTTCGCCGACTCCCTTTGCTGATCTCGCCAAGGGGATGCCACGTCGCCCAGCACATGCGCCTCCCGGCGGATCGACGCGATTGGCCATGGCTCCCGTTGCGCTAACACCACCGATCCGCAACGTGCGGGGCTCGCCGGGACTGCGGGAACGTGCATCAGACGACCACCGCTGGCACCGCCGGCATCGTCCCGGGCATCGACCTCCACCAGTTGGCGGCCGTGGCGTGCTGACGCTGGCCGATCGAGCCGGCGCCGAACAGGCCCAGCAGGAGCAGGAGGCCGCCCACGACTGACGGCGCCACGCAGTGATCCGGGCACGTGGGCGGCGACATCAAGCATCGCTGACCGGAGTCTTCGCTCGGTCGATCCTGATGTTCTTCACCGTGCGCCCCAGCCGCCTTCAGGGTTGGCGGACCGGACGCGACGGGCGTCGAGGGAACTGTCCGTCTGCATGTGGACGGCGAACCACCGCCATAGTCTCACTAAGCCTTGACTTAATTAAGCTGTGGCTGAGATAGTCCATTGGTGCACGCGTTCGATGTCCTCGGCGACCCGGTGAGGCGCCGAATACTGGAACTGCTCGCCGACGGCGAACAGGCCGCCGGGGCCGTCAGCGAGGTGATCCGGGCGGAGTTCGGCATCTCACCACCGGCGGTGTCGCAGCACCTGCGAGTGCTGAGGGAGTCGGGTTTCGTCACCGTCCGTCCGGACGGTACGCGCCGCCTCTACGCCGTGGAGGCAGCGCCTCTGCAGGAGGTCGACATCTGGCTGGAGCGCTTCCGGCAGTACTGGAGCCAGCGCCTGGACGCGTTGGCCACCGAACTCGCCCGTGGCAAACGCCAACGCCGCCAACAGCACGACAACCATAGAAACGCTGCCGAGTCACCGGATCGCCGTCGGGCAGCCGAGTCAGATAGCGAGGAATCAACGTGATCGACATCGTCAACCAGGTCAACGCCACCCACCGGGAGATCGGCAAGCAGGCGGTTGCCACCGGCGCAGGGCGATCGCTGCTGCTGCGGCGGGTCTACGACGCCCCGATCGAGGACGTCTGGAGCGCCTGCACCGACCCGGAGCGGCTCAGCCGCTGGCTGGGCCCGATCGAGGGTGACCTGCGGGTCGGCGGCACGTTCCAGCTCAAGGACAACGCCGGCGGCGAAATCCTGCGCTGCGAGGAACCCCGTCTGATCAAGGTGACCTGGGTCCTCGGCGAGGGCATGCCGACCGAGGTCGAGGTGCGCCTGGCGCCCGGCGACGACGGCCGCACCGTCTTCGAACTGGAGCACGCCTCACCCGCCGAGATCGTTGACGAGTTGGTGCGCACCTACGGTCCCGGTGGCACGATCGGCATCGGCGGCGGCTGGGACCTCGCGCTACTCGGCCTCGACATGTTCCTCAACGGCGTGAGTTTCGACTGCGCCACCTGGGAGGACACGCCCGAGGCGAAGGAGTTCGCCACCCGCAGCTGCCACGCCTGGGCTCCCGCCATCCAGACTGCCTGGGGAACCAGCGACGACGACATCGCCGCGGCCGTCGCGTTCGCGGTACAGCACTTCGCCCCCGAGACCAGCGCCGACCGCTGATGACCCACGATGCCACCACCGCCGCCGGCAGGGCGCCCGGTGCCGCCGCTGGGTCGACAAAAACGCTGCTGACCTGCGGCGTCGTCGCCGGACCGCTGTACGTCGTCGTAGTCGTCCTGCAGATACTCACCAGGGACGGATTCGACATCAGCCGGCACCCGGCCAGCATGCTGAGCAACGGCGGCCAAGGATGGATCCAGATCGCCAACTTCGTGGTCAGCGGTCTGCTGTTCGTGGCGTGTGCGACCGGGCTGCACCGGGTCCTCGGCCCGGCAGCGCGGCCGGGCGGTACCTGGGGACCACGGTTAATCGGTGCCTTCGGTGCCGGGATGCTGGGCGCGGCCACCTTCTCCGCCGACCCCGCCGACGGCTTCCCACCGGGCACACCGACCGGCCCTCCCACCACGATGAGCTGGCCCGCAGCGGTGCACTTCCTGGTTGCCGGAATCGCCTTTCTCGCGCTCGTCGCCGCGTGCTTCGTCTTCGCCCGGCGGTTCGGCGCGACCGGCCGTCGCGCCTGGGCGGCCTTCAGCGGCGTAACCGGCGCGACCTTCCTCGCCAGCTGGAGCTTGATCTTCGCGCTGCAGGGATCACGCCCGGCCAACGTCGCCTTCGCCCTCGCGATCGCCCTCGCCCTGGCATGGGCGTCGCTGCTTGCCGCGCACCATCGGACCCCAACCGGCGCCAGGGTGAAACCGAGCGGCACCACCGGCGCGCAGCCCCAGTAAGTGCGCCGAGCGGTCGCGCCCGGCCCACAGCGAACGCCGACCGACGCGGACGAACACCGGATGGCACCCGCTGCGCGAGTGACCTACGTGATAGACAGGAGAATGAGGTGGCTGAGACGACGGTGGCCGAGGTGATGGCCGAGTTGGCCGCGCTCGAGGACCCGAAGACACGCGAGGTGAACGAGAAGCACGGTGACGATCACGGCGTGAACCTCAGCAAGCTGCGCGCGCTCGCGAAGCGGCTGAAGACGCAGCAGGACCTCGCGTGCCGGCTCTGGGAGACGGATGACACTGCGGCGAGACTGCTGGCGATCCTGATCTGTCGCCCGAAGGCGTTCGAGCGTGACGAGTTGGACGTCATGGTGCGCGAGGCGCGCGTGCCCAAGGTGCACGACTGGCTCGTGAGCTACGTGGTGAAGAAGAACCCGCACTCCGAAGAGTTGCGCCTGGCCTGGTCCGCCGATCCGGATCCGGTGGTCGCGAGTGCCGGCTGGGCGCTGACCACCGAACGCGTGACGAAGCAGCCCGCGGGCCTCGACCTCGCAGGACTGCTCGACGTCATCGAGGCGGAGATGAAAGACGCCCCGGATCGCCTGCAGTGGGCGATGAACCACTGCATGGCTCAGATCGGGATCGACCACGCCGAGCACCGCGCCCGTGCAATCGACATCGGTGAGCGCCTGGAGGTGCTCAAGGACTACCCGACTTCCCCGGGCTGCACGTCTCCGTTCGCGCCCATCTGGATCACTGAGATGGTGCGCCGACAGCACGACAAGTAGGAAGGTTCCTACCCACGCTCGTGCGACCCCTCCGAACGCGGCAACACGATCGACAGACGTTGGCTATCGAGGCGACCAACGTGCCCGGCTTGACAGCGAACAGGAAATCAAGCGGACCACAATGATCGGGAATGTCGCGTTTGAAGCCAGTTTGCGTTCGCGCCCCGCATCACGGAGCCATAACTCGCTACCCTCGGAGCCGATTTCGCGGAGGAAGTAGATCTTGTCCTGCGAAACCCAGGCTACTTTGTTCACCCACGGCCGCCCTAACGCTGACGGTGTGCAACCGCCCACAGCCACAAGACGCGCACACCGCCAGCGTTAA
>NZ_VSFA01000005.1 GCF_008119785.1 Micromonospora sp. MP36 | reverse complement strand
CCCCCCCTCGCCTCCTGGGCGCGGCCGCCGGCCGCCCCCGCCCGGGGCGGGGGGGGGGCGGGGCCCCCTCCCCCCCCCCCCCCGCCGATGCCGCCGCCCCCGCCGGCCGTGCCCTGCAGGCCGAAGCCCGGCTGGACCGGCTCGTCCGGGTGGCGGCTGACGTGCGCGGACTCCCGGATCATGGCGGACCAGTCGGCGTGCGCGGCGGCCGCGGCGTGCCGGTCGATCGCGTGCCGCAGCCAGCCGTCCACGGTGGCCACCCAGTCCCGTTGCCCGGCCCCGGCGTGCCAGACCCGGAACCGGCTGATGCTCTGGTGGGTGACTCCGGCCAGGGAGAGCCGCCGGTCCATCCAGAGCAGCACCTCCAGCCCCGCCGCGTTGGTCACGAAGATCACTTCCAGCTCGGTGATCGGGCCGGCGTACAGCGGCGCCGCCCAGTAGCCCAGCCGCTCGTAGAACGGCAGGGTCTGCTCCACGCCGGGCAGCCGGCCGTGCTGTAGGCCCGCCTGCCGCATCACGAACCCGAGGGTGTCCAGCGCGGACAGGACGCCCTGCTGGACGGGGAGCGGGTGGATGAAGACCGGCACCATGGCGCCCTGGTCCAGGTCCGGATCGACGGACACCTCGGTACGCAGCCCGGTGCGCAGGCTCATCAGCGGGACCCCGCCGAACATGGTCACCGGGCTCTCCCAGGGCAGCGGGAAGGCGAAGTCCACCGCCCGCCGCCGCCCGGCCGGCACCACGAACCGGCCGGCGACCGGCATCTGGTGGTACTGCACCAACCGGCGCGGCGCGTCCGGGTCCTCCGGTTCGAGCTGGGCGACCAGCCCGAGCCGGACGTGCCGGACCGGCAAGTCCTCGCCCCCGGCGGTGAGGGTCACCCGGCCGGGTAGCCGCAGCCCCGGTCGGGTGCTGGGGTTGGTCACGGTGGTGCTCACCGAGAGCCCGGTCCAGACGGACTCCGACGACACCCCGGTCAGCCGCATGCCGCCGGCATTCCCGCTCGCCGGGCGGGCACTCCTGCCTGACCAACCTTGCCAGCCCGGGCCGCGCCGCCCGGGCCCGCGCCGCCCGGGCCTCGCTGGCCGGGTCCCCCGCCCGCCCGGGCCCGCGCCGCCCGGGCCTCGCTGGCCGGGTCCCCCGCCCGTCCGGGTCCCTCGCCAGATCGGCGACGTGGGGGTGTCCGGGCGGCCAGACACCGCCACTTCGGCGATGTGGAGCCGCGGGGGTCCGGAGACGGGTCGGCCGCCGGGTCCGAGGGACCCGGCGGCCGGACGGGGTGGGACGGGACCGTCAGCGTAGGCGGCGACCCCGGGGCACCGGGTCGGTTTCGTCGTCGAACTCGCCGATGACCTCCTCCAGCAGGTCCTCCAAGGCGACGAAGCCGAGCGGCCGGGTCGGGCCGCCACCGTTGCGGACCAGCGCCAACTGGGCCTGCCGGCCCCGCATGGCCGCCACCGCCTCGGTGACCGACGCCCCGGCAGGCAGCGTGAACGCCGGGGTCATCAGCTCACCGGCGGTCGCCGGCCGGCCCGTGGTGACCGCCCGGACCGCCTCGCGGACGTGCACGAGGCCGCACACCTCGCCCCCGGCGTCGACCACGGCCAGCCGCGACCGGCCGCTGTCCCGGGAGACGTGCTCGATCCGCTCGGCGGTGTCCTCCCGGCGTACCGTGACGATCCGGTCGAACGGCTCCATCACCTGCGCCACCGTGGTGCCCTGCAGCTCCAGCATGCTGGTCAGCATCTGGTGCTGCTCGGCGCCGAGCAGCCCGTGCTCGCGGGACTGCTCCAGCAGGATGCGCAGCTCGTCCGGGCCGTGCACCTGGGCGAGCTGGTCCTGCTGGCGTACGCCGACCAGCCGCAGGACCGCGTTGGCCAGCGCGTTCAGCGCGGAGAGCACCGGGCGGGCCACCCGCGCGAAGGCCCGGAACGGCAGCGCCAGCAGCGTGGCCGAGCGCTCCGCGTCGGTGATCGCCCACGACTTCGGGGCCATCTCGCCGACCACCAGGTGCAGGAAGGTCACCAGGGCGAGCGCGAAGAGCAGCGCCACCAGGTGGCTGGCCGCCAGCGGCAGCCCCACCGCGTGCAACAGCGGGCTGATCAGGCGCTCGATCGCGGGTTCGGCGAGGGCACCCAGACCCAGGGTGCACAGGGTGATGCCGAGCTGGGCGCCGGCCAGCATCAGGCTCAGCTCGCGGACGCCGTCCAGCGCCGCGCGGGCCGCCCGGCCGCCGCCGGCCGCCATCTGCTCCAAGCGGTAGCGCTTGGCCGCGACCAGGGCGAACTCGGCGGCCACGAAGAAGCCGTTGAGCGCCAGCAGCACCACGGAGAAGAACAGCGCGAACCCCGGGGTCATGCCGCCACCTCCCCGCGCTCGGCGTCGCCATGAGCACCGAACCCCACGGTTCGCTCGCTCCGCTCGCTCATGCCGCCTCCTCCCCGCGCTCGGCGACGGCCATCCGGAGCCGGACGGAGTCGGCGACGTGCCGGTCCACGGCCAGCACCTCGACCAGGGCGCGAGGCTCGACGTCGGGCAGCTCGCCGTCGACGGCGAGGCTGATCTCCAGCCGGTCGCCGACCTCGGGCACCCGGCCCAGCTCCCGCATGACCAGCCCGGAGAGCGTGTCGTACTCGGGTGCCTCGGGCAGCGCGATGCCGGTGCTGTCGGCGACCTCGTCGATCCGCCAGCGGGCGGGCACCACCCAGGAGCCGTCGTCCTGCCGCGCCGGGGCCCGCTCCGGCGGGTCGTCCTCGTCGCGGATCGGCCCGACCAACTCCTCGGCGATGTCCTCCAGCGTGATCACGCCGGCGAAGCCGCCGTACTCGTCGACCACGCAGGCGAGCTGCCGGTGCCCGACCCGGAGCCGGTCCAGCACCGTCGGCAACGGCAGCGTCTCCGGCACCAGCAGCGGGGGTGTGGCCACCGCCTCGACCCGGGTGGTGGCCCGCTCGGCCGGCGGCACCCCCAGCACGTCGGCGATGCCGACCACGCCGACCAGGTCGTCGACGCCCTCGGCGCCCCGGACCGGGAACCGGGAGTGGCCGGTGTCCAGCAGCTCGACGACCCGGCTGACCGGCTCGTCGGCCCGTACGGTGTGCACGTCGACCCGGGGAACCATGGCCTCCCCGGCGGTCAGCTCGCGGAAGTCGAGGCCCCGGTCGAGCAGGTCGGACATCGCGGCGTCGAGGTGCCCCTCCTCCCGGGACTCGGCGATGATCTGCTCCAGGTCCTCCGGGGTGGCGCCGCTGGGCAGCTCCTCGATCGGCTCGATGCCGACCCGGCGCAGCAGTCGTACGGCGGCCCGGTCGAAGAGCGTGATGACCGGTCCGGCCAGCTTGAGGTAGATCAGGGTGGACCGGGCCAGGGCCCGGGCGAGCGGCTCGGCTCGGGCGATGGCCAGGTTCTTCGGGGCGAGCTCACCGAGGACCATCTGCACCACGGTGGCGATGATCAGGGCGAGCGCCACCGACAGCGGCAGCGCGACCGGCGTGGAGAGGCCGGCGACGCCGAGCAGGTCGGCCAGCCCGGCGCCCAGGTACGGCTCGGCGGCGTAACCGACCAGCAGGGCGGTCACGGTGATACCGAGCTGGGCGCCGGACAGCATGAACGACAGCCGTCCGGTCACCTCCAGGGCCCGGGCGGCGGCTTGGTCGCCGCCGTCGGCGAGCTGCTTGAGCTTGCCCCGGTCCACGGCGACGTAGCCGAACTCCTGGGCCACGAAGTAACCGGTGGCGGCGGTGAGCACGATGATGAGAACGAGTCCGACGAGGATCAGCACGGGACGCTCAGGGCTCCCGGGGCCGTCGGGACTGGGGATTGCCGGGCATGACCCGGCTGGCTACTGCTGCCCTCCTGGGCAGAGGAGTCGATCATGCGGCCATTTTATCGGCGCTGGCTGTACGTCCGCTGAGGGTGCCGGGAAGCTCCCCGGCGTCCGGTTCACCGGCCGGCCAGGGTCGTCGCGTCCGGTTCACCGGCCGGCCAGCTCGTCGGCGTCGAGCAGGGCCGGGTCGACCCGGCCCGACCGGTACGCGGCCCGTCCGATCATCTGTGCGGCGACCGGCGCGGTGGCCAGTTGGAAGACCGCGACCAGTCCGATCGTCCCCAGGTCGGCCGGCGTACGCAGGCGCAGCGCCACCCCGGCGAGCAGCAGCAGCACGCCGAGGACCTGCGGTTTGGTGGCGGCGTGCATCCGGTCGAGCACGTCGGGGAAGCGCAGCACGCCGATCCCGGCGGCCAGCCCGAGCAGCGCCCCGGCCAGCAGGAAGGCGGCGCCGAGCCAGTCGGCGACGGCAGCCATCAGGCCACCTCGCGGACGGCGAACCGGACCAGGGAGACCGACCCGACGAAGCCGAGCAGGGAGAGCACCACCAGGACGGGCAGCGTGGTGGCGTGCCGGTTGATCGCCGCCTCCACGGCCACCGCGGCCAGCATGGTGGAGAGCAGCAGGTCGGCGGCGACGACCCGGTCGAGCAGCGACGGTCCGCGGTAGATGCGGGCCAGGGCGAGCAGCGCGGTGACCGAGATCAGCACGGTCAGCGCGACGGCGAGGAAGGTGATCACGGACTGGTCCTCCTGTCGACGGGTTCGACGGTGAGCTGGCGTACTTCCTGGGGGGAGCCGACCGCGCGGACGACGCGCCGCTCGACGGCGAGGACGCGCTCCCGGCTGCCGGTCAGGTCCTCGGGGCCGCGGACGTCGAGGACGTGCACGTAGAGGACGCCGTGGTCGCGGTCCACCTCGAGGATCAGGGTGCCCGGGACCAGGGAGATCAGCTCGGCGGTGAGCGCCAGGTTGAGGTCGGTGCGGATCCGCAGCGGCACCGCGATGATCGCGCCGCGCGGCCGGTAGCCGGGGCGGACCGCGATGGCGGCGACGTGCACGCTGGCGCTGACCAGCTCGCCGACGAAGGTGATCGCGAGGACCAGCAGCGCGCCGGGCCGGAGCCGACCGCCGAAGGTGACCGGCGGGAGCGGGAAGAACACCAGCACGGCCGCGCCGACGAGGATCCCGCCGAGCAGGTTGTCCCAGGAGAGATCCCCCCAGAGCAGCAGCCAGATCGCCGCCAGCCAGCCGAGCGCGACGGCCTGGTCGCGGCGCCGCCCGCCGCGCCCGATGGCCGGCGCTGCGGGGCCCTGGTCGCCCGGCGGCGGGCGCTCCGCCGGGCGCCCGTCGCGGTCTCGGGGACCGGGGGGCGGGTCGCCGGTCACGGGGCGCCCGCCGGCAGCACGGCGCGGACGTACGGGGTGCGTTGCCGCAGGTCGCCGGCGGCGTCCGCGGTGACCCGGAACAGCGGCCCGGCGGCCAGGGTGAGCGCCACGCCGAGCGCCACCAGGGCGGCGGTGGCGCCGACCATCAGCGCGGGCAGCCGGACGGCCGGGGTGGAGGGGGCCAGCCGGGGCGCCCGCCAGAACGCGATGTTCCACACCCGGGACGCGGCGTAGAGGGTGAGCAGGCTGGTCACCGTCCCCGCGGCGACCAGCACCCCGGGCAGCACCCCGCCGGCCGCCACGCCGGCCTGGAGCAGGCCGAGCTTGCCGAGGAAGCCGGAGAACGGCGGGATGCCGGCCAGGTTCATCGCCGGGACGAAGAAGAGCACGCCGAGCAGCGGGGCGACCCGGGCCAGCCCGCCCAGCCGGCGCAGGTCGGTGCTGCCGGCCCGCTCCTCGACCAGGCCAGCGACCAGGAAGAGGGTGGTCTGGATGGTGATGTGGTGCACCACGTAGAAGATCGCCCCGGTGAGTCCGGCGACGGTGGTCAGCCCCACCCCGTAGATCATGTAGCCGATGTGGCTGAGCAGGGTGAAGGAGAAGAGCCGCTTCATGTCGGACTGGGCGACCGCGCCGAGGATGCCGACCACCATGGTCAGCCCGGCCACCACCATGAGCAGGCCGGAGACCTGACCGCCGGGGAAGAGCAGGGTCTCGGTGCGGATGATCGCGTACACGCCGACCTTGGTGAGCAGGCCGGCGAAGACCGCGGTCACCGGGGCCGGCGCGGTCGGGTAGCTGTCCGGCAGCCAGGCGGAGAGCGGGAAGACCGCCGCCTTGATGCCGAACGCGAGCAGCAGGATCAGCTGCAACGCCAGGCGTACGCCGGCCGGCAGGGCGTCCAGCCGCCCGGCGAGCTGGGCCATGTTGACGGTGCCCGTGGCCGCGTACACCAGTCCCACGGCGGCCAGGAAGATCATCGAGGAGAGGATGCTGACCACCACGTACGTCGCGCCGGTCCGGATGCGCGTCTCCGTGCTGCCGAGGGTGATCAGCACGAAGCTGGCGGCCAGCAGGATCTCGAAGCCGACGAAGAGGTTGAACAGGTCCCCGGCGAGGAACGCGTTGGTCACGCCGGCGGTCAGCACCAGGTAGGTGGGGTGGTAGATGTTCACCGGGGCGGCCTCGGTGGTCTCCCCGCGCCCCTGGCCGATCGAGTAGAGCAGCACGCAGAGGGTCACCGCCGAGGAGACCACCAGCATCAGCGCGGCCAACTGGTCGGCGACCAGCACGATGCCGACCGGCGGGGGCCAGTCGCCGACCCGGACCACCACCGGCCCGTGCCGGTATGCCGCGACGAGCAGCACCACGGCGACCGCCAGGGTGGTGACGAGGCCGAGCACGCTGACGGTCCGCTGCCAGCGGGGCCGGTTGGCCAGGATCAGGGTGAGCGCGGCGCCGAGCAGCGGCACCACCACCGGCAGCGGCACCAGGGCGGACGTCACGACTCTTCCCCGCGGCGGCGCAGCCGGCGCAGCGCCGGCCCCGGGTCCACCTGCTCCGGGTCATTGTTCGGCCCCTCGCCGCCGAGGTCCGCGGTGGACACCTCGTCGCGCTCGGCGAGCCGGACGATCTGCCGGTCCTCTAGGTCGTCCTGCACCTCGTCGTCGCCGCTGAGGTACCAGCTCCGGTAGGCGACGGCAAGCAGGAACGCGGTCAGCCCGAACGTGATCACCACGGCGGTGAGCACCATGGCCTGCGGCAGGGCGTCGCTCATCCGTCCGGTCGGCCCGGCGCCGATCAGGGGCGGGCCGCCGGGCCGGCCGCCGAGCAGGATCAGCAGGTTCACCCCGTTGCCGAGCAGGATGACGCCGAGCAGGATCCGGGTCAGGCTCCGCTCCAGCAGCAGCGTGACGCCGGTCGCGACGAGCACTCCGACGGCGACCACCAGCACCAGGGTCGGCCCCGCCCCGGCGTCCCTCATGGCCGCTCCCCGTCCCGCTGGACGGCCAGCCCGGGGGTGGATTCGCCGGCGGCCTCGATGTGCCGGTCCACCTCGGCGCCGAGGCTGCGCAGGATGTCCAGCACCAGGCCGACCACGATCAGGTAGACGCCGATGTCGAAGAAGAGCGACGTGACCAGGTGGCAGTGGCCGACCACGGGGAGCCAGAGGTTCACCTTGACGCTGTGCAGCACGGCGCCGGTGACCAGCAGCGAGAGCACGCCGCCGCCGACCGACACGGCCAGTCCGGCGCCGAGCACGGTGCCGGCCCCGATCGGGGCGGCCTCGGCCAGCTCGTACCGGCCGCCGGCCAGGTAGCGGAGGGCCAGCGCGAGGCTGGCGACCAGCCCGCCCGCGAAGCCGCCGCCGGGGGCGTTGTGCCCGGAGAAGAGCAGGAACAGGGAGAACAGCACCACGGTGTGGAAGATCAGCCGGGTGACCACCTCGAAGACGATCGACCGACGGCGCTCGTGCAGGGTGGCCCCGCCGCGCAGCCAGACGGTGCGCCGGTCCCGCCGGGGCGCGGACGGGCGGGGGCGGCGCGGCCGGGGCCCGGTGCGGGACCGCTCGAAGATCAGGCTGGCCACCCCCGTCGCGGTCACCACCAGCACCGAGATCTCGCCCATGGTGTCCCAGGCCCGGATGTCCACCAGGGTCACGTTGACCACGTTGCGGCCGTGGCCCTCGGTGACCGCCAGGTGCGGGAAGGCCAGCGAGATCGACGGTGCCCGCCGAGCCCCGGCGGCGGCGAGGGCGAGGCCTGCCATCACCAGCCCGGCGGCCGCCCCGATCCCCCGGCGTACCCAGCGGCTGCGCCGCAGCGGGCGGGCCGAGAAGCGTTCCGGCAGCCGCCGCAACACCAGCACGAACACCGCGATGGTGGCCGTCTCCACCAGGAACTGGGTGAGCGCCAGGTCGGGGGCGCCGTAGAGGACGAACATCATCGCCGTGCCGTAGCCGGTGACGCCGACCAGCAGCATGGCGGTGAGCCGCCGCCGGGCACCGACCGCGAGCACCGCCGCCACCGCGATCACCGCGCAGACCACGAGCTGGACGGGGTTGGCCCAGCCGACGACGTCGTTCCGCCAGGGCCGGGTGACCAGCATCGCCGTGCCGGGCACCAGCACCAGGGCGAGCAGCACGGTGCCGAGGTACTGCGGCAGCGAGCCGCGCTGGGTGGCGCTGGTGACCTCGATGGCGAGCCGGTCGAACCGGTGGGTGATCCACTCGTACCCCTGGTTGCCGCCGACCGGGAAGCGCAGCCGGGCCAGCGCGGGCGCCAGCCGGCCGCGGACCAGGTGCAGCACCACCCCGCCGCCGATGGCGACGGCGGAGAGGCCCAGCGCGACGGTCGGTCCGTGCCAGAGCGCCAGGTGCTCCTCCGCCGGGCCGAAGCGCGCGGCGTACGGGTGGAGCAGCGCGCCGACCCCGCCGGCCGCCGGCCCGGCGGCGAGCCCGGCCACGGCGAGCAGGGCCGGCGGTACGAGCATCGCGGCGGGGGGCCGCTCCAGCTCGGTGTCCGGGACGCCGGGTCGGGCGGCGAAGGCCCCCCACAGGAAGCGGATGCTGTACGCGGCGGTCAGCGCGCTGCCCGCGACCAGCCCGGCGAGCACCAGCGGCTGGCCGGTGAACGCGGTGAGGACGGCCTCCTTGGCGACGAAGCCGAGCAGCGGCGGCACGCCGGCCATCGAGGCGGCGGCCAGCGCGGCGATCCCGGCGAGCAGCGGCGCGCTGCGTCCCACCCCCGACAGTTCGCGCAGGTCCCGGCCGCCCGCGCTGTGGTCGAGGATGCCCACGACGAGGAACAGTCCCGCCTTGAACAGCGCGTGCGCCAGCAGCATCGCCGTGCCGGCCAGCGCCGCCTCGGGGGTGCCCGCGCCGAGCACCACGGTGAGCAGGCCGAGCTGGCTGACCGTCCCGTACGCCAGCAGCAGCTTGAGGTCGTCCTGCCGCAACGCCGCCCAGCCTCCGGCGACCAACGTGACCAGCCCGGCGACCACGGTGACCGGCCGCCACGGGCCGGTCGGGGCGAGCGCCGGGCCGAGCAGCGCGATCAGGAACACTCCGGCCTTCACCATCGCCGCCGCGTGCAGGTACGCGCTGACCGGCGTGGGTGCCGCCATGGCCACCGGCAGCCAGGAGCTGAACGGGAACACGGCGGACTTGGCGAGCGCCCCGACGAGGATGAGCAGCACGGCCGTGACGAGGTACCCGCCGCCGGGCAGCGGCACGGACGTGATCAGGGACCAGCGGTAGCCGCCGGCGTGCCGGCCGAGCAGCAGGAAGCCGACCAGCATGGCCAGTCCGCCCAGCGTGGTGACGATCAGCGCCTGGGCGGCCGCCCAGCGGCTGGACCGCCGCTCGGTGCTGTGCCCGATCAGCAGGTAGGAGAAGACCGTGGTGAGTTCCCAGAAGACGTAGAGCAGCAGCAGGTCGTCGGAGACGACCAGGCCGACCATCGCCCCGGCGAAGGCGACCATGACGGCGGCGAACCGGGCCAGCCCCGCCGAGCCGGCGTGGAAGTAGCGGGCGGAGTAGATCAGCACCAGCGCGCCGACGCCGCCGACCAGCAGCAGCATCAGCCAGGACAGGGTGGTGACCCGCAGCGCCACGTCGAGCTGCAGCTCCGCGATCCATGGGTACGTCTCGACCACCGCGCCGCCGTCGCGGATCGCCCCGGTGTGCGCGACGGCCCAGCCGAAGGCGGCGGCCGGGGCGAGGGCGAGGGGATAGCAGGCGCGCGGACCCCACCACCGCACCAGCAGCGGCGCGAGCAGTGCCGCCAGCAGGTGCAGGATGAGCAGGACGAGCACGCGCACTCCAGGTCGAGGTGGCAGCGCGCGTCGGCACGCTGCGGCCACGACCGATCAGACGTCACAGCAGCACCCACTCGGGCGGTTTTCCGGAAAACCATCCCACCCCGGCCACCTGACCCGGCCTGCCTGACCGGACCCTCGCCCGGTTGGGTACTGGCTGGGGACGTTGATTGAGTCTCGGCGTCGTGAGCCACGATCACCGGCGGTGGATGAATCAGGGCAGGTGGCTTTTCGCCTTCTGTCGGGCGTAGTAGGCGCGGGCGCGGTTGCGGTCGCCACAGTCCTTCGTGTTGCACCAGCGGCGGTTCCGCCGTGGTGATGTGTCGAGATAAACCCAGCCGCACTTGGCGTCTTCGCACTGGTGGAGGCGGTCGAGGTCGTCGCGCTGGGTGAGAGCCACGAGCCCGCGGACTATGCGATTGCGGGGCAGGCGGAGGTCGGTTTCCCGGTCTCGCCACTGCCAGCGGTCGCCGGTGCGGACCAGGTCGGCTGCGGCGATCGCCGCCCGGTACATGCCCGCGAGGTCTGCGGCGGCTTCGGGGTCATCCTCGAACAGAGCTGCGTAGACCCTCTCGCGCGCTTCGATGACCTGTTGCCGTTCCCGCTCGGCCCGGGCGTCGTCCTGGCCGGCGAGGTCGCGCAGGGCCACGGCCTCGTCTTCGCTGATCAGGTCGGACTCGCTGCACCAGTCGACGACGTCGGAGAAGGTCTTCAGCTTCTCCGTGCGTTCGCCCCCGCCGAGGCGCCAGGCAACGGTGTTCACCAGGTCGAGCATGCGGTCGCCCGCGATGTGGCCGAACCTCACCAGCAGCTCCTCTCATGGTTAAAAGCATTGTTGCATGTGAGACGGCCCCACTGGCATGCTCACCCCAAATCAGCCAATCACCCATGAGAACACCACCAGGAGACGGATCGTGCCTGTCGCCGCCCCACGCAGATCGTTCACGGCACTGTGGGCGTCCCAAGCGTCCTCAAACCTCGCCGACGGGCTGCTGCAGGCCGCGGCGCCGCTGCTCGTCGCCACGCTGACCCGTGACCCGCTCGTGGTGGCGGGCATGACGGTGGTGCAGTTCCTGCCCTGGCTGATCGCGACCCTCCCCGCCGGCGCGTTGGCCGACCGGGTGGACCGACGTCGGATACTCACCGCTGGCAACTGGCTGCGCGCGGCCGGGTTCACGCTGCTCGCCGTGGCCCTGGCGAACGAATGGCGCCACGTCGCACTGCTCTACGCCGCAGTGTTCCTGGCCGGTTGCGCCGAGACGATGGTCGACAACGCCGCCCTGGCCATCCCGCCCCGCCTCCTGCCACGCGAGCAGCTCGAGCGCGCCAACGGCCGGTTGTTCGCGACCCAGTCCGTCATCAACACCTTCATCGGTCCGCCGGCCGGTGCGGCGTTGTTCGCGCTGGCAGCGTCAGCGGCCTTCTACACCGGCGCGGCCGCGTTCGCCCTCGCCGGCCTGGCCGCTCTGCTGCTGCCCGCGCTGCGCCCCACCAGCGAGGAACAGGAGCGGGGCCGCTCGACCCCGACCACCATCACTCAGGACATCCGCTCCGGATGGGCCCACTTCTGGCGGCACGACCTGCTGCGCCGAGTCGCGTTCATCTCGGCGGCAATCAACTTCTTCGGCTCGGTCACCGGCGGGTTGCTCGTTCTGCTGATCACCGGTCCGTACCAACTGCCCATGTCGCGCTACGGCCTGTTCGTCGCCGTTCCCGCCGCCGGTGCGATCGCCGGCTCACTGCTCGCCGAACACATCGTGCCCCGCATCGGCGGTGGCCCCACCACCTGGCTCGCCGCCCTCGCCCCGGCCGCCAGCTACGCCATCCTCGGCCTGGGTCACCACACACCCCTCGCCCTTGCCGGCATGTTCTGCGCTGCCGTTGCCGCCTCGCTGAACCAGATCGTCGTCAGCACCCTGCGCCAGGCAGCCGTCCCCGACGAACTCCTCGGCCGCGTCACCGCCGCCTACCGCCTGGTCGTCCTGGGTGTCATCCCCCTGGGAGCCCTCGCCGGCGGCTTGCTCGGACGCAGCCTGGGGATCCGCGCCCCCTTCATCGCCGCAGCCGTCGGGCTCGTGCTCGCCGCGCTCCTGCTCGCCTCCCGGGTCACCACCCAAGCCCTCCACGACGCCGAAACAACCCGCCCGGCAGAAATCACGCCGAGGATCAGTACCCCTGGTTGATCAGGAGGCTTGCGTCAGGATCCGGGCCCAGGGCGACGCAAACTTGATCAACGGTGCCGGGCGTCGAGCGCCGGGTCAGGCGGACGGGGCGGTCAGCGGAGGGCGGGGTCGCCGGCGGGAACGGCCGGCTCGCGGGCGGGGCGGTCCCGGCGGGTCTCCACCAGCAGGTCAGGGCGGCCGAGCTGGCGGACGGCCTTGTTGACCACCCGCTGCGCGGCGGCCAGGGAGCGCACCGGCAGCAGCTTGCCGCGGCTCTCCCGGCGCAGCACGAAGTAGTGCACCGCAGCGCGGACCAGACCCCGGTCGGCGGCGCTGGAGTGGGCGGTGGCGACGACCAACTCGCGCAGGCACCGGGCGAGCTCCTCGGCGAGCTCCAGCTCGGGGCCGTGCAGCCCGGCGCGGAGCGCGGCGAGATGGCTGTCGACCTTGCGGATCAGCACGTCGGTCCCGGGCCCGGAGCCTCGCTCCTCGACGGTCATCCCAGCCCTCCCCACGCTGCGTTGCGAGTGAAGTTACTTTACGTTGCACCCCACAAGCAAGCAGTTAAGTAAGACTTAACGGATGCAAAGTCGCATCCGACACGTAAGCGTCTGACCCGGACAGAACAGCGTCCCGCGCGGGCCGAATGTCACATCGGCGAGGCAGGATGGAAGGCGTGGCGGACGAGGTGACCGGCGGGGACGCGACGATGCTGGCGGATTTCGGCGCGGCGACCCGCGAGTGGTTCACCGCCGCCTTCGCGCAACCCACCGCCGCCCAGGCCGGCGCCTGGCGGTCGGTCGCGGCCGGGCGCAACGCCCTGGTCGTGGCCCCGACCGGCTCCGGCAAGACCCTGGCCGCGTTCCTCTGGTCGCTGGACCGGCTGGCCAAGGAGCCGCCGCCCGCCGAGCCGCGGCAGCGCTGCCGGGTGCTCTACGTCAGCCCGCTCAAGGCGCTCGCCGTCGACGTGGAGCGCAACCTGCGCGCCCCGCTGGCCGGCATCCGGCAGGCCGCCACCCGGCTCGGTCTCGTCCCGCCGGAGATCACCGTCGGCATGCGCACCGGCGACACCCCGGCCGACGAGCGCCGGGCCTTCGCGCGTACCCCGCCGGACATCCTCATCACCACGCCGGAGTCGCTGTTCCTGCTGCTCACCTCCGCCGCCCGGGACTCGCTGCGCGGCGTCAAGACGGTCATCGTCGACGAGGTGCACGCGGTCGCCGGCACCAAACGCGGCGCCCACCTGGCGCTATCCCTGGAGCGGCTCGACGCGCTGCTGGAGACGCCGGCGCAGCGGATCGGTCTGTCCGCCACCGTCCGGCCGGTCGACGGCTGCGCCCGCTTCCTCGGCGGGGCCCGTCCGGTCGACGTGGTGCAGCCGGCCAGCAGCAAGACCATCGAGGTCAGCGTGCAGGTGCCGGTGGAGGACATGACACGCCTCGACGAGCAGGAGCCGCCGGAGGACGATCTCGGCGGCCCCGGTCCGCGCCGGGCGTCGATCTGGCCGGCCGTCGAGGAACGGGTCTTCGCGCTGGTCCGGTCGCACCGGTCCACCATCGTCTTCACCAACTCCCGGCGCAGCGCCGAACGGCTCTGCGCCCGACTCAACGAACTCGCCGCCGAGGAGCTGGCCGCGTCGGTCGCCCCGGACGGCGGTCACGTGGCGCAGGGCGGCGGGCCGGCGGGCGTATCCGATCCGCCCGGGTGGGACGACGGCCCGGCGGCCGCCGACGGTGGCCCGCGACGCGGCCCGCTGCGCGCGCCCCGGCAGCCGGCCGAGGTGATGGCGCAGTCCGGGGCGGCAGCCGGCGCGCCACCAGTGATCGCCCGGGCGCACCACGGCAGCGTCTCCCGGGAGGAGCGCAAGCACATCGAGGAGGCGCTCAAGTCCGGGCAGCTGCCCGCCGTGGTGGCCACCTCCAGCCTGGAGCTCGGCATCGACATGGGCGCGGTCGACCTCGTGGTGCAGATCGAGGCCCCGCCGAGCGTCGCCGCCGGCCTGCAACGGGTCGGCCGCGCCGGGCACCAGGTGGGCGCGGTGTCCCGGGGCGTGGTCTTCCCGAAGCACCGCGGCGACCTGCTCTCCTGCACCGTGGTCGCCGAACGGATGGGCGAGGGCGCGATCGAGGAGCTGCACTACCCGCGCAACCCGCTGGACGTGCTGGCCCAGCAGATCGTGGCGATGGTGGCCCTGGAGCCGTGGCGGCTCGGCGACCTGGCCGTGCTGGTCCGCCGGGCGGCCCCCTTCGCCGAGCTGCCCGACTCGGCGCTGCACGCCGTGCTCGACATGCTCTCCGGGCGCTACCCCTCGACCGCCTTCGCCGAGCTGCGGCCCCGGCTGGTCTGGGACCGGGCCACCGACGTGCTGACCGGCCGCCCCGGCGCCCAGCGACTCGCCGTGACCAGCGGCGGCACCATCCCCGACCGGGGGCTGTTCGGGGTCTTCCTGGCCGGCGCCGAACGGGCCGCCCGGGTCGGCGAGCTGGACGAGGAGATGGTCTACGAGTCCCGGGTCGGCGACGTGTTCCTGCTCGGCTCGTCGTCCTGGCGGATCGAGGAGATCACCCCCGACCGGGTGCTGGTCTCCCCCGCCCCCGGGCAGGCCGCCCGGATGCCGTTCTGGAAGGGCGACCAGCTCGGCCGCCCGGTCGAGCTGGGCCGGGCGATCGGCGCCCGGGTGCGGGCGCTGCTGCGGCAGAGCGACTCCGACGCCGTCGCCGCGCTGCGCGCCGGCGGGCTGGACGACTGGGCCGCCGGCAACCTCATGGCCTACCTGCGGGAGCAGAAGGAGGCCACCCGGGCGCTGCCCGACGACCGGACGGTGGTGGTCGAGCGGTTCCGCGACGAGCTGGGCGACTGGCGGCTGGCCGTGCACTCGGTGCTCGGCGCCCGGGTCAACGGGCCCTGGGCGCTCGCCATCGGTCGCCGCCTCGCCGAACGCTACGGGGTGGACGCCCAGGTGATGCCCGCCGACGACGGCATCGTGGTACGGCTGCCGGACACCGCCGACGAGCCACCCGGCGCCGACGTGGTGGTCTTCGAGCCCGACGAGATCGCCCAGCTCGTGGAGGAGACCGTCGGCACCTCGGCGCTCTTCGCGTCCCGGTTCCGCGAGTGCGCGGCCCGGTCGCTGCTGCTGCCCCGCCGCGACCCGCGCCGCCGGCAGCCGCTGTGGCAGCAGCGCCAACGGGCCGCCCAGCTCCTCGACGTCGCCCGGGAGTACGCCGACTTCCCGGTCACCCTCGAAGCCGCCCGGGAATGCCTGCAGGACGTCTTCGACCAGCCGGCGCTGGCCGAACTGATGCGCGACCTGGCCGCCCGCAAGGTGCGCCTGGTCGAGGTGGAGTCCGAACGCCCGTCCCCGTTCGCCCGCTCGCTGCTCTTCGGATACGTCGGCGCGTTCCTCTACGAGGGCGACGCCCCCCTCGCGGAGCGCCGGGCCGCCGCGCTGGCCCTCGACTCCGGGCTCCTCGGCGAGCTGCTCGGCCGGGTCGACCTGCGCGAACTGCTCGACCCGACGGTGCTCGCCGAAACCGAGCGGCAGCTGCGCTGGCTCACCGAGCAGCGCCGCCCCCGCGACGCCGAGGACGTGGTCGAGCTGCTCCGGGTGGTCGGCGACCTGAGCGACGCCGAGCTGGCCGAGCGGGGCGTACCGGCCGGATGGCTGACCGAGCTGGCGGCGGCCCGCCGGGTGCTGCGGGTCCGGATCGCCGGCGAGGAACGCTGGGTGGGCGTGGAGGACGCGGCCCGGCTGCGGGACGCCCTCGGCGTCGCGCTGCCGGTCGGGGTGGCCGAGGCCTACCTGGCACCGGTGGCCGATCCGCTCGGCGACCTGGTCGCCCGGTACGCGAAGACCCACGGCCCGTTCGCGGCGGCCACCTGCGCCGCCCGGTTCGGGCTCGGCGCGTTCGTCGTCGAGCAGGCGCTGCGCCGACTCGGCGCCACCGGGCGGGTGGTCTCCGGCGAGTTCGCCCCGGACAGCGTCGGCACCCAGTGGTGCGACGCCGAGGTGCTGCGGCTGCTGCGCCGGCGTTCGCTCGCCGCGCTGCGCCGGGAGATCGAGCCGGTGCCGCCGCGGGCCCTCGCCGCGTTCCTGCCGCGCTGGCAGCAGGTCGGCTCATCGGCCCGGGGCGTGGAGGCGGTCGCCGCCACCGTCGAGCAGTTGCAGGGGGTCGCCGTGCCGGCGTCCGCGCTGGAACGCCTAGTGCTGCCCGCCCGGGTCGCCGACTACTCCCCCGCCCAGCTCGACGAGCTCTGCGCGAGCGGGGAGGTGGTCTGGGCCGGGGCCGGGGCGATCTCCGGCGGCGACGGCTGGGTCACCCTGGCGTACGCGGACGCCGCGCCGCTGCTGCTCCCGCCGCCGGACGAGGCGCTGACCCGCACCCCGCTGCACGAGGCAGTGCTGGACGCGCTCGCCAACGGGCAGGCACTCTTCTTCCGTTCCCTGTCCGACCGGGTCGGCTCGACCGACGACGCCGCACTGACAGCGGCGATCTGGGATCTGGTCTGGGCCGGTCACCTCACCAACGACACGCTCGCCCCGCTGCGGACGGTGCTCGGCGGGGGCGGAGCGCACCGGTCCCGGCCGTCCGCGCCGCGCACCCGCTACCGCCGGCCCGGCCGGGTCGCCCTGCCCAGCCGCGGCGGCCCGCCCACCGTCGCCGGGCGCTGGTCCCGGCTGCCCGATCGCGACCTGGACCCGACCCGCCGGGCCGCCGCCCTCGCCGACCTGCTGCTGGAACGACACGGCGTGGTCACCCGGGGCGCGGTCATGGCCGAGCAGGTCACCGGCGGCTTCGCCGCGGTCTACCCGGTGCTGTCCGCGCTCGAGGAGCGCGGCGCCGCCCGCCGCGGCTACTTCGTCGAAGGGCTGGGCGCGGCCCAGTTCGCCGTGCCCGGGGCGGTAGACCGGATCCGCGCCCTAGCCGACCCGACCGACGACGCCCGTGGCCCGGGCGGGCCGACCGTGGTGCTCGCCGCCACCGACCCGGCCAACCCCTACGGCGCGGCGCTGCCCTGGCCGGACCGGGTGGTCGACTCCGGCGACGGCACCACCCCGGCCACCGGGCACCGGGCCGGCCGCAAGGCCGGCGCGCTGGTCGTGCTGGTCGGCGGGGACCTGGTGCTCTACGTGGAGCGGGGCGGACGGACCCTCCTGTCGTTCACCGACGACGCGGACCGGCTCGCCGCCGCCGGCAAGGCGCTGGCCGACGCGGTGCACTCCGGCGCCCTCGGGGCCATCTCGGTGGAACGCGCCGACGGCGAGGCCGTGCACTCCTCGCCGCTGCGCGACGCGCTGACCGCCGCCGGTTTCCGGGCCACCCCGCGCGGCC
The DNA here is from genome assembly GCF_008119785.1 of Micromonospora sp. MP36. Classification (GTDB taxonomy): domain Bacteria; phylum Actinomycetota; class Actinomycetes; order Mycobacteriales; family Micromonosporaceae; genus Micromonospora. The sequence goes on along the minus strand of NZ_VSFA01000005.1, from coordinate 189,477 downwards.
TGCGCCTGCGCGGCTGATCCGCACCGCACCGCGCCCGTCGCTGTGCGGGCCGCGGCCGGCGGCGAAGATCGTGCTCGATCCTGGCACGAGTGGCCCCAGAGCGTGGGCGAGGCCACTACTTCCTGGATCGAGCACGATCCTGCCGGCGGGACGCACGGCAGAAACCGCGCGGGCCACGGGGTGCGCGATCGGTAGGGTGTCCCCGGCTCGGCAGCGACGGAGGGAACGGTCCGGTGACCTCGATCCAGGTACGACCCGCGGAACCGCGCGACCACGCCGACGTGGCGATCCTGCACCACCGCGAGTGGGGTGGCCCGTACGTGGTGGTCCACGACACCCGCTACGACCTGCGGGAGCTGCCGACGCTCGTGGCGGTGGACGGCGCGGGCGAGTTCGCCGGGGCGCTGGTGCACCGGCTCGCCGACGACGGGCTGGAGGTGGTCAGCCTGGCCGCGACCAGTCCGGGGATCGGGGCCGGCAGCGCCCTCCTCGCCGCCGCCGAGGCAGTCGCGCTGGCCGCCGGGGCGGACCGGCTCTGGCTGGTCACCACCAACGACAACCTGTCGGCGCTGCGCTTCTACCAGCGACGCGGGCTGCGGATCGTGGCGGTCGACGCGGGCGCGGTGGACCGGGCCCGGCGGCTGAAGCCGACCATCCCGTACGTCGGCGAGGACGACATCCCACTGCACGACGAACTGCTCCTGGAACGCCGGCTGGAGACGACAGCAGGACCGCGCCGGTCCGGACTGCCCGGATAGCGTCCCTGATCAGCTTAGCGATCCTGAGTCGGATTTAGTTTCCGGGATCGTTTCCCACCGTGGTGGGGTCGCGTGGGCGTGGAAGTGGAATCCCGCGCCCAGGGCGGCTCCTCGTGGCTGGTGGCCGGGGGTGGGTGTGCTGATCGTGTTCACGCCCTGGTGTCGGTGGGCTGCGCGGGGCAGCCTCCGGTCCGTTGGTGCGTGTCCCTCCGGACGCTTACCCGCCCGGCTGTGAGGCCGGGTGGGGGAGGGTGCCCTGCGTCGCCTGGGCGCGGGGCGTGGTGGCTTGCGCCGGGTGGGGCCGGTCTTCGACCGGTCCCCCCGGCAGGTCTTCGTGGTCGGGGTGACGACGGCTGCGGCTTCGAGTTTGTCGACCACGGCGCGGATGACCATGTGCCCGCTGGTCTTGTCGACGGCGGTCTTGGCCTGATGGGTCAGGCCGCGGGCGGCGATCCGCCGCCAGGCACCCTGGTCACGGTCGCCCTGCCAGCGGCAGGACTGGTGGGGGCAGATCGCCCACTTCCAGCCTGGGGTGGTGGGGCGGTCGGGGGCCTTACAGTGCCGTAGCGGGGTCAAGCATTGCGGGCAGTGCTTTGAGGTGTTGCGGGCAGGCACGGTGACCACGGCGATACCGGTCTCGGCGGCGAGGTGCCGCATCCGGTCGACGATCTGCCCGCGGACCTGCTGGGACAGGCGGGTGTTGAGGGTGGCGCCCATGCCCTTGGCTTCCAACGACCGCAGGTCTTCCACATAGATCACGCTCGCCGCGGCGGCGATCGCCTGGTCCACGGCCCATCTGGCGGCAGCCCACGAGAGGGCGGCGTTCAGGTTCGTCCGGCGGGCGGAGACGTGGCGGATCTCGTCGCGCAGCACCGCCAGTTTGCCGACGAGGTGATGCCGCTCGTCACGGCCGGCGAGCCGTTGGTAGTGGTCGGCTTTGGCATGCAACCGCTCTGACAGCCGTCGGAGGCGGTGCTGTTTCGCGAGGATGCCGGCGGCCCGGAACTGACCACCGGCCCCCAACGCGGTGATCCGCCCGCCCTCGTGCAGCCGCAGGGCTCCCGCGCTGAGGAGAGTGTTGAGACCCCCAGTCCACGCCGACCGCCACCGTGTGACCGGTGCGCCGGGCCTTCGGCACGGCGTGCGTGTATGCCATGTCGGCGCGCACCTGTCTGCCGGTGATGCGGAGGGTGGGCAGGTGCACCACCGCGCCTGCGGGGACCGTGGGCGGCAGGCTGATGCGACAGGCCACCCACGTCCAGTCCCGATACGATCGCGGATCTGGGCGGGTGGGCAGCTGCAACCGCAGCAACACCCTGCTGGGGTCGGTGTCGCTGCGTTCGATGGTGGCCTGCTGCCGGTCACACGCGGCCAGCAGCAGCATCCGCGCGACCTTCGGGGCGCCTTCGAGTTCGAACACGTCCACCGGCAGCCGGCCATTGGCGGCAAGGAACCTGGCGGCCTGCCGGGTGCGGGACTTGATGACCCCCGACGGCAGATGCTGCCCGCCAGGGATCGACGCCCGAACCTGCTCCCACTCCCGTGCGGTGCGCTTGCGTGGATCGGCCGGCCACGTCGCCAGCACTCCGCCAGTCAGGCCCGCACGCCACGACGCCGACCGCAGAACACGCCCCGCCTGCTCCTGCGCCATCCGCACGACCCGGTCATTGACCCTCACACCCACCGGCGCGGTAACCGTCCAACCCAGACGCCGCAGCGCCATCCACGCGTTTGACGGAAGTTTCCGGCCACCCGCGTCGTGTCCGGAGGCCAACACCTCCACATCCGCGCAGTTCCACCGCTCCGCCAACAGGCCGGACACCATCCCCGCCACCAGATCGGCACACCAGCCAACACGTTGCGCCAGCACCGCCTGCGACAGAACCTCACCGCTCTCCTCGTCCACCCCCGATCGCAGCAAAACGCGGGCGCAAGCGGTACGGGAGACCTCACCCCCGGCCAGCGGCAGCTTCCCGCTCACCGGCTCATCGCCCCGCCATCGATCCAGGAGAACCCGCGATCACGACCGGCCCACATCACCGGAATCTCCCCCGAACCAGCCCAAAAGCGAAGCGCCGCGGTCCACACGGTTAATTTATGATCACCGACGATTCCTAATCAAGTTGGTTAGCCTTCCCGCATGGCCCCGACCGCCTGGATCTCGCTGACCACCGACTACGGCCTCGCCGACGGGTTCGTCGCGGCGTGTCACGGAGTCCTCGCCCGGCTCGCCCCGGCCGCCCGGGTGATCGACGTGACCCACCTCGTGCCACCGGCGGACGTCCGGCGGGGTGCCGCGGTGCTCGCGCAGACCGTGCCGCACCTGCCCGAAGGGGTGCACGTGGCGGTGGTCGACCCGGGCGTGGGCACCGCCCGCCGCGGGATCGGCCTGGCCACCCCGGGCGGGCTGCTCGTCGGGCCGGACAACGGTCTGCTCCTCGACGCCGCCGCGGCGCTCGGCGGGATCACCGCCGCGGTCGAGCTGGCCAACCCGGACTGGCTGGCGCCCGCGGTCTCCCGCACCTTCCACGGCCGGGACGTCTTCGCGCCGGTCGCCGCCCGGCTCGCGCTCGGCGCGCCGCTCGCCGACGCCGGCCCGGCGCTGGACCCGGGGGCGCTGGTCCGGCTGCCCGCGCCGGTGGTCCGCCGCACCGCCGACGGGTTCGCCGCCGAGGTCCTCACCCTGGACCACTTCGGCAACGTCCAGCTCGCCGCCCCCGGGGACCTCCTCGACGGGCTGCCAGCACGGGTCCGGGTGGCCAGCGAGGGCCTCGGCGCGCCCGACGCCGCGCCGCGACCCGAGGCCGCCGCTGGCGTCCTCGCGGTGCGCGGGCGCACCTTCGGCGACGCCCCGCTCGGTGAGCTGGTGGTGTACCCGGATTCCGCCGGCCTGGTCGCCGTCGCCGTGAACACTGGCCGGGCGGTGGACCGGCTCGGGGTACGCCCGGGGGACGTGCTGACGGTGACTCACGGCTGAGCCACCGGGTGCGGGCCGGGCGGGGCGAGGGAGGATGGAGGGGTGCCCGAAGGTGACACCGTCTGGAACACCGCCCGCGTCCTCCAGCGCGCCCTGGCCGGTGCCCGGCTCACCGGTTCCGACTTCCGGGTGCCGCAGCTCGCCGCGACCGACCTGGCCGGCTGGACCGTCCGCGAATCGGCCAGCCGGGGCAAGCACCTGCTGCTCCGGCTCACCGCACCCGAGGGGCACACCGGCGGGCGGGACTGGACGCTGCACTCGCATCTGCGGATGGACGGCGCCTGGCGCGCGTACGCCCCGGGCGAGCGGTGGGCGGCCCGGCCGGCGCACCTGATCCGGGTGGTGTTCCGCTCCCCCGGCGCGGTCGCGGTCGGCTACCACCTGCACGAGCTGGCCCTGATCCCGACCGCGGCGGAGGAGTCGCTGGTCGGCCATCTCGGGCCGGATCTGCTCGGGCCGGACTGGGACCCGGACGAGGCGGTCCGCCGGCTGGCCGCCCGCCCGGACGAGACCATCGGCGAGGCGCTGCTGGACCAGCGCAACCTGGCCGGGGTGGGCAACTTGTACAAGTGCGAGGTGCTCTTCCTGCGCGGCATCTCGCCGTGGACGCGGGTCGGCGCGGTGCCCGACCTGGCCGGCACGGTCGTGCTCGCGCAGCGGTTGCTCGCCGCGAACCGGGGCCGCTGGACGCAGAGCACCACCGGCTCACTGCGGCGGGGGCAGACCAGCTACGTGTACGGCCGCCGGGCCCAGCCCTGCCGGCGCTGCGGCACCGCCGTCCAGCAGGCGGAACTGGGCGAGCGGGTCACCTACTGGTGCCCCGCCTGCCAGCCGGACCGCTCCTGACCTCCCGGCTGGTCGGAGTCGCCGACCAGCTCCCTGCGGAGATCCACTTCGACCGCTGACCCCGGCGGTGGGTTCGTGGAACTTCCATGAATCGCCAAGATCGCCCGAGATAGGGACGATTGGGTACTTCCCTCCTCGGGCTTCCGAGTCGCATGCTGCGGTTGACTGCTCACCGATCGTCAGCAGCGGGTACGCCCGCCACGTCGGCGTGGCGCGTACCCGCCCCGATCCCGGGGAGAGCCATGGCCCTGTTCCGCAGATTCCGGCCGGGCTGGGCGGACCGTGCCGTCCGGGCCGCCGAGGACGACACGCCCACGGTGCCCGCCGCCCGGGTCCCCGAGGAGGAGACCGGGCCGGCGCCGGCCAGCCTCGACCCGGCCGCCGTACCCCGCTGCTTCGGCCCGGTGCCGAACTTCGCCGGCAGTCCGCTGCCGATCCTCGACCGGACCGGCCGGCCGGTGCCCGGAACGGGCATCCGCAAGTTCGTCGACGCGCTGCCAGTGCCGGACGGATTCGACAACTCCAGCTCGGCTGGCGGCCATAATTCGGCCTCCGCGCCGCCAGGCGGCACTCCGGACCGAATGAAGGCCGGGCGGCCACACAATTCGGCCTCTACGCCGGCAGGCGGCGCTCCGGACCGAATGAAGGCCGGTCTGGCGCCGCGCAGCGACCTGAAGCCGTCGCTGGAGCCGTCGCCGGCCACCGCCGGGCTGGGCGCCCGGCTGCCGGTGGCGGTGCCCGACACCATCACCTGGCCCGGCTGCGACTATTACGAGATCGGGCTCCAGGAGTACGCGCAGCGCCTGCACCGGGACCTGCCCGCCACCCGGCTGCGCGGTTACCGCCAGCTCAACCTGGGCACCGACCCGTCCGGGCACAACACGGTCAGCCCGCCGGACCGGCCCTGGCACGTCGGGCCGCTGATCCGGGCGCGCCGCGGCCGGCCGGTGCGGATCAAGTTCATCAACCAGCTTCCGACCGGGCGGGCCGGTGAGCTCTTCCTGCCGGTGGACGAGACCGTCGACGGGGCCGGGACCGGGCCGCGGGACGGCCCGGCGCCGTACCCGCAGAACCGGGCGGTGCCGCACCTGGCCGGCGCGCAGACGGCCTGGATCAGCGCGGGCAACCCGTGGCAGTGGGTCACGCCCGCGGGCGAGATCACCCCGTACCCCGTCGGGGTGGGGGTCGTGCCGGTGCCGGACATGCCGCCGCCGGGCGCCGGCGCCACCACGCTCTACTTCCCGAACGACCAGAGCGGGCGGCTGATGTGGCTGCACGACAACACCCTCGGCCTGGCCCGGCTCACCGTCTACTCCGGGCAGCTCGCCCTCTACCTGCTCACCGATCCCGCCGAGGAGCGGCTGGTTGACGAGGGGGTGCTCCCCGCCGACGAGCTGCCGCTGGTGATCCAGGACAAGACCTTCGTGCCGGACGACGCGCAGCTCGCCGCCCAGGACCCGACCTGGGACCGGGACCGCTGGGGCGCCAAGGGCAGCCTCTGGCACCCGCACATCTACCAGCCACGGCAGAACCCCTACCGGAGCACCGGCAGCAACCCCACCGGCCGTTGGGACTACGGGCCGTGGACGCACGACCCGGACGGCGGCGGCAGCCCGTGGGTGGCGCCGGTGCCGAACCCGCACCACGACCCGGTCGCCGAACCGGAGGAGCCGCCGCTGGCGCCGGGGGTGCCGCACCCGTCAGCCGTTCCCGAGGCGTACGGGGACACCCCGCTGGTGAACGGGGTGGCCTACCCGTACCTGGAGGTGGCGCCGCGGGCGTACCGGTTCCGGATCCTCAACGCCTGCGCGGACCGCAGCCTCCACCTTCAGCTCTACCGGGCGTGCTCGGACGAGCCGATGTGGACCGACGACGGCGATCCGGGCGAGCTGGAGGCCGGCGAGGTGCCGATGGTCGACGCGGTCCGCGCGCCCGGGCGGCCGGCGTACTGGCCCACCGACGGGCGCGAGGGCGGGGTGCCGGATCACCGCGCGGCCGGCCCGGACCTGATCCAGATCGGCAACGAGTGCGGCCTGCTGCCCGCCCCGGCGGTGCTGGTGAACCGGCCGATCGGCTACCGGTACGACCGCCAGGACCCGACCGTGCTCAACGTGGACGGGCACACGCTGCTGCTCGCGCCCGGCGAGCGGGCCGACGTGGTGGTGGACTTCTCCGCCGTCCCCCCGGGCAGCACGCTGATCCTCTACAACGACTGCCCGGCCCCGCTGCCCCGGTTCGACCCCCGCTACGACCACTACACCGACGCCCCGGACCGCACCGCGACGGGCGGCCTCCCCGCCGCCCTGCCCGGCTACGGCCCGAACACCCGGACGCTGCTCCAGTTCCGCGTGGCGGGCACCCCGGCGCCGCCGTACGACCTGGCCAGGCTGGCCGCCCGCCTGCCCGGCGCGTACGCGGCGAGCCAGCGGCCGCCGATCGTGCCGCAACCGGTGTACGACGCCGCCTTCGGCACCCGGACGCCCCGGGAGACGCTGGTTCCCGCGCGCACCACCTCGGTGACCTTCACCCCGGTCGGCGCGATCGCCCCGGTGACGCTGCCGTTGGCGGTGAAGTCGGTCGGGCAGGTCTTCGAGCCCCGGCACGGCCGGGCGGTGGGCCGGCTCGGCGTCGGCCACCCGCACGCCGGGCCGCTGGCCCCGGCCACCCTGCCGCTCGGGCCGGTCGACCCGGCCACCGAGGTGCTGTACGCGACCGACCCCACCGTGCCGGTCGGCACCCCGGCCGACGGCACCCAGCTCTGGCGGATCGTCGGGGACGCGCCGGCCACTCAGCCGGTGCACGTCGAGGGCTGCGACCTGCAACTGGTCAACCGGGTCGGCTGGGACGGCACGCTCCGCCCGCCTGACCCGAACGAGCTGGGTTGGAAGGAGACCGTGCGGGTCAACCCGCGGGAGGATGTGATCGTGGCGCTGCGCCCGGTCCCGCCCAGCCTGCCGTTCAAGATCGGCGACAGCGTACGGCTGCTCGACCCCACGCGGCCGGCCGGCGTCCGCCTCGACGCCAGCCCGGTGAGTCCGGTCGACGGGCGGCCCGCCACGGTGGTCAACCAGCTGGTCAACCTTGGCTGGGAGTACCGCTGGCAGACGCGGTCGGCGGGGCTGCGCGACCAGGGCATGAGCCGGCCCCTGGTGCTGCGGGTCGCACCCAAGGCGCCGACCGGGCTGACCGCCACCCCGGCACCCGGGTCGGCCACCGCACTACCGGCCATCGCGCTGGCCTGGACGGGCAACGGCAGCCGCCCGCCGGCGACCAGTCACCTGCTGCAGCGGGCCACCGACGCCACCTTTATCGCCGGGCTCACCGAGATCACCGTGGCGGCCACCGCCACCCGGTACACCGACGCGACGGTGACGCCGGGGGTCACGTACCACTACCGGATCCGGGCGGAGAACGCGGTGAGCTGCTCGACCTGGTCGAACAGCGTCCCGGCGTCGGTGCAGCTCACCTCCCCGGCGAAGCTGACCGCGGCGGTGCCACCGGCCGCACCGCTGCGGGTCGCGCTGCGTTGGGCCAACCGCTCGTTCGCCACCGGCGTGGACGTGCAGCGGGCCACCAACCCGACGTTCACCAGCGGGCCGGGGACCACCGCCATCGCGGTCGACGACGCGCACCTCGACGCGGCGGTCGCCCCGAACACCACGTACTACTACCGGGTACGCACCACGTACCTGGGCGCCGCCTCACCCTGGTCGACGGTGGCGACGGTGACCACCCCGCCCCGGCCCGGGGTGCCGACCGGGGTGTGCGCCACCACGACCGCACCCGCCCCGGACACCGCCACGGTGATCCTGAGTTGGTCCGCCAGCACGCCCACCGGACCCGGGTCCGGGTTCGTGGTGCAGCGCGCCCTCGACCCCGGGTTCACCCGCGAGTTGGCCGCCTTCGGCGTCACCGGCCGTGGCTTCACCAACACCGGGCTGGCCCGGGGCGTCACCTACCACTACCGGATCCGGTCGTTCAACGTCGTCGGCACGTCCGCCTGGACCGGCCCCATCCCCATCACCACCCCCGACTGACCACCCGCGGCGTCGATCAAGAGGGTCACGTCAGGAATTCGCCCGCAAACGTCTTGGTCAACGCAGGCCGGTCAGGGGGTGCGGAGCGGGGGGTTGGCGGTGCGCAGTTCGGCCAGGGCCGACGCGACGCCGTGCAGCAGGTCGGTCGCCTCGGTGAGGCGGCCGGCGGCCGGGTGCTCGGTGCTGGGCCGGGCGTCCTCGGCGACGTAGCCGGCGGCGGCCACCACCAGCTGCTCGTACGCGGAAACCCCGCTCTCCAACTGGGCGGCCAGGGTGCCGTGGGCCTCGGCGAGCGGCCCCTGGGCCTCGCCCGGGGCGAGTTTGAGGGCCCGCTCCACGCTGGCCACCCGGTGGGCCAGGTCGCGCAGGGAGCGGTCGGCCTCGGCGGCCTCCTGGACCGCCGGCTCGGCCAGCCCGGTCAGCCGCCCGGTCATCCCGGCCAGCGTCAGCGCCGCCCGGTCCAGCCGGACCCATGCGTTGGCCGCCGAGGTGCCGCGCAGCGCCAGGCGGGAGCGGACCCGGCGTACCTCGGACAGGACGCCGGGGCCGACGGGCAGCCGCTCCACGGCGGCGACCAGCCGGGCGCGGGAGCGGGCGGCGGCCTCGGCCGGATCGAGGGCCGGCGGCGCCGGCACGGCGGCCAGCGCGCGGAGGTCCGCCCAGCGCCAGGCGGCGACGGCGATGGCGCTGCCGGCGGCACCGGCCCAGGCGGCGTCCGGCAGGCCGAGCCCGGCGTACGGGGTCAGCACCGCCGCCGCCCCGCCGAGCCCGCCGGCCAGGACGCTCCACCGCCGGGCGGACCGCCGCAACCGGCGCAGCCGGCGGAAGTGTCGCGTCCGCTCATCCACCATCAGTCTCCCCCGCCCCTCAGCTCGTGGTGCTCTCCCCGGTGCCGCGCTCCCGGCTCATGCTGGCCCGGATCTGGTCCAGCCGGGCGGCGGCGGCCGGGTTGGCGGCGGGTGCGGGCTGCGCCTCCCCCACCGCCGGGGACTCCTGCCGGCCGGTGAGCCGCTCGCCGGCCATGCTCGACCGGATCTGCTCCAGTCTCGCCGTCCCGGCCGAGTCGAGCGTGGCCTTCTGGATCTCCAGCATCCGGCCCTCGACGGAGTTGCCGGCCAGCTCGGCCCGGCCCATCGCGGTGGCGTACCGGCGCTCGATCCGGTCCCGGACCTCGTCCAGGGAGGGGGTGGTGCCGGGCGCGGTCAGCGCGGACATGGACTCCAGCGAGCGGGCCACGCTCTCCTGCATCTTGGCCTGCTCGAGCTGGCTGAGCAGCTTGGTCCGCTCGGCCAGCTTCTGCTGGAGGATCATCGAGTTGTTCTCGACCGCCTTGCGGGCCTGCGCGGCCGCGCCGAGCGCCTGGTCGTGCAACGTCTTGAGGTCCTCGGCGGCCTGCTCGGCGGAGACCAGCTGGGTGGCGAGCAGCTGCGCGGACTGCTCGTACCGCCCCGCCTCGGTCTCGTCGCCCCGGGTCCGGGCCTGGTCGGCCAGGACCAGGGCCTGCCGGGCGTTGGCCTGGAGCTGCTCGACCTCGGACATCTGCCGGGACAGCTTCATCTCGAGCTGGCGCTGGTTACCGATCACCGCGGCCGCCTGCTGGACCAGCGCCTGGTGCTGCCGCTGGGCCTCCTCGATGGCCTGCTGGATCTGCACCTTCGGGTCGGCGTGCTCGTCGATCTTCGAGCCGAAGAGCGCCATCAGGTATTTCCAACCCTTGACGAACGGGTTCGCCATCTCCGCGTTGTCCCCTCAGTAGCGTCGCGCCGCTTTGACCAGGCCGGGCGGGGTCGGCCGGCAGGCCGGACGGTGTGCCTCCATCGTCCCAGCCCGACGCCAGCATGGCACCCGGACAACTCTGATCAACAGTACGCGGCGGTCGCCACCGGCGGCCATGGCGCGGCGCGGCGGATCAGGCGGCGCAGACGACGTCCCGGTCCGCGGAACGGACCCGGGTGCTGCGCAGCGTCGCCTTGAGCGGCGAGTCCTGGCGGACCTGGACGGCCACCGACCCGTCGGAGGAAACCTGACGGACGCTCCGGTTGGTCGCCTTGCGGACGGCGGGCGGGGCGACCGGAGTCGACTCGACCGGCTGGTCGGCCACCGGGACCAGCACCCCGGGCATCTGCTCGGCCAGGGCGACCGTGTCGCTGACCTCGCGGAGCAGCTCGGAGAGGCGGGCGCCGAGCGCGTCACAGATCGCGGCCAGCAGCTCGCTGGAGGGCTCCTTCTGGCCGCGCTCGATCTCGGAGAGGTAACCGAGGCTCACGTTGGCGGCGGAGGAGACTTCGCGGAGGGTGCGGTGTTGCCCCTGCCGGCGCGCCCGCAGAGCGTCACCGATCACCCGGCGTAGCAGGACCATCGCACCTCCCCCTGACGGGACCACCATCTCCGGCCGGTCGTGCCACGCCGGGCGCGGCGGACCGCCCCGGCGCCGACGTCGTCCGTCGGAGCCTTCCCGCAACCGTACCCGTTGGCCGCCTCGCCGACATCCCGCCCCGCCCCTTGAATCGCGCGGAGCCGGCCGGGAGGGTCGGTCGGCCGCCCCGCGACCCGACGGCTCACCGGTGGCCCGCCCCGGCCCGGTCGGCGTCGTCCGTCCCACCGGCGGCGGCGCCGGCGTCCCGCTCGTTGGCGGCGTGCAAACGGTCGGCGAGCAACCGCAGCGCCTCGATCACCGCGGCGGACCGGATGTGTGCGCGGCCGCCGTCGAGGTCGAGCTGGCGTACCTGGGTGCCGTCGGGGCCGGCGACGGCGACGTACACCAGGCCGACCGGCTTGCCGTCCTGCGGTTCCGGGCCGGCCACCCCGGTGGTGGCCAGCCCCCAGTCGGCGCCGCAGCGACGCCGCCCGCCCTCGGCGAGGGCCGCGGCCACGTCCGGGTCGACCGGTCCGCGCTCCGCCAGCAGGTCCTCGGGTACGCCGGCCAGCTGCGCCTTCAGCTCAGTGGCGTAGACCACCAGCCCGCCCCGGTACGTCCCGCTCACCCCGGCGATCTCCACGATCGAGGCGGAGAGCAGCCCACCGGTGAGGGACTCGACGGTGGCCAACGTCTCGTGCCGCTCCGACAGGCTGTGCACCACCCCGGCCGCCGGACTGCCGACGGGCCGTTCCCCCTGCGCGTCCCGATCATCCATGCCCCAGAACCTTCCCCTTCCCGCCTCGGCCTATCCATCCTCCCGCTCGGCGGGGCGGCGGAGGCGGAGAGCCTGGGCGATGTAGTCGAAACCGGTCAGCACGGTGACGACGACCGCGGCGCCCATGATCCACGGCCCCACGACGGCCAGCGGGTCCGGCATCGGCCAGAGGTACCAGGTGATGGCGAGGATCTGCAGCGCCGTCTTGATCTTGCCGCCCCGGCTGGCCGCGATCACCCCGTGCCGGATCACCCAGAAGCGCAGCGCCGTGATGCCCAGCTCCCGGACCAGGATCACCATGGTGACCCACCAGGGCAGCCGGTCGTACCAGGAGAGCAGCACCAGGGCGGCGCCGGTGAGCGCCTTGTCGGCGATCGGGTCGGCGACCTTGCCGAGCGAGGTCACCAGTGCGAACCGACGCGCGATCCAGCCGTCCACGAGATCGGTCGCCGAGGCGACCACGAAGATCAGGCAGGCGGCCATCCGCCAGCCCGCGTCGATCATGTCGGAGGCGACCACCGAGGCGGCGAAGACCGGCACCAGCACCAGCCGCACCCCGGTGAGCACGTTCGCCGCGTTGAGCAGAGGTACCGGGCCCACGGTCGAGTCCGCCCCGGTCATCGCCGTGCCCCGCTCCGGCCGCCGTGGCGTACCTGGCACCGCAACACGTGGCTCCCCCGCTCCGTTCGGGCCCGTCGTCACCGTGCCGCGCCGGGCGCCGCCGAGATCATCTCATCCGGTACGGCGACCAGGTCGACACCCTCGGTCGCGGTCACCGTGGCCCGGACCAGGTCGCCGGGGCGCAGCGCGGCCAGGTCGACCCCGCCGCCCGCCGGCGCGACCAGGGTGGTCGAGCCGTCCACCTCGGGTGCCTGGTGCGCCGCCCGCCCCTCGACCATGCCGTCGGCGACCGAGTCGACCAGCACCTCGACCGTCGAGCCGAGCCGCTCCTCGGCCCGCTGCGAGCAGAGCTCGTCGGCGAGCGCGCTGAGCTTGTCGTAGCGCCGCTTCACGGTGGCGGCGGAGACCTTGCCCGGCAGGCCGGCGGCCTCGGTGCCGTCCTCGTCGCTGTAGTCGAACACGCCGATCGCGTCGAGGCGCGCCTCGGTCAGGAACCGGACCAGCTCGGCCACGTCCTGCCGGGTCTCGCCGGGGAAACCGACGATGAAGTTGCTCCGGGCGCCCGCCTCGGGGGCGAGGGCGCGGGCGGAGGCCAGCAGCTCCAGGAAGCGGTCGGTGGAGCCGAAACGGCGCATCCGGCGCAGCACCGGCTCGCTGGAGTGCTGGAACGACAGGTCGAAGTAGGGCGCCACGCCGGGCGTGGTGGCGATCACCTCGACCAGGCCGGGCCGGGTCTCGGCGGGCTGGAGGTAGCTGGCCCGCACCCGGACGATCCCGTCGATCGCGGCGAGCTGCGGCAGCAGCTTCTCCAACGCCCGGGGGTCGCCCAGGTCCTTGCCGTACGAGGTGGAGTTCTCGCTGACCAGCACCAGCTCGCGGACGCCGGTCTTGGCCAGCCACTCCGCCTCGGCGAGCAGCTCGTCCGGGGTACGCGAGACGAACGCGCCACGGAACGCCGGGATGGCGCAGAACGCGCAGCGGCGGTCGCAGCCGCTGGCCAGCTTGAGCGAGGCGACCGGCCCGGTGTCGAGCCGGTGCCGCAGCACCTGCCGCAAATGGGCCGGCGTGTGCTCGTCGGTCTCCGCGAGGGCCCGGGTCGGGGTCCCGTGGCCGGGCAGCGAGACCGCCGCGTCGCGCCGCTTCACCGGGGTGAGCGGCAGCAGCTCGCGCCGGTCCCGCGGGGTGTGCGCGTCCAGCGCCTCGCCCGCGACGACCGCGTTCAGCCGGGCGGAGATGTCCGGGTAGTCGTCGAAGCTGAGCACGGCCTGCGCCTCGGGCAGGCTGTCGGCCAGCTCGCGGCCGTACCGCTCGGCCATGCAGCCGGCGGCGACCACCTTGGCTCCGGTGTCGGCCGCGGCGAGCAGCGTCTGGATCGAGTCCTGCTTGGCCTTCTCCACGAAGCCGCACGTGTTCACGACCACCACGTCGGCGCCCTCGCCGTCGGTGGTCACCTGCCAGCCGTCGGCGTGCAGTCGCGCGGCCAACTCCTCCGAGTCGACCTCGTTACGGGCGCAGCCCAGGGTCAGCAGGGCGACGCGACGGCCGTCGGGGGCGGACGACAGCTCCAGGTCGCGGCGCGGCGCGTCGGAAGGGGAGGTGGCAGACACCACCCGAGGGTACCGGGCCACGCTGGGAACCCCACGACGGCGGGCCGCCCGCATCGGCCGGCTCACAGTGCGCCCGACCGCCCGGCCGTCAGCGGGCCGGGGCGCCGACCCGGGCCAGCCGGTCCAGCAGGAAGACCTCGGTGCCCGCCAGGCCGGTGGAGCAGAAGACCGAGATCTGGTCCGCGCCGGTCCGACCCGGGACCGCCCCCGCCAGCACCGCACCCAGGTCGCGCAGCCGGCCGGCGTACGGCTCGACAGCGGTGAGCATCGGCGGGACGTACGCGGCGGCCTGCGCCGGCGAGTCGGTGACCAGCAGGTCGGCGGCGTCCAGCAGGTCGGTGCCGAACTCGTGCCGGTTGACCTGCTTGAAGCCAACGGTGTTGACGTGGGTGCCCGGGGCGAGGTCGCGGGCGTCGAGCACCGGCGTGGTGCTGGTGGTGGCGAGCAGCACCACGTCCCGGTCACGGACCGCCTCGGCGGCGGAGGCGACCGCGCGGGCCGGCACGCCCAACTCGGCCCGGACCCGGGCGGCGAACGCCTCCCGCCGGGCCGCCGAGCGGCTGTGCACGGTCACCTCGCGCAGCGGCCGGACCGCGGCGGCGGCCCAGACCTGGGTCCACGCCTGGCGGCCGGAGCCGATCACTCCGACCCTGGCGGCGTCCGGGCGGGCGAGGGCGTCGACGGCCACCCCGCCCAGCCCGCCGGTACGCCGGGAGCCCAGCTCGTCACCGACCGCGATCGCCCGCACCGCCCCGGTCCGCGCGTCGTGCAGCACGACCAACTGCCCGCTCTCCGGGTGCCCGAAGGTGTCGTACGAGCGGAAGCCGTACCACTCGCCGGTGAGGTGACCGGCGGTGAGCACCATCCGGCCGCCGCCCAGCGGGGCGGACGCCCGGGGCGGGGCGATCAGCCGGCCCTCGTACGCGGCCAGCAGGGCGTCCCGCATGGCGGCGACGGTGAGCGGCGCGTCCACCGCGGCGGCGACGTCCTCGTCGGAGAAGAGCAGGGTCATGCGGCCCATGGTGCAACCTGAAGTTAACTTGAGATCCACCGTTGGTGGGCTTTCTCACCGCCCAGTGACCGCACCCCGGTGCTACCGTCGGCCGCGGCGGCCCCGTGCCGCCCCGGACGAGTGGTGGCGTACCCGGTCAGGCCAAGACGCCCCGTGTGACCGCCCCGTCCCGGCCCCGGTGGCCGGGCACTCGTCAGAGGTGATCTCATGGCCTGGATCGTGCTGGTGCTCTCCGGACTGCTGGAGACCGTGTGGGCGATCGCCCTCGACCGCAGCGCCGGCTTCAGCCGCCCCCTCCCCTCGCTCGTCTTCGGCGTCTCGCTGGTGGCGAGCATGGCCGGCCTGGCGTACGCCATGCGCGACATCCCCGTCGGCACCGGCTACGCGGTCTGGGTGGGAATCGGGGCGGTGGGGACCGCCCTGGTCGGCATGCTCGCGCTGCACGAGCCGGCCACCCTGCCCCGGATCGGCTGCCTGCTGCTGGTCGTCGCCGGCGTGGTGGGCCTCAAGTTCTTCCACTGAGGCCCGGAAACGGCGCCGGCGTCCGGTTTGGCGGCCGGTGGATAGCGGGTAGTGCTCCCTCACCTCGCCCGAGGGCCTATCTGACGGAGGACACCATGGCCGACATGCCTGCCACCGCCCGCCCGCGCAGCAGTGCGGCGCGCGTCTGCACCATCCTCGCGTTCGTCTTCGCGGTCATCGCGATCTTCTTCCTGCCGCCGCTGTTCGGCCTGGTCGGGCTGATCCTCGGCATCGTCGGCGCGGTGCTGGGCGACAAGCCGCTCGGCTGGTACGCCGCCGCCGCCAGCGTCGTCGGCGCCGTGCTCGGCATGGTGATCGCCGCAGCGCTGTTGAACTCCTGAGCACGCGTCCGCTCCGCGGGCCCGCCGCTCGGCCGGCGGGCCCGCGGGCATGCCGGGCGCCACTCGCCGAGCGATGGCGGCGCGGGCCTCGGAACCGGGGCGGACGGTCCAGTTGCGACCTGATCAGCGCCCGCTCGGAACGAGGTGAAGCCATGGGAGGTCAGCCGCGCTCGGCGAGCATGACCTGATTGCCGTCCGGATCGAGGACCACCGCCATGCGCTCCCCCCACGGCTGGTCCACCGGCGCGGCGAGGACCGTCACCCCGGCGTCGCGCAGTCGCTCGTGGGCGGCGTCGCAGTCCGGCACGTACGCCCACAGCCGGACCCGGTTGTTGGTGAGCGCCTCCGGCTCGTCCGACACGCCGAGGCCGAGGGAGCTCGCGCCCAGCCGGAGGGCGACGAACTCCACCTCGCCGGACGCCGGATAGCGGTAGGTCTCCACGCCGCCGAGCAGGTCCCGGTAGAAGCGTAGGGCGGCCGGCAGATCGGCGGTGACCAGGATCGGGAAGAGTTCCTGGGCGCCGGGCGGCTCAGCCATCGCCGCCGCGCAGGCCGGCCAGGACCTCCTCCAACTCGTCCGGCTTGACCAGCACGTCGCGGGCCTTGGAGCCCTCGGACGGCCCGACCACACCCCGGGTCTCCATCAGGTCCATCAGCCGGCCCGCCTTGGCGAAACCGACCCGCAGCTTGCGCTGGAGCATCGAGGTGGACCCGAACTGCGAGGTGACCACCAGCTCCACCGCCTGCACCAGCAGGTCCAGGTCGTCGCCGATGTCCTCGTCGATCTTCTTCTTGCTGTCCTGCGCGGCGGTCAGCACGTCCGCGCGGAACTCCGGCTCGCGCTGGTTCTTGCAGAACTTCACCACGTCGTGGATCTCGCGCTCGGTTACCCAGGCGCCCTGGATGCGGACCGGCTTCGAGGCGCCCATCGGCAGGAAGAGCCCGTCACCGCGACCCAGCAGCTTCTCCGCGCCGGGCTGGTCGAGGATGACCCGCGAGTCGGCCAGCGAGGAGGTGGCGAAGGCCAGCCGGGACGGCACGTTCGCCTTGATCAGGCCGGTGACCACGTCGACCGAGGGACGCTGGGTGGCGAGCACCAGGTGGATGCCGGCGGCCCGGGCGAGCTGGGTGATCCGGACGATCGAGTCCTCCACGTCGCGCGGCGCGACCATCATCAGGTCGGCCAGCTCGTCCACGATCACCAGCAGGTACGGGTACGGCCGCAGCTCCCGCTCGCTGCCCGGCGGGGCCTTGATCTCGCCGTTGCGGACCTTGCGGTTGAAGTCGTCGATGTGCCGGACCCCGTTGGCGGCGAGGTCGTCGTAGCGCATGTCCATCTCGCGGACGACCCACTCCAGCGAGTCGGCCGCCTTCTTCGGGTTGGTCACGATCGGCGTGACCAGGTGCGGGATGCCCTCGTAGCCGGTCAGCTCGACCCGCTTCGGGTCGATGAGCAGCAGACGCACCTCGTCCGGGGTGGCCCGGGTCAAAATGGACACAAGCAGGGTGTTCAGGCAACTCGACTTGCCGGCGCCGGTGGCCCCCGCGATGAGGATGTGCGGCATCTTCGCGAGGTTGGCCACCACGTAGCCGCCCTCGATGTCCTTACCGAGCGCGACCACCATCGGATGGTGGTCGCTCTTCGCGGCGCGCGAGCGGAGCACGTCGCCCAGCGCGACGTTCTCCGGGTCGGTGTTCGGGATCTCCACGCCGACCGCGCTCTTGCCCGGGATCGGGCTGAGGATCCGCACGTCCGGCGACTTAACCGCGTACGCGATGTTGCGGGAGAGCTGGGTGATCCGCTCCACCTTGACGCCCGGGCCCAGCTCCACCTCGTAGCGGGTGACCGTCGGGCCGCGGGTGAAACCGGTGACCGCAGCGTCCACGTCGAACTGTTCGAAGACGCCGGTCAGCGCGGCGATCACCTCGTCGTTGGCCTTGCTCCGGCTCTTCGGCGCGGCGCCGCTGCCCAGGATGTTGGCCGGCGGCAGGGTGTAGTCGCCGGCCAACCCGGTGAGGGCGAGCTGCTCGGCCCGGGTGGGCAGCGGCGAGTGCTCCGGCGGCTCCACCGGCTTGCGGCTCGCGGGCACCTTCGCCGGCGGCTTGCGCGGCAGCACCAGCGTGTCCTGCAGGTCGACCCCGTCGAGGTCGTCGTCCGGGTCCGCCGGGTCCAGCGGCGGCGGGAGGCGCTTCGCTGGTCGCTTGCGGGCCGGCTTGGCCGACGCCTCGGTCTCGGCGTCCGCCGCCTCCGGCGGCGCGACCAGGGAGCCGGCGAGCAGCCCGAGCCGCTCCGGGATCTTGTTGATCGGGGTCGCGGTGACCACCAGCAGGCCGAAGACCAGCAACAGGATGAGCAGCGGCACCGCCACCCAGGGGGTGATCGCGGCCGCCAGCAGGTCGCCGAGGCCGGCGCCGATCAGCCCGCCCGCGTAGTCGCGCTGCACCGCGTCGACCGGATCCTGTCCGATGTGCAGCATCGCCGCGGTGGCGAGCAGCATGGAACCCCAGCCGACCAGGCCGCGCCCGCGGTGGGCCGGGTCCCCTGGCGTGCGCAACAGCCGCCAGGCGCCGATCATCAGCAGCACCGGCACGACGATCGCGATCGCGCCGAGGAAGAGCCGGACGGTGTCGGCCAGGCGCGCGCCGACCGGCCCGGCGCCGCCGAACCAGATGGCCACCGCGCTGAGGATGGCCAGGCCGAACAGGAGCAGCCCGGCACCGTCGCGGCGGTGCTCCGGGTCGAGGTCGCGGGCGGAGGCGGCCTGCCGGCCGGCGGCGCGGACGGCCCAGCCCAAACCGTGCGCCACGCCCATCCACATCGCACCGATCGCGCGGCCCAGGTAGGCGGCCGGGCTCGGCCGCGCCGCCGGTCGCCGCCGCGGGGTGGCCCGGGTCGCCTTCTTCGCGGGCTGACGGGCACGGCTGTTCGTGGTACCGCGCGGCGACGCGCCGCGCCGCCGGCTCGCCTGAGAGGTACGGCCCGCCATACAGTCACGGTAACGGCGGGACCCGGCAGATCGCCGCTTTTCCGGGTCGTGTCCGCGCGTCGCAGCACGGGCCGCGCCGTCCGTTGTGTTATTCGCCTCAGAAGGGATGCCCTCATGGCGTCGCCGGAGATCGAGGACGGTCCGGACGGCCCCCTGGCCGGACACCCGCAGGCGCTGCGGCCGCTGACCCGCGAGCTGATCGCCGCCGTGCTGGCCAACCGGGGGTACGCGGTGGCCGAGGACGCCGACGGCGACCTGGTGGGGCGCTGGGACGAGAGCCTCATCTGGTTCTACCGGCGCGGCGCCGCCGGGGAGGTGCTCCAGGTACGCACCGTCGCCGGCCACCGCTTCGGCATCGAGCACGTCCCCGACCTCTACGCGTTCTGCAACTCCTGGAACCACGACCGGCTCTGGCCCAAGGCGTTCGTGCACGTGGCCGACGACGGGCTGGCCCAGGTCTGCGGTGAGGTGACCACCGACCTGGAACGCGGGGTCACCCCGCACCAGCTCGACCAGCTCATCGACTGCGGCATCGCCACCGGCTGCCAACTCGCCGCCGAAGTCGGCCGCCTGCCCGGCGGGTCGCTGCGGTGACCACCTTCCGCGACCGGGGCCTGGCCGACGCCCTCGCCGACGCCCGGGACCTGCCCGACGGCGAGGCCCGCTGCGCCGAGCTGGACCGGATCGCCGCGCGGGCCGACGCGATCGGCGATCCGCGGACCGCGCTGGCGGCGCGGTTCGCGCTGATGGAGGCGTACCTGCAGCTCGGGGAGCGGTGGCGGTTGGTGGAGCCGGTGCGCCGCTGCCTCGCCGCGCTCGACCGGACGCCCGGGCTGCTGGCGGGCCGCCCCGGCGACGCCGAACGGCTGCACCGGCACCAGCGGCAGGCGGTGGAGGCGCTGTTCGCCACCCCCCGGATCGGCCTCGACCAGGCCCGGTCCCTGTTGGACGATCTCGCCGACCGGCTGGGCCCGGACGCCGAGCCGGTGGCCGAGCTGCGCTGCCGGCTCGCCGACCACCTCGGCGACGAGCCGACCGCCCGGCGGGAGTACGCCCGCTGGCACGACGACCGCGAGCCGGAGCGGGCGTACGACCATTCCGGCTCGACGAGTCCGACGCCGCGCCGCGACCCGGAATGGTCGGCGGCAGCCGACCCGGTCGCCGGTTGCCCCGGATGCGCCCCGGCTCGGCGAGCCGAACTGCTGGCCGGCTGGGGCGAGCCGGTGGCGGCCCTGGCGGCGCTGCGTCCGGTGCTCGACGGCGAGGTGGGCTGCACCGACCAGCCGGAACGGGCGCTGGCGGTGGCGCTGCTGCCGTGGCTGCACACCGGCGACGCGGCCCGCGCCGCCCGCGCGCACGTGCGGGCGTACCGCCGGCACCGCCGGGAGCGGGGCGCGTTCCCGCTGCTCGCCGCGCACCTGCGGTTCTGCGCGCTGGGCGGGCACCTCGCCCATGGGCTGGACATCCTCGCCGAGCAGCTGCCCCGGCTGGACCGGACCGCCGACGACCTGGCCGCGATGGAGTTCGCGGCGGCCGGCGCGCTGCTCTGCGGGCTGGCGGTCGAGGCCGGCCTCGGCGGGCGGCGGCTGCACCGCCCCGGGCACGGGCCACGGCCGGCCGCCGAGGTGGACCTGACCACGCTCGGCGGGCAGCTCCAGACGCTCGCCACCACGCTGGCCGGCAGCTTCGACGCCCGTAACGGCACCGGCCACCAGTCCGGGCGGATCGCCGCCTGGTTGGCCGAGCGCCCGCTCGCCGAGCCGGTGCCGCTGCCCACCGAGGACGACGCTGCCGAGTGGCCGGACGACGACCCGGCCGAACCCGGCCCACCGGGCGAGGAGGAGCCGGCCCCGCTGAGCCTGGCGCTGCTCACCGCCGCCCTCGACGTACGCGGGGACGGGTACGCGGTGGAGCCGGACGGCACGGTGGTGGGGCGTTGGGGCGAGGCGGTCATCGAGTTCCGCCGGCTCGGGCGGCGCGGGGAGATCCTGCACGCGCGGGTGGTGGCGACCCGGCGGCTGCCGGCCGCGCGGCGCGCCGAGGCGTACGCGTTCTGCAACGCGTGGAACCACGACCGGCTGCTGCCGGCGGCGTACGTGCACGACCCGGGCGACGGGACCGTGGCGCTGGCCGCCGACGTCACCACCGACCTGACGCACGGGGTGGCCCCGGCGCAGCTCGTGGTGCTGGTCGCCGCCGCCGTCAGCACCGGGGCCGCGTACGCCGAGGCGGTCGCCGCGCTGCCCTGACCGAAACGTGGCGCGGCGGCCTGGGCGGTGGCGGCCGCGACCCGGTCCCCGTAGTCGCCCGGCGTACCCGGAAACGGCAGCGCCGGTCCACCGCGGACGGTGGACCGGCGCCGGAAGCCGGTGGGGTCAGACCTCGACGACCGTCGGGACGATCATCGGCCGGCGCCGGTACGCGTCATTGACCCAGCGCCCGACGGTGCGCCGGACGATCTGCTGGAGCTGGTGCGGGTCGGTGATGCCGTCCGCGGCGGCCCGGTTCAGCGCCTCGGTGACCAGCGGGACCACCGGGCTGAACGCCTCCGGGTCCTCGGAGAAACCCTTCGCCGAGACGGTCGGCCCGCCGACCACCTTGCCGGTGACCGAGTCGACCACCACGGTGGCGGCGATGAAGCCGCCGTCGCCGAGGATCCGGCGCTCGGTGAGCAGCGACTCGCTGACGTCGCCGACGGCGAGGCCGTCGACGTAGACGTAGCGGCTCTTCACGTGGCCGACCAGGCTGGCCCGCCCGTCGACCAGGTCGACCACGTCGCCGTCCTCGCAGAGCACCACCCGGTCCGGCGCGACGCCGGACTCGATGCCGAGCCGGGCGTGCGCCCGCAGGTGCCGCCACTCGCCGTGCACCGGCATCAGGTTGCTGGGGCGGGTGACGTTGAGCAGGTAGAGCAGTTCGCCGGCCGGGGCGTGGCCGGAGACGTGCACCTTGGCCACGTCCTTGTGCACCACCACCGCGCCGGCCCGGGCCAGCCGGTTGATCACCCGGTAGACCGACGTCTCGTTGCCGGGCACCAGCGACGAGGCGAGCACCACGGTGTCGCCCGGGGCGATGGTGATGTGCCGGTGGTCGCCGCTGGCCATCCGGCCCAGCGCGCTCATCGGCTCGCCCTGCGAGCCGGTGGACATCAGCACGATCTGCTCCGGCGGCAGGGCGGTGGCCTCCTCCAGGCCGACCACCAGCCCCGGCGGGATGTTGAGCAGGCCGAGGTCACGGGCGATGCCCATGTTGCGGACCATCGAGCGGCCGATCAGGGCCACCTTGCGGCCGTGCTCGATCGCCGAGTCGAAGACCTGCTGCACCCGGTGCACGTGCGAGGCGAACGAGGCGACGATGATCCGGCCGCGCGCCTTCTGGAAGATCGAGTCCAGGACCGGGCCGATCTCCCGCTCGGGGGTGACGAAGCCGGGGATCTCCGCGTTGGTGGAGTCCGACAGCAGCAGGTCCACGCCCTCGGCGCCGAGCCGGGCGAAGCCGGCCAGGTCGGTGATCCGGCCGTCCAGCGGGAGCTGGTCCATCTTGAAGTCGCCGGTGTGCAGCACCAGGCCGGCCCCGGTCCGGATGGCCACCGCGAGCGCGTCCGGGATCGAGTGGTTGACCGCGAAGAACTCGCACTCGAACGGGCCGAGGCGCTCCCGCTGCCCCTCCCGCACGGTCAGCGTGTAGGGCTGGATCCGCCGCTCGGCCAGCTTCGCCTCGACCAGGGCCAGGGTGAACTGCGAGCCCACCAGCGGGATGTCCGCCTTGTGGGCGAGCAGGTACGGCACCGCGCCGATGTGGTCCTCGTGGCCGTGGGTGAGCACGATCGCCTGGATGTCGTCGAGCCGGTCCAGGATCGGGCCGAAGTCGGGCAGGATGAGATCCACGCCCGGCTGCTCGACGTCGGGGAAGAGCACCCCGCAGTCGACGATCAGCAGCTTGCCGTCGTACTCGAAGACCGTCATGTTCCGGCCGATGGCGCCGAGTCCGCCGAGCGGGATGATCCGCAGGCCGCCTTCCGGCAGTGGCGGGGGCAGTTCGCCCTCGATGTGCGCCTCGGTCACGCGTCCACCTCATTCTGCGACGCCGTCAGCCGGCGTCCGTCGTGTCGTTCGATCATTCGGGAAGGGGCAGGCCGGCCGCCGCGCAGTCGGCGCGCAGCTGGGCCAGTTCGGCCGCGGTGGCGTCCACCAGCGGCGGGCGTACCGGGCCGGCCGGCAGGCCCTTGGCCGCCAGTCCGGCCTTCACCAGGATCACGCCCTGGGTACGGAAGACGCCGGTGAACAGGGGCAGCAGCCGGCGGTGCAGCGCCAGGGCGGTGTTGACGTCTCCCGCCTCGTACGCCTCGATCATCTGCTTGGTCGGCACCCCGGTGAAGTGCGTCGAGGTGCCCACCACGCCGACCGCGCCGACCGCGAGGGCGGGCAGGGTCAGCGAGTCCTCGCCGCAGTAGAAGGCGAGATCGCTGCGACTGAGCACCTCCGAGGTGGCGCTGAGGTCGCCCTTGGCGTCCTTGACCGCGACGATCCGGCCGTGCTCGGCCAGCTTCAGCAGCGTGTCGGTGGCGATCGCGGTGCCGGCCCGGTGCGGGATGTCGTACAGCATGATCGGCAGCCCGGTGGCGTCGGCGACCGCGGTGAAGTGCCGCAGCAGGCCGCTCTGCGGCGGCTTGTTGTAGTACGGCGTGACCACCAGCAGGCCGTGCGCGCCGGCCTTCTCCGCCTGCACCGCCAGTTCGATGGTGTGCCGGGTGTCGTTGGTGCCGACCCCGGCGACGATCCGGGCCCGGTCGCCGACCGCCTCCACGACGGCGCGGATCAGGCTCTCCTTCTCCGCGTCGGTGGTGGTCGGCGACTCGCCCGTGGTGCCGTTGAGCACCAGCGCGTCGTTGCCCTGCTCGTCTACGAGGTGCTGGGCGAGCCGTACCGCGCCGTCCAGGTCGAGCGACCCGTCGGCGGTGAACGGCGTCACCATGGCCGTGAGCAGTCGCCCGAACGGGCGCGACGCGCCCCGGGCCGGGGCGGCAGGGTGGTCGTGCGTCATGTTCACAACCTAGCGGACGAGCACCGGAGCCCCGGTGGGGAAGGGCGCAGGAGTCACTCGGCGAGCGGGCTGGCCGCCACCTCGGTGCCGTCGGGCAGGGTGGTGATCACGAAATCGGCGAAGACGTTCGGCGCGACGCCCTGGAGCTGCCGCAGGCACTCCACGGCCAGCTCGCGGATCTCCACGTCGGCCTGCTCGGTCGCGCGCATCTTGATGAAGTGCCGCCAGGCCCGGTAGTTGCCGGTGACCACGATTCGGGTCTCGGTGGCGTTGGGCAGCACCGCGCGGGCCGCCTGCCGGGCCTGCTTGCGGCGCAGCGTCGGGTTGGGCTCGTCGGCGAAGCGCGCCTCCAGGCCCTCCAGCAGCTCGTTGTACGCCCGCACGCTCGCCTCGGCCGCCTCGACGAACTTCTTGTGCAGCTCCGGGTCCTCGGCGATCACCCTCGGCTCGACCATCGCGGCGTCCCGCTCCGGGACGTAGCGCTGGGAGAGCTGGGAGTAGGAGAAGTGCCGGTGCCGGATCAGCTCGTGGGTGAAGGACCGGGACACCCCGCTGAAGTAGAAGCTCACCGAGCCGTGCTCCAGCACGGACAGGTGCCCGACCTCGAGGATATGCGCCAGGTAGCCGGCGTTGGTGGCGGTGGCCGGGTTCGGCTTCTTCCAGCTCTGGTAGCAGGCCCGACCGGCGAATTCGGCGAGGGCCTGGCCCCCCTCGGCGTCGGTCGACCACGGCACGTCGTCGGGGGCCTGGAACTGGGTCCACGCGATGAGCTTGACCTGGGGCTGCACCATGTCCGGCATTCCTGCGACTGTAGTGGCCGGTGGGCCCGTGGGGAAACTTGGGCGCGCGGACGTGAACCGGCGCACGCCGGAGCGCGGATCAGACGTAGAGGGCGGTGAACGGTGCCCAGGGGAGGTTGCGCAGCACCGAGAAGGCCAGCCAGAAGGCCAGGAAGCCGCCGAGCACCTTCGGGCTGAGCCGCAGCTCCGGCAGCCGCCAGCCGAACGCCCGGTTTCCGGCCCAGGTGACGAAGAGGTAGGCCAGGAAGGGCAGCGAGAAGACGAAGAGGAAGTGGTGCCGGGCCGCGGCCGGCAGGTCGCCGTGCAGCACGTACCAGAGGGCCCGGGTGCCGCCGCAGCCCGGGCAGTCCAGCCCGGTGGTGAGCTTGAGCAGGCAGGTGGGCCGGGCGTCCGGATCGCTGTGGGTGGGGTCACTGAGCAGGGCGTACGCCATGCCGAGCCCGACGCAGCCGACCGCGGCGAGGGGCACCGCCCAGCGCGGGGCGCGGGCGTGCAGCCGGAGCACGAGGCGGGTGATCCGGTCCGGCTCGACGGGAGCGTACGCCGCTCCGGCGGGCCAGTGCGGCGACTCCGGAACGGGGACCGTCTGCGGGTCGGGCGGCGAGGCCGGCCGGTCAACGCTCGTCACGCGCTCACCGTACACCCGCCACGCCCACCAGCGCGGCGGCCAGCGGGGCCGCCAGGTCGCCGGCCGCCGGCGGGGCGACCGCGTCCAGGCCGAGCCAACCGGCGAGCCGGTACAGCTCGGCGGCGAGGGCCACCGCGGTCTCCCCCGGGTCCGCCCCCGGCTCGACCCACGCGGCCGGCACCAGCAGCACCCCCGCCCGGCGGTCGGCCTTGAGGTCGACCCGGGCGGTGAACCGCTCGCCCTGCAGGAAGGGCAGCACGTAGTAGCCGTGGACCCGCTGCGGGGCGGGCACGTAGATCTCGATCCGGTAGGAGAAGCCGAACAGCCGCTCGGTGCGGGCCCGCTCCCAGACCAGCGGGTCGAACGGGCTGACCAGGGTGTTGCCCCGGACCCAGCGGGGCAGCCGGGCCGAGCCGTGCAGGTAGGCGGTCTGCCGCCAGCCCGGCACCGTGACCGGGGTCAGCTCGCCCGCGTCGACCAGCTCGGCGATCGCCCGCCGCGCCCCGGCCACCGGCAGCCGGAAGTAGTCGCGCAGCTCCGGCTCGGCCGCCACGCCCAGCGACCGGGCGGCGATCGCCACCAGCGTGCGGTGGGCGTCGGCGTCGCTCAGGGTGGGCGCGTCGAGCGCCGCGGCCGGCAGCACCCGCTCGGGCAGGTCGTAGCGGCGGGCGAAGGAGCTGGTGCGCTCGGCGGCGGTCACCTCGCCGGACCAGAACAGGAACTCCAGCGCCCGCTTGACCGCCGACCAGTTCCAGCCCCAGTTGCCGGTCTCCCTGGGCGCGTCGTGCTCGATCTCGGCGGCGGTGAGCGGCCCCCGGGCGGCCACCTCGTCGCGCACCCAGGCGACCAGCTCGGGCTGCTCCTGGGCGATCCGGCGCATCCCGCCCCAGGCCTCGTCGCGGGCCTTGGCCATCCGCCAGCGCAGCGCCGGGTGCAGGCCGACCGGGATCAGCGACGCCTCGTGCCCCCAGTATTCGAACAGCTCCCGGGGGCGCCGGTAGGCGGCGGCGTCGAGCAGGGTGGTCGGGTAGGGCCCGAGCCGGCTGTAGAGCGGCAGGTAGTGGGCGCGTTGCAGGACGTTGACCGAGTCCATCTGGATCAGCCCGACCCGGTCCAACACCCGGCGCAGGTGCCGGCGGGTCGGCACCCCGGTGGGCGGCGGGTCGGCGAAGCCCTGGGCGGCGAGGGCCACGCGGCGGGCCTGGGCGAGCGAGAGCGATTCCGGTGCGGCCATCGTCCGCCGACCCTAGTCCACGCGTACGACAGCCTTCGTTCGGACAGCGCGCCGCCTAGCGGCGCGGAGGCCGAATTATGGCCGCCACGCGGCGGCGGGCGCTGGACCGACCGCCGGTCGAGGCATAGAACGGACCCATGCTGACCATCCGCCGGGAGGAGCCGGACGACGCGGCGGCGATCGCCGAGGTGCACGTGCGCGGCTGGCAGGCCGGGTACGCCGGGATCATGCCGGACGAGGTGCTGCGCCGGCTGAACCCGGCCGCCTGGGCGCAGCGCCGCCGGGACCTGGGCACGGCCGACCCGGCGCACCCGTTCACCACCCTGCTCGCCGAGGTCGACGGGGCGGTCGCCGGGTTCGCCACCTTCGGGCCGTACCGGAACAACCAGGACCGGGGCGACCTCGACCCGGCGTACGGGGAGATCCTGGCGATGTACGTCGAGCCCACCCATTGGGGCGCCGGGACCGGCCGGGCGCTGCTGGCGGCGGCCCGGGCCGGCCTGGCCGAGCGGGGCTGGACGGAGTATCGACTCTGGGTGCTCAGCGACAACGCCCGGGCCCGGCGCTTCTACGAGCGGGCCGGGCTGTCACCGGACGGCACCGAGTCCGTCTACCGGCTGCCGCTCTCCGGCGGGCAAGACCCCGCTCTGCTGCGGGAGGTGCGCTACACCGCCCGCCTCGACACCTGACCCGGACGGGCCACCCCGGTCGGCGGCCCCGCCGTCGGCCGACGCGGCCCAGTGCCGGATCGGCAGGCCGAGCAGCAGCGCCAGGCTGATCCAGACGTAGGTGTTGCTGCCGAGGAAGCCGGTCACGCCGCTGAAGTCGCGCTCGAACCGCCAGACGATCCGGCTGATCAGGAAGGCGTACCCGACGAGCGCGGCGGCCAGCAGGAGACGGCGCCGGCGGCTGCGCGCGGGCGCCGCCATGCCGTTGTCGACCAGCAGGATCAGCCCCGGCAGCAGCCAGACCAGGTGGTGCACCCAGGTCACCGGGCTGACCAGGCACATCACCGCGCCGGTCAGGGCCAGCCCGGTCGCCTCGTCACCGGCGGTCACCGCGGCGCGCGAGCGCCAGCCCCAGACCGCCAGCGTGGCGAGCACCAGCACCAGCCAGGCGAGGGTGCTCGGGTGCTCCGGGTTCAGCCGAGCCACCACCCCGCGCAGCGACTGGTTCGAGACGAAGGCGAGTTCGCCCACCCGGTCGGTGTTCCACAGCGCCTCGGTCCAGAATTCGCGGGAGGCGTCGGGGAAGAGCGCGCCGGCCAGCAGGGTGGCCCCGGCCGCCGCGCCCATCGCGGTGAACGCGGCCCGCCAGCGCCCGGTGACCAGCAGGTAGACGATGAAGATGCCGGGGGTCAGCTTGATCGCGGTGGCCAGGCCGACCCCCACCCCGGCCCACCGGCTGCCGGCCGGCAGCAGCCGCAGCAGGTCCACCGCCACCAGGAAGAGCAGCAGCATGTTGACCTGGCCGAAGTTGACCGTCTCGCGCATCGGCTCGAACGCGGCGGCCAGGCAGACCGCCACCGCCAGGGCGAACCAGCGGGTCCACCCGGCGCGGCGGGCGATCGGGTCGACCAGCCACCAGATGACCACGGTGCTGACCACCACGGTGGCGGCCACGCTCACCGTGATCGCCGCGTGCCACGACAGGTACGCCATCGGCAGCATCACCAGGGCGGCGAACGGCGGGTAGGTGAACCCGTACTGGGTCCTGGCGCGGAGGAAGTCGTAGATCTCCCCGCCGTCGTGCACCCAGTAGTTCAGCGCGCCCCGGTAGACGTTGAGGTCGAAGAAGCCGTGCCGCACGGCCGCCTCCGACAGGAAGGCGGCCACCGCGACGGCGAGCACCACCACGGCGACGACCTGCGCGATCGTCCGCCTGGCACCCTGCGCCACCGTCGCCTCCCTCGCCCTGCGTAGGCTCACGTGCCATGGCTCTCGGGTACGTCCGCCCCGCGCGTCCGGAAGACGCCGGCGAGATCGCACGCATCCAGCTCGCGACCTGGCGGGTCGCGTACCGCCGGATCCTGCCCCGGCACGTGCTCGACAACCTGGACGAGGCGTACCTCGCCCGGCGGTGGAGCGTGGCGGTGCAGGAGCCGCCCTCGGGCGCGCACCGCGTGCTCGTCGCCGTCGAACAGGCCGAGCAATCGTATCTGGTGGGGTTCGCCGCTTCCGGTCCGGCCGATGCCGAGGCGCTCGCCCCGGGCGAGCCGACCGACGCGCTCGGCGACGGCGTGGCGGCGGTGACCGACCTGCTGGTCGAGCCGCGCTGGGGCCGGCGCGGGCACGGCAGCCGGCTGCTCGCCGCCGCCGTCGACGGGTGGCGGTCCGACGGCTTCACCCGGGCGGTGGCCTGGGCGTTCGACGGGGACGCGGCGACCCGGAAGTTCCTCACCTCGACCGGTTGGGAGCCGGACGGCGCGGCCCGTGCGCTGGACGTGGACGACATGCTCGTCCCGCAGCTCCGGCTGCACGTCGGCGTGCCCACCGAGCCGTCCTGACCGGCCGCCGCCCGCGGCCGGCCCCGGGTCGGGACCGGCCGCGCGCCGGTCAGCCCTTGTCGGCGCCCTCGTTGGCGCCCCGCACGAAGTAGCGCTGGAAGATCACGAACAGCACCGCCACCGGGATCGTGGCCAGCAACGCCGCACCCAGCTTGAGCGGGTACTGCGTGCCCTTGCCGAGCGAGCCGCTGACCAGGTCGGCCAGCCCGCGGGGCAGGGTGAACAGGTGCGGGTCCTGGACCGAGACCAGGCTGTGCGGGAACTCGTTCCAGGAGCCCTGGAACGACAGGATGGTCAGCGTGATCAACGCGGGCCGCGCCATCGGCAGCACCACGGACCAGAAGGTGCGGAACACTCCGGCGCCGTCGATCCGGGCCGCCTCCTCCACGCTGACCGGGATCGACTCGAAGAACTGCTTCATGATGAACACCCCGGCCGCGTCCGCCAGCAGCGGCACCACCAGGCCCGCGTAGCTGTCGTAGAGGCCGAGCTGCTTGAGCACCAGGAACTTCGGGATCAGCAGCACCACGCCGGGCACCGCCATCACCGCGATGACCGCGGCGAAGAGCCCGGCCCGGCCCCGGAAGCGCAGCCGGGCCAGGGCGTACCCGGCGAGCGAGTCGAAGAAGACCCGGCCGAGCGTGACCAGCACGGTGACCAGCAGCGAGTTACCCAGCCAGAGTGGGAAGTTGGTGCCCGCGAAGATCCGCTCGAAGCCGGCCAGCGTCACCGGGTCGGGCACCGGCGAGAGCGGGTTCGCCGCCGCGTCCGGCTCGGTCTTGAACGAGTTGCCGAGCTGGATCACAAACGGGTAGAGGAAGACCAGCCCGAAGAAGATCAGGACCGCGTACCCCAGGATGCGGTTGACCCGGGCACGCGGCCCGCGGTCGGCGCGCGGCGCGACGGGCGCCGCCGGCCGGTCGGTCAGCACGGCCATGTCAGGACCCTTCCGGTACGCGTCGCCGCCACCACCGGCCGCGCCGGGATCCGTCCCGGTCGGCCATCACCCGGCGCTGGAGCAGGGTAAACAGGATGATGATCAGGAACAGCACGAACGAGATCGCCGCCCCCGAGCCGTAGTCGAAGTCCCGGAACGCGGTGCGGTACGACAGGTACGCCGGGGTGAGGGTGGTCTTGGCCGGGTCGCCCTGGCTCATCACGTACACCTGGTCGAAGACCTGCCAGCAGCCGATCAGGCCGAGGGTGACCACCAGGAAGGTGGTCGGCTTGATCAGTGGCAGGGTGACGTAGCGGAACCGCTGCCAGCGGGTCGCCCCGTCGAGCGTGCTGGCCTCGTCGAGCGCCACTGGCACGTTCTGCAACGCGGCCAGGTACAGCAGCATGAAGGTGCCCGAGGTGGTCCAGATCACCAAGCAGATGATCGACATCATCGCGACGCTCGGCCCGGAGAGCCAGTCCCACCAGGTCAGCCCCAACGGGCCGCCGGAAGTGAGCGCGGCGGGCGGGGAGTCCACCCCGACGACGCCGAGCAGCAGGTGCAGCACGCCGCGGGAGTCGGCGAACCACTCCGGCCCGTCGAGGCCGAGGAAGCCGAGCAGCTTGTTGACCGCGCCGGAGTTGGCGAACAGGAACAGGAACACCACGCTGATCGCCACCGAGCTGGTGACCGAGGGGAAGTAGAAGGCGCTGCGGAAGAAGCCCTTTCCCTTGAGCATCCGGTTGTTCACGATCAGTGCGAGGCCGAGGGCGAGCACGGTCTGCGCCGGCACCACAATCCCCACGTAGTACATGTTGTTGCGGATGCTGGTCATGAAGTCCCGGCGGTCGAGCCCGTCCTCGGTGAACAGCCGGGTGTAGTTCTTTCCGCCGACGAACGGCACGTCCGCGGTGAACGGGCTGCCCTGGCCGTTCCAGTCGGTGAGGCTCACCCAGAGCGCCATCAGGATCGGCAGCAGCAGGAACAGCCCGAGGATCACGATCACCGGCGCGACGAAGAGCCAGCCGGCGATGTTCTCGTTGCCGCGGATGCCCCTGCGGCGGCGGCGCGACGGGCCGGCCGGTGTGGTGGCCGGGGCGGTAAGCGCCTCCGTAGCCATCTCCCCTCCCTCCTTCGAGTGGGAGCCGACACGGAGGGGCCCGCGACGCGGGCCCCTCCGGTCACGCTCAGCCGCCGAGCGCCGCCTTGGCGTTCTTGTCGAAGTTCGCCAGGATGCTCTTCGGGTCACCGTTGGCCAGGCCCTGCAGGCCGGCCTCGAGGTCGCGCAGCACGCTGTCCATCTTCGGTGCGTTCACCGGGCCCTGGGCGTACGCGGCGCCGTCGATGAACGGCTTGTCCGCCGGGAAGGCGCTGGTGTACTGGTCGCGGACGGACTGCCGGGACGGCATCACGCCGAACGCGTTGGCGAAGGCGATCTGCTGGTCGCCGGCGGTCATCGCCTCGACGAACTTGATCGCCTGGTCCTTGAACTTCGACTTCGCGGCGATGCCCCAGCACTGGGTGAAGGAGAGGGTGCCCTGGCCCTTCGGGCCGGCCGGCAGCGGGACGACCTTGTACTTCACGTTCGGGAAGTCGTTCTTCAGGGCACCCTTGATCCAGTTGCCCTCGATGGTCATCACGGCCTTGCCCTTGCCGAACGCCTCACCGGACCAGCCGGCGTCGAGCTGCTTCGGGAACTTCGCGTAGCCGTTCGTGAGCAGGCCCTTGACGTACTCGAGGGCCTGGAGGTTCTCCGGGGTGTCGGCGGTCGGCTGCTTGCCGTCCTTGCTCATCAGCCAGCCGCCGTTCTGCACCATGAACGCGCCGATCCGGTCCCGGGTGTCGCCGAGGGCGAGCGCCACCATGCCCTTCGCCTTGATCTTCTGGCTGGCGGCGGTGAGCTGGTCCCAGGTGGTCGGCACGTCGGCGTCGGTCAGGCCGGCCTTGGCCCACAGGTCGGTGTTGATCTCGAGCGCCAGGGTGGAGAAGTCCTTCGGCGCGCAGTAGAGCTTGCCGTCATAGGTGAAGGTGTTCCGCAAGCTCTCGTAGAAGTCGTCCTTGTTGCTGACCTTGTCGCCGTACGGCTCCAGCGCGCCGACGCTGGCGTAGTCGGCGAACCGGGACGCGTCGACGTAGAAGACGTCCGGCGGGGTGCCGCCGGCGAGGGCCTGGCCGAGCTGCTGGGTCAGGTCCTGGGCCGGAGTCACCGTGGCGGTGTTGCCGGAGGAGGAGGCCCACTTCGCGGCGGCGTCCTGCACCGCCTTGGTCTCGGCGTCGCCGGAGGAGCCGATCATGATCTGCAGGTTGGCCGGACCGCTGGACTGCTTGGTGTCCTTCGCGGAGTCGTCGAACCCGCTGCCGCAGGCGGCGGTGCCGAACAGCGCGGCGGCCGTGAGGCCGGCCAGCGCCGCCCGGGTGAGGGTGCGAGGTGTCATCTCATTCTCCTGGTGGGGATGGGGGATCACGCGGTGTGCCGGAGCACGAGCGTGGGGCTGAGTAGCACGTGTGGGTCGGTGGGCTGACCGTCGAGCAGGCCGGTGAGCAGCTCGAAGCAGCGGGCGGCGGCAGCCGCGAGCGGCTGGCTGACGCTGGTCAGCCCGACCACGGCGGCCACCGGGGTGTCGTCGAAGCCGACGACGGCGACGGAGGCGGCCACCGCGCGTACCGCCTGGAGGGCGCCGAGGGCGAGCGAGTCGCTGACGCAGACCACCGCGGTGGGCGGTTCGTCGGCGGCGAGCAGCGCCCGCATCTCCCGCTCGCCGTGGGCGATGCCGTCCTCGGTCTCGCGCTGGGGTGCGGCGGCGCCGTCCAGGCCGGCGGCGGCCATGACGGTACGCCAGCCGGAACGCCGGTCGTCGCCGACGCCGGAACCCGCCGGCCAGCCGATGAAGCCGATCCGGCGGTGGCCGGTGTCGAGCAGCCGCTGGGTGGCCTGCGCGGTGCCGGCCGCGCCGTCGACGTCGACCCAGGGATGGGCCTCGGCGGCGTCCCAGGGTCGGCCGAAGGTCACGAACGGCACGTTCCGCTCGGCCAGCCAGGCGGTCCGCGGGTCACCGTGGTCGGTGCCGGTGAGCACGAAACCGTCCAGGTCGTACGCGCCGAGCAGGTCGTCGTAGGTGTCGATCTCGTGTCCGTCGTCGCGGGCGGTGTAGAGCAGAACCCGATAGCCGGCGGCGTCGGCGGTCTCGGTGAGGCCGTGCAGGAACCGGTCGAGCACCGAGCCGTTGATCCCGTCCCGGGTGGGCTCGATCCGGACCGCGACGAGCCGGGAGCGACCGGTCCGCATCTGCCGGGCGGCCTGGTTGGCCCGGTAGCCCAGCGCGGCGATCGCCTCCTCCACCCGGCGCCGGGTCTCGTCCCGGACGATGTGCGGCGCGTTGAGGACGTTGGAGACCGTCTGCCGGCTCACCTGGGCATGCCGGGCCACCGTCGAGATGGTCACCTTTTCAGCCATTGAGTCCCTCTCGCCGCCTTGAACGTTCCAACGTGGATACGGCAGGATTAGATCGTTCAAAGTTTCTGGAATGTTTCGCACTCTGCACCGGGCCGGAGTCAGTTGTCAAGACACGCTCCGGCCACCCGATCAGCACCAGGAGTTCCCCGTGTCCGAACGCCACCTGCAACCCCTGCTGCACGAGCTGGTCGGGGCGGTCCACGCCCCCACCAGCGCGCTGGGCGACGCGGCGGGTCAGATCCGGCCGAGCGGCGTCCAGGGCGTGTTCCACGCCGACGCCCGCGTACTCTCCCGCGCCGAGCTGCGCGTTGACGACCGGGAACCGGAGGCGGTGGCCCACGGGGCGGCCGGACCCCACGGGGTCCGCTTCGTCACCCTGGCCCGCTGGCTCGGCGACCCCGGCCCCGACCCGACCGTCCGGATCGACCGCATCCGGGAGGCCGGCCCGCACGGCGTCAGCGAGGAGATCCGGGTCACCTCCACCGCCGCGGCCCCCGTCCGCGCCACGGTCAGCGTCGACCTGGGCTGCGACCTCGCCCCGATCGAGCTGGTCAAGTCCGGCGGGAACGGGGCGCCGCTGGAGGCGAAGTCCGGCGAGCCCGGCCGGGTCCAGTGGGCCGCCGAGGGCGTCACCGTCACGGTCACCGGCGAGGCGGCGACCGTCGACGCCACCGGCGACCGGGCCCTCGCGCCCCGGCTGAGCTGGCCGGTCGACCTCGCCCCCGGCGACGCCGTGACGCTGCGCTGGCGGCTCACCGTCACCGACCCGAAGGCCGTGGTGGTCGCCCCGCCGGCCGGCCCCGAGTGGTCCGTCCCGCAGGTACGTGCCGACGACCGCCGCCTGGTCCGGCTGCTCGACCGCTCCCTGGCCGACCTGCGCGGGCTGCGGCTGGCCGACCCGGCCCACCCCGGGGACGTGTTCCTCGGCGCCGGCGTGCCCTGGTTCCTCACCCTCTTCGGCCGGGACAGCCTCTGGGCCGCCCGGATGATGCTGCCGCTCGGCACCGAACTGGCCGCCGGGACGCTGCGCGTCCTCGCGCGCCGGCAGGGCACCAGGGTCGACCCGGCCACCGGCGAGGCGCCCGGCAAGATCCTGCACGAGTTGCGCCGGCACGAGTTCAGCCTGCCCGCCCACGAGCTGCGGCTGCCGCCGGCCTACTACGGCACGGTCGACGCCACCATGCTCTGGGTCGGCCTGCTGCACGACGCCTGGCGCTGGGGTCTCGCCGCCGACCAGGTCGAGCCGCTGCTCCCGCATTTGGAGGCGGCGCTCGGCTGGCTCGGCGAGCACGCCGACGCCGACGGCGACGGCTTCGTCGAGTACGTCGACACCAGCGGCAGCGGCCTGGCCAACCAGGGCTGGAAGGACTCGGGCGACTCGATCCGGTTCCGCGACGGCCGGCAGGCGCAGTCGCCCATCGTGCTGTCCGAGGTGCAGGGGTACGCGTACCAGGCGGCGGTGCACGGCGCCGACCTGCTCGACGCCTTCGGCCGCCCGGGCGGCGACCGCTGGCGGGAGTACGCCGACCGGCTGGCCCGGCGGTTCCGCGATGCGTTCTGGGTGGACGGCCGGTACGGCCCGCAGCCCGCGCTGGCGCTGGACCGGGACAAGCGCCCGGTCGACTCGCTGACCAGCAACATCGGTCACCTGCTCGGCACCGGGCTGCTCTCGGACGCCGAGTCGGCGCAGGTGGCGGCGCTGCTGTCCACCGAGGCGCTGGCCGGCGGATTCGGGCTGCGCACCATGTCCACCGACGACGCCGGGTTCAGCCCGCTGTCCTACCACTGCGGGTCGATCTGGACGCACGACACCGCCATCGTGGTCGGCGGGCTGGCCCGGGCCGGCTTCGCCGACGCCGCGCTCCGGCTCGCCGACGGGCTGCTTGCCGCCGCCGAGGCGTTCGACTACCGCCTCCCCGAGCTGCACGCCGGCGACGACCGGGCGGTGCTCGGCCGACCGGTCCCGTACCCGGCCGCGTGCCGGCCGCAGGCCTGGTCGGCGGCGGCCGCCGTGCTGCTGCTCCAGGCCGGCGTGGGCATCTACCCCGACGTGCCGGCCGGTCGGGTGCGGCTGAGCCCGCTGGCCGGCCCGGAGCTGGGCGCGCTCGCGGTCGACGGCCTCCGCGTCGCCGGCGCCCCGGTCACCGTCCAGGTCGACCAGGCCGGCCACCCCACCGTCACCGGCCTCCCCACGACCCTAACGGTGACCACCACCCCTCACATCCCCACCCAGCGCCCCACCACGGACACCCCCGCCCCGCGCTGACGCGGTGTCGCCCCGCCCGCCCGCGGCGGTTGATCATGAAGTTGTTGTCCCGACACGCCGGTGCCGGCCGCAACAACTTCATGATCACCGCAGGCGGGTGGGTGGGGTGGGGTGGGGTGGGTCAGGCGGGGGTTAGTTCGGCGATCAGTTCGTCGTCCTCCATGGCGCCCGTCGGGTGGAAGCCGAGGGATTGGTAGAGGGTGGCGGCCTGGGTGTTGTCCGGGTGGTAGCTGAGGCGGATCGGGTGGCCCTGCGTGGCTAGCCAGTCGGCGAGGGTGCGCACGGCGGCCCGGCCGACACCCCGGCCCTGCTCGGCGGCGTCGATCACCATGCCGCCGATCCACCGGGAGCCGTCGTCGTCCACGCCCCACATGACGTGCCCGACCACCGTCTCGTCCGCGTACACGGCCAGCGAGGTCCAGACGTCCGAGCGCATGGTCAGCACCAGGTAGCGGGCGGCCAGGGCGGGCACCCAGGCGCGCTGGTCGTCGCGAGGCGCCACGTCCGCCACCGCCCGCCAGTTGTCGTCGTCGACGGGACGCAGGGTCACCTGCCGGCCGGCGCGGTCGCGGAGCGCAGAATCGATCATGTACGCGACCCTAGGCGCGGCCTGGCTGCGTGACGACCGGATTCTGGCGGGACGGGGGCGCTCAGTCGAGCAGGGCGTCCAGGCCGACCGTGAGGCCCGGCCGGTTGCGCACCTCCCGCACGGCGAGCAGCACGCCGGGCATGAACGAGGCCCGGTCGTACGAGTCGTGGCGGATGGTCAGCGTCTCGCCGGTGGTGCCGAAGAGCACCTCCTGGTGGGCGACCAGACCGGTGGCGCGGACGGCGTGCACGCGTACCCCGTCGATCTCGGCGCCGCGCGCGCCCGGCACCTCGTCCCGGGTGGCGTCCGGCACGGGACCGAGGCCGGCCTCGGCGCGGGCCTGGGCGATCAGCCGCGCCGTGTGCGTGGCGGTGCCGCTGGGGGCGTCCAGCTTGCGCGGGTGGTGCTGCTCGATGATCTCGACCGACTCGAAGTGCCGGGCGGCGCGGGCGGCGAACTGCATCATCAGCACCGCCCCGATGCCGAAGTTCGGGGCGATCACCACGCCCACGCCCGGCTTGCGCGCCAGCCAGCCGCGCACCCGCTCCAGGCGCTGCTCGGTGAAGCCCGTGGTGCCGACCACCACGTTGATGCCCTGGTCGATGCACCAGTGCAGGTTGTCCATGACGACGTCCGGGGTGGTGAAGTCGACGACCACCTCGGCGCCGGCGTCGGAGGCGGCGAACAGCCCGTCGCCCTGGTCGACCATCGCCACCAGGTCCATGTCGGGGGCCCCGTCGACCGCCTTGCAGACCTCCATGCCCATCCGGCCACGGGCACCCAGCACGCCGACCCGGACCGGCCCGGCCAGGTTCTTCTCCTGCTCGTCAGTCACGGGGCACAACCTATCCCAATCAGGACGCGGTCACCCCACGGGACCGGTCAGCGGGACGCGGTCACCCCGACGGGAGCGCTCAGCGGGACGCCGCGAAGGCGGACTCGTCGAACGGGCCGACCACCGCCAGGGACATCGGGCGGCTGAGCAGGTCGGCGGCCAGGCCGTTCACGTCGTCCAGGGTCACCGCGTCGACCCGGGCGAGCAGCTCGTCCACCGGCATCAGGTCGCCGTAGAGCAGCTCACCCTTGGCCAGCCGGCTCATCCGGGACCCGGTGTCCTCCAGCCCGAGGACGAAGGAGCCCTTGCTCATCCCCTTGCCCCGGGCCAGCTCGGCCTCGGTGATCCCCTCGGCGGCCACCTTGGCCAGCTCGGCGCGGGTCAGCTGCAGCACCTCGTCCAACTTGCCCGGGGCGCAGCCGGCGTAGACGGCGAACAGGCCGCTGTCGGCGTACTGGCTGGCGTACGAGTAGACCGAGTAGGCCAGGCCGCGCTGCTCGCGGATCTCCTGGAACAGCCGGCTGGACATGCCGCCGCCGAGGACGTTGTTGAGCACCCCGAGAGCGAAGCGCCGCTCGTCCATGCGGTCGATGCCCGGGCAGCCGAGGATCAGGTGCGCCTGCTCGGTCTCCTTCGGCTCGACCAGGGTGGTGGCCGGCTTCGTGCGTACCGCCGGGGCGGTCGGCCGGTGCGGCGCCGGTGCCGCCGGGTCGGTGTCCAGCGGGGTGCCGCGCAGGGCCTGGCGGACCAGCTTGACCACGGCGGCGTGGTCGAGGTTGCCGGCGGCGGCGATGACGATCTGCGGCGCGGTGTACGTGCGGCGGTAGAAGTTCTGGATCTGCCGGCGGGTCATCGGGGTGACCGTCTCCTCGGTGCCGGAGATCAGTCGGCCGAGGGGGTGGTCGCCGTAGACGGCGCGGGCGAACAGGTCGTGCACCTCGTCGCCGGGCTCGTCGTCGTGCATGGCGATCTCTTCGAGGATGACGCCGCGCTCGGTCTCCACATCGGCCGGGTTCAGCACCGAGTCGGCGACCAGGTCGCACATGACGTCGATGGCCAGGGGCAGGTCCTCGTCCAGCACGCGGGCGTAGTAGCAGGTGTATTCCTTGGTGGTGAAGGCGTTCGTCTCGCCGCCCACCGCCTCGATCTGCGAGGAGATCTCCAGCGCGCCGCGCTTGTGCGTGCCCTTGAAGAGCAGGTGCTCCAGGAAGTGCGCGGCGCCGGCCTGCGGCCCGGTCTCGTCCCGGGAGCCGATGGCGACCCAGATGCCGAACGAGACGCTGCGCATCGCCGGGATCGCCTCGGTGAGCACGCGCAACCCGCTGGGCAGCACGGTACGGCGCACGGTGCCGCCGAGCGGGTCGTCGCTGAGCGTGCGGGTGACCGCCCGGGTCGGCCCGCCGGCGGACCGGGTGGCCCCGGTCACGTGCCGGACGGCACCGGACGGCGCCACCCCCCGTCGATCCGCAGGAAAAGACGAACGCCGGGTCCGGCTCACGAAAACCTGCTTCCAGTTCGACGAGGGGTGGGTGGTGCGGGTGACGGCTCCAGGCCGCGGCACGGCGTCAGACGCGCCGGGCTGAAGTCGCCGGGTGACGGCTCCAGGGCGCGGCGCGTCATCGGACGCGCCGGGCTGGAGTCGCCGCCGGCCGGGTGACGCGGTCGACGTCACCCGGCCGATCGAGGATCAGCTGTGCCGGGTCCGGCGACGCGGGCGGGACTCGCCGCCGCCCTCGCCGCCCTCGCCACGGTCCGGGCCCCGGCCGCCGCGCTCGCGGTCGCCGCGGTCGCGCGGACCCCGGTCGCCCCGGTCCCGGCCGGCGGGACGCTCGCCACCGGCGGCCTCCTCGGCGGCCGGCGCCTCGGCGCCCTCCGGGCGGACCTTGTCCAGGTAGATCTTGCCGCGCTGGTCGATGTCGGCGATCTCCACCTCGACCTTGTCGCCGACGTTGAGGTAGTCCTCAACCTTCTCGACCCGCTTGCCGTCACCCACCTTGGAGATGTGCAGCAGGCCGTCGCGGCCGGGCAGCAGCGAGATGAAGGCGCCGAACGGGGCGGTCTTCACCACGGTGCCGAGGAACCGGTCGCCGACCTTCGGCAGGGTCGGGTTGGCGATCGCGTTGATCCGCTCGACCGCGGCCTGGGCCGACGGG
Source organism: Micromonospora sp. MP36 (assembly GCF_008119785.1). Taxonomy (GTDB): domain Bacteria; phylum Actinomycetota; class Actinomycetes; order Mycobacteriales; family Micromonosporaceae; genus Micromonospora. The sequence continues at coordinate 150,190 of NZ_VSFA01000005.1, read as the reverse complement.
CCGTTGGTCGCGCCGACGTAGATGGTGCCGTCGTCCTCGATGGAGATCTCGGCGCCGGTCTCGTCCTGGATGGCGTTGATGGTCTGGCCCTTCGGGCCGATCACCATGCCGATCTTGTCGACCGGGATCTTCACGGTGGTGACCCGCGGGGCGTAGTCCGACATCTCGGCCGGGGCCTCGATGGCCCGCTGCATCACGTCGAGGATGGTCTGCCGGGCCTCGTGCGCCTGCTGAAGCGCGGCGGCCAGCACGTCCGACGGGATGCCGTCGAGCTTGGTGTCGAGCTGGAGAGCGGTGACGAACTCCCGGGTGCCGGCGACCTTGAAGTCCATGTCGCCGAACGCGTCCTCAGCGCCGAGGATGTCGGTCAGCGTCACGTACTGGGTCTTGCCCTCGACCTCGTCGGAGATGAGGCCCATGGCGATGCCGGCGACCGGGGCCTTCAGCGGCACACCGGCCGACAGCAGGCCCAGCGTCGAGGCGCAGACCGAACCCATCGAGGTGGAGCCGTTGGAGCCGAGCGCCTCGGAGACCTGCCGGATGGCGTACGGGAACTCCTCGCGCGACGGCAGCACCGGGATCAGCGCCCGCTCGGCCAGCGCGCCGTGGCCGATCTCGCGCCGCTTCGGCGAGCCGACCCGGCCGGTCTCACCGGTGGAGTACGGCGGGAAGTTGTAGTTGTGCATGTAGCGCTTGGACTTCTCCGGGGAGAGGGTGTCCAGCGACTGCTCCATCCGCAGCATGTTCAGCGTGGTGACGCCCAAGATCTGGGTCTCGCCGCGCTCGAACAGCGCCGAGCCGTGCACCCGCGGCAGCACGCCGACCTCGGCGGTCAGCGGGCGGATGTCGCGCGTGCCCCGGCCGTCGATGCGGACCTGCTCGCGCAGCACCCGGCTGCGGACCTCGGCCTTGGTCAGCGACCGGAAGGCGGCGGAGAGCTCCTTCTCGCGGCCCTCGAAGCGCGGGCCGAGCTCCTCGGCGACCCGGGCCTTGACCCGGTCCAGGGCCTCCTCGCGGTCGTGCTTGCCGGCGATCTTCAGGGCCTCGGCGACGTCGGCGCGGGCCAGCTCGGCCACCGCGTCGTACGCGTCGTCGGAGTAGTCGAGGAAGACCGGGAACTCGGCGACCGGCTTGGCGGCCACGTCAGCCAGCTCGCTCTGCGCCCGGCACAGCTCGCGGATGGCCGGCTTGGCGGCCTCCAGGCCGCTGGCGACGACCTCCTCGGTCGGGGCGGTGGCCCCGCCGGCGACCAGCTTCACGGTGTGCTCGGTGGCCTCCGCCTCGACCATCATGATCGCGACGTCGCCGTCCGGCAGGACCCGGCCGGCCACCACCATGTCGAAGGTGGCCCGCTCCAGCTCCTCGTAGGTCGGGAAGGCGACCCACTGGCCGTCGATGTGGCCCATCCGGGTGGCCCCGATCGGGCCGGAGAACGGCAGGCCGGAGAGCTTGGTGGACATCGAGGCGGCGTTGATCGCCACGACGTCGTACGGGTGCTGCGGGTCGAGCGCCAGCACGGTCTCGACGACCTGGACCTCGTTGCGCAGGCCCTTGACGAAGGACGGGCGCAGCGGCCGGTCGATCAGCCGGCAGGTGAGGATGGCGTCCTCGCTGGGCCGGCCCTCGCGGCGGAAGAACGAGCCGGGGATGCGGCCCGCGGCGTACATCCGCTCCTCGACGTCCACCGTCAGCGGGAAGAAGTCGAACTGCTCCCGCGGCTGCTTGCTGGCCGTGGTGGCGGAGAGCACGACGGTCTCGCCGAGCTGGGCGATGACGGAGCCGGCGGCCTGGCGGGCCAGCCGACCGGTGGAGAAGGTGACCTCACGGGTGCCGAAGGACCCGTTGTCGATCGTGGCGGTGCGGGATTCGGTGCCGAGTCGATTCTCGGTCATGGTGCGGCAATGCTCCTTCGCATCGGGGGCCCACGACGCGGGAGCTGCTCAGACGGCCGGTCTTCGATCGAAGCGCCCGGGTGACCGGCGGATGCCGGGGTGCCCGGGGGCCACTACCGGAGACCGGTACGCCGACCGGCTCCCTCTCAGGTGGTCGCGTGGCCCGGTTCTCTCAGTGGTACCGGAACGGGGGAGCGGCCGCAGGCCACTCCCCCGTCAGGTCACCGACGCAGGCCGAGCCGCTCGATGAGCGACCGGTAGCGGTTGATGTCCTTCTTCTGGACGTAGTTGAGCAGCCGACGGCGCCGGCCGACCAGCAGCAGCAGCCCACGGCGGCTGTGGTGGTCGTGCTTGTGCACCTTCAGGTGCTCGGTGAGCTCGGCGATCCGCTTGGTGAGGACCGCGACCTGCACCTCGGGCGAGCCGGTGTCGCCCTCCTTGGTCGCGTACTCGGAGCGGATCTTGGCCTTGGCTTCCTGGTCGAGCGCCATGTTCTCCCTGTTCGTGGGTCGTTCGGTGAGGTCCGTCGGAGCGGTCTCGATGACCGGGGGACGGACCGGTGCCTCGCACCCGCGGCGTCGTGCAGGCAGGCGAGGCTCCGCGTCGGTCGGCCGACGTCCCTGCCAGACTACCAGCCCGGTCGGGAACCACCCGGTCAAGGGCCGCGTGAGGCGTTCCCGGCGGCCGCACCCCAGGTCAGCCGAGCGCCCGGCGGGTCCGCTCGACGTCCTCGCCGATCTGGGCGATCAACGGCTCGATCGCGTCGTACGTCCGTTGCTCACGCAGGTGCGCCACGAAGTCCAAGGCCAGCCGCTCGCCGTACAGGTCACCGGTGAAGTCCAGCACGTACGCCTCCACCCGGCGCTCCCGCCCGGAGAAGGTCGGGTTGGTGCCGATCGAGACGGCCGCCGCCAGGGGCTCCCCGCCCCGACGCACCAGCCGAGCGGCGTACACCCCGTCGGCGGGGACCGCCGCGTACCGGTGGGTCAGCAGGTTGGCGGTGGGGAAGCCCAGCTCGCGTCCGCGCTGGTCGCCGCGGACCACCACGCCCTCGACCCGGTGCGGGCGGCCGAGCGCGGCGGCCGCCGCGGCCACATCACCCGCGTCGATGCAGGAGCGGATGTACGTGGAGGAGAAGACCGTCCCCGCCTCGGCGACCAGCGGGCCGCTCTCCACCCCGAAGCCGAAGGTGCGGCCCAGCCGCTCCAGCAGTGCCACGTCGCCGGCGGCCCGGTGCCCGAAGCGGAAGTTGTCGCCGACCACCACCAGCGCGGCGTGCAGGTGCTCGACGAGGATGTCGTGCACGAACGCCTCGGCCGGCAACCGGGAGAACTCCGGGGTGAACGGCACCACGCAGAGCACGTCGGCCCCGAGCGCCTCGATCAGCTCCGCCTTGCGGGCCGGCTCGGTGAGCACCGCCGGGTGCGAGCCGGGGCGGACCACCTCCGCCGGGTGCGGGTCGAAGGTCAGCACCACCGACCGTACGCCCATCTCGCGGGCCCGGGCCACGGCGTGGCCGATGGTGGCCTGGTGCCCCTTGTGCACGCCGTCGAAGACGCCGATGGTGACCACCGCGCGTCCCCAGCCTCCGGGCACCGCCTCATACCCCCGCCACCGCTGCATGCCTCTCCTCCCCTGCTCGCCCACGCGATTCGGCCCGGCCGTCGTCAGGCCGGCGCCAGCACGACCTCCGCGCGGGCCCGGCCGCCCCGCTCGCTGACGATAGCGATCAGCCCGCCGTCGGGGCCGAAGACCGCGTACGGTCCGGCGATGCCGGCCGCGTCGAGCGGCCCGCCGTGGGCGAGCGTGCGCGCCTCGTCGCCGGTGGCGTCCCGACGCGGGAAGAACCGGTCGGCGGCCGCGTCCAGGGGCAGGTTGACCACGTCGGGCGCGCACTGCTCCAGCGCGTCGAGGGTGGCCGCCTCGGCCAGGGTGAAGCCGCCGACCGCGGTCCGGCGCAGCGCGGTCAGGTGGCCGCCGACCCCGAGCGCGGCGCCCGCGTCCCGCGCGATGGCCCGGATGTACGTCCCGGACGAGCAGGTGACGTCGACGTCCACGTCCACCACGTCCGGGAGGTCCCGGCGGACCGCCAGGACGTCCAGCCGGGAGATGGTGACCCGCCGGGCGGGCAGCTCGACCGTCTCCCCCGCGCGGACCCGCTTGTACGCCCGCTGACCGTTGATCTTGATGGCGCTGACCGCGCTGGGCACCTGGTCGATCTCGCCGGTCTGGGCGGCGAGCGCGGCGCGGATCGCGTCGTCGGTGACCCCGCCGACCGGGTTGGTGGCCACCACGTCACCCTCGGCGTCGTCGGTGATGGTCGTCTGGCCGAGCCGGATGGTCGCGGTGTAGCTCTTGCCGGCGCCGATCACGTAGGTGAGCAGCCGGGTGGCGCGTCCCACCCCGATCACCAGCACCCCGGTCGCCATCGGGTCGAGCGTGCCGCCGTGCCCCACCCGCCGGGTGCGCGCCAGCCGCCGGATCCGCGCCACCACGTCGTGGGACGTCATGCCGCCCGGCTTGTCGACCACGATCAGACCGTCTGTGCTCACGACGGCCAAGCCTGCCAGACCCCGGTGATCGCACGTGCGGGGGATACCGCCCTGATCGACCGGAGTGCCAAGATCATGCGCCCTCGTCGCAGCACCGGTAGGAGCCCGATGACCAACCCGCCGCCCTCGCACCAGCACCGGCCCCGGGTCGACCTGCCCGACTGGATGCGCAACCCCGAGCCGCCGCGCCGTACCCTCGGCCGCCGCCTCTCGGAATTCGTCGACGGGGTGCCGGCGCTGCGGGCGGCCCGGCACCGGCTCTGGGCGTGGCGGGACCGCAGCCGGTTCAGCGAACGGCACCCGGTGGTCTCCGCGATCGTGTCCTTCGTCGTCGTCGCGGTGGTGGCCACCTGCCTGGTGGTGGGCACGCTGTACCTGTTCTACAAGATCAGCCACCGCGAGCTCTGATCGATCTGGGCCGCGGGGCGGCGGAACGGCTCCCCCGCGTGCGAAGATCATCCGCCCCTCCCACTCGCCTCCACAGGACCCAGGAATGACCGACGACCAGCAGCAGCCCGAGGCGTCGCGCCGCTTCGACGACATGTTCACCTCGGACGAGTCGGTCAAGGTGCCCGACTGGATGCGCCATCCGGTGCCGGAGCACGAGCTGACCGGGCGGGAGCGGCTACGCCTCGGCTGGGAGCGGCACAGCGGGAAGCTGCTCGGCGCCGTCGGTCTGCTGCTGGTCGTCGGGTTCCTCGGTTTCCTCGGCACCACCGGCTGGCGTTTCGCGGACAAGGTCAACCACGGCGAGGTGGCGCTGCGGTCCCGCCCGACCGCACCGCCCCGGCAGGTCGACGCCGACGGCAACACCCTGGGCGTCTACCTCGACACCCCGGCCGAGCACTTCGCCGAGGGTGAGCAGGCGATCGTCCTGCCGGCCGCCCGGGCGGCCGGCCCGTTCTCCGCGAAGCAGGTCGCCGATGCGCTGTCCGGCGTCCGAACGGCGCTGGTCGAGGGCCGGCTGGGCAAGGACATGCTGTACGGCGATCCGGAGGCGTTCCTCGCCCGGCTCGCTCCCGACGCCCGGTCGACGGTCACCGACGACCTGGCCGCCGGCAACAACCTCGGCTACGCCACCCGGATCCTGCGCGACGCCAACCCCGGCTTCGTACCGGACATCCGCGCCCGCGGCACCATCGAGTACACCGCCACCACCACCGACGACGGGATCCGGGTGCTGGCGGTCACCACCCGGTTCATCTGGGTCTACTCGTTCGACCTGTTCCAGGCGCAGAAATACCCGCCGGGGGCCGAGCTGGTAACCGTGCGCGACGAGGTGGTCTGGCACGTGCCCCACCCGGACGACGTCCGGGCCTCGTCCCGCGGGCTCTGGATCGGCTCGGCCCAGGTGACGGTGTCGAACTCGACCTGCGCGGCGATGGAGAAGGGCTACCTCGCGCTGGAGTACGACCCCGCCAACGTGGTGCTGCCCAGGCCGGGGGCGACCGGCGACATCTACGACCCGGGCTGGCGGGCGGGCGACGGCGAGTCCTGCTGAACCGCAGCGCTGGTCAGCGGACCGCGCCGACCACCGCCCAGCCGCCGGAACGCAGCCGCAGCAGCAGCGCGACCAGCCGGAGCACCACGAACAGCGTCAGCCCGGCCCAGATCCCGCCCAGCCCGAGGTCGAGCCCGTAGGCCAGCCAGATCGCCGGCAGGAAGCCGGCCAGCGCCGCCACGATGGTGAGGTTGCGCAGGTAGCGGACGTCACCCGCGCCGATCAGCACGCCGTCGAGGGCGAACACCACCCCACCGATCGGCTGCAGCGCGACGAACCACGGCCAGGCGACCATCGCCTGCTCGCGTACCTGCGGGTCGGAGCTGAACCAGGACGGCACCAGGCCGGCGCCGGCGGCGATGAGCACCGCGAACGCCACGCCGCACGCGCCGCCGAGCAGGGCGATCCGGCGGGCGAGGGCGCGGGCGCCGGCCGCGTCGCCGGCGCCGAGCGCCGCGCCGATCAACGCCTGGGCGGCGATCGCCAGGGCGTCCAGCACCAGGGCGGTGAAGAACCACAGCTGTACGGCGATCTGGTGGGCGCCGACCGCGGCGGCGCCGAAGCGGGCCGCGACGGCGGTGGCGGACAGGAAGCTGGCCTGGAACGCGACGCCCCGGATCAGCAGGTCGCGGCTGAGCACGAGCTGCTGCCGGATCAGCCGGGGCCGGGGGCGGAGGGAGACCCGCTCGCGGACCAGCGCGGCCGCGAAGAGGGCGCCGGAGATGGTCTGCGCGATGGCGTTCGCCACCGCCGAGCCGGCCAGCCCGAGCCCGGCCGGGTAGACCAGCAGCGGGCAGAGCAGCGCGGAGAGCAGGTTGGGGGCGAGCACGAAGAGCAGCGGTCGCCGGGTGTCCTGGATGCCGCGTAGCCAGCCGTTGCCGGCAGCGGCCAGCAGCAGGCCGGGCGCGCCGAGCGCGGCGATCCGCAGCCAGCTGGCGGCGGCATCGGCCACCTCGCCCGGGCCGCCGACGAGGGTACGCGCCAGCCACCCGCCGCCGACCTGCATGGCGAGCGCCACCAGCACGCCGACGGTCAGGGCCAGCCAGGACGCCTGCACCCCCTCGGCCACCGCCGCGGCCCGGTCCCCTGAGCCGAACCGCCGGGCCGACCGCCCGGTGGTCCCGTACGCGACGACGGTGCCGAGCCACGCGGTCAGCGTCAGCACCGTGCCGCCGACGGCGAGCGCGGCGAGCGGGACGCGGCCCAGGTGCCCGACCACCGCGGTGTCGACCAGGACGTAGAGCGGCTCGGCGGCCAGCACCACGAGTGCCGGCAGGGCGAGCGCGGCGATCCGGCGGGGCGACGCGGTGGAGGAGCCGGTGGCGGGGGCGGCGGTCTGACTCATCGCCGCCGATCCTGACACGCGGCCGGTAAGGAACGCAACCGGACCCATCACTTACCAACCCTCGCCCAGGATGGGTCGATCATGAGGTTGGCGGCACTGTCGATCTCCGAAACCGCCGCCAACCTCATGATCACCGTGACGGGGCCGGGAGAGTGGCCAGCCAGCGGCGGGTGTCGGCGCGGGTGCGCAGGCGGATCACCGGCAGCTCGGGGGCGTGGGCGGCGACGGCCGCGTAGACCAGGGGACGAGAGCGGCGGGGGTATCGCCAGATGTAGTAGAGGAACTCAAGGTCGAGCTGCTCGGGGCAGCCGTCCGGCAGGTCGGGTCGGGACGTGGCCCGGTAGGCCCAGCGGCGGCGCAGCACCCGGGCGAGGCAGCGCAGCCGGGACGGGTCGCAGAGGACCAGCAGGTCGGCGCGGGGCAGGCGGAGGTCGAGGGTACTGCGGTAGTTGCCCTCCATCACCCAGGCGGGGCGGGCGGCCAGCGCGGCGACCTCCGCGCGGAAGTCGGCGTCGGCAGCGGCGACCCAGCCGGGCCGCCAGTAGTGCCGGTCAAGGTGGATCAGCGGGAGGTCGAGCCGGCGGGCGACCTCGCGGGCGAGCGTGGTCTTGCCCGCGCCCGCGCTGCCCACGATGAGGATGCGGCGCACCGGGCGACGGTAGCGCCGGACGGGTCGTAGGCGGAACCGGGCGACCGGAGCGGCGGCGGCGCGGTGACTACCGCGCCACCGCCGGGCGGCCGGCCGTCACTGACGGGTGTCCATCGACGTCTGCAGCGCGCGGCGCATCTGCTCGCGCGCCTCGTCGGTGGTGGTCTCGGTCTGCGGCTTGTGCTTCGTCGCCATCGGAGTTCCCTTCCAGGGTGCGGACCACCGACGCCCGGTGGCCCTGGGGCGTCCGACAACTCCAGCTCGGCGCGTCTGACGCCGCGCCGCGACCTGGAGCCGTCGTCCGACAACCTCCAGCCCGGCGCGTCTGCTGCCGTGGCACGACCTGGAGCCGTCGGTGCTGAGCGCCGGGCAGCGGTCCGGGATCACCGGAGCGGCTCACCTGGCAGCGTGAGCCCGGGTCGGTCTGACCCTGGAGGGAGGCGGCGCCGGATGTGGCCCCACCGCCCGTGACCAGCGCCGAAGCGCCGGCCCGTCTCCTAAATTAACGTTCACTTTCCCCAGGCCACCCACTGTTCCCGGGATACGGACACCATGGGTGGATCCGGCTGGTCAGCGGGCCAGGAAGTGCCAGCCGAGCCACCACCAGAAGCCGAGGAACCCGATCCGCCCCACCGGCACCGGCCCGACCTCGTAGCGCATCACGAAGGCGCAGACGTCGGCGAGCGACGGGATCCGGGAACCCTCCCGCCGGGCGGCCCACTCGACGGCCGCGAAGAGCACCAGCGCGGTCAGGAAACCGCCGATCGCCAGGGCCCGCATCATCGGCGTACCAGTCCCCAGAAGGCGGCCAGCCAGGCGAACCAGGCCGCGGAGCGGACCAGGTGGTCCTCCAGCAGCGGATCGGCCAGCAGGGAGAAGGTGGGGAAGTCGTCCCCCATCGACAGCACGAAGGTCGTTCCCTCGAACACCCCGAAGACGGTGACCGGAAGCAGCCACCAGGCCGCCCCGGCCGGCAACCGGTGTGGCGCGGGTCGGCGAGGCACCCGGTTGCTCAGGCCGATCCAGATCAGCGCGCCGCCGGTGCCCAGGGTGTAGAGGTTGGCCTGGGTGGAGAAGGACGGCAACTGGCCGCCGACCAGGGAAAGGCAGATCAGCACCGGTACGGAGACGACCGGACGGTCCCAGGCTCGGGGCGCCTCGACGGTGAGCTCTCGGGGGTGATCCATCACCCGATTGTCCCCACCGTCACGGAGCGCCGGAAGACCGACACGTCCCGGAGTCGACCCTGATATCAGGCCGTGAGCAGCGCCCCGTCCAGTTCGGCGCGGATCCGGTCCACCACCTCGTCGACCGTGCCCCGCCCGGTGAAGCCGGCGGCGAACCGATGCCCGCCGCCGCCCAGCGCCACCGCCACCCGGCTCACGTCCACCGCCCCCTTGCTGCGCAGCGAGACCGCCCACTCGGTGGCGGCGACCTGCTTGACCACGCAGCTCACGTCCGCCTCCGCGGTGCACCGAACCGAATCGATCAGCGCCTCCAGCACGTACGCCGGCTGGCCGTAGCGGGCCAGGTCGTCCTGGGTGGCGTAGGTCCAGACCAGCCCGCGCCCGGCGGCGGCCGCCGGTTCCAGCCGGGCCCGGCCCAGCACCTCGCCGAAGAGCCGGACGGCCCCGAACGGGCGGGTGTCGAAGATCCGGCGGGAGATGTCCCCGGGCCGGATGCCGGTGGCCAGCAGCCGGGCCGCCATCCGGTGCACGTCCGGAGTGGTGGCCTCGAAGCGGAAGGAGCCGGTGTCCGTGCTCAGCGCCACGTAGAGGCAGGTGGCGATCTCGGCGTCCAGCGGCACCCCGAGCCGGTCGAGCAGCCCCTCGGCGACCACCGAGGTGGCCGCCGCGTGCGGATCCACCAGATGGATGCCGCCGAACCGGGTGTTCGACGCGTGGTGGTCCAGCACCAGCGCCGTCCCGGCCTTGTCCAGCCGGTCGACCAGGTCACCCAGCCGGGACTCGCTCGCCACGTCGAAGCAGATCACCAGGTCCGGGTCCGGGTACGCGTCGTCCTGCGGCACCAGCAGGTCGAGCCCGGGCAGCCAGCGGAACGGCTCGGGCACCTCCGGCGGACCGGGGAAGGTCGCCTGGAGGTGCCGTACGCCCCAGCGGCGCAGGCCCAGCCCGAAGCCGAGCATGCTGCCCAGCGCGTCGCCGTCGGGGTTGACGTGGCAGATCAGCAGCACCCGCGCGTCGGCGGGGAGCCCGCGCACCGCCGCGAGGGCGGCCGCCCAGTCGGTGTCGGTCGGGCCGGCACCGGCCGGCGTGCCGCCCTCGGCGGGAGAGGTCACCGGGGGCCGCCGCCGCGCGGCTCGTCGTCCTCGGTCTCGGCGTCCTCGACGTCGGAGTCCTCCTCCTCGGCCAGCCGGTACGGCTGCGCCTCGCCCGCGTACTGGGCGTGGGCCGCCAGCCGCTGCACCTCGGCGTCGGCGGTGCGGGCCGCCGCGAGCAGGTCGTCGATGTGCTTGACCTGGTCCTGCACGTCGTCTAGGACGAAGGTGAGGGTCGGCGAGTGCCGCAGCCCGAGCGCCTTGCCGACGGTGCTGCGCAGCATGCCCTTGGCGCTCTCCAGCGCGGCAGCGGTGCTGGCCTGCGCCGCCGCGTCGCCGAGCACCGTGTAGAAGACGGTGGCGTCGCGCAGGTCGGCGGTGATCCGGGCGTCGGTGATGGTGATCATCCCGAGCCGGGGGTCCTTGATCTGGCTCCGCACCACCGACGCGACCAGTTCACGGATGCGCTCCGCGTGCCGGCGTACCTTGGCCGGATCCGTCATGTCCCCCACCTCCAGGGCTTCCCGCTCCCAACGACGACTCCAGCTCGGCGCGTTTGACGCCGCGCCGCGACCTGGAGCCGTCGGCCGAAAACGACGGCGCGGACGCCGCCGGGTCCGACCCCCAACAACTCGAACACTACCCGCGCGATCGTGGCCGGCGCGCGGGGCCGCCGGTGCGAGGAAGGGGCCCTGTCAACGCCTGGTGCCCGTTAGACCAGGAGCCCCTTCTTGCCGCCCGGCCGCTCAGTCCTCCTCGCCGTAGAGCCGGCGGCGGACCGACAGCAGTTCGGCCTCCGGACGGGCCGCGACGAGGCGCTCGCACGAGTCGAGCACCTGGCGGACGTGCGACGCCTCGGCGGCCACCACGGCCACCCCGATCTCGGCGCGGCCGTGCAGGTCGAGCGACCCGACCTCGGCGGCCGACACCTCGAACCGGCGCAGCGCGGCGACGATCGGCCGGACGTACGACCGCTTGGTCTTCAGGGACCGGGAGTCCCCCGGCAGCAACAGGTCGAAGTGCGCGGTTCCGGTATACACGGCGAGCAACGGTACGGCAGTGCTCTCGGCCGGGTCACCCGTTTTCCGCCGACGGCTCCAGCGACGGCTTCAGGTAGCCGCGCGGCGTCAGACGCGCCGAACTGAAGCCGTCGTAGCCGCGCGGCGTCAGACGCGCCGAGCTGGAGGCGTCGTAGGCGCGACCGCCACCAGCACGTCCCGGTCGATCGCCTGGTCGACCCGGTGCGCCAGGTCCCGCCAGCCGGGCCCGTCGACCACCCGCAGGCCGGCCCCGGCCAGCACCGCCTCGGCCGCCGCCCGGGGTGCCACCTGCGTGTTCCAGGACAGCCCGAGTGCCCCGCCGGGACGCAGCAGCTCCCGCCAGACCGGTACGGCCGCGCCGAGCAGGTCCAGCGGGCTGCGCGACAGCCCCTGCTCGGTGCGGCTGCCGTGGGCCACCCCGTACGGTGCGTCGGTCACGATCACGTCGGCGCAGCGCGGGCGCAGCACCTCCCGGGCCCGGGTGGTGTCGCTGTGCAGCACGGTGACCCGCTGGGTCGCCCCGGCCCGGTGCTCGTCCCGCGACGGGGCGAGCACCGCCTCGAAGCGCCGGGCGATCAGCTTGCGGTCCCGGCGCACCGGAACCGTCTCGGCGGTGTGCTTGAGCCGCTTGCGGCGCAGCCAGGTACGCAGGAACGCCCCGTACGCGTCCACGTCCTTGCCGTCGTGCTCGACGCCGATCCCGTCGTAGCCGTACATCAGCGCCTGGTTGAGCGTGGTGCCTCGGCCGCAGAGCGGGTCGAGCACCACCAGCTGCCGGTCCAGCATGCCGCCGGCCGAGGCGGAGGCGAGCACGGTGACGTTGAGCAGCAGCCGGGTGAACTGCTCGTTGGTCTTGCCGGCGTACTTCGGGATGGTGATCAGGTCCGAGTCGTAGCGGGCCAGTGGCTCCAGCGGCACCGGGCGGAGCAGGTCGTCACCCACCCGCTCGAACAGCGCGTACGCGGCCGACAGGTTAGCCAGGTGCGCCAGGTCGCGCCCGCCCAGGCCCGGTCCCGGCGCGGCGAAGGTCAGGTACTCCACCCCGCCGATCCGCTCCACCGCGGCGTCGACCGGCACCGCGTCGAGCACCCCCGACCCGGCGAAGATCTCCAGTTCGGCGCGGGCGAGCCGGCCGGCCGCGTCGGCGTAGACGCGGTTGGCGGAGGGGGCGAGGAGCAGCGCGTACCTGGTCAGCACGCCGGAGATTGTCGCAGTCCGTGGAGACGGCGACGGCCGGGGCCCCGTGGGCCCCGGCCGTCGGTCGTTCACGCCGCTCAGGCGCGCGGCTTCTCCCGCATCTCGAAGGTCTCGATGATGTCGCCGACCTGGACGTTGTTGAAACCGCCCAGCGTCAGACCACACTCGAAGCCCTCGCGGACCTCCGTCGCGTCGTCCTTGAACCGCTTGAGGGAGCTGATCGTGAGGTTGTCCGCCACGACTGCCCCGTCCCGCAGCAGCCGCGCCTTGGCGTTGCGGCGGATGAGGCCGGACCGGACGATGCAACCGGAGATGTTGCCGATCTTGGACGAGCGGAAGACGTCGCGGATCTCCGCGGTCCCCAGCTCGACCTCCTCGTACTCCGGCTTGAGCAGCCCCTTGAGCGCGGCGTCGATCTCCTCGATGGCCTGGTAGATGACGGTGTAGTACCGGATCTCCACGCCCTCGCGGTCGGCGATCTCGCGGACCTTGTTGGCGGCCCGCACGTTGAAGCCGATGATCGTGACCGCCTCGGACGAGGCGCTCGCGAGCATGACGTCGCTCTCGGTGATCGCACCCACGCCCCGGTGGATGATCCGCAGCTGGACCTCCTCCGGGATGTCGAGGTTGAACAGCGCGTCCTCGAGGGCCTCCACGGAACCGGAGACGTCGCCCTTGAGCACCAGGTTGAGCGAGGTCTTCTCGCCCTCCTTGAGCTGCTCCATGAGCGTCTCGAGGGTGGCCCGGCCACGGGAGTTGGCGAATGCCGCCGCCCGCCGTCGCGCCTGCCGCTGCTCGGCGATCTGCCGCACGGTCCGGTCGTCCTCGGCGGCCAGGAAGGTGTCACCCGCTCCCGGCACCGTGGTCAGACCCAGCACCATGACCGGACGCGCCGGACCGGCCTCGTCGACCGGCTTGCCGTTCTCGTCCAGCATGGCCCGGACCCGGCCGTGCGCCCCACCGGCGACGATCGAGTCGCCGGCCCGCAGGGTGCCCTTCTGCACCAGCACGGTCGCCACCGCACCACGGCCCTTGTCCAGGTGCGCCTCGATCGCGACACCCTGCGCCGGCCCGTCGATCGGAGCGGTCAGCTCCAGCGACGCGTCGGCGGTCAGCAGCACGGCCTCGAGAAGCTCCTCGATGCCGATGCCGGGCTTGGCCGCGACGTTGACGAACATGGTGTCGCCGCCGTACTCCTCGGCGACCAGGCCGTACTCGGTCAGCTGCTGGCGGACCTTGTCCGGGTTCGCCTCCGGCTTGTCGACCTTGTTGACCGCGACCACGATCGGCACGTCCGCCGCCTTGGCGTGGTTGAGCGCCTCGATGGTCTGCGGCATAACGCCGTCGTCGGCCGCGACCACCAGGATCACGATGTCCGTGACCTGGGCACCACGGGCACGCATGGCGGTGAACGCCTCGTGACCCGGGGTGTCGATGAAGGTGATCGCCCGGTCCTCGCCCTCGTGCGGGACGTGGACCTGGTAGGCGCCGATGTGCTGGGTGATGCCACCCGCCTCGCCGGCCACCACGTTCGCCTTGCGGATCGCGTCGAGCAGCTTGGTCTTACCGTGGTCGACGTGACCCATGACGGTCACCACCGGCGGCCGGCTGACCAGGCGGTCCTCCGCGACCACCGCGTCGAGGTCGATGTTGAACTGCGCGAGCAGCTCGCGGTCCTCGTCCTCCGGGCTGACGATCTGCACATCGAAGCCGAGGTGCTCACCCAGCAGCAGCAGGGTGTCGTCGGAGCACGACTGGGTCGCGGTCACCATCTCGCCCAGGTTGAACATCTCCTGGACCAGCGAACCCGGGTTGGCGTTGATCTTGTCGGCGAAGTCCGACAGCGAGGCGCCACGGGACAACCGGACGACCTGACCCTGACCCCGGGGGGCACCCGAGGACATGGTCGGGGCCGACAGGTTGTCGAACTCCTGTCTGCGCTGCTTCTTGGACTTGCGACCGCGGGTCGGCCGGCCACCCGGACGCCCGAAGGCACCCGCGGCGCCACCGCCACGGCCACGACCGCCACCACCCGGACGACCAGCGCCACCGGCCGGGGCGCCCGGACGGAAACCACCGCCGGGAGCACCGCCGCCACCACCGGGACCGCCACGGTAGCCACCGCCACCGCCGCCGCCACCGGGACCGCCACGGTAGCCGCCGCCACCGCCGCCGCCACCGGGACCGCCGCGGAAGCCGCCGCCACCACCGGGGCGACCGGCGCCGCCACCGGGTCCGCCACGACCGCCACCGGGACCGCCGGGGCGACCGGGGCGCTGGCTCGGCATGGAGGCCGGGCTGGGCCGCGGGGGCATCGAGGCCGGGCTGGGCCGGGGCGGCATCGAGGCCGGGCTCGGCCGCGGACCGCCCGCACCGGCGGCCGGGGGCCGCTGCTGCTGACCGCCCTGGATGCCGAACGGGTTGTTGCCGGCGCCGCGCGCCGGCGGACGCCCGCCGGGCCGCGCGCCCGGACCCGGGGTCGGCGCGCCGGGACGACCGGCGGCCGGGGCACCCGGACGGGGCGGCACGGCGCCCGGACCCGGACGCGGGCCGGGACGGGGGCCACCCTCGGTCGGCGGCTCCCGGCGGACGTTCTCGCGCTGCTGCTGGCGGGCGGCCTGAGCGGCCTTGACCGCGGCCTCCTGCTCAGCCTTCAGCGCGGCGGCGCGCGCCTCGGCGGCCGCCACCTCGATGTCGTGCGCGCTCGCCGGCTTGGCCACCGGCTGCGGCGGACCCGGAACGGGACCCTTGGGCTTCGGCCCAGGGGTCGGGGTCGGCCGCCGCGGCGGCATCGGCTTGGCCGACACCCGGGGGGCGCCCGGGGTCGGGGACGGGGTCGGGGTCGGCGCCGGGGTGGGCGCGGCCGCCGGCGGGGCGGCCGGCGCCGAGGAACCGGCGGAGGCCACGAACGAGCTACGCAGCCGTCGGGCGACGGGCGCCTCGACGGTGCTCGACGCGGACTTCACGAACTCGCCCATCTCCTTGAGCTTGGCGAGAACGGTCTTGCTTTCGACCCCGAGCTCCTTGGCGAGCTCGTGTACGCGGGCCTTTCCTGCCACTGCACTCCTCACTCCGAGGTCGTGCGGGCAGCACCCGCAGCGACCTCACTCGTGCACTTGAAGCCTGGTCATTTCTGCGACTTCATCGTGTGCTCATGTCGGTCGTCCTACCCTGCTAGCGACCCGCGACCGGTCGGGTTGACCGGTCGTCGGGGATGGCGCGTCAACGTGCTCCGCTAGCGCACCGTGGTCGATGACCCCGGTGATGCGCAGTGCCCGCCCGAAGGCGCGGCGCCGCACCGCTTGCGCGAAGCAGGCCGGATCCGGGTGCATGCTCGCTCCCCGACCCGGCAGTCTGCGGGCCGGATCGGGCCGGAGGCTGTAATGACCAGCCTCGTCACCGACCGCGACGATCCGCAGCAACTCGCTGGCCGGCGCTCGCTTCCGGCAGCCCACACAGGTGCGCTCCGGCAGCGCTCGTCGTGCCACTGGAGGAAGTCTACCCCTAGCTGCTCGAGATCGCGCCGCCCGGCTCGGGTACGTGATCAGCTCCGCTCCGGCCGGGGCTGCCGGTCTGCTCCGCGTCGGACCGGATGTCGATCCGCCAACCGGTCAACCGGGCCGCAAGCCGGGCATTCTGCCCTTCGCGCCCGATCGCGAGGGAGAGCTGGAAGTCCGGCACGGTGACCCGGGCGGTCCGGGTGACCGCGTCGACCACCTCCACCCGCAGGGCCTTGGCCGGGGAGAGCGCGTTCCCGACGAAGGTGGCCGGGTCGTCCGACCAGTCGATGATGTCGATCTTCTCGCCGTGCAGCTCGCTCATCACCGCGCGGACCCGCTGGCCCATCGGGCCGATGCAGGCGCCCTTGGCGTTGACCCCGGGTGCAGTCGACCGCACCGCGATCTTCGTACGGTGACCTGCCTCACGGGCGATCGCGCTGATCTCCACGGTGCCGTCGGCGATCTCCGGCACCTCCAGGGCGAAGAGCTTCTTCACCAGAGCGGGGTGCGAACGGGACAACGTGATCTGCGGGCCGCGCATTCCCTTGGCCACGTGCACCACGACGCAGCGGATCCGCTCGCCGTGCGCGTACCGCTCGCCCGGGACCTGCTCGGACTGCGGCAGGACGCCCTCCAGCTTGCCCAGGTCGACGGTGACGATGCCCTTCTCGGCGCGCGCCTCGTGCGCCTGCACCACGCCAGTGACCAGGTCACCCTCCCGGCCGACGTACTCGCCGAGGTGCACCTCGTCGGTGGCCTCCCGCAGCCGCTGGAGGATCACCTGCTTCGCCGTCATGGCCGCGATCCGGCCGAAGTCGTGCGGGGTGTCGTCCCACTCCCGCACCACGCCGCCGTCGGCGTCCAACTCCTGGGCGTACACCGAGGCAGCCCCGGTCTTCCGGTCGATCTCCACCCGGGCGTGCGGCTCGGCGCCGTCGGTGTGCCGGTAGGCGGTCAGCAACGCGGTCTCGATCGCCGCGAGGATCGTGTCGAACGGGATCTCCCGCTCGCGCTCCAGTGCGCGCAGCGCCGCGAGGTCGATGTTCACCTCTCCTCGTCCTCCACATCATCTTCGTCGTCGATGTCGGTTTCGTCAGCCTCGTCGAACTCGTCCGCCTCGTCGAGGCGGCTGAACTCCACCTGGACCCGGCCGGGCCCGAGCTCGGCGTAGGGGTGCGCCACGCGCCCGGTGTCCGTCTCCAGCACCACGCGCTCGTCGTCCGCCTCGACCACCCGGCCGGTGAGCTGCCGGTCCCCGGCGGTCCGCTGCTCGGGCACCCCGGCCGCGCCGCGCACGGTCACCTTGACCAGCCGGCCGACGTTGCGCCGCCAGTGCCGGGGCAGGGTCAGCGGCCGGTCCACGCCGGGCGAGCTGACCTCGAGCTGGTATTCGCCGGCCACGATGTCGCCACCGGCCTCCTCCGCGGCGTCCAGCGCGGCGGAGACCGCCCGGGAGACATCCGCGACGGCGTCCAGGTTGATCCCGCCGTCGGCGTCCACGATCACCCGTACCACGTGCCGTCGGCCGGCCCGGGAGACGGAGAGGTCCTCCAGGTCGTACCCGGCGGCGTTGACCACCGGCTCGATCACCTCGCGGAGGCGGGCCCGCCGGGCACTCAGGTCGCCGCGGGGCGCGCCGCCCCGACCCCCGGCACGGGGGCCGTCGGCCCGGCGGGGTCGCCCGGAGGGCCCCGTCGGCCTGGTGGCACGGCCACGCTGCGTCATCTGGCGCACCTCTCTGCTGCTCCACGGGCCGCCAGGCCCGTCATGTCTGCTGTGAGACGGACCACTCGGCCCGCCATGCCGGCACGCCACCGGGGCATTCGCGTCCGGTGGCTGCGCAGAGCGTAACGCGCGGGCGGGTCGGCGGACCGGGCGGCGCACCGACGGTCGTGGCCCACGACACCGCCGAGATGGTGTTGACTTGTCCGGTGGCGACGGGCAGAACGACACAGCGCGACGGAGCACCGGGACATTCCCGGCGCAGCCTGCTGCGCGCCGGGGCGCTGGTGGCGCTCGGCGGCGCCGCCGTACCGCTGACCGGGTGTGATCTTTTCGACCGCGGCGACGACGGTCCGCCGCCCCCGGACGCCCTAGAACCGCTGGCGGCGGAGTCGGCGGCCCTGGAGGGCCGGCACCGGGCCGCCATCGCCGCCGCCCCGGCGCTGGCCGACCGGCTCACCGCGATCGCGGACGCCCACCGGGCGCACGCCGAGGAGCTGCGCCGGGTGATCGGCCGTCCGGCCCCGTCCGGCTCCCCCGCCGCCACCCCGACTGCGGCGGCCACGGAGCCCGACGAACTGCTGGCCGAGCTGCGGCAGGCGGAGCAGCAGGGGCGGGAGAACGCGGCGAAGGCGTGTGCCGCCGCGCCCGCCGAGCGGGCCGCGCTGCTCGGCTCGATCGCGGCCGCCCGCGCGACACACGTGGAGGCGTTGAAGTGATCCCGCGCACCGCACCGACCGGCCCGGCCCAGGCCCTCGCCGACGCGCTCACCGCCGAGTACGCCGCCATCTGGGCGTACGGGGTGATCGGCGTGCACCTCGCCGACGCCGCCCGCAGCGCCGCCCGGGCCGCCGAGGCGGCCCACCGGTCCCGCCGGGACGCCCTCATCCTCCAGTTGAGCGAAGGGGGCGGTCAGGTCCCCGCCGACCAGGCCGGATACGCGCTGCCGTACCCGGTCACCGACAAGGCGAGCGCGCTCAAGCTGGCGGTGGCGATCGAGGAGCGGACGGCCGGCCACTGGCGGGCGACCCTGCCGCACACCAGCGGGGCCGACCGGAACCGGGCCCTGGCGGCGCTGAGCGACTGCGCGGTGCGGGCCACCCGCTGGCGGCGCAGCGCCGGCGTGACCCCGGTCACCGTCCCGTTCCCCGGCCGCCCGGCCTGAGCGGGGCGACGGTCACGGACCGGGTCGCTCCGGTTGCGGGGTCGCATACCAGGTATGCATACTCCTCGCCATGTCCATCCGTCACGGCCTGCTGGCGCTGCTGGAACGCGGCCAGATGTACGGCTACCAGTTGCGCGCCGCGTTCGAGGAGTCGACCGGCTCGACCTGGCCGCTGAACATCGGGCAGGTCTACACGACGCTCGCCCGGCTGGAGCGCGACGGTCTGGTCCGCCCGCTGCCGGAGAGCGAGAGCGGGCAGCGGCCGTACGAGATCACCGACGCCGGACGGGCGGACCTGGCGCTCTGGTTCGCCACCCCGATCAGCCCCGCCGACCGGCCCCGCGACGAGCTGTCGATCAAGCTGGCCCTGGCCCTCACCACCCCCGGCGTGGACGTCCGCGCGGTGGTGCAGACCCAGCGCAGCGCGACCATGCGGGCGTTGCAGGAGTTGACCCGGTTGAAGTACGCCAGCGACAAGCCGGAGGACCTGGCCTGGCGGCTGGTGCTGGACGCGATGATCTTCCAGGCCGAGGCGGAGATCCGCTGGCTCGACCATTGCGAGACCAGCCTGGTCCGTCATCGCCCCGCCCCGAGCCGGCCGACCGGCCGACCGGAGGCGGTGGACCGGACCGGCGAGGAGGCCCGCCGGTGAGCCGGCGGGAGGGACGAGGGTGAGCGCGAGGAGCGAGCCGGTTCTGCGAGCCCCGCAGTCGCGAACCGAGGTGGCGCCGTGAGCGCGGGGAGCGAGCCGATTCTGCGAGCCCCGCAGTCGCGAACCGGGGGTGGCACCGTGAGCGAGGTGCTGGAGCTGCGGGACGTGCACCGGACCCACGGCGCCGGCCCGGCCGCCGTGCACGCGCTGCGCGGGGTCAGCCTGACCGTCCGGTCCGGTGAGCTGGTGGCGGTGATGGGCCCGTCGGGCTCCGGCAAGTCGACCCTGCTGGCGCTGGCCGGCGGGCTGGACCGGCCCACCGGCGGCGAGGTGCTGGTCGAGGGCGAACCGCTCGGCGGGTTGGGCGCCCGCGACCTGGCCCGGCTGCGCCGCCGCCGGATCGGGTACGTCTTCCAGGACCTGAACCTGCTCGGCAGCCTCACCGCGGTGGAGAACGTGGCGCTCCCGCTGGAACTCGACGGCGCCGGCGTCCGGCGGGCCCGCAAGCTCGCCCTGGCCGCGCTGGCCGAGGTGGAGGTGGCGGGGCTGGCCGACCGGTTCCCGGACCAGATGTCCGGCGGCCAGCAGCAGCGGGTGGCGATCGCCCGGGCGCTGGTCGGCGAGCGCCGGCTGGTCCTCGCCGACGAGCCCACCGGGGCGCTCGACTCGCAGGCCGGGGAGGCGGTGCTGCACCTGCTGCGCCGCCGGGTGGACGCTGGCGCGGCCGGGGTGCTGGTCACCCACGAGGCGCGGCACGCCGGCTGGGCCGACCGGGTGGTGTTCCTGCGGGACGGGGTGCTGGTCGACTCCACCGCCCCGCTGGCCGGGGTCGAGCAGCTGCTCGCCGGCAGCGGACGGTGAACCGGGACCGGATCGCCGCCACGCTCGGGTCGTGGCGGACCGCGCTGCGCATCGCCCGGCGCGAGGCCCGCCGGGCCCGGGGGCGTACGGCGCTGGTGCTGGCGATGATCGCGCTGCCCGTGCTGGCGTTGAGCTTCGCCGCCGCCAGCTACGACATGGCGGAGCTGAGTTCCGCCGAGGAGCTGGACCGCCGGCTCGGCGCGGCCGACGCCGAGCTGCGCTGGACGGCGGTGAACCCGCTGGCCCAGGACGCCTGGGGCCAGAACTCCTGGCCGGTCGAGGGTGACCTGGCGCCCCGGACCCGGCCGGTGACGGCCGAGGAGATCCGCGCGCTGCTGCCCGCCGGCAGCCGGGTCAGCCGGGTCCGCCGCTGGGTCCCCTTCGTGGTACGCGTCGCCGGCCGCCCGAAGGCGTTCGACGCGCGGGCGGTCGACCTCACCGACCCGCTCACCCGCCCGCTGGCCAGGCTGCGCGCCGGCCGGCCACCGGCGGACCCGGACGAGATCGCGGTCAGCCCGGCCGCGCTGCGCGCGCTGGGCGTACGGCTCGGCGACCCGGTGCACGCGACTGACGGGACGACGACCTACACGGTGGTCGGGGTGGCGGAGTTCGCGGACAACCTGCGGGAGGTGGTCGCGCTGCGGCCGGAGACGCCGCCCGGCCCGGTCAGCCCGCCGGACGAGAGCTGGCTGGTGGACCTGCCCGGGCCGGTGGACCGGGCCTTGGCGGACCGGCTGAACGAACGCGGGATCCAGGTGGCCGCCCGGACCCCGCTGCCCGGCCGGGAGGCGGCGTTCACCGGCCCGGGGCTGCCCGACCCGGAACAGGCGGGGAACGCGGTACTGATCGGCGGGCTCGGCCTGCTGGAGGTGGTGCTGCTGGTCGGCCCGGCCTTCGCGGTCGGCGTACGCCGGCGACGCCGGGACCTCGCCCTGGTGGCGGTGGCCGGCGGGGACGCCGGGCACCTGCGCCGCATCGTGCTCGCCGACGGGGTGGTGCTCGGCGCGGGCGGGGCGGCGCTCGGGCTGGTGCTCGGGGTGGCCGCCGCGTTGGCCGGCCGGCCGCTGGTCGAGCAGTACGTCGTGGGCGCCCGCTTCGGCGGGTACCGGGTCTTCCCGGCGGCCCTGGCCGCGATCGCCGCGGTGGCGGTGCTGGCCGGGCTGCTGGCCGCGCTGGCCCCGGCGTGGACCGCGGCCCGACAGGACGTGGTGGCGGGTCTCGCCGGACGGCGCAACCCGCCCCGGCACCGGCGTCGCTGGCTCGTGCTCGGGGTGCTGCTCACCGCGGCCGGCGCCGCCCTCGCCGGGCTGGGCGCCACCCGCAGCAGCCCGACCGTGGTGCTGACCGGACTGATCCTCGGCGAGCTGGGGCTGGTCTTCAGCACCCCGGCCCTGATCGGGCTGCTCGCCCGGGCGGGACGGCTGCTGCCACTGGCGCCCCGGCTGGCGCTGCGCGACGCCAGCCGCAACCGGTCCTCGGCCGCGCCGGCCATCTCCGCGGTGATGGCGGCGGTCGCCGGCAGCGTCGCCCTCGGCGCGTACGTGGCCAGCGACGAGGCCCGGAGCCGGGCGGAGTGGCAGCCCGGCATCCCGCCCGGTCACGTGCTGCTGGTGCCGTCCGGCGGGGCCACGGCGTCCGCGCTGCCGCCGGCCGCGGCGGTCGCCGAGCCGGTCCGGGCCGCGCTGCCCACCGCCACGGTCGTCCCGATCGCCACCCCGACCTGCGCCAGACCCGCCGGCACCGAGGACTACTGCGTCGCGACGGCGGTGCTGCCGCCCGAGCGGCGCTGCCCGTATGAGCCGGGGGACCCCACCGTCACCGCCGGCCGCGCCCTGGCCGACCCGCGCTGCGTCCGGGCGATCCGCGAGTCGACCGGCATCCAACTCCCCGTGCTCGTCGACGACGGCCGCGCGCTGCCCGCGCTCACCGGCGCCCCGGCGGACCAGGTCGCCGCCGCCACCCGGACCCTCGCCGCGGGTGGCGTGGTGGTCACCGATCCCGGGCAACTGGTGGACGGCCGGGTGACCGTCGCCGTCACCCACGGCGCCGGCGACGCGGCGTCGGCCAGCGCCAGCCTGCCCGGGTACGTGCTGCGCGGCGGTATCCCGGTGGACCGGCTCGTCCTCTCACCGCCGGCGGCGGCCGCGGTCGGCCTGGTGGCGGAGCCGTTCGGCTACGCGGTCGACGCGACCGCACCACCCACCCCCGGGCAGCGGGACCGGCTCTCCGCCGAGCTGTCCCGGCTCGGTGCGCTGTCGGTGCAGACCGATGAGCAACTCAGGTCCGACCAACGGCCGCTGCTGCTCCTGCTGGCGATCGGCTCCGGCGTGATCACCCTGGGCGCGGCCGGGGTGGCCACCGGCCTCGCCGCCGCCGAGGCCCGCCGGGACCTGTCCACTCTCGCCGCGGTCGGGGCCGATCCCCGGGTACGCCGGGTGCTGTCGCTCTGCCAGGCCGGGGTGATCGCGGTGCTCGGCTCGGTGCTCGGCCTCGTCGCCGGCCTCGGCTCGGCGGCCATCATCCTGCTCTCCCTGAACCAGCGGTACGCGCAGACGTGGCCGGTCCCGCAGCCGTATCCGCTGGTGGTGCCCGGGCTGACCCTCGGCGTGCTGGTGGTGGTGCCGCTGGTGGCCATGCTGGGGGCGGCGCTGTTCACCCGGTCCCGGCTGCCGGTGGAGCGCCGGCTGGACTGACCGGGGTCGCGCGTGGACTGTCGTCCGGGACGGCCGGCGGGCAGACTTGGGCGGGTGTCCGCCCTGCGTGCTCTCGCCCGCCGCCTCGGTCACCAGAAGTGGTTCGCCGCCGTGCTGCGCCTGCTCGTCCCCGCCGACCGGCTGCTCGGCCGGCTGACGAAGGGGCGGGTGGTCGCGCTCGGCCTGGTGCCGTCCCTGGTCCTCACCACCACCGGTCGCCGCTCCGGCAGGCTGCGCAGCAATCCCCTGCTGTACGTGCCGGACGGCGACGCCTATGTGGTGATCGGGTCGAACTGGGGGCAGCAGCACCAGCCCGCCTGGTCGCTGAACCTGCTCGCCCAACCGGCCGCCGAGGTCGACGTCGAGGGTCGCCGGATCCCGGTTCGCGCCGAGCTGATCAACGGCGACGAGCGGGAGTTGCTGTTCGCGCGGCTGGTCGCCGAGTGGCCGGCGTACCGGACGTACGTGGAGCGGGCCGGCGGCCGGGAGATCCGCGTCTTCCGGCTGGTCCCCGTCAGCCCGCCTGCTCCCGCCACCTGACCGGCCCGTCGCAGGTCCACCCGGCCGCACCGGCCCCAGGCGTGGCGACCAGGCGGCGCCACCTCGCCTGGCTACGCTGGTGGGCGGTCGACCTGCGCGGGCCCCCTCGGCGGGCGGCCGCGCGGAACGGAGGTGGGCCGTGGACGCCAGCGGGGCCGAACTGGAGGCCGACCGATACCTCGACGATCCCCGGTGGCGGGTCGCCGAGCGGGTGAGCGAGACGGCCCTGCGGCGGTTCGCGGCCGACATCCTCGCCGTCGCGGTGCACGGCCCGCTCGCGCACGGCGACGAGGACGGTGGCGGGGACGGCGAGGTGGGGCTGCTGGTGGCCACGTACCGGCCGGGCAGCGGGCCGTCGCCGGCCACCCGGCGGGTGGACGGAGTGCTGGTCGAGCTCACCGTCGCCGGGGCGGACGACTACCTGGGGCAGGCCCGGACCATCGGCCCACTCTGGCCGCTCACCGCCGACCGCTACGTCACCACCCGCGCGCTGCACGACCCGACCGGCTGGCTGCGTACGCTGCGCGACGAGCACCTGGCCCGGCTGGCCCGGGCCCGCCCGGCTGAGTTCAGCGCCTCCGCACGGCAGGCGTGGTACCGGGGCAGCGCGGCGCACTCCCGGGCGCTCCGGCTCGCCGAGTGGTACGAGACCGACCAGGCGCTGCTCATGCTCGGCGAGGCGCGGCTGGCCGCGGCCACCGTGCACGGGCTGCTCAGCCGCACCTACTTCCGCGACCCCGGCGACGCGGTACGGCGTACCGGCCTGGCCGGCGCGGACATGACCGAGGTGGGCGCGGTGCTGACCCGCCAGGCCGAGGAACTGGCCGCCCGGGGCCGCCCGGTCGACGGCAGCGTCGACGACCTCCTCACCGCCTGACCCGCCGCGCACGCCGCCGGCAGGTCGCCGGGGGTAACTGTGATCGTTCGGTCAGCCGAGGCCGCCCTGGACGCCGATCAGGGCGCCGACCAGGTACGTCGCGCCGGCCGCCAGCGCGCCCAGCAGGAGCTGCCGCAGCCCGCTGGACCACCAGGGGCGGCGGGTGAACCGGGCGACCACGGCACCGGCCACGAACAGCCCCAGCCCGCCGACGGCGAGCGCCAGCCCCAGGCTGGTGAAGCCGAGCAGGTAGGTCAGCAGCGGCACCAGCGCGCCCACCGAGAAGCAGAGGAACGACGAGACCGCCGCCGCCCACGGGCTCGGCTGCTCGTCGGGGTCGACGCCCAGCTCCTCCCGGACGTGCACCCGCAGCGCCTCCTCCGGGTTGCGCCGGACCGCGTTGGCGACCTGCATGGCCAGGTCCCGGGGCAGCCCCCGGGCGACCCACGCGTCGGCCAGCTCGCGGGCCTCCGCCTCCGGGTGTCGTTCCAGCTCGCGCCGTTCCTTCGCCACCTCGGCGGCCACCTGCTCGTTGGCCGACCGGACGCTGGTGTATTCCCCCAGGCCCATCGAGATGGCGCCGGCGACCAGGCCGGCGGCGCCGGTGAGGACGATGCTGCGCGGCGAGACCCCACCGCCGCCCACACCGGCGATCAGGGCGATGTTGGTGACCAGGCCGTCCATCGCGCCGAACACGGCCGGGCGCAGCCAGCCGCCGGACACGTCCGCGTGGTGCGCCTCCCGCAGCGCCGCCGGGGTGTCGGTCACGGCAGGGTGAGGATCTCGTAGCCGTCGTCGGTCACGACGATGGTGTGCTCGAACTGCGCCGTCCACTTGCGGTCCCGGGTGACCACCGTCCACCCGTCGTCCCACATGTCGTACTGGTAGGTGCCGAGGGTGATCATCGGCTCGATGGTGAACGTCATGCCGGGCTCCATCACGTCCGTGGGCCGCGGGCTGTCGTAGTGCGGCACGTAGAGGCCGCTGTGGAAGGACTCGCCGATGCCGTGGCCGGTGAAGTCGCGGACCACGCCGTAGCCGAACCGCTTGGCGTACGACTCGATGACCCGGCCGATCACGTTGATCTGGCGGCCCGGAGCGACCGCCTTGATGCCGCGCATCATCGCCGTGTGGGTCCGCTCGACCAGCAGGCGGGCCTCCTCGCTCACCTCGCCCACGCAGAACGTCGCGTCGGTGTCGCCGTGCACGCCACCGATGAACGCGGTGACGTCGACGTTGATGATGTCGCCGTCCTCCAGCACGGTCGAGTCCGGGATGCCGTGGCAGACAACCTCGTTGAGGCTGGTGCAGCAGGACTTCGGGAAGCCCTTGTAGCCCAGCGTCGACGGGTAGGCGCCGTGGTCGCAGAGGAACTCGTGGACCACCTTGTCGATCTCGTCGGTGGTCACCCCCGGCTTGCAGTGCTCGCCGGCGAGCTGGGTGGCCTGGGCGGCGAGCCGGCCGGCGACCCGCATCTTCTCGATGGTCTCCGGCGTCTGCACGTGCGAGCCGCGGTATTCCTGGGGACGCTTCTTGCCCACGTACTCGGGGCGCGGGATGTGGGCGGGCACCGCTCGCCACGGGGAGAGCGTGCCTGGGGTCAGCGGCGCACGGACGGTCATGACCACAGCCTATCGCCGGCACCGCGGTGACCCCGGCCACAGGCCACCGGCCCGGCCTTGTTGCCGCGCCCGGTCGGGCTGTGCCATTGTGGCTGCGTGGATCAAGGGGGCGCACCTCCCGTTTTCTCCGCGACCACGGAGGTCGACGGCGACCGCGTCCGGGTGGTGGTGACCGGCGAGGTCGACATGGCGACCGCCGACACCATGTACCGGACCGCGCTCCGGGAGCCCGTCGCCCACCTCACCCTCGACCTGCGCGCCGTCACCTTCTTCGACTCGGCCGCGATCCACGCGCTGGTCCGGCTGGCCCAGCGGTTCGCCGGCACACTGACCGTGCTGCCGTCCCGCCAGGTACGCCGGGTGCTGGAGATATCCGGCCTGGGCGACCAGGGCTGGCTGGCCCCCGCCTGAACCGCGCCACACCCCTCAGTCCGCCAGCGGGCGGCGCAGCGTCACCTCGGTGCCCTGCTCGGTCCGGGTCAGGGTCAGTTCACCGAGCGCCTGGATCAACGCCAGCCCCCGGCCGCGGAAACTCGACCCGGTGGACTCCCGCCACCGGCCGCTGTCCCGGACCGTGGCGGTCACCACCCGATCCTCGATGACCACCTCGACGCCGATCACCGGCTCGGTGGGTGACACCGGGTGCTCGATGGCGTTCGCGGCGGCCTCGGAGATCGCCACGGTGAGGTCGAAGAGGTCGGTCTCGCCGACCTCATGGGCGACCAGGAAGTCCTCCAGCCGCTTGCGCAGCACGCTAAGTCGGGTCGGCTCCGCCGCCAGCCGCAGCACGAAACGGTTCAGCTCGGTCGCCTCCAGTGCGAGCACGGCCACGTCGTCGTGCCGGGTACGCTCGGCGACCCGCTCGACCACCGCATCGACCAGGTCGGCCACGTGCTCCCCCCGGGTGGTGGCGTCCAGTCGGAGCCGGTCGAGCCCGGCGTCGATGCCGAGCCGCCGGTCCTCGATCAGCCCGTCGGTGTAGAGCAGCAGCCGGCCGCCGGGGGCCAGCTCGCCCTCGACGGTCCGGTACTCGGCCTGCGGGATCGCCCCGACCGGCGGCCCGAGGGCCTGGTCGTGCAGGTACGACACCTCGTCGCCGCGGATCACCAGGGGTGCCGGGTGACCGGCGCTCGCGTACCACAGCCGGCCGGTGCGCGGGGCGAACCGGAGGCAGACCAGGGTGGCGAAGGAACCGCCCTCGGTGGAGCCGACCAGGCGGTTCAGCCGGGTCAGCGCCTCCCCCGGGTCGTAGCCCTCCAGCACGTATGCCCGCAGCGCGTTGCGTAGTTGACCCATCGCGGCGGCGGCGCGGACCCCCTTGCCCACCACGTCACCGATCACCAGCACCGGCTCGTCGTCCGGCGTGCCGATCACGTCGTACCAGTCCCCGCCGACCTCGACGTCGGCGCTGCCGGGCAGGTAGCGGCTGGCCACCACCGCGCCAGGCAGTTGCGGCAGCGTACGCGGCAGCAGGCTGTGCTGGAGCGTGGTGGCGATCCGGTGCTCGGCCTCGTAGAGCTGGGCGTTCTCCAGCCGTACGCCGATCAGCCGGGCCAGCTCCACAAGCGCGGCCTGCTCGGTGCCGCCGCCCTCCCGGCGCCAGACCCGCAGCTCGCCGAGCTGCACCCCGCTGGTGCCGGTCAGCGGCAGGACGACCGACGGTTCGCCGCTCGTCTCGCCGCCGCCGTCGACCTCGTACCGGCCGCCGGTGGCGGTGACCACCACCCGGGCGGCCTCGGCGAGGCTGAGCGCGTGACGGGCGGCGACCTGCACCACCTCGGCGGTGGATCGGGCGGTGTTGACCGCCACGGCCGCGTCGGCGAGGGCCCGCAGCCCACGGATGATCTGCCCGCGCAGCTGGCCCAGCTCGACGTTGGCCCGGATCCGGGCGATCAACTCCTGGCTGGAGAACGGCTTGGTCAGGTAGTCGTCAGCGCCGACCGAGAGCCCGGCGACCTCCTCGGCCGAGCCGGCGCGGGCGGAGAGCAGCACGATCGGCACGTGCCGGGTCACCGGGTCGGCCCGCAGCGCGGTGACCAACCCGAAGCCGTCCAGGCGGGGCATCATCACGTCGGCCAGCACCAGGTCGAACGGGGACTCGACGGCCAGCCGCAGCGCCGCCGCGCCGTCCGGGACGGCGACCACCTCGTACGCGGGGGAGAGCAGCCGGCTGACGTGCTCGCGCAGGTCGGCGTTGTCGTCGGCGACCAGGATCCGCCCCGGCCCGCCGGGCACCCGGGCCGGTTCCGGCCGGGCGCCGGGCGCGGCCGGCTCGGCGGTCCAGATCGCGGTCTCGGCGACGTGCAGCCGGGCCTGCGCGGGCTCGCTCAGCGGCACGGGCGCGCCCGCGGCCACTCGGTCGGCGGGCAGGTGGGCGTACCCGAACGGGACGGTCACGGTGAACGTGGTGCCCTGGTCCACAACGCTGTCCGCCCACACCGTCCCGCCGTGCATCTCCGCCAGCTCGCGGACCAGGGCGAGGCCGATCCCGGTGCCCTCGTGGGTGCGGGCGCGCACGCCGGGCACCCGGTGGAACCGCTCGAAGACCTGCGGCAGTTCCTCCGGCGTGATGCCGACTCCGGTGTCGGTCACCGTCAGCACGGCCACGCCGTCGCCGGGGCGTAACCGGACTCGGATCTCGCCGTCGAAGGTGAACTTGACCGCGTTCGAGACCAGGTTGAGGACAATCTTCTCCCACATGTCGCGGTCGAGGTAGACCGGCGCGGGCAGCGGTGGGCAGTCCACCACCAGCCGCAGACCGGCTCGTTCGGTGGCCGAGCGGAAGGTGCTGGCCAGCCGGGCGGTGTAGTCGGCGAGGTCGGTGGGCTGGTAGTGGGCGGCCAGCCGGCCGGACTCCAGCTGGGAGAAGTCGAGCACGGTGTTGACCAGCTTGAGCAGCCGCAAGCCGTTGCGGTGCACGACATTCAGCCGCTCGGTGTACGCCTCGGGCAGCATCGGGTCGGCGAGCAGGTCCTCCAACGGGCCGAGGACCAGGGTGAGCGGGGTACGGAACTCGTGGCTGACATTGGCGAAGAAGTTGGTCTTGGCCCGGTCCAGGGCGGCCAGCTCGGCGGCCCGGGCGCGCTGCTGCTCGTGGGCGCGCTGGTTGCCGAGCGCGCGGGAGATCTGGGCGGCGACCAGGTCGACGAAGTCGCGGTAGTCGTCGGTGAACGGCAGCCGGCGGGCCACCCCGACCAGCAGCACGCCGGCCGGCTCGTTGGTGGCGGTGAGCGGCAGCACCAGGGCCCGGTCGGCGGCGTCCGGCGGCACCTCGCCGAGCAGGTCCGCGACGGAGACCCAGCGGGCCGCGCCATCGCCCGGTGCCGGCGGCCCGCCGGCGAGGCGGCCCGGGTCGACCCCGGCGCAGCCGGCCAGCGCCGGGACGCCGTCGGAGTCGGTCAGCCAGATCGCGCTGAGCGGCAGGTCCGACCGGTACGCGTCGAGCACGCGAGCGGCGGCGCGCCCCAGCTCCGCCGTGTCCGGCACGTCGACCAGCCGGCTGCCCAGCTCGGCCAGGGCGCGCAGCCGGCGCTCGCCAAGCACCCGGCCGGTGGTCTCGTTGACGAAGCAGAAGACGCCGTTGACGGTGCCGTCGGCGTCCCGGATGGGGTCGTACGAGACGTCGAAGTAGACGTCCTCCAGGAAGCCGTGCCGGTTGAGGACGAAGGGGTGGTTCTCACCGCGATACGGCTCGCCGGTGCGGCGGACCCCCTCCAGCAGCGGCCCGAGGACGTCCCAGGTCTCCCCCCAGTGCTCGCGGGCGGGTTGCCCGATCGCCGCCGGGTGCTTGTCGCCGATGGTCGGCCGGTAGGCGTCGTTGTAGAACGCGCGGTGGTCCTCGCCCCAGAACAGCACGAGCTGGGCCCGGGACGAGAGCATGGTGCTAACCGCGTGGCAGAGCGCGGGCGACCAGGTCTCGGGGGCGCCGAGCGGGGTGCCGGACCAGTCGAAGGCGCCCAGCCGCGCACCCATCTCACCGCCGGCGGCGAACGCCGCGGTCAGCAGCGGTGGAAGCTGCGCCGCGACGGTCCCCGAGGAGGAGTGTCCTCCGTCCTCGCCCCCCTGGGCCGAGCCCATGCAGCCTCCCGCTCCGGCCATGTCCACGACGGCCGACGCAACTCCGCCGGCCGTCCCCGCCTTGTACCCAGGCGGCGGAGCAACCTAACGCACGCCCGACGCGGGACGCTGTCACCTCCGCCTCATCCTGGCGTAACCGCGAACCGACCGCGACCCGGGCGGCACGTCGCCGCGGCACCCCGGCGCGGGCCGGTGATCCGGGTCACTCCGTCACCCGCTCGCCGCTGGCTGCGCGGACCAGGGCGGCCACCGGCCGGGGATCGGGGTCGTTCTCCGGATGCCACTGCACCCCGAGCAGGAAGCGTCGCCCCGGGTCCTCGACGGCCTCCACCACCCCGTCGTCGGCCCAGCCGGTGGCGGTCAGGCCGCCCGGGTCGGCCACCCCCTGGTGGTGGTACGAGTTGACGCGGTCCACCCCGGCCATCACCGCTCCGGCCAGGCTGCCGGGGGCGAACCGGACCGGGTGGCCGCCGTACGTCCCGGGGGCCGGCCGGTGCCCGTCGTGGCCGACCACGTCCGGCAGGTGCTGGTGCAGCGCGCCACCGTGGGCGACCGCGAGCAGCTGCATGCCCCGGCACACCCCGAGCACCGGCAGGTCGGCGGCGAGCGCGGCGGTCAGCAGAGCCAGCTCACCCGCGTCCCGGTCCGGCCGGCTCTCGGTGCGCGGGTCGGGTGGCTGCCCGTACCGCTCCGGGCCGACGTCCGCGCCGCCGGCCAGCAGCAGCCCGTCGAGGACCCGCAGCACGTCCGCGTCCCCGTCGTCTGGGGGCAGCACCACGGCCCGGCCGCCGGCGGCGGTCACCGCCCGGACGTACGCCTGCGGCACCAGCGCCGCCGGGACGTCCCGCCACACCGCCCAGCCGGCCGGCTCGACGTACGCGGTGATCCCGATCAGCGGCCGGCTCACCGGGCCGGCACCGTTCGCGACTGCGGGGCTCGCAAACCCGGCTCAAGCGCGCATTCCGGCTCGGCCGCGTCCCACGCGAGCCGCCCCGGAATGCGCATCCTCGCGCTCACAGGGGTGTCACGTAGGCGCCGGTGATCCCGCCGTCCACCACGAACTGGGCGGCGGTCATGAACGACGCGTCGTCGCTGGCCAGGAAGGCCACCGCGGCGGCGATCTCCGCCGGGTTGCCGAACCGGCCCATCGGCACGTGGACGAGGCGGCGGGCCGCCCGCTCCGGGTCCTTGGCGAACAGCTCCAGCAGCAGCGGCGTGGCCACCGGGCCGGGGCAGAGCGCGTTGACCCGGATCCCCTCCCGGGCGAACTGCACGCCCAGCTCCCGGGTCATCGCGAGCACCCCGCCCTTGCTCGCCGTGTACGCGATCTGCGAGGTCGCCGCGCCCATCAGCGCGACGAACGAGGCGGTGTTGATGATCGATCCCTTGCCCTGGCGGCGCATGTGCGGGATGACGTACTTGCAGCACAGGTAGACGCTGGTGGTGTTGACCCGCAGCACCCGCTCCCAGGCGTCCAGCCCGGTGTCCAGGATGGAGTCGTCGTCCGGCGGCGAGATGCCGGCGTTGTTGAACGCCACGTCGACCCGGCCGTGCCGCTCGGCCACCCCGTCGAACAGGTCCCGGACTGAGCTCTCGTCGGCCACGTCGCAGGCGACGAACTCGCCGCCCACCTCGTCGGCGGCCCGCTTGCCCGCCTCGGTGTCGATGTCGACGCAGACCACCCGGGCCCCCTCGGCGGCGAACCGCCGTACGGTGGCCAGCCCGATGCCGCTGCCCGCTCCGGTCACCACCGCGACCCGGTCCTCCAGCCGTCCCTGCACTGCGTCACTCCTCTGTCGAGATGAACACGTTCTTGACGTCGGTGAAGGCGTGCAGCGCGTCCGGACCCAGCTCCCGGCCGAGCCCGGAGCGCTTCATCCCGCCGAACGGGGTCCAGTAGCGCACCGAGGAGTGCGAGTTCACGCTCAGGTTGCCGGACTCCACGGCCCGGGCCACCCGGACCGCCCGGCCCACGTCCCGGGTCCAGATCGAGCCGGACAGGCCGTACTCGGTGTCGTTGGCCAGCCGGATCGCGTCCGCCTCGTCGTCGAAGGGGAGCACCGAGACCACCGGGCCGAACACCTCCTCGCGCCAGTGCCGGTCGGCCGGCGAGTCGGCGAGCAGCACGGTCGGGGCGTACCACCAGCCGGGGCCGTCGGGGCGGGAGCCGGTGAAGGCCACCTTCGCCCCGTCGACGTACCCGGCGACTCGCTCCCGGTGCCCGGCGGAGATCAGCGGTCCCATCTCGGCCGTCTCGGCGGCCGGGTCCTCGACCCGGAGGCCGCGCACGGCCGGTTCGAGCAGTTCCAGGAAGCGGTCGTACACCGGGCGCTGGACCAGGATCCGGGAGCGGGCGCAGCAGTCCTGGCCGGCGTTGTCGAAGACCGCGTACGGCGCGGTGGCCGCCGCCTTCGCCACGTCGGCGTCGGCGAAGACCAGGTTGGCTGACTTCCCGCCCAGCTCCAGCGTCACCCGCTTCACCTGGGCCGCGCAGCCGGCCATGATCCGGGTGCCGACCTCGGTGGAGCCGGTGAAGCAGACCTTGCGGACCGCCGGGTGGGTGACGAACCGTTCCCCGACCACACTCCCCTGCCCGGGCAGGACGGTGAACACGCCCTCCGGGAGCCCGGCCTCCAGCGCGAGGTCGGCCAGGCGCAGCGCGGTGAGCGGGGTCAGCTCGGCCGGCTTGAGCACCACCGTGTTGCCGGCGGCGAGGGCGGGCGCGAAGCCCCAGCCGGCGATGGGCATCGGGAAGTTCCACGGCACGATCACGCCGACCACGCCGAGCGGTTCGTGGAAGGTGACGTCCAGCCCGCCGGGCACCGGGATCTGCCGCCCGGTGAGCCGCTCCGGCGCGCCGGCGTAGTAGTCGAGGACGTCCCGGACGTTGCCCGCCTCCCAGCGGGCGTTGCCGATGGTGTGGCCCGCGTTGCGGACCTCCAGCAGGGCCAGTTCCCCAAGGTGCGCGTCCACCACGGCGGCGAACCGTCGCAGCAGGCGCGCCCGGTCCCCCGGCGCCACCGCCCGCCACGACTCGTACGCCCGGGCCGCCCGGGCGATCGCCGCGTCGGTCTCGTTCGCCGAGGTGGCCGGCACCTCGCGCAGCACCTCCCCCGTCGCCGGGTTCCGCACCTCGGTCACATGCCCTCCTCCTGCACGTCGCGGCGGATCAGAGACGTTCGAAGCCACGGACCAGTTCCCAGTCGGTCACGGCGGCGTCGAAGGCGGTCAGCTCGACCCGGGCCTGGTTGGCGTAGTGGGCGACCACCTCGGTGCCGAAGGCGTCCCGGGCCACCTCGGAGGACTCCCAGAGAGCGAGCGCGTCGCGCAGGGTGCCCGGCACCCGCGCCGCGGCCCCGTCGTCGTACGCGTTGCCGGTGCACTCCTCGCCCAGCTCCAGCTCCCGCTCGATGCCGTACACCGCGCCGGCCACCAGCGCGGCGATCGCCAGGTAGGGGTTGACGTCCGCGCCGGGCACCCGGTTCTCCACCCGCATGCCCTGGCCGTGCCCGACCAGGCGCAGCGCGCAGGTGCGGTTGTCGGTGCCCCAGCGCAGCGCGGTCGGGGCGAAGGAGCCCGGCTGGTAGCGCTTGTAGGAGTTGACGTTCGGGGCGAAGAAGAGGCTGAACTCGCGCATGGTGGCGAGCAGGCCGGCCAGCACCCGCCGCCCGGTCTCGCTGAGGTGCGCCGGCCCGTCCCCGAGCAGGGCGGAGCGGCCGGCGGCGTCGCGCAGCGAGAAGTGGATGTGGCAGGAGCTGCCCTCCCGCGCGTTCGGCTTGGCCATGAAGGTGATCGACATGCCCTCCTGGGCGGCGATCTCCTTCGCCCCGTTCTTGTAGATGACGTGGTGGTCGGCGCAGGCCAGCGCCTCGTCGTAGCGGAAGGCGATCTCGTGCTGGCCGAGGTTGCACTCGCCCTTGGCGCTCTCCGGGGTCAGTCCCGCCCCGGCCATCTCGGTGCGGATCCGGCGCAGCAGCGGCTCCACCCGGGCGGTGCCGAGCAGCGAGTAGTCCACGTTGTACTGGTTGGCCGGCGTCAGATCGCGGTAGCCGCGCCGCCACGCCTCCTCGTACGAGTCGCGGAACAGCACGAACTCCAGCTCGGTCCCGGCGTACGCGGTCAGCCCGTGCCCGGCCAGCCGGTCGAGCTGCCGGCGCAGGATCTGCCGGGGTGAGGCGATCACCGGACCGGAGCCATCCAGCCACTCGAGGTCGGCCAGGAGCAGGGCGCTGCCCGGCTGCCACGGCATCCGGCGCAGCGTGCCCAGGTCGGGCTTGAGCGCGAAGTCGCCGTAGCCGCGTTCCCAGCTGGACATCGCGTACCCGTCGACGGTGTTCATGTCGACGTCGACGGCGAGCAGATAGTTGCAGCCCTCGCTGCCGTGCGCGACCACCTGGTCGAGGAAGTACGGGGCGTGGAACCGTTTGCCCTGGAGCCGGCCCTGCATGTCGGTCAGGGCCAGCACCACCGTGTCGAGCTCGCCGTCGGCGACCGCGACGCGCAGCTGTTCCAGCGTGAGCGGGGCTTTCCTCATGGGTGCGCCTCCATGGGAAAGGTCTACGCGCAGAACCGGATCACCGTCAATGCTCCCTCCGGACGTGATCGACCGGTCCCGCCGCTTCGGGGTGTCACGCCGTCAGTCGCGGACCCGCGCCCAGGCGATGAAGCGGTGGTGCAGGTCCGGGACGTGGTCCGGGTTGAGCTGGGCGAGCTGTTCCCGGGCCTCGGCCATCAGCCCACCGAGGTAGAGCAGCAGTCCGGTGCGATTCCCCCGGTACTCGACCAGCAGCGACAACCGGGCCGGCTGGCAGGGCCACTCCGCGCCACAGTTCCGGCACCGCCAGAGCGGGCGCGTCGGAACGTGCGGGATGACGCGGCGACCCATCACCGCATCCGCCGCGCGATGGCGCGGGCTTCCTCGTCGACCAGCGGCAGGAACCAGAGGAACCGCAGCACGATCTCGGGCGGCTCCGGCCCCTCGGGGCGTCCGCGCAGGTCCCGGATCGCGCTCTGGAGGATCACCGACACGGCCGGGGTCCACGCCGCCGGGTCGAGCTGTTCCCGGGGGATCCGCCGGAGGGTCGGGCAGGGCCGGGGATCACCGCAGCGTTCGCAGTCCCATGTCGGCTGGCGGCCGACATGGGCGGTGGCGGTGAGCACGCCACCGGGGCGGGTCACCAGCGGCCCCCGTTCGCCCGCCACTCCTGCCCCGGCGTCAACCGGCCCGGGCGACCGGGCTGGAGCGTGGGGAACACCCGGGTCGGCTCCCGCATCCACGCCGGCAGGTTAGTGCCCGGCTCGCGCTTCGGCAGCGTCGGCAGCTCTTTGGTCCGGCACCGGAACCAACGGGTACGCACATCGACCTCCTCGTGATTGGAGGGGGCCGCCCCACGATCGGGTGCGGGGCGACCCCGGCAGGAGCCCGCCCAACTGCTCGCCTGCGGCCGAGCGGACCCGCGTGAGTGACACACTGCCCAGCGCAACGGGACCAGTACACGACGTTCATTTATTCTCAGAGGACGTTCAGGACATCCTCCTTGGGGACGGGATGAACCACTCACTACAAGCAGCCATGGCCGAAGCTGGCGAGACAGCCGAGAGCCTGGCAGCTCAAACGGGCGTAGATCCGAAGACGGCAGCACGTTGGATCTCGCCGGGACGGGTTCCACAACCTCGTCGACGTGCTCAGGTGGCCGCGCTCCTTGGCCGGGACGTTGGGGACCTTTGGCCGGATGTCCTGAAACGACGCGAGCCGCATTGGCTTCGCGAGTGGGTCGACTGGGAACGCGAGGCGGTCGCGCTGCGCTGGTTCGAGCACACGTGGATACCCGGCCTCCTCCAGACCGAGGAATACGCACGGGCGACGCTCTCGGGCGAGGCCCTGACGCCGAGCGAGGTTGACGAGCTCGTCGCGTCGCGGATAGGTCGGCAGGTCATCCTGCGACGCGACCGTCCTCCGTTGCTCATCGCCGTCGTCTTCGAGGGGGTGCTCTACCAGTCGGCCTACGGTGACCGCGACCTGATGCGCAAGCAGGTCGAGCACCTGGCCGCGTGCGCGGCGCTGCCTTCAGTGCAAGTGCACGTGGTGCCGAAGGACGTCGGAATGTATCCGGGCCTCGGCGGAGGCTTCATCATCGCTGAGTTGCCCGCCGGGGAGCACGTCGCTCACGCCGACAGCCAAGCGCGAGCGCAGATCGTAAATGATGCTGCGGACGTTGCTACGCTGAGTCGGAGATGGGAGCGCATCAGGGGTGAGGCCCTGTCCCGAACCCAGTCCCTAGACCTGATCAGGAAAGCGGCAGGATCATGGACATGACCGGCGCGCAGTGGCGCAAGAGCACGAAGAGCGGCAACAACGGCGGGTCATGCGTAGAGGTGGCCGACAACCTGCCAGGCGTCGTGCTGGTGCGCGACACCAAGGACCGGGAGGGCGGCACCCTCCACGTCGCCCCCTCGTCGTGGCAGTCCTTCGTCAACCTGGCAAAGCAGATCGGCCCCGTGGGCTGATTTGGGCAGCACTCCAGAAGGTCCTCCCGCCTCCGTGCTGGGGGACCTTCTCGGTCGTCTGCCCAGGAACTGTCTCCGCTGCTCACCAACCGCCGTGCCTGGCGGGACCATCGGACACATCGATGGTCGTCGTGGGGCCAGCGAGCCGGGAGTCTCCCTGATCCTGATGCCGGCGGAGCAGGCCGCTCAGGTCCGTTCGATGCACGACGGCGGCCCGGCCACCTGGATGGTGACCGGGCCGTCGTCGTACAGGAGGCGCGCTACGGGACGCGCTACGGCGCGCCCCGTGTATGCGCTACCGGAGCGGGTCGAGCGAGAAGTCCGCCCTGACCGTCTGGCCCGCCTTGAGCGTGACCTTCTTCGTCGCAGGCGCGTGGCCCTCGGCCGCGACGACCAGCGTGAGCGGGCTCACCGTCGAGTCGATCCAGTACGCGTACGTACCGTCACTCTCGGTGACCAGCGTCTTGCGGTATCCCTTGCCGCCGTTCACCTGGACGATGGCCCCACCGAGCGGCTGGCCGTTTGCCGAGGTGACGGTGCCGGTGACCTTGCCCCACGACTTCGGGGCTGTGACGTTCATCGACACCGGCACCTCACCCACGTTGTACGGCGTGTTGGTGCTGGCACCGATCACGGCGGAGTACGCACCCGGCTGGTCGACGTCGGCCGACATGGTCGCCGTCACCGTGCGCGACTCGCCCGGGTTGAGCGTGAAGGACGGGTTGTCGAAGGACACCCAGTCCGCCGGAGCGCCCGAGCTACCCGTCACGTTCATCACGATGTGCATGCCCGGGAAACCGATCGACGCCGTGTCGGCCGGCTCGGAGATGCCGCAGTCCACCGAGGCGATGTACGACGGCGCAGTCTGGCCGGCGTTGTTCGAGCCGATGAAGAAGAAGCCATCGGCAGGGACCTTCACCTCGACCACCAGGGTGCCGCCGGACGGGACCGCGCCCTCGACCGGGACCGTCACCAAAGTGCCGGTACCGGCCGGAACCGTGGCGTCGGCCGAGCCGATGAGCGTCATGTTGGCGTACCGCAGGTCGCCATTGAGCGTGTAGAGGTTGACCGTGAGCGGTTGGTTCCCCCGGTTCGTCTCCACGCCGAACGACACGCTCGACACGTCCAGGCCGTTGAGCCCGAAGTCGGCCAGCGTGAACGTCCGCAGGTACGAGTTGTTCCGGGTGGTGGCGCCGTTGTTGCACGACGCCGAGTTGCCGGCCGTGATCGCCTGCGACGCGGAGTGCGTGATGGTGATCTCGTCGGCCGGGGTCTGCGCCGCCTGAGGTGTCACCGTCTCGCCCTTGACGTTCGAAGGCGACATCGACGAGCCGCCCGCCGACAGCTTCCCCTTCGGGGCCACCGACGCCGGGACGGTCGCCTTACCCTTCACCGCCGTGAGAGCACGCGTGGCGAGCGGCTGGAACTCGCCGCCGCCGGCTTCCAGATCGACCGACGCCGGGGCGGTGCCCTCGTTGGTGATCGTGAGCTTCTCGGTGTGGGAGCCGCCCATCGGCAGATTGGCATGGGTGTCGCCATCAGAAACGATGGTCACCTTGCCCGCGGCCAGCGCGGCGTCGAACGCCGTGGTGGCGTCCTCGGTGACCATGACCGAGCCGGTGGCATCCTTGTAATTCGGCGCCGTGATCTTGACCGAGTAGCCACCGGTGATGACCGACGTCGAGTACTTGCCGTCCGCTCCAGTGGTCACGGTCTTGCTCTGGGCCTCGGAGGAGACTGCCACGGTCGCGCCGGAGATCGGCGCACCCGTGTTCCGGTCGGTCACCGTGCCGGCCACCGTGCCCCGCGGCGCGGAGTCGTAATGGATCGACATTCCGGCGTTGATCGCCGGGGTGTTGTAGGAGAACTGGTGGGCGATGGTGCCGTTCTCGTTCTCGATACCCACCGTGGCCGAGCTGCCGGCCGCCGCTCCGCCCGAGTTCGCCCCGTAGCCGAGCTCGATCTCACCGTTCGCCAGGAGGGTCACGGAGAAGTTCGTCCGCAGGTTGCGGTTGCCGTAGGTCGTGACATTACGCCACTCGAGCACGAACGCGTCGACCCCATCGACCTGGGTGGTCGCGGTGTACAGACCCGCCGAGGCGTCGAAGTACAGGTCGTCCCACAGCGGGTAGATCGCCGCGTTGGGCAGGGCACTGCTCGGGATCGCGACGTTGCTGTATGCCGTCGAGAGCCCGGCGAAGTTCACGTGGCCGTTGGTGCTCACGTACGCCGTCGTGAAGTCGCCGTCGTAGTACGGGAACGAGAACGGCAGCGGGACCGTGGTCGCCGCGTCGTCACCGGTCAGGTTCACCCGGGTGTCACCCGTGGCGAGCCCGTCGCTGCCGACCGTGCAGAAGTACCCGAAGCCGTCGTACCTCCGGGCGATTTCGGCGGTGACCGTCTCGTCGCCGTCGACGACGACCTCCTCCGAGAACTCGCTCGTGCAGGAGCCGCCCTCGACCGAGATCGTGTAGGTGCCCTCGGGCACGTCGGTGAACGCGAACGTGCCGTTGGCGTCGGTGGTGACCGGGTCGATCGGTGCGGAGATGCTCACCGTGGTGCCGACGAACGGGTTGCCCGTGGCGATGTCCGTGACGGTGCCCGACACGGTGTGGCGTGGCGCGGCCTCGAGGTTGATGTTCACCGTGGTGGTCGCGTCGACGGTCACCGTGGCGCCGGTCGGGGCAGACGGCAGGTAGCCGAACGCCGAGGCCGAGACCTGGTAGTTGCCCACGGCGACGCGGACGGAGTACGTGCCGTCCGTGCCGGTGGTGACGGTACGGTCGTGCTCGCCGTCGACCGTCACGCGCGCCCCGCTGATCGGGTCGCCGTCGGCCTCGGTGACAGTGCCGGCAACGGTGCCCATGTCACCGATCGGCGCAGCGTCGATCAGCGCGGCCAGGTCGAGCGTGCCCTCGCCGTAGACGTTGTTGTTCTCGGCGGTGCCGCCGCACGAGGTGTCGTCGACGTTGTGGGCGGTCCGGTTCAGCAGTTCCCAGGTGCCCGGGATGTCGCCGATCAGTGCTGGTGCGGCGCTCCACAGTACGGCGACGGCGCCCGCGAGGTGCGGGGCGGCCATCGAGGTGCCGTTGTAGTTCGCGTACCCACCACCGGGGACCGAGGAGCGGACGTTCACGCCCGGGGCCGAGATGTTCGGCTTGATCCCGCCGCCCTCACCCGGACCGCGCGAGGAGAAGGACGCGATGTGGCCCGTGGAGTCGACCGCGCCCGCCGAGTAGTTCGTAGTGTTCGCGCCCGGCGAGGAGGTCGTTTGGCAACCGGGACCGCTGTTGCCCGCCGACCAGGCGCCGAAGATGCCGGCGGCAGCCCACGCGTCGGTGATGTCCTGGTACCAGTCGGTGATGGTCCCGGCGGCGGTGTAGCCCCACGAGTTGTTGACGACGTGCGGGCGCTTCGTCGGGTCGGGAGCGGTGCCGTCCGTGCGGGTCGGGGCGGTGATCCACTGACCGGACTCGAGCAGGTCGGCGTCCGAGCAGGTGTCGCAGCCGTTGGCCTCGATCCACTGCGCGTCGGGCGCGACACCGATCTGGTTGCCGTGACCGTCGTCGCCCATCATGGTGCCCATGGTGTGGGTGCCGTGCCCGTTCACGTCGCACGGATTGCCGGACGAGCCGCACCGTCCGGAGGAGTCGAAGAAGTTGTAGTTGTTGTCGATCGTCCCGTCGGGCTGCCGACCGCGGTAACCGTCGGCGAGCGCCGGGTGGTCGAACTGGACGCCGGTGTCGACGCTCGACACGACGATGCCCTCGCCCGTGAAGCCCTGGGCCCAGACCTCAGGGGCGTTG
The DNA here is from genome assembly GCF_008119785.1 of Micromonospora sp. MP36. Taxonomy (GTDB): domain Bacteria; phylum Actinomycetota; class Actinomycetes; order Mycobacteriales; family Micromonosporaceae; genus Micromonospora. Next base: position 109,714 of record NZ_VSFA01000005.1, on the reverse strand, counting down.
ATGAAGTCGAGGCCCCACTCGACCGTGGCCGGGGCGTTCGCCGACGCCTTCTCGCGCTTGACCGGCTCGACCAGGTCGAACTTCGTGGTCTCGGCGATCTGGCTGACCTCGGGCTGGGCGGCGAGCTCCTTGGCGAGCTCCAGCGTGCCGTCCTCGACGAGGATGCGGTTGCTGATCCAGAAGCTCTCGTAGTCGACGCCGTTCGCCTCGAGCTGCTGGATCACGTCGGCCTGGGACGTCTTGGCCGTGCTGGTGAGCCTGTCGTAGACGTACTGGCCGCGCTTGCCCCAGTCGGCGATGTCCGGTGCCGCGTCCAGGTTGGCCTTCGCCGACAGCTTCACCCAGAAGTCCGCCGAGTCGTGCGTGGTGAGCGTCTTCTCGACGGCCGAGGTTAGCTTGTCGGCCGGGTTGGCTGACGGTGCTGTGGTCGATGGCGCGGCGAACGCGGCGGGTCCTGCGCTCGCCATCGCTGTCGCGAGAACCGCGAGAGCCGCTGTCACGACTGACGCGCGTCTCGCATGCCTGGTTCGTGTATGCACGGAACCTCCATGGACTAGCGCGCCCGCAGAGACAGGACGCGCATGACACCCCACGGTCGTGGGTTATAGAACAACATGAATCACTCGGCACGGCTGGGGCTACCCGGCGGCATGGGCAACTCGGCAGCAATCCGGTCAACTTGCGGCCAACTGATAGTCAGTGCGTCGTCACCGTGCGGCGTCGCCGGGTCCTCGTCCCAACGTGGTGCAGATGGCACTCGGCCCATCGCCGGGGAGCTGAGTCACTCAGCCGACCAGCGGGGTGCCTGTTGCAGCGCGGCACGCACCCCGGCCTGGAACCGGCTGTGTGCGCCGAGATTGGCCATCAGGGCGGCGACCCGTCGCTGCACCGTGCGGTGCGACAGGCCGAGTTGACGCGCGATCGCCTCGTCGGTGAGCCCCGACAGGAGCAAGGTGATGAGTCGGTCCCCATCGTCCCCGAGGCGTCCCGTGTCATCGGGCTCCGCTTGGCCGGGCGCGGGCCGGTGCAGCGGCAGCGCGCGCTGCCACAGCCCTTCGAACAGCGAGACCAGGGCGTCCAGGAGCGCCGAGGGGTGGACCACGATGATTGCGTCCTGAGCCGCCGTATGGCGTTGCAGGGGCAAGAACGCGACCTTCGCGTCGGCCAACCAGAGGCTGATCGGCAGGTCGGGCAGCACCCGGGCGAGCTGTCCGGCCTGGATCGAGCGCTCCACGGCGGCCAGTGAACCGGGATGCTTGATGGCCGAGCGGTCGTAGATGGTGCGCCAGATCAGGTCGCGGCGCACCGCATCGCGGTCGGGTTCGCGAGGGTTGGTGCTGTCGAGCACCCCGACCGCCATCCCCCCCGCCGTCGACAGGTAGGGCGGCTTGGCCAGGCAGCTGATGTGTTGGCGGGCGCTTCGCTCGATCTGCAGCCATCGCTGGCGAACTGCGCGCGGTCCGGTGATCACCTCGACCATGCTGGCGCTGTCCGATACCGCGGGCTGGGCCTGATAGGCGGCGTCGAGCACGGCGACGTGCCGGCGGGCCCGCTCGAGCTGCTCTTCGTAGTCAGCGAACAGCGCGCCGAAGGCCGCTGCGGGAGAGGCCGCCTGGAACCGGACCGGGGGGCCGGCCTCCCGGCTGATCAGGGACCGTTCTTCGAGGCCGGCCAGCACCTCGGCCAGCGGCTCGGGCCGGGACCACGCCGCGTCGAGGTCGGCGAGTGTGGCCGACGGCCGTTCGATCAGCAGCTCGTAGGCGGTTTGCTCGGCTGGGGCGAGCCCGATCACCGAACAGTTGTCCTGGTTACCGAAGTCTGGCGGCATCGGCTGGGGCCGTGGTGGTCGGGACGGCATCGGGGGAGTCCTGGCTGCCGGTCGTCAGCCAGCCACGTACCACCGCCTGGTAGCCGGCTTGGAACCGCGTGGTTGCATCCAGCCGGGCCATCATGGCACGTACCCGGGCGCGGACCGTGCGGTCGCTAACGCCGAGCTGGGCGGCGATCTCCTGGTCGGTTTGACCGGCGACCAGCAGCACGAGCAGGTGCCGGTCCATGGGTGAGGGCGTCGTTCCGCTCCCGTCCAGCTCGGCCCGTCCTCCGCTGACGTGCAGCGGCAGCGCGTGTTGCCAATGGATCTCGAACAAGGCGGACAGCGCGTCCAGCAGTACCGGGTGGTGGACCACCAGTCGCGTCTCCACATCCGGTGGCTGGGACAGCGGCAGGACCGCCGCCGTGTCGTCGAACAGCGTCATCTTCAGCGGGATGTCCGCCACCCTGGCCTGCTCACCCGCGGCGATACCGGCCTCTAGGTCGGCCAGCCGGCCAGGGATGTCCAGTGCCCGGCGGTCGTAGATGACCCGGACCTGGAGCCCGGCTCGCAGTTGGTCGACCTCCGTGGTGTTGAGCTGGACCGCGTCGTTGGCCGGATATGGCGGCCCGTCGCACGCGCGCACTTGGTGGCGCGCGCCGCGCTGCAGCTCCGAGAACCGCCGGATGTGCTTCTCGCGCCCGCGGATCACCTCGACCATGGCCGCGTGGTCGTGATTGATCTCGGTCCGAACGAACCGGCTGACCAGGTCGGCGACCTGCCCGCGCGCCTCGGCCAGCGCGCGGTCACGGGCGCTGAGCAGCATCTGCAGGGCGGTGTTCGGCGGAGTGGCCGACCAGCGCTCGGGATCGCTGGGCACGGCCGCGACCAGTCCGAGCTGGACGAGTCGCGACAGGACGCGGCCGGCCTGACCGGTATAGCCGCATTCGTCGGCAAGCTCGTCGAGCTGACCGACTGTCATCGGCGGGCAACCGATCAGTCGCTCGTAGAAGTCCTGTTCGGTCTGATTCAGGCCGAGTACGCCGAGCACGGCCGATGATGCCATGTCCACCGTCTCCTTTTCCCGCCATTGTCGTCAATAGGAAAGTTTGACGCCTTCCGGAATACGTCACCTCCGTGCCAAGGTCAATCAAGCCATCGTTCTCCGTCCATGTCAGCCGCACCGGCATCGTAGCCGCCCTGCGGGCCTTTCTCGGCCACCCCCGCGCCATCGAGGAGGAGCAGATGAATCGACGGCAACAAATGTGCAGACCCGGCCCCAGGACGGTTGTCGCCGCGGTAGCGGCCGTGACCGTCGCCACGATGCTCGCGGCCGCCGCCCCGGCCGCCGCGCAACCGGAAGTCCCACCGGCCGCGCCGCCAGCGGCCGCCGTACTCGCCAAGAACACCGTCACGCTGGTGACCGGTGACGTGGTCGACCTGACCACTCTGTCCAATGGAGACGCGACCGCCACCGTACGGCCGGCATCAGACCGGCACAACGTCAGCTACGCCACCAGAAAGGTCGGCGAGGCGCTCTACGTCATACCGAGCGACGCGATGTCGCTGCTCGCCGCCGGCAAACTCGACGAGGAGCTGTTCAACGTCCGGGCCCTGGTCGACAGCGGCTACGACGACACGCGTGCCGCCACCCTCCCACTGATCGTGCAGTACACACCCACCCGGGCGAAGGCAGCGGTCGCCGCCGTTCCGCCCGGCACCACCAAACGGCTGACCCTGGAGAGCATCAACGCCCGCTCCGTGCAGGAGCACAAGAATCAGGCCAAGCAGTTCTGGACCGCACTGGCAGGAACCGAGCCGGGCGTGACCACGACCGCGACCGCCAACTCGGTGCGTAAGGTCTGGCTCAACCGCCGGGCGAAGGTCACCCTCGCCGACAGCGTCCCGCAGGTCGGTGCCCCGCAGGCCTGGGCCGCCGGCTACGACGGCACCGGCGTCACCGTAGCGGTGCTGGACACCGGCATCGACAACAGCCACCCGGACCTGGATGGCGGCAAGGTGACCGCGGCCGCCAACTTCTCCGACGACGCCGACACCGCCGACCACTTCGGACATGGCACACACGTGGCGTCGATCGTGGCCGGCACCGGTGAGGGCGCACCCACCGTACGCAAGGGCGTTGCCCCCGGCGCGCACCTGCTCAACGCCAAGGTGCTCAACAGCGGCGGTTCGGGCACCTTCGACCAGATCATCGAGGGCCTGGAGTGGGCCGCCGCCCAAGGCGCCGACGTCGCCAACATGAGCCTGGGCACCAGCGCCCCGTCGGACGGCAACGACCCGCTGGTGCAGGCGGTCGACTCGATCAGCCAGACCAGCGGCATGCTGATCGTGGTCGCCGCCGGCAACCTGGGCAGTGGCGAGTCGACCATTGCGAGCCCGGGGTGGGCGAATGAGGCGCTGACCGTCAGTGCGGTCGACAAGCAGGACCGCCTCGCCGGCTTCTCCGGCCGCGGACCGCGCCTGGGTGACTATGGCATCAAGCCGGACATCAGCGCTCCCGGCGTCGGCATCGTCGCCGCCCGCGCACAGGGCACCACGCTCGGCCCCATCGTGGACGGCAACTACCAGCAGCTCGACGGCACCTCGATGGCCACGCCGCACGTGGCCGGGGCGGCCGCGATCCTCGCGCAACGGTTCCCGAACCACACCAACCGGCAGCTGAAGGATGTGCTGATCTCGACCGCCAAGACCCAGTCCGGGCAGAACGTGTACCAGCAGGGCGGCGGCCGGCTGGACGTGGCTCGGGCGTACACCCAGCAGGTCTATGCCAGCCCCGGCACGCTCGACCTCGGCTTCTTCCCCTACCCGCACACCGACCAGCAACCGGTCACCAAGACCGTCACCTACCACAACGACACCGCGACCGACATGACGCTCGCGCTGTCCCTGAAGGTAGCGGGTAAGGCGGGCGGGCCGGCGCCGGACGGGATGTTCACCCTCAGCCGGCCGAGCGTCACGGTGCCGGCCGGTGGCACCGCCACGGTCGACCTGACCATGAACCCCTCCGCCGGCGCGCTCGACCTCTACGGCGGCTACATGGTCGGCACCGCGGGTGACGTCGTGGTGCACACCTCGGTCGGCGCGTACCTCGAGCCGGAGATGTACAACCTGACTGTCTCCGGGATCGCCCGCGACGGCCGGCCGGCCGCGGTGATCAGCTGGGCCGAGCTGTGGAGCCTGGAGACCGGGGTGTTCACGCAGAAGTACTTCTCCCAGGACACCTCGACCGTCACCTTCCGGGTACGACCGGGCACCTACAACCTGGCCGGTTACCTGGCCACCGCTGATGCGGCCAACCTTTACGCGACGGAGGTCGCCACCGTCGCCGAGCCGCAACTGGAGATCACCGGGGACCGAAGCATCACCCTGGACGCCAGAAGCACGAAGCAGATCGTGGTCAACACCGAGGAACCGACGGCCCCGTCCACCTTTACGCTGTCCTACCACCGGGATATGGGAGAGCGGAACTTCCACAGCTCGTTCACGCTGAGCCCACCGATCAGCCGCGGCTACGCCTCACCGACCACCACCGTGAACAAGGGAAACTTCGAGTTCTACAGCCGGTGGGACCTGGTCGCCCCGCGTCTGCAGGCAGAGGTGATCGAGCCGAAGAGCATCCCGCTCGATCCGCAGCCGATGAGTAACGCATTGCCGGTTGACGGCGAGCGCACCCTGCCGCTGGTCTACGTCGGGCTCGGCAAACCGGAGGACTACGCCGGGCTCGACCTCCGTGGCAAGATCGCGTTGATCTCGCGTGGGGAGACGACCTTCGCGTCGAAGGTCGCCAACGCCCAGAACGCCGGGGCCTGGGGTGCGGTGATCTTCAACAACAAGCCGGGCCTCCTGCTCGCCGGAGCCGGTGACCCCGGCACCGTCCGGATCCCCGCGTTCACCATCGAACAGGCGCCGGGTCTGGAACTGGTCGACCTTCTCCGCGCGGGCCCGGTCACCGTACGGGTGTCCGGCACCCAGGTCAGCCCGTACTTCTACGACCTGCTGCTGCCGGAAAAGCAGCGCATCCCGCAATCGTTGAGCTACCAGATCAACGAGAACAACACCGCGGAGATCGACACCCGGTACACGGCGGACAGCGCCGGACTGCTCGGTGCCGACGTGCGGCAGATCTCCCGCCCATGGCCAACGTTCTCGGTCGGCGTCCTCCGCGAAGTGCCGCGACCGCTCCAGCGGACCTACTACGTATCGGCGAATGACACCGACTGGTGGCACGTCGGCTGGTCGAACGCCCCGTTCGACGGCGAGTTCCACGATGCCTACACCCGGTACTCGCCCAAGACGAAGCGGTCGGAGAACTGGTTCGGCCGGCCGTCCCGTCCGGGAGCCACGGCACTGGTGGACACCCAGGTCACGCGCTCCGAGGACGAGTTCTCCATGGCGATCTTCCCGTTCTCCGACTCCGGCGGGCACCACGGTTGGGAAACCGCCGGAGACGAACTCAGTACCAAGCTCTACGCGGGCAGTCAACTGCTGAAGGAGATCGACGCCGCCCCCATCGGCACCTTCCCGGCCCTGGCCGACCCGGCGACGTACCGGTTGGAGTTCACCGGAAAGCGCGCCACCGCATGGTCGAGGTATGCCACCGAGGCCAACACCACATGGACGTTCGCCTCGCGCCGGCCAGCCGAGGGGAAGCAGGAGCGCCCGCCGCTGCTACAGGTGGACTACCACCTGGCGCTGGACCAGTACAACCGGGCCAATGACCGCAGGGCCTACACCTTCACCCTCAACGTCGGGCACCTGCCGGGGGCGACCGGCCCGGCCATCGGGAGCGTGGCGGCCTGGGCGTCGTACGACGACGGCGGCACCTGGACGAAGGTCGACCTGGTCAGTCTCAACAACGGCACGGTGCGCGCCATCGTGCATCACCCGGCCGTGGCGAACACATCCGGCGCGGTGTCGCTGCGGGTCAAGGCCACCGACGTGGCCGGCAACAGCATCGACCAGACGCTGATCCGGGCGTACGGGCTCACGTCGGTCGACTGACCGTTCGTGGCGGTGGGTGGACACGCCGGCGCCCGCCCACCGCCATTCATCCCCGCTGCCACTTCCCCTTATCCCCGTCGATAAGTCCCGCCAGGGGTGTTGGTAAAACCTGCGTCACCAGGGGCCAAATGGTTCATCTTCATGCGCGGCCCTGAGTGCGGGACCAGTCGTCCGAGCGCTCGACCATACGGAACCGCACCAAGATCAGACATCGGTGGTCCTGGGACAGCTACCCAAGCGCGGGGCCAGTAAAGGAGGAAAATGACTCTCGCTCACGGGGAGACGTCCATCAAGGACGTCCGGGTGGAAGGTGCACCGGGGGACGACGGCGCGACCGTGATCATCGCGATCGCCTCCTCGAGGGAGGAGAGAGTGCGCCTGGCATCGCTGGTGATCGGCCATGCTCCGGTGCTGCTGGTCTCGTCGCCGGAGGAACTCCTGTCGCTACTTGTCAGCAGCGCCCCGCCCACCGAAGCCCCGTCAGTCCGTCCACGCGTCGTCGAGCCGCTTCCGCGAGCCCCCGCAGGAACGGCTGATGCCGTCCTGGAGGTCGACTCGGACAGGCGGGTGGCAACCTGGTCCGGGCGCACCGTGCCCCTGTCACCCCTCGAGCACGACCTGCTTCGGTACCTTCTGCTGGCACAACTCGGCCACACCTGCACCTTTGAGTCGCTGCACCGCGCGGTCTGGGGCAACGACCACCTCGGCGGCCGGGGCGACGTGTGGTCGGTGGTGAAGCGACTCCGCCGCAAGCTCGACGAATTGGACTGCCCGCTGCGGATTCAGGCGGTGCGCGGCGTCGGCCTGCGTCTCGTCGACCCCGGCGCGGTGCTGTCAACGAACGCCGAAGAAGCGCGAGAGAGCCGAAACCAGATCTGGGAGTGATGGGCCTTCCGGGCCCTCCAGATCGATGTGTTCGGGTCCGCGCGGCAGATCCCTACTCTGTGGTCGGCTCCGTGACCGGCTCGGTGACCGTCGCCGGCCTGGGGATCGCCGGATCCGGCACGTTGTGGCGCGGGCCGGTGAACCAGCGCCGGGCACTGAGCACCCACCAGAGCCAGGCACCGCCGAGCACGACGCCGACCGCGACGATGGTGTAGTTGAACGTGCTGGCGGTGACCGGGCTGCTGGTCGGCAGCACGAACAGGACGCAGATGACCGCGACCCAGACGATGGCGATCCACCCGACCGGCGCGCTCCACCGGCCCAGGTTCCACGGGCCGACCCGGAATTCCGGCGTGCGCCGGCGCAGGAAGACCGGCGCCACGTACGCGATGTAGAGACCGATCACCGCGATCGACGTGGCCGCCAGGTAGGCGGTGGTGTTCCAGAGCGACGGCAGGACGAGCAGGGTCGAGCAGGCGACGCAGAGCCAGATCGAGTTGGTCGGGGTGCCCGTGCGGGGGTTGACCCGCTTCCAGATCCCGGAGCCGGGCAGCGCGCCGTCCCGGCTGAACGCGTACGCCATCCGGGAGTTGGCGGTGACCGATGCCATGCCGCAGAAGAACTGGGCGACCACGCAGATGAAGAGCAGGAACGTGCCGAGGTCGTGCCCCACCGCGTCGATGAAGATCTGCGCCGGGGGCAGACCGAGCGCGGTGGTCCGCTCGGCCTCGTAGTCCTGGATGGACCAGGTGATGGCGAACAGCAGCACGAAGCCGGCGATGACCGAGACCACGACCGACATCACGATGCCGCGGGGCGCGGAGCGGGCCGCGTCGTGGGTCTCCTCCGCCACGTGGGCGCTGGCGTCGTAGCCGGTGTAGGTGTATTGCGCCATCAGGAGGCCGATGAGCACCGCGTATCCGGCCGCGCCGGCGAAGGTGAAGCCGGTCTCGTTGCGCACCTCCAGGAAGACCTCGGAGATGGGCTTGTGCTGGTCCGGCACGAACGCGAGGGCGATGACGATGACCGCGACGCCGGCGAGGTGCCACCAGGCGCTGACGTCCGAGAGCAGCCGCACGAGGCTGACACCGAAGGTGTTGAGCAGGCCGTGCGCGATGATGATCACCAGGAAGATCAGGAAGGTGCGTCCCGCGGTCACCTCCATGTCGAAGGCGAGGCTCAGGAAGGCCGAGGTGGTGATGGCCGCGCCGAAGTCGATCGCGGCGGTGACCGCCACCTCGCCCAGGAAGTTGAACCAGCCGACGAACCAGGCCCAGACCGCCTTGTTCCGTTTGGCGAGCGCGGCGGCCCACCAGTAGAGGGCACCGGCGGTGGGATAGACCGAGCAGATCTCGGCCATGGCCAGCGCCACGAAGATCACCATGACGCCGACGAAGAGCCAGCCCAGGGTGATCGCCAGCGGGCCGCCCGCCGTCATCGCGATGCCGTACGACGTGATCGCGCCGGCCAGGATCGAGATGATGGAGAACGAGACCGCGAAGTTGGAGAAGCCGGACAGCTTTCGACGCAGCTCCTGCTTGTATCCCAGCTGCGCGAGCCGTTCCTCGTCCGAGACCGGCGAAGGTGGGGTTACTCCGTCCTCAATCGTTGAGCTCATCGGTGTCTCCCTTGAGGAGGGCGAAGACTGTGACCTGCGCCACCGTCTGACGGGATAATGGGCCCGGACCCTCAGCCAGGTCAATGGAGATCGACCGAAAATTCGGCCAGGATCAGACCATTGGCCGCCCGCGTCCCTCGCGCCGGCGCGAAATGCGTTGCCGCACCGGGGCGCCGACGGCATCCTTGAGCCAGTGACCAGGCCCGATCGCGACGGGCCACCGCCGGGCGCTCGGCAACGCCCGGTCCGCGACGGCGCGGGGCGTCCACCTCTCTCTCACTGATGTACGGCGGTTCGCCGTACCCCGGACGCCCGCGCCGTCGCACCCCGGTCCGCCGGCCGTGAACAGGCCCGGCTCGGCGATGTCGACCGGCCCGGCCGATCAGGCGAACAGCAGCCCGCCGACCCAGAGCGCGGCGATGACCAGGCCGGCCAGGAACTCGACCAGCATGGACAGCCCGGCCGCCTTGAGCGCCTGCACGGTCGCCGGCCAGGCGAGCTGGTTGCTGCCCAGGCGCAGCCGCTCGGCGCCCCAGATCCCGCCGACGAAGCCGATCGGCAGACCCACCACCGGGATGACGAAGAACCCGACCAGCCCGAGCACGCCCCCGGCCAGCAGCGACGAGGTGGGCACCCCGGTCCGCTTGAGGTTCCGCCCCGGCCAGAGATACTTGACGACCCCGCCGCCGACGGCGACCACGGTGGCCGCGGCGAGCACCGCCCAGCGGCCCGCGCCGGCGCCGCCGAAGAGCGCCCACACCAGCACCCCGGCCCAGCACAACGGCAGCGCCGGCAGCCCGGGCACCACCACCCCGGCCAGCCCGGCCAGGATCGCCAGCCCGGCCACCACCGAGACCAGCGCCTGCGTGTCGGTCAGGTCCACGCCGCCTCCCTTGATCCGGCGGTGGGCGCGACCGGTGCCGAGCCGCTCACGCCGCCGCCTCCTCACCAGCCAGCCGACGGCGGATCTGGTCGGCCGGGGCCGGGGCGCCGAAGAAGCGGCCCTGCCCGGTGTCGCAGCGCAGCGCCCGCAGCCGCTCCGCCTGCGCCGCCGTCTCCACCGCCTCGGCGGTCACCCACAGCTCGACCGCGTGGGCCAGCCGGACCAGCGCGTCGACGATCCGCTCGTCCCGGTGGTCGGCGACGGCGTCCGCCCCGTCGGCCCGGATCCCCTCGACGAACGGGCCGGCCAGCTTCAGGCAGTGGATCGGCAGCCGCCGCAGGTACGCCAGGTTCGAGTACCCGGTGCCGAAGTCGTCGATGGCCAGCCGTACGCCGAGGTCCGCGAGCTGGTGCAGAGCGCGCAGCGGCTCGCCGCCGCTACCCATCACGGCGCTCTCGGTCAGCTCCAGTTGCAGCAGGCCGGCGGGGAGCCCGGTGTGCTGCAACGCCTCGGCGACGGTCTCCACGATCGCCGGGTCGTCGGCCTGCCGGGCGGCCAGGTTGACGCTGACCACCAGCCGGGCCTCCGGGTACGCCCGCCGCCAGCCCTCCGCGTCCCGGCACGCCTGCTTCAGCACCCAGGCGCCCAGGCGCACGATCAGGCCGGTCTCCTCGGCCAGCCCGATGAACCGGTCCGGGCCGATCAGGCCCAGCTCCGGGTGCTGCCAGCGGACCAGCGCCTCCACCGCCACCATGGACCCGTCGAGCAGCGACACGATGGGCTGGTAGTGCAGCACGAACTCGCCCAGGTCCAGCGCGGCGGGCAGCCGCGCGGCCAGCGCCGAGCGGGCGATGTCCGCCGCGCTGCGCTCCGGGTCGTAGACCGCCCAGCGGCCCCGCCCCTCGGCCTTGGCCCAGTAGAGCGTGGTGTCGGCCGCCTTCATCAGCTCGGCCACGCTGGTCTCCGCCACCGGGCACTCGACGATGCCGATGCTGGCCGAGACGGCGAGCTGCTGGGTCCCGACGTGGACCGGGGCGGACACCGCGGCCAGAGCCAGCTCGGCCACCTCCACCGCGTCGTCGAGGCCACCGTCGGAGTCGACCAGGATGACGAACTCGTCGCCGCCCATCCGGGCCACCAGGTGGCCGCGGCCGGCCACGCAGTCGGACAGCCGCCGGGCGATCACCTTGAGCAGCCGGTCACCGAGGTCGTGGCCGAGGCTGTCGTTGATCGCCTTGAAGCCGTCCAGATCGAGGAAGCAGAGCCCGACCCGCTGCTCCGGACCGGCCCGGTCGAAGACCTCGCCCAGCCGCTCGAAGAAGAGCGTCCGGTTGGGCAGGCCGGTGAGCGGGTCGTGCAACGCCTGGAAGCGCAGCCGCTGCTGGAGCTCGTGCCGCTCGGTGATGTCCTCGATCATGGCGACGGTGAACCGAGGGCGCCCGTCGTCGTACCGAATGAGGGAGACGGCCAGGTCGGTCCAGACGACCCTGCCGTCCTTGCGGTGGTAGCGCTTCTCCACCCGGGCGCTGTCCCGCTTCCCCTCGATCAGCTCCTGGTAGAGCTCCCACATGCCGGCCGCGTCGTCGGTGTAGAACAGCGTGGCCACGTTGGTCTGGCGCAGCTCGGCGACCGAGTAGCCGAGCATGTCCGCGAACGACTGGTTGACGTCGATGATCCGCCCGTCCACGCCGGCGATGCCGATCCCGATCGCCGCGCCCACGAAGACGGCCCGGAAGCGCGCCTCGCTGTCCCGGAGAGCCTGCTCCACCGCGTCCCGGGCCTGCCAGGCCGAGCGGGCGATCCGCTCCTGCTGCTGGAAGGTACGGTCGCGCAGCGCCCGGGCGAAGCCGGCGGCGAGCGCGCCCTGCAGGGCGGCGACCCGGTCCCGCGTTTCGGGCAGCTCCGCGTGGCTCGGCAGCACCGAGGCCAGGAAGCGGTCGCCGAGCGCCCGCACCGACCAGTCCAGCACCCCCGGCTCGGTGAGGTGCGCCGCCACCAGGGCCCGCCCCACGTCCTCTCCGGCCTCGGCGGCGAAGGTCGGGGCGCGCAGCGCCTGGCCCAGGCGTACGGCGTGCGCCAGCAGCAGCCGCTCGGTCTCGGCCACGCTCATCGGTACGAACCCGAGCCGCCGCACCGCCCGGGCCCATTCCGCGGCGTACGCGGCGGCACCCGGCCGGCTGAGGTCGTCCCCGTCGGGGGCGCGCATGTCGGCTCAGCCGGCTGGCCGGTCGTACCGGGCGACGCCACCGAACGCCCCGAACCGCTCGGGGCGCTCGTCCACGTCGGACGGCGAGTCGGGCCGCCACAGCGGCATGTGCACCACGCCCGGCTCCAGCACGGTCCAGTCGCCGAAGAAGCCGGTCACCTCGGCCCGGGAGCGGAGCGTGATCTCGGTGGCGGTACGCGCCGACAGCCGCTGCGCGTCGAGCATCTCCTGCGGCTGGTCCTCGTAGGTGGAGTGCGAGATGACCAGGTAGCTGCCGGGCGCGGCGGCGGCCCGGAGGGTGGCCAGGATGTCGGCGGGCCGGTCGGCGTCGGGGATGAAGTGGACCACCCCGGCGAGCAGGATGCCGAGCGGACGGTCGAGGTCGATCAGCCCACTGGACCGGGCCTCGTCCAGGATCAGCTTCGGGTCGCGCAGGTCGGCCAGGATGGCGACCGCCCGGTCGTTGCCGGCCAGCAACTCCTGGCTGTGCGCCACGGCGACCGGGTCGATGTCGACGTAGACGATCCGGGCCTCGGGGTTGGCCGCCTGGGCGACCTCGTGCACGTTGCCGACGGTGGGGATGCCCGAGCCGATGTCGAGGAACTGGTCGATGCCGGCGTCGAGCAGCACCCGGACCGCCCGGCGCAGGAACTCCCGGCCCGCGCGCATGGTGGCCGGCAGGTGCGGCGTCAGGCTGGCGATCTGCTCGGCGAGTTGCCGGTCGATCTCGAAGTTGTGCGCGCCGCCGAGGAAGTAGTCGTAGACCCGGGCCGCGCTGGGCCGGGTCAGGTCGATCTCGGCGGGAAGTCCGTCCGGTGTCTGCATCGCTCGGCCCCCAGGTCGTCGCCGCGTAGGCGGGGCCGCCCGGTGCGGAAGGGACACCGGCCGACCCGCGGAACGTGTTGTCCTGACCACTCTAGGCGCGGCCCACCAGGTACGGGAGATCCACTGTCGACGCCCGCGGGCCGTACGACGGTGTGCCGCCCGGCCCGCGAGGCCCGGTCAGGCCGCCGACTCCAGCAGCAGCGAGATGCCCTGCCCGACGCCGATGCACATGGTGGCGAGGGCTCGCCGGCCGCCCCGGCGGCGCAGTTCCAGCGCGGCGGTGAGCGCCAGCCGGGCGCCGCTGGCGCCCAGCGGGTGGCCGAGGGCGATGGCGCCGCCGTTCGGGTTGACGTGCTCGGCGTCCTCCGGCAGCCCCAGTTCGCGCAGCACCGCCACGGACTGGGCGGCGAACGCCTCGTTCAGCTCGATCACGTCGACGTCGGCCAGGCGCAGGCCCTGCCGGTCGAGCAGCTTGCGGGTGGCCGGGACCGGACCGATGCCCATGATCCGGGGCGGCACGCCGGCCGCCGCCGCGCCGGTCACCCGGGCCAGCGGGGTGAGACCGTAGCGGGAGACGGCGGCCTCGGAGGCGACCAGCAGGGCCACCGCGCCGTCGTTGACGCCGGACGAGTTGCCGGCGGTGACCGTGCCGCCCTCGCGGAACGGGGTGGGCAGCGCGGCGAGCTTCTCCAGCGAGGTCTCCCGGGGGTGCTCGTCGACCTCGACCAGCTTCGTCTCGCGCCGGCCGGCCGGAACGGTCACCGGCACGATCTCCTCGGCCAGCCGGCCGTCGGCCTGCGCCTTGGCGGCGCGCTGCTGGGAGCGCAGGGCGAACTCGTCCTGCGCCGCGCGGTCGATGCCGAACTCGGCGGCCACGTTCTCCGCCGTCTCCGGCATCGAGTCGATCCCCCAGCCCTGCTTCATCAGCGGGTTGACCAGCCGCCAGCCGATGGTGGTGTCGTACACCTCGGCGGTGCGGGAGAATGGGGTGGCCGCCTTCGGCATGACGAAGGGCGCCCGGCTCATGCTCTCCACCCCGCCGGCGACCACCAGGTCGGCCTCCCCGGCGACGATCGCGCGGGCGGCGGTGGCGAGGGCGTCCAGGCCGGAGCCGCAGAGCCGGTTGACCGTGCTGCCCGGGATCTCCTCGGGCAGCCCGCCGAGCAGCGCCGCCATCCGGGCCACGTTGCGGTTGTCCTCGCCGGCCTGGTTGGCGCAGCCGAGGATCACGTCGTCGGTGCGGGCCCAGTCCACGGACGGGTGCCGGGCGACCAACTCGCGGATCACGTGCGCGGCCAGGTCGTCGGGGCGTACCCCGGCGAGGGCGCCGGCGTACCGGCCGATCGGGGTGCGGACTCCGGTCACGAGGTATGCCACGGTCATGGTGCTGCGTCCTTCGGGGGTGGGAAGGGGCTGGCGGCGGCGTCCCCCGGGTCCCGGGGACGCCCGGCGCCAGGATATCCGCGCCCGGAACGGATAGGTTGACGGCATGGCCCGGGCCCAGTTCAGCGCAGAGAGCACCCGCAGCGGGGAGTTCGTCCGCCAGCCCAACCGGTTCACCGGTCGGGTCACCCCGCACTCGACCTCCCCGGAGGGCGGTGGCCCCGACGACCAGGACCGCTGGCCGCTGGAGGCCGGCCGGTATCGGTTGATCTGGTGCCGGGCCTGCCCGTGGGCGCACCGGGCCCGGATCGTCCGCAGCCTGCTCGGGCTGGAGGACGTGATCTCGCTGGGCACGGTCGACCCGATCCGGGACGAGCGGGGCTGGCGGTTCGCGCTCGATCCGGACGGCTTCGACCCGGTGCTGGGGATCAGCTTCCTCTCCGACGCGTACCTGGCGACCGACCCGGACTACACCGGCCGGGTGACCGTGCCGGCGCTGGTGGACACGCTGACCGGGCGGGTGGTCACCAACGACTATCCGCAGCTCACCCTGGACTTCTCCACCGAGTGGCGGCGGTTCCACAAGCCGGGCGCGCCGGACCTCTACCCGGTCGAACTGCGCCCGGAGATGGACGCGCTGATGGCGGAGATCCACCGGGACGTCAACAACGGGGTCTACCGGTGCGGCTTCGCCACCTCGCAGCAGGCGTACGACGAGGCGTACACGGCGCTCTTCGCCCGGCTGGACGCGCTGTCGGAGCGGCTGTCCGGGCGTCGCTACCTGATGGGCGACCAGATCACCGAGGCGGACGTGCGGCTGTTCACCACGCTGGTCCGGTTCGACGTGGCGTACCACGGGCACTTCAAGTGCAACCGGCAGAAGCTCACCGAGATGCCGGTGCTCTGGGCGTACGCGCGAGACCTGTTCCAGACCCCGGGCTTCGGCGAGACGGTGGACTTCGACCACATCAAGCGGCACTACTACGCCACCCACGAAATGATCAACCCGACCCGGATCGTGCCGCTAGGTCCGGACCTGTCCGGCTGGACCACGCCGCACGGGCGTGGCTGATCCCGGCGTAATCCGGGCCGCCGCCGCGTCCGCCGCCGCCGGCTGCATCGTGGCCGGCACGGTCGCCGTGACGGTCGCCGTGGTCGCCGGTCCCGGTCCGGGCCTGACCGGGTACGTCAGCGAGGCCGGCGTCACCGACAGCGGGTACGCCGGGGCGTACCGGATCGGGGTCTTCGCCCTGGCGGCGGCGCTGCTGCTGCTCGCGGCGGCGCTGCCTCCGGCGCTGCGCCCGGCGGCGGTGCTGCTCGCCGTCGGCGGGGCCGGCACGGTGCTCTCCGGCGCGGTGACGTGCAGCGCCGGCTGCCCGCTTCCGCCGTTCGAGGCCGCCACCGTGGCGGACCTGGTGCACGGCGGCGCGAGCATCGCCGCCACCGCCGCGGTGGTCTTCGCGATGCTGGCCCTGGTCGTCGCCCCGGTCGTGGACCCGCCGCTGCGCCGGATCGCCGGGGTTGGGGTGACGCTGGCCCTGCCGCTCTCCGCGGCGATCGGGCTGGCCATGCTGACCGTGGGGCGGGGCGGCCTGGTGGGTGTGCTGGAGCGGCTGCTGCTGGCGGTGGCCGCCCTCTGGGGCCTGGCCACCGCCGCCCGGCTCGGCCTGGCCCGAGGCGGGGTGCCGGCGCGATCGGATCCGGCCTGATTCGAGGCCGGTCCGGTCGTCGGCGGTCAGGGCTTGACGGCGAGCACGGGCCGGTCGGCGTCGAGCAGGATGCGCTGCGCCGCGCTGCCCATGATCAGCTTGCCCACCGGCGAGCGGCGGCGCAGGCCGATCACGATCACCGAGGCGTCAACCGCCTCGGCGACGCGGACCACCTCGTCGGCGAGGTCCCCGGCGTGCGCTTCCTGGCGGAACTCGACGTCGACCCCGGCGGCAGTCGCGCGCTCGACGAGCGCCGCCACGGTGTCCTCGTCGGCCAGGTCGGCGCTGACCAGGGCGCCCTCCCGCGGGGTGTTGAGCACCACCAGCCGTTCCTGGCGCCGGCCGGCCTCGGCGAGCGCGGCGGTGAAGGCGGCGTTGCCCTCGGGGGTGGGGAGGTAGGCGGCGAGGACGGTCACACGAGCTCCTTGTCCTGAGTTGCGGTCTCCGACGGGACGGCCGCCGGCCGGCGCCGGCGAAGGGCGGTGCGCAGCGGCGGCAGCAGGGCCACGAGCAGGAACGCGACGAACAGGGTCCCGGAGATCGGCCGGGTGAAGAAGCCGGTCGCGTCGCCGTCGAAGATCAGCAGCGAGCGGCGCAGGGATTCCTCCAGCAGCGAGCCCAGCACGAAGGCCAGCACCAGCGGGCCCGGATCGAAGCCGAGCTTCTTCATCAGGTAGCCGAGGGCGCCGAAGACGATCACCAGACCAATGTCGAAGACGCTGTTTCGCACCGTGTAGACGCCGATCAGCGTGATCAATACCGTGACGGGGGCGAGGATCGTGGCCCGCACCTTGAGGATCTTCACGAACAGGCCGACCAGCGGGATGCTCATGATCAGCAGCAGGATGTTGCCGATGTACATCGAGTTGACCACGCCCCAGAACAGGTCGGGGTCCTGCTCGACCAACTGCGGGCCGGGGGTCACGCCCTGGATCAGCAGCGCGCCGAAGATCACCGCCATGGTCGCGTTGGCCGGGATGCCGAGGGTAAGCAGTGGGATGAACGACGACGTGGCGGCAGCGTTGTTGGCCGTCTCCGGCGCGGCAACGCCTTCGACGGCGCCCTTGCCAAACCGCTCGGGGTGCTTGGCGCGGCGCTTCTCAAGCGCGTAGGCGGCCAGCGAGGAGAGGGTGGCGCCGCCGCCGGGCAGGATGCCCAGCACGAAGCCCACCAGGGAGCCACGGCCGATCGCCCCGGACGACTGACGCAGGTCGGCCCGCGACGGCCACACGTTTGCCACGGCGACCGGGGCCTGCGCGGCCCGATGGCGTTCCTCGAGGTTGTAGAGGATCTCGCCGAGGCCGAAGAGTCCCATGGCGATCGGGACGAAATCCAGGCCGTCGGCCAGCGACAGGTTGTCGAAGGTGAACCGCTCGGCGCCCGTGAAGCCGTCCTGGCCGACGGTGGCGAGCAGCAGGCCGACGCACGCGGCGATGACCGCCTTGAGGCGTCCGCCGCTGCTGATCGTGGCGACCAGCAGAATGCCGAGCAGGGCCAGGGCCGTGTACTCGGGCGGGCCGAAGTCCAGGGCGAAGCCCGCCACCAGGGGGGCGACGAGGGTCAGGGCGATGATCGAGACGGTGCCGCCGACGAAGGAGCCGATGGCGGCGATGCCGAGTGCGGTGCCGGCCCGGCCCTGGCGGGCCATCGCGTGGCCGTCAAAGACGGTCACCACGGAGGACGCCTCGCCGGGGAGCCGCAGAAGGACGGAGGTGATGGTGCCGCCGTACTGGGCGCCGTAGAAGATGCCGGCGAGCATGATCACCGCGGTCACCGGCTCGATGCCGAAGGTGACCGGCAGCAGGATCGCGATGGTCGCTGCTGGGCCGAGGCCGGGCAGGACGCCGATCAGCATGCCGATGACGACGCCGATCAGGCAGTAGAGCAGGTTGGTCGGCTCCAGTACGACGCCGAAGCCGTGGAGCACCGGGGCGAAATCCACGGACCCTCCTAGAACAGGTGCGGGATGGGGACCGAGAAGGCCGCCACGAACAGGAGATAGAAGGCGACCACCACACCCAGGCTCGTGAGGATCGAGGTGCGCCAGCCCTCCCGGCCCAGGACCCGCAGCCAGACGAAGGCGAGCAGGGCGGCCGGGATCTCGAAGCCGATCACGCTGATGACCGCGACGAAGACGACCATGGTGGCCAGGCCGCCGAGGACCAGCAGGCTGGCCCGGGAGAACCGCTCGGCGTCAGTGGTGCGCCGGGCCGTGGCGAGCAGGCCCAGGCCCAGCAGGACGAGCGCGCCGCTGACCAGTAGCGGCCAGGTGCCGGCCTCGGGGCTGCGAGCGGTCCCGAGGCCGAGTCTGCTGGAGCCGATGAGCGCGGCGATGCCGAGCGCCACGACCGCCGCGGCGGTCAGGGTGTTGCTGAGCGTCCCGGCCGCGGGCGGACGGCCCTCGTGCTCGGCTTCCTCGACGCGGTGGATCGCCTCCTCGAGGCTGAGCTCCTCGCCGGCGGAATCACCGCCCCGGGGGGTGGCCCCGGCGGCGGTGTCGCCGCCGGGGCTGCCCGGTGTTCCGTGGTGGACCGAACTCACTTCGCCTCGCCGAGCTGGATGTTGTACTTCTGGACGACAGCGCGGTACTTGTCCAGGTTCGCGGTCCACTGCTTGCGCAGTTCCTCGCCGTCCACCTCGTTGGGGGTGAGCAGGTTGTCCTCGTTGAACTTCTTGTAGGCATCGGCCTGGAACGCCTTCTGGAACGAGGCGCGCAGGGCATCGATGACCTCCTTCGGCGTGCCCTTCGGGGCGAAGATCGCCCGCGACTGCTGCACGGGCACGTCGTGGCCGGCCTCCACCGCGGTCGGGGTGTCGGGCAGGTACGTCGGGCGCTTCTCGGCGAACGTCACGATCGGGGTGAGCTTGCCGGCCTTGACCTGCTCGATGGCCTCGCCCAGCTGGACCGAGCCGACGTCCACCTGGCCGCCGAGCACCGCGGTGAGGGTGGGCGACCCGCCCTTGAAGGGAACGGCCTTGGCCGGAATGTTCGCCTGGCGGAACAGCAGCTCCTGCGACAGCTGGCTGCCGGTGCCGACGCCGGTGGTGCCGAAGGTGATCGGGCGGCCGGCCTTGGCCAGGTCGTCGACGGTCTTGAAGCCGGACTTGGCGGCCGTGACCATCACGTAGTCGTCCTGGCTGATGCCGGTGACGATGTCGTAGTCGGCCATGTCGGGTGCCTGGCCCGCGGCGACGGCCAGCGGCGTGATGTAGGCGAGGCTGCCGTTGTAGACCATCAGGGTGTGCCCGTCGGCCTTCTTGCCGGCCAACTCCTTGGCGGCCAGGCCGCCGTTGGCGCCGGGCTTGTTCTCGACGGTCACCGGGACGCCGAGGTCGTTGGAGACCTTGTCGGCGAGCGCCCGCGCGATGAGGTCGGTGCTGCCGCCCGGGTCCTGCCCGACCAGGATGGTGATCGGGGACTTCCCCGGGAACTTTGCGTCGTCGGAGCCGCCGCCGCCGACATTGCCGCCGCAGGCGGCGAGCGAGAGGGCCAGGGCGAACCCGGCACCCGCCGTCGCCCACCGGCGCACGCGCTTGATCGTCATGTGGTTCTCCTCTTAGCACAGCCATGTTTCATCGGTGGGCGCTGTGAGTGGGGTCACGGACGCCTGAATGACCGGAGCCTAGGAACGTGGGCTCATGCCTGTCCAAATCCAATGGAGCATCAATTGATACCTTCTTGACATGGCCTTTACGTTGGAGCAACTTCGCGGCTTCGTAACGGTGGCCGAGGAGCTGCACTTCGGTCGCGCGGCCGCCCGGCTGCAGATGACGCAGCCCCCCTTGAGTCGGCAGATCCAGAAGCTGGAGCGGATCGTGGGCGCCCAGCTGCTGGAGCGGGACAACCGGCGGGTCACCCTCACCGCGGCCGGCGCGGCGTTCCTGGTCGAGGCCCGCCGACTGCTCATTCTCGCCGACACCGCTCCCGAGCTGGCCAGACGGGTGTCGTCCGGGGCCAGCGGGATGATCCGGATCGGGTTCACCGCCGCCTCGGCGTACGGGGTCCTCGGCGAACTGCTCAACGAGCTGAGCCGCGAGCTGCCCGACGTCGCCGTCGAGCTGGCCGAGATGGTGACCCGCGAGCAGGTCGCCGGCCTGCTCAAGGAGGAGGTCGACCTCGGACTGGCCCGCCCACCCTTCGACGAGGAGGCCTTCGGCTCGCGGCTGCTGCACCGGGAGGCGCTGCTCGTCGCCGCTCCGGTGGGCCATCGGCTGCTGGAGCTGGGCCGGCCGGCGACGGCCGCGGACCTGGCGGGCGAGCCGGTGGTCATGCATTCGCCGACCAGGGCGAAGTACTTCTACGACCTGGTCGCAGGCGTGGTACCCATCGCCGCGGAGAACACCGTGCACACGGTGAGTCAGGTGCTGACCATGCTCTGGCTCGTGGCGGCCGGTCGTGGCGTCGCCTTCGTCCCCGAGTCCGCCGCGCGGCTGCCCATCGACGGGGTGGCGTTCGTCCGGCTGGAGACACCCACGCCCAAGCCGGCGGAGCTCCACCTGCTGTGGGCCAGGGAATCGAAGAACCCCGCCCTGTGGCGGGCGCTCGAGGTGCTGGAGCGGCGGGCCGGCGACTCTTGATACCTCCCGGGCATCGCTCGATGCGGAAGTACTCTTGGACATGCATCGTCAACGGTTCCTACGGTGACCCCGACCACCGTCCGCGCCCTTGATCGGCTGCGGCGCGGACCCGCTGGACCCAAGGACACGATCACCGTGACGCTGCTATCCCCGGACGCTCTCGCTGACCGCCTGAAGTCGGGCCTGCTCTCCTTCCCCGTCACCCACTTCGACGCCGACCTGCAGTTCGACGAGGCCCGGTACCGCGAGCACCTGGCCTGGCAGGCGAGCTTCGACGTCGCCGGCCTGTTCGCCGCGGGCGGCACCGGCGAGGGCTTCTCGCTCACCTCCGCCGAGCTGGACCGGGTCGTCCGGGCCGCCGTCGACGAGGTGGCGGGCAAGGTCCCGGTCATCGCGCCAGCGACCGGCGGCACCGCCCTCTCCGTCGCCCAGGCACAGGCCGCCCAGGCCGCCGGCGCCGACGGCGTGCTGCTGTTCCCGCCGTACCTCACCGAGGCCAGCCAGCACGGCTTGGTCGAGCACATCAGCGCCGTGTGCCGCGCGACCGACCTGGGCGTCATCGTCTACAGCCGGGCGAACGCGGTGCTCACCGACGCCACCGTCGCCGAGATCGCCGACCGCAACCCGAACCTGATCGGGCTCAAGGACGGCATCGGCGACATCGAGCGGATGACCCGCACGTACGCCCGGGTCGGCGACCGGCTCATCTACATCGGCGGGCTGCCGACGGCCGAGACGTTCGCCCTGCCGCTGCTGCAACTCGGGGTGAGCACCTACTCCTCGGCGCTGTACAACTTCCTGCCCGAGTTCGCGCTCCGGTTCTACGCGGCCGTCCGCGCCCAGGACCGGCCGGCGGTCTACCGGATGCTCACCGACTTCGTGATCCCCTATCTGGACATCCGGGACCGGGCCAAGGGGTACGCCGTCTCCATCATCAAGGCCGGCCTGACCGCGGTCGGCCGCGACGGCGGCCCGGTCCGGCCCCCGCTGGCCGACCTGACCGAGACCGAGCTCGCCGAGCTGACCACCCTGATCGAGAAGATCTCCTGACCAGCTCACCGACACCGAGAGGATGGCGATGACCGGCCGCACCCCGACCGTGGCCCGTGTCGAGGCGGTGCCCGTCGCGGGGCACGACAGCATGCTGCTCAACCTCAGCGGCGCGCACGGGCCCTTCTTCACCCGCAACATCGCCATCGTCACGGACAGCGAGGGCCGGATCGGTGTCGGCGAGGTGCCCGGCGGCGAGGCGATCCGCCGCACCATCGAGGAGGCCGGCCCGTTGCTGGTCGGGCAGCCGATCTCCCGGTACGCCCGGCTGCTGCGCGCGGTCGGCGACGCGTTCGCCGACCGCGACGCCGGCGGGCGCGGGCTGCAGACCTTCGACCTGCGGACCACGGTCCACGCGGTGACCGCGCTGGAGTCCGCGCTGCTGGACCTGCTCGGCCAGCACCTCGGCGTGCCCGTCGCGGAGCTGCTCGGCGACGGGCAGCAACGCGACGCCGTGCCGATGCTCGGCTACCTCTTCTACGTCGGTGACCGCCGCTGCACCGACCTGCCCTACCTCGCCGAACCCGACCCCGCCGACGACTGGGAACGGCTACGCCGGGAACCGGCGCTGACCCCCGACGCGATCGTGGCGCTGGCCGAGGCGGCGCGCGCCCGCTACGGGTTCACCGACTTCAAGCTCAAGGGCGGCGTGCTGGCCGGCGAGCAGGAAGTCGCCGCGGTCCGCGCCCTCGCCGCGCGGTTCCCGGACGCCCGCATCACGCTCGATCCGAACGGCGGCTGGCTGCTGGCCGAGGCCGTCGAGCTCTGCCGCGACCTGCACGGTGTGCTGGCGTACGCGGAGGATCCGGTCGGCGCCGAGGGCGGATTCTCCGGTCGCGAGGTGATGGCGGAGTTCCGGCGGCGCACCGGCCTGCCGACGGCCACCAACATGATCGCCACCGACTGGCGCCAGCTGGCCCACGCGGTCCGGTCGAACGCGGTCGACATTCCCCTGGCCGATCCGCACTTCTGGACGATGCGCGGCTCGGTCCGGGTCGCCCAGCTGTGCCACGAGTTCGGCCTCACCTGGGGCTCGCACTCCAACAACCACTTCGACATCTCGCTGGCGATGTTCACCCACGTGGGCGCGGCCGCCCCCGGCGACATCACCGCCCTCGACACGCACTGGATCTGGCAGGACGGGCAGTCGCTCACCCGGGCGCCGCTGCGCATCCGGGACGGGCGGATCGCCGTGCCCACCGCGCCCGGACTGGGGATCGAGCTGGACCGCGACGCCCTGGCGGCCGCGCACGAGCTGTACCTGGCGCACGGCCTCGGCGCCCGCGACGACGCGGTCGCGATGAAGTACCTCGTCCCCGGCTGGGCGTTCGACCCCAAGCGCCCCTGCCTGGTCCGCTGACGACCGCCCTGACGCCCGAGCAAGGAGAGACATGACCAGCGCCAACCCTTCCGCCGTGCTCGACCGGATCGAGTCGGTGACCCTCTCGTCGGTCACCCTGCCGCTGCCCACCGGAATCAGCGACGCGAAGGTGCTCACCGGCCGGCAGCGGCCGATGACGGAGGTGGCGTTCCTCTTCGCCGAGATCCGCACCGAGGCCGGCTTCGAGGGCGTCGGCTTCAGCTACTCCAAGCGGGCCGGCGGGCCGGCCCAGTTCGCGCACGCCCGGGAGGTCGCCCCCGACCTGATCGGTGAGGACCCCAGCGACATCGGCCGGCTCTGGACCAAGCTCGTCTGGGCCGGCGCCTCGGTCGGGCGCAGCGGCGCGGCCACCCAGGCGCTGGCCGCGATCGACGTCGCGCTCTGGGACCTCAAGGCGAAGCGGGCCGGGCTGCCGCTGGCCAAGCTGCTGGGCGCCCACCGCGACTCGGTCCGCTGCTACAACACCTCCGGGGGCTTCCTGCACGAGCCGATCGAGCAGGTGCTGGAGAATGCGACGCGGACCCTGGAGTCGGGCGTCGGCGGCATCAAGATCAAGGTGGGCCAGCCCGACTCGGCGGAGGACCTGCGCCGGGTCCGCGCCGTCCGGGAACACCTCGGCGAGGCCGTGCCGTTCATGGTCGACGCCAACCAGCAGTGGGACCGGCCAACCGCCATGCGGGTCGGCCGGGCGCTGGAGGAGTTCGGGCTGGTGTGGATCGAGGAGCCGCTGGACGCGTACGACGCCGAGGGGCACGCCCAGCTCGCCCGGTCGCTGGACACCGCGGTGGCCACCGGCGAGATGCTGACCAGCGTCGCGGAGCACTACGAGCTGATCCGCGCCGGCGCGGTGGACATCCTCCAGCCCGACGCCCCCCGCATCGGCGGCATCACCCAGTTCCTCAAGCTCGCCACGCTGGCCGACCACAGCAACCTGCAACTGGCGCCGCACTTCGCCATGGAGATCCACGTGCACCTGGCGGCCGCCTACCCGCACGAGCCGTGGGTGGAGCACTTCGACTGGCTGTACCCGCTGTTCAACGAGCGCCTGGAGACGCGCGGCGGGCGCATGTACCTTTCCGACCGGCCGGGCCTGGGCGTCACGCTGAGCGAGCAGGCCCGCGCCTGGACCGTGGACCGGGTCCACGTCACCGCCGCCCGCTGAACCACACCTTGGAGGTAATCCGCATGTCCGACGTCGTCAGCATCGACCCCCGGACCGGCCAGGCGGTCGAGGTCGTCGCCCAGGAGACGACCACCGCCGAGGTGGACCGGCTCTGCGCGGCCGCCCTCGCCGCCGCCCCCGGCCTGGAGGCGCTCGGCCGCAGCGGGCGGGCGGCGCTGCTGCGTACCCTCGCCGACGCGCTCGAGGCCCGGCGCGAGGACGTCGTCGCCGTCGCCGACCGGGAGACGGCGCTCGGCCCGACCCGGCTGACCGGCGAGCTCACCCGCACCTGCTACCAGCTGCGCCTGTTCGCCGAGGTGCTGGACGAGGGCAGCTACCTCGAGGCGACGATCGACCACGCCGGCGACACCCCGATGGGTCCCCGCCCCGACCTGCGCCGGATGCTCGTCCCGATCGGCCCGGTCGCGGTCTTCGGCGCCAGCAACTTCCCGCTGGCCTTCTCCGTGCCCGGCGGCGACACCGCCTCGGCGCTCGCGGCCGGCTGCCCGGTGGTCGTCAAGGCGCATGGTTCCCACCCCGCCACGTCGCAGCTGGTGTTCGACATCCTGGCGACCGCCGCCGGCAAGGCCGGCGCACCCGACGGCACGCTGGGCCTGGTCCACGGCGTGCAGGCCGGTGCGGACCTCGTCGCGCACCCGGCGATCCGGGCCGTGGGCTTCACCGGTTCGGTCACCGGCGGGCGGGCGCTGCTGCAGATCATCGAGCGGCGGCCCGACCCGGTGCCGTTCTTCGGTGAGCTCAGCAGCCTCAACCCCGTCGTCGTGACGCCGCAGGCGGCCGCGGAGCGGGGGTCGGCGATCGGCGGCGAACTCGTCGGCTCCTTCACCCTCGGCGGCGGCCAGTTCTGCACCAAGCCCGGCCTGGTGTTCGTGCCGGCCGGCCCGGACGGCGACGCGGTGGTCGACGCCATGGCGGAGGCGGTCCGGGCGAGCGGCGCTCCGGTGTTGCTCAACGAGGGCATCGCCGCCGCGTACGACCGGATCGCCGGCGGCCTCGCCGCGGCGCCCGGCGTCACGGTGCTGGCCCGCGGTGCGGAGCCGGAGGGTGCCGGCTTCGAGGCGGCGCCCCTGCTGCTGGCGACGTCGGCGCGGGGGCTGCCGCCGCAGGTCACCGAGGAGTGCTTCGGGCCGGTGTCGGTGGTGGCCCGCTACGACGGTCCGGCCGAGCTGTTCGCCGCGCTGGACGGGATGCCCTCGTCGCTGACCGCGACCGTGCTGCGCGGCCAGGGCGAGACGGAGCTGCCCCTGGCGGTCTCCGAGCAGGTGCGCCCGCGGGCCGGTCGGCTGATCTACGACGCCTACCCGACCGGCGTGGCCGTTTCCTGGGCCCAGCACCACGGTGGGCCGTGGCCGTCGACCAACACCCAGCACACCTCCGTGGGCACCACGGCGATCCGGCGGTTCCTGCGCCCGGTCACCTGGCAGGGGGCCCCCGCCGACCTGCTCCCGCCCGAGCTCGCCGACGACTACCGCGCCATCCCGCGGCGGGTCGACGGCGTTCTCGAGCTGCCCCGATGACCATCCGGACCGCCGTCGCACCGCCGGCCGCCGCGGGGCGGCCGGCGGACGCCGGATCCGCCGCGGCATGAGCGGCACGGCCGCGCACACCGCCGGGTGAACGCCGTCATCGGCGGCTTCGCCGCCCTGGTCGCGGTGATCGCCGTCGGCTGGATCGTCGGCCGAGCCGGCATCCTGGGCCCCGGCGCCGGCGGCGTGCTGTCGCGGTTGTCCTACTTCGTGGCGACGCCCGCACTGCTGCTGCTCACGCTGGCGAAGGCCGATCCGGCGGAGCTCGTGTCGGCCGCCCTCGTCGCCACCGCCGGCAGCGCGCTGCTCAGCGCGCTGCTGTACGCGGCGCTGGCCCGGTGGCGCTGGCGGTCGGCGCCGGCCGCGCTGGCGGTCGGCGGCCTCGCCTCGGGCTACGTCAACGCGGGCAACCTGGGCGTACCCATCGCGGCCTACGTCCTCGGGGACGCGTCGTTCGTGGCCCCGGTGCTGCTGTTCCAGGTGCTGGTCATGGCACCCATCGGGCTGGCCGTCCTGGCCGGCTCCCAGCCGGCAGGCGACGCCCCAGCCCGCTGGCGGCTGCTCACCCAGCCGCTCCGTACGCCGGTCGTGGTGGGTTGCGGCCTGGGTGTGCTCGTCGCGGCCACCGGCCTGAAGCTGCCGCCGCTGGTGCTCCAGCCGATCGAGCTCACCGCCGCCCTCGCAGTGCCCGCCGCGTTGCTGGCGTACGGGATGAGCCTGCACGGGGCACCACGTCCCGCGTCCGGCGACGGGGCATCGCGGGTGTGGCTGGCCGTGGCGCTGAAGACCCTCGCCCAGCCGGCGCTGGCCTACGCCCTCGGTCGGTGGGCCGCCGGCCTCTCGGGGGTGGCGTTGCTGGCGGTCACGGTCACCTCGGCCCTGCCGACCGCGCAGAACGTCTTCGTCTACGCCTCGTCCTACGACCGGGACACCCTGCTGGCCCGGGACACCGTGCTGCTCACCACCGTCCTGTCCGTGCCCGTGCTCGTCGGGCTCGCCGTGCTGCTGGGCGGCACCTGATCGCCATCCCGCGGGTTCGGAGCGCGATTCCGCGAAGGTATTCACCCATGCCCGGGTGGACTTGGACAGGCATCGTCGCGGGCTTCTAGCGTGGCGGCATGATCGTGTCGAGGAGCGGCTCGGACGAGGACTGGGACGCCGTCCTCGTTGGCGGCGGGATCATGAGCGCCACCCTGGGCGTGCTGCTGAGCGAGGTGCAGCCGGACTGGCGGATCGCGGTCGTCGAGCGGCTCGACGAGGCCGGCCTCGAGAGTTCGAGCGCCTGGCACAACGCCGGCACGGGCCACGCAGGGCTCTGCGAGTTCAACTACACGCCCCGCCGTCCCGACGGCACGGTGGACGCGTCGAGCGCGGTACGGATCGGCGAGCAGTTCGTCTCCTCCCTGGTGTTCTGGTCGCGTCTGGTGGAGCGGGGGGTGCTCGGACCGCCCGCGGCGTTCGTCCGCTCGGTCCCGCACCTGGGCTTCGGCCGCGGCGCGGCCGGCGTGGCGTACCTGCGGGCCCGGTGGGAGGCCCTGCGGGACCATCCGCTCTTCGCCGACCTCGAGTTCACCGAGGACCCCGACGCTCTCGCCGCCTGGCTGCCGCTGATATGCCGGGGCCGGACCGGGGACGAACCCGTGGCGGCCACCCGCTCGACACAGGGCACGGATGTCGACTTCGGCGTCCTCACCCGGCAACTCCTGTCGGCCCTGCGGGAACGCGGCGGCACCGTACGCACCGGCCAGGAGGTCAGGTCCCTACGCGGGCACGGGAACACCTGGCTGGTGCAGGTCCGCGACCGCCGGACGGGGCACCGCCGGCGGCTGCGGACGCCGTACGTCTTCGTCGGGGCCGGGGGCGGGACCCTGCCGCTGCTGCAGTCGGCCCGGATCCCGGAGATCCGGCGGTACGGCGCCTTCCCGATCAGTGGCCGGTTCCTGCGTACCGACCGGCCCGAGCTCGTGGCCGCCCACCGGGGCAAGGCGTACGGGCACGCCGCGCCGGGCGCCCCGCCGATCTCGGTGCCGCACCTGGACCTGCGCGTCGTGGACGGGCGGGAGAGCCTGCTCTTCGGACCGTTCGCGGCCTTCTCCCCCCGCTTCCTCACCCGCGGCCGGTGGACCGACCTGCCGCGCTCGGTCCGGCCTGGCAACCTCGCGGTGCTGCTGGCCGCCGCCCGGGACAACCGCTCGCTGGTGGCCTACCTCGTCCGCCAGGTCACCCAGTCGGCGGCCGCCCGGACCGCCGCGCTACGCCAGTTCGTGCCGTCCGCGCGGGCCGACGACTGGACGCTGCTGACCGCCGGTCAGCGGGTGCAGATTCTCAAGAAGACCGGCGGTCGCGGCACGATGGTGGGCTTCGGCACCGAGATCGTCACCTCGGCAGGTGGCTCCCTGGCAGCCCTGCTCGGCGCCTCGCCCGGCGCCTCGACCGCCGCGTCGACCATGCTCGACGTGCTCGCCGCGAGCTTTCCCGAACGGATGCCGGAGTGGGGACCACGGCTGGAGCGGCTCGCCCCGTCCACCGAGACGGTGCGGCAGCTCGACCCCGACCGGCTCGGCGACACCCTGGCCCGCGCCCGCCGGGTGCTCGGCCCGGTGCCGGTGACCACGACGGGGGCGAAGCACTCGTGACCGCGGACCTCATCGGCCGGCTGCGGCAGGTGGTCGGGCCCGCCGCCGTGCTCACCGACCCGGCCGACCTGGCCGGCTACGTCAGCGACTGGCGGGCCGCGTACGCGGGCACCGCCGCGGCGGTCGTGCGGCCGGGCCGGACGGAGGAGGTGGCCGCGGTCGTCGCGCGGTGCGCCGAGGCGGGCGTCGCGGTGGTCCCGCAGGGCGGCAACACGGGGCTGTGCGGCGGGGCGGTCCCGGACCGCTCCGGCCGTCAGGTGGTGCTCTCCCTGACCCGGATGCGGCGCGTCCGCGACCTCGACGTTGCCAACCAGACCATCACGGTGGAGGCCGGCGCGGTCCTGCGGTCGGTGCAGGAGGCCGCTGCCGCCGCCGGCCAACTCTTCCCGCTCTCGCTGGGCGCGGAGGGAAGCTGCACGATCGGCGGCAACCTCGCGACCAACGCCGGCGGGACCGGCGTGCTCCGCTACGGGACGATGCGCGACCTGACCCTCGGGCTGGAGGTCGTGCTCCCGGACGGGCGGATCTGGAACGGGCTGCGCGGACTGCGGAAGGACAACACCGGCTACGACCTCAAGCAGCTGTTCATCGGCTCGGAGGGCACGCTCGGCGTGATCACCGCAGCCGTGCTGAAGCTCTTTCCCGCGGTCCGCAGCCGCGCGACGGCCTGGGTGGCCCTGCCGAACCCGCAGGCGGCGGTCGAGCTGATCGGGGTGCTCCGGGAATTGGCCGGCGACCGGCTGACCGGCTTTGAGATCATGTCCCGGCAGAGTGTGGAGTTCGTGCTGCGCCACGTGACGGGCGCGCGTGACCCGCTCGGCGACCGCCAGCCCTGGTACGCGCTGGTGGAGCTCAGCGACACGCTGCCCGCCGCCGGCCTCGACGAGGTGATCGAGTCGGCGCTGGGCGAGGCGTTCGAGAAGGGTGTGGTGGTGGACGGCGTCGTCGCCGCCGGCCCGGCGCAGGCCGCCGCCCTGTGGGCGCTGCGCGAGGGCATCTCGGAGGCGCAGAACCACGAGGGCCCCAGCCTCAAGCACGACGTCAGCGTGCCGGTCAGCCGCATCCCGGCGTTCGTGGCCCGCACCGACCGGGCACTCGAGGAGGCCGTCCCGGGCATCCGGATCGTGACGTACGGCCACATCGGCGACGGCAACCTGCACTACAACCTCAGCAAACCCGAGGGCAGCGACGACGCCGAGTTCCGGGCGCGCGCCGCGACCCTCGCCCGCGTCATCTACGACTCGGCCGGCGCGTTCGACGGGAGCATCAGCGCCGAGCACGGGCTCGGGCAGGCGAAGCGGGAGATCATCGCCGACTACAAGGACGGCCACGAGCTGGAGCTGATGCGGGGGCTCAAGCGGCTGTTCGACCCGCGCGGGCTGATGAATCCCGGGAAGGTGCTGCCGGGCTGACGGCTGTAAGGAGCATCACTCTCGTCGATCCTTCCGCCGTTGGCTGGGCGGGGAGTAGCGTCGGCGGGCGATGACCAACGTCTGGCACCTGACCGTGCGCCTGTACGTCGACCTCCGACGGCAGGCCAGCGGCATCTGTCCGGCGCAGCCTCGTTCCTGACGCTGCCCCCGACCGCCCTCTCCCAGACCTTGGACGCATCCTCATGGCCTCCGCCCTGCGCAAGTTCCCTTTCTCCGTGCAGATCCTGCTCGGCCTCGTGCTCGGCGTGGCGCTCGGCTTCCTCGCCCGCGCCAACGACCTCGCCTGGCTGACCAGCACCCTCGACACCGTCGGCCACCTCTTCGTCCAGCTCCTCAAGCTGGCCGTGCCCCCGCTGGTCTTCACCGCCATCGTGGTCAGCGTGGTCAGCCTGCGCGGCGTGGCCAACGCCGCCCGGCTGGCGCTGAAGACCCTGCTCTGGTTCGGCATCACCGCACTGATCGCGGTGAGCCTCGGCATCGGCCTCGGCCTGCTCACCGACCCGGGCAAGGGGGTCACCCTCGACCTGGCCGGCGCCGCCGCGCCGAAGAAGACCGGCTCCTGGACCGACTTCCTCACCGGCATCGTCCCGACCAACCCGGTCGGCGCGTTCGTCGAGGGCAACGTCCTCCAGATCGTCTTCCTCGCCCTGGTGGTCGGCGCCGCCGCCCTGCTGATCGGTGAGGCCGCCGAGCCGTTCGTGGCGCTCAACCGCTCGGTGCTCGCCATCGTGCAGAAGGCGCTCTGGTGGGTCATCCGGCTCGCCCCGATCGGCACGCTCGGCCTGATCGGCAACGCCGTCGCCTCGTACGGCTGGGACCTGCTGGCCCCGCTCGCCAAGTTCACCACCGCCGTCTACGTCGGCTGCGCGATCGTGCTCTTCGTGGTCTACCCGCTGCTGCTGGTGGCCGCCGGCCGGCTCAACCCGCTGCGCTTCTTCGCCGGCGCCTGGCCCGCCATCGAGCTGGCCTTCGTCTCCCGCTCCTCGGTGGGCACCATGCCGGTGACCCAGCGCTCGGTCGAGCGGCTCGGCGTCCCCCGCGAGTACGCCTCCTTCGCGGTGCCGTTCGGCGCCACCACGAAGATGGACGGCTGCGCGGCCATCTACCCGGCCCTGGCCGCGATCTTCGTGGCGCAGGTGTTCGGGGTGCACCTGGGCGTCACCGACTACCTGCTGATCGCCTTCGTCTCGGTGGTCGGCTCGGCCGCCACGGCGGGTCTGACCGGTGCGATCGTCATGCTCACCCTGACCCTGAGCACGCTGGGCCTGCCGCTGGCCGGCGCCGGCCTGCTGCTGGCCATCGACCCGATCCTGGACATGATCCGCACCGCCACCAACGTGGCCGGCCAGGCGCTCGTGCCGACCATCGTGGCCGCCCGCGAGGGCACCCTCGACCGGACGGCGTACGACTCGGCCGGCAAGCGGGACCTCGTGGACGCGGACGAGACGGACCGGCCCGCCGAACGGCTCGCCCCCGTCCCCGCCTGAGCACGTCGCACGAAGGAGGGCCCCCGGGCCCTCCTTCGTCGTATCCGAGGAGGATCACCCGCATGAGTGCCCTGTTCACCCCGCTCGCCCTGCGCGGCGTCACCCTGCCCAACCGGGTCGCCATGGCCCCGATGTGCCAGTACAGCGCCGGCCCGGACGGCCTGCCCACCGACTGGCACCGCGTCCACCTCGGTTCCCGCGCCGTCGGCGGGGCCGGGCTGATCATCACCGAGGCCACCGCCGTGGTGCCCGAGGGTCGGATCAGCCCCCAGGACACCGGGCTCTGGTCCGGCGCGCACGTCGACGCGTGGCGGCCGGTCACCGCGTTCCTCACCGCGCAGGGGGCGGTGCCGGCCGTGCAGCTGGCGCACGCCGGGTTCAAGGCGTCGACGTACCGGCCGTGGGCCGGCCACCGGGGCGGCGTGCCGGACGCCGAGGGCGGCTGGACGCCGGTCGGCCCCGGCGACGAGCCGTTCCTGCCCGACTACCGGCGGCCGACCGCGCTCGACCGGGCCGGCATCGCCCGGGTGGTCGAGGCGTTCGCCGTCGCCGCCGGGCGGGCGCTGGACGCCGGCTTCCGCGCCGTGGAGATCCACGCCGCGCACGGCTACCTGCTGCACGAGTTCCTCTCCCCGCTGACCAACCACCGGAACGACGCGTACGGCGGCGACCGGGCGGGCCGGATGCGGCTCACCCTGGAGGTGGCCCGGGCGGTCCGCGCCACCGTCGGCGAGGCGGTGCCGGTGCTCACCCGGATCTCCGCCACGGACTGGGTGGACGGCGGGTGGACCGTCGAGGACAGCGTGGTGCTCGCCGGCGAGCTGGCCGCCGCCGGCGTGGACCTGGTGGACGCCTCCTCCGGGGGCGCCTCGGCCGGGGCGAGCATCCCGGTCGGCCCGGGCTACCAGGTGCCCCTGGCCGCCCGGATCCGCCGCGACGCGGGCGTGCCGACCGGCGCGGTCGGCCTGATCGTCGAGCCGGAGCAGGCCGAGCAGATCGTCGCCGGCGGCGAGGCCGACCTGGTGCTGCTCGGCCGGGAGCTGCTGCGTGACCCGTACTGGACGCGCCGCGCCGCCGCCAAGCTCGGCGCCACCCCCGACTGGCCGAACCAGTACACCCGCGCCTTCTGACCCCACTCCTATTTCGCCGATGTGGCGGTATCCCGGCGCCGGGATACCGCCACATCGGGCATCGGGTGCCGGTCAGCCGGCCAGGTGCCCCCAGTCGTTCTCCAGGTCGCGCCACGACCCCTGCGCCACCACCGCCCCGTCGACCAGCACCACGACGTGGTCGGCCCGGACCAGCGCGGCGCGTTTGGCGGTCGAGCCGACCACGGTCACCCCGTGCTCCCGCAGCGCCGCCCAGAGCGCCAGCTCGGTGGTGACGTCCAGGGCGGACGACACGTCGTCGGCGACCAGCAGCTCGGTACGCGGCGCCAGCGCCCGGGCCAGCGCCAGCCGCTGGAGCTGCCCGCCGGAGAGCCGGGTGCCCTTGTGCCCGATGAGCAGCCCGAGCCCGCCCCCGGCGGCGGCCAGGTCGTGGTCGAGCTGGGCGGTCGACACCGCCTCGGCGGCGTCCACCTGGTGCCCGAGCGCGATGTTGTCGGCCACGGTGCCGGAGAGCACCCGGGGCAGCTGCCCGACGTACCCGACCTGGTTGGGACGGAGGAACAGCTCCGGCTCGGTCACCGGCTCGCCGTTCCAGCGCAGCGTGCCGGTGTGGTGGACGATCCCGGCCAGGGCCCGCAGCAGCGACGACTTGCCAGAGCCGACCGGCCCGACCACCAGCACCAGCTGCCCCCGGTCGACGGTGAGGTCGACGTCCCGGACGGCGAGGGCGCCGTCGGAGTGCAGCGCGCCGAACCCGGCGAGCTCCAGCCGGCGCAACGGATGCCGGGGCGGCGGCTCCGGCGCCGGGGCGGTCCCGGCGGCCAGGTCCACCCCCGGCACCGCCGCGGAGTACGTGCCGACCCCGGTCATCGCCACGGTCCGCCGGGTCCACACCCGCGCCGACGGGTAGTGCGAGACCAGCGACGCGGTGGTCCAGGCGAACCAGCGGGCCGCCCCCAGGGTGGAGACCGCCACCAGGGTCGCTCCGGCGGAGAGCCCACCGGCCAGGTAGAGCGCCCACGCCCCGATCGGCAGCAGCCCGCTGGCCATCGACGGGGTGGACCGGGCCCACACCTGCATGGCGATCTCCCGGCGTTGCCGGTCGCTGCGGACGGTGTCCAGCGCCGCGAGATGGTCCAGCACCGGCCCGGTGGCGCCGGCGAGCTTCACCGTACGGGCGGCGGAGAGCGAGGAGACCAGCGCGGTGGCGAACGCGGCCCGGGCCTTGACGGTGCCGCCGGCCGTGCGTTCCAGCCGGGGCGCGAACAGCGTCGCCGCCAGCCCGGAGACCACCATCGTCCCGAGGAAAAACAGCCCCGGCACGAAGCTGCCCGTCACCAGGGTCATGGTGATCACGATGGCCAGCGAGATGAACTGGTCCATCAGGTTGTCGGCGAGCTGCACCACCCGCTCGGTGTCGCCGCCCTGGGCGACCACCTCGGCGGGGGTGTGCTTGCTGACCCGGCGGGCACCGGTCTGCCCGTGCACCAGGCGCAGGCTGATCCGCAGCATCTGCCGGATCCACCACTGCGGGAACCAGAGGTTGGTCAGGTACGGCAGCGGCAGGACGAGCAGCAGCGCGGCCACGATGCCCAACGCCGGCAGCCAGGGGTCTCCCCCGGCGATCACCTCGGCCCAGAGCCAGGGCAGCACCGAGCCGTCCAGCCCGAGCAGGGTCAGCACGACGAACAGTCCGATGGAGACCAGGCCGTACCGGGGGTCGTTGGTGCCCAGCCGCAGGATCTCCCGCAGCGTCCGCGCGGGCGGCGGGGCGGGCAGCGGCGGCGGTTCGGTACGCGGCGCGGCGACCTGCCGCGGCACGGCGACCTGGTCGGCCGGCTCGGCGACCCACCCGTCATCCGGTCCGTCGAGCAGCTCCACCCCGCCGCGGCGACCACCGGTCCCCGCGTACGCGCTGGCGTGGCTGGTGGCGAGCAGCTCGGCGAAGCGGGCGGACTCGCGCAGCGGGCCGGCCTCCAGCACGGCACCGTCGCCCATCACCACGACCTCGTCGCAGCGGCGCACCGAGGAGAGCCGGTGCGCGATGACGATGCCGATCCGGCCGGCGAGCAGCCGTTCGGTGGCCTGGCGTACCCGGGTCTCGGTGACCGGGTCGAGCCGGGCGGTGGCCTCGTCGAGGATCACCACCTGCGGGTCCCGGACCAGGATCCGGGCGAACGCCACGAGCTGCTCCTGCCCGGCGGAGAGCGCCTGCCCACCCTCACCCAGCCGGGTGTGCACCCCGTCGGGGAGTTCGGCGATCCAGCCGGCCAGGCCCAGCTCCTCCAGTGCCCGGGTGGCGTCGTCGAGCAGGGCCGGGTCGAACAGGGCCACATTCTCGGCGAGGGTGCCGGCCAGGATCTCGGTGCGCTGCGGCACCACCGCGATCCACCGGCGCAGCGCCTCGACGTCCAGGTCGACCAGGTCGGTGTCGCCGAGGAACACGCTGCCGCGCGGCACGTCCACGGCCCGGGTGAGCACCTTTGCCAACGTCGACTTGCCCGACCCGGTCCGCCCGACCAGGGCGTACGACCGGCCGCGGGCGAAGGTGAGCCGGATGTCGCGCAGCGCCGGCCCCCGCTCGTCCCCGACGGCGGGGTAACGGAAGGTGAGCCCGCGGACGGTCAGGTCCCCGTCGACCGGGGCGAGACCGCCGGCGGGCTCCTGCGCGGCGGTGGAGAGCAGCTGCACCCGGGCCCAGGCGCCGAGCGCGTACTGCAGGTGCGGCACCCAGCGGGCGATGTGCTCGACGGTCGCGCCGAAGGCGAGGGCGAGCAGCCAGATCGCGGTGAGCCGGGCGCCGTCGACCCGGTCGGTGGCGAGCGCCCACGCCCCGGCGAGCACCACGGCGGCGATGCCGGCCCGGATGCCGCCGGCGGCGAGCGCGGTGACCTGGGCGGACATCCGGAACACCCGGCCGCCCCGGGCGATCACCTCGGCGGCCCGGCGGGCGTAGAGGCGCAGCACGTACGGCCGGGCGAGGCTGGTCCGCACGTCGTCCTGGCCGTGCACCGCCTCCTCCATCACGGCGGCGAGGTCGGACCAGGCCTCCTCCTCGGCCATCCGGGCCGGGGCGATCCGGCTGGTGGGGCGGCGCAGCACCACGCCGAGCAGCACGGTCAGCACGATCATCCCGACGCCGGCCGGCCACCAGACGACCAGCGCGCTGACCGTGGCGAGCAGGCAGACGCCGAGCCCCTGCGCCAGGCGTACGCCGGTGTTCCGCATCTCGGAGGCCACCTGGTAGACGTCGTTGTCGATGCGGTCGAGCAGCTCGCCGACGGGGGTGGTCTCCAGGGTGGGCAGGTCCTGCCCGAGCGCCACCCGGCACAGCCGCCGCCGCACGTCGGCGGACCAGTCCGCGGTGAGCCCGGCCATCAGCAGCCCGATGAGCAGGTCGCTGACCACGACGGCGACCAGCGCCACGGCCAGGGCGGTGAACCAGCCGACCGACCGGTGCACCAGCACCGGCCCGGCCAGGGCGGACGCGGCCGCCTGACCGCCGGCGCCGAGCACGATGAGCAGGAGGACGACCGCCATCCGACGTGGTGCGGTGGCCCAGAGGTCACGGAGCAGGCGCATGGACAGTCCTCCGGACTCGGGTCGGTGGGGGCGGTGACTCCAGCCTTCCTGTCCGGCCCGGCCGGCTCAAACCATTTACGGGCGGCCGGTCACGTCTGGGCGACCCGGCGGACGATGCCCAGCAGGGCCTCCTGCACGTCCTCGATCGGGCGGTCGGGCTGGAAGACCAGCCAGTCCACGGCCACCACCAGACCCACCCCGAACAGCGCCGAGCTGGCCGTCCGCACGTCCAGGTCGGCGGGCAGGTCACCGCTGGCCACGCCGGCCCGTACGGTCTCCGCGATCACCTCGATCGCCTCGCCGCGCAGCAGCCGCAGGGTCTGCTGCCACTCCCGGTTGGTGCGCCACATCTCGGAGAGCAGGAGCTGGGCGAAGGCCCGGTAACGGCGGATGTACTCCAGCTCGGCGCGGACCAGCGCGGCGAGCGCCTCGCGGGGCGGCAGCCCGTCGACCGCGGCGCGGAAGTCGGCGGTGAGCAGGCCGATGCCGTGCCGCAGCAACTCCTCGAAGAGGACCGTCTTGGACTCGAAGTTGTAGTAGACGGTCCCCTTCGCCACCCCGGCCCGGGCGGCGATGTCGTCCACGGTGGTGGCGGAGAAGCCCTGCTCGGCGATGAGCTCCACCGCCGCCACGAAGAGGCGCTGGCGGGTGTCCCCCCGCCGGCGCGACCGTCCGTCCGTCACTCGCCCTCCCCGTCGACCCGTCCGTACGCCGCAGCGACCCGCGCCGGGGCCGGGCGCGGCTGCCGTGCGGCCCACGAGCATCCTCACATGGCAAGTTCGGGGTGCAGCTTGGCCGGGGTGAGCCGGCGGGACCGGCGGGCCGCGCCGACGGTGAGCGCCAGCGCGCCCGCCCCGAAGGCGACCAGCGCCAGCGCCCCGGTTACCACCGGCCCGGCCGGGCCGCCGTTGATGGTGTGCCGCAGCCCGGCCACCACGTACGTCATCGGCAGCCAGGGGTGGATCGCCTGGAAGAAGCCGGGCGAGGTCTGCACCGGGTAGGTGCCGCCGGAGGAGGTGAGCTGCAGCATCAGCAGTGCGAGCGCGGCGAGCCGGCCGGCCGGGCCGAGCGCCACGCCGAGCAGCTGCATGATCGCGGTGAACGCCAGCGAGGCCAGCGCGAGCAGGCCCAGCGTCGCCGGCCCGTGCTGCGGGTCGAGGCCGAGCACCAGGGTGACCACGGTGAACAGCACCGCGGACTGGGCCAGGCCGATCGCCGCGGCGGGCAGCCAGCCGGCGAGGGCGACCCGCCAGCCGGGCGCGCCGGACATCACGTGCCGCCGGTTGACCGGCCGCAGCAGCATGTACGTGATCATCGCGCCGACCCAGAGCGCCAGGGCGAGGAAGTAGGGGGCGAAGCCCACCCCGTACGAGCCGGCCGGGTGGTGCGAGCTGCGGATCAGGCCGACCGGGTCGCCGAGGATGCCGGAGCGGGTGTCCGCGTCGTGGTATCCGGGCAGCTTCCGCTCGCCGGCCGCCAGCCCGTCGGCGAGCTCGCCGGCGCCGCCTTCCAGCTTGGTCAACCCGTCGGCGAGCCGGTTGCTGCCGCTGCTGAGCTGGGCCAGGCCGCCGTCGAGCTGCCGGGCGCCGGTGGCGAGCCGGTAGAGCCCGCCGCGGAGCTGGTCGGCCCCGTCCGCGGCGCTGCCCAGCCCGTCGCGGAGCTTGGCGCTGCCCTGAGCCAGCGTGTTGAGCCCGCTGGCGAGCTGGTCGACCTGGGCGCGGGCGCTGGCGACGTCGTCGGCCAGGTGCGGCGCGGCGGCGGCGACCTCCTGGGCGGTCTGCGCCACCTCGGTCATCTGCTTCTTGAGCGCGGCCAGGTCGGTCTGGTCGAGCGCGGCCGTCATGGCGCGGGCCGCGGTGACCGCCCGCCCGGCGGCCTGCCGGGCGGCGACCAGGTTCGGGTCGTCGGCCAGCTCAGGGTGTGCCTTGACCACCGCGTCGAGGCGGTCGCGGACCTGCTCCGCCTGGGTCACCACCTCGTCGGCCCTGGCCGGCAGCGCGTCCAGGCCGTCGGCGAGCGCCTGCGCGCCCTCCGCGACCAGGGTGGCGGCCCGCTGGATGTCGGCGGCGTTCTTACGCAGCAGCGGCTCGTACCGGTCGGCGGCGGCGTCCACCTTCGCCGCGGCGGCGCGGGTCTCGGTGGCCGCCCGGCTGGTGCCGTCGGCGATCTGCGCCGCGCCGGTGTAGAGCTGGTCGAGGCCGCTCGCGAGCTGGTCGGCGCCCTGCACGGACCGGTTGAGGCCGCCCGCGAGCTGCCCGGCGCCGTCCTCGGCGGTGCCCAGTCCGTCGGCGAGTTGCCCGGCCCCCTGCTGCGAGGTGCCGAGCCCGTCGTGGAGCTTCCCGGCCCCGTCGGCGGCCCGGCCGGTCTCGGCCTTCGCGTCGGTGAAACCGATCAGCATCTTGTCGAAGTACGACGCGGCGGTGCTCTCCGCGGCGGCGGCCCGGATCTCGCTGAAGGCGGAGCGGGCGAGCAGCCCGGACAGGTAGTTGGTGGCGTCGTCGTTGACCACCTTCAGTTCGCCTCGCCGGGCGGGTCGGTCGGGCTCGGGGGTGGCGACGAGGGTGGCGGAGAAGTCGGCGGGGATCGAGAAGACCAGGTGGTACCGCCCGTCGCGCAGCCCTTCGGTCGCGTCGGCCTGGTCGGTCACCGTCCAGCCGAAGACCTTTCGGTCCAGCAGTTCGTCGGTGAGGTCCCGGCCGGCGTGCACCTCGCTGCCGTCGCTGGCCTTGGCCGGCTGGTCGGCGTTGACCAGGGCGACCGGGATCCGGTCGAGGTTCCCGTACGGGTCCCAGAAGGCGTAGAGGTAGAGGGCGCCGTAGAGCAGCGGGATGACGGTGAGGACGGCGAGCGCGGCGCGCGGCAGCCGGCCCCGGGTCATCCGGCGCAGCTCGAAGAGCGCGAGTCGAACGACGCTCATGCGTTCACCTCGGGGGTCTGGTC
The DNA here is from genome assembly GCF_008119785.1 of Micromonospora sp. MP36. GTDB lineage: Bacteria > Actinomycetota > Actinomycetes > Mycobacteriales > Micromonosporaceae > Micromonospora. The sequence goes on along the minus strand of NZ_VSFA01000005.1, from coordinate 70,468 downwards.
CCGGTCGACGGCGGCGCGCGGCGCGACCAGGGCGGGGGTGGGGAGGGACGGGTCGCCGATCCGGTGCACGATCGCGGTGGCGACCGGCTCGACGGCCCGGGCGCTGGCGATCACCGCGTACCCCTGATCGGCGAGCCGGGCCAGCGCGGCCCAGAGCCACTCCCGCTCGGGGGCGTCGGAGCCGGCGTCCACGTCGTCGGCGACGATCAGGTTCGGGCCGCTCAGGCTGGCCAGCACCAGGCCGAGCACCTGCCGCTCGACGGGGGTGAGGTCCCGGCCGTACCGGTCGGGGTCGAGGGGGGCGTCGGTGAGGCCGGCGCCGGCGATCGCGGCGGCGAAGGCGTCCCGGCGGTACGCGCGCCGGGCCCGCACCGCGGCGACCGGAACGAGTTGCCGGCGGCGGCGCGGCACCGGCCCGAGCAGCAGCAGCCGCTCCTGGATGTGTTCGGCCACGGTCAGCGTCGGGTCGGGCTCGTGCACCCCGGCGACCTGCCCGAGCGCGGCAGGCCCTTGGCGGCGCAGCTCCCCCTCGCTGTACGGGAAGCGCCCGGCCAGGGTGAGCAGCAGCGAGGTACGCCCGCTGCCCGGCGGACCGGTCACCGCGTGCAGCTCTCCCGCCTCGGCGGTGAGGTCGACGTCCCGGTACACCCAGCCGCGGCGGGTCCGCAGCCCGAGCCCGCTGGCCTCGACGATCTTCATCGCCCCGTCCCGAAATATAAACTGACTGGTCAGTGCAAAAACATGCCCAGCATAGCGCTGGCTGTCCGGTTCGGCGCAATTCGGAGCGGCGTGATCCCGGCCATGCCGGGTTGGCAGGGCCACTTGCTATGGAAGGGCCCCTTCGTTACACCTCAGAAGAGCACGGTGGCGAGCGTGCCCACCGGGCGGAATCCGCAGCGCTCGTAGACTCGCCGGGCGGGCAGGTTGAAGTCGTTGACGTAGAGGCTGACCGTGGGGGCGACCCGGATCAGCGCGTCCCGGACCACCGCCGCCATGGCCGCCGTGGCGATCCCCCGGCCCCGCCACTCCGGCGCGACCCAGACCCCCTGCACCTGGGCGGTCCGCCGGGTGACCACGGCCAACTCGGCCTTGAAGATCACCTTGCCGTCCGCGAACCGGGCGTAGGCGCGGCCCGCGCGGACCAGGTCGGCCACCCGCCGCCGGTAGCCGCGCCCGCCGTCCTCGGCCAGCGGCGAGACGCCGACCTCCTCGGTGTACATCGCCACGGCCGCCGGGAAGAGCCGGTCGACCTCGCCGCTGCGCACCCGGCGTACCTCCGGGTCGGCCGCCACGGTGGGCAGGGCGTCCGCGGCCAGCAGCGGCTGGTTGGGGCGTACGTCACGGGCCGGCCCCCAGTAGGCGGAGAGGCGATCCCAGAGTCCGAGCACCGCGTCGGCCCGCCCGACGATCGAGGAGCAGAGCCGCTCCTCGGTGCTCAACTGGTCGGCGAAGGCCGCCACCGCCGGCGGCGTGGCGAGCACCGGCGTGAGGTTGCCGCCCAGCCAACAGATCGACTCCAGGTTGCGGCGGCTGCCATAGCCCAGGATCCGTCCCTCGGCCCGCCACCAGGCCAGCCCGCGGGCGGCCACCCGCTCGGCGACCTGCGCGCCGGCGTACGGATCGAGGTCCAGCAACCGCTCGACCGCGCGGCGCTCCGACTCCCCCAGTTGGCGTACCGGCACCGTCAGCACAGGTACCAGCCTGCCAGATGCACCCCGACACGCGCGGGCTGACCTGCGGACCGTGGCGGGATGTCCGGACCTGGATCGCCGAGCGGCGACTCAGCCGACCGGGACCGGCACGGGGGCCGGCTCGGCCGGGCGGGTCCGCCCGGCCCAGGCCACCACCGGCGGCACCAGCACCCCGAGCAGCAGGAACAGCCCACCGAGCAGCAACCACCCGGGTGCGCCCCAGCCGACCGCCAGGGTGGTCACCACCACCGGTGCCACCATCGAGCCGAGCTGCATGCCCATCCCGTAGGCACCCTGGTACTGGCCCTGCGCGTGTGCCGGGGCGAGGCCGAACGAGATGCCCCAGCCGGCCGCGGCGTGCCACAGTTCGCCCACCACGTGCACCAGTGCCCCGCCGAGCAGCAGCGGCACGGCGACCGCGGTGGGTACGCCGCCACTGGCCGCGAAGAGCGCGCAGGCGACCGCGATGACCGCGCCGGCCCGCCGGGCGGCCCGGCCGGCGCCGGTCAGGTCCTCGGTGCCGCGCGAGGCGCGGACCTGGAAGAGCACCACGACGACCGTGTTGACCAGCAGGCACGCCGAGATGAGCCAGCGCGGGGCGGTGGTGTGCCCGGCGATCCAGAGCGGCAGGGCGATGTTGATCAGCCCGAAGTGCATCGACATCAACCCGTCGAGCACGGTGAAGGCGAGGAACGGGCGGTCCCGCAGGGCGATCAGCCGCGGCCCGTGCGCCGGCGCCGGCACCGGCGGCACGGGTGGCAGCCGGAGCAGCACCGCGGCCGCCACCAGGTACGTGGCGCAGTCGAGCAGGATCAGCGACACGTACGCGGTCCGGGTGTCGGCGGCCAGGGCGACGCCGGCCAGCACCGTGCCGACCGAGATCCCGACGTTGGTGACCGCGCGCAGGTAGGCCCGGGTGCGCACCCGCTGGTCCGGGGGCACCGCGCCGGCGATCAGCGCGCCTCGGGCGCCCCGGGTGGCCGAGTCGGCGACCGCCATCAGCACCCCGACCAGCAGGAATCCGGCGAAGGAGCGGACGGCCACCAGCGCGGCGGTGAATCCGGCGGAGGCGAGCAGCGCGCCGATCTGGAGGCCGCGCGGGCCGAGCCGGTCGGCCAGGTAGCCCATCGGCGTGCTGGCCACCAGGCTCACCAGCGCGGTGACGGTGAGGCCGAGGCCGACCTGGGCCACCGTGAGCCCGACCGAGCGGGTCAGGAAGAGAGCGCTGGCGGTCAGCCAGGTGCCGCGGCCGACGGTGTTGACCAGCGTGGAGAGGGCGAGGATCCGGGACGGGCCCGGTTCGGGAAGCAGAGGCACGCCGACGAGCTTAACAAGACGTACGTACGGTTTGCGGTTCGCCCTCGGAAACGTCTTGTCGCCGATGCGTTGCCGATATATCGTTGATGCATCGGTGATACGACGACAGAAGGAGAGCCCGATGGGTTTCCACCGACGAATGCACGCCATGCACGACGAGATGCGCCGACGCGGCTTCGGCTTCCCGCCGGTCCCGCCCGGCCCGCCGCCGTTCCCGCCCGGGCCGCACGGCCACGGGCACGGCCGGGGCGGACGGGGCCGCGGGCGCGGGCGCCGGCCGAACGTGCGCGGCGCCGTGCTCGCCCTGCTCACCGAGCGGCCGATGCACGGCTACGAGATGATCCAGGAGATCGACTCCCGGACCGGCGGCGCGTGGCGGCCCAGCCCCGGTTCGATCTACCCCACCCTGCAACTGCTCGAGGACGAGGGCGTGATCACCGCCGCCGCCGACTCCGACGGCGGCCGGAAGCGGTTCACCCTCACCGAGCAGGGGCGGGAGGAGGCGGCCGGGGCGGCCCAGACCCCGCCCTGGGCACAGTTCGCCGAGACGACCGTCAACAGCTGGCACGACATCCGCGACGCCGGCCAGCAGGCCATGCACGCGCTGCGCCAGGTGATGATGACCGGCACCGACGACCAGCGGGAACGCGCCGCGCAGGTGCTCGACGAGACCCGCCGCAAGCTGTACGCCATCCTCGCCGAGTCCGAGTGAGCCCGATGCGCGCCCGCCGGCCGGGGTGGCCGCGGGACCGCCACCCCGGCCGGCGCGCCGTCAGCCCGCCCGGCGGGCGGTGACCAGCAGGTACTCCCACCGCATCACCCCGCCCGCGGTGTGCCGCCGGGCGAGTTCGGCGAGGTCGTGGTCCAGGGCGGCGACCCGCTCCGGGTCCCCGGCGATCGCCCGGTACACCGCGATCGTCGGCCCGTAGTGGGCCTTGAAGTAGTCGCGAAACTCCTCGGGGGCGGCGAACCGGTCCACGGTGACCGCCTGGCGCCGCAGCACCAGGTCGGTGACCCGGTCGCCGAGCAGGCCGCGGACGTGGTCCTCGTCGCCCCACAGCGGCGGCGGCTGCGCGCCGGGCGGCGGCGGGGGCGCGTACGGCTTCATGGTGGCGAACAGCTGCCCGATGAAGCCCTCGGGTGTCCAGTTGACCAGGCCGATCGTGCCGCCCGCCCGGCAGACGCGGACCAGCTCGTCGGCGCCGGCCTGGTGCCGGGGCGCGAACATCACGCCCACACAGGACAGCACCCGGTCGAACTCGCCGTCGGCGTACGGCAGCGCCTCGGCGTCGGCCTGCTGCCATTCCAGCGTCACGCCGCGCCGCGCGGCGAGCGCCCGCCCGAGCTCCAGCAGCTCCGGGGTCAGGTCACTGGCCACCACGCTGGCCCCGGCCAGGGCCGCCGGAATGGCCGCGTTGCCGGTCCCGGCCGCCACGTCCAGCACCCGGTCGCCGGGGCCGACGCCGGCCGCCCGGACCAGGTTCTCCCCCAGCTCGGGGATGACCTCGGCGGCGACCGTGGCGTAGCTGCCGAGCGCCCACATCTGCCGGTGCCCGGCCTTCACGGCCCGGTCCCGCTCCCTCGATTCGATCATGGCTGCTCCTCTGCCTCGTCCCTCTGAGCTGGACGGTAGGCAGCGGGAGACCGGTGCCCTAGTACGAGATGTGTACCGGTCCCGACAGGTTCCTGGTCCGGCCGCCGGGCCCGGCGTACCGTCCCCGCCATGGGGGCCTCCTACCACCAGTTCTGCCCCGTCGCGAAGGCCATGGAGCTGCTCGACGAGCGGTGGACGCTGCTCGTGATCCGGGAACTGGTGAGCGGGTCCGAGCGCTTCAACGAGCTGCGCCGGGGCCTGCCGCGGATGTCGCCCACCCTGCTCTCCCGGCGGCTGCACCAGCTCGTCCGGGCCGGCGTCGTGGAGCGGCACGTCGACGGCGGCGACGTGCGCTACGTCCCGACCCAGGCCGGACGCGAACTGCGGCCGGTGCTCGAGGCCCTCGGCGCCTGGGGCGTGCGCTGGATCGGTGAGCTGGGCGACGCGGACCTGGACCCGAAGCTGCTGCTGTGGGACATGCACCGGCACGTCGACCACGCCGCCGTGCCGGCGGGGCGGACGGTCGTGCACTTCCGCTTCCGGGACATGCCCACGGACCTACGGGCCTGGTGGCTGGTCATCGCCGCCGGGGAGGCCGACGTCTGCGACGTGGACCCCGGGCACGAGGTGTCCGTGACGGTGACCGCGAGCCTGCGCGCCCTGGTGCAGGTCTGGCTGGGCGACCTGGGCTGGCCCGAGGCGCTACGCACCGGCGCGGTGCAGGTGGCCGGGCCGGTGGCGCTCCGCCGGGCCCTGCCCCGGTGGTTCACCCTCTCCGAGTTCGCCGCCGTCCCCCGGCCGGTGGCGCGGGCCTGAGACGACGCGTGCGGCCGCCCCGGCGGGGACGGCCGCACGTCGTCGGCGATGCGGTGGTCAGTGCACGGTGACCGTGGCGCCGGGCACCAGGTCCCGCAGCTCCTCGGGGATCTCGGCGCCCATCTCGTCGGCGAGCCGCAGCGCCTCCTCGATCAGCGTCTCCACGATCTGCGCCTCGGGGACGGTCTTGATGACCTGGCCCTTGACGAAGATCTGGCCCTTGCCGTTGCCGGAGGCGACGCCGAGGTCGGCCTCGCGGGCCTCGCCCGGGCCGTTCACCACGCAGCCCATGACCGCGACGCGCAGCGGCACCGGCAGACCCTCCAGGCCGGCGGTGACCTCCTCGGCCAGCTTGTAGACGTCGACCTGGGCCCGGCCGCAGGACGGGCAGGAGACGATCTCCAGGCCCCGCTCGCGCAGGCCCAGCGACTCTAGGATCGCGGCGCCGACCTTGATCTCCTCCACCGGCGGGGCGGAGAGCGAGACCCGGATCGTGTCGCCGATGCCCTCGGCCAGCAGCGCACCGAACGCGACCGCCGACTTGATGGTGCCCTGGAACGCCGGGCCGGCCTCGGTGACGCCCAGGTGCAGCGGGTAGTCGCACTTCTCGGCGAGCTGCCGGTAGGCCCGGATCATCACCACCGGGTCGTTGTGCTTGACCGAGATCTTGATGTCCCGGAAGCCGTGCTCCTCGAAGAGCGAGCACTCCCAGAGCGCCGACTCGACCAGCGCCTCGGCGGTGGCCTTGCCGTACTTGGCGAGAAGCCGCTTGTCCAGCGAGCCGGCGTTCACGCCGATCCGGATCGGCACGCCCGCGTCGCCGGCGGCCTTGGCGATCTCCTTGACCTTGTCGTCGAACTGCCGGATGTTGCCCGGGTTCACCCGCACCGCCGCGCAGCCGGCGTCGATTGCGGCGAAGACGTACTTCGGCTGGAAGTGGATGTCGGCGATCACCGGGATCTGCGACTTCTTCGCGATCGCCGGCAGCGCCTCGACGTCGTCCTGGGACGGCACGGCGACCCGGACGATCTGGCAGCCGGCCGCGGTGAGCTCGGCGATCTGCTGCAGCGTCGCGTTGACGTCGGCGGTCAGGGTGGTGGTCATCGACTGCACGGAGACCGGCGCGCCCCCACCCACCGGCACCGGGCCGACCATGATCTGGCGGCTGGCCCGACGCGGGGCGAGCGGCGGCGGCGGTACGGGCGGCATACCGAGACTGACAGCGGTCACTTCAGGCACTCACCTTGAGAAAAGCGTGATCGGGTTGAAGATGTCCGCGGTGACGGTCAGCAGCGTGAACGCGCCACCGATGAGGATCACCGCGTACGTGATGGGCATGAGTTTGAGGTAGTCGACGCGACCCGGGTCGGGGCGGCCCAGCCCGGCGAAGATCCACGACCGGACCCGCTCGAACCAGGCGATGATGATGTGGCCGCCGTCCAGCGGCAGCAACGGCAGCAGGTTGAACACGCCGATGAAGAAGTTCAGGCCGATGAAGAGGCTGACGAACAGCTCCCAGGCGTCGTGCTGCACCGCCTCACCACCGAGCCGGGTGGCGCCGACGACGCTGATCGGGGTGTCGACGTCCCGCTCGCCGCCGGTGACCGCGGTCCACAGGGCCGGCACCTTCTCCGGGATCCGCTTCATCGACTCGAACGTGCCGACGGCGAGGTCGCCCGTGTAGTGGGCGGTCTCCCCGATCGCGTCGACCGGGCCGTACTTGACCATGAGCGGGACGCCCGGCGGCGGCACCGGACCGGCGACGCCGAGCGCGGAGACGGTCACCGGGGCGGCGTCCGGCTTGTCGATCGGGGTGCGCTGCACGGCGGCCAGGTCGGCCTTGGTCTCGCCGGTCACCCCGTCCCGCTCGTACGTGATGGTGGCCGGGCCGACCGGCAGCTCACGGATCTTCTTGACCAGGTCGGCGTAGGTCGGCACGGCCGTCCCGTTCACCGCGACGATCCGGTCGTTGTCCCGCAGGCCGGCCTGCCGGGCCGGGCTGGCCGGGTCACCGGGCTTGCACTCGCGCTGCTCGTTCGCGGTGACCACACAGTCGGTGACCTTGACATACGCGGCGAGCGGCTTGCCCTGCAACGCCGGGTTCGGCAGGCCCATGAAGATCGCCGCGAGCCAGATCGCGACCAGCGCCAGCGCGAAATGGGTGATGGAGCCCGCAGACATGACGATCGTCCGCTTCCACACCGGGTACCGCCACATGGCGCGCGGCTGGTCGGCCGGCTCGACGTCGTCGTCCTGCGGGGTCATCCCGACGATCTTGCAGAAGCCGCCGAGCGGAATGCCCTTGATGCCGTACTCGGTCTCGCCCCGCTTGAACGACCACAGCGTCGGGCCGAAGCCCACGAAGTATCGGGTGACCTTCATCCCGAAAGCCTTGGCGGTGAGCATGTGCCCCGCCTCGTGCAGGCTCACCGAGATGAGGATCGCGAGAGCGAAGAGCACCATCCCGAGCAGGTATGCCATCAAGCTCCTTCCACCGACCCGAAGATGATCTCCTGGGCGTACCCCCGTGCCCACGACTCGGCGGCGAGCACGTCCTCGACGGTACCTGGTTCGGCGAAATCGGGAGCGTCCTCCAGCACACGCTGGAGGGTGTCGACGATGCCGAGAAACGGCAGCCGCCCGGCGACGAACGCCGCCACACACTCCTCGTTCGCCGCGTTGTAGATCGCCGGCCGGCAGCGCCCGGCCTGCCCGGCCGCCTTGGCCAGGGCGACCGCCGGGAAGGCGGCGTCGTCGAGCGGGAAGAACTCCCAGCTGTGCGCCCTGGTCCAGTCGACCGCGGCGGCGGCGCCCGGCACCCGGTCCGGCCAGCCCAGGCCGAGCGCGATGGGCAGCCGCATGTCCGGCGGGCTGGCCTGGGCGAGGGTGGAACCGTCGGTGAACTCGACCATCGAGTGGATCACCGACTGCGGGTGCACCATCACCTCGATGTCGGCGTACGGCACGTCGAACAGCTCGTGCGCCTCGATCACCTCCAGGGCCTTGTTGACCATGGTGGCGGAGTTGATCGTGACGACCGGGCCCATGTTCCAGGTCGGGTGGGCCAGGGCCTGCTCCGGCGTGACCTCGGTCAGCTCGTCCCGCCGCCGGCCCCGGAACGGCCCGCCGCTGGCGGTCACCACGAGCCGGCGTACCTCCCCTCGGGTGCCGCCGCGCAGGCACTGCGCCAGGGCCGAGTGCTCCGAGTCCACCGGGACGATCTGCCCCGGCCGTCGCACCGCGGCCTTCACCAGCGGGCCGCCGGCCACCAGCGACTCCTTGTTGGCCAGCGCGAGGGTACGCCCGGCGCGCAGCGCGGCCAGGGTCGGCGCGAGCCCGAGCGAGCCGACCACCCCGTTGAGCACCACGTCGCAGGGCCACCCGGCCAGCTCGGTCATCGCGTCCGGGCCGGCCACGATCTTGGGCAGCTTGAAGTCGCCGGTGGCCCAGCCGCGCCGGCTGGCCTCGGTGTAGAAGGCGAGCTGGAGATCCTGGGCGGCGGACGCCTTCGCCACGCCGACCACCTCGACGCCCAACTCCAGAGCCTGCGCGGCGAGCAGATCCACGTTGCCGCCACCGGCGCCGAGTGCGACCACCCGGAACCGGTCCGGGTTGCGCCGGACGATGTCGATGGCCTGGGTACCGATCGAGCCGGTCGAGCCGAGCAGAACAAGGTCGCGGGGAGAACTCACCCGCCCATTCTTCCCCAGCGCCGCTGAGCGTCGGCTGGGAGCCTCAGTTTGCGTCGTCCGGTCCCTCGACCGGGGACTCCTCGTCCTCGATCGGGGACTCCTCGTCGAGGAGATCGGCCGGATCGACCGAGAACTCGAACGGCTGCTTCATGACGAAGGTGCTACCGGCCGCGGCGGCGGCGAGCGGGCGGTACTCCCCCTCCGCCAGCTCATAAAGCGCCATCGCGGGGACCCGGTTACGCAGGTCGACCCGGAGGAAGAAGGGGACGCCGGCGGCGGCGTACTCGCGGGGCCGGTCGATCACGTCCTTGCACCGGTTGCCCGGCGACACGATCTCACCGAGCAGCACCGCCTGCCGGATGTCGACGGCGGACCGGCCACCGCCGGAGGACCGGAGCACCGCGATGTCCGGGATGAAGAGGTCCTTGCCCGAGACCAGGTTGATCTCCGGATAGACCCACAGCCCGGCCCTGCGGGCGGCCCGGTGCAGCAGGTAGGGCAGTTCACGCTCGACCGACTGGTGGTCGATTCCCGCATGTGGTGTCACGATCACGCTTCCGCTCAGGACCTCGACCTTGGGGCCGTTGGTCTCCGGCAACAGCTCAAGAGCGAGTTGGGCGGTCCACGGCTCGTCGTGCCAGCGCAGCACGTCGAACGACGGCTCCCCGTGCTGCGGCGCCGGCTCCGACGCGAAAGCGGCCTGGGCCATCGGACTCACCCCCTCAGCGGACATCGTGCTACCCACCACCCTAGTCGCGCCGCCCCGCACCCGGCCGGATCGCACAGCCTGTGCGCCAGCAGTTCCCAGGGCACCGGCGGGCGTACTGAAGTTGGCGCGACATGTGACGCAGCCTGCGCGAGAAGCCGCTCAGTCCGGCCGGCGAGGACGAAGGTCTCCAGGTCGACGCCGCCGTACCAGTCGGTGCGGACGCCGAGGTAGGTCATGCCGAGCCGGCGGGCCACCGCCATCGACGGTTCGTTGCCCGCCATCACCACCGCGTAGACCTGCCGGGTGCCGGTGGCGAACTCCCGGTCCAGCACGACCCGGGCCGCCTCGGTGGCGTAGCCGTAGCCCTGCGAGTCGGGGTGCAGGTGCCAGCCCACCTCGATGTCGTCGGTCGGCGTGACCCCGTCCCGCCCGGGCAGCGGTTTCAACAGGACGCTACCGGCCGCCCGGCCGGCCTCGCGCGGCTCGATCGCCCAAATCCCCCACCGGCCCGCGTACTCGTCGTAGCGCTCCCGCCAGCCGCGTACCCGCTCCGCCGCCTCGGCCGGGTCGGTCATCCGCCCCTTGCCCCCGCCCAGCCAGCGCATCACCTCGTCCCGCGAGTAGATGTCGTAGATCCGGGCCAGGTCGTCGGGCGCGTCGGTCCAGTCGCGGACCACCAGCCGGTCGGTCGAGGCGATCATCATGCCGAGGCATCGTAATGCGCGCCGGCGAGGACCGGGACGGGCTCCGCCGCCTCGTGGATGCCGTAGCGGCGGTGGATCCGGGCCAGCGGGCCGGGCGCCCACCAGTTCCAGCGGCCGAGCAGACGCATGGTGGCCGGCACCAGCAGGGCCCGGACCAGGGTCGCGTCGACCACGATCGCGACGATCATGCCGACCCCGATCAGCTTGATGTACGACATGCCGCCGGTGGTGAAGCCGGCCACCACGATGATCAGCAGCAGCGCGGCGGCGGTGATGATCCGCCCGGTGCGCTGGAGGCCGCCGGCCACCGCGGTCGTGTTGTCGCCCGTGCGGTCCCACTCCTCCCGCACGCGGGAGAGCAGGAACACCTCGTAGTCGGTGGCCAGCCCGAAGAGCACCGCGAGCATGAGGATCGGGTTGCTCGGCTCGATGAAGCCGGTCGGGGTGAAGCCGAGCAGGTCGGCCAGGTGGCCGTCCTGGAAGATCCAGACCACCACGCCGAACGACGCGCCGATCGAGAGCAGGTTCATCAGCACCGCCTTGACCGGCAGCACCACCGAGCCGAAGGCGAGGAAGAGCAGCACCAGCGTGGCGGCGGCCATCAGCAGCGCCATCCAGGGCAGCCGGTCGCCGAGGCTGTCCAGCAGGTCCCGGTCGGCGCCGGGCCGCCCGCCGACCAGCACCTCGGCCCCGGCCGGGCCGGGCAGGTCGCGCAGGTCGCGGACTACCCGCTGGGCGGTGTCGCCGGTCGGCTCACCGGGGTAGCTCACCGAGAGCAGCGTGCTCTGCCCCCGCTGGGCGGCGACCTGCACCCCGGTCACCCCGGGCACCGCCGCGATCCGGTCGGCGAAGCCGCGCGCCGCCTGGGCCGGCGCCCCGGAGACCAGCACGTCGATCGGCGCGACCTGGCCGCCGGGGAACTCGGCGGCGATCCGTTCGGAGACCACCCGGGGCGCGGCGTCCGCCGGCAGCACCCGCTCGTCGAAGCCGCCGAAGGTGATCCGCAGGAACGGCGTGGCCAGCACGGCGAGCACCACCGCGACCCCGACCAGGTAGCGCACCGGGCGGCGCATCACGCTCCGCGCGATCCGGGCCCAGGCGCCGCCCGCGCCGGCCTCCGCCGGCCCGGCGCGCCGCGCCCCACGCCACCTCGGCCGGGGTACGCGCACCGCGTCGATCCGGCGCCCGAGCACCGCGAGCAGGGCCGGCAGCACGGTCAACGCGGCCAGCATGGCGACCAGGACGGCGGCCACGCCACCGAGCCCCATCGAGCGGAGGAAGGCCTGCGGGAAGATCAGCAGGCTGGCCAGGGCCAGGGCGACGGTGAGCCCGGAGACCAGCACCGTCCGGCCGGCGGTGGCCATGGTGCGGCGGATCGCCTCGCCGGTGTCGTGCCCGGCGGCGAGTTCCTCGCGGAACCGGCTGACCACGAAGAGGGCGTAGTCGACGGCCATGCCGAGACCGATCAGCGTGATGATGTTGATGGCGAAGATCGACACGTCGGTGAACAGGTTGACCAGGCGTACCGCGACGAAGGCGCCCAGGATGGCCAGCCCGCCGATGAGCAGCGGGGTGGTGGCGGCGACCAGTCCGCCGAAGATCAGCACGAGGAGCACCAGCAGCACCGGCATGGAGAGCGTCTCGGCGCGGGTGATGTCCTCGGTGGTCTGCGTGTTGGCGTAGTGCTGGAAGGCGACCGCGCCGCCGACCTCGGTACGCAGCCCGGGTGCGTCCAGTGCGGAGCGCAGCGCCTCGAACTGCCCGGCCCGCGCGTCGTCGTCCGCCCCGGTGAGCCGGATGAGGGCGTAGGTGGCCCGCCGGTCGGTGGCGACCAGCGCCGGGGCGGGGCTGTCGTACCAGGTGGTCACGCTGGTCACCTCGGGCCGCCCGCGCAACCCGGCCACCGTGGCGTTGACCGGGTCGCGGAAGGCCGGCTGGTCGACCGTGGCCGTGTCGCTGGACCAGAGCACGATCACGTCGGCGCCCTGCCGGCCCAGTTCGCTGGTGATCCGCGCGGCGGTCCGGCTGGTCTCGCTGGCCGGGTCCTCGAAACCGCCCCCGGTCAGCTCGCCGAAAACCCCGGCGCCCCAGGTGGCGCCGACCACCACGAGCGCCGCGGCGGCGGTCAGCACCGCCCACCGAGCGCGTACGACCACCCGCCCCCACCAGGCGAACATCGCCTTCCCCCTCACCAAACCGTTAAGGTCGTATCCGGTAAGCACGCATCATTTGAGTGAACGCCGTTTACTATGTCAACGGCGTTCGCTCCGGTCAAGGGGGCTGACGGATGACCGCACCCACCCGGCGGGAACGCCTGCGTACGGCGACCCTGTCCGAGATCAAGGACGGGGCACGGCGACTGCTGGTGACCGGCGGGATCGAGGCGGTCTCGCTGCGGGCGATCGCCCGGGACATGGGCATGACCGCCCCGGCGATCTACCGGTACTTCCCCAGCCTCGAAGCGCTGGTCGTCGGGCTCGCCGGTGACCTGTACGACGAGCTGCGCCAGGAGGTCGAGGCGGCCCGGGACAGGTCCGGTCCCGACCCGGCCGGGCAGCTCCTCGAGATGTGCCGAGCCCTGCGGCGCTGGGCCGTGGGGCACCCCGCCGAGTTCACCCTGATCTTCGGCAACCCGGTCCCCGGGATGATCGAGTTCGCCGACGGGTGCGGCGACCCGGACCACCCCGGGGCGCGCCTCGGCGCGGTCTTCCTCACCCCGTTCGTGGAACTCACCCGGGGCCGGCCGCTGCCCACCCCACCGGCGGAGCTGCTCCAGGAACGGCTCGGCGGGCACCTCGCCCCGCTGGCGGCCAACCACGGCCCGCTGCCGATCGACGTCGCGTACGCCTTCCTGTCCGCCTGGACCCGGCTCTACGGCCTGGTCGCCATGGAGGTCTTCGGCCACCTCGGCTGGGCGGTCGACGAGCCGGAGGCGCTCTTCGAGACCGAGTTGATCAGCCAGCTCCGCCAGTTCCGCCCGGCCGAACCCGGCGACGCCCTCCCCGAGGGAGGCGCGCGCCACTAGGCTGCCCGAGCATGAGCGAGCGCATCGAGCGAATCATCTGGCGCAGTGCCGTGGAGCCTCATGCGGCCACCGAGCGGAGCGAGGCGGCCGCATGAGCGAGAGTGAGCTGCCGTCCCGCGCCGACGTCGTCGTGGTCGGCTCCGGCCACAACGGTCTGGTCTCGGCCATCCTGCTGGCCCGCGCCGGCCTCGACGTGCTGGTCCTGGAGGCGGCCGAGGTGATCGGCGGGGCCACCCGGACGGAGAGCCCGTTCCCCAAGGTGCCCGGCCTGCGCCACTCCACCGGCTCGTACCTGCTCGGGTTGATGCCGCCGGAGCTGCTCGCCACGCTCGACGTCAGCATCCCGGTGCTGCGCCGCGACCCGCACTACTTCCTGCCCACCCCGGGCGGGCTCGGCGCGCCGTACCTCCTCTTCGGCAGCGACGCCGCGGCGAGCCGGCGGCAGCTCGCGGAGATGTTCTCCCCCGCCGACGCGGCCGCCGACGACGCGCTCCAGGCCGAGCTGGCCCAGCTCCGCGAGGACCTGGCGCCGGCCTGGCTGACCGAGCCGCTACCCGTGGAGGAGACCGCCGAGCGGTACGTCCGACCAGCCCTGCGGCAGGCCTTCGTCGACCTGGTCCGCGGCTCGGTCGCCGACTACCTGGCCCGCTTCGACTTCCACTCCGAGCTGCTGGTCAGCATGTACGCGGTCACCGACGGCCTCTCCGGCCTCAACGCCGGCCCGGACGACCCCGGCACCGGGCACAACTTCCTGGTGCACAACATGTGCCGGCTGCCCGGGTCGGGTGGCACCTGGATGATCGCCCAGGGCGGCATGGGCACCGTCTCCCGGACCTTCGCCGAGGCCGCCCGCGCCGCCGGGGCCCGCATCCGGACCGGTACGCCGGTCACCGGGATCACGCTGGCCGGCGGCGCGGCGTCCGGTGTGGTCCTCGCCGACGGGCGGGAGGTGACCGCCGCGGTGGTGCTCGGGGCCTGCGACCCGTACCGGTTGATTCAGCTGCTGCCCGACGGCGCGCTCCCGGCGCCGCTGGCCGCGCGGATGGCGGCGGTCCGCCGTCCCGGCACCACGCTCAAGCTCAACCTGGCACTGCGCGGCCTGCCCCGGTTCTCCTGCCTGCCGACCGACGCGCCCAACCCGTTCGGCTCCACCATCCACCTACTCCCCGGCTCGGCATCGCTGGTCGGCCAGGGCGGCGAGTCGCCGATGGCCGCGCTGCGCGCCATGTGGGCGGACGTGCAGGCCGGGCGGCTGCCGGAGGAGCCGACCATCGAGTGGTACCTGCACACCACGGTCGACCCGTCGCTGGCCGACGACGCCGGGCACCACTCCTCGGCCCTGTTCGTGCAGTCGGTCCCGTACGAGCTGGCCGGCACCACCTGGGACGAGGCGCTGCCCGGTTACGTCGACAAGCTGGTGGCGGTCTGCGAGCGGTACGCGCCCGGCACCGGCGACCTGATCGCCGACGCGGTGCCGCTGCCCCCGCCCGGCATCGAGGCGCACTTCGGCATCACCGGCGGTCACATCCACCACGTCGACAACACCGTCTCGTTCACCGACCGGATGCCGTACGCCACCGGCGTCGACGGGGTGTACGCGGGCAGTGCCGGCTGCCACCCCGCCGGCAGCGTGATCGGCGCGGCCGGCCACAACGCCGCCCAGCGCATCCTCGCCGACCTGGGCCGCTGAGGTGAGCAGGGGCCTTCAAGGCCCCTGCTCAACGCCAGGCGGGGGTCAGCTGATCGCCTCGCCGGCGGGGGCCGGGGTGTCGGCGTCGGCGCGGTGTGCGCGGATCTTGTGGCCGACGCTGGTCAGGCAGCGGCCGCTGGCCAGGTCGAACCGCCAGCCGTGCAGCTGGCAGGTGAGCTGGTCACCGTCGACGATGCCGAACCGGCTCAGGTCCGCCTTCAGGTGCGGGCAGCGCCGCTGCACCACCCAGCCGTCCAGCGTGATGTCCTCCGCGTCGACGGCCCGCTCGTGCTCGTCGTACCAGCCCTCCGCGTACTGGAGGCGCTCCTCGGACAGGCACTTGAAGAACGCGTAGACGAACTCGTTGTACTGGCCGATCCGGGCCGCCGAGAAGCGGCAGGACAGGAAGAGCGAGTTGACCCAGTCCACCTCGCCGATGTGCAGCAGGTGCTCGATCAGCGCCCGCTCGGTACGGAACCGGTAGCGGACCTTCTCGTCCGCGTAGGGCCGGACCTCCTTGCCCGGGAAGTCCACCACGATGGATTCGACGCTCTCCCCGTCGTAACCGACCAGGTCGAAGCGGACCGGGCCGCCGACGCCCTTGGCCAGGTAGATCGACTCGTCCAGCAGCGGCTCGATCCGGCGCTTCATCTCGCCGAGCACGTCGACCTCGGGGTGCCGCCAGGACAGCTTCTCCGCCTCGATGATCGGGCGCTTGCGCTCCCGCATCTCCTCCAGGTGGGCCACCTTGTTGGCGAAGAACTCGGCCACCGGCACCGGGTGGGTGGTGGTCGCGCCCTCGGTGGTGACCTCGGCGACGCTGCCCGGCAGCAGCACGATGCCGTTGGTGCCGCCGACCTTCGCGTACTCCTCGAGGAAGACCGACTGGTCGGGGAAGATGTTGCCCTCGTCGCCGAAGATGTCGTTGAACTGCCACAGCGTGTCGTCGAGGAAGCAGGGCGGGCCGGCGATCGGGAAGACGTGGTCGGCGTTCAGGTCGTTGATGTAGCGCCAGGTGCGGTCGAACTGCCGGTCCCGCTTCTGCTTGCCGAACGCGGTCTTCGCCGCCTGCGGCAGCTCGTAGACCATCGGGTACCAGATCGCGCCGGAGAACTGCAGCAGGTGCGCGTGCACGTGGCCCAACTCGGCGAAGACGCTCAGGTCGGCCGGGCGGGCGTCGTTCTGGTTGAGCAGCCGCACCCCGTCGTACTCGACCCAGAGCGAGGAGTCGCCGATCGGGCCGTCGGTCGGGCTGGTGAGCGCCTGGATCATGATCTTCAGGCCGCCGGGCAGCTCCACGACCTGCTCGTTCGGCGCCTTGAGGAACTTGGTGAAGCCCAGCGCCCGCAGCTCGTCCTCCATCTCGGAGGTGGGGAACTCGGGCAGCAGGACGGTCGCGTCCTTCGAGATGCGGTCGCGCAGGTGCTTCACGTCGAAGTGGTCCCGGTGCAGGTGCGACACGTAGAGGTAGTCGACCTGACCGAGGGACTCCCAGTCGAGCTGCGAATTGTCCGGGAAAGGGAACCAAGAGGCGAAATAGGCCGGATTGACCCACGGGTCGCACAGGATGCTGCCCGCGGCCGTGTCGATCCGCATGCTGGCATGTCCCGTACCGGTAACTCGCACCGCAGTCCCCCTCGAAAGGCAATCAGGTGTACGTAACGACGCTACCGGAGGCAGTGTGGTCCCCGTCCCGCGACGCCGGTAGAGCCCTTCCGCCCCGTGCGGCGGGTCCACCGGCCCGGGCGGTTCAGCCCCGTACCGGTCCCGTCGGGATGTCCGGATACCGGCGCGCCAGGCGCTCCCACAGCTCCGCGGCGCGCGGCCAGTCCTCCGCTTCCCAGGCCTGCTGCGCCCGCTTGTACAGCTCGCGGTCGTCCTCGCGGGCCATGTGTCCCCCATCAGGTCGGACCCTGCGCCAGCCCCGGTACGGGGCGTGCCAGACTAACCGGAGATCCGATCGCGAGGGAAGGACCGACAGTGGCAGGAAGCGAGCCGGTAACCGCTCCAGATCAGCACAAGCCCGGACACCGCAAGGCCGGCCGGATCGGGGCGGTGCTGTCGGCGGTGGTGCTGGTGATCATGGCGCTCTGCGGCAACCACGAGGGCAAGGTCGAGGACATCTGGCTGCTCGGGATCGCCGCGCTGCTGCTGGCCATCGTGCTCGGCGACGCGGTGCTGCGCCGCAGCGGCCTGCGGTCCTGACCCGGCGCTCGCGCTCGACCGATACGCCCGAGGGCCCGCCCCCAACCGGGGCGGGCCCTCGTCGTCGTCTGCGGATCAGCGGCCGAGCAGGATGTCCTGCACGTCCTTGAGGGCGGCGTCGACCTCGGCCTCGAAGTAGCCGCCCGGCACCAGCCCGAAGCGCAGGGTGTCCAGGTCATTCGGGTTCACCGGCATCGGGTTGCGGCCCTGCATGCCACCGAGCAGGGTCTCGAAGAACCGGTCGACCTGGTCCGGGTCGTACCCGCTGCCGAAGCGGCGCACCTGGAAGCTGCGGCGGATCTGGTCCACCCGGTAGAGCTCACTGCCGGGCGGGCCGGCCATCGGCGGGCCGACCATCGGCGGCCCCGCCACGGGCGGACCGGCCATCGGCGGGCCGGACATCGCCGGGCCACCCCCGAAGCCCTGCTGGGGCACGGGCGGCGGGCCGGCCGGGCCGCGGCCGCGCGGGTCACGCAGGTCCCGGTCAGGCATCCGGATCTCGGCGGTCATGTCGGGGCGGCCGCGCCGGCCGGCCTCGAAACCGTCGAACCGGTCGTCCGGGCCGTACCCGCCGGGGCCTGGGGGCAGCCCACGGGAGGGCGGGCCGCCGTGCCCCATCGGGGCGTTGGGACCCATCGGTCCGGGGCCGGCCGGACCACGCGGGGCGTCGTACCCGCGCGGGCCGTCGTAACCGCCGGCGAAGGCGCCGGTCGGTTCGTCGTAGCGGCCGCCGCCGGTCGGTTCGTCGTAGCGGCCGCCGCCGACGGGCTCGTCGTAGCGGCCGCCCCCGACGGGCTCGTCGTACCGGCCGCCCCCGACGGGCTCGTCGTAGCGGCCGCCCCCGACGGGCTCGTCGTAGCGGCTGCCGTAGCGGTCGGGCGGGCCGGGCTGGGCGGGCATCCCTCGGGGCGGCATCGGCGGCTGCGGCACCGGCGACAGGCCCCGGTCGTCGCGCATCGGCGGGCCGAGCCGGTCAGCCATTCGGGGGTCAGGGACGCGCCCGCCCGGGGTGCCGCCGCGCTCCTCCAGCTCGGCCAACTGCCGCTCCACCCGGTCGAGGTGCAGGTCGACCTGCCACTCGTCGTAGCCGTTGAACCGGACCCGGAAGACGACGTCGTGGACCTCCTGGGAAGCCACGGGCGCGCCGACCGGCTGGCCGGCGAGCGTCGCCTCCACCCGGTCCAGGAAGGCGTCCACCTCGTCGACCTTGTAACCCCGGCGGAGCGCCTTACGCCGGAAACGCTGACCCTGACTCGCCACTATGTCTCCTGGTCTCGTTCGCTACGCCCGGTCACACCGTTGCTCTGCCCGGTGGGTCGGTGTCCCTGTCCTCGGCGGCGGCCAGCTGCCCACACGCGCCGTCGATCTCGCGCCCCCGGGTGTCCCGCACTGTGGTCGACACCCCGGCGTCGCGCAACCGCCGGACGAACTCCCGCTCGACCGGCTTCGGGCTGGCGTCCCAGCGACTGCCCGGCGTCGGGTTGAGCGGGATGAGGTTCACGTGGGCCAGCTTGCCGGTCAGCAGCCGGCCGAGCAGATCGGCTCTCCACGGCTGGTCGTTCACGTCCTTGATCATCGCGTACTCGATGGACACGCGACGCCCCGTCGTGGCCGCGTATTCCCAAGCCGCGTCCAGCACCTCGGACACCTTCCAGCGCTGGTTGACCGGGACTAGTTCGTCGCGCAGCTCATCATCGGGGGCGTGCAGCGACAACGCAAGAGTCACCGAGAGGTCTTCGCTGGCCAGTCGGCGGATGGCCGGGACCAGCCCGACCGTGGAAACGGTGATGTGCCGCTGGGACAGGCCGAGCCCCTCCGGGGCCGGCGCGACCAGCCGCCGGATCGCCGCCACCACCCGGGAGTAGTTGGCCAGCGGCTCGCCCATGCCCATGAAGACGACGTGCGACAGGCGCGGCGGCGAGCCGGCCACCGCCCCCGAGGCAGCCACCCCGGCGAGGTAGACCGCCTGGTCGACGATCTCGGCGGTGGAGAGGTTGCGGGTCAGCCCGGCCTGGCCGGTGGCGCAGAACGGGCAAGCCATGCCGCAGCCAGCCTGGCTGGAGATGCAGACGGTGACCCGGTCCGGGTAGCCCATCAGCACGCTCTCCACCAGCGAACCGTCGTGCAGCCGCCAGAGTGCCTTGCGGGTCGCGCCGTCGTCGCAGGCCAACTCGCGTACCGGGGTGAGCAGGGTGGGCAGCAGCGTGGTGGCCAGCCGCTCCCGGGTGGCCGCCGGCAGGTCAGTCATCTGCGCGGGGTCGCGGACCAGGCGGCCGAAGTAGTGGTTCGACACCTGCTTGGCGCGGAACGCCGGCTCCCCCAGCTCGGCGACGAGCGCCTGCCGGCCCGGCAGGTCCAGGTCGGCGAGGTGGCGGGGCGGCATCGCCGGGCGGCGGCCGCGAGCGTCGGGGTCTACGGAGATCAGGGGGAGACTCGTCATGGCGCGTCCAGTCTGACACGCCCGGAGCGGGGCGCACCCGTCCGTAGGGGCCGAATCGGCCCTGACCGGCCGGTGGATGCGCGCCCACCCACGTGACTCATCCCTCAGCCCACCACCGGTACGAAGATCACCAGCAGGAGGTAGGCCGTCGGCACCGCGAACAAGATCGAGTCGAGCCGGTCCATCAGGCCGCCGTGCCCGGGGAGCAGATTGCTCATGTCCTTGACGCCGAGATCCCGCTTGATCATCGACTCGGCGAGGTCACCGAGGACCGCCGCGCAGGAGATCGCCACCCCGAACAGCGCGCCCCACCAGGGCGCCACGTCGAAGAGCAACCAGAGCAGCACGGCACTGCCGGCCGCGGCCGCGGTCACCGAGCCGGCGAAGCCCTCCCAGGACTTCTTCGGGCTGATCGTCGGGGCCATCGGATGCTTGCCGAAGGCGACGCCAGCCGCGTACCCGCCGGTGTCGGAGAGCACCACGGCGACCAGGGTGACCAGCACCCGCAGGTGCCCGTCACCGGGGGCGGCCGCCAGCATCGCGGCGAAGCCGCCGAGGAACGGCACGTACACCGCGATCAGGGTGGCCGCGGTCAGGTCCCGCTGATAGTTGCCGGGGCCGTCACCCAACCGCCAGATCATCGTGCCGAGCACGGTGACCAGCAGGCCGAGACTCAGCGCGTCCGGGCCGGCGAACCAGGCCAGCCCGACGGTGATCACGCCCCCGGCGATCAGCGGCACCAGCGGCGGGTGCGCCCCGCTGTGACGAACCGCCCGGGCCATCTCCCAACTGCCGATCCCGACCGCCGCGGCGATCACGGCGAGGAACGCCGGCAGGTAGAAGAAGAGCGGCACCACGATCGCCGCGCCGAGAGCCAGCCCGACGCCGATCGCGGCCGGCAGGTTACGGCCCGCCCGGCCCGACTTCGACTGGGCGGTCGCGGGCCGATCGGCGCTGGCCCGCCGGCGGCCCCGCGGGCGCCGACCGGCCGGCGGCGCCGGCTCGTCCCCGACCGCCGCGAGCTGGGTGTTCGGTTCATCGCGTACCGCCGCGAACTGGGCGGTCGAGTCGTCGCCCACCGGGGCGATCTGGGCGGTGGGGTACTCGTCGTGCGGCACGCCGGGTCGCCCAGCCGGAGACCCGTCGTAGCCCCGGTCGCGCGGGTCGGGGCCGGGCTCGCCCCGGTCGCCGTGATGCCGCGGGACGGGGCCCAGGTCCCGGGGGTCCTCCGGGTACGGCTCCCGGTGGCCCCGGCCGCGGTCGCGCCAGTCCTGCGCGTCGTGCCAGCCCTGGTCGTCCCGGTAGCCGCGCTCGTCGCGGTCCCGGACCGGGTGTTCCTCGTACGGCCGGCGGCCGGGCGGCCCGTCGTACCCGTCGACCGGCGGGGCGTACGGATCGGCGACGGGATGGGGACGGCCGTGCGCCTCGGCGTACGCCTCAGGGGCGCCGGGCCGTCGCCACGGCCCCGGCTCGAGGTCGGCCTCCGGCCAGGGCAGCGAGCCCGGCCGGTCCCAGCCACGCGGCTCGGCGGCGCCGTAGGGGTCGAGGTGGGACATCACGTACCGAGCGAAAGCGGTACGGGAGCCACCACATGACGCAAGATCAAAATCATCCCCTACACGCGCGACTGTTTCGGTTGACCGACCCGTTCGCCGGTCGATCCCCGCTGTTCACCCGGTGGTGGCGGGAATCGTGCCGAGCCTACTGCACCCAGGGGGCCGGTACGGCGGACGATGGCCCACCACGGCAACGGCACCGGGCCCGCCGCCCGCGACAGCTCCAGCGCCGGCTTCAGCGATGGCTTCAGATCGTGGCGCGGCGTCAGACGCGCCGAACTGAAGTCGTCGTAGCGGCGCGGCGTCAGACGCGCCGAGCAGAAGTCGTCGCAGCGGCGCGGCGTCAGACCGGCCTTCATTCGGTCCGGAGCGCCGCCGAGCGGCGCGGGGGCCGAATCATGGCCGCCAGCCGAGCTGGAGTTGTCGTATGCGGGGCGACGGCACGCCGGTGCCGTGGCAGATGTCGGGGCGCTCAGACCTCGAGCAGCTCGTTCTCCTTGTGCTTGACCAGCTCGTCGACCGTGGCGACGAAACGCTGGGTCAGGTCGTCCAGCTCCTTCTCGGCGCGCCGGCCCTCGTCCTCGCCGACCTCGCCGTCCTTGACCAGGCGGTCCAGCTCTTCCTTGCCCTTGCGGCGGATGTTGCGGACGGCGACCTTGGCCTCCTCGCCCTTGTGCCGGGCCACCTTGATCATCTCGCGGCGCCGCTCCTCGGTCATCTGCGGGAGCAGGATGCGCAGCTGGTTGCCCTCGTTGTTCGGGTTCACGCCGAGGTCAGAGTCGCGGATCGCCTTCTCCATGGCGCCCAGCTGCGAGTTGTCGTACGGCTTGATGATCACCATGCGCGGCTCGGGGACCGCGATGGACGCCATCTGCGGCAGCGGCGTGGGGCTGCCGTAGTAGTCGATGACGATCCGGGAGAACATCGCGGCGTTGGCGCGACCGGTGCGGATGCCGCCAAACTCTTCCTTGGCGTGCTCGATGGCACGCTCCATCTTCTCCTCGGCCTCGAGGAGGGTGTCGTCGATCACCGGTCTCCTCGCCTCCTTCTGTTGCTCGTCGTGGGCTGTGCTGCTGTGGTGTCCGGAGGGCCGCTGCCGGCTCAAGGCCGCTCAGGCGGTGATCAGGGTGCCGATCTTCTCGCCGCTGACGGCACGCACGATGGTGTCGTCGCCCTCGGCGCCGAAGACCAGCATCGGCAGGCCGTTCTCCATGCAGAGGCTGAACGCCGCGGCGTCGGCCACCCGCAGGTTGCGGCGCAGCACCTCGGAGAAGGTGATCGAGTCGAGCTTGCTCGCCGTCGGGTCGATACGGGGGTCCGCCGTGTAGACCGCGTCCACGCCGTTCTTGCTCATCAACACCACGTCGGCGCGGATCTCCAACGCCCGCTGGGCGGCGACCGTGTCGGTGGAGAAGTACGGCATGCCGGCGCCGGCGCCGAAGATGACCACGCGGCCCTTCTCCAGGTGCCGGATCGCCCGCAGCGGAATGTACGGCTCGGCGACCTGGGCCATGGTGATCGCGGTCTGCACCCGGGTCTCGATGCCCTCCTTCTCTAGGAAGTCCTGGAGGGCCAGGCAGTTCATCACCGTGCCGAGCATGCCCATGTAGTCGGCGCGGGCCCGGTCCATGCCGCGCTTCTGCAACTCGGCGCCGCGGAAGAAGTTGCCGCCGCCGACCACCACGGAGACCTGCACGCCGCGGCGCACCACGGTGGCGATCTGCCGGGCGATACCCTGCACGACGTCCGGGTCGACGCCGATCGCGCCGCCGCCGAAGACCTCACCGGAGAGCTTCAGCACCACCCGGCGGGCCCGGCCCGGCGGTGGGGCGGTCGGATCATCCGCCGCCAGGCTCCGGTCACTCACAACCTGCGTCATCCGCCCCGCCCCTTCCGTCGCGCACCGCGCGTGCGCCGCGTCCCGCGTACCTGCCGCTGCCGACCCTATGTGACGAGGAGGCCGCGGTGCCTGTCACGTACACCAGCGGCCTCCTCGTCGATGTCTTCCCTACGCACGGGCGCGGCATGCGCCCGGTGCGGCGGCTCAGGCCTGGCCGACCTCGAACCGGACGAAGCGGGTCACCTCGATGCCGGCCTCGGCCAGCAGCTGCTTCACCGTCTTCTTGTTGTCGGCGACCGACGCCTGCTCCAGCAGGACGAAGTCCTTGAAGAAGGCGTTGACCCGGCCCTCGACGATCTTCGGCAGCGCCGCCTCGGGCTTGTTCTCCTCGCGGGCGGTCTGCTCGGCGATCCGCCGCTCGGAGTCGACGACGTCCGCCGGGACCTCGTCCCGGGTCAGGTACTTCGGCCGCATCGCGGCGATCTGCATGGCCACGCCGCGGGCGTCCGCGTCGGCGGCCTCGTCGGTCTTGCCGGCGTACTGCACCAGCACACCCACGGCCGGCGGCAGGTCCTGGCTCTTGCGGTGCAGGTAGACCGCGGTGGTGCCGTCGAGCTTGGCGAAGCGGTTGAGCACCAGCTTCTCGCCGATCTTGGCGGACTGCTCCTGGACCAGGTCGGCGACGGTCTTGCCGTCGAGGGTGCTGGCGAGCAGCTCCTCGGCGGAGGAGACGCCGCTGGCCACACCGTGCTCGACCAGCTGCTGGGCCAGCGCGATGAAGGCGTCGTTCTTGGCGACGAAGTCGGTCTCGCAGTTGAGCTCGAGCAGCGCCTGGCCGGAGTGGGCGATCAGGCCGTTGGCGGCGGTGCGACCGGCCCGCTTGCCGACGTCCTTGGCACCCTTGACGCGCAGGATCTCGACGGCCTTGTCGAAGTCGCCCTCGGCCTCGGTCAGCGCCTTCTTGCAGTCCATCATGCCGGCGCCGGTGAGGTCGCGGAGCTTCTTGACGTCCGCGGCGGTGAAGTTGGACATGACTCTCTCTTCGGGTCTTGAGACTGCGGTGGGATGGTCTGGGTCCCGGTTACCCGGATCCGGGCCGGATGTGCCCGGCGTACCCGCCGCGCCCCACCGGCCGGAAAATCGGACGGTGGGGACGCGACGGCGCGATCACTCCGCGGCGGCGGCCGCCGGCTGCTCGTCGCCCTTCTTGGGCTCCTCGAGCAGCTCGCGCTCCCACTCGGCCAGCGGCTCGTCGGCACCAACCTGGCCCGGCTCGGGCTTCTCGTCGGCGCCCCGGCGGCGGCCAGAGCGGGCGATCAGACCGTCGGCGACCGCGGCGGCGACGACCTTGGTCAGCAGCTCGGCCGAGCGGATGGCGTCGTCGTTGCCCGGGATCGGGAAGTCGACCTCGTCCGGGTCGCAGTTGGTGTCGAGCACGGCGATCACCGGGATGCCCAGCTTGCGGGCCTCGTCGACCGCGATGTGCTCCTTCTTGGTGTCGACCACCCAGACCGCGGCCGGGAGCTTCTGCATGTCCCGCAGACCACCCAGGGTGCGGGACAGCTTGTCCTTCTCGCGGGAGAGCTGCAGCGTCTCCTTCTTGGTGTAACCGGCGGCGGTGCCGCTCAGGTCACCCAGCGCCTCCAGCTCCTTCATCCGCTGGAGCCGCTTGTACACCGTCTGGAAGTTGGTCAGCATGCCGCCGAGCCAACGGTGGTTCACGTACGGCTGGCCGACCCGGGTCGCCTGCTCGGCGATGGCCTCCTGAGCCTGCTTCTTGGTGCCGACGAAGAGGATGCTGCCGCCCTCGGCCACCGTGTTGCGCACGAAGTCGTACGCCTTCTCGATGTAGTCGAGGGTCTGGCGCAGGTCGATGATGTAGATACCGTTGCGCTCGGTGAAGATGAAGCGCTTCATCTTCGGGTTCCAGCGCCGGGTCTGGTGCCCGAAGTGGACACCGCTCTCCAGCAGCTGACGCATGGTCACGACGGCCATGATGGGTACTCCTTGCGATCCCTGGTTGTCCCGCCCGGCCGGCGGCCGGGCGTCCTGGCGCCCGGTCGCCGGCCGTGACGGGCCCGATCAAGATCGGGACCAGGGAGGCCGTCGCCCCACGAGGGTGTCCGTGGAGAAGGCGCGCGAGGTCGACCGCGCGAGGCGGTCGCCAGTCGACCAGTGTACGCCCTTTCCGCGTACGCCGGTCCCGGGGTGCGGGAACGCCCGTCCTGCCCTCGACTCCAGGTCGCCGAGGTGGGGGTATGGCACGCGAGTTGATCGCGCCAGCTCGGCGACCCGGTGTGGATCTTGCCGCGCGGGAGGTCAGCGGGCGGCGAGCGCCGCCGCGACGAAGAGCACCAACCCGACTGTCAGGTACGCCGTCGGCGGCCGCAGCCAGCCACGGCTGCCGTCGGCGAGGGCCAGGCCGCCGGTGCGCAGCCCGTACAGGCCGGCGCCGAAGATCGGCAGCCCGACCACCAGGAACATGCCCACCACCACGTGCGAGGTGGAGACCGGGTCACCCACCACGCCCCGCAGCAGCACCCGCACCGCCGGAACCTCCAGGACCAGCACCAGCAGCGTCAGCAGCACCGCGAGCGCCGGCCGGCGGGTCCGGTAGACACCGTCGCCGGGCGGCGGTCCGTCCAGCCGCGGCGCCACCGAGGGCATCGGGCCGGTCGGCATCTCCAGCGGGTGCGGCACCGGCCCGCCCACCACCTCCGGAGCGGCCCCGACGGGCCGCTCCCCCACGATCAGCGGCGTGGGCGCACCGTGTCCCGGCCGGTCCCCGACGGTGAGCGGTGCCGGGCCGGCGGACACGGGCTCGACCGGACGGGCCGGCTCGACGATCGGGTAGCCGGCGAGCGGACCGGGGTGCCGCAGGTCGGCCCCGAGCGGATCCCCCGCACCGTCCCGCGACGCCCCGCCGTACGGATCGCCGGCCTCACGGACCGCCCGTCGGCCGCCCGGCAGCCCGCCGGAGATCTCCCCCGAGTCGTCCAGCCGGCGCGACCGCCGGTAGCTCTCGGTGTCGTCGCCCAGCGGGTCGGCCGCACCGAACCGCGCCGGGTCGGCGTACCGGCTCTCGCCGCCGGAGCGCTGCTCGGGGGCCGAGACATCGTCGGCCCGGTAGCGCGGCTCGCCAGCGGCGCGCCAGTCCGGATCGGCGTACCCGGGGTCGCTCCAGCGCGGCCCCTGCTGATCTTCAGGAAAGCTCCGTCGTCCGTCCACGACCGGCACGGTATGCGACCCGGCGTCCCGCACGCCACCGGCCGCCAGAATGACATTTCCGCAGGTCAGGGGTGGATACCAGCGCATAACGGGACACATTCCGGCGACGCTCCCTAACACGGCGGAGGCATGATGGTCCGCCCGTCCACAGGACGCCCCGTCGTCCACAGGCGGCCGGCTCGGGACCCGCGTCCCGGACGGCCGGGCCGCACGGTGGGCGGCATGACGAAGCGGAACCACGCCGTCGGCGCGTACGGCGAGCGGTGCGCGGTCCGGCACCTGATCGAGGTGGGGCTGCGCCCAGTCGCCCGGAACCGGCGCTGCCCCGACGACGAGATCGACGTCATCGCCTGGGAGGGCGAGGTGCTCGCGTTCTGCGAGGTGAAGACCCGCCGGAGCAAGGACTTCGGCAGCCCGGCCGAGGCGGTGGTGCCGGCGAAGGCGCGTCAGCTGCGCGGCCTGGCCGCCCGGTGGCTGGCCGAGACCGGCACCAGCGCCGACGAGATCCGCTTCGACGTCCTCGAAGTCCGGCTGCCCGCCGCCGGTCCGGCCCGGGTCGAGCACCTGAAGGGCGCCTCGGTGGCTGCTGTCCGGTCTGGCGCTGTGCGGCGTGTGCGGCGAGCCGATGCGGGCGACGCTGCAGAACAGCGCCCGGCGGGGCGTTCCGTCGTACACCTGCAAGGCGAGTCGGTGCGTCAGCCGGAACGCCACGGAGCTGGACGCGTACGTCGGCGCGATCGTGGTCGAGCGGCTGTCCCGGCCTGACGTCGCTGAGCTGCTCGCCGGCCGGCACCGGCCCGACTCAGCCGCGCTGCAGCTGGACGCCGCCGCGCTGCGCGAGCGGCTCGACGGGCTGGCCACCGCGTACGCCGACGGCGCGATCGACGTCCGGCAGCTGCGCGAGGGCTCCGAGCGGCTGCGCGCCCGGCTCGCCGAGCTTGAACAGCAGATGGCCGCCACGGGGCGAGACGACACGCTGGCCGGCCTGATCGGGGCAGCCGACCCGGGCGAGGCGTGGGAAGCGCTCGACCTGCACCGGCGCCGGGCGGCCGTTGACACGCTGATGACGGTGACGATCCACCGCACCCGGAACGGCCGGCCGCCCGGCTGGACACCGGGCAGCTCGTACTTCGATCCGTCCACGGTCGACATCGCGTGGAGGGGCTGACTGCTGCGCGAGCACACCAAGGCCCGGCTGGTCACCGGGGTCGCGCACGTGCTCGAGGAGGTGGGCGGATCGGATACGACCTGGCACCGCCGGCCCGGGCACCCGAACGCCTGCGGGACCAGCTCGACGACGAGGCGACCCAGGTGCTGGAGGCGCTGCCCCGGCGGAAGGCGGTCAGCCTGGAGAGGGTCGCGGCCCGCGTCGGGGTGGCTCCGCACGGCCATGCGGAAGCTGTCCATGTTGGAGGAGCTGGCCATGGTGGTACGCCGCGACGCCGGCTACGCCCTGGCGCCGCCCGACAAGAACGCGGGCCGTGCCGCCAGCAGCACGGGCACACCGACGTGACCGAGCTCAGTCGCCCTCGAAGCGGATCTCGACGTCCCGCCTCTCCAGGCAACGCCGCGCGAGCAGCGCCAACCGGCGGATCTGCGTGACCTCCGCGGGCGTCCGGGCCACCTCGGCCAGGCAGCGCAGCTCGGCGAGCAGTTGCGGGGTCGCCTCGGCGTCCACCACCAGTTCGCCGAGCGGGTCGACCCGGTCCAGCAGCGGCGTACGACCCCCGCCCCGCACCCGCTTGAGCAGGTCCAGCAGCACGTCGTCCGGGTCTGCGACCACCTCCGACGCGACGTACGACGGCCGGTGACGCGCGGGCCCGGCGCGCACCAGCCGGTAGAGGACGGCATCCACACCCACGCCCGGTTCCTCCTCCCGCTCGCGTCGCTCGCCTGGACCGACGCCTGTATCCGACTCGCGAGTCACCCTTCCGCGCCGCCGTGCCGGGACCTGTCCCGCCACGGGGCACCCCGGCCGCCCGCCCTGGCGGCGGCGCCTGCCGGCAGCGACGCCCACCCGAAAGGCCCGGCCGGCGCTGCCACTGTCCTCTTCGTATGGCCAGTTTCCCCTGTCCAGGCCCCGGTCAGCCACCCCGACCTGCGGCTGGCGGCGTCCCCGCCCCGTCGGTCCGCCCCGCATGGTGCCGCGCGGGCGGCGTGACACCCCGTGGTTGGTGACGGGCGTGACTGGCGGCGTGGGGTGCTCGCCGGCGGTCGCGCCCGTAGGCTGGTCCGGTGTCCGCCGACAGCAGGGGCCGCCGGAGTCGTGGAGGCATCCCGTGGCACGCCGACGCGCCGCCCTGCCGGCTGATCGAACCCGCGACGACCTCGGGGCGGGGACGGAGGCGTCGATGAGCGGCGAGCGGCACAGCACCCGGGCGGCGCACGAGGCGCTGCCACCGCAGATGCGGGAGGCCGTGGACGCCTTCGCGGACCATCTGGCCGGGGTACGCAACCGGTCCGCGCACACCGTGCGGGCGTACGTGACGGACCTGGTGTCCCTGCTCGACCACGCGGTACGGATGGGCTGCGCTGACCTGGCGGAGCTGGACCTCGCGGTGCTGCGCAGCTGGTTGGCGAAGCAGCGGACGATGGGTGCGGCGCGGACCTCGCTGGCCCGCCGGGCCGCCGTCGCCCGCACCTTCAGTGGGTGGGCCCACCGGGCCGGTCTGCTCACCGCCGACGTGGCCGCCCCGCTGACCAGTCCCCGCGCCCACCGGGAGCTGCCCACGGTCCTGCGGGCCGACCAGGCCGCCGCTCTGATGGACGCCCCGCATGTTCGGGCCGCCGACCAGGACGTCGTCCGGCTGGGCGCCCCGGAAGTCCGGGCCACCACCGGCGGACGGACCACCGCCAGGCCGACCACCGCCGCCAGGCCGGCCGACGGCGCCGGGCCGACCGGCGACACTGGGACGACCGGCGGCGCCAGGCCGACCGGAGGCTCCGGCCGAATAGCGGGCACCACCCGGGACGGAGTCGACGAGGGCACCGCGACCGCCCACGCGACCGCCCAGGGGAGTCCCGGGGGCGACGACGCCGTGCTGCTTCGCGACCGGGTGCTGCTCGAACTGCTCTATGGCACAGGGGTACGGATCAGCGAGGCGTGCGGCCTGGACGTCACGGACGTCGACCACGCCCGTCGGGTGGTACGCGTGCTGGGCAAGGGCGGCCGGGAAAGGGCCGTGCCGTACGGGGTGCCGGCGCAGCGCGCGTTGGACGCCTGGCTCAGCCAGGGCCGCCCCGCCCTGGCCGGCCCCGGTTCGGGGGCCGCGCTGCTCCTCGGGGCGCGTGGCGGGCGGCTCAACCCGACCACCGCCCGTCGGATCGTCGCCGGCTACGCCGAGGCCGCCGGCCTGCCCCGCACCACCCCGCACGGGTTGCGGCACTCCGCGGCCACCCACCTGCTGGAGGGCGGGGCGGACCTGCGGGCCGTGCAGGAGTTGCTCGGTCACTCGTCGCTGGCTAGCACCCAGATCTACACGCACGTCTCGGTGGAGCGGCTGCGCGCGGCGTACCGGCAGGCGCACCCGCGGGCCTGACGGCGGGAGAGCTCCGCCGGTCGACCACGGCAGGGCCTCGCGGCGAACCGCGAGTTGATGATCCACGGCGGGCTACGATCAACGGATGACGGTCCCGCAGCCGCCCGAGCCGATCCCCGGTGCTCGGCTGCTCTTCTCTCTCGATCCGTCGGTCAGCCATCTCAACCACGGGTCGTTCGGCGCGGTGCCGATCGGCGTGCAGCGGGCCCAGCAGCGCCTGCGCGACGAGATGGAGGCCAACCCGCTCCGCTTCTTCACCCAGGGCCTCGTCGATCGGATCGCCCACACCCGGCGGCATCTGGCCACCTTCCTGGGCGCCGACCCGGACGGTACGGCGCTGGTGGGCAACGCCACCACGGGCGTGGCCGTGGTGCTCCAGTCGCTCGGCCTCCGCCCCGGCGACGAGGTGGTGACCACCGACCACGGGTACGGGGCGGTCGCCTTCTCGGTGGCGCGGGAGTGCCGGCGGACCGGGGCGGTGTCCCGGACCCTGCCGGTGCCGCTGACCGCCTCCGACGAGGAGGTGGTGGAGATCATCCGGGCCGGGCTGCGTCCCGGGCGTACCAAGCTGCTGATCGTGGACCAGATCACCTCGCCCACCGCCCGGCTCTTCCCGACGGCGGCGATCGTCGGGGTGGCTCGGGAGCACGGGGTGCCGGTGCTGGTCGACGGGGCGCACGCTCCGGGCATGCTGCCGATCAGTGTGGCTTCGATCGGTGCGGACTTCTGGGTGGGCAACCTGCACAAGTGGGCGTACGCGCCGCGGGGCACCGCCGCGCTGGTGGTGGCCGAGGGGTGGCGGGAGCGGATCCAACCGTTGGTGGTCTCCTGGGAGCAGGACAGCGGCTTTCCCACTCGGGTGGAGTGGCAGGCGACGTTGGACTACACCGCCTGGCTGGCCGCCCCGGTGGGCCTGTTCACCCTGCGTACCCTGGGCCTGGACCGGGTACGCGCGCACAATGCCGCGCTGGCCGCGTACGGGCAACGGGTGGTCGGGGACGCGCTCGGGGTGGCGCCGGCCGACCTGCTGGAGCCCGGCGGACCGGCGGTCGCCATGCGGCTCGTCCCGCTGCCGCCGGGCGCCGCCCCGACGATCGATGCGGCCCGGGAGCTGCGTGCCCGGATCGCGGAACGGCTCGCCGCCGAGGTCTCGGTGGCTTCGTGGCACGGTCAGGGCTGGCTGCGCCTGTGCGGCCAGGTCTACAACACCCCCGAGGAGTACGACCGGTTGGCCGCGCGTCTCCCCGCCCTCCTGGCCTAGGGTCTGCCGTCGAGCGGCAGCAGCCGGACCGGGCCGAGCCCGAGCAGGGCCAGCGGGTCGAGGTACTCCTCGCCCCGGCGCAGCCCCCAGTGCAGGCACGCCGCGGCCGGGCAGTCGGGGTGGCGGGCGCGCAGGCTGCTGATCGGCGTGCCGGCACCGACCGGGGTGCCGGCCGGGAGGCGGGGGTCCACGGGTTCGTAGGTGGTGCGTAGCCCGTCGGCGTGCCCGACGGTGACCACGGGGCGCCCGGCCACCGGGCCCGCGAAGAGCACGATCCCGGCGCCGGCGGCGCGGACCTCGACGCCGGGGGCGGCGGCCAGGTCGACGCCGGGGGCGGCGGCCAGGTCGACGCCGCGGTGGCCGGGCAGCCACGGCTGCGGCGGCGGGTCGAACCGGCGTACCGGTCGGGGGGTGCCGGCGAGCGGCCAGCCGAATCGCGCGACGCCGGATGGGCCGGGTGACGCCGGGTCGGCCGGCGGTCGAGGGTCCCCGGCGGGGACGGTGGGCGGCAGCGGTCGGGGCGCCGCCCGGTCGGATGGTGGGGCGAACGTGGCCCCGGCGGAGGCCGCGGCCGGTCGCGGCCCGGCGGGGACTGGGACGACCAGCAGCAGGAGTCCGAGGGCCGTGGTGGCCCGGCGTAGCAGGCTCGACACGTCGACCAGCCTGCCGTCACAAGTGGTGTCGCCGCGACCGGCGGGCGCGGTGACTGTGGACGACGGGTGAGCTGTGGATGGCTCCCGTGCGCGGGACGGATCTGGTAAGCGGCGGCCCCTATGCTGGCCGCGTGACGAAGGACTGGTACGCCTGGCATGCCGACTACGACCAGCCCGACTCGGCGCTGTCCCGACGTCTCGCCGAGCTGCGGGGCCGGATCCGGGACGCGCTGGACGTTGCGCCGGCCGGTCCGCTGCGGGTGATCAGTCTCTGCGCCGGCCAGGGGCGGGATCTGATCCCGGTGCTCGCCGCCCATCCCCGGCGGGACGACGTCATCGCCCGGCTGGTCGAGTTGGATCAGCGCAACGTCGCGGTGGCCCGGGCAGCCGTCGCCGAGGCCGGCCTCACCGGGGTGGAGGTGGTGGCGGGAGACGCGGCGCTGACCGACCGGTACGCGGACCTCGTCCCGGCCGACCTCGTGCTGGTGTGCGGGGTGTTCGGCAACATCGTCGACGCCGATATCCGGGCCACGGTGCGGCACTGCGCCGCGCTCTGCGCCACCGGCGGCACGGTCTTCTGGACCCGGCACCGTCGGGAGCCGGATCTGGTGCGCACCATCTGCGACTGGTTCGCCGAGGCGGGGTTCACCCCGGTCGCGGTGAGCCGCCCCGCCGACGGGGTGTGGGTGGGCGTGCACCGGTTCACCGGTACGCCCCGTTCGCTGGCGGCCGGCGTGCGGATGTTCGAGTTCGTCGGCCACGACCGGCGTGAGCCGTCCCTGGCCGACCCGAGGGAGCCGAGATGACCACTGTGGACGACGTCAGCCGCCCTTCCCGGGTGGCCGGGCCGGGCGAGGCGATCAGCGCCGAGGAACTCCAACTGGCCGCGCGCAACCACGGGATCCCGCTGGAGGCGCTCCGCTACGACGTGACCCCGGCCGGCTTGCACTACCTGCTCATCCACTACGACATCCCGGACGTGGACCCGGTGGCGCACACGTTGACCGTCGACGGCGCGGTGCGGCAGCCGCTCGCCCTGGACCTGGCCGCGCTGCGGGAGCGGCCCCGGGTCACCCACCGGGTCACCCTGGAGTGCGCCGGCAACGGGCGGGCGTTGCTGCACCCGCGACCGGTCAGCCAGCCGTGGCTGGTGGAGGCGGTGGGCAACGCGGAGTGGACCGGTACGCCGCTGGCGCCGCTGCTGCGCGAGGCCGGGCTCGCCGCCGACGCGGTGGACGTGGTGTTCACCGGGGCGGACCACGGCGTGGAGCGCGGCGTTGAGCAGGACTACCAGCGGGCGCTGCCGGTCGCGGACGCGCTGCGCGAGGAGGTGCTGCTCGCGTACGAGATGAACGGTGCTCCCCTACTGCCCCAGCACGGCGCGCCGCTGCGGCTGATCGTGCCCGGCTGGTACGGCATGGCGCACGTGAAGTGGCTGCGGAACGTGCGGGTGGTGACGGAGCCGTTCGACGGCTACCAGAACGCCGTGGCGTACCGGCTGCGGCAGGACGCCGACGACCCGGGCGTGCCGGTGACCCGGATCGAGCCCCGGGCTCTGGTCCGCCCGCCGGGCTTCCCGGACTTCATGTCGCGCACCCGGGTGCTGCGGGCCGGTCCGTGCATGGTGGACGGTCGGGCCTGGTCGGGCCACGCCCCGGTCACGGCGGTGGAGGTGACCTTCGACGGCGGTACGACGTGGGTGCCGGCGACCCTGGACGGGCCGACCGGGGGTGAGTGGGCGTGGCGACGCTGGCACGTCGAGTGGCACCCGACGCCGGGGCGCTACGCGCTGGGCGCGCGGGCGACCGACGCCTCCGGGCGCACCCAGCCGGTGGAGCAGCCGTGGAACCGGGGTGGTTTCGCCAACAACCTGGTGCAGCGGGTCGAGGTGGTGGTGCTGGCGGAGTGATCCGCCGTGGTGGCGGGCGGTGCGTCGGCCCGCCCGCCGGGGTCAGCCGCCGAATCCGGAGTCTGCGGGAAGCGAAATGTCGGGCTTTTCGAGCTCTTCCACATTGACGTCCTTGAACGTCATCACCCGGACATTCTTGACGAATCGCGCAGGACGGTACATGTCCCACACCCAGGCGTCGTGCATCTCCACCTCGAAGTAGACCTCGCCGTCCGAGTTGCGGACGTGCAGGTCGACCTGGTTGGCCAGGTAGAAGCGGCGCTCGGTCTCCACCACGTAGGAGAACTGGCGGACAATGTCGCGGTACTCCCGGTAGAGCTGCAGCTCCATCTCGGTCTCGTACTTCTCGAGATCTTCCGCGCTCATCGCACTCCGCCTTCCATGACCACATCTTCCCCCACCGGCGCCGGAGGTCGCGCCCGCTCCCCCAACGCCACGCCGACGGTACCCCCTGGCGCGCCGGAGCGCTCCATCGGCTCGTCCGGGCTCCCGCCGGGCGCCTCCGCCGGATCACCGAAGAGCGCCGCGATCGGGCCGCCGACGAGCGCCTCGCCGGGGCTACCGGCAGCCGGCCGCCGGGAGCGGGGCGGCTGCCCGTCCCGGCCGGAGACGGCCGCCACGTTCACGTACGAGAAGCGGTGCTCCCGGCACGGCCCGAGCTCCCGCAGCGCGGCGGTGTGCTCGGGAGTGATGTAGCCCTTGTGCTCGGCGAAGCCGTAGCCCGGGTACCGCTCGTCCAGCTCGACCATGATCCGGTCCCGGGTGACCTTGGCCAGCACGCTCGCCGCCGCCACGCAGGCGGCCACCCGGTCCCCCTTCCAGACCGCCAGCCCCGGCACGTCCAGCCCGTCGACGCCGAACCCGTCGGTCAGCACGTACTCGGGGCGGGTGGTGAGCGAGGCCAGCGCCCGGCGCATCGCTGCCAGGTTGCACACGTGCAGCCCGCGCGCGTCGACCTCGTCGGCCGGGATGACCACCACCGCGTACGCCAGGGCCCGCGCCACCACCTCGTCGTAGATCCGCTCCCGGCTGGCGGGGGTGAGCAGCTTGGAGTCGGCCAGCCCGTCGATCTCGCCACGCCGCCCCTCGGGCAGCACCGCGGCGGCGGCCACCAGAGGGCCGGCGCAGGCGCCGCGGCCGGCCTCGTCGGCGCCGGCCACGTGCCGGAAGCCTCGCCGTTGCAGGGCCCGTTCGAGGGCGTAGAGGCCGCCCTCGCGGCGCACCACCGTGCGCGGGGGCGTCAGCACGACCCACCTCCGGCGGCGGGCCGGTGCTCGGCCAGCGCGGCGGCGAGCCGGTCCGGCAGGTCCGGCGGATAACAGCGCTCGGTCGTGGCGGACAGCTCCGCCAGCGACCACCAGCGGTGGCCGGAGACGCTGGCCCGCTCGACCTCGTTGAAGCCCGCCGTGTCGACCTCCCAGGCGGGCACCCGGACCAGGAAGAACTCCTGCTGCTGGCGGTACCAGACGCCGTCGAACGGGAACTCGACCGTCTCCGACCAGACCGGTGCGCCCAACTCGGCCGGGGTAAGTCGCAGCCCGGTCTCCTCGGCCAGTTCCCGGGCCGCGCCCGCGGCCGGGCTCTCCCCCGGGTCCAGCCCCCCGCCGGGGGTGAACCAGTAGGCGTGCCCCGGTCGGCCCGGGTCGGTGCCGGCGAACAGCAGCACCCGGTCGGACGCGTCGACGAGCAGCACCCGGGCGGCGCGACGAGGGGTGTAGACGGTCACCGCCCAAGCCTGCCAGACGCGTCCGACGAACGCCCACGCCCTCCGGGGTCAGGGATTGGGAATCCCGTCGAACTGCTTCGGCACGGTGAGCCAGGTCGCCCGGCTGACCGGCCAGAAGATCGTGAAGGCGCGGCCGACCACCCGGTCCTCGGGGATGGTGGCCTCATTGATGTCCTCGCCCGACTGCTGCCAGTGCTCCAGCGAGTCGCCGGAGGCCTCCCGGTGGTCACCCATCACCCAGAGCCGGCCGTCCGGCACGGTGATGTCGAAGTCCTGGTCGGCGGGTTTGTTGCCGGGGAAGATGTACGGCTCGTCGAGCGGCTTGCCGTTGATCACCAGCCGCTCGTTGCCGCCACTGCGGTCGCAGCAGACCACGTGGTCACCGCCGACGCCGATCACCCGCTTGATGAAGTCCTCGCCCTGCGGGTTGCCGCTCCAGTCGGTGGGCGCCTTGAAGACGATCACCTCGCCCCGGTGGGGTGAGCGGAAATCGTAGACCAGCTTGTTGACCAGCACCCGATCGTCGATCTTGAGGGTGTTCTCCATGGACGGGGACGGGATGAAGAAGGTCTGCAGCACGAAGGCACGTACCAGCACTGCGACCAGGATCGCCACGCCCAGGAGGATGGGCAGCTCCTTCCAAAAGGAGCTGCGCGGCTTTTCGGTCTGCTCGTCAATCACGGGAGGAGCCTACGTCCCCGGGCGCGACGCAGTCGCCCTGAACTCGCGAGAACGGAGAGCGCGGCCGTGACCGGGAGGATCAGGACGACACCCCC
This sequence comes from Micromonospora sp. MP36, assembly GCF_008119785.1. GTDB lineage: Bacteria > Actinomycetota > Actinomycetes > Mycobacteriales > Micromonosporaceae > Micromonospora. The sequence goes on along the minus strand of NZ_VSFA01000005.1, from coordinate 34,097 downwards.
CACCGGGTCGGGATCGACCGGCACCGGTCCGGCCGGCGCGGCGTTGGGTCGCGGCAGGTCGGCGAAGGTCTGCGGGACCGGCAGGGTGGTCCACCGCTGCGACGGCCACACGATCATGAAGGCGCGCCCCACCACGTTGTCGATCGGCACCGGGCCCTGGCACCGGGCGTCCTGGGAGACCAGCCGGTGGTCGCCCATCACGAAGATCTGCCCCGGGGGTACGACCATCTCGGTGAACTGCCGGGAGCGGCACTCCTTCGGGTTCGGCGGCAGCTCGGCCGGCGAGTCCTCCGACACGTACGCCCGCTCGTCCAGCGGCACTCCGTTGACCACGACCCGACCGTTGTCGCAGCACCAGATCCGGTCGCCGGGGACGCCGATGACCCGCTTGATGAAGTCCTTCTCGCCGGGCCGGCTGATCCCTACCAGGTCGCCAAGCGTGCGGCCGACCTTGCCGACGAAGTTGGTCGGCGGCGCCGGGGTCTCCTGGGCCACCCACCGGTCGGTGCCCCGGAAGACCACGACCTCGCCCCGGGCCGGGTCACGGACGTCGTAGACGACCTTGTTGACCAGCACCCGGTCGCCGATGAGCAGGGTGTTCTCCATCGAGCCGGAGGGGATGAAGAACGCCTGGAGCAGGAAGGTGCGGATCAGCACCGCCAGGCAGAAGGCGACCACCAGGAGCAGGGGCAACTCCTGCCAGAGGGGCAGCTGCCGACGGGAGCGCCGGGACCGCCGGCGCCACGGATCGACGGTGCCGTCCTCGTCAAGCATCTGCGCCATGCCACTCCCCGGTCCGCGGAAACGACGCTACCGCCCGGGGGTCTCGCCGGGAGACCCCACGGGCGGTAGTGGACCGCTGTGCCACCGCGTCGAGCACGCGTGGTGCGCCGCCCCCCTGCGCCCGTGCGACCAGGGTAATGCACTCCGGTCGATACGACATACGGGCAGGTCAGGCGGCGTGGCGAACGGAAATTCAGCTCGCCGGCTGCTTCTCGCGCAGCTCCTTGATCTTGGCCTTCTTGCCACGCAGCTCGCGCAGGTAGTAGAGCTTGGCGCGCCGCACGTCACCGCGGGTCACGACCTCGATCCGGTCGATCGCCGGGCTGTTGATCGGGTAGGTCCGCTCGACACCCACGCCGAAGCTGACCTTGCGGACCGAGAAGGTCTCGCGCAGGCCGTCACCCTGGCGACGGATGACGACGCCCTGGAAGATCTGGACCCGGGACCGGTTGCCCTCGACAACCCGCGCGTGCACCTTGACGGTGTCACCGGCACGGAAGTCGGGGATGTCAACGCGCTTCGACTGGGCGTCAAGGGCGTCCAGGATGTTCATCGCTGCGTCCTCGTGAGGCTCACGGCGCACCGTCAGTCGATGCGCGAATGGGTGATTCTGACCCCCGGGTGGTGGCCGGCGGCGCCGACCCCGGTCGAGGGTCCTCGCAGCCGTCCACGGCGTGGACGGATGCGGCAACCCCTCTACTTTGCCACATCCCCCGGCGGCAGCTGAAATCCGCCCCGGTCCAACGCTGCCCGGTCCCGCTTGTCCAGGCTCTCCGGCGGCAGTGCGGCGATCATGTCGGGGCGGCGGGCCGCCGTACGCAGCAGGGACTCGTCGCGCCGCCAGCGGGCGATCCGCCCGTGGTCGCCGGAGCGGAGCACCTCGGGCACCTCGTGCCCGCGCCAGGTCGCCGGCTTGGTGTACATCGGCGCCTCCAGCAGCCCGTGGGCGTGCGACTCCTCGTCCAGCGAGCCGGCGTTGCCGAGCACCCCGGGCAGCAGTCGGGTGACCGCCTCCAGGATGACCAGCACCGCCACCTCGCCGCCGAAGAGCACGTAGTCGCCGAGGGAGACCTCGGTCACCCGCATCCGGGTCGCCGCGTGGTCGAGCACCCGCTGGTCGATGCCCTCGTACCGGCCGCAGCCGAAGAGCAGGTGCGGCTCGGCGGCCAACTCGTGCGCCATCGCCTGGGTGAACCGGACGCCGGCCGGGGAGGGCACCAGCAGCCGGGGCCGCGGGTCGCCGTCCACGGGGACGAGGGCGTCAAGCGCCTCACCCCACGGCTCCGGCCGCATCACCATGCCGGGCCCGCCGCCGTACGGCGTGTCGTCGACCGTGCGGTGCACGTCGTGGGTCCAGTTCCGCAGATCGTGCACGGCCAGCCGCAGGGTGCCGCTCGCCCGGGCCTTGCCGATCAGCGACAGGTCGAGCGGGGCGAAGTACTCCGGGAAGATCGACACGATGTCGACGCGCATGAAGGGGTGGCTCCAGTCAGAGGTCGAGCAGCCCGCCGGGCGGGTCGACCACCACGCGCCCGCCCGCGAGGTCGACCTCGGGCACGATCGCCTTGACGAACGGGATCAGCGCCGTCCGTCCCTCGGGACGCCGCAGCACCAGCAGGTCGGAGGCGGGAGCGTGGTCGATCCGGGCCACCTCGCCCAGCCGCTCGCCCTGCGGGTTGACCACCGCGAGGCCGACCAGCTGGTGGTCGTGGAACTCCTCCGGGTCCTCCGGCGGGGCGACGGCGGCGCTGTCCACACCGATCAGAGTGCCGCGCAGCGCCTCGGCGACGTTGCGGTCCAGCACGCCCTCGAAGGCGACCAGCAGCCGCCCCTGGTGCCAGCGCGCCGACTCGACGGTCAACTCCGCCGGCACCCGGTAGGCCCCGGGGGCCTCGGGCGCGACCGCCCCGGGCTCGGTGCGCAGCACCATGCCCGGGGCGAACCGTGCTTCGGGCTCATCGGTCCGCACCTCCACGGTGACCTCACCGCGGATCCCGTGCGGCTTGCCGATCCGGCCGACGATGAGAAGCATCAGTACGAGTCGACGATGTCGACGCGCACCCCGCGCCCACCGATGGAGCCGATCACCTGGCGCAGCGCCTTGGCGGTCCGGCCGGACCGCCCGATCACCGTGCCGAGGTCCTCCGGGTGCACGCGGACCTCGAGCCGCTTACCCCGACGGGAATCGACCATCCGCACCCGGACGTCGTCCGGGTGGTCGACGATCCCCTTGACCAGGTGCTCCAGGGCGGGACGCAGCGCCATGTCAGGCCTGCTCGCCGGACTCGGCACCGGTCTGCTCCTCGGCCTGCGGCGCCTCGGCCGGAGCCTGCGCCTTGGCGGCCTTCTTGGCCGGCGCCGGGGTCTCGGCCAGGCCGGCGGCGGCCTTCGCCTCGGCCTCGTACGCCGCCTTGCGGTCGGCCCGCTCCGGGGCGACCTTCAGCGGCGCCGGGGCCGGCAGGCCCTTGAACTTCTGCCAGTCACCGGTCAGCTCCAGCAGGCGCTGCACCGCCTCGCTCGGCTGCGCGCCGACGGACAGCCAGTACTGGACCCGCTCCGACTTGACCTCGATCACCGAAGGGTCCTCCTTCGGCTGGTACACACCGACGAACTCGATCGCGCGACCGTCACGCTTGGTGCGCGAGTCGGCGACGACGATGCGGTACTGCGGGTTGCGGATCTTACCCATCCGCAGGAGCCGGATCTTTACGGCCACAGTTGTTTCGCTCCTGTTGCGATCTCACCGGCCCGGTACGGGCGGTGTGCGGGTGAGCGCCGACCGGCACAGTGGGGTTGGGCCGGAGACTGCTCGGTGGACTGGCGACGTGCCCGGGTTAGAGGGCGCCGGACGCGCGCCGGATACCAGCGACCCATTCTGCCAGATCCGGCCCGGATCTCTCACCCCGGACCCGCACGGGAACCCGGAAGTCAACGGCCGGGTGACGTAGGACACCCTCAGCGCACCGGCGGCCGGTCCCAGCCGGGCGGCAGCCCGTCCGGTACATCCCATTCCGCGGGCGGGGTGAAGTCGCACCAGGTGCCGTCGAACGGGAACTCGCCCGCCTCGGCGAGGGCGATCACACGCTCCCCCTCAGCCCGGACCGCCTTCTCGTCGGGCACCCAGTAGTGCTCGGGGAAGGCGAGCCGCTCGACGAACTCCTCCTCGTCCTTCCACTCCCAGCTGAGATCCGGGTGCACCACCACGTCGAGGTCCTGGTCCGTCATGTCGACCCCGGCCACCGCGCCGTCGTCCCACCGGACGCCGGGCTCCTCCAGGTTGACGTACCAGTTGCTGAACCTGCCCCCGGCGTCGCGGAACCACCAGACGGAGTGGGCCGCGCCGGTGGGCAGGAACTTCAGCACCGGTGGCCCGTTCCACCGCCCCTGCGCCAGCCGGTAGGACGAGGTGATCCACTCTGCGAACGGCACCGCCCGCATACCCAGCCCCGCCTCGGTGACCTCGTGCGCGACCGGTGTGTCCCGGGCGACCCAGAGCAACAGCCCCCGCTCGTCGTCGAGGACCACCCGCGCCGGCCGGACCCAACCGATCCGGCCGTGCCGCACGTTCCGGTGCATGATCAACCGGCCCGGCTCGAAGCGCATGCCACCACCCCAGGCTGTCCGCAGGGGCCCCTCCGCTACCGCAGGCGTTGCGCAGGGGCCCTTCCTTACCCCTCAGTAGGCGCGGGCGAGGATGGCGACCAGGTCCGGCTCGTCCTCGGAGTCCGGCACCGAGCCGTCGGCCCGCAGCAGGCACCGGACGGTGACGCCCTGCGCGTTCGCCTCGGCCTCGCCCTGGACGCCGACCGCCGACCACGGCACCCGGGCCCAGCCGGTGGCCGCCGCCTCGAGCGCCTCGGCCAGCGTGGCGACGTCCTGCGTGCGGGACTCGCGGTTGGCCAGCGCCTGGTCGTGCAGCACCTGCTGGTCCGCCTCCAGCGCGGCGAGGACCGCGCCGACCACGTCGGCGACCGGCGTCGCGGCCTTCGAGCCGTCCGTACGCCGGACCACCACCGCGTTGCCGGCGGCCAGGTCACGGGGGCCGACCTCGACGCGGACCGGGTAGCCACGCAGCTCGGCGTCGACGGCCCGGCGACCGAAGGCCGTGTCGGTGCGGTCGTCCAGCGCGACCCGGACACCGGCGTCGCGCAGCGCGTCGCGGAGCTTGGCCGCCGCCTCGCCGACGCCCTCGCCGTCCTTGACGATCATCACGTACGCCTGGACCGGCGCCAGCTTCGGCGGCACCCGCAGGCCGTTGTCGTCGCCGTGGCACATGATCAGACCGCCGAGCATCCGGGTCGAGGTGCCCCAGGAGGTGGTCCAGGCGTGCTCCCGGCCACCCTCGGCCGAGGAGAAGCTGATGTCGAACGCCTTGGCGAAGTTCTGGCCCAGCTCGTGGCTGGTGCCCATCTGCAGCGCCTTGCCGTCGCCCATCATGCCTTCGCAGGTGTAGGTGGCGGTCGCGCCGGCGAAGCGCTCGCGGGCGGTCTTCAGGCCGACCACCACCGGGATGCCGAGCACGTTGACCATCAGGTCCTCGTACGCCTCGTGCAGGATCCGGCGGGCGTAGGCGCGGGCGTCCTCGCGGGTCGCGTGCGCGGTGTGCCCCTCCTGCCACAGGAACTCGCTGGTGCGCAGGAAGATCCGGGGGCGCAGCTCCCAGCGGACCACGTTCGCCCACTGGTTGAGCAGCAGCGGCAGGTCCCGGTACGAGTCGATCCACTTGGCCATGAACTCGCCGATCACCGTCTCGCTGGTGGGGCGGACCACCACCGGCTCGGCGAGCTGCTTGCCCCCACCGTGGGTGACCACGGCCAGCTCCGGCGAGAAGCCCTCGACGTGCTCGGCCTCACGCTTGAGGTAGCTCTCTGGGATGAAGAGCGGGAAGTACGCGTTCTCCGCGCCGGCCGCCTTGATCCGGGCGTCCATCTCCGCCTGCATCCGCTCCCAGATGGCGTAGCCCGCCGGTCGGATGACCATGGTGCCCCGCACCGGGCCGTTGTCGGCCAGCTTCGCCTTGGCGATCAGGTCCTGGTACCAGCGGGGGAAGTCCTCCGCACGGGGAGTGAGCACGCGTGCCATGAGGGCACATCCTATGCTCCGCCCACGCCGTCGGTGCGCCCGGGAGCCGGCACGGGCCGTGTCGCGCCGGGCCACCCCGGGGACGTCGACCGGAGGCGGGTCAGCGGAGGACGCGACCGCGCAGGACGATGCGGGACGGGGTGCGGACCACGCGCAGGTCGCGTCGCGGGTCCTCGGGATAGACGACCAGGTCGGCGAGGCCCCCCTCGACCAGGCCGGGGAAGCCGAGCCACTCCCGGGCGCGCCAGGAGGCGGCGGCGAGGACGTCCTCGGTGGACATGCCGGCCCGCTCGTGCAGCAGCAGCATCTCCTCGGCGGCCAGCCCGTGGTCGATGCCGCCGCCCGCGTCGGTGCCGACGTAGATCGGCACGCCCGCCTCGTGCGCGGCCCGGACCACCTCGGGAAAGCGGTCGCGCAGGGCGAGCATGTGGTCGGCGTACCCGGGGAACTTGGCACGGGCCTGGTCGGCGATGTGACCGAAGGTCTGAATGTTGATCATTGTGGGGACCAGCGCGGTGCCCTGGCGGGCCATCAGGTCGATCAGGTCCAGGCTGAGTCCGGTGCCGTGCTCCACCGAGTCCACCCCGGCCCGCACCATGATCTCCACGGCCGACTCGGAGAAGGTGTGCACCGCGGCGCGTACCCCGGCAGCGTGCGCGGCGGCGACGGCCGCCGTCATGGTGTCGGCGTCCCAGGCCGGGGCGAGGTCGCCCACCCCGCGGTCGATCCAGTCGCCGACCAGCTTGACCCAGCCGTTGCCGGCGGCGGCCTGCGCCGCCACCGTCGCGGCCACCTCGGCCGCGCCGACCTCCACCCCGATGTCCCGCAGGTAGCGCTTCGGCGGTGCGACGTGCCGGCCGGCGCGGGCCAGTCGCGGCAGCTCCGGGTCGTCGTCGAGCTCCGGGTACGGGTAGGGCGAGCCGGCGTCCCTGATCGCCAGCACCCCGGCGTCCCGGTCGGTGCGGGCCAGCTCCCGGGCCTGGTCGAGGGAGGTGATCGGGGCGCCGCCCCGGGCGATGCCGATGTGGCAGTGGGCGTCGGTCAGGCCGGGCAGCACGAAGCCGCCGTCGGCGACGGTCTCCGCGCCGGGCACCGGCTCGAAGGTGACCCGGTCGCCGACCAGCCAGATGTCCCGGACCTCGTCGTCGGGCAGGAGCACACCGCGCACATGCAGAGCCATGTGCACAGTCCTACCCGATCACTCCTCGTCGGTGGCGAGCAGGTCGTTCCGCCGGGCGGTGAGGGCGGGCAGATCGACCGAGACCTTCCACGGCCGCTCGGTGACGAACAGGTACTCGGTGTGGGTGAGCTGGTCGTACTCGCGGCCCGCGCCGAGTGCGTACTCGGTCAGCGTGATGCGCTCCTGGAGCGGGTCGACCACCCAGTACGAGCGGACCCCGGCGTGTGCGTAGACCTTGGCCTTGTCATACATGTCGCGGAAGGTGGAGGTCGGCGAGACGACCTCCACGGCGAGCAGCGCGTCCTCGACCGGCACGGGCGACCGGTCGGCGTGCTTGCGGCGGATGACGACCACGTCGGGACGCGGCTCGTTGCGTCGGTCGACCCGCATCGACAGGTCGATGCTGACCAGGTACTCCGGCGGGCAGTTGACTCGAAGCGCGAGCAGCAGCTCGACACAAAGCTCTTAGTGCACGGCAGTCGGCGCCGGCACGATCAACCTTCCGTTGATCAGTTCGTACGGAAGGTCCTTCGGCAGGTCGCCGAGGTCGTCGACCGTCCACTCGTGCCGCTCGGGCAGGATCGGCGCCGCGGTCATGACATCTCCTTCCAGGGGGCGACATGACCCTAGGTGCTGATCATGTCGCCCGCCGTCACCGACACGCTAGCGAGGGCGCTTGTCGCCCCCCTTGCCGAGCTTGTTGAAGTCGATCTTCGGGAGCTTGAAGCCCGGCGGCAGGCCCTGGGCGCCCGCCAGGTCGCCCGGGTCCAGGCCCGGCGGGAGCTGCGGCATGCCGCCCGGGAAGCCGCCGCCCGGCAGCCCCGCCCCGGTACGCGGCCGGCCGCCGCCCTTGCCGCCCTTGCGCTTGTTCTTTGGCGACTTGGTCGCCTTGCGCCGACCGGCGCCGGGCAAGCCCATCATGCCGCCCATCTGCTTCATCATCTTCTGCGCGTCGGCGAAGCGGTTGAGCAGCTGGTTGACGTCCATCACGGCCACGCCCGAGCCATTGGCGATGCGAGCCCGCCGGGAACCGTTGATGATCTTCGGGTTGGCCCGCTCGGCCGGGGTCATCGACCGGATGATCGCGGTGACCCGGTCGAAGTGCTTGTCGTCCAGCTCAGCGAGCTGGTCCTTCATCTGCCCCATGCCGGGCATCATGGCCAGCACGTTGGCGATCGGACCCATCCGCCGGACCGCGATGAGCTGATCGAGGAAGTCCTCCAGGGTGAAGGTCTCCCCGCCCATCAGCTTGGCGGTCATCTTCTCCTTCTGATCGGCGTCGAAGGCCGCCTCGGCCTGCTCGATCAGCGTGAGGACGTCGCCCATGCCGAGGATCCGGCTGGCCATCCGGTCGGGGTGGAAGACGTCGAAGTCCTCCAGCTTCTCGCCGGTGGAGGCGAACAGAATCGGCTGCCCGGTGACCTCACGGACGGAGAGCGCGGCGCCACCGCGGGCGTCGCCGTCGAGCTTGGAGAGGACCACGCCGCTGATGCCGACGCCGTCGCGGAACGCCTCGGCGGTGCGGACCGCGTCCTGGCCGACCATCGCGTCGATGACGAAGATGACCTCGTCCGGCTGGACGGCGTCACGGATGTCCGCGGCCTGCTGCATCATCTCGGCGTCGATACCGAGCCGACCGGCGGTGTCGACGATGACGATGTCCCGCGCCGCCCGCCGGGCGTGCTCGATCGACGCGCGCGCCACCTGCACCGGGTCGCCGACGCCGTTGCCCGGCTCCGGGGCGTACACCTCGACGCCAGCCCGGCCACCGAGCACCTGAAGCTGCCCGACGGCGTTGGGACGCTGGAGGTCGGCGGCGACCAGCAGCGGCTGGTGCCCCTGGGCCTTGAGCCAGCGGGCCAGCTTGCCGGCGAGGGTGGTCTTACCGGAACCCTGGAGACCGGCCAGCATGATCACGGTCGGCGGCTGCTTGGCGAACTGGAGCCGGCGCCCCTCGCCACCGAGGACGGCGATCAGCTCCTCGTTGACGATCTTGATGATCTGCTGGGCCGGGTTGAGCGCCTGGGAGACCTCCGCGCCCCGGGCCCGCTCCTTGACGTTCGCGATGAAGCCCTTGACCACCGGCAGGGCGACGTCGGCCTCCAGCAGCGCCATGCGGATCTCGCGCGCGGTGGCGTCGATGTCGGCGTCGGTGAGCCGACCCTTGCCGCGGAGCTTCGTGAAGATCCCGGACAGGCGGTCACTCAAGGTGTCAAACACACGAACATCCCGTTTGTCGTCGGCGGGCACAATCAGCCGGCACGCAGACGGCCGGCTACCCGCAAGGGTAACGGTCCCACCTCGCCAGTGCTTCCCGCCGGCCGACCCGAGGGGAGGCCGTGGTCCCGCCACCCGGTCTCTGGATCCGGCCGGTGGCCCGCCGCCCCCGGGGAAACCGCCCATCAGGGCGTTCGAACTTGATGAGGTATACGAATCGCGTACAGCGACATGAACCGGCTATCCGCGACCGATCACGACACGACCAGCCCCGACTGGTACGCGAAGACCACCAGCTGGGCCCGGTCCCGGGCGCCCAGCTTGACCATGGCCCGGCTGACGTGGGTACGCGCGGTGGCCGGGCTCACCACCAGCCGCTCGGCGATCTCGGCGTTGCTCAGCCCCTCGCCGACCAGCCCCACCACCTCCCGTTCCCGGTCGGTGAGGGTGTCCAGCCGCGGGTGCGGGCGGGGCACCCGGGCCGGCCGGGTGGCAAACTCCCGGACCACCCGCCGGGTCACCGACGGGGACAGCAGCGCCTCCCCCTCGGCGACCAGCCGGATCGCGCGGAGCAGCTCGGCCGGGCGGGTGTCCTTGGTCAAAAAGCCGCTGGCCCCGTGCCGGAGCGCGTCGAAGACGTACTCGTCCAGCTCGAAGGTGGTCAGGACGACCACCCGGGTGCCCGCCAGCCCGGGGTCGGCGACGATCCGCCGGGTCGCCTCGATGCCGTCGACGCCGGGCATCCGGACGTCCATCAGCACCACGTCGGGGCGTTCCCGGCGGGCCAGCTCGACGGCGGCGAGCCCGTCGGCCGCCTCCCCCACCACCGCGAGGTCGTCCTCGCTCTCCACCAGGGCGCGCAGCCCGATCCGGACCAGGTCCTGGTCGTCCGCGAGCAGCACTCTGATCATTCAGCCTCCTCCAGCGGCAGTGTCGCGTACACCCGGAAGCCGCCGGCGGAGACGGGGCCGGCGGTGAACGACCCGCCCAGCGCGGTGACCCGCTCCCGCATGCCCGCCAGGCCGTAGCCGGCGGTCCCGCGCGGCGGCGCGCCGGCGCCCCGACCGGTGTCGGTGACCTCGACGGTGACCTCGGTGGGCGCGTACCGGAGCCGGACCGTGGCGGTGGCCGGGCCGGCGTGGCGCAGCACGTTCGTCAGCGCCTCCTGCACCACCCGGTACGCGGCCAGGTCCACCGCGACCGGCAACGCGCGGGGCTCCCCGTCGACCTCGACCGTCACCGGCACCCCGGCACCGGCGAGCCGCTCGCGCAGCTGCGGGAGCTGGGCCAGGCCGGGGGTCGGCGCCCGCTCGTCGACCGCCTCGTCCCGCCGGACGACCGTGAGGGTGACCCGCAGCTCGTCCAGCGCCTCCTTGCTGGTGCGGCTGATCGCGGTCAGCGCCGCCTCGGCCTGCTCCGGCCGCTTGCCGAGCAGGTGCAGCGCGATCTCCGCCTGCATGTGGATGGCGGCGAGGCCGTGCCCGACCACGTCGTGCACCTCCCGGGCCACCCGCAGCCGTTCGGCGTCGGCCAGCCGGCGGGCCTCGTCCACCCGGTTGCGAGCCGTGCTCTCCCGGCCCAGCCGCACCGTGGTCCCGACCGCGAACGGCACCACCACCCAGGCGGCGGCGGGCATCAGGCCGAGCAGGCCGAGCGACCGGACGCCCACGAAGACGTGGACCAGCAGCACGGCCAGGGCGAGGCCGCAGGCCACCGCCGCGGGCCGCAGCGGCCGGTACGCGGCCACCGTGTAGACCGCGACGAAGAACGAGATCAGGATCGGCCCGTACGGGTAGCCGAGCACCAGGTACGCCGTGGTGGCCACGGTGACCACCGCCAGGGCGGCCAGCGGCCATCGCCGGCACCCGGCCAGGGCGAGCGCGGCCACCACGACCAGCGGATACGTCGCCCGACCGGTGCCCATCCCCTGGTTGAGGCCGGCCGGCCCGGTGCCGAGCAGCCCGAAGGCGACCAGGGCCAGGGCGACCAGGGCGTCGAAGAGCCGGTCGCCCCAGCCGCTCCGGTTCCGGTCCACGTCGTCCCTCCCCGCCAGCCTCAACCGATGTCCCGCCGGCGCAGCAGCACCCCGCCGACCACCGCGAAGGCGACCAGATAGGCCGCGACCACGAGCGCCGCCTGCCCGCCCCCGACCGTCGCCGCGACGCCGGGGGTGTCGCCGGGCGCGCCCAGCGCCGCGGCCAGCGACCCGGCGTTCGGGCCCGGCAGCCCCTTCTGCGCCTGGGCCACCCAGTCCAGCAGCGGCGCGGCGATCGCGGCGAGCAGGTTCTGCACCGCCAGCATCCACACCAGCCCCAGCCCGACCGGGAGCGCCACCGACCGCAGGGCGACGGCGAGCACGGCACCGAGCATGGCCCACATCGTCGCGATGAGCCACCCCGCACCGAGCCCGGTGAGCAGGTCGCCGGCCGCGGGCCAGTGCACCGACTGCCCCTCGGCGAGCGCGATCAGCACGCTGGACACCGCCCCGACCACGAAGACGGCGAGCACCACGGCCAGCGCGGCGGCGGCGAGGGCGAGCAGCTTGCCCGCGTACACCTCCAGTCGGGACGGGCCCTGGGAGAGCACCGTCTTCCAGGTGCCCCAGCCGTACTCGCCGCCGACGGTGAGCACCCCGAGGATCAGCACGATCGAGCCGAGGAAGACCGGCAGGCCGCCGAGCGAGTTCCCGACCAGCCGGTCGGGCAGCAGCATCGGCAGGGTCCGGTCGGTGTTCGGCCCGCTCGTCCCACCGGCGATGCTGGCGTACGGGAAGACGTAGGTGAAGGTCACCGCGAGGACCAGGGTGATGGCCAGCAGCAGCCAGGTCGCCGGGCGGCGGACCAGCTTGACCAGCTCGGCGCGGAAACTACGCGACATCGGCCGTTCCCTTCTCGATGAGGTCGAAGAACACCTGCTCCAGGTCCCGTTCGCGGGGACGCAGCTCGCGCACGGCGAGCCCGGCGCCGACCAGCTCGGCGTTGAGCCAGGCGGCCCGCTCCGGCTCGACGGCCAGCTCCAGCCCGCCGTCGACCACCCGCACCCGCTCCGCGCCGACCAGCGTCCGGACCCGCGCCGCCGCCTCGTCGAGCGGGTCGGCGAGCACCCGCAGCCCGGCCGTGCCGCGCAGCTCGGCGACGCTCCCCTCGGCGATCAGCCGCCCCCGGGAGATCACCCCGACCCGGTCGCAGACCTGCTCGACCTCGCCGAGCAGGTGGCTGGAGACCAGGACGGTGCAGCCGCCGGCGCCGAGCCGGCGGATCAACATGCGCATGTCCGCCATACCGGCCGGGTCTAGGCCGTTGGTCGGCTCGTCCAGGATCAGCAGGCGCGGATCCTTGAGCAGCGCGGCCGCGACGCCGAGTCGCTGCTTCATGCCCAACGAGTAGCCGGCGTACCGGTCGCCGGCCCGGTCGGTGAGGTCGACCAGGTCCAGCACGAGCGCCACCCGGTCGGCGCCGACCCCGGCGTAGCGGGCGAGCACCGCGAGGTTGTCCCGCCCGGAGAGGTACGGGTAGAAGGCGGGCCCCTCGATCAGCGCCCCGACCCCGGTGAGCCGGCCGGCGCCGGGCGGTCGGCCGAGCAGCCGTACCGTGCCGGCGGTGGGGCGGACCAGCCCCAGCAGCATGCGCAGGGTGGTGGTCTTGCCGGCGCCGTTGGGGCCGAGGAAGCCGTACACCTCGCCGGGGTGGACGGTCAGGTGGAGGTCGTCGACGGCGGTCAGTGGCCCGTACCGTTTGGTGAGCCCTTCGGTGTGCACTGGCAGGTTCATACCCCCGAGCGTGCCGCTCAGCGGGTCGCGCAGCGTCGCCCCGCGAGCGGCACCCTGCCTACGCTCCAGGACGTATCGGGGTGTCGGGAAGGGGCCCCGTGACGACGTGACGCGTCAACCGGGGCCTGCCTTACACGGCGGCGAGGACGGTGGCCTCGACGCGGGCCCGGTCCGACTCCGAGGGCGCGCCGCCGACCAGGTAGAACACGTCCACCACGTCGGCGCCGAGGGTGGAGATCCGGGCCGCCCGTACCTGGGCGCCGGCCTCGTCGAGGGCGCACGTGACCCGGTAGAGCAGGCCCGCCGCGTCGGCGGCGCGCAGCTCCAGCAGCACCGCGTCGGTGGCCGCCGTGCGGTGCCAGACCACCCGCGGCGCGGCGCCCTGCCCGCGGGCGGCGAGGGCCCGGCCGCGCAGCCGCTGGGTGACCGAGACGTCGCCGGCGACCGCGCGGCGCAGGTCGGCGGTGAGCGCGACCGGATCGGGCGCCAGGCCGTAGCGGGGCTGCACCCGGCACTCGACCAGGGCTCGCCCGTCGACCGTCGAGGCGTCCGCGGAGATCACCTCCAGCCGGTGCAGGGCCAGGCAGCCGGCCACCGTGGCGAGCAGGCCGCGCCGGTCCGCCGCGGCCACCGACACCCGGTCCTCCCCCACGTGTACGACCGGCAGCGGCCCCGCGACCAGCGCCGGGTCCGGGGCGGGCGGGGCCGGCAGCACGCCGCTGTCCAGCGCGGTACGCACCCGGGCGACCAGCTCGGCGACGAGCCGCCCCTTCCAGTCCGACCAGGCGGCCGGCCCGGTGGCGGCGGCGTCGGCCCGGACCAGGGCGTGCAGCAGTTCCAGGGTGGTGGTGTCGCCGACCTGCGCGGCGACCCCGGCGACGGTCTTCGGGTCGGACAGGTCGCGCCGCGTCGCCACGTCGGGCAGCAGCAGGTGCAGCCGGACCAGGTTGCCGATCAGTCCGGCCTCGGCCTCGGGCAGCCCGATCCGGGTGGCCACCGCCTCGGCGATCGGCGCCCCGACGCTGCTGTGGTCTACGAAGGTGCCGGCGGGCTCGTGCCTGCCGGCCCGCCCGGCGGCACCTTCGCCTCCCAACCCCTTGCCGATGTCGTGCAGGAGCGCACCGAGCAGCAGCAGGTCGGGGCGGTCCACCTCGCGGGTGTGCCGGCTCGCCTCGTACGCGGTCTGCACCAGGTGCCGGTCGAGGGTGAACCGGTGCACCGGGTTGTGCTGGGGCAGGCTGCGCAGCCGGGTCCACTCGGGCAGCCAGCGGTCGACCAGCCCGTACCGGTCGCAGGTCTCCCAAGCGGGCACCAGGCCAGGACCGGCCCCGAGGAGGGTGATCAGCGCGGCCAGGGCGGCCGGCGGCCAGGGCGCGGGCAGCGGCGGGCAGTACGCGGCCAGCCACTCGCAGGTGGCCCGGGCGATCGGCAGCCGGGTGATGGCCGCCGCCGCGGCGACCCGCAGGGACAGGCTGGGGTCGGGTCGGGCGCCGATGGCGGTGCGGGCGAGGACCAACTCGCCGTCGTGATCGACGACGTCGCGGGCGACGGGGCGGCGCACCGGGCGGCCGTCGGCACCGCGGCGGCGGCCGGAGCGGAGCCGGTCGGCGGCCCGCCAGGCGTCGTCGAGGGCGTGGCTGACGGTACGGGCGTCCCCCGCGACCCGGCGCAGCAACGCGTCGCCGTCGGCCACCGCACCCCCGCCAGGCGCGCCGGACCCGTCGAGCGAGAGTTGCCGCAGCCCGAGCAGCGCGGCGACGCCGTCGCGTTCCTGGGCGACGAGCCGGTCGACCCGGCGGCCGACCTGCTGGTGCAGCGCGTCCCGGGTGTCGAGGAGCCGCCGGTGGGCGGCGTGCACAGCGGGGCGCAGCGCGTCGGTCACCCCGGCGGTGGCGATGGCCCGCAGGATGCCCACGTCCCGCAGCCCGCCGGCGGCCTCCTTGAGGTCGCCCTCCAGCAGGAAGGCCAGCTCGCCGTGGGTCTCCCAGCGGGCGGCGGTGATCTCCCGCAGGCGCGGGAGCTGCCGGACGGCGGTACGCCGCCAGTGGTCGGTGGCGGTGGACACGAGCTGGTCGGCGAGGCCCGGGTCGCCGGCCACGTGGCGGGCGTCGAGCAGGCCGAGGGCGACCTTGACGTCGTCCTGGGCGACGGAGAGCGCCTCGGCGACGGTGCGGACGGAGTGGTCGAGCCGCAGCCCGGCGTCCCAGATCGGATACCAGAGCGAGGCGGCCAGTTCGTCGATGCCGGGCACCCCGGCGTGCAGCAGCACGAGGTCGACGTCGCCGTACGGTGCGCACTGCCGCCGCCCCAGTCCGCCGACCGCGACCAGCGCGAGCCCCGCCCGCTGCGGGAACACCGACCGCAACCAGACGTCGATCGCCTCGGCCCGCGCCGCCCGCGCCTCCGCCCCGATTCCCCCGGGTACGCCGACGACCTCGTTGACCAAGGGGTTCGCGTCGCCGTTCCCGGGGTGTCCGGACGCGTTCTCCTTGATCAACGAGGTCATCGGGGGCGTCCTCAGAGGGCGTCCAGGCCGCGCTCGCCGGTGCGGACCCGGACGACCTCCTCGACGGCGGTCACCCAGACCTTGCCGTCGCCGATCTTGCCGGTGCGGGCGGCACCCACGATGGCGTCGACGATCTTGTCGACCTCCATCTCGTCGGTGAGCACCTCGACCCGGATCTTGGGCAGGAACTCGACCGTGTACTCGGCACCCCGGTAGACCTCGGTGTGCCCCTTCTGCCGGCCGTAGCCCTGGACCTCGCTGACGGTCAGGCCGGCCACGCCGAGGGCGTGCAGGGCCTCCTTCACCGCGTCCAGCTGGTACGGCTTGATGACCGCGGTCACCAGCTTCATGTCCATCCCCTCCATCACAGGAACGTTAACCGGCGACCTTCTCGCTGACCGGCGCGGCGGGCTCGGCCGCCTCCTCGGCGGGCTCCGGGGCCGGCTTGGCGGTGCCGATCCCGGCCATCGCGAACGCGCCGCCGGCGCTGCCACCGGTGGTGGGCGACAGGTCGTACGCGCTCTCCGCGTGCTCGGCGACGTCGATGCCCTCGACCTCCGCCTCGGCGGAGACCCGGAACCCGATCGTCTTGTCGATCACGAAGCCGAGGGCGTAGGCGACCACGAAGGAGTAGACCGTGACGATCAACGCGCCCAGCGCCTGCTTGCCGAGCAGGGTGGCGTCGCCCCCGACCAGCAGGCCGTCGCTGGCCACCAGGGAGCTCACCGAGGCCGTGCCGAACAGGCCGATCCACAGGCAGCCGATCCACCCGCCGACGAAGTGCACGCCGACCACGTCGAGGGAGTCGTCGTAGCCGAGCCGGTACTTCAGGCCCACCGCGAGGGCGCAGACCGCGCCGGCGACGAGACCCAGCAGCACCGACGCGGCCGGGGTGATGAACGCGCACGCCGGGGTGATTGCGACCAGCCCGGCCACCGCGCCGGAGGAGGCGCCGACCAGGGTCGGCTTGCCGTCGCGTACCCACTCCACGACGAGCCAGCCGAGCAGCGCGGCGGCGGTGGCCACCTGGGTGTTGATGAAGGCCAGCGCGGTGACCCCGTCGGCGGTCAGCTCGGAGCCGGCGTTGAAGCCGAACCAGCCGAACCAGAGCAGCCCGGCGCCGAGCGCGACCAGCGGGACGTTGTGCGGCTTGGCGCTCTCCCGGGGCCAGCCGACCCGCTTGCCGAGGACCAGCACCAGCGCGAGCGCCGCGGCACCGGCGTTGATGTGCACCGCCGTACCGCCGGCGAAGTCCAGGGCGCCGATGTCGCCGCCGATCAGGCCACCGCCCCATACCATGTGCGCGACCGGGAAGTAGACCAGGGTGGCCCAGCCGAAGGCGAACACCAGCCAGCCGGCGAACTTGGTCCGGTCGGAGAGCGCCCCGCTGATCAGGGCGACGGTGATGATGGCGAACATCATCTGGAAGGCGATGAAGACGTAGAGCGGGATGCCGGTCTCGCCCCACAGGTCGCTCTCGCCGACGAACGTCTTGGTGCCCAGGTACTGCCCCAGGTCGCCGATGAACTTGCCGCCCTCGCCGAAGGCGACGGTGAAGCCGTAGAAAAGCCACAGGATGCTGATGAGCCCGATGGACGAGAAGCTCATCATCATCATGTTGAGTACGCCCTTGGACCGGTTCAGCCCGCCGTAGAACAGGGCGAGACCCGGCGTCATGAGCAGCACGAGCGCAGACGACAGGAGCAACCAGGCGGTGTTGCCGGTGTCGATCTCCACGCTGCCTCCTCTCGGTGTGGATGTCCTCCCTCCGACTGAGTCCTGGCAGCGTCGCCCGTCAGCCGGTTGCGCGGAAGCTTGCTCGGCGGCTGTTTCCTGCACCGACACCGCTCGATTTCGCACGCGTGACGGGTTGTTTCCGGCGTGTGAAGAACGTCGATCATGGCGGGGGAAACGGAAAGAGTGGCCGTCCCGGGGAGGAACCGGCCACTCTTTGCGAGGAGAGCGAGGTCAGCGCAGGGCGTACTCCAGGGCGTGCCGCTCGTAGTCGAGCAGCCGCAGGTCGCGCATCGGGCGGCGGAGGTGGCCCTTGTGCACGATCCGGACGAACGCCGGGTCGCCGGCGGCGGCCATCCGCCGGATGCCCTCGACGTGGTCGACGATCCGCTTGCGGATGGTGCGGATCAGCCGGTGCCGATCGCGCGGGATCAGCCCGTACGCGTCGGCGAACAGCCGCAGCCGGCGGGGCCGGTCGGGGTGCTTCCAGCCGAGGGTGATGGAGTCCCGGTCGGAGAAGATCGGCACCCAGGTCCAGGCCGCGTAGGCCACGTCGTAGATCCGGGCACCGGGCGAGGCCAGGTCGAAGTCGATCAGCCCGAGCGTGCCGTCCGGCCGCCAGATCACGTTGTGCGGGGCGGCGTCGTGGTGGCAGATCACCTCGGTGTCCGGCGGGGGCGGGCCGAACGAGCGCCAGACCGCCCCCGGCGGCGGGTTGAAGCCGTACTGGGCGTCGTGGAATATCCGCAGCATGGTCGCCACGGTCACCAGGGCCTCGTCGGTGACCCAGTGCGGGGCGAGCGGATACTCCCCGCACTCCCCCTCCAGGTACGACAGGACCTCCCGGTTCCGCTCGTCCATGCCGAGGGCGCGAGGGGCGCCGGTGAAGCCGACGTATTCCAGGTGCCGCAGCAGGGCGTGCACCGAGGGGGTCCACGGGCCGGCGTTGCGCCGGACCGTGTCGCCCACCCGGACCACGGTGCTCACGTTCCCGCCGTGCAGCGGGATCTCCTGCGAAGTCACGTACGGTCTCCCGAGGCGCGGCGACGGGTGGCTGGGGTCGCGCCACCCCGCGTAGGCGCGATCGTCAGTCGTCACGTCGAGGCTACGCGTCCCGGGCGAGCGGCTCGGTGCCGAGCAGCGCGTCGACGAACTGCGCCGGCTCGAACGGGGCCAAGTCGTCCGGGCCCTCGCCGAGGCCGACCAGCTTGACCGGGATGCCGAGCTTGCGCTGCACGGCGATCACGATGCCGCCCTTGGCGGTCCCGTCGAGCTTGGTCAGCACCACGCCGGTGACGTTCACCACCTCGGTGAAGACCCGGGCCTGCTCCAGGCCGTTCTGGCCGGTGGTGGCGTCGAGCACCAGCAGGGTCTCGTCGATCGGGCCGTGCTTCTCCACCACCCGCTTGACCTTGCCCAGCTCGTCCATCAGGCCGACCTTGTTCTGCAGGCGGCCGGCGGTGTCGATCAGCACGGTGTCGACCTGCGTGTCAATGCCCCGCTTGACCGCGTCGAACGCGACGCTGGCCGGGTCGGCGGCCTCGGGCCCGCGGACGGTCTCCGCGCCGACCCGGCTGCCCCAGGTCTCCAGTTGGTCGGCGGCGGCGGCCCGGAAGGTGTCGGCCGCGCCGAGCAGCACGGTGTGCCCATCGGCGATCAGCACCCGGGCGATCTTGCCGCAGGTGGTGGTCTTGCCGGCGCCGTTGACCCCGACCACCAGCACCACCCCAGGCATCCCCACCTTGGGGTCGGCGTTCAGCGACCGGTCCAGCGTCGGGTCGAGGGCGGTGACCAGCTCGGTGGCGAGCAGGTCGCGCAACTCCCCGGTGGACCGCGTGCCGAGCACCCGGGTCCGCTCCCGGAGGCGGTCGACGATCTCCCGGGTGGCCTCGATGCCGACGTCGGCGGTGATCAGACTGTCCTCGATCTCCTCCCAGGCGTCCTCGTCCAGCCGTTCCCGGCTGAGCAGGCCGAGCAGGCCCCGGCCGAAGACGTTCTGCGAGCGGGACAGCCGGGAGCGCAGCCGGACCAGCCGGCCGGCGGTGGGCTCGGGCACCTCGAGCGGCACCTCGACCACCGGCGGCACCTCCACCACCGGCGGCGGCTCGACCAGGACCCCGGTGGACATCTCCGCCTCGGGTGCCTGGACCGGCGGGCCAGCCAGGTCCTCCTCGGCCCGGGTTTCGACCTCCGTCCTCGGCAGCGGCGGCTCGGGGCGCCGGCGCAGCCGGGGCACCACGAGGCTGAGGCCGCCGATGATCAGCACGCCGAGCAGGGCGATGATGACGAGGAGGTATTCCTTCATGCCCGAAATCCTGTCAGATGCCGGCGGCGGCGTCCCGCTCACCGCCTCCGCACGCGGTGGAGCTGCGGGTACGCTCGCCGCAGCCAGGCGTGCCGAACCCGCCGGCCGGGTAGGAGAAGGTGAATCGTTTCCCCTCGGAGGTGCCCGTGCCCAGCTCCCGCCTGCTCATCGGTCCGTTGCTGCGGCGGGTCGTCGGCACGCGGGCGACCGTCTGGGTGGAGACCAGCGCGCCCGCGGTGGTCACCGTCCGCACGGCCGACGGCGCCACAGGCAGCGCCCCGACCTTTTCGGCGTACGACCACCACTACGCGATCGTGGTGGTGGCGGGGTTGACCCCGGACAGCGCCACGACCTATGAGGTGCTGGTCGACGACGAGGTCGCCTGGCCGGTTCCGGAGAGCGGCTTCCCGCCCAGCGTGATCCGTACCCGGGCGGCGGACGACCGGGACCAGCCGGTGACCCTGATCTTCGGCTCGTGCCGGGAGACCACCCAGCACGCGACCGCCCGGAAGCTGCCCCCGGACGCGCTGGACGCGTACGCCCGGCGGCTGATGGCCGACCCGGACGCCGCCCGGCCCGACCTGCTGGTGCTCCTCGGCGACCAGGTCTACGCGGACATCACCTCGCCGACGGTGCGCCGGCTGCTCAAGCGGCGCCGGCGCCGGCCGACGGGCGCCCCGGCCACCCAGGTGGTGAGCTTCGACGAATACACGAAGCTCTACCTGGAGTCCTGGCGCGACCCGGAGATCCGTTGGCTGCTCTCCACCGTGCCCAGCGTGATGATCTTCGACGACCACGAGGTGATCGACGACTGGAACACCTCGGCCTCGTGGCGGGCGGACGTGCGCGTGCAGCCGTGGTGGGCGGAGCGGATCCGCAGCGGGCTCGCCTCTTACTGGGTCTACCAGCACCTGGGCAATCTCTCCCCGGACGAGATCGCCGCCGACCCGGTGTACGCCAAGGTCACCGCCGCGGAGGACGCCACCGGGGTGCTGCACGAGTTCGGCGAGCGGATCGACAAGGAGGCCGATCTCGCGCACGACACCGAGCGCTGGCGGGCCGTGCAGTATCAGTGGAGCTACGCGCTGGACCTGGGGCGGACCCGGCTGGTCATGCTGGACAACCGCTCCAGCCGGGTGCTGGAGTCGGGCCACCGGGCGATGCTGCCGCCGGGCGAGTGGTCCTGGTTCCTCGACCGGGCGCACGGCGTCTACGACCACCTCGTCGTCGGCGCGTCGCTGCCCTGGCTGCTGCCGCCGGGCATCCACCACGTCGAGACGTGGAACGAGCAGCTCGCCGACTCCCACCGACCCTGGGTGGCGCGGCTCTCCGAGCGGATCCGGCGGGCCTGTGACCTGGAGCACTGGGGCGCGTTCCGGCGTTCCTTCGACGCCCTGGCCGAACTGTTCGCCCGGCTGGGCAGCGGGACGCCCGCCGGGCCCGGGGCGCGGGTGGGCGCCGGTCCGGCGTACCCGGCGCCGGCCTCGATCAGCGTGCTCTCCGGGGACGTGCACCACTCGTACGTGGCCCGGGCCAGGTTCGCCGACCGGAGCGTCCGCACCCCGGTGCACCAGCTCACCTGCTCCCCGATCCACAACCAGGTGCCGGCGGGGATGCGCCCGCTGATGCGGCTCGGCTGGAATCCCGGGCCGGCCGGGGCCGCCCGCGCGCTGGCCCGCTCGGCCGGGGTGCCCCGCTCGGCCGTGCGGTGGCGGAAGCTGGCCGGGCCGTA
This sequence comes from Micromonospora sp. MP36, assembly GCF_008119785.1. Lineage (GTDB taxonomy): Bacteria > Actinomycetota > Actinomycetes > Mycobacteriales > Micromonosporaceae > Micromonospora. The sequence goes on along the minus strand of NZ_VSFA01000005.1, from coordinate 12,789 downwards.
CTTCGGCAACGCGGTGGCGACGCTGACCCACCGGGGCCGGTCGGCCGAGGTGGTGATCGAGGGCACCACCAGCGACGGCCACCTGCGTACCGTGGCGCGGCAGCCGCTCAGCGAGCCGGCGTGAGTACGCTTCCTCCGTGGACGATCACCTGCCGGAGACCCTGCGCGCGGTGGAGCACGAGCTGACCGCGCTGCTGCGCCGCGGCCGGGCGCTGTCCTGGGAGATCGCCCGGGAGGTCCACCCCAACCTGGAGCCGAACGCGTACGGGCTGCTGCTCTGGCTGCGCCGGTGCGGCTCGATCCGGCTCACCGATCTGGCCGCGCGGCTCGGCATCGGCAAGGGCACGCTCAGCCGGCAGATCCACGGCCTGGAGGGGCTGGGCCTGGTCCGGCGCGACCCGGACCCGACCGACCGGCGGGCCGCCCAGCTCAGCCTCACCGAGGAGGGCACCCGCCGGTTCGACGCGGCGCGGGCGGCCCGACTCGGGCAGATCCGGCGTACGATGGAAAGCTGGCCGAAACAGGACGTCGAGGACTTCGCCCGACTGATGCACAAGTTCAACGAGACCTTCTGATCTGGGCGTCCCGGAATAGCTTCGGCGCTCACCCGGTTGTTGCTTGAGGCAACCAAGGTCCTACGGTTGCCTGAGGCAACCCATCCCCCGACCTGCTCCGGAGGCAATCACGATGACCCAGGCGACAGCGCCCACCCGGGCGACCGCCGGCGACATGACCCACCGGCAGATCCTGGAGGCACTCTCCGGCCTGCTGCTGGGCATGTTCGTCGCGATCCTCTCCTCCACGGTCGTCTCGAACGCGCTGCCGCGGATCATCACCGAGCTGCACGGCGGCCAGTCCGCGTACACCTGGGTGGTCACCTCCACACTGCTGGCGACCACCGCGACCACCCCGATCTGGGGCAAGCTCGCCGACCTGACCAGCAAGAAGCTCCTGGTCCAGCTCGCCCTCGGCATCTTCGTGCTGGGCTCGGTGCTGGCCGGGCTCTCCCAGTCCACCGGTCAGCTCATTGCCTGCCGGGTGCTCCAGGGCGTCGGCGCGGGCGGCCTGACCGCCCTCGCCCAGGTGATCATGGCGACGATGATCGCCCCGCGCGAGCGCGGCCGCTACAGCGGCTACCTCGGCGCCGTGATGGCCGTCGGCACCATCGGCGGCCCGCTCATCGGTGGCGTGATCGTCGACACCGACTGGCTCGGCTGGCGCTGGTGCTTCTACGTCGGCGTGCCGTTCGCCGCGCTCGCCCTGATCGTGCTCCAGAAGACCCTGCACCTGCCCGTGGTGAAGCGCCCGGCGAAGATCGACTGGTGGGGCGCCACCCTCATCACGGCAGCGGTCTCGCTGCTGCTCATCTGGGTCACCCTCGCCGGCGACCGGTACGCCTGGATCTCCTGGCAGAGCGCCGTCATGGTGGCCGGCGCGGTGCTGCTCGGCGCGCTCGCCATCCGGGTGGAGCAGCGCGCCAGCGAGCCGATGATCCCGCCGCGACTGTTCCGCAGCCGCACCATCAGCCTCGCCGTGGTCGCCAGCATCGCGGTCGGCGTGGGCATGTTCGGCGCCTCGGTCTTCCTCGGCCAGTACTTCCAGATCAGCCGCGGCGAGAGCCCGACCATGTCCGGCCTGATGACCCTGCCGATGATCGGCGGTCTGCTGGTCGCCTCCACGGTGGTCGGCCGGATCATCACCAACACCGGCCTCTGGAAGCGCTACCTGGTCGCCGGCTCCGCCCTGCTCACCGTCGGCTTCGCCCTGATGGGCACGCTGCGGGCCGACACCCCGTACTGGCGGATCGCCATCTTCATGGCGCTGATCGGCCTGGGGCTGGGCATGACCATGCAGAACCTGGTGCTCGCCGTGCAGAACACGGTCGGCACGCACGAACTCGGCGCGGCCAGCTCGGTGGTCGCCTTCTTCCGCAGCCTCGGCGGCGCGATCGGCGTGAGCGCGCTCGGCGCGGTGCTCGGCCACAAGGTCAAGGACTACCTCGCCGAGGGGCTGGCCGGACTCGGCATCAAGGCGTCCAGCTCGGGCAGCGGCGGCACCCTGCCCGACGTGCACACGCTGCCCGCCCCGATCCGGGCGGTCGTCGAGGCCGCCTACGGGCACGGTGCCGGGGACATCTTCCTGGCCGCCGCCCCGTTCGGGCTGATCGCGCTGATCGCGGTCGTCTTCATCAAGGAAGTACCGCTGCGCCGGCACAACGGCGACCCCCTCTCCGCCGAGATCGAGCGGGAGTCGACCGTCGCGGCCGGCGGCGGCGCCCCGGTGGTCCGGACCGGCATCCAGGAGTGACCCATGAGCGAGCGGAGCGAGCGAATCAGCCAGCTCAGCGCGTCGATGCCGCATGGCTTCGCCGACCGTAGGGAGGCGACGGCATGAGCGCATCCGTCGAGCGTGAGAAGTACGGCCCGGAGGCCCGGCCGCTGCCGTTCGAACGCGGCACGGACGGCCCCCGGGTGGTGCTGGTCGGCGTGGACGGCACCCGCACCTCGCTGCGGGCCGCCGCGTACGCGGCCGGGCTGGCCCGCCGGCAGCGCTCCGGCCTGGTGGTGGTGTTCGTCAGCTCCCCGGTCCCGTACGCCGGGATCATGACCGGGGTGGTGGCCGGGGCGGTCCAGCAGACCCACGACGAACTGGCCGCCGAACTGCGCGCCGAGTGCCGCCGCGGCGCCGAGGAACTGGGCCTGCCGGTCACCTTCCTCTGCCGGCGCGGGGACGCGTACACCGAACTCTGCGCGGCGGCCGACGAGACCCGCGCGGACCTGGTGGTGGTCGGGGCGTCCGAGCAGGCCGGGCACCGCCTGGTCGGCTCGGTCGCCACCCGCCTGGTGCGGGCCGGCCGCTGGCCCGTCGTGGTGGTGCCCTGACGGAAGGCCCCTTCCTTACGCCTGGCGTGGTGAAGGGGCCCCTTCGCAATGCCGCGTAATCGGGTCGCCGGTGCCGGACGCGCTCGCCAGGATGGCGGGCATGACCTGGAGAGCACCGGAGATCACCCGGAAGAACGAGCCCTACGTCGGCGACGAGCGCACCATGCTCGAAGGCTGGCTCGACTACCACCGCGACACCCTGCTGCTGAAGTGTGCGGGCCTGATCGCCGAGCAGTTGAAGACCCCGAGCGTCGAGCCGTCCGGCCTCACCCTGCTCGGCCTCGTCCGGCACCTGACCGAGGTGGAGGCCTGGTGGTTCCGGGAGAACCTCGCCGGCCAGCAGGTGGACTACCCCTACTTCGCGCCGGAGACGCCGGACGCCGACCACGACGTCAGCGGCGCCGACGCCGAGGCAGACTTCGCCACGTACCACCGGGAGGTCCAACTGGCCCGGGCCGCTGCGGCCGGCCGCTCACTCGACGAGACCTTCACAGAGGTGGGGCCGAAAAAGCGGACCTTCAACCTGCGCTGGGTGTACGTCCACCTGATCGAGGAGTACGCCCGGCACAACGGGCACGCCGACCTGATCCGGGAGCGGATCGACGGCGTCACCGGCGACTGATCCGCGCTCCTTCCCCCGACCGGCCAGCGGCACCGGACGAACAGCTCTCATGATCTTGGCCGACCGTCCACAGTCCGCCGCCACCGGCAACCCGGCGCGGCGGCCACCCGTCTAGCGGGTGGACGGGTCGTGGCCGGGCCCGTCCCCGCCGCTGACCCGTCCGCTCCGGACGCCGCGACGGACACGGGGGCCGCCGAGGCGGGAGCGCGACGATGGTCGACGGGGCATGGACGACGCACACCCGGAGAAGCACTCTGGGCATGCTCGGGGCGGTCGGGGCGGCAGTGCTGCTGGGTGGCGAGGCGTGCGGCCAGCCGGCCCGGACCACCCCGCCCGCCGACCCGCACTATCCAGGAGACCCGACCGGGCCCGCGCCGACGACCGCCCCGGCCCCCGGCTCCGGCCGCCCGCCCGTCGTGGCGGAGAACGCCCGATCCGGTGCCGCCGACTTCAGCCTGACCGGGCACCGGTTCGCCACCGACAAGGGCGGTGAGATCGCCGGCTACGTCCACGCCACCAGCGTGGCGCCCGGCGAGGAGCTGGAGTTCCGGGTCTCGGTCTCCCGCCCCCAGCGCTACCAGATCACCGTCTTCCGGGTCGGCCACTACGCCGGCAGCGGGGCCCGGGCGGTGATCGTCAGCCCGTGGCTCGACGGGTTCCGGCAGGCCGCGCCGGACGTCGACCCCGACACCGGCGCGGTCTCCTGCGCGTGGCGCACCGGCTGGCGGCTGACCGTCACCCCGGACCTGGTGAGCGGCCTCTACCTCGCCCTGCTCGCCAGTGCCGCCGGGCAGCACCAGTGGGTCCCCTTCGTGGTGCGCGACCCGGCGCAGCGGGCGGGCGGGCTGGTGATCCTGCCCACCAGCACCTGGCAGGCGTACAACGGCTGGCCGATGGACGGGCGCACCGGAGCCAACCTCTACTACGGCTACGACGACGCCGGGCGCTGGACCACCGGGCACCGCGCCCGGGCGGTCAGCCACGACCGGCCGTACGCCGGCAACGGGATCCCGCACCTCGCCAACCAGGAAGTCGACTTCGTCCAGTGGGTCGAGGGGCAGGGCCTCGACGTCACGTACGCCACCAGCGAGGACCTGCACAGCGGACGGGTGAACCCGGCCCGGTACCGGGCCGTCGTCTTCCCCGGCCACGACGAGTACTGGTCGGCGCCGATGCGCCGGTCCGTCACCGCGGCCCGCAACGGCGGCACCAGCCTGGTCTTCCTGGCCGCCAACAACTGCTACTGGCGGATCGACTACGGCGCCGGCGGCCGGTTGGTCCGGTGCGCCAAGAGTTCCATGCCGTCGTCCGGCCCGATCCCGCCCGAGGTCAAGTGGCGGTCGGCCGGGCACCCGGAGCAGCAACTGATCGGCGCCCAGTACGTCAGCATGATCGACGGCCAGGCGCCGCTGGTGGTCCGGGCCAGCGACCACTGGTTCTGGGCGGGCACCGGTCTCCGGGACGGCGACCTGATCCCCGAGGTGGTGTGGGGCGAGGCCGACCAGCGGACGCCCGGGGTCCCGCAGCCCCGAGCGGTGGAGCGGACCCTGCTCGCCGACTCCCCCTACTCCCGGCAGGGCGAGACGCACCGGCAGCACACCCACCTCTACCGGGCACCCTCCGGAGCCTGGGTGTTCATCGCCGGCACGCTGGGCTGGACCCGGGTGCTCGCCGACCCGGCGGCCGCCGATCCCCGCCTGGCCCGGGCCACCCTGAACCTGCTCCAGCGGGTGGTGCGGTAGCCCAGGTCAGGCAGCCCGGCTCAGAACGCCAGCGCGGCGCGCAGGTAGCGCAGGTCCCCGGGGCCGGTCCAGCGGTGCGCGGAGAGGCCGGCCGCGCGGGCGCCGGAGACCGACCGGTCCTCGTCGTCGACGAACAGCACCCGCGACGGCGACGTCTCCAGCGCCGCGCAGGCCACCTGGAAGTACTCCTTGGCCGGCTTGCTCACCCCGACCACCGAGGAGTTCACCACCGCGTCGAAGTCGTCGGTGAGGCCCAGGGCGGCCAGGTCGGCGTCGAGCTGGTCGGTGGCGTTGGTGCCCAGCCCCACCCGTACGCCCGCCTCCCGCACCTGGCGGATGAACGCGAGCACCTCCAGGTCGACCTCGCCCCGGTAGCGCTGCCACTCCTCGACCGCGGCGCGGGCCCGCTCGGCACCCACCGACGGGGTGAGCGCGTCCGCCACGCTGGCCATCCACTGCGCGTGGCTGACCTGGCCGGTGAGCACCGGCTGGAGCAGCCCCCACGACATGGCGATCTCGCCGAGGACGCCCTCGGTGAGCCCGTACTCCTGCTCGACGCCGGCGGCCACCGCCGGATCCCAGCAGCGCAGCACGCCGTCGAAGTCCACCAGGAGCGCCGTCGCGCGTTCCCGACTCACTCGTCTGTCTCCTGCCCGTCGTCGTCGGCCCGGTTGAGCCGCTGGCTGATCACCTGGGTGACCCCGCTGCGCATGGTCACCCCGTAGAGCGCGTCGGCGATCTCCATGGTCCGCTTCTGGTGGGTGATCACGATGAGCTGGCTCTTCTCCCGCAGCTGCGCGAGCAGCGTGATCAGCCGGCCCAGGTTCACGTCGTCGAGGGCCGCTTCCACCTCGTCCATGATGTAGAACGGGCTGGGTCGGGCGCGGAAGATCGCCACCAACATGGCCACCGCGGTCAGCGACCGCTCCCCTCCGGAGAGCAGCGACAGCCGCTTGATCTTCTTGCCCGGCGGGCGGGCCTCGACCTCGACGCCGGTGGTCAGCAGGTCCTCCGGGTCGGTGAGCACCAGGCGCCCCTCGCCGCCGGGGAAGAGCACGGTGAACACCTGCTCGAACTCCCGCGCGGTGTCCTCGAACGCGCTGGCGAAGACCTCCAGGATCCGGTCGTCGACGTCCTTGACCACGGTGAGCAGGTCCCGGCGGGTGGCCTTCAGGTCCTCCAACTGCTCGGAGAGGAACTTGTAGCGCTCCTCCAGCGCGGCGAACTCCTCCAGGGCCAGCGGGTTGACCTTGCCGAGCAGGGCGAGCTCCCGTTCCGCCTTGGCGGCCCGCTTCTCCTGCACCGGCCGCTCGTAGCGGACCGGCTCGGGCACCGGCTGGCCCTCCTTCTCCGCCGCCGCCACGTCCGCGTCGGTGGGCGGGACGAGCTGGTCCGGGCCGTACTCGGCGACCAGGGTCGCCACGTCGAGGCCGAAGTCCTCGGCGGCCTTCGCCTCCAACTGCTCGATGCGCAGCCGCTGCTCGGCGCGGGCCACCTCGTCCCGGTGCACCTGGCTGGTCAGTCGGTCCAGCTCGCCGCCGAGCCGCTTGGCCGCGCCGCGTACCTCGGACAGCTCGGCCTCGCGGGCGGCGCGGTCGCGGGCCACGGCGTCGCGCTGCTCCTCGGCGCGGGCGAGGGAGACGGTGAGCCGGGTCAGCGCCTCCCGGGCGCCGCCCACCACGGCCCGGGCGATGGCCGCGCCGCGGGTGCGGGCCGCTCGCCGGGCCGCCGCGCGCTCCCGCGCGGCCCGCTCGGCGTTCGCCTGCCGGGCCAGCGAGTCGGCCCGGCCGGCGATCGAGGAGACCCGCTCCTCGGCGGTACGCACGGCGAGTCGGACCTCCATCTCGTTCTGCCGGGCCTGCGGCACCATCGCGGCGAGCTGGTCGCGCTCCTCCGTCGACGGTTCGGCGTCGAGCGGGGTGCTCTCGGCCAGCCGCAGCCGCTCCTCCAGCTCGGCCAGCGCCTGCAGGTCGCGTTCCCGGGCCGCCTCGGCGCGGGCCCGGGACTCGCCGAGCCGGTCGGTCTCGGCCTTCGCCGACCGCGCGGCGGCGCCCAGCTCGGCCAGCCGTCGGGCGGCGGCGTTGCGGTGGCTCTCCGCCTCCCGCTTGGCCGCGGCCGCGTGCTGGACGGCGTCCTTCGCGGCGGCCACCTCGGCGCGCGCGTCGACGAGCTGCTCGCGGAGCTCGGCGCTGGTCCGCTCGGCGGTGAGCCGGTTGGCCCGGGCCTCCTCGACGGCCGCCTGCACCTCGATGTAGCTGGGCGCCTTGGCCGACCCGCCGGCCGCCGCGTACGCGCCGACCACGTCGCCGTCCGGGGTGACCGCGCGCAGCTCCGGGTTGCCGGCGACCAGCTCGGCCGCGGCGGACAGGTCTTCGACCAGCACCACGTCGCGCAGGGCCCGGTGCACCGCCGGCCGGATCTCGGCGAAGCACTCCACCAGGTCGGGTGCCCATTGGGCGTTGTCCGGCAGCTTCGGGCGCAGTGCGTCGGCCGGGCCGTCCATGCCGGGCCCGGCGGGGCTGCCGACCAGCAGGCCGGCCCGCCCGGCGTCGGAGATCTTGAGCAGCCGCATCGCCTCGACGGCCTCGTCCACGCCGCTGACGGCGACCGCGTCGGCGAGCCCGCCGAGGGCGGCGGCGAGCGCCGCCTCGTGGCCGGGCGCGACGGTGAGCAGCCCGGAAAGGCTGCCCAGCAGGCCGGGCACCTGGTCGGCGCGGGCCAACAGCGCCCCGGCGCCGTCCTTGCGGCGCAGGCCGAGGGCGAGCGCCTCCTCCCGGGCCTTCCAGGTGGCCGCGTCCTTCTCGGCGGCCCGCTCGGCGTCGGCGAGGCTGCGGACCGCGGCCTGCGCCTGCTCGTGGACGGCCACCGCCTCGGCGTGCCGGGCGTCCAGGTCCGCGTTGTCCCGGTCCGCCTCGGTGGACTGCTCGGCGACCGCGTCGAGTTCCGCCTGCGCCTTCTCGGCGCGGGCCAGCGCGTCGGCGTGCGCGGCGGCGAGCCGTTCGATCTCCTCGCCGGCACTGGTGGTACGGGCCCGGGCCGAGTTGACCTGGCCGGTCAGCCGGGCCAGCCCCTCGCGGCGGTCGGCGATGGCCTTGGCCGCCGCGACCAGTTCCCGCTCGGCGGCGGCGAGCTGCCGTTCCAGCTCCTGTCGGTGCTCGACCGCCTCGGCCAGCCGGATCTGGTCCTCGGTGAGCGCCGCGCGGAGCTCCTCCTCCTGCTCGCGGACCCGCTGCGACTCCGCCTCCAGCTGGTCGGGGTCGCGGCCCGGGCGCTCGTCGTCTCCGGTGGTGCTCAGGTGGCGCAGCCGTTCCCGGGCGAGCTGCTCGATGGAGCGGAACCGCTCCTGGAGGGCGGAGAGCTTGTACCAGGTGTCCTGGGCGGCGGCGAGCAGCGGGGCGTCCTCGGCGAGGGCGCTCTCCAGCTCGCCGAGCCGGGCCTGCACCTCGGTGTGCTCCGCCTCGATCTGCTCCCGCCGCTCGCGCAGCGCGGTCTCGTCGGCGATCTCCTTATCCAGCGTGGTCCGCAGGGTGTGCAGGTCGTCGGCGAGCAGGCGCAGCCGGGCGTCGCGCAGGTTGGCCTGGATGGCGGCGGCGCGGCGGGCCACCTCGGCCTGCCGGCCCAGCGGCTTGAGCTGGCGGCGCAGCTCGGCGGTGAGGTCGGTGAGCCGGTTGAGGTTGGTCTGCATCGCGTCGAGCTTCCGCAGCGCCTTCTCCTTGCGCTTGCGGTGCTTGAGGACGCCGGCCGCCTCCTCGATGAACGCCCGCCGGTCCTCCGGCTTGGCGTGCAGCATGCCGTCGAGCCGGCCCTGGCCGACGATGATGTGCATCTCCCGGCCGATGCCGGAGTCCGACAGCAGCTCCTGGATGTCGAGCAGCCGGCAGGAGTCGCCGTTGATCTCGTACTCGCTCTCGCCGGAGCGGAACATCCGGCGGGTGATGGAGACCTCGGTGTACTCGATCGGCAGCGCGCCGTCGGTGTTGTCGATGGTGAGGGTGACCTCGGCGCGGCCCAGCGGCGCCCGGCCGGCGGTGCCGGCGAAGATGACGTCCTCCATCTTGCCGCCGCGCAGCGCCTTGGCGCCCTGCTCACCGAGCACCCAGGCGATGGCGTCGACGACGTTGGACTTGCCGGAGCCGTTCGGGCCGACCACGCAGGTGATCCCGGGCTCCAGCTTCAGCGTCGTCGCGGAGGCGAAGGACTTGAAGCCCTTCACCGTCAGGCTCTTGAGATGCACCTTCTCGATCCTCGTCCGGTGGCCGCCGTACCGTCGCCGGCTGCGCGGACCTGGTGAACCCGCAGACTAACCCGCGGCCGGGGAGACCCCGGTACGCGACCCGCCCCACGCCGGTCATGTCCGGTTCCCGGCGGCGTCCCGAAACTGCAAGATCGTATTCGCGGCTCCGGTCGCCGACGGCAATTTCGGGGCGCCTCACCAGTTCGGAAGATGCGGCGCGAAAACAAAAACCCACACACAAAGCTGCGCGCCGGCACTGCGGTGTCGGCGCGCGTTTTCGGGTGGTGCGATTCAGTTTTCCGACGGATCGAGATCAGGTCAGTGCCGGCTCGGCCAGCCGGAGGAGGTCGTCCGCCTCCGCCGCAGCCGCCGCGAGCCGATCATTGTCGGCACGCAGACGCGTGATCTCGAACTCCAGTGCCTGAACCCTGGCACGCAGTCGGGTGACCTCGTCGAGCATGCGCCGGTCGGGCGCTGCACCTACGTGGCCGTAGAGGGCCTTCGCCATGCTGACTCCTTGATATGCGCTGCCGGAAAGGCCGGCCAACGCGCGCCCATGATGTTCGCGGCTGCCCTGCCAGCAAAATGCGGGCATGGCTGGGCGCGACTGGCGACACCTATATATTGAGCCTTAAACCCCTCCTTCGTCAAGTTCTCGCAGGCCGTAGATCATCTCGACGTCGACCTGTCCACTTGTCGGGGGGCTGCCGTGAGGCGCGGACACGCTCTGTCCGGACGCCTTTACTGTACGCCCGGAAATGTGTGAACGCCTCACCCTCCGTGTCGGGTTCCCCTTAACTCTTTCTTAGCCGCGTTGCCGCAGGTCGCGGCCCACCCGTAGCGTCAGCCCGGCCCGCAACCGACCCGTGGAGGGGACAGGCGTGTATCGCTGGACCGACCCGACCGAACCGGACGGCGTTCCCCGACGCCCCGAGCAGCCGGCCGACGAGGGCCCGGCCTGGCTCACCGACCGGCCGGAGCCGCGGTCGGCGTACCTGTTCGGGGACGACCCCGAGCAGCCGGGCGCGGACTCGGCTGACACGCCGACCGGCGTCTGGCCGGCCGGCGCTCCGGACGCCCCGTGGCCGGCCGCCCCGGCGGACCCCCGGCCGACCTCCGACGGGACCGGCTTCCGCCCCGCCGAGGCGGACGGGCCCGGATTCCGCTCCGCCGCGGACCGGACCGGTGACCTCCCCCAGCCTGGCCCGGACTGGACCGACCAGCGCTACCTGCCCGGCCCGGCCTGGACCGGCCACTCCCCGGCCGCCGACCGGACCGGCGGGCAGCCGCCGTTCGAGCCGGGCGCGCCGGCCGCCCCGTTCGAGCGGGCCGCCGGCTGGCCTCCCGCAGCGGACCCCGGTGCCACCTGGAACCCGTCAGCGGAGCCCGACGCCGGCTGGCACGCCACCGAGGAACCCACCGTCAGCTGGCAGCCGGAGGTGTCGGCCGTTGGCCCGCACCCCACCGATGGGCCCGCCTGGCGGCCGGTGACCGACAGCCCTGCCGAGGGGACGGGCCGGCACCGGCAGAAGCGCCGGTTCCCGCGCCCCCTCCTGGTCGGCGGGGCCGCCGCCGCGGCGACCCTCGTGGTGAGCCTCGGCGTGGCCGCCGTGCTGCTGCCCGGCGGTGACCAGCGAACCGAGTCGACCTCCGCGGAGGAGCCGGTGGCCGCCGCCCCGGTCGTGCCGGACAGCGCCGGGGACGCGCCCGGCGACGCCCTCGCGGCGCCCACCTCCCCCACCGCCGCCCCGACCAGTGCCCGGCCGAGCCCGACCCGCACGGCCGCCCCGAAGCCCAGCCGGACCACCGCGCCGTCCCGGCAGCTGACGCGCAGCGCCGCGCCCCCGGCCACCGCCGCCCGCAGCGCCGCCGCGCCGAGCGGCATCAGCGCCGAGCTCCAGCAGGTCGTCGACCTGGTCAACAAGGAGCGGGCCAAGGCCGGCTGCAAGGCGCTGGCCGTCGACGACAAGCTCATGCTGGCCGCCCAGCGGCACAGCCAGGACCAGGCCGACCACAAGACCATGTCGCACGACGGCAGCGACGGCAGCGACCCCGGCCAGCGGCTCGACCGGGTCGGCTACGCCTGGCGGGCGTACGGCGAGAACGTCGCCTGGAACCAGCAGACCCCGGCCGCGGTGATGGACGCCTGGATGAACAGCCCGGGCCACCGCGCCAACATCCTGAACTGCTCGTTCACCGAGATCGGTGTCGGTGTCGCGCGGAGCAACGGGCCCTACTGGACCCAGGACTTCGGCACCCCGCGCTGACCGGCGCGTCGTGACCGGGTCCGCGTTCGTTTGACCGGGTGAGGTACGCCCGGACCGGCTGACGGCCGGATCGGCGTACCGGCTGGGGGCGGCGGAGTGCCGCCCGCGACCCGGGAGCTGTCGATGCGGATCCGGCCGGCGCCGGCCGCGCCGCGCACCCGGCCAGCCCGCGTCCTCCCCCGCGGGCTGTGCCGGGGCGTGGCGGCCGTCATGGCGGTGCTGCTGCTCGCCCCGGTGCCCGGGTGCGAGCGACCGCTCGTCCCGCCCGGAGCGCCCACCCCCTGGCCGGCCGAGCTGGCCCGACGCTGGCAGTGGCAGTGGCAGCTCACCGGCCCGCTGGACGTGACCGCCGACGCGGACGTCTTCCTGCTCGACCCGGTCCGCACCACCTCCGCCGAGACCGCCGCGCTGCGCGCCCGGGACCGCCGGCTGGTCTGCCAGGTGAGCGTCGGCACGTACGCGCCGAGCGACCCGGACGCCAGCCGCTTCCCGGCGGACCTGCGCGGCGGCCCGGTCACCGGCCGCCCGGACCACCGTTGGCTGGACGTCCGCCGCTGGGACACGCTGAAGCCGGTGCTCGCCGACCGGCTCCGGCTGTGCCGGGGCAAGGGCTTCGGCGCGGTGGCGCTCGACGACGCCGACGGCTACCTGCACCGGCCCGGCTTCCCACTCGACTTCGACGACCAACTGCTGTTCAACCGGCGGCTGGCCGCCCTGGCCCGCCAGCTCGACCTCTCCCCCGGGCTGGTCGGTGACGTGCCGCAGGTGGCCGCGCTGGCCCCCGACTTCGACTTCGCCGTCAACCAGGAGTGCGTACGCCGGCGCGAGTGCGCCAAGCTGCTGCCCTTCGCCGACGCGCACAAGCCGGTCTTCCACGTCGAGTACACCGGCGACCCGGCGACGTTTTGCGTCACCACGGTCGGCTACGGCTTCGCCTCTATGCGCAAGGACCGGGCGCTGGACGCCTGGCGAGAGCCCTGCCCCCTCCCATGACCCAACGCCCCCGGCCGGGGCGCCCCTCCCCGTGCCCGCGCCGCTCGCC
>NZ_VSFA01000049.1 GCF_008119785.1 Micromonospora sp. MP36 | reverse complement strand
TTCGAGCGGATCGGCTGGCCGGGCGAGTTCCCGTACACCCGGGGGCTCTACCCGACCGGCTACCGCGGGCGGACCTGGACCATCCGGCAGTTCGCCGGCTTCGGCAACGCCCAGCAGACCAACGAGCGCTACAAGATGATCCTCGGCGCCGGCGGCGGCGGGCTCTCCGTCGCCTTCGACATGCCGACCCTGATGGGCCGCGACTCCGACGACCCGCAGTCGCTCGGCGAGGTCGGCCACTGCGGCGTGGCCATCGACTCGGCCGCCGACATGGAGGTCCTCTTCGGCGGCATCGACCTGGCCGGCGTGACCACCTCGATGACCATCTCCGGCCCGGCCGTGCCGGTCTTCTGCATGTACCTGGTCGCCGCCGAGCGGCAGGGCGCCGACCTGTCCAGGCTGGACGGCACGCTCCAGACGGACATCTTCAAGGAGTACATCGCGCAGAAGGAGTGGCTCTTCGACCCGGAGCCGCACCTGCGCCTGATCGGCGACCTGATGGAGTACTGCGCCCGGGAGATCCCGAAGTACAAGCCGCTGTCGGTCTCCGGCTACCACATCCGGGAGGCCGGCGCGACCGCCGCCCAGGAGTTGGCGTACACCCTGGCCGACGGGTTCGGCTACGTCGAGCTGGGGCTCTCCCGCGGGCTGGACGTCAACGTCTTCGCCCCGGGGCTGAGCTTCTTCTTCGACTCCCACGTGGACTTCTTCGAGGAGATCGCCAAGTTCCGGGCGGCCCGCCGGATCTGGGCCCGCTGGCTGCGCGACGTCTACGGCGCCACCAGCGAGAAGGCCCTCTGGCTGAAGTTCCACACCCAGACCGCCGGGGTGTCGCTCACCGCCCAGCAGCCGGTCAACAACGTGGTACGGACCGCGGTGGAGGCCCTCGCGGCGGTGCTCGGCGGCACCAACTCGCTGCACACCAACGCCCTCGACGAGACCCTGGCCCTGCCCACCGACGAGTCGGCCGAGATCGCCCTGCGTACCCAGCAGGTGCTGATGGAGGAGACCGGGGTGACCAACGTGGCCGACCCGCTCGGCGGGTCGTGGTACGTCGAGGCGCTCACCGACCGGATCGAGGCCGAGGCGGAGGAGATCTTCGCCCGGATCAAGCAGCTCGGCGGCGACGGCCCGCACAAGATCGGCCCGATGACCTCGGGCATTCTGCGCGGCATCGAGGACGGCTGGTTCACCGGGCACATCGCCGAGTCGGCCTTCGCCTACCAGCAGGCGCTGGAGAAGGGCGAGAAGAAGATCGTCGGCGTCAACTGCCACACCGGCACGGTCGCCAAGGACCTGGAGATCCTGCGCATCTCGCACGAGGTGGAGCTGGAGCAGCGCCGGGTGCTCGCGGAACGCAAGGCCGCCCGCGACGACACCGCGGTCAAGGCCGCCGTGCAGCGCATGGTCGAGGTCAGCCGGACCGGGGAGAACATGATCCCCGCCATGCTGGACGCGGTCCGCGCCGAGGCGAGCCTCGGCGAGATCTGCGACGCGCTGCGCGCCGAGTGGGGCGTCTATCGCGAGCCCGCCCGCTTCTGAGTGGCCACGCCGGTGCCGGGACTTCCGGCACCGGCGCCCACCTGGCGTGACAGTTGCAACTGTCGCCGTCGCGGTTGATCTGAGTTCAGGCGGACACGTGCGAGACTAGATAACCATGAGCGACCCACGGATCACCTCGTCGATCTTCACCCGCGGCGCGGTCGACCTCAGCGCCCTGCGCAGCGCCGCCCCCAACGCCGCCCCGGCCAAATCCGGTCCCCCCGCCGGCGCGCCCGGCGGCGCGGTCGGTGGGGTCAGCGTCATCGACGTGACCGAGGCGACCTTCCAGTCCGAGGTCCTCGAACGCTCGCTGACCACCCCGGTGATCGTGGACTTCTGGGCCGAGTGGTGCGAGCCGTGCAAGCAGCTGTCCCCAGTGCTGGAACGGCTGGCCGTCGAGGGCGCCGGCGCGTGGCTGCTCGCCAAGGTGGACGTCGACGCCAACCCGCGGATCGCCCAGATGTTCCGGGTGCAGGGCATCCCGATGGTCTACGCGATCGTCGGCGGTCAGCCGATCGACGCCTTCTCCGGGGTGGTGCCGGAGGCCCAGCTGCGCCAGTGGATCCAGGCCGTGCTGAAGGCCGGCGGGGTCAGCGTCGAGGCGCCCGAGGACCCGCGCCTCGCCGAGGCCGACGACGCCCTGATGACCGGCGACCTCGACGCGGCCGAGCGGGCGTACCGGAAGATCCTCGCCGAGTCCCCGGCGGACGCGGCGGCGGAGGCGGGGCTGGCCCAGGTCGGGCTGGCCCGCCGGGTGGCCGGCACCGACCCGCAGGCGGCGCTCATCGCCGCGCAGGCGAACCCCGACGACGTCGACGCCCAGCTGCTGGCCGCGGACATCGAGGTGCTCAGCGGCCTGGCCGAGCAGGCCTACCAGCGCCTGGTCGGCCTGGTCCGCCGCACCGCCGGTGACGACCGGGAGAAGTTACGCCAGCACCTGGTCGGCCTCTTCACCATCGCCGGCCCGGAGGACCCCGCGGTCGCCTCGG
This sequence comes from Micromonospora sp. MP36, assembly GCF_008119785.1. GTDB lineage: Bacteria > Actinomycetota > Actinomycetes > Mycobacteriales > Micromonosporaceae > Micromonospora. The sequence continues at coordinate 49,487 of NZ_VSFA01000049.1, read as the reverse complement.
CCCGCCGGGCCCTGGCCAGCGCCCTGTTCTGAGCACGTAGCACGCCAGCGCGGGCCGGCGTATCGGCCGGCCCGCCCGACCATCGAGGACGGGAGCCCATGATGCGCCGGATCGCCGTCCTCGACGCGCCGACCAACCTCGGGCTGCGCCCGCCCACGGTCACCTCGGTCCCGGGCTGCGCCAAGGCCCCGGGCGCGCTGCGCGACCACGCCCTGCTCGCCCGGCTGCGGGCCCGCGACGCCGGCTGCCTCACCCCGCCCCGGTACGACCCGGGCGACTGGCGCCCCGGCGACGGGGTCTGCCACGCCCCGGAGATCGCCGCCTACTCGGCGGCGCTGGCCGACCGGATCGGCGCGATCATCGACCGGGGGGAGTTCCCGCTGGTCCTCGGCGGGGACTGCTCCGTGCTGCTCGGCTCGGCGCTGGCCATGCACCGGCTCGGCGAGGCGGTCGGCGGCCGGATCGGGCTGGTCTTCGTCGACGGCCACTCCGACTTCCGGCACCCCGGCAACGCCTCGTACGTGGGCGCGGCGGCAGGGGAGGACCTGGCTCTGGTCACCGGCCGGGGGCAGGCCGACCTGGCCGGCATCGAGGGGCGGCGCCCCTACTTCCGGGACATCGACGTGGTGGTGCTCGGCATCCGGGCGCAGGACGAGTACCGGCTCGACCTGCAGGCCGCCGGCATCACCACCCGGCCGGTGCCGGCGCTGCGGGCCGAGGGCGCCGCCCGTACCGCCCAGTGGGCGCACGAGCAGTTGGCGGACTGCGCCGGCTACTGGGTGCACATCGACGTGGACGTGCTCGACCCGGCGGTGATGCCGGCCGTGGACGCGCCCGACCCGGGCGGGATCGCCTTCGCCGAGCTGGAGATCCTGCTCGCCGGGCTGGTCGACACCCCGCACTGCCTCGGGGTCGAGCTGACCGTCTTCGACCCCGACTATGACCCCGACGGGTCGTACGCCGCCGAGATCGTCAACACCGTGGTGGCCGGGCTCGCGCCGGTCTCCGCGCCCACCGCGACGCCGCCGCGGCTGCTGCCGCCCGGCCCGGTTGCGCCGGCGCCCCGGCCGGGCAACGCCCGTCCCGCCGAGCGCGCCGTCCTGCCGGCCCCGGTGGTCACCCCGGCCCCCGCGGTCGCCGTGGAGCCGCTCGGCCCGCCGCCTGGCGAGCCCGCCGACGGTGACTCCACTGTCCCCCTGGCCGCCGGCGACGGGGCGACGTCCCCCGGGACCGCCGGGCCGGGCCTGTTGCGACGGGCGGGGGCGGAGGAGGGCGACGGTCCCGAGCCGGTCGGTCCGGGGGCGGGCCTGCTGCGGCGGGTGTCGGCGCGGGACGAGACGCCCGAGCCGGTCGGGCTGCCCGCGTCGGCGGGGCCGGGCCTGCTCCGCCGGGTGCCCGTCGCCGAGGACGGCCCGACCGCGTCGACCGGGGACGCCCCGTCGCGACCGGGCGTCGACATCGCCTGACCTCCGCCAGCGCCCGCCCGCGATGCGGGGGCGTGGTCGCGCGTCGTCTCGCGGGCGGCGTTCCGGCGCAGGCACCGCTCCCTGCCGCACCTCTCGATGATCGTGCTCAAGCCTGGATGTAGTGGCATCGGATCGTTGGCGAGGCCACTACATCCAGGATCGGGCGTGATCGTGAGGGGGCCCGGGAACCGCAAGCGAGCGACGCGGGCGGGTCAGCGGGTGGCGAGGGCGCGGAGGAAACGGTCACTGATCGGGACCGCGCTGGACGTGCTGGATCCGCCCTGCTCCACGAAGACCGCGAAGGCGATGTCGCCCTGCCAGCCGACGAACCAGGCGTGCGTGTGCGCCGGGTTGTTGTCGTACTCGGCGGTGCCGGTCTTGCCGTACACCGGCCCGCCGGGGGCCTTGGCCAGAGCACTCGCGGTGCCGTCGGTGACCACCGCGCGCATCATCGTCTTCAGCGCCGCCACCGACTCGGGCTTCAGGGCCGGGCCGGCCGGGGCGGGCTGCTGCGGGGCGGGGTCGAGCAGCAGCTTCGGCTGCTCCCAGTGACCCCGGGCGACGGCGGCGGTGGCGGCGGCCATGGCCAGCGGGCTGACCACGGTGGTGCCCTGGCCGATCGCCGCGGCGGCCTGCTCGGTGAGGCCCCCGTTCGCGGAGACCTTGCCGGTGAAGACGTCCACGCCCAGGTCCCACTTCGCCTCCAGGCCGAGGCTGCGGCCGGTGACGGCGAGCCCGTCCGGGCCGAGCTTCGGGGCCAGCGAGGCGAACGCCGTGTTGCAGGACTTCGCGAAGTCGGTGCTGAACGGGACCGAGCCCAGCTCGAAGTTGTCGGAGTTCTTGAACGACCGGCCGTCCACCGCGAGGGTCTTCGGGCAGTCGACCCGGGCGTCCGGTGTCACCGCGCCGTTGTCCATCAGGGCGAGCGCGCTGACCATCTTGAACGTGGAGCCGGGCGGCGCCTGGGCGGTGAAGGCGAGGTTCTCGCCGGCCGGGCCGGGGCCGTTGGCGGCGGCCAGCACCGCGCCGTCGCTGATCCGTACGGCCACCAGGGCGGAGCGCCGGGTCTCTCCGCGCAGCGCCGCGTCGGCGGCGTTCTGGGTGGCCACGTCGAGGGTCGTCTTCAGCGGCTGGCCCGCCTTGGGCTCGCTGCGGAAGAGTTCGGCGCCGGTGGGGGCGGTGGTGCCCTCGGACCCGGGGCGCTCGGTGATCACGGTCAGCCCGGGGACGCCCCGGAGCCGCTCGTCGTACCCGCCCTGCAGGCCGCCGTGGCCGACCAGGTCACCCGCGACGTAGCGGTCGGGGTGGGCCTTCAGGTCGTCGGCCTGGGCCGCGTCGACGGAGCCGAGCAGGGCCCGGGCGAACTCCCGGGTCGGCGCCAGGTCGAGCTGGTCGGTGGGAAACTTCGTGCCGGGCAGGTCGTAGATCCGGGGCTTGATCTGCCGGTACGCCTCCTCCCGCAGGGTCACCACCTCGACGAGCGCCCCCGGGTCGGCCTCCTTGAGGCGCTTGGGCAGGTCGGCGAGGTCGACCGGCGGGGTGAGCGGGGGCCGGATCGCCTTGAACGCGGCGTCGAGCTGGCGGACGAGCGCCGGGACGTCCTTGACCTCGGCGGGGTGCACGCTGACCCGAACCACCGGTCGGGGCGCGACGATGGCGTTGCCGGCGCCGTCGAGCACCCCGGCCCGGGGCGCGCGCTCGCGGCGCAGCGCGAGCCGGTCGCCCTTCTCCAGCTTCTCGTGCACCACGGCCGGCTCCCAGATCACCTGCCACTGGTCGTCGCCGCCCTGCCGGAGGCGTACCGGGGTCTGGTAGCTCCAGCGGGTCTGGCCCGGCAGCGTCCAGGTGACCTGCACCCGCGCGGCGGCGGTGTCGGCTGTGATCTTCGGCTCACCGACCGGCTTCAGCTCCGGCCGGGTGTCGGCCAGTTCGCCGGAGAGCGCCTTGATCTCCTTGGCCACCTCGGCGGCCGGGACGCGCGCCCCGGTGGGGTCGATGAAGCCCACGGCCTGCAGGTCGCCGGAGCGCCAGCCCTTCAGGAAGGCGGTGAGGCTCTGCTCGGGCCCGTCCGCCCCCGAGCACCCGACCAACGCACCCCCGGCGAGCACGGTGGCGGCCAGTGCCGCGAGGAGGGGGCGGCGACGGGAGAAGCGCCGGCGAACGGGGTACGACGTGGGCATGCAGCAGTCCCTCCGGTACGAAACTGCCCTGCACGCTAGTACGGCGGGCCCTTCGCCACCGCCCCGCCGCCGTGCTGGGGTGGGCGAGATCGCGCTGGGGCAGTGTGATGAACATCGCCAGTCCGGGTACTCCGCGACCAGCCGACCACGTACCCGCAACGGGTGAAAGGACAGAGTCCCGATCCGGACGTCCGGCCAGTGGTCCGCCGACGAACGGGCAGAGCGGCAGGGCCTAGGCTGGGCGGGAGAGTGACCCACAACGCGGTGGGTCGAGGGGAGTGGCACCGATGGACCGGCGTCCGGCGATCAAACCGGGACCCGACCTCCGGCAGGTTGACACCAGCCGGGACGATGACAGCTTCGATTCGGCGACCGACGGGGACGGTTTCGGCCGTCTCGACACAGGAGTGACCGGAATGACCGGTTCGAGCGTCGACACGCTCTACGAGTTGGGCCTGCCCACGCAGGCGCTGACCGAGGAGCCCGACGACGCCGAGCTGGACGAGCCGGTACCCAACGCGGAGCGCCTGGTGGCCCAGGCGGTCGCGCTGGCCGGCGACGACCACGACGCGGCGACCCTGGTCGGCCGCTTCTGGCGGTTCGCGCCGGACGAGGAGCTGATCGGCTTCACCGCCGAGGAGATGCTCGACGCCGCCCGGGCGCACCGGGACCTGGCCCAGCAGCGGGTACCGGGCGAGCTGAAGCTGCGCATCCACGAGCCGGATGCCGACCAGCACCACACCGTGATCGAGATCGTCACGGACGATATGCCCTTTTTGGTGGATTCGGTCACCGCGCTGCTGAACTCGCACCACATCGACGTGCACCTGCTGGTGCACCCGCTGGTCGTGGTCCGCCGCGAGCCGTTGGGCCGGCTCACCGAGGTCTCCGCCGACGTGGAGCCGGACGACGCGATCGCCGGCGACCTGGTGGAAAGCTGGATGCACATCGAGATCGACCCGGTGCGCGACCCGGCCGAGCGGGAGAAGCTCCGCAAGGAGCTGCAGCGGGTGCTCACCGACGTCCGGGAGGCGGTCGAGGACTGGCCCAAGATGCGCCAGCGCGCCCTGGCGCTGGCCGACGAGCTGGCCGCCGCGCGTACCTCGGACAACCGGCCGCCGGTGCCGGAGAAGGACATCACCGACTCGGTGGAGCTGCTGCGCTGGCTGGCGCACGACCACTTCACCTTCCTGGGCTATCGGGAGTACCGCCTCGTCGACACCGACGGCGCGGACGGGGGCCAGGCCCTCGAAGCCGTCCTCGGCACCGGGCTGGGCATCCTGCGCTCCGACTCGCCGGAGGCCCGGGCGCTGTCCTCGATGACCCCCGAGGCGCACGAGAAGGTGCTGGAGAAGCGCCTCCTGATCATCACCAAGGCCAACTCGCGAGCCACCGTGCACCGCTCGGCCTACCTCGACTACATCGGCTTCAAGATCTTCAATGACGCCGGCGAGGTGGTCGGCGAGCGCCGGTTCCTGGGCCTGTTCTCCACCGCCGCCTACCGGACCAGCGTGCAGGAGCTGCCGGTGGTCCGCCGCAAGGTCGCCGAGGTGCTGGACCGCTCCGGGCTGAGCCTGCGCAGCCACTCCGGCAAGGACCTGCTCCAGATCCTGGAGACCTACCCGCGCGACGAGCTGTTCCAGATCAAGACCGACGACCTCTACCACGCGGTGATCGGCGTGCTGCGCATGGCGGGCCGCCGGCAGCTGCGGGTGTTCCTGCGCCGGGACGGGTACGGGCGGTTCATCTCCTGCCTGATCTACCTGCCCCGGGACCGGTTCACCACCCAGAACCGGCTGCGCATGCAGGACATCCTGCTGCGCGAGTTGAACGGCGTCGGGGTCGACTACACCACCCGAGTCACCGAGTCGATGCTGGCCCGGGTGCACTTCATCGTCCGGACCGACCCGGGCAACCCGCCCGGAGAGATCGACGCCGACCTGCTCGCCGAGGAGTTGGCCGACGCCACCCGGCTCTGGGACGACGACTACCGGCTGGTGCTCGAGCGCAAGCTCGGCGACGAGCAGGCCAAGCACCTGTTCAGCCGGTACGCCGACGCGTTCCCGGAGGGCTACAAGGATGGGCACACGCCGTACGAGGCGATGAAGGACCTGGCCAAGCTGGAGCTCCTGGAGGAGCCCGGCCAGCTCGAGATGCACCTGTTCCGCAAGCAGTTCCCGCCGCGGGTGAACGGCGGCGACCGGGGTGTGGACGTCGACGAGACGATGGACGTCCGGTTCAAGGTCTACCGGTACGGCGAGCCGATGATGCTCTCCGCCGTGCTGCCGGTGCTGCACTCGCTCGGCGTCCGGGTGGTCGACGAGCACCCGTACGAGGTGGAACGGGTCGACGGCCGCATCTGGCTGTACGACTTCGGCCTGAAACTGCCCGAGGCGCACCAGGAACTGGCCGAGGTGCGCCCGCACGTGGAGAACGCCTTCGCCGCCGCGTGGCGGGGCGAGGCCGAGGTGGACGGGTTCAACGAGCTGGTGCTCCGGGCCGGGCTCACCTGGCGGCAGGTGGTGGTGCTCCGGGCGTACGCGAAGTACCTGCGGCAGGCCGGCACGGTCTTCTCGCAGGAGTACATGGAGCAGACGTTCATCGCATACCCGAGGATCGCGTCGCTGCTGGTGGAGCTCTTCGAGACCCGGTTCGCCCCGGGCGCGACCACCATGGACGAGCGGCGGCAGCGCAGCGGCGAGCTGGTCACCGCGATCGGCGAGGCGCTGGACGACGTGGTCAGCCTCGACCAGGACCGGATCCTGCGGTCGTACCTGACGTTGATCCAGGCCACCCTGCGGACCAGCTTCTACCAGAAGCCGGTCGGCGGGCGGCCCAAGTCGTACGTCGCGTTCAAGCTGGACCCGCAGGCGATCCCGGACCTGCCGGCGCCGCGGCCGAAGTTCGAGATCTTCGTCTACTCGCCCCGGTTCGAGGCGGTGCACCTGCGGTACGGGCCGGTGGCCCGGGGCGGCCTGCGCTGGTCCGACCGGCGGGAGGACTTCCGCACCGAGGTGCTCGGCCTGGTCAAGGCGCAGATGGTGAAGAACGCCGTGATCGTGCCGGTGGGCGCCAAGGGCGGCTTCGTGCTGAAGCAGAAGCCGGGCGACCGGGACGAGGCGGTGGCCTGCTACAAGGAGTTCGTCTCCGCGATGCTGGACGTCACCGACAACATCGCCAGCGGCCAGATCGTGCCGCCGGAGGACGTGGTCCGGCACGACGGCGATGACCCCTACCTGGTGGTGGCGGCGGACAAGGGCACGGCGACGTTCTCCGACATCGCCAACGAGATCTCCGCCGCGCACAACTTCTGGCTGGGTGACGCCTTCGCCTCCGGCGGTTCGGCGGGCTACGACCACAAGAAGATGGGCATCACCGCCCGGGGCGCCTGGGAGTCGGTGAAGCGGCACTTCCGGGAGCTGGGGCACGACACCCAGACCCAGGACTTCACCGTGGTTGGCGTCGGCGACATGTCCGGCGACGTGTTCGGCAACGGGATGCTGCTCTCCGAGCACATCCGGCTGGTGGCCGCCTTCGACCACCGGCACATCTTCCTGGACCCGGACCCCGACGCGGCCACCTCGTACGCCGAGCGGAAGCGGCTGTTCGAGCTGTCCCGGTCGTCCTGGGAGGACTACAACCGGGAGCTGATCTCGGAAGGCGGCGGGGTGTACCCGCGTACCGCCAAGTCGGTGCCGATATCGCCGCAGGTCCGTGCGGTGCTCGGCCTCGACGAGGACGCGACGCAGCTCAGCCCGCAGGAGCTGATGAAGGCCATCCTGACCGCGCCGGTCGACCTGTTCTGGAACGGCGGCATCGGCACCTACGTGAAGGGGTCGACGCAGACCAACGCCGAGGTCGGGGACAAGTCCAACGACGCCATCCGGGTGGACGGCAAGAGCCTGCGCTGCCGGGTGGCCGGCGAGGGCGGCAACCTGGGCTGGACCCAGCTCGGCCGGATCGAGTACGCGCAGAACGGTGGGCGGATCTACACCGACTTCATCGACAACGCGGCCGGGGTGGACTGCTCCGACCACGAGGTGAACATCAAGATCCTGCTCAACACGGCGGTCGCGGACGGCGAACTGGACCGGCCCGAGCGCGACGAGCTGCTGGCCCAGATGACCGACGAGGTCGCCGAGCTGGTGCTGCGGGACAACTACGAGCAGGCCCGGGCGATCAACAACGCCCAGGCGCAGTCCGCCTCGCTGCTCCCGGTGCACCGTCGGATGATCAACGAGCTGGAGCGCTCCGGGGCGCTGGACCGCGCGCTGGAGGCACTGCCGCCGGACGAGGAACTTGCGGTCCGGAACGAGACCGGGCTGACCGCGCCGGAGTTCGCGGTGCTGCTGGCGTACGTGAAGATCGTGCTGGAGCGGGAGATCGTCGGCGAGGGTCTGGCCGACGAGGAGTGGACGACCGACATCCTGGTCAACTACTTCCCCACCCCGTTGCGCGAGCGGTTCGCCGGCCGGATGGGCCAGCACCGGCTGCGCCGGGACATCGTCACCACCGTGCTGGTCAACGAGGCGATCAACCGGGGCGGCATCTCGTTCGTCTTCCGGACGGTCGAGGAGACGGCCGCGTCGGCGGCGGACGTGCTGCGGGCGTACGTGGTGGTGCGCGAGGTGTTCGGGCTCCGCGACCTGTGGAACGCGATCGAAGCGCTGGACAACAAGGTCTCGCCCGAGTTGCAGACGAGCGTCTTCCTGGACACCCGCCGGCTGCTCGACCGCGCGGTGCGCTGGCTGGTCACCAACCGGCGCTCGCCGATCGACGTGCCCGGGGAGATCGCCCGGCTGCGGGACGGGGTGGCCCGCCTCCTGCCCGACCTGGAGAACCTGTTCTACGGCAGCGAGCGGGAGGCGATCGCCGCCCACATCGACTCGCTGACCGAGAAGGGGCTGCCCCGGGACCTGGCCGCGCAGGCGACCCGGCTGATGTACAGCTTCGGCCTGCTCGACGTGGTGGAGACCGCCCAGTCGACCGGCCGGGACGTGAGCGAGGTGGCCTCGGTCTACTTCGTCCTCTCCGACCGGTTCCGGGTGGACGCCCTGCTGTCGAAGATCTCCCTGCTGCCGCGGGAGGACCGCTGGCAGACGCTGGCCCGGATGGCGCTGCGCTACGACCTGTACGCCGCGCTGGCCGCGCTCACCGCGGAGGTCCTCGGCTCCACCCCGGACAGCGTGCCGCCGGTCGACCGGGTGCAGGAGTGGGAACAGGCGAACGCCACCTCGATCCACCGGGCGCACCGGGCGATGGGGGAGTTCGACGAGTCCCGGGCCGACCTCTCCGCCCTGTCGGTGCTGCTGCGCCAGATCCGTACCCTGGTGCGGACCTCGGCGGCGGCCTGACCCGTATGGACGCCGGCGCGGCCCGGTGGTCGGTCACCCCGACCACCGGGCCGCGCCCGGTTGCACCGCCTCACGAGATCATGGTGGCGAAGGCGATGACATTGTTGAGGTAGCTGCCGGAGCTCTGGTCGAACTGCCCGCCGCAGGTGACCACCCGGAGGCTGGGCTTGTCGCTGGGGCCGTAGACCACCTCGGTGGGGAAGGCGGTCTTCGGGTACGACTTCACCTCGTTGACCGCGAACGTGGCGGTCGAGCCGTCCTGCCGGGCGACGCTGATGGTGTCACCGGCCTTGAGCGCGCCGAGGTTGAAGAAGACCGCCGGTCCGAGCTTGGCCGAGTCGACGTGGCCGACGATGACCGCGTTGCCGACCTCGCCGGGGCTGGCCCCGAGGGAGTACCAGCCCGCCTTCATGGCCTGCTCCAGCGGCGGCACCTGGACGCTGCCGTCCGCGTTCAGGCCGAGGCTCATGATCTCGGCGTTCACCCCGATCCGCGGGATCGAGATGGTCGTCGGAGCCGATCGGGGCAGCCCGGTGGGGGCGAGGCCCGGGACCGGCGTCGCCGCGTCGTCGACGGGCGCCTGGTCGGCGGTCTGCGTACCGCTGCCGGTGGGGCCCGGGATGGCGCGCGACGGGGCCGTGTCGGCGGTGCCGGCCTGGGCGAGCGGCTGGGGTGGGCGGGGCGGCGGCACGGTCCGAACCGACGCCCCGATCAGGCCGGCGCCCACCATGCCCAACAGGACGACGACGGCCGTGCCGGCGGCGCGCCACGGTCTCCCGTGACGGCCGCCGGCTCGTGTCGCCGTCCGGTCAGACGAGGTCATTGGCCCGACGCCGACGCAGCAGGACCATGCCGCCCAGGGCAGCGGCGCCGATCACGCCGACCCCGCTGGCGGCCATGTTGCGGTCCAGGCTGGTGGTGGTCATGCCACCGTCACCACCGTCGACGTGGCCACGCGGGAAGCAGTGGTCCTTGTCCTCGTTCTTGAAGTCGTGGTCCTTGCGGTCGTGGTCCTTGTTGTCCCGGTCCTCGTCCTTGAAGTCCCGGTCCTTGCGGTCGTGGTCCTTGTTGTCCTTGTCGTTCCGGTCCTCGTCCTTGGCCTCGTGGTCCTTGCGGTCGTGGTCCTTGTTGTCCTGCTTGTTCCGGTCCTCGTCCTTGGCTTCCTGGTCCTTGCGGTCCTGGTCCTTGCGGTCCTGGTCCTTGCGGTCCTTGTCCGACTGGTCGTCGACCATGCCGCCGCCCTGGCCGTAGGCCCCCGGCTGCCAGCTGTCGCCGCCCTGCCAGTCCTTGCCCTTCTCGTCCTTGCCCTTTTCGTCCTTGCCGTGCTCGTCCTTGCCCTTCTCATCCTTGAAGTCGTGGTCCTTCCGGTTCTCGTCCTTGCGGTCGAAGTCCTTCCGGTCCTCGTCCTTGAAGTCGTGGTCCTTGCGGTCGTGGTCCTTGTTGTCCCGGTCCTCGTCCTTGAAGTCCCGGTCCTTGCGGTCGTGGTCCTTGTTGTCCTGGTCCTTGCGGTCCTCGTCCTTGAAGTCGTGGTCCTTACGGTCCCAGTCCTTGCGGTCCCAGTTCTTGTTCTCCCAGTCCCCGTGCCCCCCCGGGCAGGTCTCAAGAAGACTGACCTGCGGCTTGGCGCTGGCGTTGTCCACGTACGCGCCGGGTCCGGCCGCGTTCGCCATCGCGGGCGAGAACAGCAGCAGGGACGCACCGCCAAGAGCGGCGCCCGCAACGACCTTCCCGAGCATCTTCTTTCCCATGACCTGCGTCACTCCATCCCTGTTTGTCCTGAGCCCGACGACGGTCGAGCTACGCCCGACGTTAGACCTTTTCGCGACTTATCCGGGGAAAGATTCGTGTTTAAGAGTTTGTCGGCTCTTGGGCCGATACGGGTGCTAGGCGGCACATACCGCATCGCCGAGCCCTTCGGAGGCTTCGAGGTGCTGCGACCCCCCGTGGGTCATACGTGCCGGACATCCCGGCGCGGTGCCGGCCTGCCGCGCTCCACCGACCTGGACCGGTCTGCCGGTAACCGCCCGCGCCGGTGCCGCCTGCCCTGTTCACCCCCGTTCGCCGGCCGGGGGCTTCACTCCAGCTCGCGGAAATGGGGGTGTCCGACACGCGCCGGCACCGCCACATCCCCGACATGGAGTCGATCACCTGCGCGACGAGGCGCTCTGCGGGCACCAGTTCGCGCCGGTCACCGCGGCCACGTCGACGTAGGTGTCCACGTCGTAATGCCCGGGCCGGTGGGCCGGGCGGGAGCCGGACGGACGTGCCCCGCGCCCTGCAACCAGGCCGGCGCGGGCCTCCGTCAACGGCCGAAGGCCGCGCCCGGGGGAGGGCATCGGCGCCTACGGCTGGATCAAGCCCCCCGGGGCGAGTCGAACGGTTTCAGCCGAACGACGAGGGTAAGGGCTTCGACCGGATCAGCGACCCGGGCCCCTGGTCGACACCCGGTCGACCAGGGGCCCGGCCTGTCGGTGGCGGACGTCACCGCGATCATCGCCGGACCGACCCCGGGTACCGCCCGGGTCAGGGGACCGTCTTCTCGATCGCCGCCCGGCCCAACTCGGCCAGGTCGCGGCGGGCCCGCTCGATGTTCTCCGGGGTGAGGTCCTGGCCCCGGGCCAGCACCAGGTCCTCCGGGTCCCACGGCTGCTCTCCACCGGTACGGATGTTGCGCGCGGCCCCCTCGGTGCCGGTGCCGGTCGCTCCGGTCCCGGTGCCGGTCGGCCCGGTGCCGGCCGCGTACGGGTCACCGAGGATGTCCGGCGACCCGGTGTCGGGCACCGCGCCGTCCGGCTCGGTGAAGGTCGGGTTGTCCCGGTCGGCGCCGCCGCCGCTGCGCAGCTGCGGCACCGTGCTGTCGTCGTCCACCGCCGCGGCCACCTCGGGGCTTTCCTCCAGCGGCCGCTCGCCGCGGTCACGATCCGTCATGCTGCTGCCCTCCTGTCCCGTTCCGTGATCCCCCTGGCGTACCCCGCCGGGGCCGGGGCATGCCGCCCGGGCCCGGTCAGCGCTCCTCGTCCCGCTGCGCCGCCTCCGCCCCGGCCGGCCGCAGCCACTGCCGGCCACCATCAGCAGCCCGACATTTCATGCCGGGAGTGATCCGCCACGCAGGGCGGAGCCCGGCCGGGGCGACCGGGGGCTCCGTGGGGTGGCGGCTCAGCGGCCCAGGACGCGGTCCAGGAAGTCCCGGTAGTCGCGGACGGCCACCCGGAGCTGCTCGGTGTCGGTCGAGCCGGACTCCTGCCAGCTGCCGAGCCGGGACTTCTGCGCGCGCAGCGCGGCTGACAGCGCCTCGATCGCCTCCTCCACCAGCGACTGCGCCGCGTCGACCGCGGCCCGCGGGTCGTCCACGAAGCGCAGCTGGACGTCCCGCCAGCGGTCCCGGAAGCCCTGGGCGATCTCCGGGGCGAAGAGCGTGGCGGCGTCCGACGGCACCGCCCCGCGGGTCGGCCGGGTCGCGCCGGCCAGGGCCGCACCGGCCGCGCCGGGGCTGGCGTCCGGGTCGACCATGGCCGGCCCGGCGCTGCCGTAACCGGCCGCGCCGGCCGCCAGCGCGTCGTCCCGCGGCGCCGCGGAGCGCTCGGTCGCCGCGGGTTCGGGGCTGTGCAGCAGGTCGCCGGCCGTCGGGTCGGCCCGCTCGTCGTCGTAGGCGTCGGTCCGTCCCGGCGCCCCGTCGCCCGGCTGGGCGGTGTCTTCGCCACGAGCGTCCCGCTCGTCCTCCGGCCGCCCGCTGGCCATCGCGGAGGCGGCGACCGCGTCGGCCACCGTGGTCGCGCCGAACACCGTGGGCAGCGGTGCCGGGTCGTGGTACTCCGGCCGCCCGTCGACGTCGGCGGCCTCCGCGTCCCGGATCTCCCGGTCGTACGCCCGGGTCCGGTCCGGCTCCGCGTCCCGCCGGTCGTCGGCGCGCTCGCCCACCACCGCCGGGTCGTCGAAGGTGCCCCGGTCGTCCAGCGCGTCCTCGGGTACGTCGACCCGGCCGGCCCGGTCGTGCCGTGGCCCGTCCCGGTCGGCCGGCGCGTTCGACGGCGGGACCGGCACCGGCGTGGACCGGACGCTCTCCGCGTGCTCCTGCCTGACCTGCTGCTCTTCCTGGCGCATGGCGGCGGCCTCCTCAGCGGCTCGGGACGTCGTGCTCGTGGTCGGGGCGGCGTTGCTCGGGCGGCTGTTGCCCGACGGGCTCCTCGCCGAGCAGGTCGGCGAAGAGGGTCCGGTAGTGCACGAGCGCCTGACGGAGTTCCTCGGTGCTCGCCTCGCCGCGCTCGTTGCGCAGCCGGATCTCGTGGGCGTCCCGGTAGTCGGTCAGGGTGCGGGCGTGCTCGACGGAGAGCTGGGCGATCTGCTCGCTGAAGTCCCCGGTCGGGTAGCCACGGTCGGCGATGAGCCGGGTGACCAGTTCGTCGGCGTCGCCGACGGTCTCGCCCGGGGAGTCGACGAAACGGACCTGGAGTTCCTCCCAGGCGGCGGCGTATCTGGCCCGGGCGTCGGGTTCGAGCGGGATGAGCTCCAGTTCGGCGTGGCGGCGCTCCCGCTGGCGCAACTCCCGCTCGGCGGCGCCCCGGCTGTCCTGCTCGGCGACGACCCGGTCGTACTCCGGGCCGAACCGCTGCCGGAGAGCGCGCCGGCGGCCGGCGCGCACGGCGAGCGCGGCCAGCGCCGCGAGCACCACCACCACGATGACTGTGACGACTACCTGCGTGGGCGACATGGCTCCTCCTTCGCCCGCTGGTATTCCCTCCGGACACTGATCGACAATCCCGGTCCGGGGGACTTTTCCTGGGCGATTCCGCGACCGAAACCTCAGGGAACACGGCGCCGGTCCGGGGGCGGAACTTGAGTCGCTCCAGACAACGCGGGCGGGGTGGGGTGACACCGACGAGGAGGAGGACCGCCCGCACGAGGGCGAAACGCGTCCAGACATCCGGCAGGGTCGTCGCGCCAATGGTGTCCACAACGGAACATCTCGGACGGTAGCGACGAGCGAGACGGCCGGTAGTGCATCGGCCCGGGATTACGTATCCTGCCCAAGGCGCCCGGGCCGGGCCCGGCGTCACGGTCGGAGACCTTCCGGCCGGTGCCGGCGCCACCCCTGCGACACCTTCCGGGCGAGGTCTGATGAACACCCGTGACTGGCCGATCCGCGCCAAGCTGACCGCGCTGGTCATCGGTCCGGTGAGCGCGCTGCTGGCGCTCTGGATCTTCGCCGTCACGCTGACCTTCGGGCCCGCCCTCGACCTGCTCGCGGCGCGCACGCTCCTCTACGACCTCGGCCGGCCGGGCGAGGCCGTGGTGGCCGAACTGCAACACGAACGGCGGCTCTCGGTCGTCCAGCTCGCTGGCGACACCACCCTGCCGGCCCTGACCGAGCAGCGGGAGCGCACCGACCGGGCGGTCGCCGAGCTGCGCCGCCGGGTCGACGGGGAGAAGCTGCGTGACGCCGCCGACGAGCTGCTCGACGCCCGGCTGGACCAGCTGGTCTCCGCGCTCGACGCCCTGCCCGCCGGCCGGGGCTTCATCGACGGCCGGAAGGTGGACCGGGCCGGAGCGATCGGCCTCTACAGCGGGATGATCGGTTCGGCCTTCCAGGCGTTCTCCGCGATGGCCACCCTTCCCGACAGCCAGCTCAACCGGCAGGCGCTGGCGCTCACCGCGCTGGGCCGGTCGCGGGAGCTGCTCGGTCAGGCGGACGCGCTGCTCGCCGGCGCGCTCACCGCCGGCGGATACGCCGAGGGCGAGCACGAACAACTGGTCCGCACCATCGACAACCAGCGCTTCCTCGCGGAGACGGCGGTCGCCGACCTGCCGCCGGGAGAGCGTACGGCGTACCAGCGGCTCACCGAGGGGGAGGCGTTCGTCCAGCTGCACGGCCTCCAGGACACCCTGATCCGCGCCCGCGACCTGCCGGCCCAGCTCGACGTGCGCACCTGGGAGTCCAGCCAGGCCGCGGTCTCGCAGGGCCTGCGGGACTTCGAGCTGCGCGGCGCCGACGGGCTGGCCGAACGGTCCGTGCCGCTGGCGGTGGGCATCCTGAGCCGGCTCGCCGCCGCCGGGGTGCTCGGCCTGCTCGCCGTGGTGATCTGCGTACTGGTGGCGCTGCGGGTCGGCCGGTCGCTGGCCGGGCGGCTGACCGGGGTGCGGACCGCCGCGCTGGACATGGCCGAGCACCGGCTGCCGGACGTCGTGGCGCGGCTGCGCCGCGGCGAGGAGGTGGACGTCGCCCGGGAGGCGCCCGAGCTGGACCACGGCGGCGACGAGATCGGCCAGGTGGGGCGGGCCTTCAACGAGGTACGCCGGACCGCCGTGCAGGCCGCCGTCGACGAGGTCACCCTGCGCCGGGGGCTCAACGAGGTGTTCCTCAACATCGCCCGGCGCAGCCAGGGGCTGGTGCACCGGCAGTTGGCGCTGCTGGACCGGCTGGAGCGGCAGACCGAGGACCCGGACGAGCTGGCCGGGCTGTTCCAGGTCGACCACCTCGCCACCCGGCTCCGGCGGCACGCCGAGGACCTGGTCATCCTCGCCGGCGCGGCCCCCGGCCGGGGCTGGCGGAACCCGGTCGCCGCGGTCGACGTGGTGCGCGGCGCCATCTCCGAGGTGGAGCAGTACGACCGGGTCGACATCGGCGAGGTGCAGCCGACCGGGTTGCTCGGCCGGGCCGTCGGCGACGTCATCCACCTGCTCGCCGAGCTGATCGAGAACGCCGCCGCCTTCTCCCCGCCGGGCACCCGGGTCGACGTCACCGGGCGGACCGTGCCGGCCGGGTACGCCATCGAGATCACCGACCACGGGCTCGGCATGTCGGCGCAGGCGCTGGCCGACGCCAACCGCAAGCTGTCCCGCTCTCCGGAGTTCGACCCCGCCGACAGCGCCCGGCTGGGCCACTTCGTGGTCGCCCGGCTGGCCGCCCGGCACGGTGTCCGGGTCGAGCTGCGGCCGGCCACCCCGGCGGGCGTCACCGCGCTGGTGCTCGTCCCGGCCGACCTGGTCACCGAGGAGCCGCCGGTGGGCGCCGGCCCGGGCGCCGGGGCGGCGGATGCCGGCGACCGGCGGATGGCCAAGGTGACCCGGCTGACCGCGCTGCCCCGGCCGCGTACCGCCCGGTCCGGCCGGGAACGCCCCGACTCGGCGGTGGTCCCGCTCTCCGCCGGCCGTACCTCGTCGGTCGAGGCGCCCGCGGACGGCGACGGCCTGCCCCGCCGGGTCCGCCGGCGCGGTCCGGCGACCCGTCCCCGACCCGTCGTCGCGGACACCCCGGCACACCGCCCGCCCGAGGAGGCCCGGCGCGCCATGTCCGCCCTCCAGGCCGGCACCGCCCGGGGCCGCCGGGACGGGGCGGCCCGCGCCGCCGCCGGCCCCACCACGTCCGCCGCCGACCCGACCGCAACAACCGCCCAGCCCACCGGTCCGGCCGCCCGCGCCGGTGTCGAGCCCGCCGGTCCGGCGGCCCGCGCCACCGTCGAGCCCGCCGGTCCGGCCGTGGGCGTCGCTCGGGGGGTCGCCCGCCCGGCCGGCCAACCCCACGACCCCGCCGCCCGGTTCCGGGGCGGCCCGCCCGCCGACGCGGCCCGGGAACGGGCCGCCGAGCCCTCCCCTCCGGAGCCGGCGCCGGCTCCGGAACCTCCGCCCGCGACTGAGAGGGACGCCTAGTGGTGTATACGACGCGGCAGAACGCCGATCTCGACTGGCTGCTCGACGACTTGGTGGAGCGGGTGCCGGCCGCCCGCCAGGCGGTGGTGCTGTCGGCGGACGGGCTCCTGCTCGGCGCCTCGGCCGAGCTGAGCCGCACCGACGCGGAGCACCTCTGCGCCCTCGCCTCCGGCTTCTCCAGCCTGGCCAAGGGGGCGACCCGGCACCTGGCCGGCGGCGCGGTCCGGCAGACCGTGGTGGAGATGGAGTCCGCGTACCTGTTCGTCACGGCGGCCGGGCAGGGGGCCTGCCTGGCGGTGGTGAGCGACGCCGACGCCGACATCGGCCTGGTGGCGTACGAGATGGCGATGCTGGTCATCCGGGTCGGCGAGAACCTGAGCGTCCCGGCGCGCACGGTGGGTGCCGCCGATGCGGACTGAGTCACCGGGGCCGCAGCACGAGTGGCTGGACGGAGCCGCCGGCCCGGTCGTCCGTCCGTACACCCTGACCGGCGGCCGGGTGCGGCCGCCCGGCGACGGCTTCGACCTGGTGGCCTTCGTGCTGGCCGCGCCGGCGGCCGATCCGGTCGGCCTGCCGGGTCTCCAGCCGGAGCACCGGCGTCTGGTCGAGCTGGCCCGGCGTCCGGTGGCCGTGGCCGACCTCGCCGCCGACCTGGACCTCGCCGTCGGCGTGGTCCGCGTGCTGCTCGGCGACCTCCTCGACCGTGGGCTCGTCGCGGTGCACCAGCCGCCGACCGCCGCCCACCTGCCCGACGACAACATCCTCAAGGCGGTGGTCAGTGGACTCCGTGCGCTCTGAACCGGGGGCGGCCGCGCCGCGGGTCCCGTTGGCCCTCAAGATCCTCATCGCCGGTGGCTTCGGCGCCGGGAAGACCACGCTGGTGGGTGCGCTGAGCGAGGTCCGGCCGCTGCAGACCGAGGAGGTCCTGACCGGGGCCGGCGTCGGCACCGACGACGTCTCCGGGGTGGAGGAGAAGTCCACCACCACGGTGGCCATGGACTTCGGCCGGATCACCATCAACGACGACCTTCAGGTCTATCTCTTCGGCACCCCGGGCCAGGACCGCTTCTGGTTCCTCTGGGACGAGCTGGCCTTCGGGGCCCTCGGCGCGGTGGTGCTCGCCGACACCCGACGGCTGGCCGACTGCTTCCCCTCGATCGACTACTTCGAGCAGCGCGGCATCCCGTTCGTGGTGGGGGTGAACTGCTTCGACGGGGCCCGGCGGTTCAGCCTGGAGGCGGTTCGCGACGCGCTGGACCTGGACCCGGACGTGCCGCTGGTGCTCTGCGACGTCCGGGACCGGCAGTCCGGGAAGCTGGTGCTGATCTCGCTGGTCGAGCACGTCGCCCGGCAGCGGGGCGAGCCGGTGCCGGTGGGCTGACCGGTCCTCGACGGGTCGCGGACGTACGGCCGACCGCCGAAACTGGTCCCGGGAAAGACGGCCAACGGGCCGGCCGGCCCGGAGGGCCTCTGGTTGGATCGACGGAGGAATCGGCGGAAGGTGGGACCGGTGACCGCGCAGCACGCGATCGTCCACGTCGGTGGCTACACGGCGGAGATGGGCGGGCGGGCCGAGGGCATCGTCGCGGCCCGGCGGGATCCGGTGTCGGGGGAGCTGACCCCGCTCGGCACGGTGGCGGTGACCTCCTCGCCGTCGTTCCTCGTCCGGCACCCGGCGCGGCCCGTGCTGTACGCGGTGAACGAGCTGTCCGAGGGCCAGGTGAGCGCGTTCCGGGTCGCCCCGGACGGCGACCTCGCCCCGCTCGGCGTCCGCCCGACCGGCGGGGCCGAGCCGTGCCACGTGGCGGTCGCCCCGGACGGGCGGCACCTCTTCGTGGCGAACTACGGCGGCGGCAGCGTGGCGGTGTTCCCGCTCGACCCGGACGGCGTACCGGGGGAGCGCTCCGACCTGGTCCGGCACGAGGGGCACGGCGCCGACCCGCAGCGGCAGGAGGCGGCGCACTGCCACATGGTCTCGCCCGATCCGGACGGAGGACCGCTGCTCGCGGTCGACCTGGGCACCGACTCGGTTTACCGGTACGACCTCGACGCCGCCTCCGGTCGGCTGGTGCCGCGCGCCCCGCGGCTGCGTACGCCGGCCGGCGCGGGCCCCCGGCACCTGGCCCGGCACCCGGACGGCCGGCGCTGCTGGCTGGTCGGCGAGCTGGACGGGACGGTCACCGCGTACGACGTGACGGCCGACGGGATGCACCAGCGGGTCCGGGTGGACGCGAGCGGGCGGGCCGGGCACGTGCAGCCCTCCGAGGTCGCGGTCGGACCGGACGGCCGGTTCCTCTACGTGGCCAACCGCGGGGTGGGGACGGTGGCGGTCTTCGCGCTGGCCGGCGACGCGCCGGAGCTGGTGGCCGAGGTCGACACCGGCGGCGAGTGGCCGCGGCACTTCGCGCTGACCGGCCAGCACCTCTACGTGGCCGACGAGCGCGCCGACATGCTCAGGGTCTTCCGGGTGGACCCGGTCACCGGGGTGCCGGAGCCGGTCGGGGAGCCGGTGCCGGTGGCCAGCCCGACGTGCGTCCGGCCGTGACGGAGCGTGGCCATGCTCACTGTCCGCAGTGGACCGTATCACCTCTGATGACTGACCAGTCACACAAGGTAAAGTTTTGGTGATCAACTGTTTCTGCTGCGTAACTTTCGTCCGAACGGTTGTGGCACTAACCCCACGAGATACGCAAGATGGTCACCGTGTCTGGCCGCCATCGCATGCGTTCGAACCTCCGTGGGACAGGTGCCGCCGCTGCGGTCATCGCCCTGGTCGCCGTCGTAGCCGGGGGGACGTGGTTCGGCTACCGGCAGCTGGCGGGGCCGTCCTGCTCGGGGCGGATCGAGCTGTCCGTCGCGGCCGCCCCGGAGATCGCGCCCGCCGTCAAGGGGGCGGCTGACCAGTGGGTCAAGGACGGGGCGGCGGTCGGCGACACGTGCATCGCGGTGAACGTGACCGCCGCCGAGTCGGTCGACGTGGCCGCCGCGGTGGCCAGCAAGCACGGCGCCACCCTGGCCGGCGTGGGGCAGGCGAGCGGCACCGCGGTGACGCCGGACGTCTGGGTGCCGGACTCGTCCACCTGGCTGCTGCGGCTCAAGTCCGGCGGGGCCACCGCCTTCGCCCCGGCCAACGGCGCGTCGATCGCCCGCAGTCCCGTGGTGGTCGCGATGCCCGAACCGGTGGCCACCCGGATCGGCTGGCCGGACAAGAAGTTCACCTGGGCCGACCTGCTGGCGCAGGTCAACAGCAGCAAGCCGCTGCGCGCCGGCATCGTCGAGCCGACCCAGGACGCGGCCGGTCTGTCCGGCCTGCTCTCGCTGACCGCCGCCGCCAGTTCCGCTGGCAGCGCCGGCTCCCCGCAGGCGCGGGAGGCGATGACCGGGGCGTTGCGGGCGCTGGCCACCAACAGTTCCCGGCTGCGGCAGGATCTCCTCGCGCGCTTCCCGCGCTCGTCCGAACCGACGGCTGTCGCCAACGGCCTCGGCGCGGCCGCGCTGTCCGAAGAGGACGTGATGGCGTACAACGCCACCAAGCCGCCGATCCCGCTGGCCGCCCTCTACCTGGACCCGCCGCCGACCCCCTTGGACTATCCGTTCGCGGTGCTGCCCGGTATCGAGCCGGCGAAGGCGTCCGCCGCCAAGGCGCTCTTCGAGGTCCTGACCACCCGCGGCTTCAAGAGCCGGCTGGCCGCCCAGTCGCTGCGCGCGCCCGACGGCAACTGGGGCGAGGGCTTCAAGGCGCTGCCCGGTGCCCCGAGCCCGGCGGGCGGGAGCACCGCCGCGCCGGCCGGTCAGGGCGCCGCGGGCGGGCTCGACCCGACCGCCATCCAGAAGGCCACCACCACCTGGTCGGCGGTCACGCTCTCCGGCCGCATGCTCTGCGTCATCGACGTGTCGGGCTCGATGAAGGAGAAGGTGGAGACCGCGGGCGGCGCCACCCGGGAGCAGGTCACCGTCGCCGCGGCGACCCAGGGCCTGAACCTCTTCGACGACTCCTGGTCGATCGGGCTGTGGATCTTCTCCACCAACCTGAACGGGGCGCAGGACTACCGGGAGGTGGTCCCGATCAAGCCGCTGTCGAGCAACCGCACCGCGATCCAGCGGGGCCTGGCCACGGTCAAGCCGTCGAGCGGCAACACCGGCCTCTACGACACCCTGCTGGCGGCCTACAAGACCGTCCAGCAGGACTGGGAGCCCGGGAAGGTCAACTCGATCGTGCTGTTCACCGACGGCAAGAACGAGGACGACAACGGCATCTCCCAGAAGGACCTGCTGGCCCAGCTCCGCAAGCTCCGCGACGCGGAGCAGCCGGTGCAGGTGATCATCATCGGCATCGGGAACAAGGTCAGCAAGGCCGAGCTCAAGTCGATCACCGACGTGACCGGTGGTGGCGCCTTCGTCACCGCCGACCCGACCAAGATCGGCGAGATCTTCCTGCAGGCGATCGCGCTGCGCCCGCCGGCGCCGCGCTGACCCGCCGCTGCCGCCGTACCGGGGATCCGGCTCGGCGGAATCCTTCCGGAGGGCTCGTCCCGCCGGAAGGAAACTGACGGTAATCCGTCCGAAGCAATCGGTATCCATAATTGTCGAGGCAAGATGTCCTGGTGCTCCGAGCCGCCGGCCCTCCACCGAGGTCACGCGGTAGAGGATCGTCGTGATCGAAGTGGGGAGGGCCGGTGACCTCGGCGACGCTGCTGACCCCTGCTCGGACGTCGTCGGGGGGCGACCGTCCCGGCCCGACGACGCGGGCCGCGGAACGGGCCTACATCCGGGTCCTGGCGGTGCTCGACACCGGCGTGCTGGCGGCGGCCATCCTCATCGGCTACGTCGCCCGCTTCGGCGACGAGCCGCCGAGCGGCTCGAAGATCCCGTACGTGGTGGTCGCGCCCGCCCTGCTGCTGGTCTGGCTGATCTCGCTGAAGGCGATGCGCTGCTACGACGACCGGGTGCTCGGCTACGGCGCCGACGAGTACCGGCGGGTCAGCGCGGCGAGCCTGCGGCTGGCCGGCGGCATCGCGATCGCGGGGTACATCGCCGACGTCGGCGTGTCCCGGGGCTTCCTGGCCATCTCCTTCGCGGTCGGCACGATCGGCCTGGAGGTGGCCCGGTTCGCCGCGCGTAAGCGGCTGCACCGCGCCCGTGACCGGGGCGCCGGCTGGTCCCGCAAGGTGCTGGTGGTCGGCGACACCGCGCACGTCCTGGAGCTGGTGCACACCCTGCGCCGCGAGCCGTACGCCGGCTACCAGGTGGTCGGCGCCTGCATCCCGGACGCGCTGCTCGCCCCGGTGCCGCAGCGGCTGGGCGACGTGCCGGTGGTCGGCTCGTTCCGGGGCATCCCCGAGGCGGCCACCGCCATCGGCGCGGACACCGTGGCGGTCACCGCCTCCGGCTCGCTCACCGCGACCCGGCTGCGCCGCCTCGGCTGGCAGCTCGAGGGGACCGGGGTCGACCTGGTCGTGGCCCCCGCGCTGACCGACGTCGCCGGCCCGCGCATCCACACCCGGCCGGTCGCCGGCCTGCCGCTGATCCACGTCGAGGCGCCCGAGTTCCGGGGCGCCCGGAAGCTGGTCAAGGGGCTGGTCGACCGTTCGGTGTCGCTGCTGGCGCTGCTCCTGCTGCTGCCGCTGCTGGTGGTGATCGCGCTCGCCATCAAGCTGGACAGCCGGGGGCCGGTGCTGTTCCGCCAGGTCCGGGTCGGCCAGGGCGGCAAGGAGTTCGGCGTCTTCAAGTTCCGCACCATGGTGGTCAACGCCGACGCCCTGCTGGCCGAGCTGGCCGCGCGCAACGAGACCGACGGTCTGATGTTCAAGATGCGTGACGATCCGCGGGTGACCCGGATCGGCAAGCTGCTGCGCAAGTGGTCCCTGGACGAGCTACCCCAGCTGGCGAACGTGCTGCTCGGCCAGATGAGCCTGGTCGGGCCGCGCCCGCCGCTGCCGTCCGAGGTGGCCCGCTACGACGGTGACGTGGCCCGCCGCCTGCTGGTCAAGCCCGGCATGACCGGCCTCTGGCAGGTCAGCGGCCGATCCGACCTGAGCTGGGAGGACGGCATCCGGCTCGACCTCTACTACGTGGAGAACTGGTCGCTCGCCGCCGACCTGACCATCCTCTGGAAGACCTTCGGCGCGGTGATCAACAGCCGCGGCGCGTACTGACCCCCCGTCCCGGCGCGACCCGCCGGGTCGGGGGCACCCGCGTCAGGGCTGGGGGCCCAGCCAGTCGAGGCAGACCACCACCGCGTCGTCGACCAGGTCGCCGGCGACGAACGCCCGCAGGTCGCCGATCAGCGAACGGACCGCGTCCAGCGGTTCCATCGGCCCGGTACGCCGCAGGAAGCGGTCCAACGCGGTCTCGCCGTAGCGGACCTGCCGGGCCGTGGCGTCGACGACCCCGTCGCTGACCACGAAGAGCCGGTCCCCGCGCCGGAGCTGGAACTGCTGCTCCCGGTAGTCCGTGGCCTCGAACATGCCGAGCGGGAACTGCTTCTCCAGGACCTGCTCGGTCACCTCCCCCTCGCGGAGCAGCAGCAGGCGCGGCGAGCCGGCGTCCACCACGGTCATCGTGCCGGCGGCCAGGTCCAGCTCCAGCAGGAGTGCGGAGAGGTGCTGCGCGCCCCGGTGCAGCGCGTAGATCGCCTGGTCGGCCAGGGCGGCCTGGTCGGCCAGGGCCAGCTCGGCGCGGCGGGCGTTGCGCAGCGCGTGGGTGGCCAGCGAGGTGAGCATGGACGCGGCCACCCCCTCGCCCGAGCCGTTGATCACCGAGAGCCAGACCCGGTGCCCGTCGTCCGACCAGTCGAAGCTGTCGCCGCGCACCGCGTACGCGGGCTCCAGTTGGCCGGCCAGGCTGAACGATGGCCGGATGCGGCTGCGACCGGGCAGCAGTTCCCACTGCATCTCGGCCGCCAGGGTCAGCCGCCGGTCGCGCCGGGCGGTGACGTAGACGTCCGTGCTGGAGGTCACGGCGGCCAGCTCGTGGCCGAGCGCGGTGGCCATCGCGTCCAACTCCCGGAGGGCGGTCGGCCCGGCTGGCAGCGGCGACACCCGGAGCACCCCGCGCCGCTCGCCCCGCATCCCGACCGGGAACCAGCCCGTGTCCTCCGACACCACCGGCTCCTGGTGGTCGAAGCAACGCCAGGCCGGGTGACCCGGGCCGGTGATCGGCTCGCCCTCGTGGAGCGGCAGCAGCACCGCGAGCCGGTAGTCGACCTGGTAGAGCTCGGTGCGGACGATCCCGTACGCCCGCTCCAGCTCGGTGGCGAGCCGGTCGATCAGCAGGTCGGCCGGAGCCGCGCCGAGCACCCGGCGCACCCGATCCTCCGGTCGGCTCATCTTTGCTCCTTTGCACAGGTCGTACGCCTGGTGGGGCGGGTAGTCTCGGGCGCACCATGGCCGAAGAACGCGGTCCTTACGGACCTGAAGCGAGTATGGCCGCCGCCCTGGACGAGGCGGCGGGCACCCTGCTGGCTGTCTGGGAGGCGGCCCGGGAGCGGACCACGAGCCGGCTCTCCAGCGCCCAGCTACGCGCGGTCATGGTCGTCGAGCAGTACGACGGGATCAACCTCCGCCGCCTCGCCACGCTGACCGACATGCTGCTCTCCTCGGCCAGCCGGCTCTGCGACCGGCTGGTGGCGGCCGGGATGCTGGAACGGGAGCCGGGCCGGTTCGACCGGCGGGAGATCTCCCTGCACCTGACCCCGGAGGCGACCCGGCTGCTCGCCGAGCTGCGGGCCGACCGGCGGCAGCGGCTGGACCGGATCCTGGCCGGGATGAGCGACGAGGGGCGCGCGGCGCTGCTGCGGGGGATGCAGGAGTTCGACGCGGTGGCCCGGCGCGGTGAGGCCGCCGCGGAGGGGTGGCCGTTGCAGCAGCCCTCGGGCGAGCGGGTCGGCGACCCGCTGGCCGGCCCGGAAGAGCCACGGCCGCCGGTGGCGCGTACCGCCTGAGCGGCCCGCCGGCCTGGCCCGGTCCGGCCGCCGGCCGGCCCGGCGGATACCCGGGCAGGAAGGTCGGGATCAGCCGGAACGGGCCAGCCAGCCGACCGGCCGGTCGATGATCCGACGGACCACCGAGGCGGCCCCGCCGACCGCCGCGGACTGCGCGCCGAGCGCGGCCGGGCGCACCGTGACCGGCGACCACGCCGCGGTGAGCACCCGCCGGGAGATCTCCGCGACCACCGGCGGGGCGAGCCAGGGGGCGAGCGGGGCGTATCCGCCGCCGAGCACCACGGTGTCCAGGTCCAGCAGGTTCACCACGCCCGCCACGGCCACGCCGAGGGCCGTCCCGGCGTCGGCCAGGGCGGTCAGGGTGGCCGGGTCGCTGGCTCGGGCGAGGTCCGCCAGCCGGGCCGCGGCGGTGTCGGCGGGCAGTTCCCGGCCGGAGAGCCCGGCGGCGGCCAGGACGGCCTCCTGGCCCGCGTACCGCTCCAGGCAGCCGCGCCCGCCGCAGCGGCACGGCCGCCCCTCCGGGTGCACCGGGATGTGGCCCAGCTCGCCGCTCCAGCCGCGCGCGCCTCGGTACAGCACCCCGTCGAGCACGATCCCGGCGCCGATGCCGATCTCGCCGGAGATGTGCAGGAAGCTGGCCGAGCAGGGCGGGCCGGCGTGCAGCTCGCCGAGGGCGGCGAGATTGGCCTCGTTGTCGACGACCAGCGGCGGGATCCCGTCGACCGGCTCGACGAGCGGGCGCCCGGCGAGTATCCCGGGCACGTCCACGTCCCGCCAGCCGAGGTTGGGCGCCAGCCGGACCAGGCCGCCGTCGCCGACCAGGCCCGGCACGGCGAGCGCCGCACCGGCCAGGGTCAGCCCGTCGCGTACGGCCGCGGCGCGGGCCTCGGCGGCGAGCGCGGCCAGCCGGTCCAGGGCGTCGGCGGGGGAGACCGGGCGCAGGTCGGCGCGGTGTACCACGTGGTGACGTACCGCGCCGGTCAGGTCGACCACGCAGGCGGCCAGGTAGTCGACGTTGACCTCCAGCCCGAGCCCGGCCGGGCCGTCGGCGGCCAGCACCAGGCCGCGGGCCGGCCGCCCGGCCCCGGTACGCGGCGCCGGCTCCGCCTCGGCGACCAGCCGACCGGCGATCAGGTCGTCGACGACGGCGGAGACGGTGGCCCGGGTCAGCCCGGTCCCGGCGGCGATCTCGGCCCGGGAGGGGGGCCGCTCGGCGGCGGCGATCCGCCGGAGCACCACCGCCAGGTTGAGCTCGCGGAGGCTGCCCTGCCGGACCGCCCCGGCGGTGCTGGCGCTGGTCACCCCTTGACACTGCCACACCACGCCCATTTAATTCAACCACTGAACAAATTGCGGACGACACCACCGGAGGTCTGCCATGGCACCCCGTCCCACCCCCGCCGACAAGTTCTCCTTCGGTCTCTGGACGGTCGGCTGGCAGGCCCGCGACCCGTTCGGCGACGCCACCCGTCCGGCGCTGGACGCGGTCGAGGCGGTGCACAAGCTCGCCGAGCTCGGCGCGTACGGGATCACCTTCCACGACGACGACCTGGTCCCCTTCGGCGCGGACGCGGCCACCCGCGACGCCCACCTCACCCGGTTCCGCAAGGCCCTCGACGAGACCGGCCTGGTCGTGCCCATGGTCACCACCAACCTCTTCACCCACCCGGTCTTCAAGGACGGCGGCTTCACCAGCAACGACCGCGACGTCCGGCGCTACGCGCTGCGCAAGGTGCTGCGCAACGTCGACCTCGCCGCCGAACTGGGCGCCCGCACCTTCGTCATGTGGGGCGGCCGGGAGGGCGCCGAATACGACCTGGCCAAGGACGTCCGCGCCGCGCTGGACCGCTACCGGGAGGCCGTCGACCTGCTCTGCCAGTACGTGATCGACCAGGGCTACGACCTGCGCTTCGCCCTTGAACCCAAGCCGAACGAGCCGCGCGGCGACATCCTGCTCCCCACCGTCGGGCACGCGCTGGCCTTCATCTCCACCCTGGCCCATCCCGAGCGGGTCGGGCTGAACCCGGAGGTCGGGCACGAGCAGATGGCCGGGCTCAACTTCGCCCACGGCATCGCCCAGGCGCTCTGGCAGGGCAAGCTGTTCCACATCGACCTCAACGGCCAGCGGGGCATCAAGTACGACCAGGACCTGGTCTTCGGCCACGGCGACCTGGTCAACGCGTTCGCCCTGGTCGACCTGCTGGAGCACGGCGGCCCGAACGGCGGCCCCGCGTACGACGGGCCACGGCACTTCGACTACAAGCCCTCGCGGACCGAGGACATGACCGGGGTGTGGGCGTCGGCGGAGGCGAACATGCGCACGTACCTCCTGCTCAAGGAGCGGGCGGCGGCGTTCCGGGCCGACCCGGAGGTGGCCGAGGCGCTGGCCGCCAGCAAGGTCGGCGACCTGGCCGCGCCGACGCTGGCCCCGGGGGAGAGCTACGCCGACCTGCTCGCCGACCGGTCCGCGTTCGAGGAGTTCGACCCGGAGGCCGCCGGGGCGCAGGGCTACGGCTTCGTCCGGCTCAACCAGCTCGCCGTCGAGCACCTGCTCGGCGCGCGCTGAGGCGGGCCACCATGCCGCTCGTCGCGGGGATCGACTCGTCCACCCAGTCCTGCAAGATCGTCGTCCGGGACGCGGAGACCGGCACGCTGGTCCGGCAGGGCCGGGCGCCCCACCCGGACGGCACCGAGGTCGACCCGCGGGCCTGGTGGGACGCCCTGCTGGCGGCCGTCGACGCGGCCGGCGGGCTGGCCGACGTTGCCGCCGTGTCGGTCGCCGGCCAGCAGCACGGCATGGTCTGCCTGGACGAGGCGGGCCGGGTGGTCCGGCCCGCCCTGCTCTGGAACGACACCCGATCCGCCGGGGCCGCGCAAGACCTGATCGCCGAGGCGGGCGGCGGCGAGGCCGGCCGGCGGTTCTGGGCCGAGGCGACGGGCAGCGTGCCGGTGGCCAGCTTCACCGCCACCAAGCTGCGCTGGCTGGCCCGGCACGAGCCGGCGCAGGCCGACCGGGTGGCCGCGGTCTGCCTGCCGCACGACTGGCTGACCTGGCGGCTGGCCGGCGCGCCGGGGCTGGACGCGCTGCGCACCGACCGAGGCGACGCCAGCGGCACCGGCTACTGGTCGCCCCGGGCCGGCGAGTACCGCCTCGACCTGCTGGAACGCGCCTTCGGGCGGCAGCTCCGGGTGCCCGCCGTGCTCGGCCCGGCGGACCCGGCCGGACCACTGGATCCGGCGGCGCTCGCCGGGCGGGGCGGCACCGGTGGCGTCCTGCTCGGCCCCGGCACCGGCGACAACGCCGCCGCGGCGCTCGGGGTCGGGGCCGGCCCGGGTGACGTGATCGTCTCGATCGGCACCTCCGGCACGGTCTTCGCGGTGGCCGACGCGCCCGCCGCCGATCCGAGCGGGGCGGTGGCCGGCTTCGCCGACGCCACCGGCCGGTTCCTGCCGCTGGTCTGCACGCTCAACGCGGCCCGGGTGCTCGACGCCGCCGCGACCCTGCTCGGGGTCGGCCTCGACGAGCTGAGCAAGCTGGCCCTGGCCGCCCCGCCCGGCGCGGACGGGCTGGTCCTCGTCCCCTACCTGGAGGGGGAGCGGACCCCGGACCGGCCCGCCGCCACCGGCTCGTTGCACGGCCTCACCCTGGGCAGCTCGACCCCGGCCCACCTGGCCCGGGCGGCCGTGGAGGGGATGCTCTGCGCGCTCGCCGACGGGCTCGACGCGCTGACCGCGCAGGGCGCCACCGCCCGCCGGATCATCCTGGTCGGCGGCGGGGCCCGGTCAGCGGCCGTGCGGCGGATCGCCCCGCAGGTCTTCGGCCGGCCCGTGGTCGTGCCGCCGCCCGGCGAGTACGTCGCCGACGGCGCCGCCCGCCAGGCCGCCTGGGTCGCCCTCGGCGGCGCGGCGCCACCGGCGTGGACCGTCGGCGACACCGAGGAGTACGCGGCCGATGGCGGCTCCAGGTCGCGGCGCGGCGTCAGACGCGCCGAGCTGGAGTCGTCGGAGCCCGTGCCCGCCATCCGGGCGCGCTACGCGCAGGTCCGGGACCTGGTCGCGGACCGCCTCGAAACCGCCCCGGCGTAAAGGGCTGTACGGCTGGGGCGGGCGCTGGCGATGATCCAGGGATGCGTACCGCCCCGGCTGACAGCCAGCTGCCCTCGGTCCTCCAGTACGACGACGCCGACACCCCCTGCGACGTGGTCGACGCGCTGTCGCTGGCGGACTTCGTCACCGGCCGGCACCCCTGGGCGCGGACGGTCCGGCTGTCCCGGCTCCGCCCCGACGCCACGCTGACCCCCGCCGACGCGCGGGTCCTGCGTACCGCCGTCGAGCACCGGCGGCGCTACCGGCTGCTCGACGGCGAGGGCTGGACCGCCCGGGTGGTCACCTGGAACGGGCGGGACGCCGAGGTGACCGTGACCGCCGTGGACGACGAGATCGGGCAGGCGGCCCTGGACCGGATCACCGAGGGGGCCGCCGAGCCCGAGGACCCGGACACCGGCCGGATCGGGTTCTGGCACCACGACCCGCGCCGCGGCGCCCGGCGCGACCTCCGGTCGATCGTCGCTCCGGAGTGGACGACGATCCGGCACAACTACGCGGCGACCGCCCGTACCGCCCTGGACGCGCTGATGGCCGCCACCCCGGAGTCCGTCTCGGGTCGGCTGGTGCTGCTGCACGGCGCGCCCGGCACGGGCAAGACGACCGCCCTGCGGGCGCTGGCCCGGCAGTGGCGCGAGTGGTGCCAGGTCGACGCGGTCCTGGACCCGGAGGTGCTGTTCGGCGACGCGGCCTACCTCTCGGACATCGCCGTGGGCGACGAGGACGAGGAGGGCGGCGCCGGGCGCCGCTGGCGGCTGCTCATCCTGGAGGACTGCGACGAGCTGATCCGGGGCGAGGCCAAGCAGGCCGCCGGGCAGGCGCTGTCCCGGCTGCTCAACCTGACCGACGGGCTGCTCGGGCAGGGCCGGGACGTGCTGGTGGCGATCACCACGAACGAGGATCTGTCCCGGCTGCACCCGGCGGTCGTCCGGCCGGGTCGCTGCCTGGCCCGGATCGAGGTCGGCCCGCTGTCGTACGCCGAGGCGACCGAGTGGCTCGGCAGCTCGGCGGGGATCCCGCCGCAGGGCGCCACCCTGGCGGAGCTGTACGCGCTGCGCGCCGGCGCGGTCCCGGCCGGCGCGGTGCCGGTCGAGATCGGCGGCTACCTCTGACGGCGCCTCGTCAGCGGGGCCCTGTCCCGCCATCCCCACGCGATGCCCCCGTGATAGCCGGCGAGTAGTCCGGCGATAGGCCGGTGCGTGACCCTCCAGGAACCTTGAAGACTGGGAGGGGCGTCGATGTCTGCCGGGAATCCGTTAGCCTCCGTGACCCGCCGTCCACGCCGTACGGTGCTGGTGGCGGTGCTGGCCGTCGTGGGCGGCCTACTGACCGCGCCCGGGGCCGCCGCGGCGCCGGCCGCTCCGTCGGCCCTCGGCGAGGAAGCGGCCCGGGCCGCCGCCGTCGCCACCCGCCAGCGGGTCGAGGCGACCGCCCTGCGGACCGAGAACACCCAGGTCTTCGCGAATCCGAACGGCACCTTCACCATGCGGCAGTCCGTCGTACCGGAGCGGGTGCGGCGCGGCGCGGAGTGGGTGCCGGTGGACACCACGCTGCACGCCAAGGCGGACGGCACGGTGGCGCCGGCCGCGACGACGCTGGACATGGCGTTCTCCGGCGGCGGCAGCGGGCCGCTGGTGCGGCTGCGCCGCGACGGGACGGAACTGGCGTTGGCGTGGCCGGGGCAGCTGCCAGCACCCGTCCTCGCCGGCAACACCGCCACCTACCGGGAGGTGCTGCCCGGGGTCGACCTGCTGCTGCGGGCCGAGGTCGAGAGCCTGTCGCAGCTGCTGGTCGTCAAGTCCGCCCAGGCGGCGGCGAACCCGGCCCTGCACCGGCTGCGGTTCCCGGTGACCCGGTCCGGCCTGTCGGTGCGGACCGGTGCGGGCGGCGGCCTGGCGGCCGTCGACGCGGCGGGGCGGGAGGTGTTCCGGGCCCCGGCGGCGTACATGTGGGACTCGTCGGGGGAGGTGACCGCCGCGGCGGCGCCGGGACAGGCCCGCCCCCGCGCCGCCGACGTGCCCGGCGGCCGGATTCGGTCGATGGGCGTCGCGCTCACCGCCGACGCGCTGGCCCTGGCGCCGGACCGCGACCTGCTGACCGCCCCGGACACCCGCTACCCGGTCTACCTGGACCCGTCCTGGTCGGGCAGCCGGCTCAACTGGACCCAGGTGTGGAGCAACTATCCGAACACCTCCTTCTACAACGGCGCCAACCTCGGCAGCTCGGAGAACGTGGCCCGGGTCGGCTATGACGCCACGGACGGCAAGCTGACCCGGTCGCTCTTCCAGATCGACACCTCCGGCGTACGGGGCAAGCACGTGCTGAAGGCGACGCTGCAGACGTACGAGACGTGGTCGCGCTCGTGCACGACCCGTGAGGTGCAGGCGTGGGAGGTCGGCGGGTTCGGGTCGACGACCACCTGGAACAAGCAGCCGAGCTGGATCACCAAGCTCGACGCGAAGAGCGTGGCCAAGGGGTACTCGTCGAGCTGCCCGGCCGGCGGGGTGGAGTTCAACGTCACCGCGCATGTGCAGAAAGCGGCCAAGAACAGCTGGAGCAGCATCCACGAGGGCCTGCGGGCGTCGTCGACGGCGGAGTCCAACAGGGACACCCTGTCGTGGAAGAAGTTCCGGAACAACCCGACCTTCACCATCGAGTACAACACGGTGCCCGCCGCGCCGACCAACCTGACCACCGACAACTCGACGCTCTGCACCACCGGCTCGGGCCGCCTGGTGCTGGGCACCGCGACCCCGACCCTGCGGGCCACGGTCAGCGACGCGGACAACGCGGTCAAGGCGCGCTTCGAGTGGTGGACCGCGAGCGGCACGGCACCGGTCGGCAGTTGGACGTCGGCGACGGTGGCCGGCAAGACCCCGACCGTGGTGGCCGTGACGGTACCGGGCGGCGCGTTCAGCAACGGCTCGATCGCCAAATGGCGGGTACGGGCCGAGGACGGCACCGACACCAGCACGTGGAGCAGCTTCTGCGAGTTCCAGGTGGACAGCACCCGCCCGCCGATCCCGTCCGTCACCTCGACCGGCTTCCCGGACAACGGCGAGTCGAATGCCGTCATGGGGGCCGGGCTCACGGTCACCCTCGGCCCCAACGGCGGCACCGACGTGTCGTACTACGAGTACACGGTCAACGGTGACGTCACCGCGCTGACCAAGAAGGCGACGCCGTCCGCATCCACCACGCCGGTCAACGTCACCGTCGTACCCGACCGGTTCGTCAACTGGATGCACGCGCGGGCCGTGGACAAGGCGGGCAACCGGTCCGAGGTCGCCACCGTGGTCTTCTACGCCACCGAGCCGTCCGGGCCGGTCGCCGACTGGCCGCTGGACTACACCGGTGACGGCACCGTCGCCGAGGACGTCTCGGGCGGCCTCCACCACGCCACCGTCGCTGGCGGCGCGGCCTGGACCGAGGGGGTCACCGGCGGCGCGCTGAACCTGGACGGGGCCACCGGCTACGCCAGCACCACCGACCTGGTCCCGGACACCACCAGGTCGTTCTCGGTCAGCGCCTGGGTCCGGTTGGACCGGACCACCAAGAACGGCGCGGCGATGTCCCAGCCCGGCAATCGGGGCGCGGCGTTCCTGCTGTACTACTCCGCGACCTACCAGCACTGGGAATTCAAGCGGATGAGCGGGGACGCCGACTCACCCGTCACCACCCAGGCGGTCTCGACCACGAAGCCGGTCGCGGGCGAGTGGTACCACCTGATCGGCGTGTACGACGCCCCCGCCCAGCAGTTGCGGCTCTATGTCAACGGGGTGCTGGAGGGCACGGCCAGCTACACCACGCCGTGGAACAGCAGCGGGCCGGTGCAGTTGGGCCGGTCGAAGTGGAACGGCAACTTCACCGACTACTGGCCCGGGGACCTCGACGCCGAGCGGTTCTACGACCGGGTGCTGCTGCCGGGTGAGATCCAGCAGGTGCCGCGCCTGGCCGGGCGGTGGAAGCTGGACGAGACCTCCGGCACGACCGCCGCGGACTCGGTCGGCGGGCACCCGGCCACCTGGTCGACGACCGGCGTGACCCGGATCGCCGGGGTCAGCGGGAACGCCGTCCAGCTCGCCGACGGGGTGCTGAGCACCACCGCCCCGGCGATCCGGACCGACGGCAGCTACACCGTGACCGCCTGGGTCCGGCCGGACGCGCTGACCAAGAACGGGATCGCGCTCAGCCAGGACGGCGGCAACATCGGGGGCGTCAACCTCGGCTGGTCCTGGGACGCCGCGGCCGGGGTCTACCGCTGGTCGATGCGTACGCCGGTGGGTGATTCGGCCTCCGCCGAGATCTGCGAGGCGGTGGACCAGTTCGACACGCCGACCGTCGGCACCTGGACGTTCCTCGCCGGGGTGTACGACGCGCAGGCGCACGCGCTGCGGCTCTACGTCGACGGCCAGTTCGTCGCCGAGTCGTACTTCGCCGGCACCTGGCAGGCCGGCGGCGCGGTGCGGATCGGCCGGGGCTCGGCCGGCGTGACGTTCCAGCAGTACCTCACCGGTGCGGTGGACGACGCCCGCGCGTACGCGGGACCGCTGAGCGACCAGGCGATCTGGGATCTGTACACCGCGCAGGCCGGGTGACCGGCCGGCCGCACGACACGGGAGGGAATCGGTGATGAGAACGATCGTGACGAGTCGTGCGCGCCGGCGACGGATGCGCCCGATCAGCCGACGGCTGGCGGTGGTGCTGGCCGGCACGGTGGCGTCCGCCCTGGCGGCCGGAGCACTGACCGTGCCGGCGAAACCGGCCGCGGCGGCCCCGCTCAGGTGGAAGCCCGACGTGGCGCGGGAACGGTCGGTGCCCGGCCGGGACTTCGTACCCCCGTCGGCGCGGTCGTCCACCGTGGCGCGGCGGTTCGCGCCCGCGGCGTCCTGGCCGGCTCCTGGCGTCGCCGAGGTGGCGCTGCCGGCGAACCTGGCCGGGCTGTCCGCCGCGGACCGCAAGGACGCGCTGGCCGGCGGCCTGTCGGCGGCGGCCCGGACGCGTCCGGTCCCCGCGGGCAGCCTGCCGGTGCGGGTCGGCGCGGCCGGCGCCGCCCGGCCGGACGGCCTGCGGGTGGAGGTGCTCGGCCAGGACGCCGCGCGCCGGGCTGACCTGCGCGGCCTGCTGCTCACGGTGGCCGCCACCGGGACCGGCGCGGCGGCGGCCGGCACGCCCGGCGCCTCCGTCGAGGTGGACTACTCCGGGTTCCGCGACGCGTACGGCGGCGACTGGGGCTCCCGGCTGCGCCTGGTGCGCCTCCCGGCGTGCGTGTTGACCACCCCGGAGCGCCCGGACTGCCGCGCCGGTACGCCACTGCCGTCCCGTAACGACGTCCGTTCCGGGCGGCTGACCGCCGACACCCCGGTGGGCGCCACGCCCACCGTGCTGGCGGCCACCGCCACCGCGTCCGGCAGCGCCGGGGACTACAAGGCGAGCGCCCTGTCGGCGTCGTCGTCCTGGGAGGCGGGCGGCTCGGCCGGCGACTTCAGCTGGTCGTACCCGATGGAGGAGGTGCCCGCCTTCGGTGGGCCGGAGCCCGACCTCACGCTGGCGTACTCGTCGGGCAGCGTGGACGGGCGCACGGTGTCGACGAACAACCAGTCGTCCTGGGTCGGTGAGGGCTGGGACTTCAGCGAGGGCTTCATCGAGCGGCGGTACGGCTCGTGCTCCGACGACGTCTCGTTCAGCCCGAAGCCGTACGACCTGTGCTGGGAGACCGACAACGCCTTCCTCTCGCTCGGTGGGCGCACCGTGGAGCTGGTGAAGGACGACACCACCGGCGCGTGGCATCCGCGCAACGACGACGGCTCCCGGGTGGAGCGGCTGACCGGCGCCGCGAACGGGGACGACAACGGGGAGTACTGGAAGATCACCTCCCGGGACGGCACTCAGTACTTCTACGGGTTGCACCGGCTGCCGGGCTGGACCACCAACGCCGCGGTGACCGAGTCGGTCTGGACGGCGCCGGTGTTCGGCGACGACAGCGGTGAGCCGTGCCACGCGAGCACTTTCGCATCGTCGTACTGCAACCAGGCGTGGCGGTGGAACCTGGACTACGTCGTGGACTCGAACGGCAACGCGATGTCGTACTGGTACACGAAGGAATCGAACTACTACGGCCGCAATCTGACCGCCACGGCCGGCACGACGTACGTCCGCGGCGGCTACCTGAGCCGGATCGACTACGGGCAGCGGTCGGACACGGTCTACTCGGCGACGGCCCCGATGCAGGTGGTCTTCACCGTGGAGGAGCGGTGCGCCGACGGGGCGACCTGCGGCACCGGGACGATCACCAAGGACACCGCGAAGAACTGGCCGGACGTGCCGTACGACCAGAACTGCGACGCCGGCGCGAGCTGCACCGACCGGTTCGCCCCGACCTTCTGGACCCGCAAGCGGCTGGCGAGCGTGACCACCCGGGTGTCCGGGACCGGGAACGTGAACAGCTGGAAGCTGGGCTACCAGTACCGGGCCCCGGGCGACGGCACGTCGCCGTCGCTCTGGCTGGCCTCCATCACCCGCACCGGCCAGGTCGGCGGCAGCCTGGCGCTGCCGGCGGTGACCTTCGAGGGCGTGCAGCTGGAGAACCGGGTCGACGCGCTGGAGGGCATCCCGCCGCTGTACAAGTGGCGGGTGACCGACGTGTACGACGAGTCCGGCGGGCACCTGCGGGTCAACTACTCGGGCCGGGAGTGCACCCGGGCCGCCGCTCCGACCCCGGACACCAACACCAAGCGCTGCTTCCCGCAGTACTGGGTGCCGGAGGGCGCGCTGCAGCCGCAGCTCGACTGGTTCCACAAGTACGTCGCGGTCCAGGTCCTCGAGGACGACCAGTCCGGCGTGGCCGGGATCGAGCAGACCGACTACGAGTACCTCGGCGGCGGCGCCTGGCACCACGACGACAACGAACTGACCCCGGCGAAGTACCGCACCTGGGGCGAGTGGCGCGGCTTCGCGCGGGTCCGGGTGACCCACGGCGCCCCCGGCGGGGTGCGCTCGCTGCGCGAGACGCTCTACCTGCGCGGGATGGACGGGGACAAGCTGTCCAGCGGCACCCGCAGCGTCTCGGTCGGCGACTCGGAGGGCGGGTCGGTCGCCGACCATCCGAGCCTGGCCGGCCTGGCCCGGGAGAGCATGACCTACGACGGGGTCGGCGGGACCGTGCTGAACGGCGAGATCAACGATCCCTGGATCTCGGCGGCCACCGCCACGCACGGCGCGACCAAGGCGTACCTCACCGGCATCGCGCGCAAGCGCAGCCGGCTCGCGCTGTCGACCGGCGGCTGGCGGCGCACCGAGGTGCAGACCAGCTACGACTCGTACGGGCTGCCGACCGAGGTGAACGACCTCGGCGACACCGCGACGAGCGCCGACGACGAGTGCAACCGCACCACGTACGCCCGGGACACCGCGAAGTGGATGATCGACTACGAGGTGCGGGTCGAGCGGGTCCGGGTGGCCTGCACGGTGACGCCGTCCCGCCCGGCGGATGTCCTCTCCGACACGCGCACCTTCTACGACGGCTCGACCACCTTCGGGACCGCGCCGACCAAGGGCGACGAGACCCTGACCCAGGAGGTGGCGTCGTACTCGAACGGCACGCCGGTCTACGTGCAGGCCTCCCGGGCGACGTACGACAGCTACGGGCGCACCCTGGACACGTTCGACGAGCTGGACCGCAAGACCAGCACGGTCTTCACCCCGGCCACCGGCCCGGTCACCGCGACCACGGTCACCAACCCGCTCGGGCACGCCACCGCCACCACGTTCGAGCCGGCGTGGGGCGTGGAGACCGCGATCGTGGACCCGAACGGCCGGCGGACCGACCTGACCTACGACCCGCTCGGCCGGTCCGCCGCGGTCTGGCTCCCCGACCGGTCCAAGGCGGGCGACGCCACGCCCAACATGAAGTTCTCCTACCTCATCCGGGCCACCGCGCCGAACGTGGTCACCACCGAGACGATCCGCGACGACGACACCTATGACAAGGAGTACGCGTTCTACGACGGCCAGTTGCGGGAACGTCAGACGCAGCAGCCCGCCGCGGGCGGCGGCCGGATCGTCACGGACACCTACTACGACTCCCGCGGCCTGGAGGTGAAGAGCAACGCGGCCTACTGGAACGACGGCACCGCCGGCACCACCCTGCTGACCGTCGACGACAACGCCGTGCCGGCCCAGACCCGGACCGTCTACGACGGCAACGAGCGGGAGACGGCGGAGATCTTCCTCTCCTTCGGCGCGGAGAAGTGGCGCACCACCACCAGCTACGGCGGCGACCGCGTCTCGGTCACCCCGCCGGCGGGCGGCACGGCCACCACGACGATCACCGATCCGGAGGGCCGGACAACTGAGCTGCGCCAGCACTCCGGCGGTACGCCGGGCGGCGGTTACGACGCCACCCGCTACACGTACACCAGGGCCGGTGAGCTGGCCAGCATCACCGACCCGGTGGGCAACGTCTGGCGGTACACCTACGACCTGCGGGGCCGGAAGGTGCAGGAGGAGGACCCGGACAAGGGCACCACGACCTACACCTACGACAACGCCGACCAGGTGCTGACCACCACCGATGCGCGCGGCGCCACCCTGGCCTACACGTACGACGGGCTCGGTCGCAAGACCGCCATGTACGCCGGGTCGACCGCCGGTCCCAAGCTGGCGGACTGGACCTACGACACCCTGACCAACGGGACCGTGGTGAAGGGGCAGGCCGCCTCGTCCACCCGGTACGTCAACGGCAATGCCTACACCACGTCGGTCAACGGCTACGACTCCCGCTACCGCTCGCTGGGCAGCACGGTCACCATCCCGGCGGTGGAGGGCAAGCTGGCCGGCAGCTACCGGGTGAACACCGGGTACACGCCGACCGGCGACCCGCTGTCCGTCTCGTACCCCGCGGCCGGTGGCCTCGCACCGGAGACCCTGCGGTACAGCTACGACGCGGACGGCCGGCTCCAGACGGCGCAGACGGGTCTGTCCACGCTGCTCGTCTCGGCCACCTACAGCCCCTACGACGAGCCGTTGCAGTACACCATGCAGGCGGTGCCGGGCAAGCAGATCGCGCAGACGTTCTTCTACGACGACGCGACCCGCAAGCTCAGCCGGACGGTGGTCGATCGTAACGTGTCGCCGCTGCACCTGGCCGACGTCACCTATACCTACGACGGCGCCGGCAACGTCACCCGGATCGCCGACACCCCCTCCGGCGGCGTGGCCGACACCCAGTGCTTCCGGTACGACGACCTGCGCCGGCTCACCACCGCCTGGACGGCGACCGACAACTGCGCGGCCGCGCCCGGGGTGGACGTTCTCGGCGGGCCCGCACCGTACTGGCAGTCCTGGACCTACGACAAGACCGGCAACCGGCTCAGCGAGACCAACTACGACACCACCACCGGCGCCGGGACCACCAGCACCTCCACCTATCCGGCTGCCGGGTCGGCCCGGCCGCACGCGCTCTCGACCGTGACGACCGGCGGCCGGACGAACAGCTACACCTACGACGCGACCGGCAACACCACCGGGCGTACGGTCGGTGGCTCCGTCCAGACCCTGGTCTGGGACACCGAGGGCGACCTGACTTCGGTCACCGAGGGCGGCAAGGTCACGGAGTTCCTGTACGACGCCGACGGGGACCGGTTGATCCGCCGCGAGCCGGATGCCGTCACCCTCTACCTCGACAACACGGAACTGCGGCTCGCCAGGTCCACGGACGCGGTGACGGCGACCCGGTACTACGACGTCGGTTCGACCACCGCGGTGCGTACCACCACGGGCGGGCTCTCGTTCGAGGCGGAGGACCAGCACGGGACGGCGCAACTGGCCGTCGACGCCGACGACCTGGCCCTGACCCAACGCCGCTACCTGCCCTTCGGCGAGCTGCGCGGCACGGCTCCGGCGAGCTGGCCGGACCAGAAGGGGTACGTGGGGGGCACGGTCGACGCCACCACCGGGCTGACCCATCTCGGTGCCCGCGAGTACGACCCGGACACCGGCCGGTTCATCTCGGTGGACCCGGTCATCGGCACCGACACCCCCCAGCAGATGAACGGGTACGCGTACGCCGACAACACCCCGGTCACGATGAGCGACCCGGACGGGCAGTGGCGGGTGCTGCCCGGCGGCCACTACTGCGACGGCTGCGGCGGCTACAACAACCCGCCGCCCAAGAAGAAGCCGGCGAAGAAGGCCAAGAAGAAGGCGAAGAAGCCCTCCCCCGCGGCGCACCACTACTGCGACGGCTGCGACTACTCCAGGCCGGTTTCGTCATCGTCGTCGTCGCACCACTACTGCGACGGCTGTGACTACATGCGGAAGGCGGCGGAGGCCCGGCGCCTGGCCCGGGAGTACGCCGCCAAGCGCGCCCGGGAGGAGGCTGCCCGCAAGGCGCGCGAGGCGCTGGCGAAGAAGGCCCGCGAGGCCGCGGCCAAGGAGAAGCAGAAGCATCAGCGGTGCAAGCTGACCAGCTTCTGGAGCAGCGCCTGCCGCAAGGCGGCGGGACACGCCGTCACCGGCGCGGCGAAGGCGGTGGGCAACCACTTCAAGAACAACTGGCGGACCTACGCGATGATCGGGGTCGGGATCGGCGCCGCACTCGGGGCGCTGGCCTGCGGGGCTACCGCGATCGCCTGTGTCATGTTGGTCGGTGCGGCGTCCGGGATGGGCTCGTACGCGGCCGGCACGGCGGGCACCAAGGACTTCCGCGTCGGCACGATGCTGCAGCGAGGCGCCGTGGGAGCCTTGCTCGGTGGGTACGGTGCCCGCCTCACCGCGGGTTCCCGCGCCTTCAAGATGGCCCGGGTGGCGAAGGGCATCAAGGGCAGCCCGGGGCCGCTGGAGCACATCGCCGGGGCCCACCGGTACATCTTCAGGGCCAAGCGGACGTGGTGGCCGTGAGCGGAGTTGGGGCGGAAGGTCTCATGGGCGTACGGCAACGGTTCCGGCTGCTGTTCGGCTCCCGGCGTGGCTGGCTCTTTCTCCTCGGCGTGATCGCGTTCCTCGCCCTGGGAACCGCGCTGCTTCCCGCGAGCTGGTGGCCGGTGCTGCCGCTGGTGGTCCTGCTGGCGGCCATCTGGTTCTCCGCCGGATGGGAGGAGGACCGGTAAGGATGTGTCGAGCGGGGTGACCCGCGCTCACCAGGTCCGCCACCGGAGGTCGTCGCTCCGGTGGCGGACCGCCGTTACCGCTCCGTGACCAAGCACCGACCACGCCAGACGCATTGATCGATATCGTACGGGTAGCGCCTCGCTGGACGGACGGGGCGGCTCCCGCTGACGCGGCTCTTCTGGCGACCGGACGGGCAGGTGCGTGATGTGGACGGTGCCGAACGATCGGGTTCGGGAAGCCCGGCCAGGGCGCGGATCCGGGGCGCGGTGACTTCCGGGGCGGACCCGGTGGACCGCGAGACCGCCGGGGGGCAGCACGGCATCCACACCCCTGACTTCGCCTTCAACGTGCTCGGTTCGCTGGAGGTGCGGGGGCGATCGGGGCTGATCCCACTGCCGGGTGCCCGCCAGCGCGTCGTCCTGGCCGCGCTGCTGCTGCGGCGCAACCGGGTGGTCTCGGTCGACGAGCTGATCGACGGACTGTG
The DNA here is from genome assembly GCF_008119785.1 of Micromonospora sp. MP36. GTDB lineage: Bacteria > Actinomycetota > Actinomycetes > Mycobacteriales > Micromonosporaceae > Micromonospora. Next base: position 9,204 of record NZ_VSFA01000049.1, on the reverse strand, counting down.
GCCGGAGTCGCCTCCGGCGACCGCCCGGGAACAGGTGCTGACGGTCGTGTCGTCGCTACGCCGGCTGCTCGGCGACACCGGCCGGCCGGGCGGGGACCGCCTGCTGGTCACCCGCAGTCCCGGCTATCTGCTGCGGATCGAGGACGAACAGCTCGATCTGGCGCGGGTCGAACAGTTGCTGCGCGACGCGGACCAGGACGGGCTGCCGCTGAAGGTCAGGGCGGCGGCGTTGCGCGCCGCGTTGGCGCTGTGGCGCGGGCCGGAGCTGACCGACGTGCCGTCGCCGTTCGCCGCCTCCGAGGCGCACCGGCTGGCCGAGCTGCGGCTGGCCACCACGGAGAAGCTGGTCGACGCGGAGTTCGCGCTGAACCGGCACGCCGAGCTGGTCCCGGAGCTGACCCGGCTGGTGGCCGAACACCCGCTGCGCGAGCGGCTGCGCGGGCAACTGATGACCGCGCTGGACGCGGTCGGGCGCACGGCCGAGGCGCTGGAGGTCTACCGCGCCGGACGCCGGCGCATGGCCGACGAGCTGGGCATCGAGCCCGGCGTCGACCTGCAGCGGCTGGAGCGGGCCATCCTTGCCGGCACCGATCATCGATCCGATGACGACCAGCGCCCGGCGGCCCGGCTGGCGGCCCGTGACGCGGCGGCCGAGCCCGAGCCGCGCCCGGCTGCTGAGGTCGCGTACCCGCCGGTCGCGCTTCCAGCCCAGCTTCCCGCGGACGTCGGTGACTTCACCGGCCGGGTCGCCGAGGTGGACGAGCTGTGCCGCCGGTTGACCCAGGCCGGACCGGCGGTGGACGCGGCCGTTCCGGTCGTGATCATCTCCGGGATACCGGGGGTCGGCAAGAGTGCGCTGGCCACCCACGTGGGCCACCGCCTGCGGGCCCGCTTTCCCGACGGCCAGCTGTACGTCGGGCTGCGCGGCACCCACGACCGGCCCCAGCAGCCGGCGGAGGTGCTGGGCCGGGTCCTCGTCGCGTTGGGCACGCACCGCGCCGCCATCCCCGACGACGTCGAGGAACGGATCCTGCTCTACCGCTCCATCACGGCGGAGCGGCGGGTGCTGGTGGTGCTCGACGACGCGGCGAGCGCGGCACAGGTGCGCCCGCTGGTGCCCGGCGGATCCGGCTGCGCGGTGCTCGTCACCAGCCGCTCCCACCTGACGGACGTGGAGGGCGGGTACCACCTGGACCTCGACGTGCTGCCCGACGAGGACGGGCTGGCGCTGCTGCGGGCGATGGTGGGTGCGGAACGGGTGGCGGCCGAGCCGTCGGTCGCGGCCCGCCTCCTCGAACTGTGCGGATGGTTGCCCCTGGCGGTACGCATCGTCGGCGCCCGGCTGGCCAGCCGGCCGCACTGGTCCCTGCACCGGCTCGCCGACCGGCTGGCCGACCAGCATCGCCTGGACGAGCTGCACCACGGTGACCTGGAGGTACGCGCCAGCCTGCAACTCAGCTTCCGCGGCCTGGAGCCGGACGCCGACCGCGCCGGGCAGCTGCTGGCGTTGCTGGCCGTACCGAGCTTCCCCAGCTGGGCCGCCGGGGCGGTGCTGCAGCGGCCCGTCGCGGTCGCCGAGGCGTTGCTCGACCAGCTGGTGCAGCACCGCATCGTCGAGTACGCCGGCCAGGACGCCGCCGGCCAGGACCGGTACCGGTTCCACGACCTGGTCGGGTTGCTGCTGCGGGAACGGGCGGCGGCCCGGATCGGCGAGGCGGCCCGGCGTACGGCCGTGATGGCGGGCCTGAACGCGTGGCTCGGCTACGCGCTGTCCGCGATGCGGGGCCTGCCCGACAAGCAGTTCCCGGGGCTGGAGCCGGCGATCAGCGGCACCATGCTGCTCGATCCGGGCGTGCCGTCCGCCGCGGCGACCGACCCGGTCCGTTGGTACGAGGCGGAGAGCGAATCGCTGCTGGCCGGGGTACGCCAGGCGTACCACCTGGGGCTGGACGAGCTGTGCGGGGCGCTGGCGCACGTGCTCGGGCCGTTCCTCGAGATGCGCGGAGCGGTCGACGTCTGGCGGTCGATCAACTCGCTCGCCGAGGCGGCGGCCGAACGGGCCGGTGACCGGCGCATGACGGCGCTGGCGATGTTGTACCGCAGCCGGGCCGACGAGTACCTCGCCGTCCCCGACGCCGCCCGCTGCGCCGAACGGGCGGCGGAACTGTTCGAGGCGCTCGACGACGACTGCGGCCAGGCACACGCCCTCAACCGGTTGACCTACCTGCGGGGTTTCCTGGGGCACCTGCCGCAGGCTCGGCAGGCGGCGGAGCGGGCTCTGGTGCTGGCCGAGCGGGTCGGCAGCCTGTGGTGCGCCGCCCGCGCCCGGCAGCACCTCGGGGCGATCGAACGCGAGCACGGCCGGCTGCGGGAGGCGGAGGAGCAGTTGCGGCGGGCGCTTGATCTCTACACGGCCTGCGACAGCCGGAGCAGCCAGGCCGACGCCATGAACGGCCTCGCCCGCGTCTATCACGACGCCGGCCGGTTCGCGGACGCGATCGAACTGCTCACCACCACTCTGTCGATCTTCCGCGAGTTGCGTGACCCGTACGGTGAGGTGATCACGCTGTACCGATTCGCCGGGATCTACCTGGCGGCCGGGCGCGACGCGGAGGCCGTGGTGGCGGCCGAGCAGGCACTGGCCATCGCCGAGGCGATCCGGTATCCGACGGCCGCGGCCGAGGCGCTGAGTGTGCTGGCTGCCGCGCGTCGCCGGGCGGGTCGGCTGGCGGCGGCGGCGGACCTGCTGGCCGCCGCGATCAGCGTCGGCCGCAACGAGGGCGAACGGTGGTTGGGCAGGACCCTGCTGATGCTCGGTGACATCCGGGACGAACAGGGTGACCACGACGGCGCGCTGGCCGCCTGGCGGGAAGCCGCCGACCTGCTCCACGGAGTCGCCCACCCCAGCGCCCGGGACGCCGACTCGCGGCTGGCGGCCGGGCTTCCGCTGCCGCCGCCGGCTCGGCGCGCGACGGCGCCCGGGGGACAACGCGACCAGATGGCGTAGCGTGGCTCGCTGTGCGTGCGATCCGCGGCGGGGGAGCGGCCCACCGGTTCTACAGCGTGGTCGTGTTCGTGGTGCTCGCCTCGCTGGACAACGTGGCGATCGGCCTGGTCCCGCCGCTGTACGTGCCGATCTCCGGCGCGCTGGGGGTGCCGCAGCGGCTGCTCGGCCTGGTGACCGCGGTGAGCTTCCTGGTCAGCGCGGTCGCCGCGGTCGGCTGGGCGTACGTGGGCGACCGGACCAACCGCAAGCCACTGCTGATGGTCGGCACGCTGACCTGGGCGGCCGGCACCGGCGGCAGCGCGCTCGCCCAGCACTACCCGACCTTCCTGGTCGCCCAACTCGTCGCCGCGGTCGGGTTGGGCGCGGTCGGCTCTGTCGGCTTCTCGGTGGTCACCGACCTGATCTCGCCCCGCCGTCGGGGCCTGGTGATGAGCTTCTGGGGGCTGTCGCAGGGCGTCGGCACCCTCGCCGGAACCCTCGTCGGCGGGATCCTCGGCGCCATCGACTGGCGGCGGCCGTTCCTGCTGCTCACCGTGGTCGGCGTGGCCGCCACCGTGGCCTACCTGTTCACGTACGACATCCGGCGCGGGCAGAGCGAGCCGGAACTGGCCGCGGCCCTCGACGCCGGCGCCGAGTACGACTACCGGATCAGCCGGGCCGACCTGCCGCGGATTCTGGGCCGGCGGACCAACCGCTGGCTGATTCTCCAGGGGTTGACCGCGCAGGCGGCGTTCGGCTCGCTGGTCTGGCTACCGGTGCTGTTCGCCCAGCGCGCCGAGGCGCAGGGCTACTCGCCGGCCACCGCGGTCGTGGTGGGCAGCGTCTTCGCCACCCTGTTCCAGCTCGGCGGGGTGCTGTCCATCGTGGGCGGGTTGGCCGGCGACGCGCTCCAGCGGCGTACGCCCAGCGGCCGGGCCCTGGTCGCGGCGGTGGGCATCCTCGCGGCCGTGCCGTTCTACCTGGTCCTGTTCCTGGTGCCGATCCGGATCGACGTGCCGAACGGCGGCAGCTCCGGCACGGTGATCGCCGCGGTGCTGGCCAGCGTGGTCACCGAGCCCACGGTGGGGCTGAGCCTGCTGACCGCGGTGCTCGCGCTCGCGCTCACCTCCGCGAACTCGCCGAACTGGTTCGCGCTGATCGCCGACGTCAACCCGCCGGAGCACCGGGGCACCGTCTACAGCCTGGGCAACCTGGTCAACGGGGTGGGCCGGGCGGCCGGCAACGGACTGGTCGGGGTGGCCTTCCACGCGCTGCGGGCGGCCTTCCCGCCGCCGCTGAACTACGCCGTCGGGCTGGCCGCGTTCCAGCTCTTCTTCATCCCGACCGGCCTGATGTACTGGCTCGCCGCCCGTACCTCGCCGCGCGACATCGGGCAGGTCCACGACCTCCTGCACACCCGCGCCGACCGCCTGTGAGGAAGGGCCCCCGGTCAACGCCTCGCGTTGTACGAGGGGCCCCTCCTGATGGGTCAGGCGCGGTACCAGACCGTGACGTCGGTGGGGATGGCGTCGCCCTCCAGCGGGGCGCTGGCCGCCAGGACCTCGGCGCCGGCCGGGAGGGGCACCGGTGCCGTGCCGAAGTTGGTCAGCACGGTGAGCCCGGCGTTGGTGAAGGTGAGCACCTCGTCGCCGGAGGAGAGCCAACGCAGCGCGCCGGCGCCCAGCCCGTGCTCGCGGCGCAGCCGCAGCGCCGTCCGGTACAGCTCGTACGTCGAGCCGGGCACCCCGCGCTGCCGGTCGAGGGCGTACTCGGCCCAGATCGGGGGCTGCGGGAGCCAGCTCGCGTCGGTCGGCCCGAAGCCGTACGACGGGGCGTCGGCCTCCCACGGGATCGGCACCCGGCAGCCGTCCCGGCCCCGCTCGGTGTGCTGGCTGCGCTCCCAGGTCGGGTCCTGCCGCACCTCGTCCGGCAGCGTGGTGTGCTCCGGCAGCCCCAGCTCCTCGCCCTGGTAGAGGTACGCCGAGCCGGGCAGGGCCAGCATCAGCAGGGTGGCCGCCCGGGCCCGGCGCAGGCCGAGCGCGGCGTCGGGCTGCGGGTCGCCGATGCCGATCCCGTTCGGCCGGGGGGCGCCGATCGGCAGGCCCAGCCGGGAGGCGTGCCGGACCACGTCGTGGTTGGACAGCACCCAGGTGGTGGGCGCGCCGACCGCGTCGGTGGCCTCCAGTGAGCGGGTGATGACCGCGTACTGGGCCGGGGCGGTCCAGGCGGCGAGCAGGTACTCGAAGTTGAACGCCTGGTGCATCTCGTCGGGCCGGACGTAGCGGGCCAGCCGCTCCGCCGGCTCCACCCAGGCCTCGGCGACCAGGATGCGCTCCCCGCCGTACGTGTCGAGCAGCCACCGCCACTCCCGGTAGATCTCGTGCACGCCGTCCTGGTCCCACATCGGCGGGCGGGGCTTGTCCACCTCGGGGCCGGAGAGGATCGCCGGCTGCTCCTCCCAGTCGGCCAGGTCGGCCTGCTTGATCAGGCCGTGCGCCACGTCCACCCGGAAGCCGTCCACCCCCCGGTCCAGCCAGAACCGGAGGATGTCCAGGAACTCGGCCCGGACCTCGGGATTCTCCCAGTTCAGGTCCGGCTGGCCGGGGTCGAACAGGTGCAGGTACCACTGCCCGTCGGGCAGTCGGGTCCAGGCCGGGCCGCCGAAGACGCTCTGCCAGTCGTTCGGCGGCTCGGCACCCTGCGCGCCGCGGCCGTCCCGGAAGACGTACCGCTGCCGCTCCGGGCTGCCCGGCCCGGCGGCGACGGCCGCCTGGAACCAGCGGTGCGCGGACGACGTGTGGTTGGGCACCAGGTCGACGATCACCCGCAGCCCGCGCGCCTTCGCCTCGGCGATCATCTTGTCGGCGTCCGCCAGGGTGCCGAAGAGCGGGTCGACGTCCCGGTAGTCGGCCACGTCGTACCCGGCGTCGGCCTGCGGGGACGGGTAGAACGGGGACAGCCAGACCGCGTCGACCCCCAGCTCGGCCAGGTGGCCGAGGCGGGCGGTGATGCCGGGGAGGTCGCCGATGCCGTCGCCGTTCGCGTCGGCGAATGAGCGCGGATAGATCTGGTAGATGACGGCCTCGGTCCACCAACCGGTGGCCGGACCGCCGGCCGTTTCCTGCTGTGTCGCGTCGGTGTTCAGAGCCTTCTCCCCTTTGTCGAGCGGTGGCCGTCCGACGGCCGGACGGTCGTTCCCGGCCGCCACCCTGACGGCCGAATCCGTTCAGTGTGCCCGTGGTGGCGCGGTCGATTCCCGCACCACCAGCCGAGTGGGCAGGATCACGGACGGCGTGGGCGGGTCGCCGTCGGCGTCCCCGATCCGCTGTCGCGGCACCACTCCCGGGTACGGCTCGGCGGTGCGCACGCCGAGCGGGTCGAGCAGGATCCGGGCGGCGAGCAGCCCCTGCTCCGCCGCCGGTTGGGCGACGGTGCTCAACCCGAGCACCCCGGCCAGGTCGTGGTCGTCGACGCCGATCACGCTGACGTCGTGCGGCACCCGCAGCCCGGCGTCCCGCAGCGCGGTCATCGCGCCCATCGCCATCTCGTCGCAGGCGGCGAAGATCGCGGTGGGCGGCTCGCCCCGGGCCAGCAGTTCGGCGGTGGCCCGGATGCCGCCGTCGATGGTGAACTGCGACTCGACGTCCAGGCTCGGGTCGGGCCGGATGCCGGCCCCACGCAACGCGTCCTGGTAGCCGCGCCGGCGGTCCAGGTGCGTGGTGAAGGCCAACTCGTCGTCCGGGTCGCCGGAGATGTGCGCGATCCGCGTGTGGCCGAGGTCGAGCAGGTGCCGGGTGGCGGTCCGCGCCGCGGCCACGTCGTCGATGCGTACCCGGGGCCAGCCGGGCACGCCGCTGCCGGAGCTGATGGTCACCCCCGGCAGGGCCAGCCTGGTCAGCGCGGACACGTCCGCCGGCCGCAGCGGGGTGGCGACCAGGATGATCGCGTCCATCCGCTTGTCCAGGTTGGCGGTCCGCAGCACCCGCTGCCGGGTCTGCTCCCGGCCACCGAGGTTGTAGAGGAGCAGGTCGTACCCGTGCTCGTGGAGGAAGTCCTCGACGGCCTCCACGACGGTCCCGAAGAACCAGCGAGTGATCCGGGGAACCACGACGCCGACCGTGCCGGTCTTCCCGCCGGCCAGCCGGGAGGCGCTCGGCGAGACCGCGTACTGGAGTTGCTCGGCGGCGGCGAGGACCCGGCGCCGGGTGGCGGCCGAGACCGTCGGGAGGCCGCGCAGCGCTCGGGAGACGGTGGCCGTGGAGACCCCGGCCAGGCGGGCGACGTCGTCAATCTTCGTCATCGGTGTTCCCCCCGCTCCGCCCCGCGTCCGCCGCCGCCGGGGCCGGCGGCGGCGGAGCAGCGGGTCAGCCCTTGACGCTGCCGGCGAGCAGGCCGCGCACGAAGTAGCGCTGGAGGGACAGGAACACGATCAGCGGTACGACGATCGACACGAACGCGCCGGCCGTGAGCCGCTGCCACTCGTTGCCCCGGGTGCCGGCCATCTCGGCGAGCCGGACGGTCAGCGGGGCGGTCTCGCTGCGGCCGCCCGCGAAGATCAGCGCGACCAGCAGGTCGTTCCAGACCCAGAGGAACTGGAAGATGCCGAACGCGGCCAGCGCGGGCGTGATCAGCGGGAGCACGATGGTGCGGAAGATCTTCGGGTGGGTGGCCCCGTCGACCCGGGCCGCCTCCATCAGGTCCCCGGGCAGTTGCGCGATGAAGTTGTGCAGCAGGAACACCGCGAACGGCAACGCGAAGCAGGTGTGGGCGAACCACACCTGGGCGAACTTCTGCTCGTCGACAAGATCCCAGGCCGGCAGCACCTGGACACCGCCGACGGTGACGCCGGTGGAGAAGAACTTCAGCAGCGGCACCAGGGCCATCTGCAGCGGCACGATCTGCAACGCGAAGATCGCGATGTAGAGCCAGTCCCGCCCCTTGAAGTTGATCCAGGCCAGCGCGTACGCGGCCAGCGCCGCGAACGCCGTCGGGAAGAGCACCGACGGGATGGTGATCGCCAGTGAGTTGATGAAGTAGCTGGCGAGCTGGCCGGACGAGGAGGAGGTGCCGAACAGCACCTCCCGGTAGTTCTCCAGGGTGAACTGCGGATCGCTGAAGAACGTCCACCAGCCGGTGGTCTTGATCTGGTCCTCCGGCCGGATGGAGGAGATGAACAGGCCGAAGGTCGGCACCGTCCAGAGCAGCGCGATGACGATCGAGACCAGGGTGGCGGTACGGCTGTTCAGCCGCTTGCGGACCCGGGCGGCCCGGGTGATTCCCCCGGTGGCCTGGACGCCGGCTCCGACGGTGGGCGTGGCGGTGGTCATCTCAGCCCTCCCGCTGCTGACGCAGGTTGCGGATCTGGTAGATCACGAGCGGGACGACCAGGACGAAGAGGAAGACCGCCAGGGCCGACCCCTGCCCGTTCTCGCCGTACCGGAACGCCTGGTTGTACATCTCGTTCGCGATCACGCTGGTTTCGTAGTTGCCGTTGGTGGCGGTCCGGACGATGTCGAAGACCTTGAGCGTGGCGATGGAGAGCGTCACCACCACCACGATCAGCGCCGGCCGGATGCTCGGCAGGGTGATCTGCCAGAACATCTGCCACGGGGTGACCCCGTCGAGCCGGGCGGCCTCGACGATGTCGGCCGGGATGGCCTTGATCGCCGCGGAGAGCACCACCATGGCGAAGCCGGCCTGGATCCAGATCATGATCACGATCAGCAGCAGGGTGTTCAGTGGCGAGTCGAGCAGCCACTGCCTCGGCTCGGCGCCGAGGCTGACCATGATCTGGTTGAGCAGGCCGATCTGTTCCTGCCCGTCGCCCCGGTACGCGTAGACGAACTTCCAGATGATGCTGGCGCCGACGAACGAGATCGCCATCGGCAGGAAGATCAGAGATTTGGCGACCGCCTCGAGCCGGGCCCGATCCACCAGCACCGCGTAGATCAGGCCGAACGTGGTGGCGACCAGCGGCACCAGGAGCACCCAGATCAGGGTGTTGATCAGCACCCGGACGATCGAGCCCTCGGAGAACATCCAGCCGTAGTTCTGCAGTCCCACCCAGTTGCTGCTGTCGCGGTCCATGAACGAGAGCAGCGTCGTGCGGATCGCCGGCACCACCAGTCCGACGACGAGGAACAGCAGCGTCGGCAGCAGGAAGAAGAGCGCGAACAACCCCTCCCGCGGCTTCCGCCGGCGGGGCAGCGGTGCGCCGC
>NZ_VSFA01000048.1 GCF_008119785.1 Micromonospora sp. MP36 | reverse complement strand
GCCGAACAGGTGGCCACGGCGCTGCGCTCGGGACTGCTGACCGAGGTGATCGACATCTTCGACAGCGAGGCCGTGCACAAGCAGTCCCGCCGGTTCGTCTCCGTCTACACGCCGGGGGACCGCTGGGAGTGCGCCGCCGAGGCCAGCACTCCGGTGTGGAGCCACTACTGGCAGGCGTTGTACCGTTCCTCCAGCGCGCGGCAGGCTGCGTAGTCCGGGAGCAGGCCGGCGTCCAGGGCTTCGGCGAGACTGGGCGCCGCCTGGTCGCGCGGCGAGAGGATGGGATCGATGTTCTCCGGGATCGGCAGCGCGAGCTGCGGGTCGAACGGCGCCAGCGCGAGCTCGTTCTCCGGCCGGTACTCCAGCGACAGCAGGTAGTTCATCACCGTGTCGTCCTCAAGGGCGACGAAGAGGTGACCGACCCCGAGCGGGAAGTACAGCGCTGGGCATCGCTGCTGGTCGAGTTCCACGGCGTCGTACTGCCCGAACGTCGGCGAGCCCACCCGCAGGTCGACGACGATGTCGAGGGCGCGGCCGTGCGCGCAGTAGACGTATTTCGCAGTGCCCGGCGGGGTCGCGGTGTAGTGCAGGCCGCGTACCGCGCCGCGGCGCGAGACGCTGAAGTTGACCTGGGCCACGGGGAACAGCGGACGGCCGATCACCGAGGTGAACGTCGACGACTGGAACGGCGTACGGAAGACGCCGCGCTCGTCCGGGAAGGCCGGCGTGGCGAAAGCCAGGGCGCCGGCGACCAGCGTGGTGGGTGCGGTCGCGATAGTCACGGCACCAGGGTCGCCGAGCCGCCCGAGACGGGTCCACTTCCCGGTTGCGGCTTCGGTGCTACCAGCCGCCGCCTGAGAGAAGGGGACCTGTCGCTCCGGCCGCCAGCGCAACGGGCGCCTGCGTGCGCTGGGCGACGATCTCCATCGCCAGTTTGCGGACGTCCATGAGGGCCAGCAGGACCGGCGGGTCGAGCAGGCCGGCGCTGTTGAACTCCAGTTCGGAGCGGACCACCGAGCGCGGCGCGACGGTGATCGGACCGAGGCTGGCTACCGACACCGACTCGTTCACCTTGGCCTGATAGCCGTCCGGGTGGCTGCACGATCCCGGCACCGACTGGGCTAGCAGGTACCACGTGCCGGCGGGTACGTCGTCGAGCTCGAGGTGCTCCGGGTCGGCGAGCACCGCGCAGCGCACCGGGCGGCCCTGCGGAATGCGCTCGGAGAAAAGGCCAGCGAAAATCAGCCGCGGCTGGTCGTCCTGCGGCATCCGGATACGGCATTGGACGCGACCGCCGGTCGGTGACGCCGTGCTTTCGTCCGTTTCCGCGACGATCTGCAGGGCGAATCCGGACTGGAGCCGGTATTCGGTGGGGGACATGCCCACACTGCGGCTGAATCGGGTACTGAACGTGCCGACGCTGTTGTAACCCACCCGCTGGCTGATGTCGGCTATCCGCAGCGGGGTCGAGACGAGCAATTGCTGGGCATGCTGCAGCCGCAGGGCGGAGAGGAAGCGGCCGGGAGAGATCCCGGTGACCCGCTGGAACACTCGAGTGAAGTGAAATTTGCTGAACATGGCCGAGCGGGCCATGTCGTCAATGGTTAGAGGTTGGCCGAGATTATCGCGCATGGTCGTCACCGCGCGTTTGACCGCTACCTCGATTGCCTGCTCCATTGCGCCCATTCCGGCCAATTCCGAATGCTAGCGGCCTTTGTGATGTCCGTCGCTCTGCCCAGAGGCTAGCGGAGGGCGCGAGCGGACGCAATCCACCGGGCCGCCACTTACCCGATCACCCGAATCAATCGGTGATCTAGCGTGGCGGCCCTGGTCGGAGCGTTGCTGAGGTGGCCGGAATGTAGATAGTAGAACGCACTGCTGCAGGCAGGGGAATCAGTTGTAGGGCATCGTCGGAAACCATCCGAACCCGAAAATAGCGGGCACCCGGACGTCCCTATACCGCATCATGAGGACGCCGAGCGCGATGAGCAGGGCCGCTAGTCGGGGCGCCCATGGCTTCCTCGGAGTGGGCGGCGCGGGGAGAGCTCAGGCGACGACGCCGTATTCCTCGGTGGGCCGGCTCTGCTCGGCCAGCCGGCTCAGCGCATAGGTGCGGACGTCGAGCAGCGCGAGCAGCACCGGCGGGTCGAGGGCCCGGCCGGGCCGCAGCGCCAGCTCGGTCGAGATCGACTTGCCCGGCCGGATGGTGATCGGCCCGGCGGTGGCGACGGCGACCGGCCGGTCGGCGTGATCGCGGCACAGCCCAGGCGGGCACCGGTCGGCCGAGACCGACTGGGCGAGCAGGTACCACCGGCCCAGCGGCGCGTGGTTGAAGGTGAAGTGCCGCGATTCGCGCAACACCGCGCAGCGGACCGGGCGGCCCTCGGGCACGCGCTCGGGGAAGAGGCCGACGAACGTCAGCGTGTTCTCGTCACGGCCGGCCGGGTGCACCTCGCAGGAGAGGCTCGCGTCGCTGAGCCGTACGCCGTCGGAGTCGGCGCGGATCTCGCTGGCGTAGCCGGCGCGCTGCCGGAAAATGGTGGGCGACATGCCGACGCTCCGGCTGAACCGTGAGCTGAACGTGCCGACGCTGTTGTAGCCGACGCTGACGCTGATGTCGGCGACATTCATCGGCGTCGAGACCAGCAGTTCCTTGGCCCGCTGCAGGCGCAGCGCGGAGAGGAAGCGGCCCGGTGAGACGCCGGTGACCCGCTGGAACATCCGCGTGAAGTGGAACTTGCTGAACATGGCGGCGCGCGCCATGTCATCGACCGTCAATTGCTCGCCGAGGCGTTCGTGCATCGTCGCGATGGCGCGCAGAACTGCCTTTTCCGACGCATCCTGCATTATTGGCTCCCCCAGGCATAAGCCACGCCGCAAAGAACGATTCTGCCATTAAACCGATCCGATGCGGCGGACAATAGAATGCGCTTTGAGCAGCGCATCCCAACGTTCATTCTCCTCGTCAGGCTAACCACGGCCGAGTTGGACGGGCAACCCGCGGGGCCGACCAGCTTGGCCAGCGCAACATTGAAGTAGCAATTAGATACCGGAGATATTCAATCACAGGTCTCCGCGGGCGAATATTTTTTCAGGATTGCTGCCCTCGCCTCAGGCACGGGCTTTTGACGTCCGCATCTGCTGATACTGGCCACTCAAGCGGAAGGAGTCGTCATGATCGTCAGCCGCGTCGCAGCCTCAGTCGTGCAACGCCAGGTCCGCCATGTCACACCGGTTCCCGCACTCTCGGCGAGCGGCCTGGTCGACCGGGTGTACCAGCAGGTGGCGGACGAGATGCGACTGGTGATCCCGCCGGCGCTCATGCACTCGCCGTCCCCCCGGGCGCTTGCCGCCTACTGGATGCTCATGCGCGAGCCGCTGCTGGTCAGCGGCACCGTTGACCGCGCCTCGAAGGAAGCCGCCGCGGCGGCCGTCGCGGTCGCCACGATCTGCCCGTACTGCGTGGACATGCACTCGGTCAGCATGTACGAAATGGCCGGAGAGTACGACGCGGACAAACTCGCCGCCGACCGTGCCGGCGACATGCGTGACCCTCGGCTGCGCGAGATCAGCCAGTGGGCGCGCGGCGCGCAGGAGTCGCCGGGCGGCCTCCCGCTGCCAATCTGGCTCAACCCCGAGCAGGGCGCGGAGCTCGTCGGCACGGTCACCGCCATGCACTACCTGACCCGGATGGTGAACGTCTTCCTCTCCAGCTTCCTGCTCCCGCCGGGCCTCACCGGGCGGGCGCGGCAGCGGATGAAGCAGGGCCTGGGCCGGCTGCTGCGCGAAACGCTACGCGCGCACCGCGAGCCCGGCCGCTCCCTCGAACTGCTGCCGGACGCGCCGGTGCCGGCCGACGCCGCCTGGGCGGCAAGCAGCCCGAGCATCGCCGGTGCGATGGCCCGGGCCGCCGCGGTCTTCGACGCGGCCGGCGAGCGGTGGCTGACCCCTGCGGTCCGCGCCGTGGTGCACGAACACCTCGACAACTGGCGCGGCGCGGACACCGGGATCTCCACGGCCTGGTGCGAGGACCTGCTCGCCGGGCTCGGCCCGGCCGACCGCGCGGCCGGTCGGCTCGCGCTGCTGACCGCGGTGTCATCACACCAGGTGGGCGACGAGGTGGTCGCCGAGTTCCGGCGCCACATGCCCGGCGACGAGGTCCTCGTGGAGGTCGCCGGCTGGGCGTCCTTCGAAGCCGCCCGCCGCATCGGGGCCCGCCAGCGCATCGCTGCGCACGGCGCACACCAGGAGACGCGAAGGCCTGGCATCGCGTAACACCATGAAGTCCCACCCGCACATCCCGTGAGGGAGCTTCCCCGATGTCCACTGTCCTAGGTTCACTGCGCCGGTTGGTTCTGACGCCGTCGTTCGGCGACGTGAGCTTCGCCGGCCGCGGATTTCCGGTCACCCCCACCGACGCCACCCGCGCCCTCGAGGCCATCCCGCAGGCCGTCGTCTGCGGCTTCGAGTGGGGCATCGACCTCAAGGACCAGTGGGGGCTGGAGCGCCGGCTCGACATGGTCGACGCCGAGCTGCGCGGCTTCGCGTACGAGGGCGCGACGATGGCGCTGACCGTACGCGACGCGATGGCCGCCGGCCGCGGCACCCGCACCCGGGGGCTACTGCGCGGACCGGGTTTACCGCACACCTTCCTCACCTACATCGGTATCGGTTTCGCGATGGCCCGGCTGCCCCGCCCGTTATGGCGCGGCGTCCTGCCCGACCTGACAGGCACGCCGTACTTCCCGACCATGAGCTGGCTGGCCGTCGACGGCTATGGCTTCGACCGCGCCTATTTCGACACCGGTGACGTGGTCGACCGCCAGCAGCGCCCGGCACCGTATCCGTGGCAGGGCCGCGCCGACTACTTTCCGCGCGCGGTCGACCAGGGCATCGGGCGGGCGCTGTGGTTCATCCACGGCGGTATCCCGCACCACGTCGACGCCGCGGTGCGCGCCTTCGCCGCCGAGCGGCACGCCGACCTGTGGAGCGGCGTCGGCCTCGCGGCCACGTTCGCCGGCGGCTGCGACGAGACCGGTCTGGCGGTGCTGCGCCGCGCGTCCGGCGAGCACTGGCAGCACCTGGCGCAGGGCGCCGTGTTCGCCGCCAAGGCCCGCGACTTCTCCGGCTTCGTGCCGGAGCACTCGGCGGCGACGTTGCACGCGCTGACCGGCCTCACCGTGCCGGCCGCGGCGACGCTCGCCGACGACGTCAGCCTGAGCCAGCCCGACCCGGCCGGTCCGCCCGACTACGAGTCCTGGCGCCAGCAGATCCGCGACCACCTCGGTGCGCTCGCCCTCTCCCACCCCCAGCGGAGGCCGTGACATGACAGCCTGGCACAACCTGCGACGGCGCGTCCTGACGCCGGACATCTCGGAGACGAAGGTCGCCGTGCGCGGCTTCCACGCCAAGTCCGCGGCGGCGGTGGACCGGCTGGAGACCGTCGGCAAGTCCTTCCTCACCGGTTATGGCGCCGCCGCGGCGACCGGTCGGCCGGCCGACGTCGCGGCGGACCTCGAACATCTGCCCGAGCTGTACCGCGGTTTCGCCTACGAGGGCGCCGGCATGGGCATGGCCGTGCTCGACGGCCTACCCACCGGGCGCGGCGGACACGTGCGGTCTCTGCTCGCCGGGCCGGGCGCCGACCACGTCTACATGGTCTACGTCGGTGTCGGCTGGGCGATGGCCCGCCTGCCGAAGTTCCGCTGGTCCACGCTGTACGCCCCGGATCCGCTGCTGCGCTGGCTGCTGCTCGACGGCTACGGCTTCCACCAGGCCTATTTCAGGACCCGCCAGTACGTCTACGAGCAGTACCAGGCGCCCCGGGCGCCGGCCGTCGTGCGCGGCCCGGCGTGGCACGTCAACCAGGTAATCGACCAGGGGATCGGCCGGGCAAGCTGGTTCGTCTGCGGCACCGACCCGGAGCGGGTCGCCGCGCTGTTCGCCGCGTTCCCCGAGTCCCGCCGGCCGGACCTCTACAGCGGCGCCGGCTTGGCCGCTACGTACGCGGGCGGCGTCGACCGCGCAGAGCTGGAATGCCTCGCCGAGCTCGCCGGCCCGTACCGGGGTCAGCTGGCCCAGGGCGCCGCGTTCGCCGCGCAGGCCCGGCTGCGCGCCGATCTCGTCGTCCCGCACAACCAGCTGGCCACCGAGGTGCTGTGCGGCACGGACGTCGCGACGGCCGCCGCGGCCACCGACCACGCTCGCGAGGGCCTGCCCGCCGACGGCGCAGTGCCCGCCTATGCGACCTGGCGTCAGCGCATCGCCGACGCGTTCTCGGCACACACCGGGGTGGGCCGGCGCCGCTGACCCTGTCTCGTGCGCTCGTCCGCCAGTCCATGTGAGGAGACCCCGATCGCCCATGTCCAGAATCGCGCTGGTGGGAATGGCGTGCCGATATCCTGACGCCACCACCCCCAAGGAACTCTTCGACAACGCCGTCGCCGGCCGGCGGGCGTTCCGCCGACTGCCGGACGTCCGGATGCGGCTGGAGGACTACTGGGATCCCGATCCCCGTACTCCGGACCGCTTCTACGCCCGCAACGCGGCGGTCATCGACGCGTACGAGTTCGACCGGATCGCGTACAAGGTGGCCGGCAGCACGTACCGTTCCACCGACCTGACGCACTGGCTGGCCCTCGACGTGGCCGCCGGAGCGCTGGCCGACGCCGGTTTCCCGATGGCCGAGGGGCTGCCCCGGGAGCGCACCGGCGTGATCGTCGGCAACACCCTCACCGGTGAGTTTTCCCGCGCCAACCAGCTGCGGCTGCGCTGGCCGTACGTGCAGCGCACGGTGAGCGCGGTACTGCGCGAGCGTGGTTTCGCCGACGAGGACCTGGGCGCTCTCCTCGACGACCTGGAGCAGGCGTACAAGAGCCCGTTCCCGGCCGTCGACGAGGACACCCTGGCCGGCGGCCTGTCCAACACCATCGCCGGGCGCGTCTGCAACCACTTCGACCTGCAGGGCGGCGGCTACACCGTGGACGGCGCCTGCTCGTCCTCGTTGCTCTCGGTCGCCACCGCCTGCAAGGCGCTGGCCGACGGCGAGCTCGATGTCGCGGTGGCCGGCGGGGTGGACCTGTCGATCGACCCGTTCGAGGTCATCGGGTTCGCCAAGACCGGGGCGCTGGCCACCGGCGAGATGCGCGTCTACGACCGCGGCTCGAACGGGTTCTGGCCGGGCGAGGGCTGCGGCATGGTCGTGCTGATGCGCGAGAGCGACGCGCTGCGCGGCAACCATCGCATCTACACCACGATCGCCGGCTGGGGCATCTCCTCCGACGGGCGCGGCGGCATCACCCGCCCGGAGACCCGCGGCTACCACCTCGCACTCAACCGGGCGTACGCCCGCGCCGGCTTCGGCATCGAGACCGTGTCCATGTTCGAGGGCCACGGCACCGGCACGAAGGTGGGCGACTCCAACGAGCTGACCGCGCTGAACCAGAACCGGCTGGCCGCCGGCCCGGGCGCCCCGCCCGCGGCGATCGGCTCGGTCAAGGCGATGATCGGGCACACCAAGGCCGCGGCCGGTGTGGCCGGGCTGATCAAGGCGTCGATGGCGATGCACAACGAGGTCATCCCGCCCACCGTCGGCTGCGTCGACCCGCACGAGGTCTTCGACTCCGCAAACGCCGCGGTGCGCGTCGTGCGCCAGGCCGAGCCGTGGCCGGACGACCGCCCGGTGCGCGCCGGCGTGACCGCCATGGGCTTCGGCGGCATCAACACCCACCTGGTCCTGGACCGCGGCGAGCCGGCGCGCAAGGTGCGCTACGGCAGCCGTACGCGGGCCATCGCGACCGGCGCGCAGGACGCCGAGCTGCTGCTGTTCGACGCGCTGACTCCGGCCGAGCTGCGCGACCGGCTGGAGCGGGTGGCCGAATTCGTGCCCTCGATCAGCTATGCCCAGCTGAGCGACCTGGCCTCGACCCTGCACGGCGAACTGCGCGAGCTGCCCTGGCGTGCGGCCGTCGTGGTGCGCTCGCCCTCGGACGCGACGAACCGGCTGAACGCTGTGCTCGCCGCCCTCGACGCCGGCGAGCCGCAGCTGTTCGCCGACGAGGGCCGCACCTGCTTCGGCGAGATCGGCGACGGCGAGATCGGCTTCCTGTTCCCCGGGCAGGGCTCCGGCAAGGGCACCAGCGGTGGCGCGCTACGCCGGCGCTTCGCCGAGGCCGACCAGGTCTACCGCGCCGCCGCGCTGCCCAGCAGCGGCGACATGGTCGCCACCGAGGTGGCACAGCCGCGCATCGTCACCGGCTCGATCGCCGGCCAGCGCGTGCTGCGGACCCTCGGACTGGAGGCCACCGTGGCGGTCGGGCACAGCCTCGGCGAGCTGACCGCGCTGCAGTGGGCCGGGGCGATGGACGACGAGACGGTGCTGCGCCTGGCCGCCCTGCGCGGGCGCACCATGGCCGAGCACAGCGCCTCGGGCACGATGGCCGGCCTCGCCTGCGGACCCGAGCAGGCCGAACGGCTGATCGCCGGACTGTCCGCGGTCGTCGGCGGGTACAACGGACCCGGCCAGACCGTGATCACCGGCGCCGTCGACGCCGTCGAGCAGGCCTGCCGACGGGCCGAGGAGGCCGGTGTCGGCGCGACCCGGCTCGCGGTCTCGCATGCCTTCCACTCGTCGCTGGTCGCCGAGGCCGCGGACGCATTCGGCGGCCTCCTGCGCCGGGAGTCCTTCGGCCGGCCCGCCCGGCGCGTCGTCTCGACCGTGACCGGCGAGGAGTTGCCCGCCGACACCGACCTGGCCGGCCTGCTCACCCGGCAGATCACCGAGCCAGTGCTGTTCGCCCAAGCGGTCGCGCTGGCCGCCAAGGACGTCGACCTGCTCATCGAGGTCGGCCCCGGCCGGGTGCTCAGCGGCCTGGCGAGCGGCGTGGTGGACGTACCGGCGGTCGCGTTGGACACCGACGACGAGTCGTCGACCGGCCTGCTGCGGGTGCTCGGGGCCGCCTTCGTGGTGGGCGCCACCAACGTCGACCCCGCGCTGTTCCACGGCCGGCTGGTGCGCCCGTTGGCGCTGGGCACGGAGTTCCGCTTCTTCGCCAGCCCGTGCGAGGCCGCGCCGCAGGTGCCGGCGCGCAGCCGTAGCGGGGCCCCGGCGGTGCCGTCCGACGCGCCCGAGGCGAAGCCCGCGGCCGGCCCGGCCGGCGAGTCGGTCGCCGACCTGCTGCGCCGGATGGCCGCGGAGCGTGCGGAACTGCCGCCCGAGCTGGTCGACATGAACAGCCGCCTGCTCGACGACCTGCACCTGAGCTCGATCACGGTGGGCCAGATGGTGAACAAGGTGGCGCAGAGCATCGGCATCCCGCCGAGCCGCACGCCCGCCAACTTCGCCACCGCCACCCTCACCGAACTGGCCGAGGTCCTCGAAGGGCTGCGCGGATCGGAGACGGCCCCGGGCGCCCCCGAGGCCGCGCCGGTCGTGACCGGCGCGGCCGACTGGGTGCGGTCCTGGCGGGTCGACCTCGACGAGCGCGACGTGCCGGCGGCCGCCGGCATCGAGCAACGCGGCAGCTGGCAGGTGCACGCGCCGGCGGACCACCCGCTGGCCGAGCCGCTGCGGGCCGCGCTCGAGCGCGGCAACGTCGGCGGCGGCGTCCTCGTCCTCCTGCCGACCGACTGCGTGGAGGCGGATCTGGCCGAGGCGCTCGCCGGCGCCCGGGCCGCGGTGACCGGCGCCGCTGGCGGCCGGTTCGTCCTGGTCCAGCACGGGCGGGGCGCGGCCGGCCTGGCCAAGACCCTGCACCTGGAGGCGCCGAACATCCGCACCACGGTCGTGCACATCGCGCCGGAACCCGACGCGGTGGATCGGATCGTCGCCGAGGTCGCCGGCACCACGGCCTTCACCGAGGCGTGGTACGCGGCCGACGGCACCCGCCGTGTGCCGGTGCTGCGCCCGCTGCCGGTGAGCGCGGAGCGCACCGAGGCGGCGCTCGACGAGTCCGACGTGCTGCTGGTGACCGGCGGCGCCAAGGGCATCACCGCCGAGTGCGCCCTGGCGATGGCCAAGGACAGCGGCGCCCGGCTGGCCCTGCTCGGCCGCTCCGACGCGGCCACCGACCCGGAGATCTCGGCGAACCTGGCCCGCATGGCGGAGCAGGGCGTCACGGTCCGGTACGCCCGGGCCGACGTCACCGACCCGGCCCAAGTGCGCGCGGCTCTCGAGACGCTCAGCGCGGAACTCGGCGGCCCGGTGACCGCGGTGCTGCACGGCGCCGGCCGCAATGAGCCGACCGCGCTCACCAGCGTGCACGAGGACCTGGTCCGCCGCACGCTGGCGCCCAAGGTGGACGGCCTGCGCAACGTCCTCGACGCCATCGGCGACGGCGGGCTCAAGCTGCTGGTCGCGCTCGGCAGCATCATCGGCCGGGCCGGTCTACGCGGCGAGGCGCACTACTCGATCGCCAACGAGTGGCTCGACGAGCTGGTCACCGGCTACGGCACGGACCACCCGGACTGCCGCACCCTGGTGCTGGAGTGGTCGGTCTGGTCGGGCGTGGGCATGGGCGAGCGGTTGTCCGTGGTCGAGGCGCTGGCCCGCGAGGGCGTCACCGCCATCACCCCGGACCAGGGGCTGGCGACGCTGCGCCGGCTGCTCGCCGACCCGTCGGTGCCGTCCACCGTGCTGATCAGCGGTCGCACCGAGGGCATACACACGGTCGAGCGGGAGAACCCGCCGCTGCCGCTGCTGCGGTTCGTGGACCGGCCGCTGGTGCGCTACCACGGCGTCGAGCTGGTGGTGGAGACCGAGCTGAACGCCGGCACCGACCCGTACCTCGCCGACCACCTGCTCGACGGCAATCTGCTGTTCCCCGCGGTGCTGGGCATGGAGGCGATGGCGCAGGTGACCCAGGCGCTGACCGGCTGGACCGAGGCGCCGACAATCACCGACGCCCGATTCGCCCGGCCCATCGTGGTGCCGCCCGGTGGCAGCACGACGATCCGGATCGCCGCGGTGCGCACCGACGACGACGCGGTGGACGTGGTGATCCAGAGCGAGGAGACCGCGTTCGCTGCCGAGCACTTCCGCGCCCGGCTGCTCCGGCGCCACACCGGACCGGCCGACGGCGCTCCCGATCAGGTCGGCGAGGGGCTGCCGCCGGTGGCCCTCGACCCGGCCGCGGACCTCTACGGCGACGTGCTCTTCCAGGGCGGCCGGTTCCAGCGGCTGCGCGGCTACCGGCGCGCGCAGGCCCGCGACGTGGACGTCGTGGTCGAGGCGCTGCCGCAGACCGACTGGTTCGCCGCCTTCCTGCCCGGCGCGCTCGTGCTCGGCGACCCGGGTGTCCGAGACACACTGATGCACGGCAACCAGGTCTGCGTGCCGGACGCGACGCTGCTGCCGGTGCGGGTGGACGAACTCCAGCCCGCCGGCGACCGGCTCAACCGGGCGGGCGAGCTCCGCTACTGCGCCACCGAGCGCAGCCGGGACGGCGACACGTACGTCTACGACATCGTCCTGCGCGACGCGGCCGGCAAGGTCATCGAGCGCTGGACCGGACTGCACCTGCGCGCGGTACGCAAGCGCGACGGGCGCGGCCCGTGGGCGCCGGCGCTGCTCGGGCCTTACCTGGAGCGCACGATCGGCGACCTGGCCGGCATCCGGGCGGCCGTGGTGGTCGAGCCGGACGACCCGGGCGACGACACCGGCGATCACGTCGGCACCCGGCGGGTGCGCACGGCCCGCGCGGCCGGCCGGGCAATGAACGCCCCGGTGAACGTCCGGTACCGCCCGGACGGGCGGCCCGAGCTCGACGGGAACCTGACGCTGACCGCGGCCCACGGCGCCGGTCTCACCCTCTGCGCCGTTGGGGAGGGACAGCTCGGCTGTGACGTCGAGCCGGTCACCGCCCGGACGGAGAGCGACTGGCAGGGCCTGCTCGGCCGGCATCTCGACCTGGCCCGCCTGATCGCCGAAACCTGTGCCGAGCCGCTGAACGTGGCGGCCACCCGGGTCTGGTCGGCGATCGAGTGCCTGCGCAAGGCGGGCTGCTCGGCCGACGCCCCGATCACGCTCGCCGGATCCGAGCGCGCCGGCTGGGTCACCCTCACCTCCGGCGACAACCGCATCGGCGCCCTGGCGGCGACGGTACGCGGCGGCGGCGCCGAGCCGGTGGTGTTCGCCGTACTCGCAAAGGAGGGCCAGTGAAATACTTCGAGTATCGCCACACCGTGGGCTTCGAAGAGACCAACCTGGTGGGCAACGTCTACTACGTCAACTACCTGCGGTGGCAGGGCCGGGCGCGCGAGCTGTTCCTCAAGGAGCGCGCTTCGGAGGTGCTCGCCGACCTGCAGGACGACCTGAAGCTGTTCACGCTCAAGGTTGACTGCGAGTTCTACGCCGAGATCACCGCATTCGACGAGGTGTCGATCCGGATGCGCCTGGTCGAGCTTGGCCAGACCCAGCTGCAGTTCGGCTTCGACTACGTGCGGCTCAACCCGGGTGGCGGCGAGACGCTCGTCGCCCGGGGGATGCAGCGGGTGGCGTGCATGCGCGGCCCGAACACCCGGACCGTGCCGTCACGGGTGCCGGAGGCGCTGGTGCGCGCGCTGGAGCCGTACACCCATCAGTTGGCGAGGGCCCGCTGATGACCGAGCTGCAGGTCGAACGCGGCCCCGTGCCCCAGGTGCAGGACACCACCCTGCTGCGGCGCACCTTCGGCTCGTTCGCGACCGGGGTGACCGTGGTGACGACCGGCGGCGACCAGCCGCACGGCATGACGGCGAACAGCTTCACCGCGGTGTCGCTGGAACCACCGCTGGTGCTGGTCTGCGTCGACCGCAACGCGAACATGCACAGCGCCATGGTGCGGGCCGGCGCCTTCGGAGTGTCGGTGCTCAGCGCCGGTCAGGAGAGGGTGGCCCGGCACTTCGCCGGGCGCCGGCCGATCGGCGCGGCGGAGTTCGCCGGCACCGACTGTCTCAGCGGCGCCTGGTGCGGCGCCCCGCTGATCGCCGGCGCGGCCGCCCACTTCGAGTGCGAGCTGTGGCGCACCTACGACGGTGGCGACCACAGCATCTTCGTCGGCCGGCTGCTCAGCATGGCGGGCAGCAGCGACGAGGACGTGCTGATCTTCCTGCGCGGCCAGTTCGGCCGCCTCGAGTCGGACGCGGCCGGCCGGAGGGCGGCATGACCGCCACCGTCACGCCCACCGGTGCCGCGTCGCGCGGGCGGGTCCTGCCCGGCCCGTCCCGGCTGTCGGCCCTGCGGCTGCTCGCTCAGATGAACCGGGACCGGCTGGCCATGATGACCGACGCCGCCAAGAAGTACGGCGACGCGGCCAGGCTGCCGGTCGGGCACAAGGCGCTGTACTTCTTCAACCACCCGGAGACGGCCAAGCATGTGCTGGCCGGCAACGCCTCCAACTACCGCAAGGGCATCGGCCTGGTGCACGCCCGACGGGCGCTCGGCGACGGCCTGCTTACCAGCGAGGGCGAGCTCTGGAAGGAACAGCGCAAGGTGATCCAGCCGGCGTTCCAGAGCCGGCGGATCGCCGAGCAGGCCGGGGCGATCGCCGCCGAGGGAGCCCGGCTGGTCGACCGGCTGCGCAGCCGGATCGGCGCCGGCCCGGTGCAACTGGTCGACGAGCTCACCGGCCTGACCCTGGGCGTGCTGGGCCGCACCCTGCTCGACGCCGACCTGCACGCGTTCGACGGCATCGGCACCGACTTCGCAAGGGTGCAGGACCAGGCCATGTTCGAGCTGGAAACGCTCAGCATGGTGCCGATGTGGATCCCGCTGCCGCACCAGATGCGGTTCCGCAAGGCCCGGCGCCGCCTGGAGGTCGTCGTCGACCGCCTGGTCGCCGAGCGGCGCGGGCGGACCACCGACGCCGACGACGTGCTGTCCCGGCTGATCGTGTCGGCCGACCGGGAGGCCGACCCCCGCGTGGGGCAGCTGCGGCTGCGCGACGAGCTGGTGACGCTGCTGCTGGCCGGGCACGAGACCACGGCCAGCACGCTGAGCTGGAGCCTGCACCTGCTGGACCGGCACCCGGAGGCCTGGCAGCGGGTGCACGACGAGGCCGTCGAGGTGTTCGGCGGCCGGGCGCCCGAGTACGACGACCTGCGACGGCTGACCTACACCTCGGCGGTCATCTCCGAGGCCATGCGGATGTTCCCGCCCGTCTGGCTGCTGCCCCGGATCGCGATCGAGGACGACGTGGTGGGCGGCTACCGGGTGCCCGCCGGAGCGGACGTGCTCGTCTCGCCGTACACCCTGCACCGTCACCCGGCCCTCTGGCCGGAGCCGGACCGTTTCGACCCGGAGCGCTTCCTCGGCGACGCCGGGACGGACCGGCCGCGGTTCGCCTACATCCCCTTCGGAGCCGGCCCGCGCTTCTGCGTGGGCAACCACCTCGGTCTGCTCGAGGCGGTGCTCGTGCTCGCTCTGCTCTGCCGCGACCTGCGGCTGACCGGACTTCCCGGCCGACCGGTCGTCGCCGAACCGATGCTGTCGCTGCGCATCCGCGGCGGACTGCCGGTGACGGTGCAGGCCGCCTGACCACCTGAATGGAGAGCCCCTTGTCTACGCCCACGGTCGGACGGGCACGGCGGATGTTGCCGGCCCTGTTCGCGATCCTGCTGGTCGGCGGCCTCTACGCCATCGCCCGCGCACCGTCCGCCTCGGCCGCGGAACGGGCCGCCGTCTCGTCCCGCTACCACTTCACCGAACTCCCGATCGCCCTGCCACCCGGCCTCCCGAACAACACCGTCCGCCGGGTGAACGAGGACTACGAGCACATCCGCGCCTGGATCTCCTCGGTCGGCGCGGGCATCGCGATCAACGACCTCACCGGGGCCGGCATCGCCCAGGACCTCTGTCTGGTGGACACCCGCAGCGACTCCGTCATTGTCACCCCCGTACCCGGAACCGGCGACCGCTATGCGCCGTTCGTGCTGGATTCTGCGCCGCTGCCGAACGGCCCGGGGGTGGCGCCGATGGGCTGCACGCCCGGCGACTTCAACCAGGACGGCCGGATGGACCTGCTGGCCTACTACTGGGGCCGCACGCCGATTGTCTTCCTCAACAAGCAGAGCGGCACCTCGACGTCCCTCAGCAAAGCCACCTACCAGCCGACCGAGTTGGTGCCGCAGGCGCCCGCCGCGGACGGCAGCTACCACGGCCCGCTGTGGAACACCAACGCGGTGGCGATCGCCGACTTCGACGGTGACTCGCACCCGGACATCGGGGTGTTCAACTACTTCCCGGACAGCGGCGTGCTCGACCCGGACTCGGCGCGCAACGTCGAGATGAACCACGCGATGTCGCGGGCGACGAACGGCGGCGGCGCGCATGTGCTGCGCTGGACCGGCGCGACCGGCGGCGACAAGCCGTCGGTGAACTACCAGGAGCAGCCGGGCGCCGTGCCGCCGAAGCTGGCCTCCGGCTGGACCCTCGGCGCCGGCTCGGCCGACCTCGACGGCGACCTGTTGCCCGAGCTCTACCTGGCCAACGACTTCGGCCACGACCACCTGCTGCACAACGTGTCCACCCCGGGCAAGATTAAGTTCGCCGGTGTGGAGGGTCGTCGCGGGGCCACCACCCCGAAGTCGATGGTGCTGGGCCATGACTCGTTCAAGGGCATGTCGGTCGACTTCGGCGACCTGATGGGCACCGGCCGGTTCGACATCTTCGTCAGCAACATCACGACCGAGTGGGGCATCGAGGAGAGCAACTTCGTCTGGCGCAACAACGCCGCCACCGAGCAGGAGGCCGGCGAGAAGCTCCGCCGTGGCACCGCGCCGTACGACCAGGAGGCCGCCGAGCACGGCATGGCCTTCACCGGCTGGGGCTGGGACGCCAAGATGGCCGACTTCGACAACAGCGGCCGGCTGGCCGTGGTGCAGGCCGACGGCTTCGTCAAGGGCTCCATCAACCGCTGGCCGTGGCTGCAGGAGTTGGCCATGAGCAACGACCTGATGCTGCAGAACCCGCAGATGTGGCCGAAGGCCGAGCCGGGTGACGACATCGCCGGACACCAGAAGCTGGCGTTCTGGGCACCGAGCGAGGACGGCAAATTCCTGAACATCAGCGAGGACCTGGGTCTCGGGGTGCCGGTGCCGACCCGCGGGATCGCGGTCGGTGACGCCGACAACAACGGCGGCCAGGACTTCGCCGTGGCCCGGCAGTGGGACGCGCCCGCCTACTACCGCAACGACAACGCCGGCCACGGGAACTTCCTCGGGCTGCGGCTCCACCGCCCGGCGCTGGACGACGACCAGGCCCGCACGCCCGCGTACGGCGCGCAGGTTCGCATCACCACGGCCGACGGCCGGACCCAGATCTCGCAGCTCGACGGCGGCAGCGGGCACAGCGGCCGGCGCAGCTTCGACGTCTTCTTCGGGCTCGGCGACGCCGGCTCGCAGCCCGTCAAGGCCACGGTGAAGTGGCGTGACTCCGCCGGGGTCGCCCGCAATCAGACGCTCGACCTGACCCACGGGTGGCACGACGTGCTGCTCACCGAGCAGGCAACGGAGGTAGCAGCGCGATGACCGACACCGTAATCCGCCCCACGAACAGCCGGCCCGCAGAGCCGTTGGTCTCACCCGCGGCGGCCACCGGCAAGCCGGCCCGCGTCGACCGCACCGACCCTCGCTACAAGGCGCTACGCAACTTCGCCATCTCGATGAGCATCTTCAACATCTTCGGCTACGCGGTGCTCGGCTTCGAGCAGCCGTGGCTCTGGCCGCTGCTGGCCCTGGCCGTCGGCTACACCGCCGAGATCGCCATCGAGTCGGTGGCGGCGTGGGCGAACGGCCGCCGGCCCGAGTTCGCCGGCAACGGCGCGTGGGGCGTCTACACGTTCCTGCTGCCCACCCACATCACCGCGCTGGCCTGCAACATGCTGCTCTACGCCAACGTGCACTTCTGGCCGATCGCGTTCGCCGTGGTGGTGGCGATCGGGCAGAAGTACGTCTTCCGCGCCCCGATCAAGGGCCGGGTGCGGCACTTTCTGAACCCGTCGAACTTCGGCATCACGATCACCCTGCTCGCCTTCTCGTGGGTGAACATCGCGCCGCCGTACCACTTCACCGAGTCGGTGCCGGACGCGATCTCGTTCCTTGTCCCGTTCATCATCCTTACTGCAGGCACCGTGCTGAACGCCATGCTGACCAAGAAGGTCCTGCTGATCATGGGCTGGGTCGGCGGCTTCGTCATCCAGGCGCTGGTGCGGCACTGGATCTGGGACGTCGCGCTGTGGGGCGCGCTGGTGCCGATGACCGGCGTGGCCTTCGTCCTGTTCACCAACTACATGATCACCGACCCGGGCACCACGCCCTCGACCGGCCGGGCGATGTTCATGTTCGGCGCCTCGGTGGCCACCGTCTACGGCATCCTGATGGCCTTCAACGTGGTCTACACGCTGTTCTTCGCGGTGACCATCGTGTGCGTCATCCGTGGCGTGTACTGGTGGGTGCGTTCGTACCGGGAGAACCACCGGCAGCAGCCGGCGCTGGGCTTGGCCTAGAGCGCAGGCGAATACGCCGCCGGTGGGGGGCCACCGGCGGCGTATTCGTTTACCGACTGGGAAATCAGGAACGGTTGCGCGGGCAGTTCTGGTAGACCGCGAGCACCCAGTTGTCGTTTTCCTTGACCAGGATCCACGACGCCCGGATCGCGTTCTCCGGCGCCAGCTCCTCGGCGCCGGCGTTGATCACGCCGCCCTCGGTCAGCAGCGCCACGGCGCCCGGGCCGAGCGGCCGGATCGCGATCGGCGTCCCGGTGACCGTCGTCCCGCGGTACGGGCCGGCGTACGCGTTCGCCATGAACTGCCTGATGGCGTCGCGTCCCTGAACGAAGACGCCGGGCAGGATCAGCGTCCCGTCCTCGGCGAACAACCCGGCGAAGGCGTCGGCGTCGTGCTCGCGCCACGCGTTGACCATGCGCGCCGGAACCGCGGCGATGGCGGCCTGCTCGGAGCGGTCCACCTCGGTGGATGCGGTAGTCGAAGTCATCGGCTCTCTCTTTCTCGACGGTGACGGAAAACGGATGCCTTCATCGTGTCCAAATTCCTGCCTGCGCAGCGTCTCCAAGCGTGCGCAGCGCCGCGCCGCAAGCCCAGAGATGACCCCGAACGGCGCCGCGAATGACCATGAGAATTCGAATGGAAATGCGGAGAAAGGCGGTGCCGGATGCCATCGGAAGCCACGCGACTGACCGTTTCCGAGGTGATGACACTCGAGGCCTTCGCGGACACCATCATCCCGGGCGAGCGGCGGTACGCCACCGACCGTGCCGTCGCCGGTGCGGCCGACGGCGGGGGCGCGGTCGCGGCCGGCGCCGTCGATCTGATGGCGTCCGAAGAGGGCGGGATCGGCGGGCTGCTGCCGACGCTCGTGATCGGGCTCAACGACCACGCGCAGGCGTACGCCGAGAAGCACGACCGGACGCTCGACGACAGCGTCCCCGCGTTCGTCGCCCTGGACTTCGACGACCGGACCGCGCTGGCCGCCGCGCTGATGGCGCCCGGCACCGACGAGCAGGACCTGTGGGTGCCGCTCGCCATGTTCAGCGTCATGGCCTGGGACACGGGCGCGTCGGTGCACACCACCGAGGCCCTGGCGGCCGGCCATCCGGGCCTGACCACGATGGGCTTCACCGAGCCCGACGCGGACGGCCTGTGGCGCTTCCCGGACTTCTCCTACCGCCGGGTGCTGGCCTCCCCACACCCGCACACCACACCCTCGGGAGATCCCGCATGACAGCGATAGAGACCACCGACGTCGTGGTCATCGGCAGCGGCTTCGGCGGCGCGATCCCGGCCTACCGGCTCGCCGCGGGCGGTGCCCGCGTCGTCGTGCTCGAGCGCGGCCCGTGGCTGACCGGCGAGGACTTCGAGCACGACTTCAAGTTCGGCAGCTCGAGCACCCGCGCCTTCGAGTTCACCATGGGCGACGGCATGAACATCCTGGGCGGCAACTGCGTCGGCGGGGGCAGCGTCGTCTACTTCGCGGCCATGCCACGGGCGCCCCGGTACGCCTTCGAGCGGCTCGGCGGCGCGGGACGGCGGATGTGGCCGGCGGCCATCGACCGTCCCGCGCTCGACCCCTGGTACGACAAGGTCGCCGAGTCGCTGCCGATCAGCCGGCAGGACTGGAACGACGTCACGTACTCGGGCGGCCTGTTCGCGGCGGCGTGCGCGCACGCGGGCCGCACGGCCAACCCGGTGCCGGCCGCCATCGACCGGGCCAAGTGCACCAACTGCAACTGGATGATGTCCGGCTGCCGGTTCGACGCGAAGCGGTCGCTGCTGCTGAACTACCTGCCGGGCGCGCTGGCGCACGGTGCGCAGATCCGCGCCCTGCACGAGGTGCAGCGCCTCTCGCGCATCGACGGCGGCTACCGCGTGCACTTCAACACCGTGCACGACGTGGACTACCGCGAGGTCACCGGCAGCGGCGCGATCGACTGCAAGGTGGTGATCGTGGCGGCCGGCGCCGCCGCGACCCCGGCGATCCTGCAGCGCTCCGAGGAGGACCTCGGCACGATGCCGGCCGCGGTGGGCCGATACTTCTCCGGCAACGGCGAGCGGCTCAACACCGCGGTCGTCGACGAGAACCGAGTGCGCGAGGTGCTCGGCCTCTCCCGGCCCGACGGACGGGCCTACGAGGCCTACCAGATCGGCAAGGGCCCGGTGTGCGCCACCTGGGACTGGCTAGACGAGAACCTGCCCGAGTTCCACCGCTACTCGCTGGAGCAGCTCTACTTCCCGCCCGGCTTCGGCACGATCCTGGCCCAGGTGCGCGACGCGACCGGGCCCACCTGGTTCGGCGCCGAGAAGAAGGAGATGCTGCGCCGCTGGCAATCGTGGCTGACCGTCTTCATCATGTCCGAGGACGACAACGAGGGCGTCTTCGGCCCGCCGCCCGAGACCGGCAACGCCGACCGCATCTCGCAGCAGATGCTCAGCCGCGGCCCGCTGCGCTACGACCCGACCGCGAACACCCGGGCCGCGTGGGCGCGGGCCGACGCGGACGTGCGGGACATCCTGGAACGCGACGGCCTGGCCAAGGTGATGCCGTGGAGCGACGAGGTGATCGGCGCCTACACGGTGCACCCGCTCTCGTCCTGCCGGATCGGCGACGACCCGGAGACGTCCGCCCTGGACGACACGCACGAGCTGCGCGACCACCCCGGCATCTTCGTCACCGACGGGTCGTCGGTGCCCGGCGCGCTGACCGTCAACCCGGCCTTCACCATCGCGGCGCTGGCCGAGCGGGCGGTGCCCGGGATCGTCGAGGCGGTCGCGCGGCGCGGGGTGCCGGTGCGGTATGTGGCCGAGCCGCCCGAGGCGGTCAGCAGCAGCCGCCGTCCCCTCCTCACCCAGGCGTGAAACGGCCGGGTCCGCCACGGCGGACCCGGCCTCCACCGGCTCAGGGCCTGGGCACGTCGAAGAGGGCGGGGAACTTGTTGACCAGTCCGAGGTCGCCGCGGGCCTTCAGCTTGCCGCGTAGGAAGAGCATCCGGGCGTTGGCGTTTCCGGTGGTCATCTTGACGAAGTTGACCGCGTCGAGGCGCAGCACCAGCCGCGGCGTGCGGTCCGGCCGCGGGGACACCGTGCACCGGCCACCGGCGATCTCCAGCTCGAAGACGTCGTCGTTGCCGTCCGCGCGGCCGGTGACGTGCCAGTGCACCACCGCCTCGAGCGAGCCGGCGCGGTCGGGCCGGAACACGTCCGGCATGCCGGCGACCAGGTCGCCGAGTACCGCCGTGCGCCGGTCCCCGGCGACCAGCTCGCGCAATTCGGCGTCCGAGGCCGTCTTGACCTGCCGCGCGAAAGCGGCCGGGCTTTCCGCGGGATTCAATGTGATGGTCATGCGTCACTCCGTTCCGGTGGAAAAAGAGATGTTTCACTTTTTCGGCGGCGCCGACCGCCGGCCAACTCCCAGAATGCGTGGAGGTGCGGCATGACATTTCTGATCACCGGCGGGTCCGGTTTTCTCGGTTCGCACATCGCGGCGGAACTTCTCCGCCGCGGCGCCCCGGTGCGGTTGCTCGTACGGGATCCGCGGCGGGCCCGGCGGGCGCTGGAGCCGCTCGCCGGCGGCGCCGAGGTGCCGATGGCGCTCGGTGACGTCACCGACCCGGTGGCCGTGGCGGCGGCGGTGCGGGGCTGCACCGGGGTGCTGCACGCGGCGTCGGTCTACAGCTTCGACCCGCGCCGGCATGCCGAGATGCGCGCGGTCAACCGGCGTGGCACCGAGGTCGTGCTGGCCGCCGCCCGCGACGCCGGGGTGGACCGGATCGTGCACGTCTCGACCTTCGGCGCGCTGCTGCCGGCGCCCGGGCCGATCACCTCGGACGCGCCGGTCGGCGCGCCGCGGGAGCCCTACCTGGCCAGCAAGGCGGCGGCCGAGACGGTGGCCCGGCAGCACCGGCGGGACGGGCTGCCGGTGGTCATCACGTACCCGCCGGCGCTGCTCGGGCCGCACGACCCGCGGCTGGGCGACCAGACCAGGCGCCTGCGCGACACGCTGCGCGGCCTCATGCCGATCTGGCCGGACGGCGGCTTCCCGATCGGCGACGTCCGCGACGTGGCCGTCCGGCACGCCGACGTGCTGACCCGGGGCGGGCCCGCCCGCATCGCCGCACCGGGCCGGTTCGTGGGGACCCGGGAGCTGCTGGGGGCGCTGCGTGAGGTCACCGGCCGTCGGCTGCCGGCCGTGCACCTGCCGGCGGCCGCGCTGCTGCCGGTGGGCTGGCTCGCCGGGCTGGCCCAGCGGGTGCTGCCCGTGCACGTCCCGGTCGAGTACGGCGCCATCTACGCCTGCAAGGTGGCCCGTCCGCTCGACGACGCCCCAGTCGCGCGACCGCTCGTCGACACCCTGGCCGACACCGTCCGCTGGCTGCACGAGGCGGGTCACCTGAGCGCGGCCCAAGCCGGGCGGGCGGTGACCCGCAGACCGATCGGAGTCTGAATTTCGCACGACAGAAGAATGATGGTCTTCAGTGCGCCGATAGCGTGATTTCTCGACGCCGTCACACCGGAGGAGACAAATCATGCGCCAGAATTCCGGAGTGCTCGCCCGCATCAACGGGCGCTATCACCGGGTCATGCTGCGACTCTTTCTCATCGTCGTAATCGCGCATTGGGCCGAGCATCTCGTGCAGGCTTATCAGATCTGGGTGCTGAACAAACCGCGCCCCCAGGCCCGCGGTGTGCTGGGGCAGTTCTGGCCCTGGCTGGTCACCTCCGAGTGGCTGCACTACGGCTACGCCATCGTGATGCTGGTCTTCCTGTTCCTGCTGCTGCCCGGCTTCTCCGGGCGTTCCAAGGTGTGGTGGGGGATCGCGCTCGGCCTGCAGTTCTGGCACCACATCGAGCACCTGCTGCTGCTGATCCAGGCGCAGACCGGCACCTTCTTCTTCGGCGGCACGGTGCCCACCAGCGTCGCCCAGCTGGTGGTGCCGCGGGTGGAGCTGCACCTGTTCTACAACTCCGTCGTCTTCATCCCGATGGTGATCGCGATGTACCTGCACCTGCGGCCGACCCCAGCCGAGCGGGCGAACGTCACCTGCGACTGCGCGGGTCAGCAGACGAGCTTCTCGCAGCCGGTTCCGCGTGTGACGACGGCCTGACATGTTGCGGCTTCTCCGGATCGTGCTGCTGCCGCTCGTCGTGGGGTCGGTGCTGCTGCTCGCGCCGGCTCCCGCGGCGGCGGCGACGGTCAGCAACCCGGCCGACGGCGCGGCCCTCGCCGCCGCGCCGCGGCAGGTCACGCTGACCTTCACCCGCGAGCCGGTCGCCGAGGCGTCGCAGGTGAGCGTGCTGTCCGGCGACGGCCGGCCGGTCAGCGAGTCCGCACAGCCGGTCCGCGCCGGGCTCAGCCTGACGCAGCCGGTCGGCATCGCGCGGGCCGGCGACTTCACCATCGTCTACTCCGTGAAGTTCGCCGATGGCGGGCACGAGCAGGGCACCCGCCGCTTCCGCGTGCTCACCGACCCGGCCCCCGGCGGCACTGACGCGCACGCCGGGCACACCGCGCACGACGTCGACCCGGTCAGCGCCACCCTGCTGGTCGTCGACGGCCTGGTCGTCCTCGTCGTGGTGTTCCTCCTGATCCTCCGCCGGCCCGGCGCCGACCCCGTCGCCTGGCGTCTTCCCTCCGCCGAAAGGAAGTCCGATGACCGCACTGCCTGACGTCTACGTGCAGCTCACCGCCCAGGGCGAGGAGGTCGACCGGCTGGTGGCCGACCTCGATACCGCGAGCTGGGACCGGCCCACGCCGGCCCCCGGCTGGACCGTCGCCCACCAGATCGCCCACCTGGCCGCCACGTTCCGGATGGCCGAGACGGCGGTCTCCGCGCCCGACGACTTCCGCGCGTTCATGGAGTCACTCGGCGGCGACTTCAACGCCAACGTGCAGCGCGCCCTCGGCGCCTACCTCACCGAGCCGCGCGACGTGCTGCTCAAGAAGTGGCGGGCCGAGCGCGCGGCGGTCGACGCGGCGCTGGCCAAGACCCCGCCCATGCAGATCGTGCCGTGGCTGGTGCGCCCGCTGCCGGCCGCGGTGCTCGCGGCCGCGGGCACGATGGAGCTGTTCGCTCACGGCCAGGACATCGCCGACGCGCTGGGCGTGCGTCGCACCCATGGCGACGGGATCCGGCACCTCGTCGAATTCGTGTCCCGCACATGGGATTTCGGATACCAGTCCCGCGGGCTGGCGACGCCTGACGTCCGGCTGCGGTTTGAGGTGACCGCGCCATCCGGCGACGTCTGGACGTATGGCGCGGACGACGCGACCGACGTGATCAGTGGTCCCGCCGTGGACCTGTGCCTGCTCGCCACCCGGCGCCGGCACCGCGCTGACCTGGCCTTGACCGGAACCGGCGCGGAGGCGGACCGGTGGCTGGACATCGCTCAGGCGTACCGCGGGCCGGCCGGCGAGGGCCGCCGACCGGGCCAGTTCGACCACTGAAACCGGCCCGGCCACACCGGCCGGCTATGCGAATACCACGGTGGACAATGCCATGTGCGCAAAGCGCACCCAGTGGCTTTGCCTGGGCGATCGTGGCAGACTCACGGAGAGGGATCACTCGGCGACGGGGGTGGGTTTGCGCATCTCGGAACTAGCCCGGCGGGCCGGCATGCCGATCCCCACGGTGAAGTTCTACCTCCGTGAAGGTCTGCTGCCACCGGGCACGCCCACCGCGCGCAACCAGGCGCGATACGAGGAGAGCCACCTCGAACGCCTGCGTCTGATCCGCGCGCTCACCACGGTGGGCGGGCTCGAGATCGGAGCCGTACGCGGCCTGCTGGCCGTGCTCGAAGATCCCGGTGTCACACTCGCCGGGGTCTACGCCGGCCTCGAGAAGGTCGGGTTCACCGCGCTGCCCTACCCGGCCGACTTCGACGGCGTCGACGCTGCCCGGGCCAACATCGACGCCCTGGCCGACAAACTCGGCTGGGACGACGAAGCCACCCGGTCCGGGCGCGAGTCGCTCGTCCAGGTGCTCACCACGCTGCGGGTTCTCGGCTGCGACGCCGACGCCAGGTTCTTCCTGGCCTTCGCGCACGCGGCCGGCAGCGTGGTGGACGCCGAGATGAGCTTGATCAAGGAGACCGACGACGCCAAGGCCGAGGCCATGGTACGCAGCGTGTTGTTCGACGTACTGATGTCGGTCATGCTGCGAACAGTGCGCCAGCATCAGGTGGCCGCGCGATTCGGCGACTGACCGCCATGCTGCGGCGGCCCCTCCCGCTCGCCGGAGCCGGCGAGCGGGAGGCATTGACCTGCGCCGAGCCCGGCGCGTCGACCTTCGTCGACTGCGCCTCCCGTGCAACTCGCCGGCCGCTTGAAGCGTGCGGAATCACGGCCGGTGGGCTGCTGGCTCTGACCCGACTCATGAAACGCGCCCTGGCCGCCGTCGGCGACCACCCCGTTCATCTAGGGCAGCGGCCGCGTCGCGTTCCCGAGCATGCGCAGGGCGCGGACGCAATGCGGAAGATGCCTGCCCAGCAGCTCCAGCTAAACAATGGACTCTCGGCGTTCCAAGGACGGGAGGGGCCACGATGCTACCCGGCGCGACGGAACTGGACATGCTTGGGAGACCCGGAATGAGGCACGCAGATAGCACCGACGTCAGCCGAGAGTTCTCACGATGAGTGCGCCAGCGATCGAGACCTCGGGCCTGGTCAAGTCTTTCGGTGCCAACCGCGCGGTCGACGGCGTCGACCTGACGGTGCCCGCCGGCACCGTCTACGGCCTGCTCGGCCCGAACGGGGCCGGCAAGACCACGGTGGTGCGCATGCTCGCCACGCTGCTGCGGCCCGACGGTGGCAGCGCCCGCGTCTTCGGCAAGGACGTGGTGACCCAATCCGACGCGGTCCGCAGCCACGTCAGCCTCACCGGCCAGTACGCCTCCGTCGACGAGGACCTGACCGGCGCGGAGAATCTGACTCTGCTGGCTCGCCTACTCGGCCATTCCCGGGCTGGCGCCCGCACCCGGGCCCAGCGGCTGCTGGAGGCGTTCGGTCTGACCGACGCGGCCGACCGGCAGGTGAAGAAGTACTCCGGAGGCATGCGCCGGCGCCTGGACATCGCCGCGAGCATCCTGAGCACCCCCGATCTGTTGTTTTTGGACGAGCCGACGACCGGTCTCGACCCGCGCAGCCGCAACCAGGTCTGGGACATCATCCGGCTGGTGGTGGCCAACGGCACCACGGTGTTGCTGACCACGCAGTATCTGGACGAGGCCGACCGGCTGGCGGGCCGGATCGCCGTAATCGACCACGGCCGGGTGATCGCCGAGGGCACGCCGGGGGAGCTGAAGTCGTCGGTGGGCGCGGGGACGATCCACGTTCGGATCCGCGACGCCGCGCAGCGACCGGCCGCCGAGCGCATCCTGGCCACCACGCTGGAGACAACAATCAATCTGGATGCCGACCCGGTGGCGCTGACCGCGCGCACCGCAGGCTCCGTGCAGGGCGCCACCGAGCAGGCGTCCAGCGCCCTGGCGGCGCTGGCCAGCGCCGGGATCGTGGTCGACGACTTCGCCCTCGGCCAGCCCAGCCTGGACGAGGTGTTCCTGGCTCTCACCGACCGGCCGGCCCACGAGGAGGTCAGCGCATGAGCACCGCGACGAGCACCCCCGAAGCGCCCACGGTCTACACCCCGTCGGCGGAGACCCTCACCGCGGTGCTGACCCGCGGCGAACGCCCGCCGCGCCCGAGCTCTCTGTCGGCCTCGCTGACCTTCGGCTGGCGGGCCATGCTGAAGATCAAACACGTCCCCGAGCAGCTCTTCGACGTGACGGCCTTCCCGATCATCATGACACTGATGTTCACCTACCTGTTCGGCGGGGCGCTGGCCGGCTCCACGGGTGATTATCTGCAGTTCTTCCTGCCCGGCGTCATGGTCACCAGCGTCGTGATGATCACCATGTACACCGGCGTAGGCCTGAACATCGACATCGAGAAGGGCATCTTCGACCGATTCCGCACCCTGTCGGTCTGGCGCCCCGCGCCCCTGGTCGGCATGATCTTCGGCGATGTCGTGCGCTACATCCTGGCGGCCGTGGTCATCATGTGCGTCGGCCTGGTCCTCGGCTTCCGCCCCGAGGGCGGCCCGATGGGCGTGGCCGCGGCGATCGGCCTGCTCGTGGTCTTCTCCTTCGGCTTCTCCTGGGTGTGGACGATGGTCGGCCTGCTCCTGCGCTCGGACAAGTCGGTGATGGGCTTCAGCTTTCTGGTCCTGATGCCCCTGACCTTCCTGAGCAACGTCTACGTCGACCCCCGCACGATGCCGGGCTGGCTGCAGGCCTTCGTCGACCTGAACCCGATCAGCCACCTGGTAACCGGCGTCCGCTCCATGATGGCCGGCAACTGGAACATGGCCGAGATCACCTGGACGCTCATCGCGAGCGCGGCGCTCACGCTGATCTTCGGCGCCCTGACCATGCGCCTCTACAACCGCCGCTAACCCACCCCGACCCGGCCCGCCGGGCGGGGCAGGCCGGGCCAGACAGCGGGGCACCGTCGCCAACAGCGTGCCCGGGCACGACGCGAAGAAGCCCGCCATCGCCGGTATGACGTGGTCCATCACCGACTCTGCCGCCCACGTGCTGTCCATCGGTGTCTTCGCGATCCGCCGCCGCCATCACAGCGACCTCGGCCCTCGTTGCCACCAGCGCCGATGCTCACACGCGGGATCGGGCTGGCGCGGGCCTATCGCGGCCCGGCCGGCAAGGACGTGCGCCGGTCAATTCGCCAAATCCAAGTTGCCCGCCCGACGACGCGCAACACCTTCCACCTGGCCGGTTTCCGGCGGGGACGCGCCGGCAGCAGAACGTAACAGCAGCGCCGCTCCGCTGCCGCCCGCAGTACGGGCTCGCCGACTGGCCGCCGCGACGGATAAGGAAGCGCTCATGTCCAGTGCGATGCGCATGTCGGAACTCAGTGCTCGCAGTGGTGTCCCAATCCCTACAATCAAGTTCTACCTGCGGGAGCGGCTGCTGCCGCCGGGCGCGTCCACGGCGCCCAACCAGGCGGCCTACAGTCACGAACATCTGCTCTGGCTCCGGCTGATCCGGGTCCTGACCGGTATGGGTCATCTCAGCATCGCCGCCGTGCGGGAGGTGCTGCAGGCATTGAACGACCCCGCCGTGTCGACCTTGGAGCTCTACGGTGTCCTTGGCCGGGGTCGGGAGGGCAAACCGTCCGAGTTACCGGCCCCCAGCGCCGCGCACGCCCGCGTCGACGCACTACTGGAGCGCTGCGGCTGGCACATCGAACCAGACAAACCTCAACGGGACCTCCTCGCTCATGCCGTCGCGCTGCTCGAGGGCGCTGACCTCGACGCGCTTGCCGCCACGGCCGAACAATCCGGTGCCCGGCTGCTCGAACTCCTTCCCACCTACACGGCACAGTTGTCCGCGCGGCCGTTCGACCGTGCAATGCTCGTCGCTCGTCTGGTGGCCCTCGACGCGGCGTTCGACGCCTTGCGGCGCCTCGCCGTAGAACACCACCTCACGATCCGCGCGCTGCAGACCACCTCCGCGACTCCATAGCCCGGCACGGGCGGAGTGCGGACAGGGTGGGCGACGGCTCGATCGGCCGTCGCCCACCGGCCCGTCCGGAGCCTCAGCTCGGCCCGGCCTCAGCCGAAGAACGACCTCAGGTGCTGGATGAGCACCTGGGGCTGCTCCTCAACGAAGTAGTGCCCGGTGTTGGCGATCTGTACCAACTGCACGTTGGTGGCCTGCTGGGTGAGCGTCGCAGCGAAGCCCGGGTAGAAGATGTCGTGGGCAATTCCCAGGACCGGGGCGGTCACCGGCGCGTATGTCTCGTTGTCGATGATGTCCTGGCCCAGCGCCTGGTACCAGCCGTTGCCGCCCCGGATGGCGTCCGGAGTCGAGTAGGCCTGGGCGTAGACGGCCCGGTCGAAGTCGTTGATGGCTTCCTTGTTGACCAGGAGGTTGTCGAACATCCAGTCGACGAGGTAGCGGGACCGGCCCGTGATGAGCTGCTCCGGCAGCTGTGCCACCTGGTTGAAGGCGAACCACCAGGGGTGGAACGGGGCACCCGGCGCCGGCAGCA
Source organism: Micromonospora sp. MP36 (assembly GCF_008119785.1). Classification (GTDB taxonomy): domain Bacteria; phylum Actinomycetota; class Actinomycetes; order Mycobacteriales; family Micromonosporaceae; genus Micromonospora. Next base: position 24,579 of record NZ_VSFA01000048.1, on the reverse strand, counting down.
TCCGGAACTCGTAGTAGCTGCTGTTCGGGTGGGCCACGTCCAGCATGGCGATCTTGTTGACGAGCGCGGGGTGGTTCGCTGCCATGCTGTAGGCGACCATCGCCCCCATGTCGTGACCCACGACGTTCACCTTGGTGTAGCCCAGCGCCCCGGCCAGCGCCGCGATGTCCGCCGCCATGGTCTTCTTGTCGTACCCGGACGCCGGCTTGCTGGAGCCGCCGGCACCGCGCAGGTCCACGGCAATCACACGGTACCGGGTGGCCAGCGCGGGCATCACCTTGTGGTACTCCCACCAGGTCTGCGGCCAGCCGTGCAGCAGGATCAGCGGCTCTCCGCGCCCACCGGCCACGTAGTGCAGCCGGACTCCGTTGACCTCCGCGTACCTGCTGGTGAAACCCCCCGGAAGGGTGGCTGCGAGGTCGGCGGCGGACGGGGCGGCGGCCAGCGCGCCGTCGGTGGACGGTGCTGCCTGTGCCCCGGTGCCGGTCGCCGCGGCGGCGACCGCGCCAGCGCCGAGCGCGATCAGCTTCCTTCTGTTCATCGAAGACACGCATGCTCCAGTTCTCTAGACGGTGGCATGGATCTTTACCGATTTTCGGTAAACGCAGGGTTGTGCCGAGGTCACGGATGCCCGATGGTTTATCGGGATTGACCGATGGGATGTAATTTCCTGTGCTCGCGTCCGATGGCCGGGACTGCCGTCAGCGGGATAGCCGACAGTCCTAAGAACTCCTAACTCTTGAGGGTCGGCGCCGTCGCCGGCAGATGTTGGCGCAGGCGAGGGCGAGGAAGGCGTCGTGGATGTCGTCGCGGATCTCCCAGAGGATGGGTCGGCGACGGAACCAGGCCCCGCGTCGTGCGGGCGGACTCGACGTTCTACGCCAAGACCGTCATCGGCGCTCGCCGGCGCCGCAACGTCAGGTTCTCGGTCACCCGCCGCGTCGACACGAGGAGCCGCGCCCTATCCGACAGCATCACCGACGACCAATAGGGGCGTCAGTCCGCGTCCAGACCGCACCCGGCTGACCACACCCACCAGCAGAACCCGGTGCCTCGACCACTGGCCACAAATCCCGTCCACCGCACGAACACGACTGGAGCAAGCCGACCAACGACCGGCGGCTCCCACACACCGGTGCCTGCTCGGCGAGCGGTTGGGATAGTGGCCGCCGCCCGCCACGGCGCGCGCCCGGGCGGTCCGACGAACGCACGTTGGAAGAAGACATCGGACGAAACAGCGATGCATAGTGAATTAGCCGGCTAAAGGTGGTTTCTTCCACGGACTGCCGTCGTAATCCGGAAACGGTGGCGTTCGGTCGAAATGCGGCGGGGGTGGTCGTCGGGCAGGTCCTGATGCGGCGGTACTCGAGGGCGTACCGCATCTTCCTTGCTCCATTCGTCGATGAGCGAAGGGTTTCTGTAGATGAGTTCAGGCGCAATGATTCGACTTGCCAGGGCGGGCATCACCGTGGCGGGCGTCGCGGCGCTGTCGTTCTTCGCGGCTGCACCGGCGCTGGCCGATCCCACCGCCGAACCGTCGGTCTCCGTCAACCCGTCCACCGATCTGAAGGACGGCCAGAGCGTCACCGTCAGCGGCGCCGGCTACACGGCCGGGCAGGACTTCTATGTCGTGCAATGCGGGGAGCTGCAGGGCGCCGAGGTCTGCGACTGGGTCTATGGACCGGCTGGCGTCGTGGACGCCGACGGCAAGGTCGCCGCCCTGCTCAACGTAAAGGCCACCTTCATCGGATACGACGAGAACGGTGACGAGGTCGGCCCCGTCGACTGCACCGCCGCAGGCAGCGCTTGCACCGTGGGGGTCTTTGAACTGCAACCCGCCGTCCGCTACGGCGCGACGTCCATCTCGTTCACGGCACCGGCCTGATCCTCGGGCCGTTCGGCACCCGCGCCACGTCGGGCGGATGTCGATCCGCGGTGGAATGCCGTCACGACGAAGCGTCGGATGACCAGCACGAAGCGGCATAGACGCGCAGACTGACGCGCAGAGGCCCCGTCAAGATCCTTGACGGGGCCTCTGATCCGGTGGGGGTGGCCGGATTTGAACCGATGACCTCTTCGGCGGGTTGCAGCCCAGGCCCGATCCGGTCCGGCGAGGGCGCAGCCTGCCGTGTCACTGGCGTGCTCGCCGCGAACGCCCGACGGTTCGGCACGATCCACATCGAGGTGGCCTGCGACTCGTGCCCGCCCGCGGATCTCGAACACCTCGTCGAGGTCGCTGAACGCGGCTGCCTGGTGGCGGTGACCCTCAAGCAGGGCATGGCCGTGACCGCGTCGGTCGCCACCCCCCCCCGCCGGCTCACGCGGGTCAACCGGCGGACGCCACCGAGGCCGGAACGTCAACGGCCCAGCGCCAGGTCTGGCGCCGTCCGCCGTCGGGTGAACAGCGCGACCGCCACCAAAGTGCGCACAATGGAAGATGCGCCGGCGGTCGCCCGCCGATACCTTCCGGTGCATGAACTTGCCGACCGAGCCGAGCGGTAGCTTTCCGTGGCCGCCGGAACTGTCGCGCGTCTAGCCGCACTCCGAAGGATTTTCATCGATGATGGATGACACGCACAGCCGGACCGCACCATCCCCCAGCGCGCCGGCCTCGGTCACCGAGCGACAGCCGGTCTGGAAGCACGGCGTCGCCGCGGCCGTCGTCGCCGCGATCGCCACAACCGTCCTCGCGGCGCTCGCATCGGCCGCCGGTGTCTCGTTCGGCGACAGCACAGGCGCGAGCATCCCGATCCCCCTGTTCGCGGTGTTCACGCTGGTCTTCTCGCTCATCGGTGTCGGTATCGCCGCCGTCATGGCGCGCAAGGCACGCCGGCCGCGGTCCACATTCATGCGGACGGCGGTGGCGCTGATCGTGCTGTCCTTCGTCCCAAGCCTCACGTTTGGGTTCGACGCCGGCTCTGCGGCAACCTTGGTCGCTCTGCACATCGTCGCTGCGGCGATCGTGGTGCCGGTCCTGGTAAGGCGGCTCCCGCACACGCGCTGACCCCGTGCCTCTGCGCTTCGCCAGCTCGGCGTCTTCAGTCGCACCCCGGCGGGGCCCAACGCCGGCGCCCCGGTAGATCGAAGGTAAGCCACGCGGCCGCGCCGGGCGCCGGCTCGGCCTTCTCGGGCACGGTCGTGCCGATCAGTACGTCGCCGACGTCGACGGTCACCCGGGGACGCCACGCCGAGGTGTTCGATGATCGCACGTGGCCCGGTGAGCCGGGCGCGACCGGCCCGCTCGACCTGGGCAGCGACGGCGCGATCCGCCGCCGCTCTCGTGGCGGACGGGTCGGTCGGCGGTGCCGATCTGGTAGATCTGCCCGGCGGCCGTGACCCGATCCGGTCGGCGAGCGAGAGGGTCTCGGCCTGGGCGTGGCTGACCATCCGGTCACCGAGCAGACCTCACCGGAGGTCGGCTGCCCCAGGCCGGCGATGGTCCGTCGCGGGCTGGTGCTGGACCCGGACGGGCCGAGGAGCGCGAACGTCGCGTGGAGCGCGAGGTCGGGTGCGCCGCCCACGCGTGTGGAAGGTGCGGACGACCACCGCGGCCGGCTGCTGGCTCGGAAAGCTCAATAACGGTCCCGGTCTCCAGGATCATCGGGACGGTTCACCAGTGTCGCTGGCTGGCGAAGGTTATTGGTCGGCGGGCAATCAGAATGTCCACAGCGCAGCAGAAGAGCCAATCAAGGTCGGCATGAACATCGGCCCGACCCAGTCGCGCGTCACCTCTCGAAGTCCATCGAAACGAGCCGCCCGTGCTGCCCACAAGCAGTCTCGGCATCCGCGCAATCTGGGAGATAGCTCCCAAGCCTTGACGTGCGAAGGTAGCTCGGAAGCTTTGGAGCCTCGAAGGGAAGGTGAGCGGCTGATGGCTACTGCTGCGATCCAAAACGTGCGAGACGTTCTGGCCGTCTACCCCGGGCTCGCAGATGTCGCGGTCCTGGCACATGAGCACGAATCCGTCGGCCAGGTCCTGGTGGCCTACGTCGTGCCCGGCAGCTCCGGCCTCAACCTGGCTGAGCTGCACAAGTACGTCAGGAAGCAGCTGCCGGGCAGCGCGGTGCCGGCCGCCATCATGGTTGTCGACGCCATCCCGGTCAACTCCGCGGGGATGGCCGAGCCGCACGCACTACCGGCACCTGACCTGCGTGGCGTGATGCCCTACCGGCCACCTGACACCCCTCGCCAGGAAGCCCTGTGCACGATATTCGCCGAAGTGCTCGCCCGGCCCCGGTGCGGGGTCGACGACAACTTCTTCCCCCTGGGCGGCGAGTCAATCGACGCCATGCTGATAGCCAGCCGGGCCAGCGCGATATTTGGCCAGGATATATCGATGGATGATCTTTTCGACGCGCCGACTGTCGCGGAGCTCGACCGGCTTCTGGACCTGATGCCGCTCGGTTAGGCGTTTGTGGTGTCAAGGGTCGGTCGTGACGGTGTCGACGCGGTGCGGAGCATCTCGTGGACCACGCGGGCGCGGAGGACACCGCGGCGCCCGGGACCGGCCCCGGGTAATACGAAGTCCTGGTCCCGGTTCGTCCAGCGCTGGACGGATGATCCCGGGACGGTTCCCTACCAAGATCCCTGCCGTCATACCGGTGCATCCCAGGGTTGGGGCCGTCTGCTCTGGCGCTTGTCGTGAGGGTCCGCGGTCGGTGGTTGCTCGTCATCAATAACGCTGGCGATCCCAGTTATCTTGCGGCGAGTGACTCACCTCGGCCCTGGGCGCGAGCTGGTTGCGGCCCGTGCCGACTGGACGCGGGTGCGTGGCTTTCGGACTCGGAGAGTCCCTGTCCGGCGGCGGTCGGGAACTGCGCACAAAAAAACCTTCCGCGGGCGTGAGGTGCCGACAAGCATCAAATTGCTGACGGCTCGCATTCAAACCCCAAGGAGGGTCGCGTGAAGAGCACCACGAACCGCCGCCGGATAAGGCAATCCGTCGCCGCGGCCGTAGTTGGCATCATCATGACCGGGGTCGGAGTCAGCGCTGGGGCATCAGCGAACTCAGCCGCCGCGACCGGCATCGCGTGGGGCGCATGCAGCGATCCGTACCTGGCCACCGTCGGCGCGCAATGCGGATTCCTCGCTGTCCCGCTCGACTACGCCCATCCGCGCGGCGCTAAGATCCAGCTCGCGGTATCACGGGTCGTTCACACGACGCCGGATTCGCAATACCAAGGCGTCATGCTGACCAACCCGGGCGGACCCGGCGGATCCGGGCTGAGCATGGCAGCAACGGGTCAGCTGGTCCCGAACGGGGCAGGTGACGCGTACGACTGGATCGGTCTCGACCCGCGCGGCGTGGGCTCAAGCGTGCCGGCGATCTCCTGTCAGCCGGACTACTTTGGCGCACCTCGACCGCCGTACGTGCCGAGTACGCCGACCCTTGAGCGCACCTGGCTCGCGCGCACGCGTGCGTACGCCCGCGCCTGCGCCGCCAACAACGGGCCGCTACTGCGACACATGACGACGCTGGACTCCGCGCGCGACCTGGAGAGCCTGCGAATCGCGCTGGGCGCATCGCAGATCAACTACTACGGGTACTCATACGGCACATACCTCGGCCAAGTCTACGCCACTGTCTACCCGACGCGAGTACGGCGGATGGTGCTGGACAGCACCGTGGACCCCCGCAATGTGTGGTACCAGAACAACCTGAACCAGGCCGTCGCCTTCGAGCGCAACATCAAGATGTGGTTCGGCTGGCTCGCGCAGTACGACAGTGTGTATCACCTCGGCACCACAGCGGCTGCGGTCGAGAAGCTCTTCTATCAGAATCTCCACGATCTAGACCGACAGCCGGCCGGCGGTGTCGTCGGCGGTGACGAGTGGAGTGACATCTTCCTCCACGCCGGTTACAACCAGTTCTTCTGGCTCGACCTCGCGGGCGCGTTCGCCGGTTGGGTGCACGACAAGGACGCCGACACCCTAATCGGTTTGTACCAGGCCGTCGACGGGCCGGGCGACGATAACGCCTACGCCGTCTACACCGGGGTGGTGTGCACCGACGTGCAGTGGCCCAGGAGTTGGGCCAAGTGGCAGCGCGACCTCAGGGCCACCTTCCAGACGGCGCCGTTCCTCACCTGGCTCAACGGGTGGTACAACGCGCCCTGCCGGTCCTGGCCGGCGCCGGCGGGCAAGGCGGTGAACATCGACGGGCAGCGCGTGGCGAGCGTCCTGCTCATCAACGAGACGCTCGACGCGGCAACACCGTTCGAGGGGAGCCTCGAGGTGCGCAGGCGGTTCCCGCACTCCAGCCTGCTTGCCGTGTCTGGTGGCACCAGCCACGCCAGCGGGTTCTTCGTCGGCAACGAGTGCGTAAACGGCACGGTCGCCAACTACCTGGCCACCGGTGCGCTGCCCGCACGCAAGCGGGGCAGCGGCCCGGACGCGACCTGCGAACCGCTCCCGCAGCCGGTACCCGACGCGGCCACCGCAAAGGCGTCCGGAGTTGACGCTGCGAAGCTGGCGGCGCGCATCGCGTTGACCCCCGGGCTCCCGCTGACCCGCCGGCTACGCTGACACCCCTCTCGACCCGTCCGCGTTCACCCGGCCATTGCGCGAATTCCAGTGGCCGGGTTGCCGGAACCGATCACTCGTCGCTGATCTCGCAGGCGGATCCGGACAGGCTGAAAATTCTGCTGTGCGATGGCGGTCTATCCATTATGGACCTGGTGGCCGGCGAGCTCGGCTGCGGGCGGCTGACGTCGCCTTCTCCGACACCCGCCGGCCGTACGAGGTTGCCTCTGGTTCCGACCGCCATCGGTGGGGCTGAAACGCATGGGCAACTGTGGAGATGCGCCGGGGTAAATCGGCCGGGCAGGCTGGTCAGCGAGCCGCCCGTCGTGGCGCGGGGACCATGAGGGCTATTTGGCTGGCCGGGTCGTGCTAAGCGGAATGAGGTTGCCATGACTAATCCGTTCGAGGACGCTGACGCCCTGTACCTAGTCCTAGTGAATGACGAAGGGCAGTACAGTTTGTGGCCGGCTGGCATTGCCGTTCCGGGTGGCTGGGTTACGGCGCATGACACGGATTCCCGCTCGAATTGCCTTCAGTATGTCGAAGAGCACTGGACTGACATGCGTCCTAACAGCCTTGTCCAGGCTGAGCGGGCGTGAGTGACATGGAATTGCTGACAGAGGCGGAGCGGGAACTGGTCGTCTCGCGGTGGAATGACACGGCGCGGGATGTGCCGGAAGTGGTGCTGCCCGAGTTGTTCGTGGCGCAGGCGGCGCGGACGCCGGATGCGGTGGCGGTGGAGTTCGGTGGCGTGTCGTGGTCGTACGCGGAGCTGGATGCCCGGTCGAACCGGCTGGCGCGGCACCTGGTGGGGTTGGGTGCGGGGCCGGAGCGGGTGGTGGCGGTGGCGCTGCCGCGGTCGCTGGAGATGGTGGCGGCGGTGCTCGCGGTGGTCAAGGCCGGCGCGGCCTATCTGCCGGTCGACCCGGGTTATCCGGCGGACCGGATCGGGTTCATGCTTTCCGACGCCGCACCGCTCCTGATCATCAGTGACCGGGCCACCTCGGCGCGGCTGCCGGATGCGGCGGGCGTGGATGTGCTCAATCTTGATGACCCTGAGGTGGTCGCGTCGGTCGCCCGGCTGGACGGCAGCGGCCTGGGCGACGCGGACCGGCTGGCGCCGCTGCTCCCTGCTCACCCTGCCTACGTGATCTACACCTCCGGGTCCACCGGGCGGCCCAAGGGCGTGGTGGTCAGCCACCGGGGCGTGGCGAGCCTGTCCGGGTTCCTGATCCGCACCTTCGAGATCGGGCCCGAATCGCGGGTGGGGCAGGTGGCCTCGCTGAGCTTCGACGCGGCGGTCATGGAGCTGCTGATGTCGTTGCCCGCCGGGGCGGCGCTGGTCCTTCCCGAGCAGCGACAGCTGGCCGGGGAGGTGCTCGCGGACACGTTGCGCGAGCTGCGGGCTAGCCATGCCCTGGTCGGGCCGGCCTCCCTGGCCGGGGCGACCACGGAGCAGCTGCCCGAGCTGGAGTGCCTGATGGTCGGCGGTGAGGCCTGCTCGGGCGAGGTCGCCGCCGAGTGGTCGAGGGGCCGGCGGATGTTCAACGCCTATGGCCCGACCGAGGCGACGGTGTGCACGACGATGAGCGGGCCGCTGTCGGGAGGAGACACTCCGCCGATCGGCAGGCCGATCTGGAATGCCCGGGCGTACGTCCTGGACGGGCGGCTGAGGGCGGTGCCGCCGGGGGTGGCGGGGGAGCTGTACCTGGCCGGGCCGAGCCTGGCGCGGGGATACCTGAACCAGCCCGGGCTGACCGCGCAGCGGTTTGTGGCCTGCCCGTTCGCGTCCGGTGAGCGGATGTACCGGACCGGCGACCTGGTGCGCTGGCGGGACGACGGCGAGCTGGAGTACCTGGGCCGGGTGGACGAGCAGGTCCAGGTCCGCGGCTTCCGGGTCGAGCCGGGCGAGATCGAGGCGGTGCTGGCCGGGCAGCCCGGGGTGGCCCGGGCCGTGGTGGTGATGCGGGAGGACCGCCCCGGGGACCAGCGCCTGGTGGGCTACGTCGTGCCCGCGACGGGGAGCGAGCTGGACCCGGCCGGGATCCGGGCCGCCGCGGCCCAGGTGCTGCCCGTCTATATGGTGCCCGCCGCGGTGGTGGTCCTGGACGCGCTGCCGTTGACCGTGAACGGAAAGCTGGACCGGCGGGCGCTGCCGGCGCCGACGTTCGTCGGCGGGAGTGGCCGCGAGCCGTCCTCGCCCGCCGAGGAGCTCCTGTGCGAGCTGTTCGCCCAGGTCCTGGGGGTGGACCGGGTCGGGGTGGACGACAACTTCTTCGACCTGGGTGGGCACTCGCTGCTGGTGGCCCGGCTGATCAGCCGGGTGCGGTCGGTGCTGGGGGTGGAGCTGGAGATCCGTGCGGTGTTCGATCACCCGACGGTGGAGTTGCTGGCGCGGTCGCTGGACAGCGTCGGGGAGGCGCGGCCGCCGCTGGAGCCGGCGGACCGGCCGGAGCGCCTGCCGTTGTCGTTCGCCCAGCAGCGGTTGTGGTTCCTGGCACAGCTGGAGGGCCCGAGCACGACCTACAACGTGCCGTTCGCGTGGCGGCTGCGGGGGCGGCTGGACACCGATGCGCTGACCGCGGCGTTGGGTGACGTGGTCCGGCGGCACGAGACGTTGCGGACGATGTTCCCGGTGGTGGACGGGCAGCCGTACCAGCGGGTGGTCCCGGCCGCGCTGGCGGTGCCTGAGGTCACGGTCGTGCAGGCTGAGGAGACCGAGCTGGCCGCGCTCACCGGGCAGGCCTCCCAGTATGTGTTCGACCTGGCCGGCGAGCTGCCGGTGCGGGCGTGGCTGTTCGTGCTGGGGGCGGACGAGTGCGTGCTGGTGCTGCTGATGCACCACATCGCCAGTGACGGCTGGTCGGTCGGCGTGCTGCTGGGAGACCTGGAGCAGGCGTACGAGGCGCGGCTGGCGGGCCACGCGCCGGAGTGGACGGACCTGCCGGTGCAGTACGCGGATTACACGCTGTGGCAGCGCGGGCTCCTCGGCGGCGACCAGGACCGCGGCAGCGTGCTGGCCCGGCAGGTGGAGTACTGGCAGTCGGCGCTTTCCGGCCTGCCCGAGCGGCTGGAACTGCCGTTCGACCGGTCCCACCCGGCGTATCGCTCCTATCGTGGCGGGCAGGTCGCGGTGGACGTGGACGCGGAGGTGCACCGCGGGCTGGCGGAGCTGGCGCGTCAACATCAGGTGACGATGTTCATGGTGCTCCAGGCCGGGCTCGCGGTCCTGCTGTCCCGGTCCGGGGCCGGCACCGACATCCCGATCGGCGTGCCGGTGGCCGGCCGTGGTGGTGACGAGAGACTGCATCACCTGGTCGGATTCTTCGTCAACACGCTGGTGCTGCGGACCGACCTGTCGGGCGACCCGAGTTTCGCGGAGCTGCTCCGCCGGGTCCGCGACCAGGACCTGGCCGCCTACGCCCACCAGGACGTCCCGTTCGAACGGCTGGTGGAAGTGCTGAACCCGGTCCGGTCGACCGCCCATCACCCGCTGTTCCAGGTGACGCTGGCCTCCGATGACGACACCAGCAGGGAGTGGCAGGTCCCCGGCCTGCAGGCCCGGAACCTGCCACTGCCGGAGCAGTCGGCCAAGTTCGACCTGTCGCTGACGTACCGGTCGCGACACGAGCCGGACGGCACCCCGGGCGGGATCAGCGTCACGCTGGAGTACGCGGCGGACCTGTTCGACCCGGGCACCGCGCAAGCGCTGGCGGAGCGACTGGTCCGGCTGCTGGGCCAGGTCGCCGCCGACCCGGGGCTGCGGGTCAGCGGCGTGGAGCTGCTGTCGGCGGCGGAGCGGGAACTGGTCGTCTCGCGGTGGAACGACACGGCGCGGGATGTGCCCGGGACGGTGCTGCCGGAGCTGTTCGCGGCGCAGGCGGCGCGGACGCCGGATGCGGTGGCGGTGGAGTTCGGTGGCGTGTCGTGGTCGTACGCGGAGCTGGATGCCCGGTCGAACCGGCTGGCGCGGCACCTGGTGGGGTTGGGTGCGGGGCCGGAGCGGGTGGTGGCGGTGGCGCTGCCGCGGTCGCTGGAGATGGTGGCGGCGGTGCTCGCGGTGGTCAAGGCCGGCGCGGCTTACCTCCCGGTGGATCCCGGGTACCCGGCGGACCGGATCGCGTACATGCTCACCGACGCCGCGCCGGTCGCGATGCTCACGACCCGGCAGGTCGGCGCCGAACTTCCCGCCGCGGGCGTGCGGGTCATCCTCGACGACCCGCAGGTGGCCGCAGCGGTGGCGGGGCAGCCCGACGGCGAGGTCACCGATCAGGAGCGGATCGCGCCGCTGCTGCCCGGCCATCCGGCGTACGTGATCTACACGTCCGGGTCCACGGGGCGGCCCAAGGGCGTCGTGGTCAGCCACCGGGGTCTGCCGAGTCTGGCGGCGTTCCTGGTGCACACCTTCCAGTCCAGGCCGGGGTCACGGGTGGCGCAGTTGCTCTCGCTGAGCTTCGACATGTCACTCGTGGAGCTGCTGTTGTCGCTGACCGCCGGGGCGGCGCTGGTCCTTCCCGAGCAGTGGCCGCTGGCCGGGGAGGTCCTGGCCGAGGCGTTCAACGAGCTCCGCATCACCCATGCGATGGTGGCGCCCAGCGCCCTCGCCGGGGCGACACCCGAGAAGGTGCCCGACCTGGAGTGTCTCATCGTCGGTGGCGAGGCCAGCTCCGGCGAGCTTGTCGCCGCGTGGTCGGCGGGCCGGCGGATGTACAACGGATACGGCCCGACCGAGGCGACCGTGGGCACGACGATGAGCAGGCAGTTGTCGGGCGGGGAGACCCCGCCGATCGGCGGGCCGATGTGGAATGTGCGAGCTTATGTGCTCGACGAGCGGCTGGGCGTGGTGCCGGCCGGGGTGCCCGGGGAGCTGTACCTGGCCGGGCCGTGCCTGGCGCGGGGATACCTGAACCGGCCCGGGCTGACCGCGGAGCGGTTCGTGGCCTGCCCGTTCGGGTCCGGTGAGCGGATGTACCGGACCGGCGACCTGGTGCGCTGGCGGGCTGACGGGGAGCTGGAGTTCCTGGGCCGGGTCGACGAGCAGGTCAAGCTTCGGGGCTTCCGGATCGAGCTGGGCGAGATCGAGGCCGTGCTGGCCACTCAGCCCGGGGTGGCCCGAGCCGTGGTGGTGCTGCGGGAGGACCGCCCGGGTGACCGCCGCCTGGTCGGGTACGTGGTGCCCGCGGCCGGTAAGGCTGATGAGGTGGACGTGGCCGGGATGCGGGCCGCGGTGGGCCGAGCCCTGCCCGGATACATGGTGCCGTCCGCGGTGGTGGCCATCGATGAGTTGCCGATGTCGGTGAACGGGAAGCTGAACCGGCGGGCGCTGCCGGCCCCGGACTACGCCGCAGGCCCGACCCGGGAGCCGTCGACCCCGGCCGAGCAGGCCCTGTGCGAGTTGTTCGCCCAGGTGCTCGGGGTGGACCGGGTCGGCGTCGACGACAACTTCTTCGACCTGGGCGGGCATTCGCTGCTCGGCGCCGTACTCGTCGCCCGGTTGGAAGACCAGCTCGGCATCAAGATCAGTCTGCAGAACTTCCTCGCCAATCCGTCCGTCAGCGGCATCGCCAGTCAGGCGCCGCTGCCCGCGATCGGACAGCCCTGATCCGCAAGACGACGCCCGGAGGAGGGACGATGGACCTGGCCGCCAGCGGTGTAACCATCTACTCGACATGTCGATCCAGCATTGGGTACGGCCAGGATTCCCACCTGCGCAAGCTGCTGGAGACCGCCAGGTGGGCCGATGACGCGGGCTACCGCGGCGCCCTGCTGTACAGCGACAACACCTCGATCGACGCCTGGATGTCGGCCCAGGCGACCATCGCGAACACCGCCACCTTCGTGCCGCTCATCGCGGTACAGCCGCTGGACAAGAGCCCGTTCGCGTTGGCCCGGGCGGTGTCGTCCCTGGCCCACTTGTACGGCAGGCAAGTCGACCTCAACTTCGTCAGCGGCGGATTCAGCCGTGATCTCCGCGTCCAGGGTGATGTTCTGTCGCACGACGCCCGATACGACCGGCTCATCGAGTACGTGACGATCGTCAGAATGCTGCTTGATGGCGGCCTGACCAGTTACGCGGGCCAGTACTACAACTTCCGGCGGGCCCGGCTCACCACCCCGGTGCCCGCCGACCTGCTGCCCACGGCGTACGTGTCCGGCTCGTCGGCAGCCAGCCTGCAGGCGGGAGAGTCGCTGGGCGTCGGCCAGCTCTCCTTCCCGTTGCTGCCCGCCGAATTCGCGAGTCCGGATGCTCGCAAGAACAAGTTCGGCGCCGGCATCAGCATCGGAATCATCGCCCGTGATGACTCGTCCGAGGCGTGGCGGATCGCGCGCAAGCGGTTCCCGGCCGACCCGGCAGGGGCCGAGAGGATGAAATTGCTCCTCTCCGCCGCCGTGTCGTCCTGGCAGCCTCAGCTCGCTTCCGTGCCTATCGCCGATGAAGGGGAGGGAGGGGCGTACTGGTTGGTTCCCTTCCGGTACCACCACACGTTCTGCCCCTACCTGGTGGGGAGCTACGACGAGGTGGCACAGGCAGTGACGACGTACCTGAAGGGGGGCGCCCGCACATTCGTCTTCGACATGCCTCAAGAACCCGACGACCTGTACCACACGCGAATCGCGATGGAGCGCGCCGTCGCGGCCATGGACGGCGGCATCTGAAGCGTGAGCGGCCGTTCCGCCCGCCGAACTCAAGCCCGCGAGCGCGTTCATCGTCGAGGGGACGCGGAAGTCCCGCTGCTGCTGATGAGCTGAAGCGCCTGACGAAAGGAAACACCGATGCGCCCCGTCGCCGGCACCGGACGAATTTGCAGCCAACTCAGCTCCGGGGACGGAGCGGCAGTCCTGGTCGCCGACTTCCAGGCGCTCAACGGAGCGCCCCGGCTCAGCCAGCTGCTCAGCGGCGTGGCCACCGATCAGCGGATCTACCAGGTGGATCCGCGTGGCGCACTGTCCGGGGACCGGCTCTACGCCTCCCTGCCGGAACTGGCGGACGAGGCCGTTGCCATCTTCCGCTCCGGCGAATCCTCCGCAGCAACTGACCAGCGGGTGTTCGTCGTGAGCCACTGCAGCGCCGCGGGCCTGTCCCTGCACATCGCCAGCCGCCTGAGCGCCGCCCGGGAGGTCACCGCCATCCTGGTGCAGCCAACCTGGCCCGGTACGGACCACGTCACTGAGGGGTTCGCGGAGTTCCAGGCGAAGCTGGGCGCCGGCGGCCACTCTTGTCCTGACCTGGATGGCGATCCGTGGTCCTGCGTCGCGGGGATGGAGCAGCTCATGAGGAAGGGGCTGGCGGAGCTGGCGAAGCGGCATGGCCTCGACAAGCCGCCCCTGGCCTTCTCCGAGCTGCTGGTGTCGTACCGGACCTGGCTCGCCTTCTTGCTGGCCTGCCGCAACGACCAGCCCGCGATGGCGCCCCCCGACGCGGTCGCGGTGACGGTGATGACCGATGAGCCCGACTTCGTGCTGCCCCGGACTGGCCCGGGTCGGTGTCGGATCACACCGCCGCCCCCCGCGGAACGGCCCGACGACGTGACGCCGGACCTGGCCAAGCTGGTGCTTGACCAGATCGTGAGCTGGCGGCCGCCGGACCCGCACCGGTCCATGGCGCCGAGCCGCGGAAGTGGCCAATGACGATGTCTGGCGGGGAGGGCCCAGAGAAGCACGATTCGTGGCCGGCCGAGCAGCCCCGGCACCTTCGTGCGCACGCGCCGCTGAGCGCACCGTGACTCCCGGGGCCGGCGGAGCCAAGACCGCCGACCCCGGGCTCCATCCGCGCGTGGCCGGGGTCAGACGGCCCCGGGTACGAGCGTCGCAGCTCGACCACCAGGCGCGGCTGCCCGGCTCGACGACGCCAGGTCCCGGTGATTCTCCTGATTTGCGTGTCGGGCCGCGTCGCCGCCCGCCGGTCGGCAGCGCACCGTGGAAGACGCCCGCGACGGTGATCACTGGCCACGATGGGGAGTGACCTGCACCGATCCGTCCTCACAGGAGGTAGATGTGGACAACGATTCCTTGTTCGTCATCGATCCCGCCGGCACCGACATCCACGGCGAGGCGGCCCAGCTCCGGGCCCGCGGGCCGGTCACCCGCGTGCTGCTGCCCGGCGGGGTCGCGGCCTGGTCGGTGACCGGCTACCACGCCGCCCGGAAGGTCCTGGCGGACGAGCGGTTCGCCAAGAACGCCCGGCGGCACTGGCCGGCGTACGTCGACGGCAGCCTCGGCCCGGACTTCCCGCTGATCGCTTGGGCCCGGATGGACAACATGTCGACCGCGGACGGTGAGCCGCACGCCCGCCAGCGCCGGCTCGTCACCCGCGCGTTCAGCCCGCAGCGCATCGCCGCGCTGCGGCCGCGGGTCGAGCGGGTCGTGACGGGCGCGCTGGACGACCTGGCCGGGTACGCGGCCGAGCGGCCGGGCGAGCCGGTTGACCTCAAGGAGCGGTACGCGCACCGGGTTGCGTCGCGGGTGATCGGCGAACTGCTCGGCGTGCCCGACGGCGACCCGGACGGCATCCTGGACCGCGCCGGGTACGTCGAGTCGACCCCGCAGAAAGCGGCTGCGGAGTTCGCCCGGCTGCGGGGCAAGATCGAGGCCTTGGTCGCGGCGAAGCGCCGGGAGCCGGGGGAGGATCTGATCAGCGACATGATCGCGGCCCAGCCGGGCGGGTGCCCGGTGACCGGCGCGGGCGACGGGTCCGATGCCGAGCTGGTCGGCCTGGCGCAGCTGATGCTCAATACCGGCGCTGAGCCGGCCAGGAACCTCATCACGAACACCGTGGCGGCGCTGCTCACCCGGCCCGGCCAGCGCGCCCTGGCAGTGGGCGGCCGGGTGGACTGGGACGACGTGGTGGAGGAGACGCTGCGCACCGAGGCGCCGGTCGCGCACCTGCCGTTCCGGTTCGCGACGGAGGACGTCACGATCGCCGGCGTGACGATTTCCCGGGGTGACCCGGTGCTGGTCGGTTACGCCGCGACCGGCCGCGACCCGGAGGTGCACGGCGCCGCCGCGGGGGAGTTCGACGTCCAGCGCGCGGACAAGCGGCACGTGGCGTTCGGGCACGGCGTGCACCGGTGCATCGGCCCGGCCCTGGCCCGGATGGAGACGCGCATCGCTGTGGAGGCGCTGTTCACGCGCTTCCCGGGGTTGCGGCTTGCGGTGGAGCCGAAGGAACTGGCCGGGCAGGGCACGTTCATCATGAACGGCCTCCTCGCACTGCCGGTCCACCTCTGAACGCCGGGCCGGCGGCGGGGGCACACCCCGCCGCCGGCCGCCTCGATGCCACAGGTGAATTTCACCGCCTGGCAGTCCTCGTACCGCGGCAGACGGCCCTGTCGCTCCGCCTCGGCGAGGGCGGGCGCCACCTGGCCGCGCGCGGAGAGGATCAGCGGCATGCCGGTGGACAGCGGCAGCCCGAGGTTCCGGCCGAACGCCGCCAAGCACCCGGATGTCCACCACGATGTCGAGGGCCGCGCCGCGCGTGCAGTACACCTACTTGGCGCAGCCCGGCGGCGTCGCGGTGACGCGCACCCCGCGCCGCGACCGGCTGTGGTTGGCCTGCGTCACCGGCATCAGCGGCCGGCCGGTTGCCCGCCGGAACGCCGTCTTCTGGAACGGTGGGACGAGCAGTCGCCGGTCGTCGGGCCGGGGCGTCGGGGTGAACTCGACGGCCCCGGCCACGATGAGCTGGCGTGCCCGCTACCCGGCGCGGTGGAGGGCGGTCAGCTTCTCCATCTCCGGCACGACGTCGTTGGGCGTCGGGACCGCCGCGGTCTCCGCGCGCAGGCGCTCGGCGTTGCGGGCGTACGACGGGTCGTCCAGCACCCGCCGCAGGTGGCCGTGCAGGACGTCGGCGGTGAGCCGGCCGGGGTCGCTGACGTAGACGCCGGCGCCCCGCTCCTCCAAGGCGGTGACGACCGCCAGCGGGCCCCAGAACTTGTCCCCGCCGAACTTGCCCGGCACCAGCAGCTGCGGCACCCCGTAATGGGTGGCCGAGGCGACCGTGCCGTACCCGCCGTGGTGCACGATCGCCGAGCAGGTCGGCAGCAGCGCATTCAGCGGCACGAAGGGGACCGGGCGGACGTTGCTCGGCAGGGTCGGCAGGGCGGCGCGCTGCTCCGCGCTGAGCGTGACGA
Organism: Micromonospora sp. MP36; assembly: GCF_008119785.1. Classification (GTDB taxonomy): domain Bacteria; phylum Actinomycetota; class Actinomycetes; order Mycobacteriales; family Micromonosporaceae; genus Micromonospora. Next base: position 7,927 of record NZ_VSFA01000048.1, on the reverse strand, counting down.
CCACCTCCGCGTCCAGGTCGGCGACCGCGTCCAGCATGTCGCCCAGGGACGCGCCCGCGTTCAGCTCGCGGAACGACAGGCCGAGCGTGAGGCAGACGCGCCGGCGGTCCGGCTCGGCGTACAGCCACTCCGGGACGATCGACGGGCCGTTGAACGGCACCGCCCGCACCATCTGGTAGTCGATGCCGTCCGGCTGCCAGGTCCAGGGCTGCATGGCGTTCACCGACCACTGGCCGGTCACCGAGTCCTCGGTGAAGTCCAGGCCGTACCGGGCGAGGATCGGCTCCAGGGCGGCCCGCATCGGGTCGCGCTCCGGGTCCGCCGCCCGCGCCGCGTTCCGCAGCTGCACCAGCGCGTCGGTGCAGATCACCAGGCGGGCGTGCGCGGCGCCGCAGGCCCGGGCGGCGGCCGGGCCGGCGTAGGCCATCGTCATGCCGTCCCAGAGCACCAGGTCCGGCTTCCAGGCCCGGGCGAAGCTCACCGCGGCGTCGATCACCGGGTCCGGGTTGAAGGTCGTGAAGTGCCAGTTGGCCAACGCCTCCAACTCGAGGTACGGGTCGCCGGCGACGTAGTCGGCCTGCACCGACTTCCGCCCGTTCTCGTACGGGCCGGCGGCCGCGTCCGGGACGGCGGCCGCTTCCGCCTCGGCGGCCTTCTCGGCCACCATCCCGGTGACGTCGATCGGCGGGCCGAGGGACACCGCGGTCAGGCCGGTGTGCGCGACGTCCTCGGCGGTCAGCCCGACCGGGTCCGGCTGGGTGCCCACCCGCACCTCGTGCCCGGCTGTGCGCAGGGCCCAGGCGAGCGGCGTCAGCGCGTACAGGTGTGTCTTGCTCGGACAGTTCAGTATCAGGATGCGCACGGCAACTCCCAGGGGTCGAGGGAAGGCACGTCAGGCGGCGTGCCGGTGGGTGCGCTCCCCTAGACAGGCGATCAGCCCGGCGGCCACCGGTCCGCCTCCTCGTCGGTGAGCGCCTGGTGCAGAGTCCGCGTCAGGGTGCGGGCAGCGGCCCGGTCGGTGCCCGGCCGGACGGGCTCTGTTAATACGCCGAACTCGCGTTACTGACCTTGCTTCTGCTCAAGGTCGCGGCAACGTCAGCTATCAGATCTTCCTGGCCGGCGACCGCCTGGCGCCTGCCCAGCTCGAAGAAGATGTCACGCGGATCCAGGTTCTCTCGCCTCGCGGCGTCGAGCACCGGGTTCTTGAATCCGGAGAACACGCCCGAAAGCCCGCTCACGATGCCCACGGAGTCGATGGTCGGCGGTGTGGGCACGAATTCCCGCCCGGCCAGGTCCGCCGCGTCCAGCAGCGCGTACAGGTCGATGCCCGTCGAGAAGCCGCTCCGCTCGAGCACCGGCACCACGACCTCGAGCTGTGTATTGCCGGCGCCCGCGCCGAATCCTCTGGCGCAGGCGTCGATGATCGTGGCGCCGGCCCGCGCCGCGGCTACGGAATTGGCCACCGCCAGCCCGAGGTTGTTGTGCCCGTGGAAGATGATGGGTACGTCGACGGCTGCGGCCATGGCGGCAACCCGCTCGCTGACGTCCTCGGGCAGGTAGTGCCCAGCGGAGTCCATTATTCCCACGGCCGAAGCGCCGTAGTCCACGAGCCGACGGCACTCCTCAGCCAGCCGTCCCGGTGCGGCCATGTGGCTCATCACCAGCACGCCCTGCGCCTCCACGCCGGCGTCCCGGAGGAAACCCAGATAGCGTTCCATGGTGTTGCCCTCGGTGCAGTGGGCACCGACCCGCACCACGTCGACGCCATGGTTCATCGCTTCCTTTAGGTCGCGTGTCGTGGCCCATCCCGGCAGCATGAACACGCCCATCTTGCTGTGCGAGAGCTGCTCCCGAACCGTCGTGAGCATCTCGGCGTCGGTCAGCGCGGCCCTACCTACCTGGAGCGAGGACGCCCCCAGGCCGTTGCCGTGACCGACCTCCACGACCGGGATGCGAGCGGCCTCCGCCGCGGCGGCGTAGCGCCGGAGCTGATCGCGACCGAGCTGGTGACGAATCGCATGCTGACCGTCGCGCAGCGTCGGGTCGTGAATGGTCACCGGCCGGGTCTTCGCTGCGTCTTCGTGCGTACCCTGGTTCATGGTCAGCTCACGGTCCTTTCCTCGGTGACCAGGCGGGCCGCTGCGTACTGCTCGGCGACGAAGATGGCGGCCGAGTTGATGATGTCGAGGTTCCCCGCATGGCTCGGGATCAGGTCGCCCGAGGCTTCCACCTCGATCGCGATGAATGCCTTTCCGTCGACCACGCTGCACGCGGTGATCTCGAACCCGGCAGCGAACGTCCGGACCTCCTCCGCTACCGCGGTCACGTGCTTGCGGATCACGTCCGGGTCGAAATCATCGCCGATCAGCGATATCGCCACCCTGAATGTGGGAGGCGGCTCGGCAGGGCTGAGGTTGAGCAGGACCTTGACATCGGGCACCCCGGTGAAGGCACGTATCGCGGCCTGCGTCGTCTGGACGTACTCGTCGAGATTCAACCGGCTGGCCCTGCCGACGCTCATGCTGGCCGCGGTGGTCACCACCTCGATGTAACTGGGCGAGTACCGCTGCGTGAGCGCATGCAGGACCGGGATTGCCGTCTGACCGCCGCAGCTGATCAGACTGACGTTGCGGTGCACGAGCGCGTCAGTTCCGTTGACGGTGGGCGCGATCATGTGCCCGATCCTGCTCGGCGTCAGGTCGATGACCAACGCCCCAAGGGTTTCCAAGTATTCCCAGTGCGCGGCGTGGGATGCCGCGTTGCTGGCGTCGAATACGACATCGAAGTTCACGGGGTCAGCAGCCAACGAGGTGACTCCGCCGCCGGTCGTCCGGCAGCCCATTGCCGCCGCGCTCCGCAAGCCGCGGTTCTGCTCGTCGCGCGCGACCACCAACTGGCAATCAAGGAATCTGGAACGCTTGATCTTGGTCACGAGATCGAGCCCGATGAGCCCAGCTCCGAGGACGGCAACGTTCAGATTGCTGCCTTGATTCATAGCCCGATGTTCCCCTCAGGTTTGCCCGGAACCATGGCCAGCCCCTCCGTTGCGGCTGGCTCGCTTGCGGCGGAGGGTTTCAATTGCCTCCGCATGTGCCTTCTCGCCAGTTCCCGCAGAGACCGCGGACGTCGCGGCGATCGACGCGGCCACCACGCGATCGATCCGCTCGTTTCCGCACGCAGATCGTCGATCACGTCATGGTCCGCCATGTCGCCTTTCCTCCGCTCGATGACGTCGTGTCCAGCATGCGCGCGAGCCACGCACCGCGGCGTCTCCATGCGTGCGTCATCAGGCGACCGATGCCGGCAACATGGGAGAAGACAACGCCGCCAGGCATCGCGAGCCTGAGGGCGGCGCCAGGAGGCAATACTCGAAGACGTCAAAGGCGGGCTTTCCGCTGCGGCCTCCTCCGCGTCGACACGCATGAGCTGTGTCGGGCACCAAGCCGTCGGCAGCACCCGCACCCTCAATGTCGTGACTGATATCGCCGAGCGTGCTACGACTGGCGCAGCAATCCTTGATGGACTGCGAATTCGCGCCGAATTTCGCTGGCCGGAAGCGGCCGGACCCCTTGTGCTCAACCGGTCCCGGTCGACGGGGGAGCCCCTTTCCGGGCGGCCTCTTCAGTGACGGAGACGGCAATTTCACCGTTGAGCATGACTTGATGACCCGGTGAGACTCGACAGGACGGTCGCCCATCGGCTTTGGAGGTCATATTCATGCTCAAGTCATACTGGTATTCGCCGCCGGGCGCGGGCACGTCACCCTCGGCACGAGCGCGACAGTTCACACCGGGACGACGGTGAGGTCATGATGCAGAAGACTTCAGCGTGGCCGGCCGACGATCTTGGCCCCACGGCCGTCCACTTCTTCGAGTTGCCGGCCGGCGCGACGGGCATCGTCGTGCTCGACAACCTCTTGCTCGGCCCGGCCGTCGGCGGCGTGCGCATGACCCCGACAGTCACCGTTGGCGAGGTCGCCCGGCTCGCTCGCGCCATGACGATCAAGAACGCCGTAGCCGGGCTGCCACACGGCGGTGGAAAGTCCGGCATCCACATCGACGCGCCGCTCGACCCCGCCGCGCGGCAGTCCGTGATCCGCGCCTTCGCGCAGGCGATCCGCCACCTCGTGGACTACATCCCCGGGCCTGACGTGGGCACCGACGAGACGGCGATGGCGTGGATCCACGACGAGATCGGCCGATCGGTCGGCCTGCCCAGCGCGCTGGGCGGCATCCCGCTCAACGAGATCGGCGCCACCGGCTACGGCGTGGCGAAGTGCGCGGAGGCGCTCAACGCCGCCAACCGCCTTGAGCTCGCCGGCGCCCGGGTGGCCGTCCAAGGCTTCGGTGCCGTCGGACAATATGCCGCCCGTGAGCTGGCCCGCCTCGGCGCGCGCATCGTCGCGGTGTCCGACATCACCGGCGCCGTCTACGACCAGGACGGCCTTGACATCGACGCGCTCGTGGCATTCCAGCGGATCGGCCCCATCGCGGAGTACCACGACGTGAAAACGATGGAGCGCGACCAACTGCTCACCGTCGAGTGCGACATCCTGATCCCGGCCGCCCAAGGGGACGCTGTGCACATGGGCAACGTCCACGCCGTTCAGGCGCGGACGATTCTCCAAGGCGCGAACCTGCCGGTCACACCAGAGGCGGAGGTCGTCCTCGCCCGGCGCGGCGTGCTCAGCGTGCCCGACGTGATCGTCAACGCGGGTGGCGTGATCTGTGCGGCCGCCGAGCACCGAGGCCGTACCCGCGCAGAGGCATTCACCGAGATCGCCGAGCGGATCACGGCCAACACCGTCGAACTGCTGGATCGGATCACGGCCAGCCCCGGTCTGTTGCCCGCCGACGCCGCGGTCGCGATGGCACATACCCGGCTGGACGCCGCACGCGCGTACCAGCGGACATTCTGAGGATCGAGCCGGTCCGGGCGACATCGGCCGCCCGGACCACCGCGCTATGACCGTGCCCGATCCTCGCCCAGCAGGTAACCGACCACTCGGCGCGTGCGAGTGAAGCCACGCGAGCGTTGCCGGGACAACGCGCCCTGCCCATGCCCCCGTGGTCAGGACGCGGACTACGGGACGAAGGCCTCCTGGTCGTGCGAGCGGTTCGCCGACAGCTCCACTTCACAACCGGAGGCCTTCACCCGTCCACCACTCAGGCCGAGTCGTCACACAACCTCGACCCACCTCCCTGGACCGCGCAGCCAGGCCGCAACGGCCGCCACTCATCAGGTCCGCAGGTAGGAGGCGCCGTTCAGGTCGAGTACCGCCCCGCTGGCCCACCCGGCCTTGTCGGAGGCCAGATAGAACACGGCCGCGGCGATCTCGTCCGGCTCGCCGACTCGGCCGAACGGGCTCTGTGCCCTGATCGCGTCGCCGCCCGGCGCCTCGAGGTACGGCTTGGCCATGGGGGTCCTCACGAATCCGGGTGCCACGGTCGAGACCGAGATCCCGTGCGGCGCGAGCGCGAGCGCCAGTGATTGACCGAAGGCGTTCAGGCCCGCCTTGCTGGCCCCGTAGGCCGGCGCCTCGGGCTCGCCGCGGAACGCGCCCCGCGACGAGACGTTGATGATCCGGCCGCCGCGCTCCTTCATATGCCTGACCGCGCACCAGGTTACGTTGGCCGCGCCGATCAGGTTGGGCCCCAGGGTGGATTGCCAGTGCTGCTGCCAGACCTCATAGCTCACCTCGGTGATCGGGTGCAAGGTGAAGACGCCGGCGTTGTTGACCAGGACATCCAGGCCGCCTAGCTGCTCGGCGGCCGAGTCCACCGCCTTCAGCACGGCGTCGCTGTCAACCAGGTCGGCCTGGACGACGACGTGCCCAGTGCCGTCCAGCTCCTCCTTCAGTTTCTCAGCGATGCCGGCCGTCGCCTTGTCGAGGATCGCCACCCGGTCACCCGCCGCCGCGAATCGCTTCGCAATGGCCCATCCCATGCCGCTTGCTGCCCCAGTGACGAGGACAGCTCGGCTCATTGCCGACTCGATCACCGGGCTCACGTTCCGGTCGTGGGCTGGGCGGGGCAGCAGGCCGGAATGGTCGGCTTCTCCCGGAACGGCGGGAACCTCAGCACCTTCCTCGGGCTTGCCGTGCGCTTCGCTCATGGTCGGGACCCTTCCTGGTGGGTTCAGCGGTCTCCTGATCGTTGCCAGGGAGTGAGCCGGCGGCACCCGCAAAAGTGCGGCGATGGATATCGCGAGTACCCGCGACGTCGGGATTCAGCTTGAGGTGGGCCGGCGGCCGGAGGATGTCCTGACCCCGTTGCGCGGTGACGCGCCGTTAGGGGTACGGGGGCGGCCGGCCCCGATGCGCCAACAGACGCGACGGCGCCGATGGCGGGTAGCCATCGGCGCCGTCTCCCGGGCGCCGGCGCCGACGGCGGTAGCCATCGGCGCCGTCACCCGGAGGTGATTCGGCTACGTGTCGCGGGGCCAGTTCTGGCAAGCGGCGAGCTGCCGGCTACCGTCCCGCCTGGTGCGGACCCACGACGCGGGATGCCGCGCTGTCGGAGAGTTCGGTCTCTGCGACGGATAGGGTCATGTCGAGGAAGCGTTCGAATCCACCCGACCGATCGGGCCCCGAACGGACACGGTGGATACGCACCACGATCCGGCTGGCCGGGTTCCCGGAGCACCTCCGAGTGTGCTGCGAGATAAAAAGCGGCGGGCAAGTACGAAGGTGCCCGGAGCTGACGTCTTGAGTACCGTCGCCAGAGGAATGCCCGAACCGACAGCCTGGGAGCGACGCGCGTCCTCTCCGGGTGCAGCCGATATGCCGATCTACAGATCATGGGGCTTGCCATGGACCAATCGGAGATCCTCGTAGAATCCGCTACCCAGTATCCGCTGAGTTCCCGGCAGCAGGACCCGAGTGGTTTGGCGCGCGCACCGAAGCATGTCATCGCACTGGCTCTCCGCATCAAGGGAGAACTGCGCATCGATGCGCTCAAGGGCGCACTCGACGATGTGGTGGAACGGCAGGAGTCCCTGCGTACCCGAGTTCATTACGACGAGACGGACGGCAACATCGGATTCCAGGAGGTGCTGCCGCCGCTGCCGGTCCCGCTCACCGTGCGCGACATCGCCGTGGCACCCGGGGAATCGCGCGACGAACTGGCCATCGACCTGCTCACCCAACTGAGCGAAAAGACGATGTCGTTCTCCGTCAAGCCGTCGTTGCGCGCCTCCCTCTATCGATTCGACGACCATGACGCGGTGCTCACCCTCCAAACGCACCACCTCTTCTGTGACGGCTGGTCGACCGACGTACTCCGACGCGAGATCGCGGCCTGCTACAAGGCCAGGGTGACCGGGGTGCCGCACACGCTCCCGACCCCAGTCCCGTACCGGGAGTTCGCAGCCTGGGAACAGGAGTTCCTGCAGAGCGAGAGGGCGGCGGTCGCGCGCCGCTTCTGGTCGGACAAGCTGGCGGGCGCCGAGATGTTCACCATGCCGGCTGACCGGCCGCATAGTCCCGACACGATGACGCCACGGAGCGCGATCGGGAACTTCACCATCGATCCCGGCAGTTTTGCGAAGGTCTCGGCAAGCGCGGCCCAGAATCGGTGCAGCGTCTGGCATGTTTTCCTGGCGGCGTTCATGGTGCTCGCGGAAAGAGCCGCCGGTCGGTCCGACATCACCCTGTTCACCTCGAGCAGTGGCCGTCCGAGCCCGGACTTCTACGACACGATCGGATTCTTCGTCAATCCCGTTCCCCTTCGCCTGGAATTCGGAGATTGCGAGACCTTCCGGGACCTCATGCTGCTTGCGCGTAAAGCTGGCGCGGACGCCCGGCGGCACCCACTTCCATTTCCGACGATCGTCGAGATGACGCCCGGCCTGATGGGTGGCGCTGCGGATCCGCGCGCCCTGATGCCGATATTCAACTACATTAACTCACCGTTGGCTCAGGACGACA
>NZ_VSFA01000047.1 GCF_008119785.1 Micromonospora sp. MP36 | reverse complement strand
AGTTCGGCGCGGGTCGGCAGACCTTCCCAGTCACCGGCGGCCGCTACGGCGAACGCTCCGCAGGCGACCGCGCGCTCGGGGGGGGCGGCGGGGGGGGGCTTCTCGAGCGTCGCCGACAGCAGCCCCGCCACGAATGCGTCACCGGCGCCGATCGTGTCGGTCACCCGCACGGTGCGCGCCGGGCAGTCGATCCGGCCGTCCGCAGAGTAGAGCGACGCTCCCTGTGCGCCACGTTTGACGGCCACCTCGGCGACGCCCGCGGCGAGCAGGGATGCCACCATGTCCTCCTCGCTGCCGGCGGCTTCCGGCGCGACAAGGTGCAGCTCGTCCTCGGATGCCACCAGCAGACTCGCGTGGGGCGCGAGCTGGCGCAGGCATGCCGCCGCGGCGGCCGCTGACCACAGCTTGCCCCGGTAGTTGACGTCCAGGCAGACGCGCGCACCAACGTGGCGCGCCTGGGCGACGGCGGCGTCGACGGCTTCGCGGGCCTGGGCGCCGAGCGCCGGGGTGATCCCGGTCAGGTGAACCCAGGACGGGGGAGTGCGGAAGCCGGCCGTGACGTCGTCGGGGGACACCGTGGACCCCGCCGATCCGGAGCGGTGGTAGATGACGCGGGTAAGGTCGCCGACGCGCCGCTCGACGACCATCACGCCGGTCGGTCGGTCCGCGTCGACTCGCGCCGAGTCGGTCCGGACGCCCTCGGCCCGCAGCGTACGCAGGACCAGCGCCCCGAGCTCGTCGGCGCCGACGACGCCCACCCAGCTCGTGGTGTGGCCGAGCCGGGCGAGGCCGATGGCCACGTTGCTCTCCGCGCCGGCCACCGACAGGGACATCGGGCCACCGAGCCGCAGCGGGGCGGACGCCCGCATCGACGCCATGGTCTCGCCGACGGTGAGGACGTCGGTCATGGCCGGCGCGCCTCGTCGACCGCGGTCCGGAACCGTGCGGCCCGGTCAGCCAACGCCGCCAGGTCGCCGCCTCGCGGGGCGTCGCCGAGCAGCGGCGAACCGACGCCGACCGCGGCCGCTCCGGCGGCCAGGTACTGGCGGGCGGCGTCGAGGTCGACCCCTCCGACCGGTACGACGTCGGTGTGCGGCAGCGGGTCGCGCAGCGCCCGCAGGTACGCCGGCCCGAACACCGACGCCGGGAACAGTTTGACGATGTGGCCGGCCTGGTCCGCGACGATCACCTCGCTGGGCGTCAGGCATCCGGCGAGTACCGGCATGCCGAGCCGCGCGGCCTCCGCGACGCCCGGACCGGCGCCGGGCGTGACGGCGAAAGTAGCCCCGGCGTCGCGGGCGCGGCGGGCGTCCTGCTCGGTCAACACCGTGCCGGCGCCGAGCGTGAGCGGGAGCCCGGAGCCCGCGAGTCGTGCGATGATGTCGAGCGCGTCGGTGCTCGTGAGCGACACCTCGACCAGGCGGATGCCTGCCTCCGCGAGAACCCGCACCGACGCGACGCACGCGTCGGGGTCGGTGCCGCGGACGATCGCCAGTAGCCCGTCCTGCCGGAGCACCGACCGGAAGTGACTTGCTTCTACCATTCTGTGAACGCTCCGTCCTCGTCGCGCCAGATCGGGTTGCGCCAGTCGTGCCCGCGCTTGTCAGCGAGCCGGACGCTCTGCTCGTCGATCTCGACGCCGAGGCCGGGACCGGTGGGAAGGGATGCGTATCCGCCGGCGAAGTTGAAGGGCCGCCGGTCGGTGACGTAGTCGAGCAGGTCGGCGCCACGGTTGTAGTGGATGCCGGCGCTCTGCTCCTGGATCAGGAAGTTCGGCGTCGTGAAGGCCACGTGCAGGCTCGCCGCCAGCGCGATGGGACCCAGTGGACAGTGCGGGGCCAGGCGTACGTCGAAGGTCTCGGCCAGCGCGGCGATCCGGCGGACCTCGGTGATGCCGCCGGCGTGGGACAGGTCCGGCTGCGCCACCGCGATGCCGGCACGTAGTGGCCCCAGGAAGTCCGTCCGCGAGTAGAGCCGCTCGCCGCACGCGACCGGCACGCTGCTGCAGGCGACGACCTCGGCGAGCCGCTCGCCGTGCTCGGGTAGCACGGGTTCCTCGGCGAAGAGGGGATGCAGCGGCTCGAGGGCGGTGAGCAGTCGTCTGGCGTCCGCGACGCTCACCCGGCCGTGGAAGTCCAGCGCCATGTCGCGCGTCGGTCCGAGCACCTCGCGGACCGCTTCGGCGCGTGCGACGACGGCGCGGGTGTCGGCGGCCGACGCCGCGGCGGGGAAGCGGCCGGTGGCGTTCAGCTTGACGGCGGTGAAGCCGTGCTCGATCTGTTCCTGGACCGCGTCGCGCAACTCCGCCGGCTCGTCGCCGCCGACCCACGAGTACATCCGGACGCGGTCCCGGACGTGACCTCCGAGCAGCACGTGCACGGGCTGGCCGAGTGCCTTTCCCGCGATGTCCCACAGGGCCTGGTCGAGCCCGGCGACCGCGCTGGAGACCTCCGGGCCGCCGCGGTAGAAGCCGCCCTTGGTCATCACCTGCCAGTGGTCCTGGATGCGCAGCGGGTCCCGGCCGATCAGGTACTGGGCGAAGAGGTCGACCGCGGTGCGGACGACCTCGGCGCGACCTTCGACAACGGGCTCGCCCCAGCCGACCACCCCGTCGTCCGTCTCGACGCGGCAGAACAGCCACCGTGGCGGAACGAGAAAGGTCTCGATCCGTTCAATCTTCACGTCGGGTCTCCCTTGTTGCCATTGCCCGGTGCGAGTCGACGCGCGCCTTGTTCAGCAGTGCCCGCACCGCCCGCTCGGCGGCGTCCGGATCTCCGTCCCGGACCCCGGCCACCACGGCGGCGTGGCTGGGGATCGGGTCGTCGATGTGGCCGGCGGCGTGCACGATCCGGTCCCGCTGGGCCAGGCCGGCCTCCAGCACGACCTCCATCTGCTCGAGCAGGTCGTTGTGGGCTGCGACCAGCAGCGCGCGGTGGAAGGCCAGGTCAGCCGACACCACGTGCTCAGGTGCGTCGGCTGCGGCCATCGCCTGCAGAGCGACGTCCAGATGCTCGAGGTCGGTGTCGGTGCGGCGTTCGGCCGCGAGCCGGGCCGCCGCCGGTTCGATGATTTCGCGTACCTCGTCGAGTTGTGCGAGGAAGCGGTGGTCGACGCCGTCGACGAACCGCCACCGGATGACGTCCGCGTCCAGCAGATGCCAGTAGCGGCGCGGCTGGACGAAGGTGCCCCGCTTCTGCCGGGCGTCCACCAGGCCCTTCGCGCCCAGCACCTTGAGCGCCTCGCGTACCACCGTCAGGCTGACGTCGAGTTCCTGCTCGAGCGCGTTGACGTTCAACGTGGCGCCCTCGGGCAGCGCTCCGCTCACGATGCGGTGGCCGATGATCTCGACGACCTCGCCGTGCACCCCACGGCGGCGCGCCGGGCGGTGCCTCGTGGCACGGTCCGCCCGGTCGGGCGTCGGGGTGTGCGCGCTCATGCCGAGTCCTTTGCGACAGTCCACCCGCCGTCGACGGTGAGGGTGGCGCCGGTGACGTAGGAGGCTCGGGTGGACGCGAGGTAACCGATCGCATCGGCCACCTCCTCGGGCTGCCCGAACCGCTTCAGCACGGTCGCCTCGACGCTCGCCTGGCGGTCCGGCTTGGGCACCCGGTCCCACGCGCCGGTCAGGATCGGCCCGGGCAGTACGCAGTTCACCCGCACCTCCGGGCCGTACTCGACGGCCAGTTGGCGGGCGAGGGCGGTGAGCCCGCCCTTGGCGGCCGCGTAGGCGGGATGCCCGGGCAGCCCGACCACGGCATGTACGGACGACACGACGACGACGTTGCCGCGCCGCTCACGCAGCAGTGGCAGGCAGGCCCGGACGCCGAGGAACGTTCCGGTCAGGTTCACGGCCAACTGCCGGTCCCACGATGCCAGGCTGAGCTGGTCAGCCGGCGACACTTCCACGGTGGCCGCGTTGCTGACCAGGACGTCTACGCCACCGAACCGGTCGCGAGCGGTGGCGACCACCCGCTGCCAGTCCGCCTCGGCGGCGGCGTCGGCGGCCACGTAGGCGGCCGTGCCACCGGCGGCCCTGATGTCGGCCGCTGTCTGCTCGCCGCGCGGGTCGATGTCGCACAGCAGTACGGCGGCGCCCTCGGCGGCGAAGTGGCGTGCGGCCGCCGCTCCGATGCCTGCGGCCGCGCCGGTCACCACGGCGACGCGCCGATCAAGATTCGGGGATGTCACGATGAGATCCTTCCAGAGCCCACCGGCGGCGGGCTGATCACGGCCGTGTCCAGCACCGCGTCAGGGCTCCCCGGACGTACCACCGCCAGCTCGACGGCGGCTGCGTCCGGGTGATCCTCTGTGCGCACGTCCAGCGCCAGCTCGCCACCGGCCACGGCGGCCGTGACCGGTCGGTCGGCGATCGGCGCGCCGTCGCTGCCGAGGAGGCGGCAGCGCACCGTGCCGTCGGTGAAGGTGGCGAAGGCGCCGGTGAGCTGCAGCCCGTGGCCCGTACGCGCGGCGTGCAGGTGCCGCAGCACGACACCGCCGGGCGTGACCCGACGCGGCGGCGCGCCGCAGCGGAGCACGGACAGCCGCACGATGAGGTCGGTGTGTTCGCCGGGGGCGAGGTCGACCAGAGGGCCCAGCACCTCGCTCTCCAGGATCCGCGCGGTCGGCCGCAGGCCCCCGAGTGACTCGATGCCCCGCTCCTGAGGGCACTCGAGCCACACCTCTGCGCGCGCTCCACCGTCGGGGTACCGTCCGGCCGGATCGACGGCGAAGTGTTGGGTGACCAGGTGGCCACCGCTGACCGTGGCGAGCCAGCCGGACGCGCCGGGCACCGCGAGCTTGCCGACGACGTCCTGGCCCGTCACGTGGACGACGCCGTCGGCGAGGGCCCACGACGGCAGGCCGGTACCGGCGAGCAGCCCGCGGATCGGCACCGGGCTGTCGTCGACCCCGGCATACCAGCCGTCACCGGTGCCGGCGACCGGCCCCGGCAACTGGAGCACGTTCCACGGCGCCCACCGCACCGGATGCGGACCGGTGTTGATCAGCCGGTGCGTGATGGTGACCGTGGTGCTGCCGTCAACGACGTCGACGAGACGCCGGATGGTCAGTCCGCTGCGCGGATCGGCCGCGCTGCTCATGGTCAGCCGCGCCCGGCCACCGTGCTCGGCCACCGTCCAGGTGTAGGGGCCGGAGTCCAGTACCGCGTCGGGCGGGCCGGCCCACTGCCCGGGGCCGTCCCAGCCCTGAGGCGCGGGCCAGGTCTTGTCCCCGCCGTAGTTCCGCCAGGTGGCCATCGTCCCGTCGGGCGCGGGACCGTGGTCGGCCCGGCGGTGCAGGCGCTCGTCGAGCAACGCGTCGTTGCGGTACAGCGTCTCGTGACCGGCGAGACGCAGCGCGAGGATGCGACCGCCCAGGGCGGGCACCGCGCCGAGTTCGACCGCGCCGGCACGCAGCCAGACCACCTCGTCGGGTCCGGCCTCGTCGACGGTCACCTCCACAGCGTGGGGGAGCAGGTCACTCATGGTCCCGGTGCCCGGGGAGCAGCACGACCTTGCCGCGGCTCTCTCCCGCCGCGAGCCGGTACGCCTCATCGGCCTGGTCGAGGTCGAACCGGTCGCTGACCACCGCCTCCGGGCGCAGCCCCCAGCGCACCAGGTCGGCGGTGATCCGCTCCATCCCCCGCACCGAGGTCACCCACGACGCGTAGAGCGTGAGCTGCTTGTGCAGCAGGGCGTCGGACACCTCAGTCTCGAGGGTCCCGCCCTCGCCGACCAGCGAGACGCGACCCCATTCGGCGGTCAGTTCGATCCCCGTGCTGCGGCCCGCCCGGCTGCCCGAGCAGTCGATCACCGCCTGGGCGCCGACACCCGCCGTCGCCTCGGCGACCGCCGCCCCGGAGTCGTCCGGATGGGCTGTCGCGTCGAACAGGCCCAGGCCCTCGGCCCAGCCGCGCCGAGCGGCGCTCGGCTCGACGCCGATCACGCGTCGGGCGCCCATGCCCCGGGCGATCATCCCGGCGGCCAGGCCGACCGGGCCCAGTCCCACCACGACCACGTCGTCCGAGCCCGTCACGCCGAGCCGGTGCAGGCCTTCGTAGGCGGTGCCGAAGCCGCAGGCGATCAGCGCACCGTCGACGAACGACAGTTCGTCGGGCAGCGCGATCGCGGTGCGCTCGTCCACCAGGATGTAGTCGGCGTGTCCGCCGTCGCGCTGCCACCCGTAGGCGGCACGCACCGGGGAGGTGCAACTGATCATCCAGCCGCCCCGACAGTTGTGGCAGACCCCGCAACCGACGATGTGGTACGCCAGGACGCGGTCGCCCGGACCGAAGCGGCGTACCTGCGGGCCGGAGGCGACGACGGTCCCCGCCGGTTCGTGCCCGGCCACGACGCCGCGGTAGGCGGCGCCCTCCTCACCGCGGTGGCCCTTGTAGCCCCGGTAGATGTAGCCGATGTCGCTGCCGCAGATACCCGAGGCGCCGACGCGCACCAGGAGTTCGCCCGGCCCGGGCTCGGGGACCTCGACGTCGCGTACGACCGCGGTGCAGTCGCCGGGCAGGTAGACGCCGCGCATGCGCTGCGGGATGCCGGACATGCTCATGCCTTCCGTGGTTTCGGTGTTGCTCAGGGCCATCAGGAGGTCAACCTCCGGCGGCGGCCGAGCAGGACGTTGATGAGGACGGCGAGCACGATGATCACGCCACGCACCACGTCCTGGAGGAACTGGTTCACGCCCATCAGGACCAGGCCGTTGCCGATCAGCGTGATGAAGATGACGCCGAGGGCGGTGGCCAGGATGGATCCGGACCCACCGGCCAGCGCCGTGCCACCGATCACCACCGCCGCGATGACGTCGAACTCCAGGCCCATCGCGGAGCCGCCGTTGCCGGAGCCGAGGCGGGCCGCGAGGAGCACACCGGTGATGGCGGCGAGGAGGCCGTTCACGGCGAACAGCGAGATCCGGATCCGCTTGACGGGGATGCCGGCCAGTTCGGCCGCGCGGGCGTTGCCGCCCAGTGCGTAGACCGCGCGGCCGTACGGGGTCTTGAGCGCGATCACGAGGAAGACGGCCAGCAGGACGATCATCACGACCGCCGGGGTCGGCACCCCGGCCACCTCGCCGGCCAGGAAGTCGAAGAACCGCGACTCCGGCAGCGGGACCGGCAGCGCGTTGCTGATGAACTGGGCGAGGCCGCGTAGAGCGCTGTAGACGCCGAGGGTGGCGATGAACGCCGGCACGTTGTACTGCGCCCGCAGGAACCCGGCGAACGCGCCGATGGCGGTGCCGATCACCAGGGTCAGGACGACGGCCAGCGGGATGCCCAGGCCCCAGTCCGTCGCGGCCTTGGCCACCATGACCGAGCCGAAGGCAACGGCCGGGCCGATGGAGATGTCGATGTCTCCGGCGATGATGACCAGGGTCATGCCCCACGCGGCGATCCCGATCTGCGCGGCGTCGCGCAGGATCCCCAGCTGGTTGCTGCCGGTCAGGAAGCCGCCCGCCTGCGTGCCGAGCACGAGGTACAACACGACGATGGCGGCGAGCAGTCCGAGCTCGTTGACACCACGGCTCAGTCGCATGCGGCGTACCTGTTGCTGCACCTCGGTGGGCGCGGGTGCCGTCTGCACGGTCGAACTCACACTGACTCCCCAGTTGTGGACGGGGCCGCGCTCCCGGTTCCGTCTGCCAGGGTGGCGGCGAAGATTGCCGATTCGGTGATGTTGTCGCCGGTCAATTCGGCGGTGATCGCGCCCTCGCGCAGCACGACGACCCGGCTGCAGACCAGCGGCAGCTCCTCGAGTTCGCTCGAGACGAACAGGATGCTGACGCCGTCGTCGGCCAGCTTGCGTACCAGCTCGTAGATCTGTGCCTTGGCTTGGACGTCGACGCCGCGGGTCGGTTCGTCCAGCAGCAGGACCCGGCTACCGCGATGCAGCCACCGGGCGATCACGGCCTTCTGCTGATTGCCGCCGGACAGCGCGCCGACCGGCACGGTCACGTCGGGGGTGCGAATCGACAGGGCGGACACGAGCTTCCTGGCCGCGCCGCGCTGCAGTCGGCTGGACAGTAACGGTCCGCGGCGTACCGTGCTGCGATCGGCGAGGACGATGTTCTCGTCGACGCCGAGCAGCGGGACGATCCCGTCGGTCTTGCGTTCCTCGGGGGTGAGGCCGACGCCGCGGCGGATCATGCCGCGGATCGACCAGCGGCGCAGCTGCTCACCGAAGAGGGTGAGGGTGCCGGCGGCGGGCGG
Organism: Micromonospora sp. MP36; assembly: GCF_008119785.1. GTDB lineage: Bacteria > Actinomycetota > Actinomycetes > Mycobacteriales > Micromonosporaceae > Micromonospora. The sequence goes on along the minus strand of NZ_VSFA01000047.1, from coordinate 45,217 downwards.
CAGGAGACCGGCGATCGCTCGGAGGAGTTCCGTGCGACCGGCTCCCCGGACCCCGGCGATGCCGAGGATCTCGCCCTCGTGGAGGTCAAAGCTGACCTCGCGCACCTTGGGTGGTACCGACAGGCCGCGTACGGCCAGCGCGACCGGCCGGCTGGTCGCCGGCGCCGGGGACTGGTGACTCATCGACACCGTGGCGTCCGCCGCGGTGCCGAGCATCAGGGCGACGATGTCGTCGCTGCTCGCGCCGCTCGTGCTGACGGTCTCCACGAGGCGGCCGTCCCGCATCACCGAGGCGCTGTGGGCAATCTGTCTGATCTCGCCCAACCGGTGGCTGACGTAGATGATTCCGACGCCGGCGGCGGCGATCCGGTTCACGGCCTGGAGTACGACGTCGACCTCGGCGGCGGCGAGGGAGCTGGTGGGTTCATCCAGGATCAGCAGCTTCGGCGATCCCTGGAGGGCTCGCGCGATCTCGACCATCTGCTGCTCGGCCACCGGCAGGGCGCCGACGGGCGCGTTCGGGTCGACCCGCACGCCGAGCTTCGCCAGCGCGGCCTCCGCCGAGTCCTTCATCCAGCCGGTCCGGACCAGGCCGCCCCGGCCGACCGGCAGCGCGCCCAGATGGTAGTTCTCGGCGACGCTGAGCTGTGGCACCAGGCTGAGTTCCTGGTACACGGTGGCGACGCCGAGCCGGCTCGCCTCGCGGCTGCCGCCGCCGGTGAGGACCGTGCCACCGATCGCGACGGTCCCCTCGTCGGGCTTCTCGACGCCGGAGAGCAGCCGGATCAGGGTCGACTTGCCGGCGCCGTTCTTGCCGAGCAGGGCGCGCACCTCACCGGCGTGCATCTCGAAGTCGACGTGGTCGAGGGCGAGCACGCCGGGATAGCGGCGGACCACTGCCCGGGTCTGGGCCACCGGGTCGGATCCGTGCTCCGATCCGGCGCCCCAGACCTTGCGTTGATCGTTGAGCGATCCCATGGTTACGGCAGACCGTCCGCGTGAACCTTCAGCCATTCCTGCACGGTGGCCTTGTCGTCGGCGGTGTATCCGGTGATCGGGTCGTCCACGATCTTGCCCAGCGACTTGTCGCCCTCGAGGATCCGCTGGACCTGCTCCCAGGCGAGCTTGCCGGTGACCTTGCCGGAGATGTCGGTGATGCTCTTGATCACCGTGCCGTCGGCGAGGGCGTTGGCGATGTCGGTGGTCATGTCGCTGCCGAACACCACGATCTTGCCGGACTTGTTCGCCGCCTGGATCGCCTTGTACGCGCCGTAGGTGGCGCCGCCGGACTCACCGTAGAACGCGTCGAGGTCCGGGTTGGCCTGGATCTGGTTGCCCGCCACGCTGACGGCCTTGTCCTGGGTGGTGCCGGCCTGGTTCGACACGATCTGGTAGCCGGGCACCTTCGCCTTCAGGGCCTCTTCGAAGCCCTGCCGCCGCAGCTTGCACACCTCGACGAACTCGCAGTTGACGACGGCGATCTTCGGGTTCGTGATCCCGGCCTTGAGGAAGTAGTCGGCCGCCGCGTTGCCGGTGTCCCGGCCGAAGGCGACCGGGTCGCCCTGTACGTAGGCGGACACGTACTTGCTGATGTCGGCATCGCCGACGCAGGTGTTGTAGCAGACAACCGGGATGCCCGCCTTGGCGGCGGAGCGGATCGCGGGGACCGAGCCGGTCGCGGAACTGGCCGAGATGATCAACGCGTCGACCTTGGAGCTCACCAGCGTGGAGACGAACGACGCCTCCTTCGAGACGTCGCCGCCCGGGTTGCTCTCGACGAGCTTGAGCTTGGCCCCGGACGTCGAGGCAGCGCTCTGGAATCCGGCCTTGACTCCGCCGTAGAAGCCCTGGGAGTCCATGAAGACCGCGCCGACACGCAGCGACCGATGCTTGACCGGACCGGTGGAAGCACTGTTCGACGTGCCGCTGCTGCACGCCGACAGGGTCACGACGAACGCGGCGGCGGCCGCCGCGACCGTGGCCCAGCGTCGGGGACGCATGCCCAACCCAACCTCCAACAGACAGGAGCCCCCGAGGGCTCGCCGACCGCCTCGAGCGAGGCGCTGACCAGTGTTAACCTGACCGACACAGCAGGTCAACATAATTTATGAAAAAATCTGGAGGCCGGCGTGCGAGCCCAGACGTTGACCGGACCCGTCGCCCATCACGGCGAGGGGCCGACCTGGTGGCCCGACGGGACCCTGCGGTGGGTCGACATGCTCGCCGGGGACGTACTTAGCCTCGACGGCGACGGCCGGGTCGAACGCCGGCACGTCGGCCAGGTCGCCGCCGCGCTGCGCCCCCGCGCCGCGGGCGGTGCGGTCGTCGCGCTCGAGCGTGGCTTCGCGCTCTGTGACCCCGACGGGAGCCTGCGGCCGCTGGACCCGCTGTGGCGCGACCCCGGCGTACGAATGAACGAGGGCAGCTGCGCTCCGGACGGCAGCTTCTGGTGCGGATCGATGGCCTACGACGCGCGCCCCGGCCGGGGAACGCTCTTCCGGCTCGCGCCCGACCTCTCCGTGACCCCCGAACTCACCGCAGTAACGATCTCCAACGGCCTCGACTGGAGTCCTGACGGCACCACCGCCTACTACGTCGACACGCCCACCGGTCGCATCGACATGTTCGACTGGGCGCCGGAGACCGGTTTGACCGACCGGCGCACGTTCGTCGAGATCCCGCCCGATGAGGGTGCTCCGGACGGGCTGACCGTCGACAGCGAAGGCGGCGTGTGGATCGCGCTGTGGGGTGGCTCCGCCGTACGCCGGTACACCCCCGACCGCCGGCTGGACGCGGTGGTCACCGTCGCGGCGCGTCAGGTCACGGCATGTGCCCTCGGTGGGCCGCGCGGCGACGAGTTGATCATCACCACGTCGCGAGAGGGTCTGCGGCCCGATGAAGATCCGCTGGCCGGCTGCCTCTTCCAGGCGGCGGTGGGGATACCCGGACAGGCCGTGCGGCCCTTCGCCGGCTGAGCGCGGCCGCCATGCGGTGCGCCGTCCGCCGCACATCGACGGGCCGGCGGCCGATGCCCGCCCTCGCCCTGATGGCGATCGCCTTCGGGTGGGAGCGGTCCACCAGTGAGTCGTAAGCGGGCGCGCCTGCCGGCGAGGGTCGGCCGGCTGCCTTCTTGACCAAGCTGCACCGTGACGCGCACCGCGCCACCCCACTGTTTCAGAAGATCGCCGTCGGCCAACGCGGCGAAGACGACCCCACTCACATGAGGCCGGCTCACTCATCTCCGTCCACCCGACGACGCCGAAGACGACGGCTGTGGGCCGTCCCTGGTGGATCAGTGCGCGAGCAGCACCTGGAGGGGCGGAGGCCGTCGCCGACACGCGGCCATCGATGGGGACCTACCGGCACTCGACGGGGCCGCTACGATGTTGTTGCACACCATTGTGGATCACCGTGGATCATCGTGCGTACGGCAACACCAGCAGTTTCGAGTCGACGACTACAGCAGACGGCGGTGGATCATGCGGATACAGCCGCGCCAGGAGATCCTCGACATCTGGCGGGCCACGGTGCGCAGTTGCTGGCAGAACGGTGAATGGCACTGGGGTGGCCGGAGCGGCAGCAACTCGATCAGCGACGCGGAGCAACTGCTGACCCTGCTGCTCCCGGCGGCCAAGGTGCCGGTGCTGTCGCTGGACGACCCGGACCGCACCGACGAAGAGGTCATCGAGGCACTCAACCCGATCGGCGGGGCGATCGAGATCCCCCGCCGGCTGGTCGGCGTGATGATCGATTACTTCACCCGGTACACCGACGACACCGGCACCCCGCTCTTCGGCGGTGGCAGCTACCTAAACCCGGTGGAGGGTGGTCCGGAGCTCACCGAGGAGCAGCGCTCCCTGGACATCGTCGACTCGTTCGCGGTGTCCGTCACGCTCACCCTGGCCACGATCGGTTTCGTCAAGGTCTACCGTGGCTCCACCCAGCGACGCGACCTGCTCGCGCAACTCGACACGCTGGAGGCGATGGCCAGCGCGCGGCTCACCGCGGCCATGGTGGGCCTGCTGCGCAGCTTCAGTACCTTCGTCTTCACCGCGTCCGACGAGTACGGCGTGCGGCTGTGCGACATGGTCAACCAGGACGAGCTGCCGCGCCGCGAACTGGTGGCGGCGCTGCGCGAGCAGCTGCGGGACACCATGGCCAGCCTGCGCAGCGTGGTGATCGGGTCCGGCCGGGTGACCGAGGACCTGGACAACAGCGAGATGCTCTTCGAGTGCGGCTGGTCGTGGGGGGTCATCGCCGGGGCCGAGGAGGTCCCGACCAGCGAACCGATCGGCCTGCAACGCGAGGGCGCGGCGGAGAACGCTCCCTACCTCTACTTCACGGTCATCGCGATGGACGCCATCGAGGACCTGAACTCCGAGCGCACCCGCCTGCTCGGTTTGCTCAACGAGGAGCAGCAGCGGCTGTCGCGGGCACTGCAACTGCGGTGGGAGCTGACCCGCACCTACTGGGCGACGGTGGCGACCTTCGACAACCGGCGGCGGTGGCCCATCGAGGACATTCCGTGGCGGACCACCGACGGTGACCGGACCGACTACTACACCCTGCAGGCCACCTCGCTGGCGGTGAAGGGGCTGCTCGCCGGTGGGCGTGGCGCCGACGAGGAGCTCGGGCGGATCGCCGCGGTGCTGGTGGAGTTGGCGCAGCGGGCGCGGATCACCCGGCGTGCCTCGCCTGACGAGTCGGCGTTGATCGTGCACGCGCCGGGCAAGCGGGTGACGTTGAACGACGACACGTCGAAGCCGATCATGACGTGGAACGTCAACGAATTCTCCACGGTGCTGCTGCAGCGGGCGGCCACCGTCGCGGGTCTGCTGAGCAACGCCCGCGGGCGCAGTGAGCTGCTGGAGTTGGCCGACGAGGTGTGGGATCACCTGCTGCTGCGGCGGATGCCGGACGGCCGGCACCGGGGGCTGTGGGATCACGCCGGTGGCGCCTTCCCGGGGCTGGCGCCGAAGCCGGAAGCGCCTTCCTGGTATCTGACCGAGCGGGTGGTGCAGGCGCTGGTCAGCGCCGGTCAGTTGCTCTGGGAGCGGCCGTTCCCGCGGGCCGGCCGGCTCGCCGCGTACGCGCAGGACCTCATCGACGAGGCCGAGTACCTGTTCGACCGGGAGTTGATGCGCGGCACGTTCGCCGGTGAGGCGATGCAGCGCAGCATGCGCAGCATCCGGGCCAGCCTGCGCCGGGCGCAGATGCTGGTGGACGAGCGTCCGGGCACGGCGGCCGCCCTGGCGAACACCCTGCTGCTGCTGCTCAACGACGTCACCACCGGGCAGCAGAAAGCCAGCGAGGGGATCTGAATGCTGGTCTTCGTCACGTCGCACAAGGGCGGCACCGGGCGGTCGGTGACCGCGGCGAACATCGCCTACCGCAGCGCGTTGTCCGGCCGTCCCACCTGCTATCTGGACTACGATTTCGGCTCGCCGACGGCGGGTATCACGTTCCAGATTCCGCAGGCGGTCAACGGGGTGGAGGGCGCCGGGCCGAACGGGGGTGGCCTGCACCGGTACCTGCGCGGGGAGATCCCGTCCCCGGAGCAGTTGGACGTGTGGGGCACCTCGGAGCGGGCCAGCCTGCGGCAGCGGCCGATCGGGTCGGGTCCGCTGGTGCTGCTGCCGGGGCAGCGCAACGGCAGTGAGTTCGGCTTCACCAACGACATCGCCAAGCGCTGCGCCGAGCTCTTCCTTCGTCTGGAGGAGGAGTTCGACCTGACGCTGGTGGATCTCAGCGCCGGTCGGTCCTACGCCAGCCAGATCGCGTTGGCCGCTACCGCCACGTCGACGCTGCGGAAGGTGAACGTTCGCTGGTTGGTCTTCCACCGGTGGACTCCCCAGCACGTCACGGCCGCCGCGGACCTGGCCTTCGAGGCCGGTGGGATCGTGGCCATGGGCAAGGAGTACGGCCACGAGCCGGAGCGACTGCGCGAGTCGCTGCGGTTCATCCGCACCGCGGTGATCGACTCGCGGGGTCCCGAGGTCGGTCACCTCGATCTCGCCCAGCAGGCCTTCCTGCGCAAGTGTGACGCGGAGCTGTCGGAGCTGGCCCGGCGGCGGGGGGTCGGGCGCACCACGCTGCTCGGCGCGGTGCCGCTGGACCCCTTGCTGCAGTGGCGGGAGCAGCTCATCTCGGACCACGACGTGCAGACGAAGATTGCGAACGCGAAGACCGTGGACGCCTTCGTGGATCTGACCGAGAAGCTTTTTGATGAAACGGCATGGGAGACCGTGTGATTGGCGTGGATGTCAGGTTCCAGGAGGCAGCTGCGGTGCGTCGAACGGAGAGCGTGGCGTATTCGCACCTGTCGGTGGAGTTGGGGCACTTCTACGCGGAGGACTTCGGCGACGGGTGCCAGGAGCTTCGGCGCAAGTTCGAGCGGATCGCGGACTGGGCGGGGGCGATCCCGGCGCTGGCGCGACGGGGGCTGCCCCCGCACCGGCAACCGCGCATCAGCACCTGTTTCCTGGTGGACGACTACTTCCACCGGTTCGGCACCCCGCGTGAGGTGATCCCGCAGGTGCAGAGCGCCGCGGCGGAGCACGGCCTGATGGTGGACTACGTGGCGCGGGAGTCCAGCTTCGCCCGGTACGACGGTGTCGAGCTGGCCCAGCTGGTGGTGGACACGCTGGTGGTGGAACCGCCCCGGCACACGAACGGGAGTCGCCCCCCGTTGAGCGAGTCGGGCTGGCTGTCCAACGGTAAGCGCTCGCCCGGGCATGTCGACGCGCCGGCGATGACGCTGCCTCGGCCATGGTCCCCGCCGGTGCAGTCCGGCGACCCCCGCCACTCCATCTTCGTCGACGTCGAGTTGTGGTCCGACGAACCGAAAACGCGGGTGTGGGCCTGCGCGCTGCTCGCCTCGGTCTGGCAGATGACTCGGCTGGGCGTGCTCCGGCACCGAGGTGAGACGATCACCCAGCCGTCCCGGCTCGCCGGCGAGCTGCCCAACGACTGGGACGAGCTGCCGTCGGTCGTGCAGCTGAACCCGGTCGCCGCGCCGTTCTGCGCGTACCGCACGCTGACCCTGATGGACACCCAGTACCTGCCGGTGGAGCTGGCCGTGCGGACCATCCTCGGCCAGGTGGCGGTGCCACCGCCGGTCGCCGAGCAGGTCGCCAAGCGGGCCGGCGGTGAGGGCCTGCAGTTGCCCAGCGAGCTGGTCGACCGGTTGAGCTACGTGTTCATCGGCGAGTGAGCGTGGTCTGCGCGCTGGCTGACCGTCACCCGGCCGGCCAGGTCGCGCAGCAGGGCCATGTTGCTCACGCTGATCTGATCACGGATCCAATTGACCGACGACTTCCACTGCCGGCTGAACCCGGGCACCTGCTCCAGCCGGTCCCAGATCGGGCGCAGCCGCGGGTCCACCCGCGCGCCGGGCAGCCACAGGTGCAGCAGGTGCTCCAGCACCGGCCGCAGCCGTTCGACGTGCTCCCGCCCGGAGACGGATCGGGTCACCGCAGCCTCCACCAGGGCGGACAGCATGGTGAGCAGCCAGTCGTGCAGGGCGAGGTCCTCGCAGAGGCCGGCCACGGCGGTCGGCACGTCCTGCGGGCCGACCACGAGCTCGACCGTGCGCAGCGTCGGGGACTCCACGGTGACCACCGCCGCGGCGTCCCGGTCCGGGTCGACCTGCGCCGCCCAGCGCAGCCGGGTGCGCGCCGCGCGCAGTGGCGGGCGCCGGTCCAGCAGGTCGGACATCTGCACGCCGTCGAGCACCCGGCCGGTGATCGCCTCCAGGTTCAGCACGTCGGCGGCGTTGCCGTGCAGAAAGCCCGCCGTCAGGTCCGCGGCGTCCAGCTTGCCGACCGTCTCCAGGACGCCGGGATTGGCCAGGTAGTGCGACCACGGCCGGCGGCGCTCTCCGGCGACGATCTGGATGACGGAGCTGGCCTGCCCGATTCGGCCGCCGGTGATGATGGCCCGGGTGACCACCGCGCCCACCCCGCGCAGCTGGCGCTTCTTGGCGCTGGGTAGCCAGCAGTCCACACCGGTGCGGACGTCGGGCGACACCGCGTACAGCGACGGGCGCCGGGAGGTCAGCACGGACTCGCCCTCGACCAGGCTGAGCACCTCGGCGCTCTGCTCCTGTGCCAGCGCCGTGCTGTGCTGCAGCAGGCTGGTGTGCACCTCACCCACCGTGAGCATGGCTTCCTCCGCATCGCCGCCACCGGTCCGCGGTCGCCCCGCGAATCCGGTCCCATGGTGATTGACGTACGCCGCCGTGACCCGCACCGACACGGATCCGCATGGAATTACCGAAATACCTGCAAGTACGGGGTTCGGTCCCGTACCGGATCCGTATCTGTCCGGTGGCCATCATAGGCCCCGCGCTGACGGGAATCCCATGTGCGGCCGGGGTTCCCGGGGGTTCGAGGGTCAGAGGGATGTGACGTCTACTGATATTTTCGATGGTGCGGTCCCCAGCCACCCCCTGGAGTTTGCCGTCCCATGAAGGTTTATATTTCGGCCACCCAAAAGGACCTGCTGGAATATCGCGCCGCCGTGCACGCCGTGGCCCGTCGTCTCGAGATCGAGGACGTGGCCATGGAGGCGTACGGGGCCGACATCAGGCCACCCCTGGAACGCTGCCTGGCCGACGTGCGCCGCTGCGACCTCTACGTGGGGCTGTTCGCGTGGCGGTACGGGTTCCGGCCGCCCGGCCAGGAGTCCTCCATCACCGAGTTGGAGTACCGCGAGGCGCTCGCGGCCGGGAAGCCCTGCTTGATCTTCCTGCTCGCCGAGGACACGCCGTGGCCGGTGGACATGATCGACCGGGACGCCGACTGGCAGCAGGTCGTCGCGCTGCGTCGGGAACTCAAGGAACGCCACCTGTGCGCGTTTTTCTCCAGTGTGGACGACCTGTCGGCCAAGGTGACCGTGGCGCTGGCCGACGTGCGCAGCGGCCGGTCCCCGGCACGCGAGCCCGCCGACCCCGACACGCACCTGCCGGAGGCCGTACGCAGCCACTACTACAAGCAGTTGGCGCTGAGGTACCAGGCCGTACCCCTGGACGGCGTCTCCCCGCGACCCACCATCGGATACCTCACGGTCGGCCTGCCGAAGGTGTTCGTCGAGCCGCGAGTGCACGAGGACGCCCGGCCGGAGATGCCGCTGGCATGGTGGCGCTGGGCCGGCTCCACACCGGACGGTGACGCCGGCGGCTTGCCCGGTGTGGTCGACCCGGAGGAGGTGGAGCGGCTCTGGGAGGAGTACGCGGCCAAGGACGCGCAGGCCCTGTTCGATGTGGTGTGCGACCCGGGCCGGCGGGCGATCGTCCTGCTCGGCGACCCCGGCTCCGGCAAGTCCGCGGCCGCCCGCTACCTGGCGCTGGCGCTGGCCGGAGTCTGCGCCGAGCCCCGGCTGGCGGCGTTGGACCGCCACCTGCCGGTCCTGATCGAGCTGCGCTCGTACGCGGCACACTGCGGGGACGGCCGGTGCGACGGCCTGCTGGACTACGTCGGCCACCGCCACCAGCAGGGCCTGGCCGGAATCGACCAGGACGTGCTGGAGGCGTACCTGCGACAGGGCGGCCAGGCGTTGTTCCTGTTCGACGGCCTGGACGAGGTGTTCGACCCGGCGCAGCGGGAGGAGGTCGCCGCGCAGATCGCCACGTTCGCCAACGAGTACCCGGGGGTGCGGACGGTGGTCACCTCCCGGGCGGCAGGCTACCTGCGACACACCTTCGCCAACGCCGGCTTTGACCACTTCACCCTTGAGGACCTCGACGACGAGCGAATCGCCCGGTTCCTCGGCAACTGGTACCGCTACGTGATGCCCACGCCGGCGCCCGAGGCGGACCGGCAGCGGCGGCAGATCCTCGACGTGGTCCGTGGGTCCCGGGCGATGCACGAGATCGCCGGCAACCCCCTGCTGCTGATGCTGATGGCGATCGTCGGCCGGGGCCACCCGCTGCCACGCAACCGTCGCCGGCTGTATGCGCACGTCACCGACGTGCTGATCTCCGAGTGGGACGTCACCAAGCAGCTGCGGGAAAGCCACGGCGACGTGCCGCCGCTGGACCCCCAGGCCAAGCGACGGCTGCTGCGCCACCTGGCGTTCTGGATGCAGTTCCGGGAGTCCGGCCCGGCCGGAAACTACATCGAATCCGACGAGCTCGCGCGCATCTTCCGCGACCACCTGGTGGACTTCTACGGTTTCGAGAACGAGCGGGCACTCGCCATGGCCTACTCAATGATCGACAAACTGCGCCAGCGAAGCTTCATCCTGGAACGGTACGGACTGCGACTGTTCGGGTTCGTGCACCGCACGTTCCTGGAGTTCTTCTGCGCCGAGGAGATCGTGGACAGGTTCGAGCACGATCCGGACGCCTGGAGCCTCGACCAGCTGCGCACGCTCTTCCGCGACCACTGGGCCGATCCGTCCTGGCGGGAGGTGCTCCGCCTGGTCGCCAGCGCGCTGCCCGCCCCGGCCGCCGACGACCTGGTCACGCTCCTCGCCACCGAGGTCAACCAACCCTGGCCGCCGCTGAACCTGGCCGGCCCGCCATGGAACCTGGTGCTGGCCGCCCAGTGCGTGGCGGAGGCGCCGCAGCCGGCCGAGCTCGCCGGCGCGGGCGAAGCCGTGCTGCGCCAGATCGTGCTACTGGTCGAGCACGGTATCTCCGCCGACGACCCGAACCTGGTCGAGCTCACCGAGCAGGAGTTGCTGTCCTCCATCCGGGCACTCGGGCCGCACTGGCCCGGCCGGGGCGCCTTCCTGCACTGGTACCGCCGCCGCGGGGTGCGGACCAGCTGGCGCTCCGGCTCCGCCTTCGCCACCCGGATCGCCGCGGTGCTGTCCACCCCGGCCGAGCAACTGGAGGACCTGCTGGTCCGGGAACTCGGCCAGGGCCGCGAGCGACAGGCCCACCTCACCCTGGTCGCCGGGCTGGCCGAGGCCGCCGGCCGGCTGGACACCACCAGCCGCAGCCGCCGCCGCTGGCGCGACCTGCTGCTCGCCCAGGCCCAGGCGGAGGTCTCCACCGCGGTACGGCAGGCCGCCGTACGCGCCCTGGTCGCCCACTTCAGCGCCGACCCCGATCTCGTCGACGTGCTGTCCGACCTCGCCGAGGCACCCGATCCCGCGGTACGCGCGCTCGCCGCGCAGTCCCTCGGCGGCCGACCCGAGCTGCCCCAGCACGTCCGGCACCTGCTGGTGGCCGCCACCGCAGACCCCGCCACCGCGGTGCGGCGCGCCGCCGCCGCAGTGCTCGCCGCGCGCAGCGCCGACCTGCCCGACGCGCCCGAGACGCTGCGGCGGCTGCTGGTCACCGACACCGACCCCGCAGTGGTGCAGTGCGCGCTGGAAGGCCTGTCGGCGCTGCCGGAACACGCCGAGGCGGCCCGCACGCGGGCGCTGGAGCGGGTCGCCGGCGACGCCCCGGACGAGGTACGCCGCTGCCTGGTGACCGAGCTGCTGCCCGGCAGGCCCAGCCCGGACAGCACCGAACTCCTGCTGAAGCTGGCCGGCTCCACCTCCTCCGCGCGGCTGCGCACGGTCGCCGTGCAGCGGCTGGCGCTCGTACCCGACCCGGAGGGGCGCTGCCGAGCCCGGCTGGTCGACCAGATCGAGCAGGACGAGGACGCATCCGTGCGGGCCGCGGCGGTGACCGCGCTGCTCGACCAGGACCGCGTGGACGACACCGGATGGACGGTGGCGGCGCAGGTGGCGCGCGCCGACGAGGACGCGACCGTGCGCCTCGCCGCGGTGCGCGCGCTCGCCGAGGCCTACCCGGACCACCGCACCGGGGAACTGCTGCTGGAACGGGCCCGCCGGGACCCGACCGCGAGCGTCCGGCTCGCCGCGGTCGACCTGCTCACCGGCCGGCCACTGGTCGACCACGCCACCCGCGACCTGCTCATCAGCCGGGCTTCCCAGGAACGGGACCCGATCGTCCGGTTGCGGGTCACCCGCAGCCTGACCCGCCTCGCCGATCCGCCAGACCCTGAGGTGCGGGAGTGCCTGGCCGAGCAGCTCAGCCGCGACCCCGACCCGAACGTGCTGCGCGCGGCCGCGCAGGCGCTCGCCCGCCACGGCGACACCGACGGTCTGGTGGAGACGCTGTGCCGGCGGGCCCGCCGGGACAGCTACGCCGGCATCCGGCTGGCCGCGGTGCAGAGCCTGTGCGCGTACGGGAGCCCCGACGTGGTGACCGATGTGCTGCTCGAGTGCGTCGAGTCGGACACCGACCCGGCCGTGTTCGACGCGGCGGTGCGCTGCCTGACCGAGCGGGGCTCGGCGTCCATGGCGGTGACGCTGCGGCTGATGCGCCGCCTGGCCGACCAGGACCCGGCGATCCGCGCCCGCATCGCCGCCGCCCTCGGCGAACACTTCGGGGCCGATCCGGAGGTCCGCGTACTGCTGGTGGGTCTGGTCCGCGATGACCCGGACCTCGAGGTCCGGCGCCGGGCCGTGGAGCAGCTGGGCGCCACGCTGGCCGGCCGGGTGGGGGTACGGGACCTGCTGCTGCGGCTCGCGGACGACGACGACTGGGAGATCCGCCGGACCGCGCTGCTCGCGCTGACCACCCACTACCGTGGGGACACCCGGACCCGGGAGGTGCTCGTCCGGCTCGCCCATCAGGAGGACGACGGCACCGTGCGGCGGCTGGCCGGGCAACTGCTGGCCGCGCTGCCCAGTACCAACCCCGACGACTTCCCGTGACCGTGACTCCCCGCGGGGGCGGGCAGCCGCGGCACCGATCGTCGTGGCGCGTCAGGTGTTGCCGGTAGCGGCGCAGCCGTGGATGGGGTCGTCGAGGTACGCCCGCGCGTCGAACGGGAGGCGAACCTTGTCCCGCACTCACCGTCGCAGGTCTCGCGTCCCCTTCATCCGTTGACGCCGATGCGTCTGGCCGGTAGGAAAAGCTTTACCCACCCGTCCCGGCCAGACCAGGAGAGTTCCATGACGACCGAACACAGCAGACGTGACTTCCTCCGATGGGCCGGGGTGGCTGCCTCCGCCGCGGCCTTCGCACCGCTGGCCGCCGGCCGAGCAAGCGCCGATCCGACGCCTCCCGGCAACCCCTGGGCCCGTGCCGAGTACATCAGCGCGAAGGTACGCCGCCCGCACTTCCCGCAGCGGTGGTTCGACATCCGCACGTTCGGCGCCGTCGGTGACGGTGCCACCGACAACACGGAGGCGATCAGGCGGGCGATCGCGGCGTGTCACGCCGCCGGCGGCGGGCACGTGGTGGTGCCGGCCGGCAGGTTCCGCACCGGGCCGATCCACCTGCTCAGCAACGTCGACCTGCACGTCACCGCCGAGGCGGTGGTGCTGTTCAGCCAGCGCCCCGCCGACTACCTGCCAGCCGTGCTGACCCGGTTCGAGGGCGTCGAACTCTACAACTACTCACCGCTCATCTACGCCTACGGGCAGGAGAACATCGGGGTGACCGGCTCGGGTGTGCTCGACGGCCAGGCCGACAACAGCCACTGGTGGCCATGGAAGGGCAAGACCGAGTACGGGTGGAAGCCCGGCGACCCGAAGCAGGACGCCGCCCGAACCCGGCTGCTGGCGATGGCCGAGCAGGGCGTCCCGGTCGAGCAGCGCGTGTTCGGCGAGGGCGACTACCTGCGCCCGTCGTTCATCGAGCCCTACCGCTGTCGGAACGTGCTCATCGAAGGAGTCACCCTCGTTCGATCGCCGATGTGGGAGATCCACCCGACCCTGTCCGAGAACGTGCTGGTGCAGAACGTCACCGTCAATTCCCACGGCCCGAACAACGACGGCTGCGACCCCGAGTCCAGCCGCATGGTCGTCATCCGCGGCTGCACCTTCGACACCGGCGACGACTGCATCGCGATCAAGGCCGGGCGAAACGCCGACGGGCGCCGGGTCAACGTCCCGAGCGAGGACATCCTCATCGAGGACTGCCTGATGCGCGACGGCCATGGCGGAGTGACCATCGGCAGCGAGATGTCCGGCGGGGTACGCAACGTCTTCGCCCGCAACTGTGAGATGTCTAGCCCCAACCTGGACATCGCCCTGCGGTTCAAGACGAACTCGGTCCGCGGCGGGTACATCACCGACATCTACGCCCGCGACATCCGCATCGGCGAGGTCGCCGGCGCGGTCATCGACGTCAACTTCTACTACGAGGAGGGCCCCGGCCACGGGTTCAACCCGGTCGTGCGCAACATCGACGTACGCAACCTGACCGTCGGCCAGGCCGGGCGCGCCCTCAACCTGCGCGGCTACGCCGACGACCACATCACCGACGTGACCCTCACCGACGTGGACTTCGGCATCACCAGCAGCCCCAATGTGGTGCAGTACGTCGACAACCTCGTACTCCGTAACGTCGTCGAGAACGGGCAGCCGCTCGAACTCGCGTCCGCCACGGCCTGAGTGTCCGAAGCGCCGGCGGCCGCATGGTCAAATGTGGCGGTGCAGCGAACGCCCCGCAGCTCACCGCCCCGCTCGACCATCCACGATGTGGCCCGACTCGCGCAGGTGTCCACCGCGACCGTGTCCCGGGTGCTGACCGGCGCCAAGCCGGTCTCGGCCGACCTGGCCCAACGGGTACGCGACGCCGCAGCGCGCCTGGACTACCGGCCCAACCCCGCGGCGCAGGTGTTGCTCAGCGGACGCTCGCACACCGTCGGCGTCGTCGTCCCGGACCTCGCGAATCCCTACTTCGCCGAGGTGCTCAAGGGCGCGACGCCGGCGGCCGCCGAGCACGGCTGGCGCACCCTCGTCGCCGACACCGACGAGGACCCCGAGGTCGAGTACCGGGCCGCCAGCGAACTGGGCCGGTGGGTGGACGGCGTGATGCTGTGCTCACCCCGGATGAGCACCTTCCGACTCCGGGAACTGGCCACCAAGCTCCCGGCCCTCGTCCTGGTCAACCGCCTGGTACGACGCCCGTCGGTGGCGGCGGTGCTGGTGGACTACCACCAGGGGATGACCCAGCTGTGCGCCCACCTCGCGTCGCTCGGGCACCGGCGGCTCGTCTACCTGCAGGGGCCGCCCCACGCCTGGTCCGACGGGCAGCGTCGGCGGGCCCTGCGTACCGCCGCCGGCCGGGGGCTCGACCTCGTGCAGATCCCGTGCGGCTCGACGGCCCCGGACGGCCACCGGGTGGCCGAGGAAGCACTGGGGCACAAGCCGACCGCGATCGTCGCCTTCAACGACTACGTCGCGCTGGGCGTGCTGAGCCGGCTCACCGAACTCGGCGTCGCGGTGCCGGACGACGTCTCGGTGACCGGTTTCGACGACATCCCGCTCAGCGCCCTCACCCCGCCCGGGCTCACCACGGTCGCCGTGCCCAAGCGGACGGTCGGGCGGCTGGCCTGGCAGCGGCTTGCCACCGAGGGGACCGGAGCGTCGACGACGGCGATCAACGTGCCGGTCGAGCTCGCCGTCCGCGGCTCCACCGCCCCACCCCGGCGGGGGCGCCGGTAGCTCAGCGGGTATCGGGCCCGCCGTCCGCCGGGGGACGCCCGGTGCTGGCGCGGACCGTCAGCGTCGGGGTGAGCATGACCGGCGGTGGCCACTGGTCACCGGCCAGGCGCGCCGACAGGTGACCCCAGGCCAGCCGGCCGAGCTGCGCGCGCTGGTTGCGCAGCGAGGTCAGCGGCGGTCGCGCGTACGCCGCGACGGGGATGTCGTCGTACGAGGTCACCGACACCGCGCCAGGCACCTCGACGCCGGTGTCGTGCAGCCAGCTCAGCAGCCCGATCGCGACCAGGTCGTTGAAGGTGATCACCGCCGTCGCACCGGTGGCGAGCACCTCCGGCCCGGCCGCGTACCCGTGGTCGCCGGACCATCCCCCGGTGATCTCCTCCAGCCGCATGCCCATCTTCCGGGTCAGGGTGCGCAACGTGCGGCGCCGCTGCCCGTCCGACCAGGAGGCGGGTGGCCCACCCACGTACGCGATCCGCCGGTGGCCGAGGGTAGCCAGGTGGTCCAGCAGTTGTCGGCTGCCGGAGCGGTAGTCGACGCAGACCACGCCGGCCTGCTCCGCCGTCCGGTTGACGCAGACGACCGGGATCGGCCCGTCGAGGATTTTGGTGAGGTGCTTCGGTCGCAGCCGCGAGCTGCACAGCACCAGGGCGCTCGCATGGCTGGTCAGCTCCTCAGCGAGCCGCAGTTCCTCGTCCGGATCCTCTCCGCTCTCGCTGATCAGCAGTCGGTAGCCCGCCCCGCGCGCTCCGGCGCCGAGGCCCTTGAGCACCTCGGGAAAGAACGGGTTGGCCAGGTCGGGCACGGTCACTCCGACGGTGCGGACCCGGCCGAGCTTGAGTTCCTTCGCCGCACCGTCGGCCCGGTAACCCAGCCGCGCGGCGACCGAGCGGACGTGGTTGCGCACCTCGAACGAGATCTGCTCCGAGCCGTTGAGGACTCGGGAGACTGTCGACACCGACGTGCCCGCTTCGCGTGCGACGTCGACGAGACGTACCCGCCTTCCGCTCGTCACACCCGCTCCTCCTGATCGTGGCCGGCCGAGTTTCGGCTAATCCGGACGCGGTCGCCGCCGGTCCGGATGTGGTGCGCCGTCAGGTCCTCCGGTCGACCGCGTCGGCGCCGGTCACGTCGAACCGGCTGTTGCTGGTCGCCACTGTACGACCGGGGCGACCGATGTGCGGAGCACCCTCAGTTCCCTGCAAACGTTTGCACGGATCGGCGGAAGGGGCTGCGGCCCGTCAAGAGCACCGTATGCCCCGGCGCCCGGGCGGGCGGCCCTGATCCGCGCTGGCCGGCGGATCTGTCGCCTCAGGACCGTTGACAAGGCTCGGTGGCGGTCGAATAATCCATGCAAACGTTTGCATGCTCGATCGTCGGCGGACGGTCACCTCCGGACTCCCGAGCCCCCCGGGCAATGAGCAGATCCCGACCGGTGCCGCAGGGGCAGGGCCGGATCGACGCCGTACGAGACACGCACCACCGTCACCACCTGTCCGTTCCCCCGAACCGAAAGGAATGCCGTGACGACCTCATCGTCGGGATCGAGGCGAGCATCACGACGCCCACGACGTCCCCGTGCCGCCCTGGTCCTACTGACCCTGGCCCTCGCTTCGACAGTCACCGCGGCTGCCGCAGCCGACGCTAGCCCCCGAGCCAGCGCCAACGCCGACTCGGCGATGATCCAGCGAATCGTCGACAAGATCGAGACACCCGCCATCCCGAGGCGGGACTATGTCGTCACCGACTTCGGCGCCGTGGGCGACGGCAGCACCGACGCGCGTCCGGCCATCATGGCCGCCATCAAGCGCGCCTCCCACGACGGCGGCGGGCGGGTGGTCCTGCCCGCCGGACGCTGGTTCAGCAAGGGGCCGATCCATCTGGCCAGCCGCATCGACCTGCACGTGGCCGAGGGAGCCACGCTGCTGTTCAGCCCGGCCGCCAAGGACTACCTCCCCGTCGTGCACACCCGCTGGGAGGGCACCGAGCTGTTCGGCTACTCACCGCTGATCTACGCCAATGACGTGCACGACGTGGCGATCACCGGCAAGGGCGTCATCGACGGCAACGAGCAGCACGAGTTCCACAGCTGGACGGGGAAGCAGCAGAACGACCAGCTGAGGCTGCGCCAGATGGGCTTCACCGGCGTGCCGGTCCAGCAGCGGATCTTCGGCGCCGGCACCTACCTACGGCCCAGCGCCATCCAGTTCTTCCACGCCACCCGGGTGCTCCTGGAGGACTACACGATCCACAACTCCCCATTCTGGATCAACCACCTCGTTTACACCGACGACGCCATCGTGCGCAACCTCGTCGTGGACAGCCACCGGGCGAACAACGACGGCGTGGACGTCGACTCGAGCACGTATGTGCTCATCGAGAAGAACACCTTCCGTACGGGCGACGACTCCGTGGTGGTGAAGTCGGGCAGAGACCTCGACGGGCGGACCATCGGCCGGCCGAGCGAATACGTCGTCGTGCGCAACAACGACATGGGCGGCGAGGACGGCATCGCCCTCGGCAGTGAGATGTCCGGCGACATCCGCTACGTCTTCTTCACCGACAACGTGCTGCGCACCGGCGCCTCCGCCATCCGGTTCAAGGGCAACCTCGACCGGGGCGGCACGGTCGAGCACATCCGCGTGCGGAACATGACGGTCGAGTCCTTCGACACCTTCATCTGGTTCCAGCTGAACTACCCCGGCGAACTGGGCGGCAACTTCCCGCCGGTGTACCGCGACATCGTGTTCTCCGACATCACCGTCGAAGCCGCCGGCCAGGTGCTCGAAGCCCACGGCCCGCAGGCCGCGCCGCTGCGGGACGTCCTGCTCAAGGACATCGTGGTGAAGAAGGCGGACAAGCCGTTCGTCCTCGAGAACGTCGAGCGACTCCGCTTCGACAACCTCATGATCAACGGCGACCGGGTCGACGGCAACCTCGACTGGAAGTAGGCGCCGCAGCATGGCTCACCACCTCCGACGTCGGGACCTGCTGGCCGCGACCGGCCTCGCCCTGACCGCAGGCGCGCTCATCCGCCCGTCGGCAGCGACGGCGGTACCGAGCCAGGCCGGCGCGGCGGACCGCGCCTGGGACGAAGCCGCGCGGATCCTGCGGCGCGTCCAACCGCCCACCTTTCCGGACCGGGACTACGACATCACGGGCTTCGGCGCGGTGGGCGACGGCACGAGCGACTGCACGGCCGCCATCCGCGCCGCCATCGCCGAATGCCACCGTGCCGGCGGCGGCCGGGTGGTGGTCCCCGCCGGGACCTACGCCACCGGCGCCGTCCACCTGCTCAGCAACGTCAACCTGCACCTGGCCGACGGCGCCACGCTCGCCTTCAGCCGCGACCCGGCGGCGTACCTGCCGGTGGTATACACCCGCTACGAGGGTGTCGAGTTGTTCAACTACTCGGCTCTCGTCTACGCCTACGACGAGCGTAACGTGGCGATCACCGGAAGCGGTGTGCTCGACGGCCGCGCCGATGCCGGGCACTGGTGGGACTGGACCGGCGGCCCGCCACCTAACGAGGGACCGGACAAGACCATCCTGACCAGGATGGCCGCCGACGGTGTGCCCGTGGTCGAGCGGGTCTTCGGCGCAGGGTACTACCTGCGGCCCAACCTCGTGCAGCTCTACTCCTGCCAGAACGTGTTGATCGAGGGCGTCACCGTACGCGACTCGCCGATGTGGAACATCCACCCGGTGCTCTGCCGCAACGTCACCATTCGCTCGGTCACCGTGGACAGCCCGCACGGGCCCAACAACGACGGCATCGACCCGGAGTCCTGCACGGACGTGGTGATCGAGAACTGCCGGATCAGCACCGGCGACGACTGCATCGCACTGAAGGCAGGCAAGGACGCCGACGGCCGCCGGGTCAACGTGCCCTGCCAGAACGTCGTCGTGCTGGGCTGCGAGATGGCCGACGGCAACGGCGGCGTGACCTTCGGCAGCGAGACCACCGGCGGCATCCGCAACGTCTTCGTCCGGGACTGCCGGATGAGCAGCCCCCGCCTGGAACGCGCCATCCGGCTCAAGAGCAACCCGCAACGCGGCGGCGCCATCGAGAACATCTACATCCACCGGGTGGACGTCGGGGTGGCCCGCGGGGTCGCCGTCGAGATGGTGCTCAACTACGCCAACGTCACCACGGGCGACCACCACCCGGACGTGCACGACATCGTGCTCAGCCAGGTGACCGCGGCCTCCACGCCGCAGGCGTACACCCTGCTCGGCAACCCCGGCCACCCGCTGCGCGGCATCCGGCTGCACGCCTGCCGGTTCGACGGCGTGACGCAACCTAACGTCGCCCGCGACGTCGACGCGCTGGCACTCGACCAGGTGTGGGTCAACGGGACCCGCATCGACACCTGAGCCGGAGCCGGGTCGGCGGCCTCGCCCGCCGACCCGGCCGGCCCCCAGCACACGAGATGAAGGAGCATGCGCGTGTCCACCCGATGGAGCCGTAAGGACTTCCTGCGACTGGCCGGGGCCGCGGCCGGCGCCACCCTGCTGCCCCTGGCCGGCGGCGCGCCGGCGGAGGCGTCCGGGACCACCGAGTCCGGGCCGGGCGCCAGCACCGGCGCCGACGCCTGGAGCGACGTCGGCCGCGTCCTACGCAACGTGCAGCCGCCGCGGTTTCCGCTGCGCGACTTCGACATCACCGACTACGGGGCGGTTGGCGACGGTGTCACGCCCGCCACCGCCGCCATCCGGGCGGCGATCGAGGCCTGCACCACGAGCGGCGGCGGCCGCGTCGTGGTCCCCGCCGGCTCGTTCCTCACCGGTGCCGTGCACCTGGCCGACAACGTCAACCTGTACGTCTCCGACGGCGCGACCCTGCTCTTCAGCACCGACCCCCGCGACTACCTCCCGGTCGTGCTCACCCGGTTCGAGGGCGTCGAACTGATGAACTACTCGCCCCTCATCTACGCCAGCGGCTGCACGAACGTGGCGGTCACCGGCACCGGGACCCTGGACGGGCAGGCGTCGTGGGACAACTGGTGGGCCTGGGGCAGCCGGGCCAGCGAGGGGGTGACCCGGCTCGGGCAGCTGGCCGAGCAGGGCGTCCCCGTCTCCGAGCGGGTTTTTGGTCCCGGCTACTACCTCCGGTCCAGCTTCATCCAGACCTACCGGTGCACGAACGTGCTCATCTCCGGAGTCCGGATCGTCCGCTCCCCGATGTGGGAGGTGCACCCGGTGCTGTCGCGCAACGTCACCATCGAGGACCTGCACATCGACACCCGGGGACCGAACAACGACGGGGTCGACGTCGAGTCCTCCCGGTATGTGATCGTGCGCGGCTGCACCTTCGACGTCGGCGACGACTGCATCGCGATCAAGTCAGGCCGGGAAGCCGACGGGCTGCGGGTCAACGTGCCCTCCGAGGACATCCTGATCGAGCAGTGCACCATGAACATCCGCTACGGCGCGATCACGCTGGGCAGTGAGATGACGGGCGGGGTCCGCAACGTGTTCGTACGCAACTGCCGGATCGGCGGGCCCAACCTCTACTTCGGGCTGTACATCAAGACGAACTCCCACCGGGGCGGTTTCGCCGAGAACATCTTTGTCAAGGACATCGAGATCTCGAACCTGACGAAGGAAGTGATCTCCTGCAACTTCTACCGGGGCGAGGGGGACACCGGCCCGTTGACGCCGCGGGTGCGTAACGTCGAGCTGCGCAACGTGCGGGTGGGTCGGGCCCGCAACGCCTTCTCCATGACCGGCTACCCCCGCTCGCCGATCGAGGATGTCCGGATCGTCAACTGCACGTTCGAGGAGATCGCCCAGCCGAGCACCCTGCAGGACGTCGACATCGCCTTCCACAACTTCCGGGTCAACGGCACCCAGATCACCGATCCCCGTCAGCTCCGCTGAGCGGTCGGACGACCGACGGCGCCGGGGATCCCGCAGGGACCAGCGGCGCCGTCGGGTCAGACCGCCTCGCCCTTGGTCAACCGCGCGACGTGGTCGATCAGCGCCGCCCGGAAGCCGTCGTGCTCGGCAAGGTCCGCGCCGAAGATCTCCGGTACGCGCAGCAGCGAGTCGACCAGACGGTGCGGGTCACCGTCGGCCGGCGCCGCCGCGGCACGCAGCCGGTCGGCCATCGGATCGTCCAGCGGCAGCTCTCGTCCCCGTACGTCGCGGCCCCGCGCGACGTACACCATCCAGGCCGCGACCGCGAGCGCCGCGTGCCTCGGCACCTCGCCGGCGGACAGGCGGTCCCGAACCGTGCCCAGCAGCCGCACCGGCAGCTTCTGCGACCCGTCCATCGCCACCTGCACGGTGCGGTGCCGCAGCGCCGGGTTGGCGAAGCGGGTCAGCACCTGACGCCGGTAGTCGTCGAGATCCAGCCCGTCCGGCACCCGCAGCGTGGGCGCCACGTCCTGCACCATCAGGGCTTCGGCGGCCGCCGCGAGCCGGTCGTCGGACAGCGCGCCCGCGATGGTGTCGTGTCCCGACAGGGCGCCCAGGTAGGCGAGCAGCGAGTGGCTCGCGTTGAGGTTGCGCAGCTTCACCGCCTCCCACCCGGCGACGTCAGTGGTGAGGACGGCGCCGGCGCGTTCCCAGGCGGGTCGGTCGGCGGCGAAGTCGTCCTCGATGACCCACTGGCTGAACGGTTCGGCGACCACGACGCCCTGGTCCTCGAGGCCGAGGATCCGGTGGACGTCGGCGCGGTCCTGGTCGGTGGTGGCCGGCACGATCCGGTCGACCATGCAGGACGGGAAACGTACCGACGTCGCGATCCACTCGGCGAGCCCCGCTGCCTGCGACGGCGGCAGCGCGTCCACGAAGTCGTGCACCAGTGCGCGCAGCACCTGTCCGTTTCCGGTCAGGTTGTCGCAGGACAGGATGGTGAGCGGTGCGCCGCTTCGCGACCGGCGGTGCTGCAGCCCGCGTACCAGCTGGCCGACGGCGGTGCCGGGCGGCCGGCCGGCGAGGTCGGCCGCGACCTGTGGATCGGAGCGGTCCAGGCCGCCGGCGCCGTCGCGGCGGTATCCCTTCTCGGTCACGGTCAGCGTGACCACGCGTACGGCGGGGTCGGCGATCCGGTCGACCACCGTCGCCGGGTCGGCGCCGCCGAAGACGACCTCCCGGACGCTGCCGATGACCCGCAGCGACGCCGCGTCGGCGGCCCGTTCGAGCACCGAGTAGAGGCCGTCCTGCGGCGTCAGTTGCTCGCGCACGGACGCCGACCGCTGGGTGACGCCGGTGATGCCCCAGTCGTCGCGGCCCGTGGCCGCAGCGGCCAGTTCGGTGAAGACGGCCTGGTGGGCCCGATGGAAGGCGCCGATGCCCAGGTGCACGATGCCGACCCGCAGCGCGCGCGGGTCGACCTGCGGGCCGCGCCAGCCCTGGCCCGGTCCGGTGATGCGCTCCAACGTGTCGAGGCGCAGCCGCTGCGCGGTCCCGGCGGTCACAGCACCGCTCCGAGTTGCCACGGCACGATTTCCTCGCCGCCGAGGCCCATCTCCTCGCTGGCGGTGCGCCGGCCCGACGCCACGTCGAGCAGCAGGTCGTACACCTGGCGGCCCATCTCCGGCAGCGGTACGCCCGGCTCGACCACCGCCGAGCAGTCCAGGTCGATGTCGCCGGCCATCCGGGTGGCCAGCTCGGCGTTGGTGGCCAGCTTGACCGTCGGCACGGGGCGGCTGCCGAAGACGGAGCCGCGGCCGGTGGTGAAGCAGATCAGGTTCGCCCCGCCGGCGACCATCCCGGTCACCGAGACCGGGTCGTAGCCGGGGGTGTCCATGAACACCAGGCCCGGCCGGGGGATCGGTTCGCCGTACTCGCGGACGGCGGCGAGCGGGCTGTGGCCTGCCTTGGCGACCGCGCCCAGCGACTTCTCGAGGATGGTGGTGATGCCGCCGGCCTTGTTGCCCGGTGAGGGGTTCGCGTCCAGCGTCGTGCCCTGCTGCCGGGTGTACTCCTCCCACCAGCGGATGCGGGCCATCAGCGCGTCCGCCACCGCCGGGTCGGTGGCGCGGGCGGCCAGCAGGTGCTCCGCGCCGTACACCTCCGGCGTCTCACCCAGGACGCTGGTCGCGCCGGCGGCGACGAGCAGGTCCGAGGCGACGCCCAGGGCGGGGTTCGCGGTCAGGCCGGACCAGCCGTCGGACCCCCCGCACTGCAGGCCGAGGACGAGCTCCGCCACGTCGACCTCGGTACGTGCCGCGCCGGCCAGGTCGTCGATCATGCCCCGGACCAGTGCCACGCCGCGCTGCACCGCCGACGACGTGCCGCCCAGCTCCTGGATGGTGTACGACGACACCGGCACGTGGTCGGCCACGCCGAGGTCCGCCATCAGGCCGGTCACCGTGTTGACCTCGCAGCCGAGTCCGATGACGACCAGCCCACCGATGTTCGGGTTGCGTGCGTAGCCGGCCAGGGTGCGGCGCAGTAGTTCCCAGCCGTCACCCTGGGCGGCCATGCCACAGCCGGTGCCGTGGGTCAGGGCGACGACCCCGTCGACTCCGTCGACCTCCTCGGCCAGGTCCTCGGTGAGCCGGGCGACCTTTCGTGCCACGGTCGCCGAGCAGTTGACGGTGGTCAGGACCCCGACGTAGTTGCGGGTGGCCACGCGACCGTCCGGCCGGCGGTAGCCGTGGAACGTCCGCCGCAGGTCGGCGGGGAGCGCAGGGGCCGAACCTGCTTCCCCCTGCGCCGTCCGGACGGCGGCGTTCTCCGGCATGCCGAGGTTGTGCACGTGCACGTGTTCCCCGGCGTGGACCTCGGCGAGGGTGCGTCCGATCACCTGGCCGTACTTGCGCACCAGCGCCCCGGCGGGCAGGTCCCGCAGGGCGACCTTGTGCCCGGCGGGCAGGTCGCCGCGCAGCGTCACCTCGCCGGCCCCGCGCACCGCGACGCACGTCCCGCGCGCCATCGCCGTGGTCGCCACCGCGACGTCGTCGCCCTCGTGCAACACCACCAGGCTCATCCCGGCACCTCCACTTCGGTTTGTGCGACCAGTCGGCGGGACTCGTCGAGCGCCGGCAGGTATCCCGTGCCGCCGTGGCCGCCCAGCGACAGCGCCGCCGCGGCCGCGCCCAGCCGGATCGCGTCGGGCAGGTCGTCGCCGAGGGCGAGCCGGGCGGCGACGGTGCCGGCCAGCACGTCCCCGGCGCCGGTCTGGTCGACGATCCGCTCGGCGGGATATGCGGGCACCTCGGTCCGCTGTCCGCCGTCGTCCAGCAGCACGCCGTCGGCGCCCCGGGTGAGGGCGACCGCGGCCGGTCCGAGCGCGCGGAACGCGGCGCACGCCTCGGCGGGATCCGTGACCGCGGCGTCGAGCAGCGCGGCGGCTTCGCGTGGCCACGCCGGTGTGACCAGCCGGGCGTGCGGGGCCAGCGCTCGCAGGTGGCCGGCGGCGGTGTCCGCGTCGACGAGTCGTGGCCGCCAGTTGGGGTCGTAGACGAAGCGGTTCGCGGCGTGTGCGGCCACGCGTACCGCCTCGAAGGTGGTGGTCGAGATCGCGCAGGCGACGCCGCTGGAGAGCACCACGCCCGCGCCTGCGGCGAGGTCCTGTGGCACGTCGGCGGGGGACAGGCAGGAGCCGGCGCTGCCGCGCCGGACGTAGACGAACTCGCGCTGCCCGGCCGGGTCGGCGTGTTGCAGGTAGAGGCCGTGCTGCCCGGGGGTGCGGATCAGGCACGACGTGTCGATGCCGAGCGCGGCCACCCGGGCCACCAGTTCGTCGCCCAGTTCGTCCTCGGGCACCCGGGCCAGCAGGCAGGTGTGCGCGCCGGCGGCGGCGGCCGCGGCGGCGGCGTTCAGCGCGTCTCCGGAGAAGCCCAGGCGCAGCGCCGCGCCGTCGCGTAGCGGTTCGAGCGCGGTCAGTTCGACGAGGATCTCGCCGAGGACGAGTACGTCCGGGGTGGTGCTCACCATGGGTGCACCGTGCCGTCCTCGAGCCGGTTCACCGGCAGGTACGCGGGGGAGTAGGGGAAGCGGGCGGCCGCCTCCTCGTCGATGTCCACCCCGAGCCCCGGTGCCTCGCTGGGGTGCAGGTAGCCGTCGGCGAAGTGATAGTCGTGCGGGAACACCTCGTCGGTCTGGGCGGTGTGCCGCATGTATTCCTGCAGGCCGAAGTTCGGGATGGCGATGTCGAGTTGCAGCGCGGCGGCCAGGCAGACGGGGGAGAGGTCGGTGGCGCCGTGGGAGCCGCTGCGGACGTGGTGCAGGGCGGCGTAGTCGAAGATGCGCCGCAGGTGGGTGATGCCTCCGGCGCGGACCACCGTGGTGCGGATGTAGTCGATGAGCTGTTCGCGGATGAGCTGGGTGGCGTCCCAGACGGAGTTGAAGATCTCGCCGGTGGCGATCGGGGTGGTGGTGTGCTGGCGGATGAGCCGGAAGCCGTCCTGCAGTTCGGCGGGGATCGGGTCCTCCATCCAGGTCAGCGCGTAGGGCTCCAGGCTGCGCCCGAGCCGGGCCGCCTCGATCGGGGTCAGCCGGTGGTGCACGTCGTGCAGCAGCCGCAGGGTCGGGCCGAACTCGTCGCGCACCTTCGCGAAGACCGACGGGAGGTGCGCCAGGTACCGCTCGGTCGACCAGGTCGCCTCGGTGGGCAGCGCCGCGTCGGCCGGCTCGTAGAACATCTTGTCGCCGCTGACGCCGTACGTCTTGGCCAGACCCGGGACGCCGCACTGCACCCGCACCGCCCGATAGCCGAGGTCGACGAACCGCGCCACCTCGGTGAGCACCTCGTCGACCGTCTCGCCGTTGGCGTGGCCGTACACGGTCACGCCCTCGCGGGAGCGGCCGCCGAGCAGCTGGTAGACCGGCAGCCCCGCTACCTTGCCCTTGATGTCCCACAGGGCGGTGTCCACGGCGGCGATGGCGCTCATGGTCACCGGACCGCGCCGCCAGTACGCCCCCTGGTAGAGGTACTGCCAGGTGTCCTCGATCCGCGCCGGGTCGCGCCCGATCAGCAGCGGGACGACGTGGTCGCGCAGGTACGACTCGACGGCCAGCTCGCGGCCGTTGAGGGTGGCGTCGCCGACGCCGGTGACGCCCTCATCGGTGATGATCTTCAGGGTGACGAAGTTGCGGCCCGGGCAGGTCACGATCACCCGAGCGTCAACGATCTTCATGACGGCTCCTCGTTTCCGTCCTCGAATGCGTCCAGCAGCGACCGCAGCCGGTCCGCCGCGCCCGGCCGCAGCAGGTCGCTGCCGACGCCGACCGCACACGCGCCGGCCCGTAGCCAGTCCGGCACCGCGTCGAGCGCGATCCCACCGGTGGGCACCAGTTCGGCGTCCGGCAGCAGCTGCCGCAGGCTGGTCAGGAAGGCCGGGCCACCGACGTGGGCGGGGAACACCTTCACCGGCCCGCGCGCGGCGGCGGCCGCCACCTCGCCAGGGGTGAACGCGCCCTCCAGGAACGGCAGCCCGGCGCTCGTCGCGACCGCCCGGACGTCGGGCGCCGGCCAGGGGCTGACCAGGAACTGCGCGCCCGCCTCCACCGCCTTCGTGGCCAGCGCCCCACTGGTGACGGTGCCGAGGCCGACCATTGTGCCGTCGGGCGCCAAGCGGCGCGCGTCGCGTAGCGCGGCGGCCCAGTCCGGGGTCGTCGCGGTCAACTCGACCACCCGCAGGCCGTGACCGAACATGGCGGCGGTGGCGGCCGTGGCCTCGGCCGCGGTCGGCAGTCGGAGCACCGGGAGGACCCGCTGCCCGCGCAGCAGGGTGATCAGCTCGCTCACGAGTCCGGCTCCTCCTTGACCCGGGCGACCAGTTGGGTCGGGTTGACGTAGCGCAGGCTGATCACGAGCAGCACCAGCATCATGGCGGTGTAGATCACGGCCATGGCGTCCACCGACTGCTGGGCGCGGATACCCGCCGCGGACATGGAGTAGTACAGGGCGACCACCAGGGTCTGGGAGTCCGGGCCGGCGGTGAGGAAGGTCAGCTCGAACATGCCGACGGTGCGTACCAGGACGAGGATGGCCGAGGCGAGCATTCCGGGCAGCAGCAGCGGCGCCAGCACCCGGAGGAACACCGACCACAGCCCGGCGCCGCACATCCGGGCGGCGCTTTCGATCCGCGGGTCGATCTGCTCGATGAACGGCGTCATGGTGAGGATCACGAACGGCACCGACGGCACGAGGTTCGCCAGCACGACGCCGGAGAGGTGACCGGCCAGGCCGAACTTGTAGAGCACCGTCGCCAGTGGAATGCCGTAGGTGATCGGCGGCATCAGGATCGGCAGCAGGAAGACCAGGTACGCCAGCCGCTTGCCGGGAAAGTTGTGCCGGGCCAGCACGTACGCCGCTGGCACCCCGATCACCAGCGACAGCGCCACGACCAGCAGGGAGACCTGCAGGGTGACGACGATGACGTCGAAGAGCGCGAACTCGTGCCACGCCTCCCCGTACCACTTCCCGGTGTAGCCGTCCGGCAGCCAGGTGTCGAACCAGCGCTGGCCGAAGGAGCTGACCAGGACGGAGCCGACCACCCCGAGCAGGTTGAGGAAGAAGAAGACCACCACGCCCCAGACCAGCCAGGCGGCGGGGCGCGCGACCAGCCGCCGTCGCGGCCGGGTCTCGCCGGCGGCGGGCGCGTCGCCGTGGTGGATGACGGTGACGGTGCTCATCAGCCCTTACCTCCCGTCGATCCGGTGTAGAGGCGGGTGCGGCCCAGCAGCACCACCGAGATGACGACCAGCTCGATCAGGCCCATGATCATGGCGATCGCGGACGCGTACGGGTAGTCGTACTGCTCGTAGGCCGCCTGGTACGCGGCGATGGAAATGACCCGGGTCTCGCCGGCCGGGTTGCCGACCAGCACGGCGGACGGGAACACGCTGAAGGCCAGCACGAACGTCAGGCAGAACGTGGTGGCGAGCCCCGGCGCCAGCAGCGGCAGGGTGATCATGCGGAACCGCTGCCACCAACCCGCGCCGAGGGTGGCCGCCGCCCGCTCCAGCGTCGGGTCGATGCCGGTGAGGTACGACAGCACGAGCAGGAAGGCGAACGGGAATCCGGTGATGACCAGGGATAAGAAGACGCCCCAGTAGTTGTGCACGAGCCGTACCGGCTCATCCGTGAGGTGCAGTGCCAGCAGCACGCGGTTGAACCAGCCGGTGGGACCGAGGAAGTTGAGCAGCCCCTGGGCGGTCAGCACGGTCCCGAGCGTGATGGGTACGACCAGCAGGATGGTGACCAGCCGCTTGCCGCGGAACCGCCCCCGCATCCGGTAGGCGATGGGCACCGAGGCGAGCACGTTCAGCAGGGCCGCGGGCAGGGCGAGGCGCAGCGTGATCCACATCGTGTCCCGCTGGTAGGCGTCGCCGAAGAAGCGGGCGTAGTCGTTGAACGGGCCGCCCTCGGTGGGTTGGAAGGAGAGGCCGAGGCCGTAGAAGAACGGGTACAGGAACAGCAGGACGACGAAGAGCACCGCCGGCGCGAGCAGCCACAGCTGCGCGTCGACGCCCCGTTCGGCCAGGCGGTGCCGCCAGTGCGCCCGAGGAGACTGCGGCGCACCGGCGGACGCCGTGGGGCGGGTTGCCGTGACGCTCATCCGACCAGCCCCGGTTCCTTGACCACCGCGTCCGCCGGGTCGCCGGGGGCGGCGGGGGGCCGCTCGTGCGGGTCGGTCGGGAAGATCAGCAGCCGCCGTGGTGACACGCGCAACGAGACCGCGTCGCCGGGGGCGAGCCGCTTCTCGGTGCGGACGTGGACCTGCAGCCCCGAGGCGGTGCGGGCCTCGGCCGCCAGTTCCCGGCCCTGGTACTCGACCACCTCGATCTCGGCGGGCACCCCGTCCGGCGTGCCCGGCTGGTCGACCTGGACGTCCTCCGGGCGCACCCCGGCGACCACCGCGTCGCCCGGGGCGATCTCACCGACCGGGTCGCCGACGAGCCGCAGCCCGTCGGCCTCCACCGTGACCAGGCCGTCGCGTACGGACTGCGCCCGCATCGGCCAGAGGTTGCGGTAGCCCATGAAGTCCGCGACGTGCCAGTTGCCCGGCCGGGTGTGCAGTTCCTCGGGCGACCCGATCTGCTGCACCCGGCCGCCCCGGAGCACGACCAGGCGGTCGGCCAGGGACAACGCCTCCTCCTGGTCGTGCGTCACGTAGACCGTGGTCAGCCCCAGCGACTGGTGCAGTCGGCGGATCTCGGTGCGCATCTCCAGGCGGAGCTTCGCGTCCAGGTTGCTCAGCGGCTCGTCCATGAGCACCAGCGACGGTTCGAGCACGACCGCGCGGGCGATCGCCACCCGCTGCTGCTGTCCCCCGGAGAGTTGCCCGGGCAGCTTGTCGGCGTGCTCCTCCAGTCGCACGAGGCGGACCGCCTCCGCGGTACGCCGGCGGATCTCGTCCTTCGGCAGCCGCCGCATCCGCAGACCGAAGGCGATGTTGCCGCGGACGGACATGTGCGGGAACAGCGCGTAGCTCTGGAACACCATCCCGAACCCGCGGCGTTCGGGCGGCAGGGTGTCGACCCGGCGTTCGTCCTGCCAGATGCTGCCGGCGGTCAGGGGCAGCAGCCCGGCGAGGCAGTTCAGCGCGGTGGACTTGCCGCAACCGGATGGGCCGAGCAGGGCGATGAACTCGCCCGCCCGGATGGTCAGGTCGAGGTCGCTGAGCGCGTCCTGGCTACCGAAGCGGCGGGACACGCCGTCCAGCCGCAGCTCGGAGAAGCCTGCGGTCGCGGTGCTCATCCCTGCTTCACCTTTCCGCTGCCGATCTCGCGGTCCCAGCGGTCGAACGCCGCGACGAGAGCCTTCGCGTCCAGCGGCACCTCGGTCGGGTTGCTGGCGATGAGCTGCTCGTACTCCGGGCGGCCGAACTCCTTGATGGCGTCCTGGCTCTTCTGCGGCGCCATCGACAGGTCGACGCCCTTCACCGCCGGCCCGGGGTAGAAGTAGCCCTGGTCGAACGCCTTGGCCTGCTGCTCGGGGGTGAGCATGAACTTCAGCAGGGCCAGCACCGCGGCCTGGGTGTCGGTGGAGACGCCCTTGGGGATGACCGCGTAGTGGGCGTCGGTGACCCAGTGGAAGCCCTGCAGCGAGCTGACCTTCGCCTCCTTGGGCACCGTGCCGAGCACCCGCGGGTTGATGTCCCACCCGGTGGTCGAGGCGATCACCTCGACGGACCCGTTGGCGAGGTTCTTCATCGTCTCGCTGGTGCCGCTCGGGTAGTACTCGACGTACTGGTTGAGCTCCTTGAGGTAGGCCCAGGTCTTGTCCCACCCGTTCACCGGGTCCTTGGGGTCCTTGTCACCGAGGATGTAGGGCAGTCCCATCAGGAAGGTCCGGGCGGGGCCCGAGTTGGAGGGGCGGGCGTACTGGACCTTGCCCGGGTGCGCCTTGGCGTAGGCGAGAAGCTGCTCGGCGCTGGTCGGCGGGTTGGGCACCTTCGCCGGCAGATACTCCAGAAGGGGGCCGGACGGGTAGTAGGTGACCGTCACGCCCGCGTTGCCGGCCAACTTCTGCATCGCGGCGGCCGGTTCCAGGTAGTCGTTCATCCCCGGCAGCCGGTCCGCGTACGTGGGCAGCAGGTCCATCCACAGGTTCTGATCGATGCCGGCCGCGAGGCCGTCCACGCCGGTCAGGACCAGGCCGATGTCGACCCGGTTGGCGTTCTGCTGCGCCTTGATCTTGCCAGCCAGCTCGGGGGCGGGCGACTTGGAGTAGGTGACCCGCGAGATGACGTCCGGGTTCTTCTGCACGAACTCGTCGATCATCCCCTGCGTCAGTTGCAGGTTGCCCGCCACGTCCAGGACGTTGAGCGTGACGGCCTTCTTCGGCTTGTCGGGCACGGGCCCGCTGCTGTCGCCGCTGTCCCCGCCGGGGCCGCTCGGCGCCCCGCAGCCGATGGCGAACGTGAGTACGGACGATGCGGTGGCGATCAAGGCACTGCGCCGGGTGATACCCATGAAAACATCCCTTCCTCGGTCACCCCGAAGGTCGCGGCCGTGGCCCTGCAGTCGGGGAGGTGGTGGTCAGGTGGTCCGCGCAACCCCGGTGGAGCCGCGCACGAGAAGTTGAGCGGGCAGCTCCCGACGCGTGTTGCGCACGCTGTCGGGCTGCAACAGCAGGGCGAGCAACAGGTCGACCGCGGCGCGGCCGGCCTGCTCCTTGGTGAGCGAAACGGTGGTGAGGGCCGGGGAGGACATCGCCGACATCTGGATGTTGTCGATGCCGATCACGCTGATGTCACCCGGCACGTCGACGCCACGGTCCCGTAGCCGGCTGAGCAGGCCGAGGGCCATGACGTCGTTGTAGGCGATGACCGACGTGACGCCGGAGGCGATGACGAGATCGGCCGCCGCGACCCCGCCCTCGAAGTAGGGCGGGAAGTGACCGGCCACGTACAGTTCCATGCCGGCGGCGCCGGTCGCCGCGCGCAGGGCACGCATCCGGTCCCGGGTGGACCATGAGGTCCGCGGCCCCCCGACCCAGGCGACCCGCTGGTGGCCGAGTGCCTGGAGATGGGCGATCGCCTGCCGGATGCCCTCCGCGTTGTCGAAGACGACGGACGGAAGGTTGCCGAAGCGGCGGTTGACCATGACGAGCGTCGTGTGCTCGGTCAGCTCGCGGATCTCCTCCTCGCGGGCCCGAGGGGAGCAGAGGATGAGCCCGTCGACCTGCTTGGCGAGGACCCGCACCAGCCCGATCTCGGCAGCCGGGTCCTCGTCGGTGTCGGCGAGGAAGACTGCGTAGTCCGCCTCGCGCGCCTTGGCCTGCACCCCCTTGACCACGCTGGGGAAGAAGGGGTTGGTCAGGTCCGGGACGATCAGTCCCAGGTTGCCGGTGCGGCCGGTGATCAGACCACGCGCAGCGCGGTTGGGCGCGTAGCCCAGTCGTTCGGCTGCTCGCAGGACCCGTTCCCGGGTGGCGGCGTTGACCATCTCGGGCGTCGACAACGCCCGCGACACGGTCGATGCCGAGACACCCGCCTCGCGGGCCACCTCGCGGATCGTCGCTCGCACGGCTCACCTCCCTGCTCCGTGAAGCGCGTGCCTCGCAGTCTGAAACCGATTGCAGTTCTGTGTCAATACTCGGTTACGTGAATGTTTCCAGGAGACCGACGCACCTTCCCCTTGAAGGCGGACGAGGTCAATGCAATCCTTTGCAAGAGTTGTTCAGCCCTAGCCGCCCGAGGAGACCTGCGTGGCACAGCTGCGTCTGCACCCCGACCGAGCCCTGCCAGCCGGAGACGACATCCGTGCCGTCGCCCGCCGGATCTACCAGTCGACGCAGGCACTGCCGCTGCTCTGCATGCACGGGCACGTCGACGCGGCCGTCTTCGCCGACGACGAGCCCTTCACCGACCCGGCACAGCTGCTGGTGGTGCCGGACCACTACGTGACCCGGATGCTCGTGTCCCAGGGCGTGCGGCTGGAGGAGCTCGGCGTTCCCAGGGTCGACGGGGGTGCGGTCGAGCGCGACCCCCGGCAGATCTGGCGGCGCTTCTGCGCCCACTGGCACCTCTTCCGCGGCACGCCCAGCCGCTACTGGCTCGAGCACGAGATCGTCGAGGTCCTCAAGATCGACGTGGCCCCCGGTCCGGACACCGCCGATCTGCTCTACGACCTCATCGAAGCCCGCCTGGCCGAGCCGGGCTTCCGGCCGCAGGCGCTGCTCGACACCTTCAACATCGAGCTGATCTCCACCACCGACCCGGCTACCTCGACGCTCGACGACCACGCCCGGCTCGCCGCGGCGGGCCTCGGCGCACGGGTGATCCCCACGTTCCGCCCGGACGCCCTGACCCACGTCGACTCCACCGGCTGGACCCACCGGGTCCAGCGGCTTCAGGAGCTCTCCGGAGTGGACACCGGCGACTACGACGGCTTCGTCGCCGCGCTGCGCCACCGGCGCGAAGCCTTCCTGCAGGCCGGGGCGCGGGCCACCGACCACGGTCACCTCACCGCCGCCGCCGAACCCCTGCCGCCAGCGGAGGCGAGGCGAATCTACGCCGAGGCCCTCCAGGGCGGCGTGCGGGAGGACGACGCGGCCGTCTTCGCCGGCCACATGCTGTACGAGATGGCGCGGATGTCACGTGACGACGGCCTTGTCATGCAGATCCACCCCGGCGTGCTGCGCGACCACGACACCGCCATCCACACCGCTTTCGGCCCCGACAAGGGATTCGACATCCCCGTCAGCGCCGAGTTCACCCGGGCGCTGCGACCGGTGCTCAACGCGTTCGGGCGCGACCCGAACTTCCGGCTCATCCTGTTCACCGTCGACGAAACCGTCTACTCCCGCGAGCTCGCCCCGATCGCCGGCGTGTATCCCTCGGTACGGCTCGGAGCGCCGTGGTGGTTCCTGGACAGCCCCGACGGGATGCGTCGCTTCCGTGAGCTGGTGACCGAGACCGCCGGCTTCTACAACACCTCCGGCTTCGTGGACGACACCCGGGCGTTCCTCTCGATCCCCGCCCGCCACGACCTCGCTCGGCGCATCGACGCCGGCTACCTGGCCCGTCTCGTGCTGGAGCACCGGCTGTCGGATGACGAGGCCGTGGAGACCGCGATCGACCTGGCGTACCGCCTGCCGCAGCAGGCGTACGCCCCTGCCGCTCTCGGGAAGTAGCCGCGGTCGTCCGGGCCCTGGCATCTCAACGCCGCGCGGCCCGGCTCGCGCGATTCAGGTGAGCCGGGCCGGGTGCGCGGCAACGAGAGCGAGGGCGGCAGATCGGGCGTCGTAGCCGTGCGTTGCCGCCCTGCGGACCGACGACGCCGCGGAGGAAGATCGAGATTGAAACAAGTTTCAGTCTCGTGACGCATTGACCGTCGGCCAACCCTTTGGTGTCGTGAACCTCGCACCGCAAACGGTTTCACCCGTACGCGTGGAGGAGTTGCCATGCCGCCGATCACGCAGCCCGCCATCACCCGACGAGGGCTGTTCGGCCTGGGGGCGGCCGCCACCGCCGCCACGACGCTCGCTGGCACCGCTCGGCCGGCGCGAGCCGCGGAGGCCGCAGGGTCGCCGGGGGACGTGTCCACCGATCTGCTGCAACAGTGGCGGGAGGCCCCCGGTTGCCACCCGCTGGTGCCGGACGTTTCCGCCGCCGGCTACCGGCTCGGCGAGCGGCCGCCGGCGCCTCGGGTCATCGCGAAGGTCACCGACTTCGGCGCCCGCCCCGACGGGACGGACTGCACCGCGGCATTCAACGCCGCCGTAGCTCACGCGGGCGAGCACGGCGGGGGAGTGGTACTCGTGCCGCCGGGGACCTACACGCTCTCCGGGCCGGTCTGGATGCACTGGTCCGCAGTGGTGCTGCGCGGCGCGGGTCGGGACTCCACCGTCCTGCACTTCACCCGTCACCTCGAGGACGGCTACCGACCGAACCGCCAGTCCAACGGAAACAGCCGCTGGTCCTGGACCGGCGGCCAGATCTGGTTCGTCTCGCCCGAGCGCCGCGCCCGGTCCGAGGCCGAGGACTACGCGGGAACCGAAGGGTGGCTGCTCGGTGACGTGCTCGCCGACGTCGGCGTCGCCTCCCGCGGCCAGCGGACCCTCATGGTGTCCAGCACGACCCGGCTGACTCCTGGGGACATGATCGTCCTCGAGTGCCAGAACCCGCCGGACGCGAGCCTGCTGAAGCACCTCGCCGGCGACGTTCCCGGCACCCGGGACTACGACTGGCCACGCGGAGCGCCCCAACTCGTCACCGGATCCGGCGGGCAGTACGTGCAGTACGCGACCCTGCAATGGCCGGTGCGGGTCGACGCGGTGCTCGGCGAGCGGATCGTCCGGCTGGCCCAGCCCCTCAAGTACGACCTCCGGACCGGATGGCCGGCCCGGCTGCGCGCCATCGGCCCCACGGTTCACGACGCCGGCGTCGAGCACCTCACGATCAGGAACGAACTCGTCCCACAGACCGCGCACAACAGGCATCCAGGCTCGAACGGCGTGTGCTTCCAAGCGGTCCACGACTGCTGGGCGCGGGACGTACGCGTGGAGAACTGCGACCTCGGCTTCGGGCTCACCTCCGCCAAGTCGGTCACCATCACGTGCGTGACCGTCGGCGGGCGGGCCGCCCACCACAGCTTCGCCTGCCGCATGCAGTCCAACGACAACCTGGTGGAAGACTTCGAGATCGAACGGTTCACCGTCCCGGTTCCCGCCGGTGCCATCCATCACGGGCTGAACCTGGAGGGACTGTCCGCTGGCAACGTCTACCTCAGTGGGCGCATGGCGGAGGGGACGTTCGACTCCCATCGGGCCATGCCCTTCGAGAACGCCCGGACCAACATCACGCTCGAGAACAACGGACGGGTCGGTGGCTCCGCCGCGTCAGGTCCCCTCTTCGGCGCACGGATGGTGCACTGGAACGTCCGGATCACGAACGGCCGCCAGTACGCGGTCACCATCGCCGACGTGGCACCGCGCAGCGTCACGGTGGGCGTGCAGGGCGTCGAGGACACCAGCAGCGGGCTGCCCCGCGACTTCTCCGGCGATCTCGAATCGCTGCTCGCCCTCCAGGGGACGGCGCCGTCGGTCGAGGACCTGTATGTCGCGCAGCGCGGACGGCGCTGATACAGGGCCGGGGCTCCTGATGCACCGCGACGGCGACGGGCCCGACCGAGTCTGGCCGGGCCCGCACGCGACCGCTCAGTAGTAGCGCTCCAACAGGTTGAAGTCGTCGGTGTTCGGATACCGCTGCGAGCTGCGGTACGCGTACACGCAGCTACTGGTGGACGTGTTGTGCCCCAGGCCGAGCACGTGCCCGAGTTCGTGGCAGGCGGTGTTCCAGCGCTCGTACTCGGTGCCGCTGCAGTAGGTGTTCAGCTGGACCGTCGCACCGGCGTAGTAGAGCCCCGTCATCCCGCTGTGCCCGGTCACGTGACCCGGAGGTCGCGGTCGCGCGCCGGTTGGATCACCGCAACGGCCGCAGCCAGCACGATGCCGAGGCTTGCCAGCTGCACCAGGGGCGCCCATGCCGGCGCGCGTACCGCGAGCAACCCGCCGAGCGCCGCGCCCGCGATCAGCCCGAGCAGAGTGAGGATGCTCTGCGCGACGTCGCGCAGCCGGTGCCCGGAGGTGAGTCGCGCGATCACCGTGGTGAGCGTTCCGGTGAGATAGGTGGTCGACAGCCCCGCCACCCCGAAGCGCTGCACGGTGCTGCTCTGGATGCCGAGCGCGATCGCGTTGAGGACCAGCAACAACAGTTGCAGCTGCCCCGACGGGTGGGCGCCGCTCAACCACCAGCCCACCGCGTACGCTCCGAGCACCACGCCCTCGACGGCCAGTGCGCGGGTCACCGCCGGCGGCCAGATCGGGTCGTCGGGTCTGGGGGTGCCGGCGATGCGGGTGCCGAGCGAGCAGCCGAGGATGAAACAGGCGATCGCCGCGCCGGTGTGCACGGCCAGCGCACCGTCGGCCCCGGCGGCGGCGATCCCGAGCAGAACCATGTTCCCGGTCATCACGCTGGTGAAGGCGCCGCCTAGGGCGAGGAAACCGATCGCGTCGGTGGCTCCGCTGTTCACCGCCAGCACGACGGCCAGCACCTCCCGCCACCGGCGCTGCTGATCCCTGCTCCGCGCCCCCATGGTTGGCGTCCACCTGGTTCGGCGCGGAAGCGTGCTCTTGATCGTGGGCATTGGTCCACGATGACAAACCGGCCGACGGGAAGCCGTGGGCTGGTTGCACAGAAGAGCGCGGCGAAGCATGTGCACCTTGGCCGTGGGGCGCTGGTCGTGGGCTCCCTAGCGTTGGTGGCACCCCAGACACCCATGGCGTTACGCCGAGCTGCCGGGACCGCCCCGACGCATCACAGAGAGAGGCGACAAGATGACCGAGCTGCTCTCCCGCGACAAGTTCCGCGCTGCCCTCGAGGACGCGATCAAGGGCAGAGAGGCCAAGAACGCGTCGTTCAGCCAGGCCTGGGCCGACGGCAAGCTGCAGCGGCACCACTTCGCCCGCTGGGCGGAGAACCACTACCACTACGTGGGCCCGTTCGCCGACTACCTGGCCTACGTCTACGCCAACACCCCCGACACCTGCACCGACGCCAAGGACTTCCTGCTGCAGAACATGTACGAGGAGGAACTGGCCGACATCCGCCACACCGACCTGCTGATCCGCTTCGCCGAGGCGTGCGGGACGACGCGGGAGCGGATCGAGGACCCGAACAACATGAACGCGGTGACCCGCGGCCTGCAGGCGTGGTGCTACGCCACGGCCATGCGCGAGCACTTCGCGGTGGCGACCGCGGCACTGGTCGTGGGGCTGGAGTCCCAGGTGCCGAGCATCTACAAGAAGCAGATCGTCCCGCTGCGCGAGGTGTACGGCTTCACCGAGGACGAGATCGAGTTCTTCGACCTGCACATCACCTCCGACGAGGTACACGGCGAGCGCGGCTACCAGATCGTCCTGGACCACGCCAACACGCCCGAACTGCAGCAGCGATCGTTGCAGTTCGTCCGCTGGGGCGCGGAGATGCGCTTCGCCTACACCAAGGCGCTCTACGACACCTACGTGGCACCGGACCTGATCACCGCCTGATCGCAAGCCGCCGGACGGGTGGGTCGACTGTTGGCCCACCCGCCGGCAGCTGCGGCCGCAGTTCCGCTGCTTCAGACCCGGAGGGAGTCGCACATGAGCGAGTCTGACCCCGTCGAGTGGGTGCTCGTCGCCGAGCTGTCCGAGCTCGCGCGTCGCAAGAAAAAGCAGGTAGTAGTCGGCGGTACGCCGGTAGCGCTCTTCCTCGTGAACGGCCGGGTCTTCGCGTTGCACGACGTGTGCGTGCACAAGCAGCGCTCCCTGAGCAAGGGGACGGTGCTGCACGGGCGGATCATCTGCCCCGGTCACCAGTGGTCCTTCGACCCGGCCACCGGCGAGGCGGCGGACCAGACCGAGTGCCAGCCGACGTACGACGTCCGGGTGGCGGACGGCAACGTCTACGTTGACCCGCGACCGCGCACCGGGCGCGCGCAGACCGGCGCCGCAGGGCACCCGGTCGAGGTTGCGGGGTGACCCGCCGATGAC
This sequence comes from Micromonospora sp. MP36, assembly GCF_008119785.1. Taxonomy (GTDB): domain Bacteria; phylum Actinomycetota; class Actinomycetes; order Mycobacteriales; family Micromonosporaceae; genus Micromonospora. The sequence goes on along the minus strand of NZ_VSFA01000047.1, from coordinate 6,846 downwards.
GACGACCATAGTCACCGTCGGTGCCGGTCAGGCCGCCGCCGTGGCCGCTCGCGCGCTGCGTCGACGCGGTTTCGACGGTCGGATCGAGCTGATCGGCGCCGAACCGGAGGCGCCGTACCAGCGGCCACCGCTGTCGAAGGAGTACCTCGCCGGCGACGACGACTGCGGCCTGGACCTGCTGTCGGAGCAGTGGTGCGCGGCGAACGACGTGCACCTGCGGCTCGGCCAGCCGGCCGTGGTGATCCGGCCGGAGCGCGGGCTGGTCGAGTTGGCCGACGGCACCGAAGTCGCCGCCGCCGGGGTTCTCCTCGCCACCGGTGGCAGCCCCCGCCGCCTCCGGGACGTCGGGGGTGAGCGGGTCCACTACCTGCGCACCCGGCGGGACGCGGACCGCCTCCGCGCCGAGCTGCGCCCGGGCGTGCACGTGATCGTGATCGGCGCGGGTTTCATCGGCGCCGAGGTCGCCGCCACCAGCCGCGGCAGGGGCGCCGAGGTGACCATGGTGGAAGCGCTGGACGTGCCGCTGCAGCGCGTACTGGGCCGGGAGATCGGCACCACCTGCGCGGCGATCCATCGCGAGCAGGGCGTCACGCTGCGGCTGGGAGAGTCCGTCGAGTCCGTCGTCGAGACACCGACCGGTGTCGTCGTCACCACCAGCGGCGGGCGCATCGAGGGCGACCTGGTGGTGGTGGGCATCGGTATCACGCCGAACACCGCCGTGGCCGAGCGGTCCGGCCTCGCCGTCGACAACGGCATCCTCGTCGACGAGTACTGCCGGACCGCGGTGCCGAACGTGTACGCCGCCGGCGACGTGGCCAACCACTGGCATCCGCTCTTCGGCGAGCGGATCCGGGTCGAGCACTTCGACAACGCCAGCCGGCAAGCGACCGCCGCCGCCAACAACATGATCGGCCGGAGCACGGTGTACGCGGATCCGCACTGGTTCTGGTCGGACCAGTACGACCACAACCTGCAGTACACCGGCCACGCCCCGGTCTGGGACGAGCTGGTCGTGCGCGGTTCGGTCGAGGAGCGCGACTTCTCGGCGTTCTACCTGCGGGAAGGCCTGGTCCGGGCGGCGTTCGCCGTCGACCGCGGCGGGGACGTCCTCGTCGCCAAGGAACTGATCTCCGCGCAGATCAGCGTCGAGGCCAGCGTCCTCGCCGACGAGGACTTCGACCTGGCGGAACTGACGGCATTGGAGGAGCAATTGTGAAGGGCAACTTCATCGGTGGCGAGTGGGTGGGCTCGGCCAGCGGGCGTACCCGCGAGCGACGTAACCCGGCGGACGAGCGCGACGTCGTCACCGTGTTCCCCGACTCCGACGCGAAGGACGCCCACGACGCCGTGACCTCGGTCGCCGCCGGCCACCGGGAATGGGCGCAGCGCGGTCCGGAGGCGCGGGCGAACGTCCTGCACCGGGCCGCGGACATCCTCGCCGCCCGCGCCGACGACCTGGCCCGGGAACTGGTCCGCGAGGAGGGCAAGACGCTTGCGGAGGCGCTCACCGAGACCCGCCGTACCCCGTCGAACCTCCGCTTCTACGCGGGGGAGGCGATGCGGATCGCGGGCCGCACCTACGCCACGGGCGACGGCAGCCTCGTCTACACCTCCCGAGAGCCGGTCGGCGTTGTCGTGGCCATCACCCCGTGGAACTTCCCGCTGAACATCCCGTCCCGCAAGCTCGGCCCCGCCCTGGCCGCCGGCAACGGGGTGGTGTTCAAACCGAGCGAGGTGACCCCGCTGATGGGGCAGCGGCTGGTTGAGGCGCTGCTCGAGGCAGGTGTCCCGGCCGGTGCGCTCGCCCTGGTGCAGGGCGGCGGGGAGGCCGGCGCGGCGCTGGTCGCGGATCCACGGGTGGGTGCGGTGACCTTCACCGGCTCCTACGACGTCGGGGCGACCATCCACCGCACGGTCGGACCCAGCCAGCGCTGCCAACTGGAGATGGGTGGCAAGAACCCGGTGATCGTGCTGGAGGACGCCGACCTGGACCGGGCGGCCGACATCGTGGTCCGCGGGGCATTCGGCCTCAGCGGCCAGGCGTGCACCGGCACCAGCCGGCTTATCGTCCACGATGCCGTGCACGACGCGCTCGTCGAGCGGGTGGTCGCACTCGCCCGCGCCCGCCGCGTGGGCGACGGGCTCGCCGACGGCGTACAGATGGGCCCCCTCGCGACCCGCGCCCAACTGGACAAGACCCGGCACTACCTCGACCTCGCCGCGGCTGCCGGCGCCCGTCTCCGCGCCGGTGACGAGCCGCTCGGTCCGGGCCTGGAGCACGGCAACTTCGTTCGTCCGGCGGTCTTCGCCGACGTCGACCCCTCGTCGCCCTTGGCGCAGGACGAGGTGTTCGGCCCGGTCCTGGGCGTGCTTCGGGTCGACAGCTTCGACGACGCGATCAGCCTCGCCAACGACACGGCGTACGGTTTGTCGGCCGGCATCGTCACCCGCGACCTGGGTCGTGCGCTCGAATTCGCCCGGCGCGTCGACAGTGGCCTGGTCAAGGTCAACCAGCCCACCACGGGCATGGCGATGAACGCGCCCTTCGGTGGGCTGAAGAACTCCAGCACGCAGACGTTCAAGGAACAGGCAGGGGAGACGATGATGCACTTCTACACCGTCGACAAGACCGTGTACGTGGGATCATGAGCGCGCCAGAGGCCGCCGGCGCCGCGCCGGCGGGAACGGAGCCGGGCACCGTCACGTTCGTCTGCGTCGCCCGCTCAGGTCAGGTGCCCGACGGCTACGTCCGCCGCTTCTACGCCGACAGCCTGGAGCTGTGCGTCGCCCGCTTCGAGGGCAAGGCGTACGCCACGTCGAACTACTGCACCCACCTGGACTGCCTGCTGTCTTCGGGCAAACTGGTCGACGACGGCATCGGCTGCTCCTGCCACGGCAGCGTCTTCGATCTCGAGACCGGCGAGCCGGTCTGCCCGCCCGCCACCGAACCGATCAAGACCTTCCCGGTGCGGGAAGAGGACGGGCAGATCTACGTGGGCGTGACGCCGGAGGACATCGCGACCGGTGGCCCGCGCCGACGCAAACCGGTGAGGTGATGAGCATGAGTGCGGACTGGCCAGCACCGACCCGTAACGCGGTCCTCGCCGGCGAACACATGGCGATCTCAAGCCACCCGGCGGTCACCGCCGTCGGCCACCGGGTGCTCGCCGAGGGCGGCACCGCGATCGACGCGACGGTGGCGATGGCCGCGATGTCCTGGTTGGCGCTGCCCGGCCAGTGCGGCGTCGGCGGCGACGCCTTCGCCCTGGTCCGCGAGCCGGACGGGTCGGTGTGGACCATCAACGGCAGCGGGTACGGGCCGGACGGCGGCGACCTGCAGTACTACCGCGGGCAGGGCCTGCCCGCGATTCCCCTCACCGGGGCGCTCGCCGTGGCGGCTCCGGGTGCGGTCGCGGCGATCGCCGCACTGCACGCCCGCGGCGCAACGCGCAGCCTCCCCGAGTTGTGGGCGCCGGCGATCGCCGCGGCCGAACGCGGCCTGCCCTGCACCCGGAAAACCCGCGCGGACATCCTGGAGCACGAGACGCAGTTGCGCGCCGACGACGGGGCCCGACGGACGTTCCTGCGCGACGGTCGGGCGCCGCAGGTCGGGCAGCGGCTCCCACAGCCGGAGCTCGCCGACTCGCTGCGGCTGCTGGCGGCCGATCCCCGCGCCCTGTACACCGGCGAACTGGCCGATCGGGCGGTGGCCGCACTGGCGGCGGCCGGCGCTCCCTACAGCGGCGACGAGTGGGCCGCCTCCGGCGTACCGCTCGACGGTGAGGCGATCGCCGTGCGGTACGGCGACCTGGTCGTGCACACGACGCCGCCGCCCACGCCGGGCTGGATGGTGCTGCAGCAGACGGCTGTCTGCGACGGGATGCTCGCCGGGCTGCCGTGGCTGAGCGCCGAGGCGATCGGCTGGCTCGCCGGAGCGGCCCGGCAGGCCTTCCGGGACCGGTGGGACCGGTGCGGCGCCGACACCGACGCCTGGCAGGCGCTGCTGCGGCCCGAGGCGGTCGCGGACGTGCGGGCGAAGCTGGCCGCCGGGCAGCCTCTGGCCACGGCCGGGCTGACGCCGGACGGGGACACCACGACGACCGTCGCCGTCGACGGCGACGGCCGCGCGGTCAGCTTCATCCACTCGCTCGCCTTCACCTTCGGCGCCCGGATCACCATCCCGGGCACGGGGATCATGCTCAACAACCGGCTGGGGCGCGGCGCCTACCTGATCGAGGACCACGCCAACCAGGTACGACCGCGGCGCCGCCCGCTGCACACCTGCCTTGCCTGGCTGGTGACCGACGCCGGGGGAGCCCTGCGGCACGTGGGCAACACCCCTGGCGGCGACGGGCAGGTGCAGTGGAACATGCAGGTGCTGTCGCACCTGATCGACCACGGCCTGGATCCGCAGGAGGCGGTCTCGGCGCCGCGGTTCACGGTGTTCCCGGGCAGCGACGCGGACGTGGTGGGGGCGCCCGACGAACTCATCTGCGAGTCGCGGCTGGGCGGGCGTACCTTGGCGGGGCTGCGCGACGCCGGGCACCCGGTCCGGGTGGTGGGGCCGTGGGACGCCGGCGGCAGTGCCCTGGTGGTCTCGGTCGACGAGCGGCTCGGCTGCCTCGCCGGTGGCGCCGACCCCCGCCAGGACGGGGTGGCGCTCGGTGGCTGAACCACTCGCCCGGGGGACGCTGCCGGCGCCCCCGGCCCCGCAGGGCCACTACGTGCCGGTGGTGGTGCACGGCGGCACCGCGTACACGGCGGGTATGACCCCGCGGGTGGACGGCCGGCTCGCCGTGCGTGGCCTGGTGGGCGCGGATCTGACCGTGGCCGACGCGCGGGCCGCAGCCGGCCTCGCGGCGAGCAACGCCCTCGCCGCGGTGGCCGAGGCGGTCGGGGGACTGGGCCGGGTGCGCCGCTGCCTGCGGATGACCGTGTACGTCGCCTGCCGTCCCGACTTCACCCGGCACTCGGCGGTCGCCGACGGGGCGTCCGAGGCGCTGCGGAACTGGCTGGGCGAACGCGGCGGCGTGGCGCGGTCGGCCGTCGGGGTGGCGAGCCTGCCGTCCGGCGCGCCGGTCGAGGTGGAGCTCACCGTCGCCGTGACCGCGGATTGAGCCTTGGTGTCGGGTTCACTTCCCGCCCGCGCCGCCGCCTGCCTGTGGCGCATTGTCGAGGGTCAGCGCCTTGGCATCTATGATCACGGACGATTCCTGATCAAATTGGTCAGCCTTCGGACACCGTTGGGCGCTGTCCGAAGGCTCAACTACTGGGCGGTGTACCCGCCGTCGACGGGCAGCGCTACACCGGTGACGTAGCTGGATGCCGGGCTGCACAGCCACAGGACCGCGTCGGCGATCTCCTCCGGGCGCCCGAGACGGCGCATGGGGGTGGCGGCGAGTGTGTCGTCGAGGTCCAGTTCCCCGTTGGCGGTCATCCGATCAACCATCGGCGTTGCGATGGTGCCGGGGCACACCGCATTCACCCGCACGCCGAGCGGCGCGTACTGCAGCGCCACGCTCTTGGTGAGCCCCAGCACGCCGTGCTTGGTGGCGTGGTAGGTGGCGCGCCCGGCTCCACCGACCAGGCCGCCCAGCGACGAGCAGTTCACAATCGCACCCGACCCCTGAGTGCGCATCTGCGCCAGCTCATGCTTGACCGACGTCCACACGCCACGCAGATCCACACCGGTGATCGCGTCGAACGCATCCACGGGCTCGTCGGCGGCATCGGTCGGGGGGAGCATGATGCCTGCGTTGTTGAACGCCATGTCCAACCGCCCGAATGCCTCGACGGTCTTCCGCACCGCGTTGGCGACCTCGGCCTCGTCGGACACGTCGCACCGTACCGCCAACGCCTGGTGCCCCTGCCCGGTCAGCTCGCCCGCGAGCTCGTGCACGGCGTCGCCGTTGAGGTCAAGCAACGCCACCATTGCGCCCGCTTCGGCGAAGGCGCGCGCGGTGGCTGCGCCCATGCCGGCGCTCGCACCGGTCACGAGAGCGGCCTGTCCGGTGAAATCGTAGGTAGGCACAGGCATCTGGACTCCCAAAGGTTGGCGACCCCGTCGGGCCGGTGGGCTCAGCGGTCGGTGTCAGATCGTTGAGGCTGACCAACTTGATTAGGAATCGTCGGTGATCCTAGGTTAGCCGTGTGGACGGTGGCGTCTCGCTTTTGGGCTGGTTCGGGGGAGATTCCGGTGAGGTGGGCCGGTCGTGATCGCGGGTTCTCCTGGTTCGATGTCGATGCGATGAGCCGGTGACCGGGAAGCTGCCGCTGGCCGACGGCGAGACTTCCCGTACCGCTTGCGCCCGCGCTTTGCTCCGATCAGCGGTGGACGAGGAGAGCGGTGAGGTCCTGTCGCAGGCGGTGCTTGCGCAACGGATCGGCTGGTGTGCCGACCTGGTAGCGGGGATGGCCTCCGGCCTGTTGGCGGAGCGTTGGAACGCGGGCGATGTGGAGGTGTTGGCCTCCGGACAGGACCCGGGTGGCCGGAAACTTCCGTCGAACGCGTGGATGGCGTTGCGGCGTCTGGGCTGGACGGTTACCGCGCCGGCGGGTGTGAGGGTCAATGACCGGATCGTGCGCATGGCGCAGGAGCAGGCCGGGCGGGCACTTCGTTCGCCGCGGTGGCGTGCTGACCTGACCGCCGGGGTGCTGGCGACGTGGCCGGCCGATCCGCGTCAGCGCACCGCGCAGGAGTGGGAGCAGGTACGCAAGGCGGTTCCGGGCGGGGAGCATCTGCCGTCCAGCATGATCAAGTCCCGCACTCGGCAGGCTGCCAGGTTCCTTGCCGTCAATGGGCGGCTGCCGGTGGATGTGTTCGAGCTGGAAGGCGTCCCAAGGGTG
>NZ_VSFA01000046.1 GCF_008119785.1 Micromonospora sp. MP36 | reverse complement strand
AGTGACGTACGCGATGCCCTGAGACGCCGCCCACTCCTTCAAATTCACCCGATCACCATAGCACACAAAAGGACACTAGAGACCACCGAGTCGCGAGCAGTTGTTGACCCCACCGGAGACATCACGCTCACTGACCGTGGCTGGCCCTGGGAACGCACCCTTCGCCCGGTCGTCCTGGCGCTGGCCGGCCTGGCCCTGCTCGCCGGTGGGCTGGTCGTCCAGCGGCGCTGGGCACGCCGGCCGGCGCAAATGGACGCCCATCGCGCTCCGGCCGCCGCGTGACGAACGGTGGGTGTTGGCTGGGCGAAGCAGGGTGACGGGGCGGTCAGGTTAGTGGGGGCGACTGAGTGAGGGGACCTTCCGTCGCGCAATTTGCACCACTCACCGCATTGTGTGGGCCGCTCACAGTTCGAACGGCATAGATGGGAGCCGCGTGATGACGCCGGGGAGAAGGATGCGCGATACCGCCTGACGTATCCGATGCAGCAGGTCAAGGAGGAACAGCATGCCCCCCACTGCGGATTTTCCGGCCAATGACCTCACGGAGCCGGACCAGCCGGATGCTGGCGCCCCCACCGGCTCGCGATTCACCCCGTCTCGCCGAACCGTCCTCAAGGCTGGTGCGGGTGCCGTACTGGCAGCGGCTTTCACTCAAGCGGCTGCGCCGGGTGCCCGTGCCGGCAGCCCCCATCCGGGCGGCGACACCCGCGTCGACACCGGGACCGACTTCGCTGTCGCACCGTCCCCGGACGGGCGCATGCTCGCGTTCGACATGCTCGGCGTGCTGTGGGTCGTCTCCGCCTCCGGCGGCACCGCGCGCCGCCTGACGTCGGACCTGTACGACATCGCCCAGCCGGACTGGTCCCCCGACGGGTCCACGATCGTGTTCCAGTCGTACCGGGATGGAGTGTTCAACCTGTGGGCGATCCATCCCGACGGGTCAGGCATCACCCAACTGACGAAGGGCCCGTTCGACCACCGCGAACCGAGGTACAGCCCCGACGGGCGTCGCATCGCCTACTCGTCCGACGAGGGCGGCTCGTACGGCATCCATGTGCTCGACCTCGCCACCGGCTCCACCCGGGCCCTGGCCGAGACTGCGGCCGAGGAGTACGAGCCGGCTTGGTCACCGGACGGGTCTCGCATCGCATTCGTCGTAGCGGACACCCGCATCGACGTCGTCGAGGTCGCCACCGGCGCCCGCACCACCGCGGTCACCGTACCGGCCGGGCAGGTGCTCCACCAGCCGTCGTTCCTGCCGAACGGAACCGACATCGCCTACCACCTGCTCAATGCGGGCCGCAACGAGTTGGCCTCGACGGCAGGCACCTTGGTCACCGGTGAGGAGGTGTTCCCTTTCCGGGCCAGGTTCACGGCCGACGGCCGGTACCACTACAGCTCGGCCGGCCAGATCCGCACGCGTCGCCTCGGCTCGGCCACCGCCGGGACCGTCGGATTCACCGCAGCGCTGACAGCCACGGTCGCGAGCTACCGCAAGGCCACCCGGGTGTTCGACGCACCCGGCGCCTTTCCTGTCATTGGCATCGGTTCCCCGGCGGTGTCCCCGGACGGGACCATGGTCGCGTTCCGCGCCCTGAACGACATCTACCTGATGCGGGTCGGGGAGAAGCCGGTACCCCTGTTCGGGGACCGCTGGTGGAAGGCCGACCCGGACTTCTCGCCGGATGGTCAGCGGTTGGCCTATGTCAGCGACCGGACCGGCACTTTGAACATCTGGGTCCGGGACCTGAGCTCCGGGGTCGACCGGCAGCTGACCTTCCTGACCGAGTCCGCGGCCCTTTCGGTGCGGTGGTCGCCAAGCGGTGAGGAGATCGCCTATCTCGACCAGGATGGCGCTCTGTGGGTACTGGACGTGTCGACCGGAGACGTGCAGCAGGTCTTCGGCGCGACGTTCGAGCCGGGCCGGCCCACGTGGTCCCCGGACGGGAGGATGATCGCCCTGGCGGCCGTCGTGCCCTACTCGCGCCGCTACCGGGAGGGCCTGTCGAAGATCCTCGTGGTCGACCGCGGCACCGGCGCCGGCAGGTACGTCGACCCCGCCCCGCACCGCTCGCTGCAGACCCGCGGTGACGACGGGCCCGTCTGGTCCCCGGACGGGACGATGCTCGCATTCGCGATGGAGTCGCTGATCTGGGTGCTCCCGGTCGACCGGAGCGGACGCCCGACCGGGCCGGCACGCCAGGTCACGAGGGAATTGTCCGACGCACCCATCTGGGCGGGTGGCTCGTCCACGCTCATGTACCTGTCGGGCGGTCAGCTGAAGACGGTCCGGGTCGACGGCGGGGCCAGCCGGACGATCCCGGTCCAGCTGCGCTGGCGCAACGACCCCGGCCCGGACCAGGTCGTGATCCACGCAGGCCGGATGTGGGACGGGTCGTCCGCGACAGTGGCCCGCGATGTCGACATCATCGTGCGGGGCCAGCGGATCGTTGCGGTGGAACCGCACCGCGAGGGCCGCAGCGGCAGCCTCGTCGACGCCAGCGACCGGTTCGTCATGCCCGGACTGATCGACATCCACCACCACCGCGAGATGCAGGGCTACGCGTACGGGTCGCGGCAGGGGTCGCTGTGGCTCGCGCTCGGCATCACCACGACCCGCTCACCCGGCTCCCCGGCCTACCACATGGTCGAGGAACGCGAATCGGTGCAGTCCGGCGCCCGGCTGGCGCCGCGCTATCTGGCCACCGGCGAGGCCGTGGACGGCCCTCGCATCTACTACAACTTCATGCGCCCGACATTCACCCACGCCCAACTGGCGCTCGAGCTGGAACGGGCGGCCAAGCTCGACTACGACCTGATGAAGTGCTACGTGCGGCTACCGGTCGTGTGGCACAAGGAGGTCATCCAGTGGGCGCACCGGCAGGGCAAGCCGGTCACGTCGCACTACCACTACCCGGCGATCGCCATGGGCGGCGACGGAACGGAGCACGTCGGCGCGACGAACCGGTTCGGCTACTCCCGGACCGTCACGAACGTCGGGTCGGCGTACTCCGACGTTATCGCCATGTTCAACGCGTCGAAGATGGCCCGCACTCCAACTCTGTTCGTGTCGTCGACCCTGTACCGGGAGGACACCTCTCTCGTCACCGACGAACGAGTCCGGCGACTCTACCCGAACTGGCGGATGGAGAAGCTGCACGCGTCGGTCAGCTCTGCGCAGACGACGGACCAGACCGCCACCCGGCAGAACCTTGCCAACCAAGTCGCGCAGCTGGTCGAGATGGTCCGTGGCGGCGGCGTCGTCACCGCCGGGACCGACGCCCCGATCGATCACCTGGCCATCAGCCTGCACATGAACATGCGGGCCATGGTGAAGTACGGGCTCACGCCGCTGGAGACGCTGACCAGCGCAACGTCGACGTCGGGGGATTTCCTCGGGCAGCCGCTCGGCCGAATCGGCAAGGGCATGCTGGCGGACCTGGCCATCGTCGACGGCGACCCGCTGACTCGGATCGAGGATGCCGCGAACGTCACCGCGGTCGTCGTGGGTGGACGGCATCACACCGTCGCAGACCTGATCGCCCCCTACCCGACCTCCACGACGACCAATCAGCGGATACCGACGGCATCAGCGCCCAGAGGCAAGGTTAGGCAGCGCGTGCCCGCACACGCCAGCACGGCCGCGTACTGGTGGAACGCTCCGGAGGAGCTCGAACGGGCCCGAGTCTCCTGCAACCACGACCACTAGACCGAGCCGCTTTATGGAACCGCGTCCCGGATCGGCCCGGGGCGCGGTTCCGTCACGCATCCCGGAAGACCCTGCTGCGGCCGCTTGTCGGCAGGCGAGAACCGCTCATCGCCCAGTGGGAGCCGTTCATCTCAATTGCAATACCGGACGTCGGTGCGTTACCGCGAAGGCATTTAGCGTGGCTTATGCGTTGGCAATCAGACCAACGGCCGGCGATCCCGGCGCCTGACTGCCGAAAGCATGGTCCCTGCTCGACCGGTCGCCTCGGGACCCTTCCTGCCCGGCCAAGCGCCGTGATGCAGAACTCACTGAGGGAGTTATTCCTGATGAAGCAGCCACGCATGCCCTTCGTCACCACCGGGCTCGCCATCGCCACCGGCCTGGCAACGGTCACCGCCCTCGTCGGGCCAGTCGCCGCCGAGCCGAACTCCGAAGCCTCCACACGGGCGACTTCGGTCACCACCGATCAGGTCGTCACCTGGGGCGCCAGCGCGGACCGGGTCGGCGGGTCGTTCACCGACCAGACGGTCCGCAACATCATCCATACCAGCATCGGTGGCAGCAACCTGCGCGTTTCACTGTCGAATGTGTTCGGTGACCGCATCGTGACCTTCGACTCCGTCTACGTCGGCGTTCAAAGCGAGGATGCCGGGGTCGTACCGGGCACCAACCGGCAAGTCACCTTCGCCGGCAGCAAGACGGTGACCGTTCCGAACGGCGCGGAGGTCCTCAGCGACCCGCTTCCAGGCGACGTGCCTGGCGACACCAATCTCGCGGTCAGCATCCACGTCACGGGCGCCAGCGGCAGCCTGACAGGGCACAACCTGGGCATGCAAACCAACTACATCTCCGGGGCTGGTGATCACACCGCGGACACCGATGGCGCGGCCTTCACACAGCAAGCGACGCGCTGGTACTGGGTCGATGCGCTGGTCATCGACACGCCGCAGCAGGTCGACACGGTGGCCACGCTCGGCGACTCCATCACCGACGGCTACGGGTCCACCCGCGACGCCAACCACCGGTGGCCGGACTACCTCGCCCGTCGCATCGCGGAACAGCCCCCGGCGCACCAGTTCGGCGTCATGAACGAAGGCATCTCCGGCAACAGGGTTCTCACCGACGGCGCCGGGGTGAATGTCCAGGCCAGATTCGACCGAGACGTGCTTTCTCAGCCCGACGTACGCACCGTCATCCTCATGGAGGGCATCAACGACATCGGCGGCGGGGTCGCGACGTCGGCCGACCAGCTGATCTCGGCCTACCGGATCCTGATCGCCCGCGCCCACGCCAACCACACCTGCATCCTCGGCGCCACGCTGACCCCATTCGAGGGCGCCGGCTACTACAGCCCCGCCAAGGAAGTCATCCGCGAGCAGGTCAACACCTGGATCCGGACCAGCGGCGAGTTCGACCGGGTCATCGACTTTGACCAGGTCACTCGCGACCCCGCGAACCCCAGGCGGTTCCTGCCGGCCTACGACGTCGGCGACCACCTGCACCCCAGCGACGCCGGCTACCAGGCGATGGCCAACGCCGTCGACCTCAGCCAACTCGAGTGCAACCGATAGCAACCCCAGCCCCCTAACTCGGCGATTCTTCGCACCCCACCCCTACCAGCGCTGCGGGAGACCGTCGTAGGGCCCGCGCCACGCCGGCGCGGGCCCTACGAACAGCCCTGGGGCATGACTGCTCCACTCCCCCGCAGTCTCGCGGCGGTCCGTGCAGATCAGCAGCGCTCACCGCCCGTCCTCGGCGGCGGTTCAACCGGCCGGCCATGAGGGCGCGCGCCAAGTGGATCTTCCGGTTCCCCGCGTAGTGCGGCGGGCCACCCATTTTTGATCAGGCCGCGGACTATTGCCCTCCACCAGCTCAGGGACTAGCCTTCCGCCAAAGCGCTTTGCCAAAGCGCTTTGGCAACCGAAAGGACCTTGAGTTGGCTTCGATCGCGGAGGTGGCGGCGCGCGCAGGGGTTAGCCCCACGACGGTGTCGCACGCACTGAGCGGCAAGCGGCGAGTCAGTCCCGCCGTCAAGGAACGCGTCGCCGCGGCCATGGCTGAGCTCGGTTATGTGCCGAGTCGATCGGCGCAGAGCCTTGCTCTGGGTGTGACGCGCGTGATCGCCCTAGTGGTTCCGGACATTTCGATCGGCTACTTCGCCGAGCTCGCTCGAGGCGTCGAGGCCGCGGCGGTGCGACGTGGGTACAACGTCATCCTGTGCACCACCGGATTCGACTCGGCCAACGAGTTGCACTACCTCCAGATGGTCCACTCGCGCGCCGTCGACGGGATCGTGTACGCGGCAGGCGCGCCTCCAACGGACCAGGAGCTGTCGGATCTGCTCGGCGCGATGCCTCTGGTCTTCGTCGACGAGGAGATCGAGGGAACCAGGCTCAAGTCCGTGATCTCGGACAACGAGGCGGGTGGCCGGCTGGCAGCCGAGCACCTCCTCGGGCTGGGGCACCGTAATGTCCTCATCCTCGGCGCCGAGGGAGAGCCGTTCTCGAGCTCACGCCGTATCGCGGCGTTTCAGCGGCGGTGGGAGGACGGTGGCGGCACCGTTGTCGCTACCGCATGGGGCCGGTTCACGGAATCCAGCGGCGCACTCGCCGTGGCGCCCCACGTCGCGTCGTTCCGGGCCGGCGACGTCACCGCGGTGTTCGCGATCAACGACTTGATGGCGATCGGCGCGTTGTATGAGCTGAGGCGGGCCGGTGTGCGGGTGCCGGAAGACATTTCGGTCGTCGGCTTCGACGACGTCATGGCGGCACAGTACTGCTTCCCGTCGCTGACAACCGTGCGGCAGGACGTCCCCGCCCTTGGACAGGTCTCCACCGACGCCCTGATCGACGCCCTGGAAGGCGTGGCGGAGCTTGATGGCGAGCAGCTCAAGCTGCCCGTCGGGCTTGTGGTGCGGGACTCGACCGGCCCGGTGAAGGTGGGCCGGCGATGAGCATGCCCATTCGTGGGTGGCAGGCCCACCGCACGCCGCAGGGGGACGGGCGCTATGCGGTGTTCTTCGGTGACGTCGCCATGGACGAGTACTTCCGGGCACCACACTTCCCGGTCGCCGGTGACAAGATCATTGTCCGTCCCCTCGAACCACAGTTCGGCGGGATGGTCGCCAACTCGGCGGCGATCTTCGCCAACTACGGCGTGCCCACTTCCTTCATGTCCCAGCTCAACCCCGGCGAGCTGACCCAGCGGTTGCTCTCTCAGCTGGAAAAGGTGGGGCTCGACACCCGATTCGTCATCCTTGACAAGGAAGTGCCCGACTCGCGGTGCATCATCCTGCTGGCGGACGACCAGCACATCGTCCTGATCCCCACCCTGGGCATCACGCACACCGAGATCACGCCAGCGGCGTTCGACCACATGGCCGGAGCTGCGTACCTGGTCACGACGGTGACCGATGCGACCCCGTTCCGGATGGGAGAGCTGGGGGCCAGCGAGGTCCTCGCCGGTGTCCGCGCAGGCGGAACGAAGATCGTCATGGACCTCGACGTCTACAACCTCGAGAACCATCCGTCGCCCCTGATCGACCACTGCGACATCATCTTCATGAACGCGATCGGCTACCAGCGGTTCTCCGGCTGTGGTCAGAGCATCCAAGCGCTACTCGACCGCGGCGCCCTCGCGGTCATCGTCACCAACGACAGTGACGGATGCCGGGTCTTCACCGACGGCGACCAGTTCAGCGTCGCCGGCCACCGGGTTGATGTCGTCGACGTGACCGGCGCGGGGGACACCTTCACGAGCTCCTTCCTCTACTCCTACCTGGTTTCGGATGACCTCCGGTACGCAGCGGAGTTCGCCAATGCCGCGGCCGCCCTGTCCGTCGGAAAGGTCGGGGCTCGCGGAGGAATGCTCGACGAGGCGACAGTCCTCGACTTCATGGCTCGCAGCGGCCGCCTTTCATCAGTCCACCAACCCTCCCCCACCTGACAGAGGAGTCCTCGTGTCGACGCAGTCATTGATCTCCCGCTACGGGCGGCTGACCATCTTCATGATTCCCATCGGAATCGCGATCAACTTCGTGGGCGGACAGCTTGCGCTCCTGTTGAAGCTGCCCGTCTACCTCGACAGCATCGGCACGATCCTGGTGGGAGCGCTGTGCGGCGGCATCCCCGGAGCGCTTGTCGGCCTCGTCTCCAACGGAATCAACTCCATCACGTCTCCGCCGACCCTCGCCTTCGGCGTTCTCAATGTCATGTTCGGCCTGCTGGCCGGGTGGCTCGGGCGACGGGGCGTCTTCACCGTGCTGTGGAAGACTGTGGCGAGCGCGGTCCCCTTCGCGCTCATCGGGGGCTTTCTCGGGGCACTCATCACCCTGTGGGTCTTCGGCGGCCTGGCCGTAGGCGGCGGAGCCCTCGTGGTCGGCGCGCTCATGGCCGCCGGACTGGACGTCACGACGGCAAACTTCGTGGCCCAGGTGCCGATGGACTTCCTCGACAAGGTGCCCACGGTGCTGGCGGTCTACGTGGTCCTGAGGGGCATCCCTCGGCGCATCTTCGCCAAGCTGCCGCTCGGCGAGGTGTACCTGCGAGCCAAGGGAGTCACACCAGCGCCGATCCTTACCGCCGCGCGGCCGACTCCCGGCGGTCCGTTGTGAACGCGCTGTCACCGACAGGCGCCGGCGCCACCTCGGGCGGGACCTTTGACGGCGTGGTGTCGCACGGCAACCGGATTCGGGACATGCACCCCTTGAACGTGGCCGTGGTGTTGGCGTCCATCAGTCTGCTGGCCCTGGTGACACCCCGTCCCGTCGGCCTCGTGTCCGGGTGCGCGGCATTTCTCGGTGTCGCCGTGGCCGCCGGCGTGGGCGGTTCCTTCGCCAAGCTCTACGCAAAGCTCCTGGTGGGTGTGGGCCTGGTGCTCTTCGTGCTCCGTGCCGCGTTCGTCCACGGCAACCACGTGCTCTTCGAGCTGGGACCGCTGGCACCGACCTCCGAGGGAGTCCGTGAGGGCCTGAACTTCGCCCTGGCGGTCATGGTGCTGTGCGGGGCGCTGACGCTGTACTTCGCCCTCGTCCCGATGAAGACGTTGATGCTGGCCCTGGAGTTGAAGGGAATGCCGCCGCAGGCGACCTACATCCTGCTCGCGTCCTTCCAGGCCATCACCGATCTGGGCCGAAGCGCTCGCACCGTGATGGACGCGCAGAAGTCCCGGGGCATCGAGACCGAGGGAAACCTCTGGGTGCGCGCCAGGGCTTTCGTTCCCATCCTGGCACCGGTGTTCATCATGGCCCTCAACCAGACGGAGGAACGCGCCATCGCGCTCGACGCACGCGCGTTCAACTCGGGCATTCCGCATACCCATGTCCTCCAGTTGAGGCCGGCTCCCGCTTGGGAGCGGGCCGCGACGGCGCTCGCGGCCGCCGGATGTCTCGCAACGATTGGAGCACTACTCCTGTGGACCTAGCGACCCTGCGTGACGTTACCTTCACCTACGCGTATGCCGAGGTGCCGGCTCTCGACGGCGTCACCCTGCAGCTTCAGCGTGGCCAGCTCTACGGGGTCGTCGGGATCAACGGCAGCGGGAAGAGCACCTTGTGCAGCCTGTTGCGCGGCCTCATTCCGCACTTCCACCAGGGCACACTCGAGGGAAAGGTGGAGATTCTCGGCAAAGACCTGGGCGAGTGGGATGCCGCAGAGCTGTCCAGGACCATCGGGTGCGTCTTCGACAACCCCTTCACCCAGATCAGCGGCATCAAGGACACCGTTTTCGAGGAGATCGCCTTCGGCCTCGAGAACCTGGGCATCAGCCGCAGCGAGATGTTCGCCCGCGTCACATCTGTCGGTGAGCAGATGGGCATCACCGCACTCCTGCGGAAGAACCCCAACGAGCTGTCGGGCGGGCAGCGCCAGAAGGTCGCCTTCGCGTCGATCATCGCCATGGACTCCGAGGTGCTCGTCATCGACGAGCCGACGTCCCAGCTGGATCCGCAGTCATCGCAAGCAGTCTTCGAGATCATCGCCGATCTCAAGGCCCGCGGGAAGTCCATCGTGCTCGTCGAACACAAGATGGACCTGATGGCTCAGTTCGCCGACCGGCTCGTCGTGATGCGTTCCGGACAGGTCATCGCCGAAGGCCTCACAGCACAGGTGCTCGCCTCCCCCGCGATGGACGCCGCGGACGTACCACGCCCCGAGGTGACCGACCTCGCCTTCGCCCTGGAGGCGGCCGGTAAGGGTCTGGGAAGCATTCCGGTGACACGTCGGGAAGCGGAGGCGGCGATCGCCGCAAGGATGAGAGGTAGCCGGGTCCATGCCGATCGCATTGCATGACGTCCACTACGCGTACCCGGACGGCACCCCGGCAGTGCAGGGTGTCGACCTCACCCTCGAGCGGGGAGAACGGCTGGCCATCGTCGGCCAGAACGGCGCCGGCAAGACCACCACCGTCAAACTCATGAACGGCCTGCTCAGGCCGACTCGGGGCACCGTCACCGTAGACGGACTGTCGACGGCGACCAGGACGACGGCTCAGGTCGCCAGGCAGGTCGGCTACGTCTTCCAGAATCCCGACGACCAGGTCTTCGCCGGCGATGTCGAGGCCGAGCTCACGTTGATGCCGCGGTACCTACGCTGGGACGCCGCCCGCACCGCCGAGCGGGTCGCGCGAGCGGTCGAGCTGACCGGGATCGGTCGCTACGTCGGCAGCAATCCCAACGATCTGCCCTTCCCGGTCAAGAAGTTCGTGGCCATCGCCGCCATCCTGGTAGGAACCTGCGACTACGTGATCCTCGACGAACCGACGGCGGGACTCGACCGGCCAGGGACGCGGCAGCTGGCGACGATGCTGGACCGGCTGCAGGACGACGGCATCGCGGTCGTGACCATCACGCACGACATGCGCTTCGTCGCCGACGCCTTCCCCCGCGTCGTGGCCATGGCCGACGGCACCGTCATCGCCGATGGATCCGCCGCTGACGTGTTCGCCGACGACGACGTGCTGATTCGTTCGCAGCTTCAGCGCCTCGAAGTGGCCCAGCTCGCCCGCAACCTCAATCTGACCGACCGGGCCACCCGAATCGCCGACGTGCTGCCCCTGATCCCCTGACCACCCCAACGACCAGGCGGTACACGCCTTCAAAGGAGATGCCCGCATGTCACAGCGCACCTTCCTCGATGAGTTCGACAGCCAGATCCCCGTCCTCGCCATGCTCCACCTGACCGGCGACACACCAGCACAGAAGCTGGAGCTCGCCAAGCAAGAGATCGACGTCTTGTGGTCCGAGGGCGTAGACGCAGTAATCGTCGAGAACTACTTCGGCGACGTCGACGACGTGGTGAGCGTGTGCGGCTACCTCAGCGACTCCGCACCTGAGATCCGCTTCGGGATCAACATCCTGCGCCAGGACTGGACGGCGTTCGAGATGGCGCGTGAGTTCCACGCGCTCTTCATCCAGATGGACTCGGTGGCCGGGCATCTGGCCCCAGGCGATGACCCGGCCTTCGCGTCGCGCCTCAACGACGAGCGGGCGAAGACGGCAAGCCACCTGCTCGGAGGCGTCCGGTTCAAGTACCAGCCGTACCTGTCCGGCCGATCCCTCGGGGAGGACCTCACCCTGGCCAGGTCGCGATGTGACGCAGTTGTCGTGACCGGCGACGGCACCGGGATGGAGACCCCGCCGGGCAAGATCGAGGAGTTCCGGCGTCTCCTCGGCGGCGGCTTCCCCCTCGTCGTCGGGGCCGGTGTCACGCCGGCGAACTGCAAAACCCAACTTGCCCACGCGGACGCGGTCATCGTCGGCAGCTACCTCAAGGACACGTACACCGACACCGGCCACGTCGACCGCGGCCACGTCCGCGAGTTCGTCCGCGCCATCCGGGACGTGCAACCCCGGCGTTCGCTGACCCGAGTGGCGAACGATGCCTGACCGCGTCAACCCAGCGATGCCGGCCAGCGGCGCGAGGGCACGGGGTCTCCCCGACGACCCCCCTGACGAGCTCGTCGAAGCCCAGCTACTGGCCATCCGGGCGGCCGAGGCCGTCACCGCGTCCGTGCGGCCGGGCGAGTCGGAGGCGGTCGTCCACGCCCGCGCGGGAGAGATCCTCCGCGACCTGGGCGCCACCGGCGTCTGGAGCCCCACCACCGTGGGCTTCGGCGCCGGGACGCTCAGCTGCTTTCCCACCGACACCCCGGGCGACCGGGTCCTGTGGAATCTCGACCTCGGTATCATCGACGTCCATCCGATCACCCCGAGCGGTGGGTGGGGGGACTGCACGCGCACGTTGCAGCACGGCGCGAATCCCGCCCAGCGAGCAGCACTCCAAGCGGTGGAGAAAATCCACTCGGCGGTGCTGGCCGCCGCCACACCGGGCATGCGCGCCTGCGACCTCTTCGAGGTGTTCCGACAGGAGCTCGCCAGGACGCCCTACGTCCTGCTGGATCGCCTGTCTAACATCGGCCACTCACTCGGCGCCGGCACCTCGTACGACGACGGTTACCTCGACGAGTGGAACACCACCGTGATGCGGGGGGCGTGGGCCGTCGAGCCCTTCATCGGCAACCACCTCTACGGGGTCAAGCGGGAGGACGTGATCTGGTTCGGCAACACCAATTGTCAGGTGATCTCCCTCTGACAGCCCGACTCGGGAAAGCCGCGGTCCGTGACCCGGCGCTGCCACCACGGCGCGCTCGATCCGGGGCTGTCCTGCCCCTGCCGGGATATCAGTTCCGGAGCAGAAGCTCGAGAACATCCGGATCGATCTCGCCGTGCACTCTTAGTCTGGCCACCCCACCGTCCGGAATGACGTCGAGTCGTACCTGGCTGACGGCCGTCGTCTCCTCGATGACGAAGAAGTGGCGTGTGTCCGGCTGCAACCGGGTCCGGGGCACGAGGACAACGTCGTCGTCGCCGGTGAGGCTGGCCCAGCCGGGAGCGTTGCCGACGAAGTACGACGTGTCGATCTCCACCCTGCGCACCCTCCCCCGTGCGGCAAGGCGGACGGTGACGTGTTCGTTGCCGGCGTCGCGACGGCGTGCGTTCTCCCAGCCGTCGCCCATGATCCGAGCGCGGCCGGGCAGCAGCAGGCTGTTCGGCGACGAGTAGAACGCGTTCGAGCAGTCGATCACCTGGCCACCGTTCTCCAACGCCGCGAGGTCGATCGTGCCGGCCAGCAGTCGTGGGTCGGGTCGGGGCATGCCGTGGACCCGGAACCGGGCGACGCCGCCGTCCGGGTAGATCGAGAGCCGCACATGGGTGTAGCGACGTTCATCGGCGATCTCGAAGAAGTTGTCCGCGTCACCACGGAGCTCTGACTTTGCGACGAGCGGCGTCCAGTCCGCCTTCTCGAGCTCCTCTGGTGACGGGTAGCCGCCGATACTCGCGCCCTCGACGGAGGCGTACGGGGGGTAGTTGCCCGTGAACCACGACGTGTCGATCACGACTCCGCACAGGATGCCGGGCACGCCGAGCCGAATGATCGCGAAGTCGTAGCCAGGCTCACGGCGCCGCCGGGTCTCCCACCCGTCGTACACCTTGCCCTTGTGGCCGAACGCCTCTGCGGAGAAGATCGCGGGCTCCGGCTTGATGAGGTTCTCGCGCTCGGCGAAGAGCTCGTCGTTGGCGTACACCACGCTGCCGGCGAGGACCCGCGAGGCAAGGTCCGGGTAAGTCGTGAACGAAGGTCGCTTCGTCATGCTGTTCCTTTCCTCAGAAACCGGCCCGGTGGCTCAGCGCCAAGGTCGATGCGTTCGCCACGCAACCAGGTGCTGCGGACCACGCCGACCAGTTCACGCCCGTCGTACGGGGTGACCGCGTTCTTGTGGTGAAGCCGCGCCACCTCGACGGTGAAGGGCTGCTCCGGGGCGACGACGCAGAAGTCAGCGTCGTTGCCGACCGCGATGCCGCCCTTGTGTCGCATCCCGGCCATCCGCGCCGGGGTGTGTGCCATCCACCGGACGACGTCCGTGAGGTCGAACCCTCGTGCCCAAGCCTCGGTCCACACGATGGAGAGACCGAGTTGGAGTGAGGAAATGCCGCCCCAGGCGGCGTCGAAGTCGCCGGAGCCCATCGACTTGAGCTCAGCCGTCGACGGGGAATGGTCCGAGACGACGAGGTCGATCACTCCGTCCCGCAGTGCCTGCCACAGTGCGTCCCGGTTCGCGCCCTCGCGGATGGGCGGGCAGCATTTGAACTGCGTGGCGCCGTCCCCGATGTGTTCGGCGTCGAACGACAGGTAGTGCGGGCAGGTCTCGACCGTGACACGAACGCCGTCCGCGCGGGCCTGCCGCAGCAGTGGCACCGCGTCGGAGCTCGACAGATGCAGGATGTGCACCCGGCAGCCAGTCGCCTGCGACAGGGCCAGCACCTCGGCGATGGCGTGGTCCTCCGCGGACCGGGGGCGGGACGCCAGGAAGTCGGCGTACTTCCGGCTCGCCGGGGCCGGCGCGATCCGGTCGGCGTCCTCGGCGTGCACGACGAGCAGGCCGTCGTACGGGGCGAGCTCGCGCATGACCTGCTCGACCTCGACGAGCCGAAGGTGCGGGAATTCCTCGACACCGGAGTCGACCAGGAAACACTTGAACCCGAACACCCCCTCGTCATGCAGCCGACGGAGGCCTGGGAGGTTCCCGGGCACGGCTCCGCCCCAGAAGCCGACGTCGACGAAGCACTGTCCCGCCGCGGCCTTGCGTTTGAGCTCGAGGGCCACCACGTCGATGGTCGGAGGGATGCTGTTCAGCGGCATGTCGACGATGGTCGTCACTCCGCCGGCGGCGGCCGCCCGGGTCGCGCTGGCAAATCCCTCCCACTCCGTCCGCCCCGGTTCGTTGACGTGCACGTGGGTGTCCACGAGACCGGGCAGCAGCACCTCGTCAGTGCCGAGCCGCACCACGCGGGGCGCCTCGAGATCCGGCTCGACCGCGGCGATCACGCCGTCCTTCACCCCGACGTCGACGGTGCGCTCACCGTCGGGCGTGACGACGCGCGCGGCCTTGAACACCGTGTCCAGCATCAGCGCCACGGCAGGCCTCCTTCGCGTCGGGCGAGTCGGTGCAGAACGCTGCGATCGATGCCGAGTTCGGCCTCATCCGTCGCCCCGCACTCCACTCCGCGTAGGAGGAAGCCAGCCAGGGCCGCGGCGGTCGCCGGCTCGTCGAGGTAGGCCGTCCGCTCGCCGTACACGTAGGCCCGCGCCCGCTCGGCAGCCGTGGTCAACCCCTGACGGAAGAAGGCGTACGTGGCGAGATACCGGCTCGGCAACCGCGCGGGATGCCGGGCCCAGCCCTGGTAGAAGCCGCGTTCGAGCGACCGCCGCACCAGTCGGGCGTGCACCCGCCACGCCTGCTCCGCGTGGTCACCGACCGGCAGCATGTTGGTGGAGCCGTCGGAGACGACGACGCCCGTCCCGGCGGCGACCGCCTGCATCACCGCCTTCGCGTGGTCGGCCACCGGGTGCTCCATGCTCTGGTACGCCGCGGCGATGCCGCAGGCGGCCGAGTAGTCGTACGTGCCGTAGTGGAGCCCGGCGCATCGGCCTTCCGACGCGTGCACCATCCGCGCCAGCAGGACGCTGCCATCGGCGCCGACGATGGCCTGAGGGGTCTCGACCTGGAGCTCGAAGCGGAGGCGCCCGGCTCCGTATTCGTGCTCCAGCCGGGCGCAGGCGAACGCCATCGCTTCCACCTGGTCGACCGAGGTAACCTTCGGGATCGTCACCACGAACCCGCCGCCGACGTCCCCGATCTCGGCGAGAAACAGGTCGAGCGTACGCAGGCCACGCGCCCGGGTCGCCGCCTCGAACGCCTTGACCCGGATCCCGTAGAAGGGCGGCCGGGCGCCGGAGCGTAACGACCTGGCCGCATCGCGTACGGCTTGATCCTCCTCTTCGTCGGACCGGATGCCGTAGCCGTCCTCGAAGTCGATGCGCAGGTCCTCGATCGGCTCCGCGGCGAGCTTGGCGCGCACGCGTTCGCGCACGTCATCGTCCGCCGAGAGCGCGTCGGCGCATTCGTCGAGCACCGCCAGCGCCTCCCGGCCGAACGACTCGACCGTGTGGGCACCGAACTTGTCGGCGGGCACGTACAGCGTGTGCACCGGTTGCCGCACCCCGCGCTCGCCGGGGTAGTGCGCTGCGAGCTCGGCGTCGGCCTTGGCGAGCCGGGCGTCGAGCTCGCGGTTCAGTCGGTCGAGGAGAGTCACCGGGCGACAACCGCGTTGTAGGCCGGCAGCGTCAGGAAGTCGACATACTCGTCGCTCAACGCGACGTCCTCGAAGATGTCGCGGGCCAGTTGGAACGGGCGCTCGTCGAAGCCGTCGCCGACCTGAGCACGGAGGTTCGCCATCTCGGTGTCGACCACCTCACGCACGAGCTGCGCGGTGACCACCGCGCCGTCGTCGAGCTTCGAGGCGTTGTGCACCCACTGCCAGACCTGCGAACGCGAGATCTCCGCGGTCGCGGCGTCCTCCATGAGGTTGTGGATGCCGACGGCGCCGGTGCCCCGCAGCCAGGACTCGAGGTAGAGGATCGCGACCTCGACGTTCGCGTGCAGACCGCGACGGGTGATCGAGCCGGGTGTCGAGGCGACGTCAAGGAGGTCGTCGGCGGTCACCTGCACGTCGTCGCGCTGCCTGCTGACCTGGTTGGGTTCGCCACCGAGCACGTGGTCGAACGCCTGGACGCAGAGCGGGACCAGGTCCGGGTGGGCGACCCAGGAACCGTCGAACCCCTGGCCGGCTTCCCGGTTCTTGTCGGCCTTGACCTGCTCGAACGCGCGCACGTTGACCTGCTCGTCCCGACGGCTCGGGATGAAGGCGGACATGCCGCCCATCGCGAAGGCGCCCCGCTTGTGGCAGGTCTTCACCAGCAGCTCGGCGTACGCCTTCATGAACGGCGCGGTCATCGCAACCGCGGCCCGGTCGGGAAGCACGAACCGGGGGCCCGAGTCGCGGAAGTACTTGATCACGCTGAACAGGTAGTCCCAGCGGCCGGCGTTGAGCCCCGACGCGTGGTCACGCAGCTCGTAGAGGATCTCCTCCATCTCGAACGCCGCCGGGATGGTCTCGATCAGCACCGTGGCGCGAATGCTGCCGTACGGGACGCCAAGCCGGTCCTGCGCGAAGGTGAACACCTCGTTCCACAGCCTCGCCTCGCGGTGGCTCTCCATCTTCGGCAGGTAGAAGTACGGCCCGCTGCCGCGTTCGAGCAGCTCCTTGGCGTTGTGGAAGAAGTACAGGCCGAAGTCGACGAAGGCACCCGCGACCGGCTCGCCGTCGACGAGCACGTGCTTCTCATCGAGGTGCCAGCCGCGCGGTCGCATCACGATGGTCGCCAGCCGCCGGTCCCCCCGGAGCCGGTACACCTTCCCGTCGGTTGAGGCGAAGCTGATGTTCCTACGGATCGCGTCGTACAGGTTCACCTGCCCGCCGATGACGTTGCTCCAGTGCGGCGTGCTTGCGTCCTCCAGGTCCGCGAGCCACACCCGAGCCCCGGCGTTGAGGGCGTTGATGGTCATCTTCCGGTCGGTCGGACCGGTGATCTCGACGCGCCGGTCGCGCAGGTCCTCGGGGGCCGGGGCGACCTGCCACTGCGCGGCCCGGATGTGGGCGGTGTCGGCGAGGAAGTCCAGCTTGCCGGTGCGGGCCACCTCCGCCCGGCGGATACGCCGAGCGTCGAGCAGCTCGACGCGGCGCGCGCCGAACCGGCGGTGCAGCTCCGCCACGAACTGCAGCGCAGCCGGAACGAGGATCCTGCTGCCGCCCTCGACAACACTTCCCGTCACTTCGATCGACATAACTCCACCTTCTCTGCCTTGGTCTGCGTACCGGTGACGGCGGCCTTCGTCGGACTAACGCTCGGCATGGCCCGCCTCGGCAGCCCGTTCGCGAGTGGATTCCGGGCTATGGCTCAGGTCGGCGTGTGCTCCGGGTGCGGGGTGCCGCCGGAAGACGGGTGGGAACAGCTCGGCGGTGCTGCGGCGGGAGAAGTCGCGCTCGGAGTAGGCCGCTCGCATGCGGGCGAAGAGTCGCTGGGCTCGGCCCTTCATCTCGGCGAGGTCGAATCCCGGAAGTTCGCCGTCCCGGACCACCGTGCGTCCAGCCACCACGGTCATGGCGATGTCGCGCGGAGAGCCGGACATCAGGAAGGTGCGCAACGGATCGTCGAGGACGCCGAGGCGGAAGTCGGTCAGCCGGAGCACGACCAGGTCCGCCTGCGCACCGGGAGCGAGGCGGCCGAGATCCTCGCGCCCCAGTGCCTTCGCCCCGTTGAGAGTCGCGGCCCGGAAATACGCCGCCACGTCGCCGGCGTCGAGGCGGCCGTCGAGCACCTTGTTGAGGTTGGACCCCACGTCCATGGCGCGGAACAGGTCCGGCGGAAAGCTGTCGCTGCCGAGGGTGACGTTGACTCCGGCCCGGCGGAACCTGTCGAAGGTGTCCAGCACCGTGCCGTAACGCAACGAGGTCGAGGGGCAGTGCACGATCGACGCCTCGGCGCGGGCGAGCGCGTCGAGTTCGCTGTCCGAAGGCGAGGATCGCGTTCCGTTGCCCGCGCCATAGGTCGCGTGCGGGACGAGCAGGCGGCAGCCGAGGAGACCGGTGCGTTCGAGGATCTCCATCGGCGTCGCGTCGTACCAGCGGCGGAGCAGTTCGAGTTCGACAAGGCCCTGCATCGAGTGCAGCCGCACCGGCACGTCGTGTTCGCGAGCGAGCTTGGCGGTGGCCTCGAGCAGTGCCAGGGTCATGGTCTCGACCCGGCACGGCAGCAGCACCCCGGTGACCAGGCCGTCCGCCGACGACGCGGCGTACTCCAGGAAGCGCTCGGCGTGCCGCAGGCCGGCAAGCCCCTGCTGGTCGTCCCAGAGGACGTCGCGTCCGCCGTCGTCGCGTACGACGTTGACGCCGGAGCGGTAGCTGGGCCCGACGTAGGTACGGATGCCGAGGGCCTGTGCCGCCTCCGCGATACCGATGGCATCCTCGCAGGTCTCCGCCCAGGAGCTGTGGACCTCTGACGCGATCGGCATGCAGGTCGTGACCCCGTGCAGCAGGAGTTGGGCGAGCGCGTAGCGGCGGATGAAGTTCCGTTCCTCTTGGTCGAACACGTCGCGCCGGCGGTGCCGGAAATAGTCCTCGGACCACTGAAGTCCCCGGCCGGTGTCCGGTGACGCCCAGGAGTCGAGGAGCGCGTGGTCGATGTCGGAGACCGCGTCGAGGTCGATGAGTCCTGGTATCACCAGGGCCTCCCCCATCTCGATCGTGCTGTCCGCCTCGCCTTCCCAGCGCGGACCGACGTACAAGATCTGGGCGCCGTCGTACACGACGGACGCGTCCTCGATCAGAACGTGATCACCCGCGGAGTAGCCGAGCACGTACCGGGCGTGCACCGCCGTTGTCATCTGATCCTCTTTCCCGACCGTCGTCGGCCTCTGGTCAATGCGTTGGGGGGACTCGGCGCCGCAGCGACCGTGGACAGTCAGGCGAGCTTCGCGTCGAGCGCGCCAGCCACCAGCGCTACCGCGGGACCCCAACCGGGGCGGGCCTTGGGGCGCGGCCTGGCGTACGTCGAGATCTTGCTGGTTCGGAGCCCGAGTCGGACCAGACCTTCCGCGAACAGCATCGCCGCGGCCACCGGGTCGACCACGGGGATGCCGAGTTCCTCCTCGATGGAGGTCGCGCGACCGGCGAAGCCCGCGCAGCCGAGCACCAGCGCTTCGGCACCGGCCTCGATCAACTGCCGGCCGCGCTCCACGACGGCCCGGCGCGTCCGGTCCTCATCGGCGTGTACCTCGAGGACGGGAAGTCCCGTCGCCAGCACGCCGACGCAGTGTTCCGCCACGCCCGCCGCCCGCAGGCTGTCCTTGATCTGCACGATCGACCGGCTCAGGGTTGTCACGACGCCGTACCTGGGTGCCAGCATCAACGCCACATGAGCCGCGGCGTCGGTGATGTCCACGACCGGCACTTCCAGGAGTTCGCGGGCGGCCTCCCGGCCGTGCTCGCCGAAGCCGGCGAGGATCACCGCGTCCGTTTCATCGGGCCAGGTGGCGAGCCGTTCGAGCATGGCGGTGGCCGCGATGAAGCTGTCCAGGTATCCCTCGGCGGAAGCCACCCCCCACTCGGGCGAGATGGCGGTGACGGCCGTGCCCGGGCTGGCGGCGGATCTGGCCGACTCCGCGATGGCCGCTGTCATCGACTCGGTCACGTTGCAGTTGAGGATCAGTACCCGGATTGGGTGCGGCACGCCGTCGGTGCCGGCGGGGGTGTGCTGGGTCATCGAGCTGGACCTCGCTGACGGCGCGGTCGGGTGTCAGTGGGGGCCGTGGTCATGTCGTTCTCCTTGTTGCTGATGGCTCTGTCAGTGCGCAAAGCCGCGTGGCTGGTCGAGCGGCCGCCCCAGTCGGCGATCGGGGAGGGTGGAGGCGTCCGCATGAGCCTGACCACCAGCCCGATGGGCCGTCTACGCCGTCACCAACCTCACCGCCGACCAGGTCAGCCCGGCCGACCTGGGCTGCCCGGCGGCGTGGGCACTGGGTCATCAAAGTCATGCAGTTCTGCCGGCGGCAATAGACCGGCTGCGGCATCTGCGGATGCGTCCAAGAATGGCAGTGCTATCTACCGCTTGAACTCACCATTCCTTTTACGTAGTAGCGCTGCAGAACGATGGACAGCGCCACAACGGGTACGGTCAGCACTGTTGCTGCGGCGAACACCTCACCGTACAAAGGGGTATTCGCAGCGGTGGCGAAGTTCGCCATGCCGACCTGCGCCACCTGCTTGGCCGGGTCCTGCATCGCGACAAGCGGCCAGAAGAACGAGCTCCAGGACCAGATGAATTGCAGCAGCGCCAAGGTGGCGAGCGCGGGCTTCACGCCGGGCAGTCCGATACTCAGGAACATACGTGCCTCGGATGCTCCGTCCATCTCGGCAGCTTCGAAGATCGAACGGGGAACCTCTCGGAAGGCCTGGCGCATCAGCAGAATCCCGAAGGGGTTGCAGATGAACGGCAGGAACAGACCCAGATAGGTCGACACGAGACCCAGGCTCTTGACGACGTCGTACAGCGGGACGATCAGCGCCTCCGCCGGTAGGAACGCGGGGATCATGCAGAAGGCGAACAGCGCGCGCCGGAAGCGAAATTCCTTGAGCGCGAACGCATAGCCGGCAAGGCTGCACACAACCATTGAACCCACGATCTGACCGGCGGACACGATGGCGGTGTTGATCAGATTCCACTCGAATCCAAACGCGCCGAAGATGCTGCGAAAGTTGTCGACTGTGGGTTGGGAGGGAAGAAACGACTTCCAGGACAGGGGGTAGGTCTCGGAAAGGAACGCCTCCGTCGACTTGAAGGCCGTCAACGTCATCCACAGGATCGGAAAGGCGAAGGCCAGCCCGACGATCACCATCCCGCAGGCGACCAGGATGCGGCCGGGCCGGATCCGACGCGATCGGCTCGCCCGCGGCAAGTCACCGTCCGCCGATGGCAGCGCCGGATCTGCCCCGGCCGGTCTCCCAGTTTTCCGGCGCCCACTGCTCGAGCCACGTTCGATGCTGTCGATCGGGGCGGCGTTATGCGTCATATCGACGTCCTAGAAGCTTGAACTGAACTGCGATGATGGCCCCCAGGAAGAGGAGCATGAATATCGCCGCAGCCGACCCTACGCCGCGTGAGTTGAACTGGAACGCCTGCTCGTACGAATAGAACACGAGATTCCGTGTTGCGCCGTCGGGCCCACCCTGAGTCATGAGAACGATCGGTACGAAGATTCGTGTCGACTGCAGCGTCGCCATGAACAAGACCACGGTCCCGCTTCCGCGAAGCAGTGGGAGCGTGACACTTCGGAACTGGCGGAATCCACTCGCGCCGTCGATCGACGCGGCTTCGTAGTAGTCCTTGGGGATCGCTTGCAGACCGGTCAAGAAGATCAGCGTTGGAATGCCGATGCTCTTCCAGCTGGACATCAGCACCACTGACACGAGAGCTTGGCTTCCGCTGTTGAGGAAGTCCTGCGGAGGCACACCGAACACACTGAGCAGTCCGTTGAACAGGCCCTGATCCGGGTTGTACAGCTGAGCCCACACGATCGCTGCGACCGTCTCCGACGCGGCCAGGGTCGCGATGACCGATACTCGAACAAATCGCGTTCCCGGCAGATGCTGATCGATGAAGACGGCCAACGCCAGGCTCACCGGTATCTCGATCAGCATTGAGCTCATGACGTACAGAACAGTGTTCTTCAGCGCGGCCTGGAAGTCTTCACTGCTGAACATCCGGCTGTAGTTGTCCAAGCCGGTAAACCCGACCGCCTCGTGGGTAAATGGATCGAACGCCTGCAGACTGTGCACGGCTGCGACGATCACCGGGTAGTACTGAAATAGTGCGATCCCCACGATGGCAGGGAGGATCATGAGGAGAGCGGCGCTTCCCCGGTGCGCCTTCCCACTACGCCAGGTCGTGCGCCGGGGCGCCGCCGCCCGACCCTTGGTGGCCGTCGTGATCATCGCTGATACTTCTTCAGCTGGTCGTCGATGTGCTTCGCGGTTTCGCTCAGGGTCTTCTCCGGATCGGCACCGAGCGCGATGTCCTTCACCGCCGGGTTGATCGCCGCGTAGTATTCGTTCCAGCCGACCGTCCGCGGGGCGCCGGTGCAGTTCTCCGCGACCTTGAGGGCGAGTTGTTCGTCGGGCTTCGAATACTCCTCGAGCTTCTCGACCAGAGAGCGTCGCGTGATGAAAGCTCCTCGCGACCGGAAGTACGGGGCCTGGCACGCGTCGGTACACAGGTAAGCCAACAGTGCGGCAGCCTCGTTCGGATGCTTGCTCTTCGCCCAGACGAACGGGGCGTCGCCGCTGTTACACCCGAACAGCGTGTTCCCGCGGGGGTCCAATGTCACCCCGACGTCGAACGGGCTTGCGCCACCTGGCTTGTCGCGGTTGAGAATCTGCCTGATGGAGTTCATCGACATGGCTGCCTGCGCGCCTTGGAACTGCGAAGGAATAGCAGATTTGGGCGTCAGGCCTTCGCTGAAGAGCCGCTGATAGTTGCGCATGCCCTGGACAGCCTCGTCCGTGTCGAGGTAGCCACTTACGGTGAGACCGTCATCGCTCACACCTTGCCAGGTCTTGTACCGCGATGATCCCTTTTCGGCACTCCGGTCGCCCATGTTTCGGACCCAGATGCTCTCGTACTGGGTGTAATTCGAGCCAGGTCCGCCGTTGCCCAAGATCGACGACTCCAGGGCCCACGTCGCGGTGTCACCCTTCTTGCGGAGGTTGTGGGTGAGGGCGTTCATCGTTTCAAACATTTCCTCGACGGTCCATCCCTTGTCGAGACTGTCGACCTCGGGCGGCGTCGGAACTCCAGCGCGTTTGAAGATCTCGCGGTTGAAGAGGACCATGGGGAGGTACCCTTCCCATGGCATCAAGAAGAGCTTTCCGCCGCTCGATCCAGCCTCCCGCATGGGAGTGAACAGGTCGGAGAGGAACTCCTTCGTGAGGTAATCCGTGAGGTTCAGCGCCTGGCCCGATCGCGACATGTACTCGGTGAAGTCGAGGCGCGACATCATGATGTCGGGTGCATCACCGGACTGCGTGTAGATTTGAATCTTCTGCGGCAGGTTGCCGTAGGGAATGAGTTCCTCTTCGACCTTGATGTTCGGGTACGCCTTGGAGAACCTCGCGTAGTGCGAGGTGAACAGGGCGTTCACCTCGTCGCTGTAACTCTGTCGGAGGAAGCGGAGCACGACGGGCTTGTCGGTCAGCTCGGGTCCCTGGTACCCACCGAGGTCGATGCGGTAACCCCCAGGTCCCGGACCGGTGGGGACCGGCCGCTGTCCATCCAGGGGTCGGGCGCCTCCGCTACAGCCGGCGAGGCCGTTGAAAGCGGCGAGGGATGCAAGACCAGCCGCGCCACGAACGAAGTTGCGCCTGGTGATTCCACTTGCGAAGTTGTCCATGTCGGTTCTCCGGTTCTTCGAGTTGGAATATGGCCTACCGTCGTGCGGTGTCGAAAATGGGATGGTTCGGTCATCGGCCCGGTGCCGCTAGCGCGGTGACATATGCCTGGGCGGTGATGCGTAGGTGCCGCCTGGGTCGTTGGCGTCGACGGGGTGGATGGTCCGGTCAGTTCCCGTGGTCGACGACGACGCCCACGGTTCCCCCACCGGGAGGTCCCTGATGGACAGCGCCGGATGAGATGTACAGGACCGTGTCCTGCAGAGCCGCGGCGAACATTCCGCCCACGGCTGCCTTGAGTTCGTTCATGTACTGCGGATTTTCGGCGTTGTGAACCTGCCGTCGTCCGCGCAGCCGCGCGTCGATGGGCGTACCGATCTTCACGTAGACGGCCACGATCCGTTGCCGCTGGTCGGGTGCCATCGGTGTGCCGTCAGCCGGCAGGCCCGCCGCGCGCAAGGCTCGACGGAGCGAGTCGATGTCCAGCATGTCGGTCATCGTCGATCGACCCACGCGCAATCGGCCGCCGGCCGCCGTTGTGTTCCCCAGGAGGACGACTTGGGTTTCTCGGTGTTCACGTCCAGACGACGAGGAGACCCGATCGGTCCAGAGGTCCAGGTTGGTGCCGATGTCGCCGTCGGCAGGCAACGCGAGGTTGTCGACCGCAACGGCGACTCCCAAAGCCGCGGCGCCGCTGGTTTTCGGAGTAGCCAGGCGCGGCTCGAAGGGCGAGATTTGGTGCCCACGTTGCTGCGCCTCTTCAATGTCCTCCGGCTGAAGCCCACGGCTCTTCGTCAGCACGTACTCGGCGTCCGACGGGTCGATACCGGCGTCACGAGCAGCGGCTCGGACAGCGTCGGCGACGTGTTCGACCATCGCGGGGTGACCGACCCATTCGGGCCGGATGGGTGCCGACTGTGCAGTGCCGATGGCTAGTCTCGGCTCAGGTCCGACGGGTCCGTCCCAGGCGCGTCTGGCATAGACCACCATGTGCGGTGCGAGGACGCCGACTCCTCCGCTGGAGAAGACCATGGGAATGCGGGCGATTCGGTCGGCACCCAGATTGCTGTTCTCCTCGAGGAACCGGCGGACTGCGGCGATCGCTGCGGCTCGACTGTTCTCACCGGGTGTGTTCCCTTCCGTCTTACCGGTGATCGCGCAGATCTCGTCAGGACGCAGCCGGCCCTCTTTGACGAGCTGTGCGAGCGCAGCGGTGTCCGACTCGTGCTCCAACGGCACCGGGAAGGCCTCGACGGCCGTCGGTTGCGGGTTCTGGTGCACTTCTCCTCCATCGGACTGGTGGCCTGATCAGCTCGGATCCTGGGCTCGTCACTGAGTCGGGTCCGAGCAAATTCCTATGAAGATCTGATGTCTTAGGTGCAAAGGCGGGTTAAGAAGCAGGTTCAGGTCGAGTTGGCTCAGCGCGGCGTGAGGGACGCCGACCAGTCGCCACCATCGATACCCTGCGTCGGTCCGCACATCGCCGCGAGACTCGGCCGGGCGCTCGCGTCCGAGCCCCGGACGAGGATCGCAGCAGCGCCGGTTCGACGAGGGGCGATGCGCGGGTGGGTCGTCATGGGATATGGTTATCAGACGTCTGATGTTTCGGGTAGGGGTAGCGGTGAATTTTCCACGGAGCGGGTCCGCAGACACGCCGGTCAACACCAGGCGGAAGGAAAGACAGGTGCCCAGGGTCAGCCGCGTCTCCGCGGTGGAGGCGGCGATCGAGGAGATCCGCGCACAGATTCGTGAAGGGCACTGGGTCCCTGGTGATCGACTGCCCTCCGAGGCGGAGCTGACCGAGATCCTGGGGATCAGCCGTGCCCCGCTGCGCGAGGCCATCCGCGCGCTCGTCCACGCCGGTCTGCTGTCGGTACGCCAGGGCGACGGCACCTACGTCGTCGCCGTGGACGAGTCGGCCGTGGCGTTCAGCCGCAAGCTCAAGGACAGCAAGACCCGCGACGTGCTCGAGGTGCGGCGCGGGCTGGACGCGACCGCGGTTCACCTGGCCGCGGCACGACGCACCGACGACGACCTCACCGCGATGGAGGCGACGCTGCGGCGCCGCCGAGAGGCCGCGTCGACGGGAGATCAGGCCAGGTTCGTCGACGCCGACGTGGCGTTCCACCTGGCCGTGGCGCAGGCCGCCCACAACGCCCTGCTCCTCGGGCTCTACGAGGGACTCTCGATGTCCATCCGCGAGTCTCTGAACACGATCGAGTCCCTGCAGCACGCCGTCGGCGAGGGCGGTGACGACCACGAAGCGCTCTTCGACGCGATCAAGTCCGGAGACGAGGCGCGGGCCGTCGACATCGCGCTGTCGATAATCGCCAGCCAGGAGCAGCAGTGCGCACTCAAGTGACCGGGCCGTCCAAGGCGGAGGCGGTCCAGCCCCGTTGCCGCCACAGCCGCGAGGAGGATCGTTGACGACCGCCATGTTGATCAAGAACGTACGCCCCTGGGCGGGCGAACCATGCGACATCGTCGTCGAGGACGGCCGGATCGCCAAAATGGTGCCGGCCGGCAACGCGACGCCGGACGCGGACGGCAGTGTCGTCGACGGACGTGGCCACATCGCCCTGCCCTCGTTCACCGACACGCACGCCCACCTGGACTCCACCCGCCTGGGTCTGCCGTTCCGCCCACACACTGCGGGCCCGGGATTGGCGGGGCTGATCGAGAACGACCGGGCCAACTGGCGTTCCGCGGAGGCCAGCGTCAGCGAGCGGGCGATCTACACGCTCGGCCGGACCATCGCGTCGGGCGCCACGACGGTACGCAGCCACGCCCAGGTCGACACGCTGTCCGGCCTCGACCGCCTCGAGGGGGTGCTCGCCGCCCGTGCGGCCCACCGAGCCAGGGCCGCGGTCCAGGTCGTGGCCTTCCCGCAGGCCGGCATCATCCGTGACCGGGGTACCGCCGACCTGCTCGCCGCCGCGCTGTCCAGTGGCGCGGACCTGGTGGGCGGGATCGACCCGTGCAGCCTGGACCGGGATCCCGTCGAGCACCTCGACACCGTCTTCGGGTTGGCCGAACGCCATCAGGTCGGCGTTGACCTCCACCTGCACGAGCTCGGCGAACTCGGCGCATTCACGCTCGACCTCATCTTCGAACGGGTACGCGCCCTCGCCATGCACGGCAGGGTCACCGTCTCGCACGCGTTCACGCTCGCCACCGTAGCCCCGGACCGCGTCGAGGCGATCGCCGGTCAGCTGGCCGAGCTCGACATCGCCCTGACCACGATCGCACCCGGCGGTCAGCGCACGCTTCCGCTCGACCTGCTGGCGCGTCACGGGGTAAGGGTCGGCCTCGGTCAGGACGGCATGCGGGACTACTGGTCCCCGTTCGGCGACGGTGACATGCTCGGTCGTACCTGGCAGCTCGCGTTCGTCAGCCAGCTACGTCGGGACGACCTCATCGAACGCTGCGTCGCGGTCGCCACCGTCGGTGGCCGCGCCATCGTCGAGGGCTGTGGCGGGGCCGCGTGGACGGCAAGCTCGGACGAACCCCGTGGGCTCGCGCCGGGCGACTCCGCCGACCTCGTCCTGATCCCCGGCGAGACGGTGACCAGCGCGGTGATGGACCGGCCGTCCGGCCGCATCGTCGTGCACCGGGGCCGGGTTGTCGCCGAGGACGGCGTTCTGGTCTGATGGCACCCACAACTGAACATCGCGCCGCTTGAACCGGAGCGGGAGAGACTCGGCCACAACCCGGACCGAGCGCCGAAGGAGCAACTCTCCCCAGAATCTCTCAGGCCCTGTACCGCTCCGGTGAGGCAACTCTGGAAAGCCAGGACGCGGATGTCCTGCACCCACGGTGCAAACCGTCTGATCGACGGTGAATCTCTCAGGTACCGATGACAGAGCGGGGAGGTCGCCCACCGGTGCCGTTCGCGGCACCCGAGCCAAGGGAGCCTCCCGAATGAACCCCTCCGGCCACTCGTGGCGCTGCACGCCCCTGCACGACGTGCACGCGGCGCTCGGTGCCAGCTTCACCGGCTTCGCCGGCTGGTCGATGCCGATCCGCTACTCCTCCGAGATCGCCGAGCACAAGGCGGTGCGCTCGACCGCCGGACTGTTCGACCTGTGCCACATGGGCGAGTTGGAACTCACTGGCCGGGAAGCCGGCGCGGCGCTCGACTTCGCACTGGTCGGGCGTCCGTCGAAGATCGGCGTCGGCCGGGCCCGGTACTCGATGATCTGCGCCGAGGACGGTGGGATCCTGGACGACCTCGTGGTCTACCGGCTGGCCGAGGAGCGGTTCCTCGTCGTCGCCAACGCCGCCAACGTGCTCGTCGTACGCGACGCGCTGAACGAACGCGCGTCGGGATTCGACGCCGCCGTGCGCGACGCGTCCGACGACTGGGCACTGATCGCGGTCCAGGGACCCGCCTCGGCGGAGATCGTCAGCCAGCTGACCGACCTCGACGTGTCGGCCCTGAGGTACTACGCCATCGACGAGGCCGTCCTCGCCGGCGCGACGGTCCTGCTGGCCCGGACCGGATACACCGGTGAGGACGGCTTCGAGGTCTACTGCCGCCCCGAGGACGCCGCGGCGGTCTGGGCCGCCCTCACCGAGGCCGGCGAGCAGCACGGCCTTGTCCCGGCCGGCCTGGCGTGCCGCGACACCTTGCGACTGGAGGCGGGCATGCCGCTCTACGGCCAGGAGCTGGGCCGGGACGTGACGCCGTTCGAGGCGGGGCTCGACCGCGTCGTCGCCTTCGACAAGGACGGCGGTTTCGTCGGGGAGGCCGCCCTCGCCGCGCGCCGTGTCGCAGGAGCACGGCGGACGCTCGTCGGGTTGGTGTCCGCCGGCCGCCGCTCCCCGCGGGCCGGATACCCCGTGCTCGACCCCTCGACCGGTGCGCAAATCGGCCGGGTGACCAGCGGCGCCCCATCGCCTACGCTCGGCCGCCCGATCGCCATGGCCTACGTCCCCGTCGGCCGCGACGAGCCGGGCACCAGGCTCGCCGTCGACATCCGCGGCGCCGCTGAAGACGTCGAGGTCGTCGCTCTCCCCTTCTACCGCCGCAACCGGTGACCGCGCCAACCTGCCAGGAGCACGAGATGAGCGTTCCCGCCCAGCTGAAGTTCACCGCCGAGCACGAGTGGCTCGACATCGAAGGAGACCGGGCCACCGTCGGCATCACCGCCTTCGCCGCCGAGGCTCTCGGCGACGTCGTCTACGTCGATCTGCCCGCCGTCGGCAGCAGTGTCGCCGCAGGCGAGGCCTGCGGCGAAATCGAGTCGACGAAGTCGGTCAGCGAACTCTACGCCCCCGCCGACGGCGACGTGGTGGAGGTCAACCAGGCGGTCGTCGACGACCCCGGCCTGCTCAACCTGGACCCGTTCGGGGCGGGCTGGCTGTTCCGGATGCGCGTCACGAACTCCCCCGCCCTGCTCGACGCGGCCGCCTACGAGTCGCTGACCGGAGGCGAGTGAGATGAGCATCCGCGACCGGTCGCTGGCCGACCTCGACCCCGAGGTCCACCACGCCATCCGGGCCGAACTCGCCCGCCAACAGAACACCCTGGAACTGATCGCGAGTGAGAACTTCGCACCCGTCGCGGTCCTGCAGGCCCAGGGGTCGGTGCTGACCAACAAGTACGCCGAGGGGTACCCCGGACGGCGCTACTACGGCGGCTGCGAGCACGTCGACGTCGTCGAGCAGCTCGCGATCGACCGCGCGAAGGCGCTGTTCGGTGCCGGGTACGCAAACGTGCAGCCGCACTCCGGTGCCCAGGCGAACGCCGCGACGATGTCCGCGCTGCTCGAGCCGGGCGACACGATCCTGGGCCTGGACCTGGCGCACGGCGGTCACCTCACCCACGGCATGCGGCTCAACTACAGCGGCAAGCTGTACGAGGCCATCGCGTACCACGTGCGTGAGTCCGACTTCCGGGTCGACATGGCCGAGGTGGAGCGGCTCGCGCTGGAGTACCGGCCGAAGTTGATCGTGGCCGGCTGGTCGGCGTACCCGCTGCATCTGGACTTCGCGGAGTTCCGGCGGATCGCGGACCTGGTCGGCGCCCGGCTGATGGTGGACATGGCGCACTTCGCCGGGTTGGTCGCCGCGGGCCTGCACCCGGACCCGGTGCCGTACGCCGACGTCGTCACCACGACCACGCACAAGACTCTCGGGGGTCCCCGCGGTGGCATCATTCTGACCAACCGTGCCGACCTGGCGAAGAAGATCAACTCGGCGGTGTTCCCCGGCCAGCAGGGTGGGCCGCTGGAGCACGTCATCGCGGCCAAGGCTGTGGCGTTCAAGCTGGCCGCCTCGGAGGAGTTCCGCGAGCGGCAGCGGCGGACGCTGGACGGCGCTCGTACGCTGGCCGGTCGGCTGCTGGCCGACGACGTCCAGGCGGCGGGGATCAGCGTCCTGACCGGCGGCACCCAGGTGCATCTCGTCCTGGTCGACCTGCGTCACTCTGAGCTGGACGGACAGCAGGCCGAGGACCGGTTGCACTCGATCGGCATCACCGTGAACCGTAACGCCGTACCGTTCGATCCGCGGCCGCCCATGGTCTCCTCCGGCCTGCGCATCGGCACGCCGGCGCTGGCCACCCGCGGCTTCGGCACCGCGGAGTTCCGGGAGGTCGCCGACATCATCGCGACCGCGCTCATCAGCGGGCCGACCGAGGCCGTCGTCACCGAGCTGCGTGGCCGGGTGGCCAACCTCGCCGCGAAGTTCCCGCTATGTGAGGGGCTGTGACATGACTGGAGTCGCGTAACGGCAGGCTGTCGATGGGCGGAGGCCGTCATTGCGCTGAGCGCGACGACGGCCTCCTCACCACGTCGTCGGCTTCGACCCGCACCCGGACCTGCTCCTGCTAACCGCCGGCCAGGGCGATGCGAGCGGCGCCCATCGGGTAGGGAAGGGATGCCGCAAGATCCGATGCCCGGCCGAAGGTCTCGGCGGCGCGTTCCGGGCGGCCGAGACGGGCGAGGGCGGCGCCGTGGACGGTCAGGGCGTCCACCTCGGCCAGGCGCTCGCTGGGCCGGGCGGCGCGCTCCGCCTCGGTGCCAGCCAGCTGGGCGTGGCCGGCGGTCAGATGGGCTTATGCCGTCAGCGTGACGGCGGCGGCCGACGTCCCGGCGCCGGGCACCGGCGTGCCAGGAGCCGTAGTGCCTCCTCGGGGCGGCCGCTGCGGACGGCCAGCTCGGCCTGCGCCCTGCGCACTTCCTCCAACGCCTGCCGGTCGCCGCTGTCCACCGCGGCCGCCTCGGCGCAGGTCAGCAGGCCGGCCGCATCGGTCGGATCGGGTGCCATCCTGACCGGGCCAGAGCCGCCAGCGCGAACGCCAGGGACCACTCCCCCAGCGGCTCGGCCAGCGACACCGCCGACACCGCCAGCTGATGGCGCGGCCGCCGATTCAGGCAATACGGGGGTTTACTTCCGCGAGGCGATGACCACGCTGGCAAGGACCCAACCGACAAACAGTCCGTACACCCCACCACCGGCGGCCCAGCCGAAGGCGCCGCGCAGACTGGCGTCCACCTGGACGAACGCGGCGAGTAGGCCGGCTGACGCCGCGGCGAAAACGTAGGCCCCCCAGCTCGAGAAGAACAACCTCGCGCTGCGCGGTGACCCTGCCGCAACCATCACGGACACGAAGACGCCGGTCAGCACGATGAGCAGGATTGCCTTGATGTCGTTGGCGAGGATGGTCCGCACCGAATCATCCGAGCTGAACGACCAGGTCGGCCACGCCAACTGCTTGAGAAAGAATCCCCACGCGTCGTTCGAGGTGTGGTTCTTCGCCCAGTCGGTGTAGGCCGGGTTACCGAATGCGATTACCAGGATCAGGGCGGCGGTTACCGCTGTGCCCGTCACGGTGCGGACCCGCCCGGCTGTAGTGGTAGCCATACGGACAGTGTGCGGCGTGACTCCCAGGCGAAGCAATCCATGAGGGTTAATGGCTTACAGGGGCATTCGCGATGGGCGTGGTCGGGGCGGTGGCCAGATCCGGCCGAGTTCGCCGGCGAGGGTTGTAGCCGCCGCCGGTGCCTTTGTAGCGTGATCCACGTCTTTGAATCGATTCATGTTCGCCCCGAACCGCGAGGCACCGACCCGTCCGAGGAGAGGCGCAGATGACGGAAGAACGCAGAATCAGCCGACGCAC
Source organism: Micromonospora sp. MP36 (assembly GCF_008119785.1). Lineage (GTDB taxonomy): Bacteria > Actinomycetota > Actinomycetes > Mycobacteriales > Micromonosporaceae > Micromonospora. Next base: position 21,722 of record NZ_VSFA01000046.1, on the reverse strand, counting down.
TGTCCTGCGGGGAGCCGGCACGCTCGCCGCCGCTCCGTTGATGGCCCAGGTCCTCGCCGCGGAGGCCGCGGCGGCGCAGGCGCCCCCGCAGCCCGGGCCCCGCATCGACCGGCGGGCGGTGGTCTCCCGCCACCCGGTCGTCCGGTACGCCAGTGACCGGGAACTGCCCGTCCAGGTGGGCAACGGCCGGTTCGCCTTCGGCGCCGACGTCACCGGCCTGCAGACGTTCGTCCCGTTCTCCACCCTGTCCGACTGGGGCTGGCACAGCGACGCCCTGCCGCCGGGGAAGACCATCGCCGACTACAAGGGCACGGTCTGGGACACCTACGGCCGACCGGTCTACTACTGGACCGGCGACAAGAACGAGCCGGAGCTGCACAACTGGCTGCGTGGCAACCCGCACCGGATCAACCTCGGCCGGATCGGCCTGCGCCTGCTGAGGGCCGACGGCACCGAGGCCACCGAGGCCGACCTCACCGACACGGTGCAGCGGCTGGACACCTGGACCGGGCTGCTGCACAGCAGCTTCCGGCTGGACGGGCATCCGGTCACCGTGGAGACCTCCTGCCACCCCGGCATCGACGCGGTGGGCGTCCGGATCACCTCGCCCCTGGTGGCGCTCGGCCGGCTCACGGTGTTCCTCGACTTCCCCTACGCGACCGCCGACGGGCAGGACAAGTTCTCCGCCCCGTACGTCGGCTTCTGGGACCGGCCGCAGGCACACACCACCACCCTGTCCTTACGCGGCGACGCCGGCGCGGTGATCACGCACGTCCTCGACGAGACGGAGTACCAGGTCGCACTCGCCTTCACCGCTGGCGCGACGGTGACCCGGGAGGACCCGGCGCGGCACCGCTACCGGATCACCAGCGGGCGCTCCGAGCAGCTCGACGTCACCTGCCACTTCGCACCGAAGGTCGACCGGGCGGCCCCACCGGCCGCCGAGGTGTCGGCGCAGAGCGCGTCCTGGTGGCCCCGCTTCTGGCACACCGGAGGGGCGGTCGACCTGTCCGGCAGCAGCGATCCTCGGTGGCGGGAACTGGAGCGGCGGATCGTGCTCAGCCAGTACCACCTGGCCGTCAACGAGGCGGGCGATGAGCCGCCGCAGGAGTCGGGCCTGGTGAACAACGGCTGGTACGGCAAGTTCCACATGGAGATGTACTGGTGGCACGCCGCGCACTACGCGCTCTGGGACCGGTGGCCGCTGCTGGACCGCAGCACCGACATCTACTCCCGGTTCCTGCCGCGCGCCCGGCAGCTCGCCGCCGAGCAGGGTTTCCGGGGTGCCCGGTGGCCGAAGATGACCACCGCGGTCGGTGACGCGACCGGACGCGAGTCGCCGAACGTGCCGACCGCCCTGCTGCTCTGGCAGCAGCCGCACCCGATCTTCCTGGCCGAACTCGACTACCAGGCCCACCCGAGCCGCCGGACGCTGCTCAAGTGGCAGACGGTGATCTTCGAGAGCGCCGAGTTCATGGCGTCGTTCGCCCACGATGACGGCGCCGGACGGTACGTTCTCGGGCCGCCGCTGATGTGCGCCAACGAGCGCAACCCCGCCGGGGCCACCACGAACCCGACCTTCGAGCTGTCGTACTGGCGGTTCGGGCTGCGGATCGCCCAGCAGTGGCGCGATCGCCTCGGTTTGGGCCGCGACGCGCGCTGGGACGACGTGCTCGCCCGGCTGGCGCCGCTGCCCGTGCAGGACGGCCGGTACGTGCTCTACGAGGGTGTGCCGGACATGTGGACCCGGTACAACACCAACCACCCCGACCCGGTCGCCCCGTACGGCATGCTGCCCGGCGACGGCGTGGACGTCGAAACCATGCGGGCGACCACCGCGAGGGTGTACGAGACGTGGCCGGTGACCGACCTGTACAGCTGGGACTTCCCGCTGCTGGCGATGAACGCCGCCCGCCTCGGGGACCCCGTACGGGCGGTGGACTTCCTGCTGCACGAGCGGCTCGGGTTCACTGACACCGGGCTGCCGGCCAGTGGCAAGAAGGCCGTGCCTTCGCCGTACTTCCCGGCCGCGGGCGGGCTGCTCTACGCGGTCGCGATGATGTGCGCGGGCTGGGGTGACTCCCCTGACGCGCCGGGCGGGGCGAGCGGGGTTGCCTGCGCCGACGGCACCGCGCCCGGGTTCCCGGACGGCTGGGTGGTCCGGTGGGAGGGGCTTGCCCCGGCGTTGTGACGGACGGTCGTGGAGGGTGGCCCGGCGTCGCCGGTCACCCGCCCCTTGTTCACGCCCCTGACCGCGCGGATTGGGGTGGGAGACCGTCTTCCCGGGTGGCCGCGCGGTTCGGCGTGGCCACCCGGGGAGAATGGTCAGGGGCTTCAGGAGGTGCTGGCGTCGGCGGCCACCTGATAGACGATCGTGTTGATGTTGATTCCGTTGAACAGGTTCAGCGCGACATAGTGACGGTCGGTGTACCAGTACTGGTCGTCGTTCAGCGTGATCGTGCCACTCGTGAAGGATCCGTCCGCGTTCAAGGTCACCGGAATCGCCGTGCCGCTCCTGTCCACGAAGATGCGGGCCGTGCCACCGCTGACAAAATCGGGATACGCGGCCAGGTCAACCTGGCCGCTGATCGTGAAGCTGTGCCCGGAGACCTTGTTGACCGCAGTCGGGTTCCCGATGCTCACCGGCGTCAGGTGCACGGTCTCCTCACCTGCGTGAGCTACCGTCTCGTCCAGGACGTTCAGCGGTGTCGTGTGGTAAACCGTCTCCGCTCCGGTCGACGGGTCGATGTAGGTTACATTCTCGACAACCAGGTTCTTTATGTTCTTGTTCGAGCTGAAGGCGGCCTGCAGCGTGTTGCTCGTGTGGAAGACCGAATTCCGATAGTGGACGTTCTCCACCGGTGAACGCGAGGCTGCGCTGGAGAACTGGAACGTGGTCCGGCCCGGAGTCATCGTCGGCGCGGTGTTGACGTCGTCCAGGTAGATGTCGCGCACTGTCGGGTTGAAGACGTCGGCGTTGGGGAACGACACGGTTTCGGAGTAGTTGCTGTCGAGCTGGACCATCGCCGACCGCGCCATCTTCAGCAGGTTGTGCCGGAGATAGATCTTCTCGACGAATCCACCCCGGTACGAGTTCGTCTTGATCTTCAGGATCATCGCCAGCCCAGGTCCACCGAACTCGTTGTGTTCGATGAACACGTTCCGGATGCCTCCCGACATCTCGCTGCCCATCGAGACCGCGGCGGAGTAGGTGCCGATGTTGTCGTTGTTGTACAGCGAGTCCCGGATGATGATGTTCTCGCTTGGTTGCCGATGCAGCCTGCCATTGACGTTTCGGCCGGCCTTGATCGCGGCACCGTCATCGCTGACCGTAACCCGGTTCCTTTCCATGACGACGTTCTTGGCGGACTCCGGGTTGGTTCCGTCGTCGTTGTTCCAGCCGGTGGCCTCGAAGTCTTTGGTCTTGTCGCTGTAGATGTCGAGGTCTCTGATGAGTACGTTCTCGGAGTTGAGCGGGTGGACGATCCAGAACGGTGTGTTCCTGATCTTCACGTCCTCGATGAGGACGTTGCGAGAATGGTTCATTTCGATGAAATGCGGGCGGAAGGTGGACTTCATGGCCACCGCGTCCGCCGGCGGTGGAACGTGTTTCACCGTGTCCCCGTCGAGCACCGGGATCGTGCTGGGCATATGCCCGTCGTCGGTGAATATCCGCTTGGTGATCGGCACGTCCTCGAAGTTCATCTGGTTGAGGATGCCGTTTTCACCGTACGGAGCGTCGAGGCTCTTGTTCTCCACCGACGGCTCACCCCAGTAGCCCTTCTTCCACGGTCGCCAGTTCCACATGTCCTCCTGGCCGTCAAGGGTTCCGCCGCCGGTGACCGCGATGTTCGTCTGGTTGAGCGCGTAGATCAGCGGAGAGAAGTTGTAGAAGTCGGTCCCCTCATAACTGCTCAGGACGACCGGGTAGTACTCGTTGGTCTTGTTCCGCATGAACTTGACCACGGCACCGGTCTCGATCCGCAGGTTGACGTTGCTCAGGAGGGTTATCGCCCCCGAGTAGTAGGCGCCGTTGGCGTTGCGTGAACCCACGGCGGGGATGACGACGATGCCACCACCGCTCTCGTGGCAGTCTCTGATCGCGGCGTGAATCGCCTCGGTGTAGTACCACACCTCCTGCGAGCTTGCGACCAACGGTGACGTCTTGTTCGCCGGGTTGTTGGCCTGATTGCCGACGTAGAACGTCTCGGTGGCGCGTCGCACCAGGCCGGCATACTTCGGTTCGGTGATGTCGCAATAGTTGTCTTTGAAGGTCGGCGTGTTGGCGTTGACCGTCTGGTCTATCTCGTTGTAGTGGTCCTCGTTCCAGTACGCGCCGTCTCTCTTCTTGGCGTCCGGGTCGTAGATTGCCAACCGATAAGCGAAACGGTCCTCACCGTTCTCGGCGGTAACCTGGAGCTGATCGCCGTCCACGATGGCACCCGATCGCTTCTCCTGAAGATCTTTGTTCGCCACGATGTAGCTTTGTCGCGACTTGTCCTTGGCGACGATCTGCGCCTTGATCTGTTGAACAGTCACGCCGTCCCTGACCGTGATGGTCGAGGTCCCGACAGCTTTTATCATGCCGGATTCGTTCTGTTTGGCGACAACGACGGTCCCGGTGGACCGGAGTTCGGTCGTGCTCGCCGGAGATTCGACGGGATCTGCCCAGGCCACGTGTGGTGCGCTTGCGACGACCAGCGCGGCCACGGCGACGAGCGTGACTATCCTTCTCCTACCTCGCCTCTTCATCGGTATGACCTCCAGTGCTGCGTGTCGTTACCATTCATGTTTCGAGGAACCAGCCCAACTGACGGACGGCTGGCGCGTTCGTCCCGCGTCACCCAGTCGACGCGACCACCTCGCCGCGCCGGGCCCCAACAGGCCCGGCGAGCGCGGCAACCTCCGGCCTTTTCCAGAGCAGCGTGGAACCGAACACCGCTGGGCCACTCTTCGGCTCTGGCCCGGGCCAGGCTCAGATCACCAGCTCCACGCCGTTCTGGCGCACGTTCTTGAGGACGAGGTCGTCGACGTATTCGACGACGCTGGGCTTGCTGGTGACGCCGAAGTCGATGTCGGTCAGGGTTATCCCCCTGATGTGGTCGTCCGCGTAGCCGCGGAGGTTCAGCGCCCGGGTCGCGGTCCCCACGGTGACGTCGCGGACGTCGATGTCGCCGACGATCGGGTTGAAGCCGTGGCCGGGACCCTCCTCGTAGAAGAAGTTGATGTCGATCACGGCTCCGCCGACCTCCCCGATAGTCAGGTCGCGGGCATGGAAGGCCTCGATGAAGCCGCCGCGGACACTGTTGGTCTTGAACCGCAGGGCGATGTTGAGGTTGGGGCTGGACATCGCGCAGTCCCGGACGAATACGTTGCGGGCACCGCCGGACATCTCGCTGCCGATCGTCACGCCGCCGTGGCCGTCGCGCATCGTGCAGCCCTCGATGAGGATGTCCTCGCTCGGCACGTTGACGCGGCGACCGTCGGCGTTCCGCCCCGACTTGATCGCGATGCAGTCGTCGCCCGTGTCGAAGGTGCAGCCGCGGATGACGACCATCCGACTGGACTCCGGGTCGCAGCCGTCGTTGTTCGGCCCGTGGCAGTTGACGGTCACACCGTGCACGAGCACGTTCTCCGACAGCACCGGATGTATCTCCCACATCGGCGACCCGACGATGGTGACGCCCTCGATGAGGACGTTGCGGCAGCGGTAGGGCTCGAGGAAGGACGGCCGCAGGTAGCCGCCGTCGCCGAATACCCGTTCCTCGACGGGAACTCCCTGCTCGGCCTGCGCGAACAGCGCATTCCTGGCCTCGGTCTGCCGCGGGTCACCCGGCTTCCAGCCCCACTTGGCCGCACCGCACCAGGGCCACCAGTTCTCCATGTCGGCCTGGCCATCGAGGACGCCGGAGCCGGTGACGGCGATGTTCTCCTGTTCGTACGCGTAGATCAGCGGCGAGTAGTTGTAGAGCTCGACCCCTTCGAATCGGGTCAGCACGGCGGGCAGATAGTCGGCAGGGCGCTGGCTGAACAGCACCACCGCGTCGGCGGTGACGTGCAGGTCGACGTTGCTCAGCAGGTGGATCGGACCGGTCAGCCACCGACCAGCCGGCACGACCACGTGGCCGCCACCGGCGGCGTGACAGGCCCGGATGGCCTGCTTGATCGCCTCGGTGCAGTTGGTGACGCCGTCGCCGACGGCGCCGAACTGGCGGATGTCGTACGAGCGGTTGGGGAAGTGGGGGCGGCGCACCGTGCCGCTGATGTACTCGGCCCGGGCCCACGGGTTGCCGGGCGGGAGCGGGGACGCCGCGGCGCTGCCGGGCTGCAGCGCGTAGGCCGCGAGACCCATGACGCCGATGCTGCGGAGGAACGTGCGGCGGCTCGGGTGGTTCGGCATGTGCAGTCTCCTCGGTCGGTTGACAAGTGGCCAGGTAAACCTTTTCCTAGATGGTCGTCGTTCCCTTACTCGGCAATTCCCTTCAAGAGCGGAGCGCTGCCCCGACGAACTGCGGGGCTTGGACAGTTCACAACGCGGGCGTGAATCCCTCCCAGCGCACAACCCGGCCATCGCGCCGCGATGCCGGGCGCCGGCTAGGCGCGCGCGCCCGCCCCGGGCTGGACAGCACTGGCGACCAACGGGGCGGCGGCCAGGCTGCCGGCACCATGCAGGACGGCCCGTCGGGCAGTCCTGCGAGCCACCGTATCGAGCCATCGAAGCAGGTCGCTAGCATCTGGCCGGATGTGGCCAAAACCCTGCCTATGTCGTGCTTCTCCGGCAAGCCGCCACAGAACTGATCCGTGCCGCTGGCGGCTCGATCGAACGCGCCCCTACCGCCGTCCTCATGCTGGCCGCCAGCCTCAGCGGTGCGCTACTGGTAGTCGGCACGCTTATGGGTCGCAGCAGACGCACTCAGATGTCATGGCGTGTCCGGCCCGGCCGACGTGGCAGCGCTCCAGCGCCTACGTCGGTCGGGTCCGGATCGTCCTGAACCAGCCAGCAGGCGGTGTTCAGTAGTGGAAGGCCGAACGGACTGAGCCGCCGACAATCGCGCACCACGTGTCCACGTCGACCTTCCCATTGGGCACCAGGCCGTGTAGGCGCTGCATGTCCTGGACGGCCTTCATGGTGCTGTGGTCGAATTCGCCGCTCACCGTGACGTCGCCGTACCCCTTGCGGCCGAGCAGGTACTGCAGCGCGTTGACGGGAAGGCCGTTGGCGTCCTTGTCGAGTGTCGGCACAAGCGCTTCCCAGGTGGCCGCGTCGAAGGTCGCGTCCGGGTCGACCCGAATCCCGTGGTTGGCTTGGAAGTCGGCCACGGCCGCATTCATGTCATACCCGAAATTGCCGTTCGGGGTCAGCGGGTACCCGAGATCCGCAAGCAGGTACTGCGCGACCTGCACCACCGGGCCGTCGACGAAGCGCCAGATGTCGGGCCACCGGCGTGCGGGGATGTCCGGCTGTTCGGTACCGAGTGCTGCCGCGACACGCGAGCGCACCATCGGGAACAACCGGTAGAAGGCGGTGCCGGGGCACTGGGTGGTGTAGAAGTCCCAGTGGCCGAAGATGTCCCATGGCTGCAGCCGGAACTGCTGGCACACCGCGGCGCACAGCGTTACCAGCGAGTCGAGCAGTGCGTCAGGCGGCGTCTCGGTGATGTACGTGCCTTCGTTCTCGATCCCGATCGCGTTCCCGTTCTCGCCGGGGCAGTGTGCGGCGATGACCTGGTGCGCGCCCGTGTCGAGCGTCTGCAGGCTGCGGTGGCGGCCCTCCAGCACGTAGCCGCCACGGCTGACCGTGAAGTGCTGTCCGGTGTCCGCCCAGCCGTTGACGTCCATATGCAGGTTCTGGCAGTCCCGCGCCAGTTGCATTGCGTGGTCGCGCGAGTAGTCCGTGACGTTCGGGAACGCCATGTGGTGCAGGATGATCTTGTTGGTGACGTTGCCGGTGATCTGAATCGCTCCCCTTGGCGGACGCGCACCCCACGTGTCGCAATCGATGATCCAGGGGAACATGGCGCTGGGCGCGGCACCAGCGGGTGCCGCCGCGAACAGTTCAGTGCCGACGATCGCCGCGATCCCAGTACCCAGCCCTGCTTTGAGCAAGGTGCGACGATCAACCTCGTGCTGGTCAGGTGACATGCGCTGCCTCCATGGGGGGTGTGGAACGACAACGAAAACTGTTGTGGATTGGGGCGGTACACGTGCTCGGATCCCAGACCGCGATGGAGGCCGGCTCGGCGGGCGTGGCGCCGGACGTGCCGGTCAGGGAGGCGACGGCCAGCAGGGCGCCGACCGCCGCCATGCCGAGAAGGCGGGGTGGTCGGACTGACATGGCGCCACCTTCATCCGCGAAGACCGATGGCGAAACATTTCGACTATTCCATCGCAACGCTTGGCAATTTTCAACAGGCCAAGAGCCAACTGCCGGCGGCGGTGGTGGAACACCCCGCCGGCCAGGCCGCCGACCGGTCGCCGCGAGGCCACGCGGGGTACGTGCCGGCGCCCGGGTTCATGGCATCTGTTGGTCGCCGTCGGGGATGTGTTCGGCCGCTTCCTGGTACGCCTGCGTGGCGCGGGTGAAGTAGTCGAAGAGCACGCGGAGTTGCTCGTCTGAGTAGCCGGCGAGGATCTGGCCGATCTTCTGCCGAGCCGGTGCCATGACCTGGTCGAGTTGGGCCGGCTTACCGATCGGCTCGACGATCACTTTGCGGCGGTCGCTGGGGTCGGGGGCGCGGCGGACGTAGCCGGCGGCTTCGAGGCGGTCGATGAGGCGGGTGGTCGGCCCGGTGGTCAGTCCGGTGCGCGCGCCCAGTTCGCCCGGCGTCATCGGCCCGGCCAGTTCCAGGATGTTCAGCGCGTAGAGGTCCGTCGCGCCCAGGTCGCAGGCTTTGGCGCTGGCCTGGCCGTGCAGCATGACCGCGCTCAGGTAGCGGCGGTAGGTGTGGCTCGCGTCCGACTGCGCCCGTGGAGTTGACACAAGATCCTCCATCCACCTAATCTCTTCTTCAGAGAAGAGAAATCTTCTAGGAAGAAACTTCTCTTAAGAAGCTACCACGGGAGGCCCCCATGACCACGACCACCCCGGCACCGTCCACCGCTGCGTGCCCGACAGACAAGCGCGGCGCTCGCGGACGCGGCGTAGGGCGCCTCCTGGCGGCCGGCGGCCTGACGCTGGGGCTGGCCGCCGCTGGCGGATACGCCTGGCTCGACGCCACCGCCGACGTACAGGCCACCGGAACCGCCGACTGCACCGCGGTCACGCCGTCCGGGCCAGCCGCCGCCCACCTCGATGTCTGCAACGTGCTGGACCAACTGGTCGGAGCGTGGGATCGCGGCGACGCCGACGCCTACGGCGCCATGTTCACCGACGACGCCACCTACACGACCTACGTCGGCACGCACTACCAGGGCCGCCGCGACATCACCGAATCCCACCGCGCGCTTTTCGGAGGTTTCGTCAAGGGCACCAAACTCGCCGACTCCTACCTCGACATCCGGTTCTACGGCCCCGGAACCGCGATCGTCACCAGCCGCGGCGACACCTACGAAGGCCAGCGCCCGCAGCCCGCGGAGCTGTCGAAGACCCAGACCTACACCCTCGTGCGCCAAGACGACGGCACCTGGCGCATCGCCGCCTTCCACAACACCAAGCGCCAGTCCGTCATGGAACGCATCTCGTTCCTGATCTCCCCGCAGACCCGGCCAGAAGCCGAGAAGTAAGAAAGGACCGATCCAGATGACCAGCATCCCGATTCACCCTGAGACCACCGAGCCGGACGTCGCGGCGATCCGCGAGCTGCTAGCACGCAGTCAGGACGCGTGGAACCGCGGTGACGGTGCCGCCTACGGCGCCTGCTTCACCGCCGACGCCACCGACGTCACCTTCGTCGGCACCGTCTACCACGGCGGCCCGGAAATCGGCCGCGCCCACCAGGCCCTGTTCGACAGCTTCCTCAAAGACACCCGTCTGAGCCTGCAGATCCTCGACATCCGCCGCTACGGCGCCGACACCGCCGTCGTCATGACCCGCGGCGACGTCACCAAGAAGACCCCGCGCCGACTGGGCAAGCTCGCCACCTACACGCTCGTGCGCGACACCGACGGCCACTGGCTCATCGCCGCCGTCCAGAAGACCCAGCACAAGCCACTGATGGAGGCCATTTCCTTCAAGCTGCAGCCCGCCACCAAGCCCGCCACGGCCTGACCTAGGAGAACAAAGGATGACCACCATCGCCGTCATCGGCGCCACCGGCCGCACCGGACGGCTCATCGTCGAGCACGCGCTCGCCGCCGGGCACCGCGTCACCGCGGTCGCCCGGCACCCCGATACCCTCGGCCCCGCCCGAGACCGGCTCACCGTGCACGCCGCCGACATGCTGACCCCAGGTTCGCTGCAAGGCGTGCTCGATGACCACGATGCGGTGATCTCCGCGATCGGTGCCGCCGACACCAGAACCACCACGATCTATTCGGCTGGCACCACCGAGATCATCTCCGCCCTCAAGCCCCACGGCCGACTCCTGGTGATCTCCTCAGCCGGCCTGTCCATCCCCGCCGACGCAACAGCTGGCACCCGGTTGGCCTCACGCATCCTGCAGCGCCTCATGCGACACACCTACGCCGACATGGCTCGGATGGAAGAACGCCTCGCCACCAGCGACCTGACCTGGACCGTGGTACGCCCGACAAGGCTGACCGACCGACCCGGCACCGGTCGTCTGCGCACTTCGCTGGGCGCCACCGCAAAGGTTGGCACACAGACGACGCGCGCCGACCTGGCCGACTACCTACTGGCCGCGATCGACGATCCGCAAACTCATCGCACCGTGGTCGCCGTCTCCTCATAAACCCGACGCAGCAGCTTGACAGCCCAGCTCATGGGGATGTCACAGCCATGATGCTCCTCACGCATGACCACAGCGGGAGGTGAGATCGCCGCTGATAGAGCACTCGATGCGTCGCAACTCATCGAGGGTCGGCAGCGACTGTCCGGCCCCCGGTTTCTCGACCGCAGCCGCGCCGAGCAGGTTGGCGAAGGCTCCGATCTTCGCCAACGGCAGGGCCGCCAGCATGGCGGCGATGGCGCCGGCGCAGAAGGAGTCACCGGCGCCGGTCGTGTCGACTGTCCGCACCGGCAGCCCGGGCAGCTCGACCCACTCGTCGCCGCTGGCGATGACGGTGCCGTCGCGGCCGACCTTGAGCGCGACGGTCCTGGCCCCCAGATCGCGCAGCCTGCGGCACGCCTCCGCCGGCTCGGCCGTCCCGACCAGTTGCCGGGCCTCGGGAACGCCGACGACCAGCAGATCGGTGAACCTCAGCAATCGCCTGATGGTGGCCGGCTCACGACGAGCGGGATCCACCGGGATGTCGAGGGAGACCGGCACGCCGTTCGCGGTGGCCACCTCGATCGCCCGGGCCGCGGCGAGCGACTGCGGCGCCTGCAGGAAGGCGTAGCCGGACACGTGCAGGAAATCGCAGGCGGCGATCGCCTCTTCAGGCAGGTCGGCCGGCGAATACCGGGGGTTCGCCCCGCGGTAGGCCATCATCGTGCGCTCCCCGTCCGGCGTCACGCCGATCACGTTGAGCGAGGTCGGCTCGTGCGGGTCGCGGACGACGTACTCCAAGCCGACCCCTTCGGCGCGCAGCGCCTCGACCGCGACCTCGGCCCAGCGGTCGTCGCCGATCGCGCTGAGCATGCTGGCCCGCAGGCCCAAGCGGCGGAGCATGATGGCACTGTTGGCCGCGGAGCCGCCCAGCCCGATCCGCTGGGACGATGCGACGCCGTCGCCACCGGGCCGTGGGTACTCGGGGATCTCGAGCAGCAGGTCGACGTTGATGTCACCGAGCAGCAGGACGACGGCGTCCCGCTGCCGGCTGACCTCCGCCACGAGTTGGCTCGCGGTCACTGCGCTGCCACCTCTCAGCCGCCGGCCCCGGCCACGGCGATCTGGCCGGCAAGGCGTGCATTCGCCAGCACCAGGTCGACGTTGGCCTTCAGGCTCGCACCGCCGGTCCGCTCATGGAAGAAGGCCAGCAGGAACGGAGTCACGTCCTTGCCTCGCACGTCCTGCTCCCGCAACGCCGCGAGCCCCGCCGCCAGGACGTCGTCGTGCAGGTCCGGGTCCATCTCGCTCTCCGGCTCGATCGGGTTCGCGACAACCAGGGCCCGGCTGTTACCCAGGGCTCGATTGGCGGCGTGGATCCGGGCCACCTCCTCCGGGGTCTCCACCCGCCACGGCACGGCCATTTCGGTCTCTCGCACGTAGAAGCCGGGGAACCGGTCGGTGCGGTATCCGACGACGCCCACCGACAGGCTCTCGAGCCGTTCCAGCGTCGCCGGCACGTCGAGGATCGACTTCACGCCGGCGCAGACCACGACAATCGGCGCAGCCGCGAGACCCATGAGGTCGGCGGACTCGTCCCACGAGGTCGCCGCGCCTCGATGCACGCCACCGAGACCGCCGGTGGCGAAGACCTCGATGCCCACCAGGCTGGCCAGCCAGGCCGTGGAGGCCACGGTCGTGGCACCCGGAACCCGACGGGCGAGGGCGACCGCGACATCGCGGATGCTCGCCTTGTTGACATCGTCGCGACTCGCGATCTGCAGGAGGGCATCCTCGTCGAGGCCGACCCGCACACGACCGTCCAGGACAGCGATGGTGGCCGGCACGGCACCCGCAGCTCGCACCGACTGCTCGATGTCCCGCGCCACCTGCATGTTGCTGTCGCGAGGCAGGCCATGGCTGATGATGGTGGACTCCAGCGCGACGACGGGCCCGCCGTGGCGGAGGGCCTCGGCCACCTCTGGATGAACCTCGACCGGCAGGCCATCCAACCGGTCGGATGCTGGGAATGTCATGTTTCGATCGTCCTGGTGATCTCGTGGTGGGTGGGGACACCGCGGCCCGGGCGGAACGACCGGGCCGGCCCGCAGCTACCGCATGGCCTGCTCGAAGTCGCGGATGATGTCGCGGGCGGACTCGATGCCGACGGATACCCGGATCATGCCGTCGGTGATGCCCATCTGCTCCCGCTCCGCCGCCGGGATGTCGAGGAAGGCCATCGTTCCGGGTACCTGGGTCACGGTCCGCACCCCACCCAGGCTTGCCGCGAAAGAGCCCAGCTTGAGGCCCTTGAGGACGCGCACCGCCTGGTCCTCCGTGTCCAGGCTGAACGCCAGCATCGCACCCGGCATGTCGAACTGCTGCTGCGCCAGGTCGTGCTGCGGGTGGCTGGGCAGGCCGGGGTAGAACACCTTACGGACCTGAGGCTGCTTTTCCAGCCATTCGGCGAGGGCGAGCGCGTTCTGGGTCTGCCGTTCGACCCGCAGCGGAAGGGTCTGCAGCCCCCGCAGCAGCAGCCACGCGTTGAACGGGGACAGCGCGCCGCCGAGCTTGGTGAGGGTGTTCCAGCGGACCTGCTCCAGCCAGCCCGCCGGGAGGATGTCCGAGCGCAGGGTGATGACGCCACCCACCGCGTCGTTGTGGCCGCCCATGAACTTGGTGGCGCTCTCGAGCACCACGTCCACGCCGTGCTCGTGGGGCCGGCAGACCGCCGGGCTGGCGAAGGTGTTGTCGCAGAAGACGACGATGCCCCGCGAGTGGGCGAGGTCCGCGAGTGCGCGAAGGGGCGCGATCTTCATCGTGGGGTTGGCGATGGTCTCGACGTAGAGGAGGCGGGTGCGGTCGGTGATCGCCGCCTCCACCGCCGCGATGTCACTGGCGTCGACGAACGTGACCTCGATGCCGAAGTCCTGGATGCGGTGGTCGAAGAACTCGTGGGTGGAGCTGTAGGTGGTGAGGTCGGCGACGAGGTGGTCCCCGGCCTTGAGCAGGCCGAGCAGGGCGTGGGAGATCGCCGCCATCCCGGAGGCGGTGGCCAGGCACGCCGTGGCGCCGGCGAGCTGGGCGACGTGCTCCTCGAGCTTGTACTCGCCGGGATTGCCGCAGCGGCTGTAGATGTTCACCTCCTTGCGAGCCCCGTCGACGATCTGGTCGTAGATGTCGTCGGCGTACTGGTAGTTGGCCGACATGTAGATCGGGTAGCTGATCGACTGCGTGCTGGCCTCGGGCTCGTAGTAGACGGCGCGGCTGGCGAAATCGAGGTCGTCCATGGGGTGTCTCCTTGGGTTGGGGCGGGTGGGGCCGGCCGTCACTGTTTGATGGCGCCGCTGGTCAGCCCACCGATGACGTGCTTCTGGAGGGCGGCGTACACCACGAATGAGCCGAGCGCGGCGAGCAGGATCGCCGCCAGCAGCACGGGGTAGTCGGTGACCCGCTCGCCCACGTAGTCGGTGAGGCCCAGCGGCAAGGTCTTCTTGCTGGGGGTGTTGAGCAGCACCAACGGGAAGAGGAAGTCGTTCCAGACCCAGATGGTGTTGACGATGGCGGTGGTGAACATCGCCGGTCGCGCGATGGGCACCATGACGCGCAGGAAGGCCCGCAGTTCGGACGCGCCGTCGACCCGGGCTGCCTCGACCAGGGATCGTGGGACCGTGCTGAAGAACGCCCGCATGATGAGGACGGACACCGGCAGGTTGAAGGCCACGGTGGGCAGGACCACGCCGGTACGGGTGTCCAGGAGGCCCGCGTCGCGCAGCGTCGCGACCAGCGGCACCAGTGCGACGTACGCCGGGATGGCCATCGCGACCAGCATCGCGACCTCCACCCAGGGCATCCAACGGGTGCGGTAGACGACGAAGGCGTAGCCCGCGGCGGTGGCTATGGCGACGGTCAGCGCGACCGACACCGCCGTCACGGCGAGGGAGTTTCCGGCGTAGACGAGCAGTTTCCCTTCGCCGAGCGCCTTGCCGTAGTTGGCCCATTGCGGGTCGGTGGGCAGCGACCAGACGGACGCCAGGAAGTTCTTGTTGCTCTTCAGCGAGCTGTAGGCCATCCAGAGGAAGGGGAAGACGACCACGGTCAGGTGGACCGCCAGGATGAGGTAGACGATCGCGGTGCCGGTGCTGAGGCGGGGCCGTCCGCGACCGGTCGTTCCCGGTACGGCCGTCGGGTGCTGCCTGGTGACGTGGATGGTCGAGGAAGTCACGCCTCTCCTCGCTTCCCGCGGCGCATCAGGCCGAGGACGAATACGCCGACCGCGGCGGTCAGCAGGATCTGGGCGAATCCGATGGTGGACGCGTAGCCGGCTTCGAAGTTCCCGAAGCCGGCTTGGAAGAGGTAGGTGGACACGACGTCGGTGGCGTTGTTCGGTCCCCCTCGGGTGAGCACGTAGACGAGGGAGAACGTCTTGAACGAGGAGACGACCGCGAGCAGGGTCGTCGCCTGGACGTTCGACCAGACCATCGGGACGCTGACGGAGAAGAAGGTCCGGTAGTGGCCGGCGCCGTCGATGGCCGCCGCGTCGTACACCGCCTCGTCGACGTTCTCGAACGCGGCGACGAAGAGCAGGATGTACAGACCCAGGTAGGTCAGGTTCATGACCACCAGCACTGCGGGCATGGCGGTCGACCGGTCGCCCAGCCACCCGCGGGCGAGTTCGTCGAGCCCGACGGTGTTGAGGAAGCCGTTCAGCAGGCCGAAGTAGGGGTTGTAGACGAAACCCCAGAGCAACCCGATGCAGATCTCGCTGATCACCACCGGGATGACGTAGACGAACATGGCGAACCGCTTGATCCGGGGCACCACCCGCACCAGCCAGTACGCGATGACCATGCCGACGCCGACCTGGAACACGATCGCGGTGAGCGCGACCAGGACGTTGTTACGAAGTGATCCCCAGAAGATCCGGTCGCCGAGCAGCCGCTCGTAGTTGGCCAGCCCGGTCCACTGCCGGGGCGAGACGCCGTCCCATGAGTGGAACGACAGGACCCCGGCGGTGAGCAGCGGGTAGGCGACGAAGGCCGCGAGGAACAGCACCGCGGGCGCGAGGAACAGCAGGGCTGCCCGGGCGTCGCGGCGGGCGGCGTGGGACCGCGTGGATATGGACACGAGACCTCCGGGGTCGCCGTCCGAGCGCCCGCGGTCGGTGCGGGCGCTCGGGCGACGGGTCGCAGTGGTTATTTGCCGGCCTTGGCGGCGTTCTCGATGGCCTCGGAGGCCGCCGCCGGCGTGATCGAGCCGTCGATCAACCCCTGGAGGGTGGAGTAGTACGTCTCGGTGGTCTTGGGGGCCATGGCCGTGTCGTAGAACGGGTCGAGGGTGTCGGCCTTGCCGATGACGTCCTGGACCACCCCGGCCAGCAGCGGGCCGGCCGCCTCCGGCGTGGTCGCTCCCTTGCGGGCGACCATGGTCTTGCGGATCTGGACGTACTTGGTCATCACCTCGGGGCTGGTGATGTGGCGGAGGAACGCCAGGGCCGCCTCCTTGTCCTTGGCCTTCTTGGACACGGCGAAGCTGGCGGCGACGCCGGCGAGGACGTCGCTCTGGTTCCCCTTGCCCGCGGCGAAGGTCGGGAACGGGAAGTAGCCGAGCTCGAAGCCGGCCGGGGCCTCCGCGGACATGCCGATCTGCCAGGTGCCGTTGAGGACCATGGCCGCCTTGCCGTTGAGGAAGAGGATGTTGGCCTCGGCGTCGGACATTCCGTTCGCGCCCTTCGGCAGGTATCCCTTCTGGGCGAGCGTCTGCAGGGTGCCGGCTGCGTCCTTGGCCTCGGGTCCGAAGGTGGCGTTCTTGTCTCCGGCGCCGAAGCCGGACATGACGCCACTGCCGTGCATGCGCATCTCGGCGTACTGGAACCAGAAGGTCGCGGGCCAGCTGTCCTTGTTACCGAGCGCGACCGGCACGACGCCGGCAGACTTGATCTTCTCGGCCAGGTCGAGGAACTCCGGCCAGGTGGTGGGGACCTGCCAGCCCTTGGCTTGGAACAGCGCCTTGTTGTACCAGACCAGCGCGGCGTCGATGTCGATCGGCACCGCGTACGTCGACCCGCCGAAGGTGACTGACGGCAGCGAGCTTTCCAGGAAGCTGTCCCGCCAGCCCTGCTTGGCGAGCTCGTCGTCCAGCCCGAGCACCTGGCCGCTGTCGACGAAGGCCTTCAGGTAGCCGCCGGGCAGGGTGTAGAAGACGTCCGGCGGGTTGCCCGAGGCCATGGCCGTCTGCAGTTTCGTCTTGTAGGAGGACTGCTCGGCCGACACCTCTTTCACCTTGATGTCGGGGTGCGCCTTCTTGAAGGTGTCCAGCGCGTACTCGATGAACTCGACCTTGTCCTTCTGGCCCGCGTAGGCGTGCCAGATTTCCAACGTCCTGCCCCCGCCGCCAGACGTGTCAGTCGAGCCACCGGCGCCTGCGCACGCCGACAGCATCACGAGCGCGGCACCGGCAGCCAGTGCCGCTCGCCATGCAGATCTGATTCGCATCCCAGACTCCTGTGGTTCCACTGCTTAAAAAGTTGGTGGGTAGTAGTACTACCACCACGAGCCAGCCTGGTCTAGGGTGTTGCTCAATTCGAGACGGGCGAGGGAATGACCAACTCCATCACCAACGGGACGAGCGCCCTGGCGCGACTGAGGGCTGCCAGGCCGTCGCTGTCCGACACCGAACGGAAGGTCGCGGACTGGATCCTGGAGCAGCCGGCAGGACTGCTGGAGAGCTCGATGCTGGATGTCGCCCGCGCCTGCAACGTCAGCGACACAACGGTGCTGCGGATGTGCCGCAACAGCGGCTTCGCCGGGTTCACCGACCTCAAGCTCGGCCTGGCCCAGGACCTCGCCTCGCCGACCCAACTGATCCACGACGACGTCACGCCCGACGACGACGCGGCGACAGTCGCGGCCAAGGTCTTCGCCAGCACCATCCAGTCCCTGCGCGATACGCACCACCTGCTGACCGGGCAGGACATGGCGCGGGCCCTGGATCTACTCGAAGCCGCCGACCACGTCCTGGTGGGCGGCGTCGGCACGTCCGGGGTCGTCGCGCAGTCCTTCTACCAGCGGTGCCACCGGCTGGGGATCCGCTGCGACGCCCCCATCGACTCGCAGTTGCAGATCATGCACGCCTCCCTGCTGCGCCCCGGCGATCTCGCCGTCGGCATCTCCTACTCAGGCGCCACGAAGGACGTGGCCGACATGTTGACCCAGGCGCGCCGGGCCGGGGCGTCCACCCTCGTCGTGACCGGCAACCGGGACTCACACGTCGCGCGGCAGGGAGACATCGTGCTGGTCAGCGTCTCCCACGAGACCCGCAGTGAGCCCCTGGCCGCCCGGGCCTGCCAGATGGCGCTCCTCGACGCCCTCTACGTCGCGTACTCGCTGCGGCACGTCGACGACGTGCTGGAGAAGGAGAAGCGACTCAACCAAGCCATCGCACAGCGTTCCTACTGACTACTTCGGACACCAGTTGGAGAACCGAGTGATCGTCCAGATCTACACCGCGCAGTCCGCTCGCGAGGCCCTCGCCCTCGCGGAGGTAGGGGTCGACCACGTCGGCCTCACCCCGGCCAAGCTCGGCCTGCCCGGGGAGATCGATGAAGATACCGCTGCGGAAGCCGTCCGGGCGCTGCGCGGGAAGGCAGTCTCGGTGGCCCTGTCCGTCTCCGGTGACCTCGACGAGATCGTCCGCATGACCACGCGGGTCCAGCCCGACATCCTGCACCTGTGTGGCGAGCCCGGCGCCGTGCCGCCGTCCGCCGTCGCGTCGCTGCGACGCCGGCTGCCCGACTGCAAGATCATGCAGGCCATCGCCGTCACCGGCCCCGAGGCGGTGGACACCGCCCGCGCCTACGCCGACGTCAGTGACCTGCTCATCCTCGACTCCCACACCGACGAGGTCGCGGGCGTCGGCGCCGCCGGGGTGGTGCACGACTGGGACATCAGCGCGCGGATCGTCGCGTCCGTCGGCATCCCGGTCATCCTCGCCGGGGGGCTGTCCCCCGAGAACGTGGCTGCGGCGATCGCGACCGTGCGCCCGTGGGGCGTGGACTCGCTCACGCTGACCAACCGGGCGCTGCCCGGAGGCGGTTTCGAGAAGGACCTCGCCCGCGTCGCCGAGTTCGTCACCAACGCGGGTGCCACCCGGGTCCCGGCATGAGCACCACGATCAACCACCCCGTCACCACCGCGGGACCGCCGGGTCAGCGCCCGGGCATCTCCCCCGCGTCCCCCATGCTGTCCGCCCGCCCGCCGGTTCCGGACGCCGAACCGCGCGTCGACCTCGACGTCCTGGACGCCGTCCAGCGCCGGGTGTTGTGGCTCGCGACGCGGATCGTGGACGCGGCCAACCGTGAGCGGGACACCGGCGACGGGGTGAAGGTCGGGGGCCACCAGGCGTCGTCAGCGTCGATGGTGACGGTGATGACGGCCCTGTGGTTCGCGCACCTGGACGCGGCGGACCGGGTGGCGGTCAAGCCACACGCCGCACCGGTCTTCCACGCGATCCAGTACCTGCTCGGCAAGCTGGACCGGTCCTACCTGACGAAGCTGCGTGCACGGGGCGGGCTGCAGTCGTACCCCTCGCGGACCAAGGACCCCGACGAGGTCGACTTCTCGACCGGCTCGGTCGGGCTCGGCGCGGCGGCGCCGCTGTTCGCGGCGGCCGTGCGCCGCTACGTGGACGCCCACTTCGGGCAGCGTCCCCGGTCCCGGTTCATCGCGCTGCTCGGCGATGCCGAACTGGACGAGGGGAACGTCTGGGAAGCGGTGGCCGACCCTGCCACCCAGGGGCTCGCCAAGGTCACCTGGATTGTGGACTTCAACCGGCAGTCCCTGGACCGGGTCGTCCCCGGAATCCGGATCGACCAGTGGCGGGCCTCGTTCGAGGCCAATGGCTGGCACGTGGTCGAGGTCAAGTACGGGCGACGGCTCCAGGCGTTCTTCTCCCGCCCGAACGGTCCGCTGCTGCGCGAGTGGATCGACGCGATGCCGAACGAGCAGTACCAGTCGCTGTTCGGCCTGGCCGGCCCGGCACTGCGGGAGCGGCTCCTGGACGGGGCTCCCGCCGGCCTGGCGGACCTTGTCGCCGACGTCACCGACGACGATCTGGGCGAACTCGTCACCGACCTGGGCGGCCACGACCTGGGCGCGGTGCTGGACGGGCTGGCCGAGTGCGACGCGACGGACCGGCCGTCGGTGCTGTTCGCCTACACGGTCAAGGGCTGGGGCCTGCCGATCGCGGGAAACCCGCGCAACCACTCGGCCCTGCTCTCCGGTGAGCAGATCGATGCGCTGCGGGCCCGGACCGGCGTGCGCGCCGACCGGGAATGGGACCGCTTCGACGCCGACTCGGCCGAGGGCCGGTGGGTCGAGGAACGCGCGCGGCAGTTGGCCCGGCAGCCGCGAAACGCCCGGCTGGGCGTCGCGGTGCCGACCGCCACCGGGGTACGCGTCTCCCGGCCGGTGTCCACCCAGGAGGCCTTCGGCCGGATCCTGGTGGACCTCTCGCGCGACAAGGCAGTCGCTCCGTACCTGGTGACCACCGCGCCGGACGTCGCGACGTCGACCAACCTCGCCGGGTTCATCAACCGGGCCGGAGTGTTCGCGCCCACCGAGCGGCGGTCATGGAACGCCGACCCGGTGCTGAGGTGGGCGGAGGGACCGACCGGGCAGCACATCGAGCTCGGCATCAGCGAGATGAACCTCTTCCTGCTGCTCGGGCAGCTTGGCCTGGCCTGGGACCACTCCGACCAACCGCTCCTGCCGGTCGGCACCGTCTATGACCCGTTCGTGTGCCGGGGGCTGGACGCGTTCATCCACGGCGCCTATTCCGGGTCGCGTTTCCTCGTGGCCGGCACACCGTCCGGGGTCACCCTGGCACCCGAGGGCGGGGCTCATCAGTCCACGATCACCGCGTCCATCGGCATCGAACTGCCTGGCGTGACGTTCCTGGAGGCCGCTTACGCCACCGCCCTGGACTGGCTCATGTGCGACGCCCTCTCGCACATCGCCGCAGGTTCGGCGGGCTCGGCGGCCGACGACGGCGCGTACTACCTGCGGCTGTCGACCCGCCCGATCGACCAAGCGCCCTTCGAAGCGGCCCGCCGCCGGCTGGGCGACGTGGTCCTGCGCCGGCAGGTGCTGGCCGGTGCGTACCGGCTGGTCGACGCGTCCGAGTTGGCCGCCACCGGGGCACCGCAGGTCTACCTGGCCGCCAGCGGCGCCGTCCTGCCGGAAACGGTCGCAGCGGCGACCGAACTGGCCGAGGAAGGCATCGCCGCGCACGTCGTGGACATCACCTCGGCCGACCGCCTCTTCACCGCCTGGCAACGGGCACTGCGGCAAGGCATTCGGACCGCGACCGCGCCGGCCATCCCCGGCGCGTTACGCACCGCGTTCGCGACGCGGGCACCTCTCGTGACCGTCCACGATGCCTCCAGTCACGCGCTCGCGTGGCTCGGCTCCGCGCTCGGCGTGCCTGCGGTGCCGCTCGGGGTCGACGAGTTCGGACAATCGGGCAGCGTCGCCGACCTCTACGAGATCCACGACCTGCTCCCCGGATCGATCACGAACGCAGCGCTGGCCGCCCTGACTCTGGGAACCTGACGGCGCCAGCCCGTTACCGGCGGTCACGCTCGGCGTGTTCCACGGCAGTCACCCGGGCCTTCGCCTTCGCGCTGGAGCCTTGGCTGTACGGATCGCTGGGCCCTGTCTCACATTCGGTGGTGACGGAGGGTGGCGAGGCGTCGCTGAGTCCCATGTGGAGGATTTCAACGAGCTTGTACAGGCGGTGTTCTCGGGGCTGTCCCCGCTGATCGTCGAGGACGTGGTTGACGAGGGTGAGCGGATTGTGGTGCGGGCCCGGACGCCGCAGGACACCGGGGTCTGCCCG
>NZ_VSFA01000045.1 GCF_008119785.1 Micromonospora sp. MP36 | reverse complement strand
GGTGACCCGCCTCGGCCGGTCGTACAACCTGGCGGCGCCGGCCAGCGGCCGGATCATGTCGGGTGGTATCGACTCCACCGCGCTCTACCCGCCGAAGCGCTTCCTGGGCGCGGCGCGGAACATCGAGAACGGCGGCTCCCTGACCATCCTCGCCACGGCGCTGGTGGAGACCGGCTCCATGGCCGACACGGTCATCTTCGAGGAGTTCAAGGGCACCGGCAACGCCGAGCTCAAGCTGGACCGGAAGATCGCCGACAAGCGCGTCTTCCCGGCGATCGACATCAACCCCTCCGGCACCCGCAAGGAGGAGGTCCTGCTCGCGCCGGAGGAGCTGGCGATCGTCCACAAGCTCCGGAAGGTGCTGCACTCGCTGGACTCGCAGGCGGCGCTCGACCTCCTGCTGGACCGGCTCAAGCAGTCCCGGACGAACATCGAGTTCCTGATGCAGATCGCGAAGTCCACGCCGGGCGAGTGATCCCGCCAGGAGCGGACGGAAGAGGGGTACGGCCTTCGGGTCGTGCCCCTCTTCCGCCTTCCGGGCCCGGCATGGCCGAGCACGGCTCTGAAGTTTTTCTACGGTTAAGCCGGCGGGTATTGAAACTTCTGTTCACTCTCCGGTTGACTGTCGGGCATGCGTACCCGCAGTCGATCCGCCTCTCTTGCCGGCGTCCTGCTGCTGACGCCGCTGCTGGCCCTTGCCGGGCCCGTCCCACCGGGCGTCGCGGCGCCCGCCGGCGAGCCACGCACCGCGGCCGAGGACGCCCCCGCCGCCTCCTCGCGCCCTGACTCCGCGGTCGCCCTCGCCGGCGACGCCGCCGGCCTGGAACCGGCCGGTGGCCTGGAGACCGCGAAGACCACCCGTCCGGTCGCCCCCGGACTCGACCTGACCTCCTTCGACCGGTACGACGCCGACGGCTGGCTGCGCGCCGACGCCCTCACCGCCGACCTGTCCGGCGGCGTCACCGTGGACTACGTCAACTCGGGCGCGGTGACCCGGGACGAGCCGCTGCGCGCCGCGGCGGACCGCACCCGGGCGGTGGCGGCCGTCAACGGCGACTTCTTCGACATCAACAACTCCGGCGCCGCGCAGGGCATCGGCATCCGCTCCGGTGAGCTGATCCAGTCGCCGATCGCCGGGCACACCAACGCCGCGGCGATCAGCGCGGAGGGGCTGGGCCGGGTGATCCAGGTGGGCTTCGAGGGCACCGCCGCACTGCCTGCCGGGCCGGTGCCGCTCACCCAGTTCAACAACATGGTGCAGCGGGACGGCGTCGGCGTCTTCACCCCGCTGTGGGGCACGTACGCCCGCAAGCGGGCCGTGGAGGGCGCCGCACGGGTGGTCGAGGTGACGGTGACCGGCGGGAAGGTCGCGACCGTGGCCACCGCCCCGGGGGACGGGGCGATCCCGGCCGGGACCACCGTGCTGCTGGGCCGGGAGGCGGGCGCGGACGCGCTCGCGGCACTGCGGCCGGGCGACCCGGTCGACCTGAGCTGGCGGCCGAAGGCCTCCGACGGGAGCAGCCTGCGCGCGGCCGTCGGCGGCGGCAGCGTGCTGGTCCGGGACGGCGTGGTGCAGAACATCGCCGACCAGAGCCTCGCCCCGCGTACCTCGGTCGGCTTCTCCGCCGACGGGCGCAAAATGATCATGCTGACCGTGGACGGTCGGCAGGTGGACAGCCGGGGCGTCACCCAGACCGAGATGGGCCGGATGATGCGCGAGCTCGGCGCGTGGACCGCGCTGAACCTCGACGGGGGCGGCTCCTCGACCCTGCTGGCCCGCGAGCCCGGCGCGGCCACCGTGCAGGTGGAGAACAGCCCCTCGGACGGCAGCGAGCGGCCGGTGCCGAACGGACTGGCCATCTACGCCCCGCAGGGCAGCGGCCGGCTCACCGGATTCTGGCTCGAGACGGCGAGTGACCCGACCGCCGCTCCGGGGGTCGCCCCGGTCCGCGGCGGGCGGCCGGACCGGGTCTTCCCCGGGCTCACCCGCCGGCTCACCGCCGCCGGCTACGACGAGACCTACGGGCCGGCGGCCGGCGCGCCGCAGTGGCGGGCCAACCCGGCCGCCCAGGGCACGGTGGACGACGAGGGCGTGTTCCGGGCCGACCGGCCCGGCCGCAGCACCGTCACCGCGTGGCGGGAGGAGGCCCGCGGCACCCTGGACCTGACCGTGCTCGGTCCGCTGGAGCGGATCGACTCCACCGTGGACCGGCTCGGCCTCAACCGGCAGGGCGACACCGGCCTGTTCGGCGTGGTGGGCTACGACGCCGAGGGCAACACCGCGCCCATCGAGCCGGCGGACCTGCGCCTGGAGTACGACCACGACGTCCTCGCGATCACCCCGACCGATGACGGCAACCTCTCCGTGAAGGCGCTCGGCGACAGCGGCTCGGCCCTGGTCACAGTCCACGTCGGAGCGGAGACCACCGTGCTGCCGGTGACCGTCGGGCTGGCCGACGTGCCGGTGGCCGGCTTCGACGACGCCGCCGCCTGGAAGTTCAGCCAGGCCCGGGCCAGCGGATCGGTCGCGCCGGCGCCGGGCCACACCGGCACCGGGCTGAAGATGTCGTACGACTTCAGCCAGTCCACCGGCACCCGCGCCGCGTACGCCGACCCGCCGGCCTGGATCGCCGTGCCCGGCCAGCCGCAGGCGTTCGGTATGTGGATCAAGGGCAACGGCGCCGGGGAGTGGCCCAGCCTGCACCTGCACGACGCCCAGGACACCCAGTTCGTGCTGCGCGGCCCGTACGTCACCTGGACCGGCTGGCGGTACGTCGAGTTCGCCGTCCCGCCCGGGGTGCAGTACCCGGTCCGGGTGCGCCGGTTCTACGTGGCCGAGACCGACCCGGCCAAGCAGTACAAGAGCGAGGTGGTCATCGACGACCTGGTGGCCAAGGTGCCGCCCACGCTGGACGCGCCGGCCGAGCCGGCCCGGACCGATCGGGTGGTGCTGCGCGACGGCACGGTGGACGGCGCGCCCTGGCGCTTCGCGGTGCTGTCCGACGCCCAGTTCGTCGCGGCCGACCCGGACAGCGACCTGGTCGCCCAGGCCCGCCGTACGCTCCGCGAGGTCAAGGCGGCGAAGCCGGACTTCCTGATCATCGACGGCGACTTCGTGGACACCGCGTACCCGGCGGACTTCGCGCTGGCCAAGCGGATCCTCGCCGAGGAGCTGGGTGGCGAGCTGCCCTACTACTACGTCCCGGGCAACCACGAGATCATGGGCGCCCCGATCGACAACTTCCGGAACGTCTTCGGCGCCACCTCGCGGGTCTTCGACCACGAGGGCACCCGGTTCGTCACGCTGAACACGTCGAGCGGTTCGCTGCGGGGCGGCGGCTTCGACCAGGTGAAGCTGCTCCGGGACACGCTGGACGCCGCCGCCGCCGACCCGGCCGTCGGCTCGGTCGCGGTGTTCTTCCACCACCCGCCCCGCGACCCCAGCCCGGCCAAGGCCAGCCAGCTCGGCGACCGCAAGGAGGCCGCCCTGGTGGAGCAGTGGCTGGCCGACTTCCAGCACCGGACCGGCAAGGGCGCGCTCCTGGTCAACGGGCACGTCGGCACCTTCCACGCGGACCGGGTGGACGGCGTCCCGTACGTGATCAACGGCAACTCGGGCAAGAACCCCTCCACCCCGCCCCAGCTCGGCGGCTTCACCGGCTGGACCGAGTTCGGCGTCGACCCGGTGACCCCGCAGGAGGCGGAGCGGGCCCGCCGTGACCCGCTGGCCGAGGGGCCGCGCTGGGTCGAGGCGGAGTTCCACGCCCACGTCGACCGGCTCGCCCTGGCCGCTCCGGCCAGCGTCCCGGTGGGCGCCCCGGCGATCGTCACGGCCACGCTCACCCAGCCCGGCGGCCGTGCCGTTCCGGTCGCCGCGCCGGTCAGCGCCGACTGGTCCGGCTCGCCGAACCTGTACGTGGGCGGCGCCGACGGGGTGAAGCCCTGGCACGTGGCCCGGTTCGACCCGGCGACGGGGCAGCTCACCGCGCTGCGTCCCGGCGGTCAGGTGGTGCTCGCGGTGACCGTCAACGGCGTACGCGCCCAGGCGACGGTCACCCTGACGGCGGCGGAGGCGCCCGCCGCCTGACCCGCCCCGGGGGCGCGGCCACGCAGCCGCGTCCCCGGCGGCCGGCCGCCACCCGCCGACGGGCCCTGTGACCTGGGGGAGGAGCCCGTCGGCGGGTGCTCGGTCAGAAGTCGCCCTCGGCGACCTGGAAGACGGTCAGGCCGAGCGCCCGCCACATCCGGACCACCTGCTGCCGGTCCTCGAAGACGCCGACCACCCGGTACCGGTCCCTGATCTCCCGCTCGTAGATCTCCTGCTTGACCACGGCGTCCTTGCGCTGATCACCGACCGCCCGCAGGTGCAGCGCCAGGTAGGGCACCTTGACGTGCCGGTCCAGCCAGGCCTCGGTGGCCGGCCGCGCGGTCGCGTCCCGGCCCGAGCAGAAGACCACCCCGTGTCCGGCCGCGTGCATCGCCCGGACCGCCGCGATCACCGCCTCGTTCGGGGCGTCCTCGCCGACCCGGGTCATGTCGTACGGGCTGCGCGAGACGTTCAACGCCACCGTGCCGTCGATGTCCACCAGCACGATCGCCGGCGGCTCGGGGTGGGGCGGGTGGACCCGGGCCGGGGTGCCGGTGCGGGCGGTCGGGACCGGCAGCGGTAACGGCCGGTTGGCCAGGTAGCGCTCGTGCAGGCGGCGGATCGCCGCCTCGCCGACCCGGTCGGCCTCCGGCCGCGCGGCGTCCCGCCGCAGGCACTCCTCCAGCGGCACGTCGGTGAAGTCGTGCACCTCGAACGCGGCGCCGTACCGCTCGGCCAGCTCGGCCCAGTCCCGCAACGTGCGCGAGCGCAGGTTGGTGTCGTCCACGCAAACACTCACCCGGGCCGCCAGCAGCGCCTCCACCTGTGCCCGCTGGGCCCGGGTGACCTGCCCCTCGGCCCACTGGGTGAAGAGCCGCTCGCCGTGCATCATCCGGCGCAGGTCGTCCCGGTTGACCCGGACCACGCCGGGCTGCAGCCGGCGGGCGAAGGTGGTCTTGCCGGAGGCGGGCAGCCCACGGGTCGCGATCAGGCAGAACATCCCGCACCTCCGGTTCGTCCCGGTCCACCCCGGCACCGGTTGACGAATGCCCGCGAGCGGGGCGGGAATGCGTGCGGGGTGGTGGGCGTTGCGCCTGCCGGACCTCCGGTGCGGCCCGCTCGCCGGGTCGGCGGACGTCCGTGGCACACTGGTCAATCGGCCACCGGTTCCGGTTCACGCCCGAGCCCCTCGCGGATGACGGGGGGCGACGACGGCGACCCGGCGACCACCCACGAAAGGACCGAGGCGAGATGAAGCCCAACATCCACCCGGAGTACGTGACCACCGAGGTCCGCTGCTCCTGCGGCAACACGTTCACGACCCGCAGCACCGCCAAGGGCGGTCAGATCAGCGTCGAGACCTGCAGCGCCTGCCACCCGTTCTACACCGGTAAGCAGCGCGTCCTCGACACCGCCGGTCGGGTCGCGAAGTTCCAGCAGAAGTACGCCAAGGTTCAGGCCAAGAAGGCCAAGTAGCTGCTCCGACGACGCCCGTGTCCGGCTCCGTGCCGGACGCGGGCGTTCGTCCGTTTCCACCCTTTTATCCTCACCCCCCACCCGGTCATCGTCGAAGGAGCATCCGCAGCATGAGCAGTGAGCGCCTGGCCGCCCTCCTCGACGAGTACGCCGAGCTGGAGAAGCGGCTCGCCGACCCCGCGATCCACGCCGACCAGGGCACCGCCCGGCGGGTCGGCCGGCGCTACGCGGAGCTCGTCCCGCTGCACAAGGCCGCCGGTGAGCTGGAGCAGGCCCGAGCCGACCTGGTCGCCGCCCGCGAACTGGCCGCCGAGGACCCGGCGTTCGCCGCCGAGGCCGAGGCGATCGCCGCGTCCCTGCCGGCGCTGGAGGAGAAGCTGGCGGAGCTGCTGATCCCCCGGGACCCGCACGACGCCAAGGACGTCATCGTCGAGATCAAGGCCGGGGAGGGGGGCGAGGAGTCGGCGCTCTTCGCCGGCGACCTGCTCCGGATGTACACCCGGTACGCCGAGCGGCACGGCTGGGTCACCGAGGTGATCGACTCCCAGGAGTCCGACCTCGGCGGCGTGAAGGACGTCTCCCTGGCGATCAAGACCAAGGGCGTGCCCGAGGGCGGCAACGGCGTCTGGTCCCGGCTCAAGTGGGAGGGCGGCGTGCACCGGGTGCAGCGCGTCCCGGTCACCGAGTCGCAGGGCCGGATCCACACCAGCGCGGCCGGCGTGCTGGTGCTGCCGGAGGCCGAGGACGTCGACGTCACCATCGACCCGAACGACCTGCGGATCGACGTGTTCCGCTCGTCCGGGCCCGGCGGCCAGTCGGTCAACACCACCGACTCGGCGGTCCGGATCACCCACGTGCCGACCGGGATCGTGGTCTCCTGCCAGAACGAGAAGTCGCAGCTGCAGAACCGGGAGCAGGCCATGCGGATCCTGCGTGCCCGGCTGCTCGCGGCCGCCCAGGAGCAGGCCGACGCGGCCGCCTCGGACGCCCGCAAGGCGCAGGTCCGCACCGTGGACCGGTCGGAGCGCATCCGCACCTACAACTTCCCGCAGAACCGGATCACCGACCACCGGATCGGCTACACGGCGTACAACCTGGACCTGGCCCTGGCCGGTGAGCTGGATGGCGTCCTGGACGCCCTCACCGAGGCCGACCGCGCCGCCCGCCTGGCCGGCGAAACCGAACTGACCCGCCGCTGACCCGCGCCGCCCCGGGGCGGGTCAGGAGGCGCGGAGGCGGTCCTTGGCGCGCAGCATCTCCCGGTCGGCCAGCTCGAACGCGGCGCCGAGCGCCTCCCGAACGCTCGCCCCGGAACCCCCGCACACCTCGGCGAAGCCGATGCTCACCCCGACCGGGGTGCCGGGGACCAACGACTCCCAGTCCTCCGTGCGGATGGCGGCCTGGATCCGGCGGGCCACCTCGGCCGCCTCGGTCATGCCGGCTCCGGGCAGCACCACGACGAACTCGTCCCCGCCGTACCGGGCCACGAAGTCCCCGCGCCGCATCACCCGGTTGATCACCCCGGCGATCCGTTGCAGCACCAGGTCACCGGAGTGGTGGCCGTGCCGGGTGTTCACCGCCTTGAAGCCGTCCAGGTCGCAGACGCCGATCACCACCCGCTCGCCCCGGGACACCACCGCGCCGATGTAGCGCTCCAGCCGGCGCCGGTTGGGTAGCCCGGTCAGCGGGTCGGTGAGCGCCTCGCCCTCGTACCGGGCGGCCTCGCGGCGCACCTCCTCGTGGTCGATCCGGGCGGCGATGCCCTCGATGTAGACGTCCCGCAGCCGGTCGTTGCGCTGCGCGGCCAGCCGGAACGCGTACCGGTCGGCCCGGTGCGCGGCGGCGTGGTCGCCGGCCCGGGCCAGCGCGATGCTGCGCAGCCGGGGCGACTCGGCTGCGCCCAGCGTCTCGATGGAGACCCGGGCGGTGTCCAGCCGGGTCACCGCCTCGATCGGCCGACCGTCGGCGATGGCGAGGCAGACCTGGCCGAGCTGCTGCATGTCCCGCGCGCGGGCGCTGTCGCCGCCGTGCCCGAGCAGCCGGTCGGGAGCGGCGGCGGGGTCGGACTCCACCTGGTCGCCGAGGGTGGCCTGGCGGGCGGCGGCGTACCCGTACGCCGCCAGGCTGCTCGGCCGGATGTTGCCGGCCCGCCCGCTGCGCAGGAAGCGGTGGAAGTCCCCGGCCACGTCGCGCAACACCCGCAGGCAGCCGTCGCTGTCGCCGGTGTGGTCCAGGGCCACCGCGTTGCGCAGCCGGATGCCCGGGGCGGCGAAGGTCTCCTCGGGGATGCCGGCGCCGAGCCCCACCTGGCGGGCGCGCTCGATCGCCCCCAGGGCGTGCCCGTGGAAGCTGAGGTACGAGTAGGCCATCGCCAGGTCGTGCCAGCCCCAGGCGGTGTCCCGGTCCGGGTCGTCGTCGGCGGTCAGCCAGCGGGAGGCCTTGACCAGGTGGGTGACGCAGCGGTCAAGCGCCCCCTGGTGGTGCGCGGCGAGGGCCGCCAGGGCGTTGAGGTGCCCGTGTAGGTACGGCTCGGCCAGGTCCCGGACCGCGGCGGAGGCCTCCTCGATGGCCCGGGTGTACTCGGCCGTCCGACCGAGATTGATCACCGCGCAGAGGCGCTGGACGAGCGCGTCCGCGCGGGCGCAGGGATCGTTGGTGGTGCGGATGACCCGGTCGAGCAGGGTGACCGCCTCCGCCGAGCGGCTCGCCTCCTGCAGCGCCCGGGCGCGCCGGAGGGCGTCAACCTGGTCGTCGACCCGGTCGAGCCAGCCCACTCGAACCTCCCTGTGGTGTGCGCCCGAACGCACCCGCTCGTGATGTCACCCCGCGACGCTTCATGATTATGTCGTGACCCACCTCCCGCAACACCCGTCCGAAGGGACGGAACGCGAGCGGCCCTTGCTGGCGGTCGCCCGGGCGGCCCGGACCCTCGCGGCGGCGGGCGTCGAGGCGCCCCGGGCGGAGGCCGAGCTGTTGGCCGCGTACGTGCTGGACGTGCCGCGTGGGCGGCTGGCCCTGACCGAGGGCCTCGACCCGGGCCAGCGCGACCGGTTCGACGCGCTGGTGGCCCGGCGGGTGGCCCGCGAACCTCTCCAGCACCTCACCGGCACCGCCGGGTTCCGGCACCTGGAGGTGGCGGTCGGCCCCGGCGTGTTCGTGCCCCGGCCGGAGACGGAGCTGCTCGCCGGCTGGGGCGTGGCCCAGGGCCGGGGCCAGACCGTGCCGCTGGTGGTGGACCTGTGCAGCGGCTCCGGCGCGATCGCCCTGGCGGTGGCCCAGGAGCTGCCGCGAGCGCGGGTGGTGGCGGTGGAGCGTTCGCCGGCGGCGCTGGCCTGGCTGCGCCGCAACGCCGCTGACCGGGCCGCCGCCGGGGACACCCCGATCGAGGTGGTGGCGGCCGACGTCACCGACCCGCAGCTCCTCGCCGACCTGGTGGGCCGGGTCGACGTGCTGCTCTGCAACCCGCCGTACGTGCCGCGCTCGGTGGCCGTGTCCCCGGAGGTGGCCGGGTACGACCCGGACGAGGCGGTCTTCGGCGGCGCGGACGGGCTGGACGTGATCCGGCCGGTGGTCGCCCGGGCCGCCGAGCTGCTCCGGCCCGGTGGCGTGCTCGGCGTCGAGCACGACGACACCCACGGGGCGGCGGTCCCGGCGCTGCTGGCCGCCGACGGCCGGTACGAGCGGGTCGAGGAGCACCGGGACCTGGTCGGGCGGCCCCGGTTCGCCACCGCGTCCCGCCGCGCGGACGGCCAGCACGCCGAGCCCGACGCGGCGTGGCAGACTGGCTCCTCGTGATGCTCTACGACTGTCGGTCGCTCGCCGACCGGGACCGCGGCATCGCCGCTGCCATCGAGGCGGTCAAGAACGGGGAACTCGTCGTCCTGCCGACCGACACGGTCTACGGCCTCGGCGCCGACGCCTTCACCCCGTATGCGGTGAAGGCGCTCGCGGACGCCAAGGGCGGTACTCGGCAGGCGCCGCCGGTGCTGATCGGTTCCCGGCACACCCTCGACGGCCTGGTCTTCTCGCTGCCGCGGGCGGCGCGCGACCTGGTCGAGGCGTTCTGGCCGGGTGCGCTGACCATCGTGGTGGAGCACTCGCCGAGCCTGTCCTGGGACCTGGGCGACGACAGCGGCACCGTGGCCGTCCGCATGCCGCTGCACCCGGTGGCCCTGGAGGTGCTGCGGGAGACCGGCCCGATGGCGGTGGCCTCGGCCAACAAGGTGGGCCAGCCGGCCGCGCTCACCGCCGAGGAGGCCCGCGACCAGCTCGGCTACGGCGTGCGGGCCTACCTGGAGGCGGGCCCGCCCCTCGACCCGGTGCCGAGCACCGTCGTCGACCTCACCGGCGAGGTGCCCCGGGTGCTGCGCCAGGGCGCGGTGTCGCTGGAGAAGCTGCGCGACGTGGTGCCGGACATCCTCGACGAGCGGGGGTTCTGAGTGCCGCCGTTCACCGTCCTGCACGTCTGCATGGGCAACATCTGCCGGTCGCCGATGGCCGAGCGGCTGCTGGTGCTCGCGGTGCGCGAACGGCTGGGCCGGCTCGGTGCCGACCCGGAGCGCTCCGACGAGCTGCTGCACAGCCACAGCGCCGGCACCGGCGGCTGGCACGCCGGCGAGGAGATGAATCCGCCGGCCGCCCGGCAGGTGACCTCCCGCGGCGGCGACGTGGCGGGCTTCGCCGCCCGCAAGCTCCGGTCCGACCTGATCGACGCCGCCGACCTGGTCCTCACCGCCACCGCCGACCAGCAGGAGTACGTGGTGGCGCTGCGCCCGGACGCCGCCGCGCGCACCTTCGTGCTGGGGGAGTTCGGCCGGCTGCTGGGCGGGGTGGACGCGTCCGCCCTGCCCCCGGCCGAGGCCGCCCCGGACGCGGTGTACGCCCGCGGCGTGGCCCTGGTGGCGGCGGCGGACGCGGCCCGGCAGGGTGCCGCCCCGCTGCCCGGCGACGACCTCGACGACCCGTGGGGCCGGGGCGACCAGTGCTTCAGCCGGGTGGCCGACGAGATCGAGGAGACGGTCCACCCGCTGGCCGCCGTGCTGTTGCCCTGACCCCTTCGCGGTATTCGGCGTAGGGGTTTCTGTCACCTTCATCCTTCCTCGCGAAATTCCTGCGTGTTTTGGGGAAGGTGGCGGCGAAACGGCCGATTGCGGTCATTCTGAACGGGTCTCGTACAGCCGGCTCCTGCGGGGAGAGCTGATGAACCGGGCCCATCTCGACAAGTTGTTCACCATCCTGCTCGCCGGCGTGCTCGCCGGGTTGGCCCTGGCGGCGGCCGCGCTGCCGGCCGCGCTGGTCTTCGGGTTCGGTTTCAAGGGGCTGGTGCCCTTCGCCGAGCTGCCGCAGTCGCTGCGGACGCCGGAGCCGGCCCAACGGTCCAACCTCTACGCCAACGACGGCCGCACCCTGATCACCTCGTTCTACGTCGAGGACCGGATCGACGTGCCGGTCGGCGACGTGGCGCCGGTGATGCGGCAGGCCATCGTGGCCGCCGAGGACGTCCGGTTCTACCAGCACCACGGCGTGGACGTGCGCGGCGTGATCCGGGCCTTCACGGTCAACCAGCGCGAGGGCGGGACCCGGCAGGGCGCCTCCACGCTGACCATGCAGTACGTCCGCAACGCGCTGGCCAGCGATCCGCGGCTGACCGAGGCGGAGCGGGCCCGGGCCACCGAGATCAGCGCCGGCCGCAAGATCCGCGAGATGCGGTACGCGCTGGCCCTGGAGCGGGAACTGAACAAGGACGAGATCCTGGGCCGCTACCTCAACATCGCGTACTTCGGCGCCGGGGCGTACGGCATCGGCGCGGCCAGCAAGCGCTACTTCTCCACCACCCCGGCGAAGCTGACCCTGGCCCAGGCGGCACTGCTCGCCGGACTGGTCCGCTCGCCCGACACCGACGACCCGATCAACGGGAACGCCGACGCGGCACTGGGTCGCCGGGCGTACGTGCTGGATCGGATGGTGGAGACCGGCCAGGTCTCGGCCGAGGACGCCGCCCGGGCGAAGGCCGAGCAGCTCGCCCTGAGGCCCAGCGCCACCCCGAACGACTGCACGGCGATCTCGAAGGAGCACAACGACTGGGGCTTCTTCTGCGACTGGTTCACCCAGTGGTGGAACAGCCAGTCGGCCTTCGGGGCCTCGCCGGACGAGCGGCAGCGCACCCTGCGCCGCGGCGGCTTTTCGATCGTCTCCTCGCTCGACCCGAACGTGCAGCGCAAGACCACCGAGCAGGTGCTGGAGATCTATCCGGTCACCAACAAGCGGGCCGCGCCGACCGCCGTGGTCCAGCCGGGCACCGGTCGGGTGCTGGCCATGGCGGTGAACCGGAACTACAGCGTGGCCGAGAACCCGGCGGGGCAGGAGAACTATCCGAACACGGTCAACCAGCTCATCGCCGGTGGCGGCGGCATCGTCGGCTACCAGGCCGGGTCGACGTTCAAGCTGTTCGCCATGCTCGCCGCGCTGGAGGCCGGGCTGCCGCTGGACACCGAGTTCGACGCCCCGTCCGTGTACGTCACCAACTACGCCACCGGCCCCGGGCCGGCCGCCTGCGGCGGCCACTGGTGCCCGGCCAACGCCAACCCGGACTGGATGGACGGCCCGCGCACCATGTGGAGCGCGTTCGGCCGGTCGGTGAACACGTACTTCGCCTGGCTGACCGAGCGGGTGGGCGCGGACCGGGTGGTGGAGATGGCCGAGCGGCTCGGCATCGTGCTGCGCGCGGCCGACGACGCCCGGCTGGCCCGCGACGGGGCGAAGAGCTGGGGCCCGTTCACTCTGGGCGTGGTCGCCACCACCCCGCTCGACCTGGCCAACGCGTACGCCACGGTGGCGGCCGAGGGCGTCTGGTGCCGGCCCACCCCGGTCGCCTCGATCACCGACAGCTCCGGCCGGAAGCTGGCCGCGGGGAACCCGGACTGCCGGCAGGCGCTCGACACGGAGGTGGCCCGGGCGGCGGCGGACGCGGCCCGCTGCCCGGTCGGCGACCAGTCGATGTACCGCCGCTGTGACGGCGGCACCGCCGAGGAGTTGGCGCCCGGGCTGGACCGGCCGGTGGCCGGCAAGACCGGCAGCGCGGAGCGGAACGAGACCGAGACGGTGGTCGCCTTCACCCCGCAGCTCGCCGTCGCCACCATCGCGGCGAACCCGGACAACCCCCGGGACGCCGTCGGCGGCGGCGTGCAGACCCGGCAGATCGCCGCCGTGGGCCGGCTGCTGGCGTACGCGCTGCGCGACCAGCCGGTGCGCGACTTCGTCCCGCCCAGCCAGACCATCGCCTTCGAGCGCACCAGCCCGCGATCCGGGAACTGACCAGGTCAAGCGTCGGCGGTCTCGGCGCCGGCCCGGGCGAGGTGCCCGCCGAGGTGACTCGTGGCTCCGGTGCCGAGACATGGCACAGCCCCCGGTGCGGGGCTCCGTAGACTCCTACGTTGTGGAGAACACCAGAGACACCTTCTGGGGGCCGGACTTCCAGCAGCTCAGCACCGTCGACCCGGAGATCGCCGAGGTGGTGCTGGGGGAGTTGGCGCGGCTGCGCGGTGGCCTGCAGCTCATCGCCAGCGAGAACCTCACCTCCCCGGCCGTGCTGGCGGCCCTCGGCTCCACGCTGACCAACAAGTACGCCGAGGGCTACCCGGGCCGGCGCTACTACGGCGGCTGCGCCGAGGTGGACCGGGCCGAGGAGATCGGCATTGCCCGGGCGAGGGAGCTGTTCGGGGCCGAGCACGCCAACCTCCAGCCGCACTCCGGTGCCGGCGCCAACCTGGCCGCGTACGCCGCGCTGGCGCAGCCGGGCGACACCGTGCTGGCGATGGACCTGCCGCACGGCGGCCATCTCACCCACGGCAGCCGGGTGAACTTCTCCGGCAAGTGGTTCCACACCGTCGGCTACACCGTCCGGCGGGACACCGAGCTGATCGACTACGACGAGGTACGCGACCTGGCCCGGGCGCACCGCCCCAAGATGATCATCTGCGGGGCGACCGCGTATCCGCGGCTGATCGACTTCGCCCGGTTCCGGGAGATCGCCGACGAGGTCGACGCCTACCTCATGGTGGACGCGGCACACTTCATCGGGCTGGTCGCCGGCCGGGCCGTCCCCTCCCCGGTGCCGTACGCCGACGTCGTCTGCGCCACCACCCACAAGACGCTGCGCGGCCCGCGCGGCGGCATGATCCTCTGCCGGGAGTCGCTGGCCGCCCGGATCGACAAGGCGGTCTTCCCGTTCACCCAGGGCGGCCCGCTGATGCACGCCGTCGCCGCCAAGGCGGTCGCGCTGCGCGAGGCCGCCCAGCCCGAGTTCCGGGCGTACGCGTCGCAGGTGGTGAGCAACGCCCAGGCGCTCGCCGACGGGCTGGCCGCCGAGGGGATGCGGCCGGTCTCCGGCGGCACCGACACCCACCTGGCGCTGATCGACCTGCGCGAGGTCGGGGTGACCGGGGCGGACGCCGAGGCGCGCTGCGACGCGGCGAAGATCACGCTGAACAAGAACGCCGTCCCGTACGACCCGCAGAAGCCGATGGTCGCCTCCGGCATCCGGGTGGGTACGCCGAGCGTCACCACCCAGGGCATGCGGGAGGGCGAGATGCGACGGATCGCCACGCTGATCGCGCGGGCGGTCCGCACCGATCCGGCGGCGCCGGGGGGAACCGACGAGCTGGCCCGGATCGCCGCCGACGTGACCGAGCTGGTCACCACGTTCCCGGCGTACCCCCGTGGCTGAGCCGGGGACGCGCGCCGCGGAGGCGCTGGAGGACCGCGGCTGGCGGCTGCGCCACCTGCCGGTGCTGCTGATCTCGACGGCGGTGCTGGCGGCGGTCGCCGGGGTGGTCGGCGGGGTGACCCGGGGCGCGGACGGCGCGCTCGGCGCGGCGGCCGGGGTGGCCGTCACCGCGCTCAGCTACACGTTCACCACGGTGCTGCTGGCCTGGGCCGACGCCCGCGACCCCCAGCTCGTGCTGCCCTTCGGCCTCGGCGCGTACGTGGCCAAGATGAGCGTGCTCGGGGCGGTGATGATCGGGGTGGCCGCCACCGGTTGGCCGGGACTGATCCCGTTCTGCCTGGGCATCGCCGCCGGCGTGCTGGTCTGGACCGGCGTGCACATCTGGTGGCTGACCACTGTGCACGCCCGGCGGTCGCGCGGCTGACCTGCGGACACACCGGCGCGCCGTCCCACGCTTCGGACGGCGCGCCGGTGTGTCCGCGATCGGTCATTCTCTCAGTGGCGGAAGGGGAGTAGCGTGCCTCCAGACGACTTCGCCCACCCGTGTCCCACACAACCAGGTTGTGCGGGGGGTGAGGCACAGCCTCGTCTCCTCGACTGATATCGTTCGCCCCGACATGGCCGGTGACCAGAAACCCCCCAGCACTGGCGGCCCGGGCGACGTTCCGCCCGGTGCCGGTCAGGGTTGGACCGCGCTCAGCTATCTGATCGCGGGCATGCTCGTGTGGGGCTTCATCGGCTGGCTGGTCGACCGTTGGCTCGAGACCGATGGCATCGCCACCGGGATCGGGATCGTGCTCGGCATGGCCGGGGGGATCATCCTGGTCGTGCGCAAGCTCGGCACGCCTCAATAGGAAGGGACGCGGTGTTCGGACAGGCGAACGTCCTTGCACAGGGCGCGGCAAACTTTCCTCCCAGCGTGGAGGACTTCTACCTGCCCAGCATCCTGCCCTGGGGTGCGCACAACTCCTACTGGTTCACCAAGATCACGTTCATGGTCTGGCTGGCGGTCGGGATCCTGATCCTGTTCTTCCTGCTCAGCTACCGCAACCCGCAGCTGGTGCCGACCAAGAAGCAGTGGTTCGCCGAGTCGATCTACGGCTTCGTCCGGAACAACATCGCGGTCGACATGATCGGGCACCAGGGAGTTCGGTTCGCGCCTTACTTCACCACGCTCTTCTGTTTCGTCCTGCTGACGAATTTCTTCGCGATCGTCCCGTTCTTCCAGATCTCGCCGAACTCGCACATCGCCTTCCCGGCGTTCCTCGCGTTGATCAGCTACGTGCTCTTCAACTACGTGGGCATCCGGCACCACGGCTTCGTGAAGTACTTCAAGAACTCGCTCATCCCGCCGGCGCCCTGGTACATCCTGCCGCTGCTGATCCCGATCGAGGCGTTCTCGACCTTCCTGGTCCGGCCGTTCTCGCTGGCCGTCCGTCTGTTCGCCAACATGTTCGCCGGGCACATGCTCCTGCTGGTCTTCACGCTGGGCGGCTTCGCGATGCTCAACGCCACCGGGCTGCTGGCGCCGGTCTCGGTGCTCTCCTGGCTGATGACCGTCGCGCTGACCTTCCTCGAGTTCCTGGTGATCTGTCTGCAGGCCTACGTCTTCACGGTGCTGACCGCCAGCTACGTGCAGGGCGCGCTCGCCGAAGAGCACTGATCCACTTCGCACCAACCGTTGTCGTCCCGCGTGACAGTCACGCGTGATAACCAGGAGGAACACACCAATGGACGTTCTCGCCGCGGTATCGGGCAGCACCGCCGCCATCGGCTACGGCCTGGCCGCCATCGGCCCGGGCATCGGCGTGGGCCTGGTCTTCTCGGCCTACATCCAGTCGACCGCCCGCCAGCCGGAGTCGTCCCGGATGACCCTGCCGTACGTCTGGATCGGCTTCGCTGTCATCGAGGCGCTGGCCCTGCTCGGCGTCGCGTTCGGCTTCGTCTGGGCTAAGTAATCCCCCCTCTGATCGGGAGGTCTTCCATGTACTTCCTCGCCGAGGGTGCTGAACACAACCCCATCCTGCCGATCTGGCAGGAGATTGTGGTCGGTGGCATCGCCTTCATCGTGCTCTGCTTCGTGCTGATGAAGTTCGTCTTCCCCCGCATGGAGCAGACGTTCCAGGCCCGGGTCGACGCGATCGAGGGTGGCATCAAGCGTGCCGAGGCCGCCCAGGCCGAGGCCAACAAGCTGCTCGAGCAGTACCGCGCGCAGCTGGCCGAGGCCCGGACCGACGCCGCCAAGATCCGCGACGACGCCCGGGCCGACGCCGAGGGGATCCGCCAGGACATCCTCGCCAAGGCGCGGGAGGAGTCCGACCGGATCATCGCGGCCGGCAAGGAGCAGCTCTCCGCCGAGCGGGCCACCATCGTGCGTGAGCTCCGCGCCGAGGTCGGCACCCTCGCGGTGGACCTGGCCAGCAAGATCGTCGGTGAGTCGCTCGCCGACGAGGCACGTCGCAAGGGCACCGTCGACCGGTTCCTGAGCGGTCTCGAGAGCGCGGGGGCCCACTGATGCAGGCCGCCAGCCGGGAGTCGTACAAGGTCGGGGCCGAGCGCCTCGACGCGTACGCCCGTG
Source organism: Micromonospora sp. MP36 (assembly GCF_008119785.1). Lineage (GTDB taxonomy): Bacteria > Actinomycetota > Actinomycetes > Mycobacteriales > Micromonosporaceae > Micromonospora. Next base: position 38,105 of record NZ_VSFA01000045.1, on the reverse strand, counting down.
GCGCGGAGCCGTCGGCGGTGGCCTCCACCGCCGACGACATCCTCTCCGTGGCCGCACTGCTGCGGCGCGAGCCGCGGCTGCGCCGGGCGCTGTCGGACCCGGCGCGTCCGGGTGAGGACCGCACCGGCCTGCTCACGGGCATCCTGAGCGGGAAGGTCGGCGCGGACGCGCTCGACCTGCTCACCGCGCTGGTCGGCGGCCGCTGGTCGGCGCCGTCGGAGTTGCTCGACGGCACCGAGCGGCTGGGTGTCGAGGCGCTCCTGGCGGGCGCCGAGAAGGCCGGCGAGCTGGGCGAGGTCGAGGACGAGCTGTTCCGTTTCGGCCAGGTCGTCTCCGCTTCCGCCGAGCTGTCCAACGCGCTCTCCGATCCGATGGCCCCGGCCGAGCGGCGGGCCACCCTGGCCCGCGAGCTGCTCGCCGGCAAGGCCCGGCCGGTCACCGTCCGTCTCGTCGAGGCCGCGCTGGCCGGCTTCGGGGGGCGCTCGTTCATCGGGGCGCTCACCCGGCTGGTCGAGCTGGCCGCCGACCGGCGGGACCGTCAGGTCGCGTACGTGACCGTGGCGGCCCCGCTGAGTGACGAGGAGGAGCGACGCCTCGGTGCCCGCCTCTCCGCGATGTACGGTCGAGAGGTTTCCGTCAAGCAGACGGTGAACCCCGAGGTGCTCGGTGGGGTGAGCGTGCGGGTCGGCTCCGACCTGTACGACGGCACCGTCCTGCGCCGCCTCAACGAGACCCGCAACGCGCTCGCGAAGCGCTGACCAGCGCCTCCGCAGCCCTGATTCGACGCCATCGGACCGGTCGGTACTAGGTATCCCGGGCCCCTGATACTTGAAGGAAGCAGAGGATGGCCGAGCTGACCATCTCGACGGAGGAGATCCGCGGCGCCCTGGAGCGCTATGTCTCCTCCTACACGGCCGACGTCTCCCGTGAGGAGGTCGGCACCGTCGCCGACGCCGGCGACGGCATCGCCCACGTCGAGGGTCTGCCCTCGACCATGACCAACGAGCTCCTGGAGTTCGAGGACGGCACGCTCGGCGTGGCGCTGAACCTCGACGTCCGGGAGATCGGTGTCGTCGTCCTCGGTGACTTCGGCGGTATCGAGGAGGGGCAGCGCGTCAAGCGCACCGGCCGGGTGCTCTCCGTCCCGGTCGGCGACGCCTTCCTCGGCCGCGTGGTCAACGCGCTCGGCCAGCCGATCGACGGCCTCGGCGACATCCCGGACGAGGGCTACCGCGAGCTGGAGCTCCAGGCCCCGAACGTGATGTCCCGCCAGTCGGTCTTCGAGCCGCTGCAGACCGGTCTCAAGGCCGTCGACGCGATGACCCCGATCGGCCGCGGCCAGCGTCAGCTGATCATCGGTGACCGGAAGACCGGCAAGACCACGGTCGCCCTGGACGCCATCCTCAACCAGCGGGACAACTGGCGTTCCGGCGACCCGAAGAAGCAGGTCCGCTGCATCTACGTCGCCGTCGGCCAGAAGGCCTCCACCATCGCCTCGATCAAGGGGACGCTGGAGGAGGCGGGCGCGATGGAGTACACCACCATCGTCGCCTCCCCGGCCTCGGACCCGGCTGGCTTCAAGTACCTCGCCCCGTACACCGGCTCGTCCATCGGGCAGCACTGGATGTACGGCGGCAAGCACGTCCTGATCGTCTTCGACGACCTGAGCAAGCAGGCCGAGGCGTACCGGGCCGTGTCGCTGCTGCTGCGCCGCCCGCCGGGCCGCGAGGCGTACCCGGGTGACGTCTTCTACCTGCACTCCCGGCTGCTGGAGCGCTGCGCCAAGCTCTCCGACGAGCTGGGCGGCGGCTCGATGACCGGTCTGCCGATCATCGAGACCAAGGCGAACGACATCTCCGCGTTCATCCCGACCAACGTGATCTCGATCACCGACGGTCAGATCTTCCTCGAGACCGACCTGTTCAACCAGGGCGTCCGGCCGGCCATCAACGTCGGCACCTCGGTCTCCCGGGTCGGTGGCGCCGCCCAGGTGAAGCCGATGCGGAAGGTCGCCGGTTCGCTCCGGCTCAACCTGGCCCAGTTCCGCGAGCTGGAGGCGTTCGCCGCCTTCGCCTCCGACCTGGACAAGGCCTCCCGTGCCCAGCTCGAGCGCGGCTCCCGCCTGGTCGAGCTGCTCAAGCAGCCGAACTACTCGCCGTACCCGGTGCAGGAGCAGGTCGTCTCGGTCTGGGCCGGCACCGAGGGCAAGCTGGACGACATCCCGGTCGGCGAGATCAAGCGCTTCGAGTCGGAGTTCCTGCAGTACCTCCGGCACAAGCACGAGGGCGTCCTGGCCGCGATCGCGGACAACAAGTGGGACGACGACATCATCGGCTCGCTCGACTCGGCCATCACCGAGTTCAAGCAGCTCTTCCTCGGCAAGGAGGATGAGGTGCGGATCAACGAGGCCCCGGCCAAGCCGCTGGAGGGCGAGGAGACCCGCGAGACGGTGACCCGCTTCCGCGAGGGCTCGACCGACCGCCCGGCTGAGAGCTGACGATGGCCGCCCAGGTACGCGTTCTTCGTCAACGGATCCGCTCGGCGAAGTCGATGAAGAAGATCACCAAGGCGATGGAGCTCGTGGCGACGAGCCGCATCGCCAAGGCCCAGGCGCGGGTGGAGGCCTCCCTGCCGTACGCCAAGGCGATCACCGACGTGCTCACGGCGCTGGCGTCCAACGCGCGGATCGACCACCCGCTGCTCACCCCGCGCGAGCGGGTGCGGCGGGCGGGCGTCCTGCTGGTCACCAGCGACCGGGGTCTGGCCGGTGGTTACAGCTCCAACGCCATCAGGACGGCCGAGTCGCTGATCGCCCGGCTTGCGGCCGACGGCAAGGAGCCGGTGCTCTACGTCATCGGGCGCAAGGGCGTCACGTTCTACCGGTTCCGCAACCGGGAGATCGCGGCGAGCTGGACCGGCTTCTCGGAGCAGCCGGCCTTCTCCGATGCTCGCGAGGTGGGCGAGACGCTGATCAAGGCGTTCACGGCCGGCGCGGACGACGTGGACGGCGGGGCCGGGCCGGACGGGGTTGTCGGCATCGACGAGCTGCACATCGTCTACACCGAGTTCAAGTCCCTGATGACCCAGACGCCGGTCACGCGGATCATCGGCCCGATGCAGGTCGAGGACCGGCCGCGGTCCGAGGGTCTGCTCCCGGCGTACGAGTTCGAGCCGGAGGCGGAGGCGCTGCTCGACGCGCTGCTGCCGAAGTACATCAACACGCGGATCTACGCGGCGTTGCTGGAGTCGGCGGCCAGCGAGTCGGCGGCCCGTCGGCGGGCGATGAAGAGCGCCACCGACAACGCCGAAGAGATGATCGAGAAGTACACGCGGGAGATGAACACGGCCCGCCAGGCCGGGATCACCCAGGAGATCAGTGAGATCGTCGGCGGCGCGAACGCGCTCGCCGCGTCGGGAAGTGAAGTGTGATGACTGCCCCAGTAGAGACCAAGACGGCCACGGGTCGCGTGGTCCGGGTCATCGGCCCGGTCGTCGACGCCGAGTTCCCGCGCGACGCCATGCCGGACCTGTTCAACGCCCTGCACGTCGACGTGACCCTGTCCGGCGGCGAGAAGACGCTGACCCTGGAGGTCGCCCAGCACCTGGGTGACAACCTGGTCCGCGCCATCTCGATGCAGCCGACCGACGGCCTGGTCCGCGGCACCGAGGTGCGGGACACCGGCTCGCCGATCAGCGTGCCGGTGGGCGACGCGGTCAAGGGCCACGTGTTCAACGCGATCGGCGAGTGCCTCAACCTCACCGAGGGTGAGACGCTCAACCCGGACGACCACTGGCAGATCCACCGCAAGGCCCCGGCCTTCGCGGACCTGGAGCCGAAGACCGAGATGCTGGAGACCGGCATCAAGGTCATCGACCTGCTCGCCCCGTACGTCAAGGGCGGTAAGATCGGCCTGTTCGGTGGCGCCGGCGTGGGCAAGACGGTGCTCATCCAGGAGATGATCACCCGCGTCGCCCGGAACTTCGGTGGCACCTCGGTGTTCGCCGGCGTGGGTGAGCGCACCCGTGAGGGCAACGACCTCATCGCCGAGATGACCGAGTCCGGCGTCATCGACAAGACCGCGCTGGTCTACGGCCAGATGGACGAGCCGCCGGGCACCCGGCTCCGGGTCGCCCTCTCCGCGCTCACCATGGCGGAGTACTTCCGCGACGTGAAGAAGCAGGAGGTGCTGCTCTTCATCGACAACATCTTCCGCTTCACCCAGGCCGGTTCCGAGGTTTCCACGCTGCTCGGCCGCATGCCGAGCGCCGTGGGCTACCAGCCGACCCTGGCCGACGAGATGGGCGAGCTCCAGGAGCGGATCACCTCCGTCCGGGGCCAGGCCATCACCTCGATGCAGGCGATCTACGTGCCCGCCGACGACTACACCGACCCGGCGCCGGCCACCACGTTCGCCCACCTGGACGCGACCACCAACCTGGAGCGGTCGATCTCCGACAAGGGCATCTACCCGGCCGTGGACCCGCTGGCGTCCTCGTCCCGGATCCTCGCCCCGGAGTTCGTCGGCCAGGAGCACTTCCAGGTGGCCACCGAGGTGAAGCGGATCCTGCAGCGCTACAAGGACCTGCAGGACATCATCGCCATCCTCGGTATCGAGGAGCTCTCCGAGGAAGACAAGATCACCGTGCAGCGGGCCCGGCGGATCGAGCGCTTCCTGTCGCAGAACACCTACGCCGCCGAGCAGTTCACCGGCGTACCGGGCTCGACGGTCCCGATCAAGGAGACCATCGAGGCGTTCAAGAAGATCAGCGAGGGCGAGTACGACCACTTCCCCGAGCAGGCCTTCTTCATGTGCGGCGGTCTCGAGGACCTGGAGCGCAAGGCCAAGGAGCTGATGGAGGGCTGAGACCCTTGCCACACTCCACGGAGGCCGCCCCGACAGACGTCGGGGCGGCCTCCGCCTGTTCGGGCCCAGCTCGTACCCGATGTCCGGATGCCCGGAAGGCGGTTCGCCGGACCGCGCGGTACCGTTCGTGACACGACTTCACGTCATCAACGTTGCTCGCTATCGCAACGAAACGGATCCGCCCGCCCGTCTACCAGTCGTGGGCGCGACGATTGGAGAAGCTCGTGGCCAAGGCCGGCACGCGCGGCGGCAAGCGGTCCAGCTGGCGGGGAGTGCCGCGGTGGGCCCGGATGTGCACCATCTTCGGCGTGGTCCTCATGGTGCTGAGTGGCAGCGTGCTGGTGGGCTATCACGCGCTGGTGGCCCGCTATGAGGGCGCGGTCGGCAAGGGGGACCTCTTCGGTGACGAGGCGGCCGGCGCCACCGAGAAGAAGAGCGACATCAAGGGCCCGCTGAACATCCTGCTGGTCGGCATCGACCCCCGCGATCCGAAGACCCCGCCACTGTCCGACTCGGTCATGATCATGCACGTGCCGGCCGGCCTGGACCGGGGCTACCTCTTCTCACTTCCCCGCGACCTGCGGGTCGACATCCCGGCCTTCCCCAAGGCGCACTACTCGGGCGGCACCGGCAAGCTGAATGACGCCATGTCGTACGGCAGCAGGGTGTCCGGGCAGAACCCCGACGCTGCGCAGGGCTTCGAACTGCTCGCGAAGACCGTCCAGCAGGTCACCGGGATCGAGCGCTTCGATGCCGGCGCGATCATCAACTTCACCGGCTTCCGGAAGATCGTCGACGCCATGGGCGGCGTCGACATGTACATCGAGCGGGACGTGAAGTCGGAGCACCGCCAGCCCGACGGCACCATGCGCCAGCTCAAGCCCGGCGGTGGGGGCTACCTCGGCCCGCAGGCCGAGTACAAGAAGGGCAACGCGCACCTCAAGGGCTGGCAGGCGCTGGACTACGTGCGGCAGCGCTACCCGCGCAACGGCGTGCCGGACGCCGACTACGGCCGGCAGCGGCACCAGCAGCAGTTCGTCAAGGCGATGGTGAGCCAGGCGTTCAGCGCCGACGTGGTGACCAACCCGGTGAAGCTGGACCGGGTGCTCCGCGCCGCCGGCGAGTCGCTCATCTTCAACGGCCGCGGCAACAGCGTGGTCGACTTCGCGCTCGCGCTGAAGGGCATCCGAGCCGACTCGATCCAGACGATCAAGCTGCCCGGCGAGGGCATCGGCACCGGCTCGGCGTACAAGGGGGAGCGGCTGCTGCCGCCGGCCGACGACTTCTTCGCGGCCCTCCGCAACGAACAGATCGACGCGTTCATGCTGGAGCACCCCGACTTCAAGCAGAAGACCAGTTAACCTGAGCGCCAACGGACCCCGGCGGGTGCCGGGGCTCGTTGACGTGACCGTGGCGCAGCTCTCGCCACCCGCGTTGGGTGGGGCTCGAGGCCGCGACTAGACTTTCGGCAATCCGCCGCCGCAGCAAGGAGACAGCGTGGCACAGCAGCTTCACGTCGAGCTCGTAGCCGTCGAGGAGAAGGTCTGGTCCGGCGAGGCCGAGATGGTCGTCGCCCGGACGACCGAGGGTGAGCTGGGTGTGCTGGCGGGGCACGCGCCCCTGCTCGGCCAGCTCGCCGAGCCCAGCCAGGTACGCATCAAGCAGGCCGGCGGCCAGCAGCTCGCGTACGACGTGGCTGGCGGCTTCGTGTCGGTTACCGGTGAGGGCGTCACGGTCCTCGCCGAGAGCGCCACCCCCGCCACCCCGGCGCGCTGAGCCGACCCGCCGATGGAGATCGTGGAAGGGATCGGAATCGGCGTCGCGGTCGTGCTCGCCTCGCTTCTGATCCTCTTCGTCCGGCGGGCACTGTTCACCCGCAGCGGAGGCATCATCCGGCTCAGTGTCCGGGTCTCCACGATCCTCGACGGCCGAGGCTGGTCACCCGGCTTCGGCCGTTTCGTCGGCGACGAACTTCGCTGGTACCGCATGTTCAGCTTCGCCCTGCGGCCCAAGCGGGTACTCTCCCGTAAGCGGCTCGCGGTGGAGCGCCGCCGGCTCCCCGAGGGGCAGGAACGGCTCTCCATGCCGGCCGACTGGGTGATCCTGCGCTGTACCAGCAATCACGCACCGGTGGAGATCGCCATGGCGCGGTCCACGGTCACCGGCTTCCTCTCCTGGCTCGAGGCCGCCCCGCCCGGGGCGGTCTCGCCGCGTATGGCCTCCCAGGACTGGCCCGCCGCCTGATCCCTCGCCCCTGGTCCGTCTTTGGTCGCGGTCCGGGGCTCGCCGCCTCCTCGTGGAGTGTGTCGCCGTTGGCGCGCTGGCCGGGGCTTGATCGACTCCATATACGCGATGTGGGGGTGTCGGCGGCTGTCGGATACCGCCGTTTACGCGACCTGGTGTGGATCTTCGGGGGTCTGGCCCCCTCTGTCCAGGCGGGAGCCTGCGGCGAGTGGCGCGAGTGGGCGGCGGCAGTGGTACACGAGGGCGGGTGGCAGGTTGGCCCAGACGGTCCGGCCCACGGTCACCTCGTCGAAGACGCCGGTCAGCAGCCGGTGGAAGCGCCGGGCCGGGCGGGTCGGCAGGGCGTGCCGGTACGCGAAGGTGGTGAAGACCCCGCCGGCGTTGAGCGCACCGACCACCGCGGCGAGGATCGCCCGCTGCCGTCGGGCGGGAAAGGCGGCCCAGGGCAGCCCGCTGACCACCACGTCGGCCGCCGCGAGCCGGCGTTCCGCCAGCAGTTCCCCGAGCGCGGCGGCGTCGGCGCGTACCACCTCGACGGCGGGGTGCCGGCGGGCCAGGCCGGTGGCGAACGCCGGGTTGAGTTCGACCGCCAGGTGGTGGCCGCGGCCGGCCAGCCGCTGCTGGATTGCCCCGGTGAACGCTCCGGTCCCGGGGCCGAGCTCGACCACCAGCGGGTGCCCCGCCCGCGGCACCGCCGCCGTGATGTCCCGGGCCAGGGTGGGCCCGCTGGGCAGCACCGCGCCGGTGGCGAGCGGGTGCCGCATGAACTGGGTGAGGAAGGTCGGCGCGTCGCTGATCACGCTGGTCGACGCTAGGCGCGGGACGGCCGGGCGGGCCTCGTGCCGGCGGTCGGCGTACCGGCCACCTGGAGGAGGCACGGCGGCCGATGGGAGGGCCGTCGGCGGCGCCGGTCGTCCGTATGGTTGGCCAGGTGACGGATGGGTGGCGCGGCTGGTGGCGGGAGGTGCTGCTCGGGCTGGCCACGGCCGGACTGGGCCTGGCGACCACCCGGATGGCCCGGCCGGGGGTGGCCCGCGAGGAGTGGGCGGAGGTCTTCGCGGTCCTCGCCGGGCTGGCCCTGGTGGCCGTACGGCGGTGGCCCTGGCCGGTGCTGCTCGCGGAGTCGGCGCTGATGGTCGTCGGCGGCGCGGTGACGCTGGCCGGTGGCGGCATCCCGCAGCTAGCCGGGGCGGTCGCGCTGGGCTACGTCGCATACCGGTGCGGCCGGTCGGCGACGGTGGCGGGGTATGCCCTCTACCTCGGGGCGACGCTGGGCGACGCCCTGCAGCGCGACGCGGGCGTCCTCTCCGGCGGCACCGGGGTGATCCGTCTGGTCCTGCTGGCCGGGGTGGTCGCCGCGCCGGTGGCGTTCGGCCGGTATCTGCGCGGGGTGCGGCAGGCCGCGGCGGCGGCCGAGGAGCGCGCCCGGGAGGTGGAGGAGCGCCGCGCGGCGGAGACCCGGGCGGCCCGCCTCGCCGAGCGGGCGGGTGTCGCCCGGGACCTGCACGACATCGTGGCCCACCACATCGCGGCGATCGCCCTGCGCGCCGGCGCGGCCCGGTACGCCGTGCAGCACACCGGCCGCACCGACGAGGCGGTGTCCGCCCTCGGCGAGCTGCGGGACACGGCCGGGCAGGTGCTGGACGAACTGCGGGAGTTGCTGGAGGTGCTCCGGGACCCGGAGGCGGTCGAGCCGACCGACCCGCAGGTGGAGCCGGAGCAGGTGATCCGGGACGCCGCCCGACGGGTCCGCGAGGCGGGTGTGGCGGTCCAGGTGAGCGTGTCGCCCGCGCTGGCCTGGGTGCCGCTGGTGGTGGGTACGACGGCCGCGCGGGTGGTGCAGGAGGCGCTGACCAACACCCTCAAGCACGCCGGACCCGGGGCGATCGCCTCGGTGGACGTCCAGGGGGTCGACGGCGCGCTGCTGCTGGAGGTGCTGGACAGCGGGCCGGTCCGGCAGCAGCTCGCCGAGCCGGAGCGTGGCCGGCCGGGGCGTCCCGCGCTGCCCGCGTCCGGCTACGGGCTGAGCGGGATGCGGGAGCGGGTGGGCCTGCTCGGTGGCACGCTCACCGCGACGGGCACGGAGGGCGGCGGCTGGCGGGTGCAGGCACGGCTGCCGGTCAGGGAGAACAGATGATCAGGGTGCTCGTGGTCGATGACCAGACGCTGGTCCGGGCCGGGGTGGGTCTGCTGCTGCGGACGGCCGGTGGTTTCGAGGTGGTGGGCGAGGCGGGGAACGGCCACGACGCGGTGCGCCTCGCCGAGCGGCTGCGGCCGGATGTGATCCTCATGGATCTGCGGATGCCCCGGATGGACGGCATCGAGGCGACCCGGCGGATCCTGGACCGGCAGCCGGCCGCCCGGGTGCTGGTGCTGACCACCTTCGCCGACGACGTCAACGTGTACGGCGCGCTCGGCGCGGGCGCGATCGGCTACCTGGTAAAGGACGGGGCCCCGGAGGAGCTGATCGACTCGGTGAGCCGGGCGGCGCGGGGGGAGACCCTGCTGGCGCCGCCGGTGCTGGCCCGCGTACTGCGCCGGGCGCTCGCCGCCCACGACCGGGAGCAGCGGCCGCACCCGGACGCGCGCGCGGCGGACCTGCGGCTGCTCAGCACCCGGGAGCGGGAGGTGCTGGCGCTGGTCGGCGCCGGGCTGTCGAACGCGGAGATCGGCGTGCGGCTGCACCTCGGGGTGACCACCGTGAAGACGCACGTGTCGGCGGCCATGGAGAAGCTGGAGCTGCGCAATCGGGTGCAGGCGGCGGTGCTGGCGCACCGGCTCGGCCTGGTCGACGACGACTTCAACCCCGTGCCGGGTGCGGGGGAACCCTAAGGGGGTCGGCGGCCACCTGGAGGACCCGGGCGGGCCGGCGGGAGGAGGGCGGCGTCGCCCCGGCGCGGCAGGCTGGGTGACGTGACCTTCCTGGATTCCCTGCTGGACCGGTTCGACCACCTGCCGCCGGGTTACGTCCTGCTGGCCGCCGCGGCGGTGCTCGTCGCCGAGGTGGGCCTGCTGGTCGGCGTGGTGCTGCCGGCCGCCACCACCATGCTGACGGTCGGCCTGCTGGCCCGGGACGGCCGGCTCGACCTGGGCCTCGCGCTCGCCGTCACCACGCTCGCCGCGTTCGCCGGGGACCAGCTCGGCTACCTGGAGGGGCGGCTGCTCGGGCCCCGGCTCCGGCGTGGCCGGCTGGGCCGCCGGGTGGGGGAGCACCGCTGGCAGCGTGCCGAGACGCTGGTCGCGGCGCGCGGTGGGCCGGCGGTGCTGCTGGGCCGGTGGACCGCGTTCGTCCGCACGTTGGTGCCCCGGGTGGCCGGGGCGGCCGGGCTGCCGTACCGCCGGTTCGTGCTCTTCGACGGGCTGGCGGTGGCGGTCTGGGTGCCGGGGACGGTGCTGCTCGGCTGGGCCATCGGTGCGGCGCGGACGGCGCTTCCGGCCGCCGCGGGGGTGCTGGTCGTCGCGGCGGTCACCGCCGCCGTCGGCGGCCACCGGTTCCGGGTACGGCGGGCGCGCCGCCCGGCCGCGCGGGCCTGTCCGGGACCGGCCCGGGTGCGCGGCCGGTCGAGTGGCCGGCGGGGTGGGTCCCGCCGGCCCGGCGCCGGCCAGCACGCCCCGGCCCGCCGGGGTGCCGTGTGCTGAAACGTCGGGCTGGGGTGACCGCTCAGTCGAGTGCGGCGACCAGTTCCACCTCGTAGCCCTGCCCGTCCGCGAGGTATGCGGCGTATGTCCCGGGGCCGCCGGCGTGCGGGTGGCGGTCCGGGAAGAGCAGTTCCCACCCGTGGCCGGGGGCGGCCGCGACCAGCCGGTCCACCGCGGCCGGCGGGCCGGCGTGGAAGGCCAGGTGGTTGAGGCCCGGCGCGAGCCGGTCGTGCACCCGGCCGGAGAGAGCGGGGGACTCCTCGACCACCAGGTAGGTGGGGCCGAGCCGCCAAGACCGGCCGGCCGGCCAGTCCTGGTACGGCGTCCAGCCCAACTCGCCGAGGAGCCAGCCCCAACTGTGTCTGGCGGCGGCGAGGTCGGGTATCCAGACCTCCACGTGGTGCAGGGCCCCGGCGGTCAGCGCTTACCGCCCGGCACCCATAGCACATCGCCGTCCGGATTTGCCGTTCTTGCCAAGATAAAGAGCAGATCGGAGAGCCGGTTGAGATACTTTGCCGGGAGGGTGCTGGTCCGCTCCGGATCGTGCGCGATCAGGGCCCACGCCGCCCGCTCGGCGCGCCGAGCGATCGTCCGTGCCACGTGCAGCAGCGCCGCACCAGCGGTGCCACCGGGGAGGATGAAGGAGTCGAGCTTGCTCAGGCGCCCGTTGTACTCGTCGCACCAGCCCTCGAGGCGCTTGACGTACTCCTCCGTGACCCGTAGCGGCGGGTACGCCGGATCCGGCTCCACCGGGATCGACAGGTCCGCCCCGACGTCGAACATGTCGTTCTGGATCGACCCGAGGACCGCCCGCAGCTCGTCATCGAGCTGCCCGAGGGCGAGCGCGACGCCGATCGCGGCGTTGCACTCGTCCACGTCCGCGTACGCGGCGATCCGCGGATCGGTCTTCGGCACCTGCTCGTTGTTGCTCAGCCTGGTCATGCCGGCGTCGCCGGCCTTGGTGTAGATGCGCGTGAGGTGGACGGCCATGACGCACAGCCTACGGATTCCGGACCTGACCATCCCGGCCCGGCCGGCCCAGACCGGTTGGCCGGCCGGGGTCGGTCCGGGCGACGCGGGTGATCCGGCGGTCAACGACGTCGACGTCATCCGGGTGCTCGGTGAGGCCCGGCTGGCCGGCACGGTGCACGTGGTCGGGGCGAAGAATTCAGCGCTGAAGCTGATGGCGGCCGCGCTGCTCGCCCCGGGACGCAGCGTGATCACGAACGTCCCCCGGATCACCGACATCGCCATCATGGGCGAGGTGCTGCGCCGGCTGGGCTGCGGCGTCCGGTTCGCCGCCGACGACCCGGTCGACCCGATGGTGGCCCGGGGCGGGGTGGAGCGCTCCCGGTCGGTCGTCATCGACGTACCGGAGCAGCCCGGCGCGGAGGCCGACTACGACCTGGTCCGCCGGCTGCGCGCGTCGATCTGCGTGCTCGGCCCGCTGCTGGCCCGCCGGGGGTACGTGCGGGTGGCCCACCCCGGTGGCGACGCCATCGGGTCGCGCGGCCTGGACATGCACATCTCCGGCCTGACCCGGATGGGCGCCGAAATCTCCGGCGAGCACGGCTTCGTCATCGCCGAAGCCCCGGACGGTCTGCACGGCGCGGACATCGTGCTGGACTTCCCGAGTGTCGGCGCCACGGAGAACCTGGTGATGGCGGCGGTGCTGGCCGAGGGCACCACGACGATCGACAACGCCGCCCGGGAGCCGGAGATCGTCGACATCTGCACCATGCTGAACCACATGGGCGCCCGGATCGAGGGGGCCGGCAGCTCGACCCTGCGCATCGTCGGGGTGCCCGAGCTGCGCCCGGTGCGGCACGCCACCGTGGGCGACCGGATCGTCGCCGGCACCTGGGCGTTCGCCGCCGCGATGACCCGCGGGGACGTCACCGTGACCGGCGTCGACCCGGCGTTCCTGGAGGTCGCGCTGGACAAGCTGGTCTCGGCCGGCGGCCTGGTGGAGACCCGGGCCGACGCCTTCCGGGTACGCGTCGACGACCGCCCCGCGGCCGTCGACGTGGTGACCCTGCCGTACCCGGGGTTCGCCACCGACCTGCTGCCCATGGCGATCGGGCTGGCCGCGGTGAGCGACGGGGCGTCCCTGATCACCGAGAACATCTTCGACGGCCGGTTCATGTTCGCCAACGAGATGATGCGGCTCGGCGCGGACATCAAGACGGACGGCCACCACGCCCTCGTCTGCGGTCGGGAGCGGCTCTCCGGCGCCCCGGTCCGCGCCACGGACATCCGGGCCGGCGCCGGCCTGATCATCGCCGGGCTCTGCGCCGACGGCGTCACCGAGGTCTCCCACGTGCACCACGTCGACCGCGGCTACCCCGACTTCGTCGCCGACCTGCGGGCGCTCGGCGTGGAGGTGGAACGCGGCACCGCGCCCGAGGAGCCGGATCTCGCCATCTGAGGGGGCTCTCGCTCGGCCGAGACAGCCCTTAGCACTCGTTCAGGCTCGCCGACTAGGGTGCTGGCAGACACTCAATCAGGCGAGGGAGAAGCAGATGGCGGGTCGACTCGCGGTCGTCGGTGCCGGGCTGATGGGCTCGGGCATCGCCCAGGTCGCGGCGCAGGCGGGCTGGCAGGTGACGCTGCGGGACCTGGACGACGCGGCCACCAAGCGGGGCGTCGACGGCATCCGGAAGTCGCTGGAGAAGTTCGCCGAGAAGGGGAAGATCGAGGCGTCCGAGGTCGAGGCCACCCTGGCCCGGATCACCCCGACCACCGACCTGGAGGCGGCAGCCGACGCGGACATCGTGGTCGAGGCGGTCTTCGAGAAGATCGAGATCAAGCACGAGGTGTTCCGCGCGCTGGACAAGATCTGCAAGGCGGACGCCGTGCTGGCCACCAACACCTCGGCCATCCCGGTCACCCAGATCGCCACGGCCACCGAGCGTCCCGAGTCGGTCGTGGGCACCCACTTCTTCTCGCCGGTGCCGATGATGAAGCTCTGCGAGCTGGTCCGCGGCTACAAGACCAGCGACGAGACCCTGGCGACCGCGAAGGCGTTTGCCGAGGGGGTGGGCAAGACGGTGGTGGTGGTCAACCGGGACATCGCCGGCTTCGTCACCACCCGGCTGATCTGTGCGCTCGCCATGGAGGCGGTCAAGCTGGTCGAGTCCGGCGTGATCTCGGCCGAGGACCTGGACACCGCCTGCAAGCTGGGCTTCGGCCACGCCATGGGCCCGCTGGCCACGGTCGACCTGACCGGGGTGGACGTGCTGCTCAACGCCAGCAAGAACATCTACACCGACACCGCGGACGAGAAGTTCTTCCCGCCGGAGCTGCTCCAGCGCATGGCGACCGCCGGCGACCTGGGCCGCAAGACCGGCCAGGGCTTCTACGCGTACTGAGGTTGCTGACGCCCCCGACCGCGCGGCGGCCGGGGGCGTCACGCCGTCCGGGGCGGGGTGAGCGCGGCGCCCAGCAGGACCCTTCCTCCGGCTCAGCCGTCGCGCTTGGTGGTCCAGCGGAAGGTGGTCAGGCAGAGGACCAGGCCGATCACGCACCACAGCGCCAGCACCAGGGCGACCCGGCCCAGCTCGAACGAGCCGGCCGGCTCCTGGGCGCCGAAGCTGTCCGGCAGGAAGACGGCGCGCAGCCCCTGGCACATCCACTTGAGCGGGAAGAGCGCCGCAACCTGCTGCATCCAGCCCGGCAGGCCGGTGAAGACGAAGAACACGCCGGAGATGAACTGCAGGATCAGCGCCACCGGGGTGACCACCGCCGAGCCGCTGCGGGCGGTGCGCGCCAGCGAGGAGATGGCGATGCCGCACAGGGTGCAGGCGGTGACGCCGAGCGCGGCGACCCAGGCGAAGGTGAGCCACCTGCCCGCCGTGCTGGGCAGGTTCAGATCGAAGAAGACGGCGGAGACGGCGAGCAGCAGCGCGGTCTCGGCGACGCCGATCGCCACCACCATGATCACCTTGCCGGCGAACCACACCCATTTGGGCATCGGAGTGCCCCGGTAGCGCTTGAGCACCCCCCGGTCCCGCTCGATCGGAATCCAGATGCCGAGGTTCTGGAAGCTCACCGTCATCAGCCCGGTCGCGATCATGCCGGTGACGAAGTACTGGGTGAACCGCACCCCGGGCGTGATCTCCCAGGTGAAGATCGACGCGAAGATCGCAATCATCACCACCGGGAAGAGCATGGTGAAGACGACGGACTCCCGGCTGCGCAGGAACTGGGTGATCTCCAGCCGGCCCTGCCGCAGCGCCAAGGCGCCGGCGCCGAGGCGACGCCCTCCGGCGGTGGTGGCGACCGGGGCGGCCGGCTTCGTGGTGGTCGTCATCAGTGTCCGATCATCCGCAGGTAGACGTCTTCCAGGGTCGGCCGGGTCACCGTGAGCCCGGGGACCTCGCCGCCGAAGCGCGCGGCCAGCTCCGCGACCAGCGCCGTCGGCGTCGCGGTCGCCGCGCTCTCCGGCGTTCCCTCCGGGGTACGCCAGGAGACCGTCGCCAGGGCCTCTTGCCGGTTGCCGAGCCGGTTCGGCGGGGCCACCTCGACCACCCGGCCGGCGGCGATCACGCCGACCCGGTCCGCCAGGGCCTCGGCCTCGTCCAGGTAGTGCGTGGTCAGCAGGATGGTGGTGCCGGCGGCGGCGAGGTCCCGGATCAGCTCCCAGAACTCGCGTCGGGCCTCGGGGTCGAAGCCGGTGGTGGGCTCGTCCAGGAAGAGCAGTTCGGGGCGACCGATGATGCCCAGCGCCACGTCCAGCCGGCGCTTCTGCCCACCGGAGAGGGTGTGCGTACGGGCCCTGGCCTTGGCGCCCAGCCCGACCCGCTCGATGACCTTGTCCGGGTCATCCGCACCCGGGTAGAAGCCGGAGAAGTGCCGCACCACTTCGGCGACGGTCAGCTCGTCGAACTCGCCGGTGCCCTGGAGCACGATGCCGACCCGCGAGCGCCAGCCCGGGTCCGGGTGGGCCGGGTCGGCGCCGAGCACCCGTACCTCGCCGGCGTCGCGCTGCCGGTAGCCCTCCAGGATCTCCACGGTAGTGGTCTTGCCGGCGCCGTTCGGGCCGAGCAGGGCGAACACCTCGCCCCGGTGGACGTCCAGGTCCACGCCCGCCACCGCGAGGTTGTCGCCGTACGCCTTGCGCAGCCCCCGTACGGAGATCGCGAGCTCGTCATCCATGACGTCCAGTGTGCGACTCCGGCGTGCCGGCTGGCGGCGCGGGGGTGTGGTGGTCTCGACCATGTCGCGCCGCTCGTGCCCGGTGGTCCGCTCCATGGACCTGTGTGGTTTTCCACAACCCGTTTTACTGAACGGTAACTTAGACTCCGGCCATGGACGAGAAGGCTCCCTCGGGGCGGCTGCCGGAGCGCGACCGGCCCTGGGTGATGCGCACCTACGCCGGGCACTCCTCCGCCGCGGCCACCAACGCGCTCTTCCGCCGCAACCTGGCGAAGGGGCAGACCGGTCTCTCCGTCGCCTTCGACCTGCCCACCCAGACCGGGTACGACCCGGACCACGAGCTGGCCGCCGGCGAGGTGGGCCGGGTGGGCGTGCCCGTGGCGCACCTCGGCGACATGCGGGCCCTCTTCGACGGTCTCCCGCTCGCCGAGCTGAACACCTCGATGACCATCAACGCGCCGGCCATGTGGCTGCTCGGCCTCTACGCCGCGGTCGCCGCCGAGCAGGGCGCGGAGCTGGCCCGGTGCGCCGGCACCACGCAGAACGACATCATCAAGGAGTACCTGTCCCGGGGGACGTACATCTTCCCGCCGGCGGCGTCGCTGCGGCTGACCGCCGACGTCATCGCGTACACGCTGCGCGAGATGCCGAAGTGGAACCCGGTCAACATCTGCTCGTACCACCTGCAGGAGGCCGGCGCGACGCCGGTGCAGGAGGTCGGCTTCGCCCTGGCCACGGCGGTCGCCGTGCTCGACGCGGTGCGCGACTCCGGCCAGGTGCCCGCCGAACGGATGGGCGACGTGGTGCAGCGGATCTCCTTCTTCGTCAACGCCGGGGTGCGGTTCGTCGAGGAGATCGCCAAGATGCGCGCGTTCGGCGCGCTCTGGGACGAGATCACCCGCGACCGGTACGGCGTGGCGGAGGAGAAGCAGCGTCGCTTCCGGTACGGGGTCCAGGTCAACTCGCTCGGCCTCACCGAGGCCCAGCCGGAGAACAACGTGCAGCGCATCGTGCTGGAGATGCTCGGCGTCACCCTCTCCCGGGACGCCCGGGCCCGCGCGGTGCAGCTCCCCGCCTGGAACGAGGCGCTCGGCCTGCCCCGCCCGTGGGACCAGCAGTGGTCGCTGCGGATGCAGCAGGTGCTGGCGTACGAGTCGGACCTGCTGGAATATCCCGACCTCTTCGCCGGCTCGCAGGTGATGACCGCGCTGGTCGACGACATCGTCGCCGGTGCCCGGGTCGAGCTGGCGAAGGTGCTGGAGCTGGGCGGCGTGGTGGCCGCCGTGGAGACCGGCTACCTGAAGAGCGCCCTGGTGGCCTCGCTCGCCGACCGCCGCCGGCGGATGGAGGCCGGCACCGACGTGGTGGTCGGCGTCAACCGGTTCACCGAGACCGAGCCGTCGCCGCTGACCGCGGCCGGTGCCGAGGCGATCGAGCAGGTCGATCCCGCCGTCGAGGCGGCCGCCGTGACCGCCGTACGCGAGTGGCGAGCCGGCCGGGACGCGGCGGCGGCGGACGCGGCACTGGCCCGGCTGCGCGCGGACGCCGCGACCACGGCGAACCTGATGCCGGCGACGCTGGAGTGCGTGCGGGCCGGGGTGACCACCGGCGAGTGGGCCGGCGCGCTGCGCCAGGTCTTCGGCGAGTACCGGGCCCCGACCGGCCTCTCCGGCGCCGCCGGGGCGGGCGGGGACGCGGGGCTGGCGGGGGTCCGCGAGCGGGTCGCCGCGACCGCGCGCGAGCTGGGCAGCAGCCGGCTGCGGCTGCTGGTCGGCAAGCCCGGCCTGGACGGGCACTCCAACGGCGCCGAGCAGATCGCGGTACGCGCCCGCGACGCCGGCTTCGAGGTGGTCTACCAGGGCATCCGGCTGACCGCCGGACAGATCGTCGCCGCGGCGGTCGAGGAGGACGTGGACCTGGTCGGGCTGTCGGTGCTCTCCGGCTCGCACCTCGCCGCCGTGCCGGCGGTGCTGGACGGGCTGCGCGCCGCCGGGCGGGCCGATCTGCCGGTGGTGGTCGGCGGCATCATCCCCACCCGCGACGCGGAGGCGCTGCGGGCGGCCGGTGCGGCCCGCGTCTTCACGCCGAAGGACTTCGCGTTGACCGGCATCATCGACGAACTGGTCACCGTGATCCGCGAGGCCAACGGCCTGCGCTGAAAGCAGGGCCCCAAGCCCACCGAGAGCAGCCCACGACCCGGACCCAACCCAGAACCGCGACCAGCAGGATCAGACCCGGAACCCAGCCGCGCGAGCTGCCGCACGTTCCCGCCGCCGGTCCTTGCGCCGCCGCAGGAACCAGCCGAGGAACAGGACGAACCCGAGCAGGAACGCCAGCACCAGCACCGGCAGCAGGAGGGCCACCACCGACATGACCGCGCTCGTGGCGTCCTCGGCGGTGCTGGCGACCGGGGCGCCGAAGCCCGCGGTGGTCGCGTTGATGACCGGGCGGACCGCCGACTTGAGCAGGTGCACGCCGAGCGCGATGAGGACGCCGACCACGACCGGCACCCACTGGTGCGAGGAGAAGAAGGTGTCCGGGTCGCTGACCGTGACGGTCTGCGAGCTGGAGCCGGCGCCGAAGGCCAGGCCGCCGGCGGTGGGCCGGACCACGGTCTGCACCACGTCGTTGACGTGGTCGACCACCGGCACCTTGTCGGCGACCACCTCGATGGTGAGCAGCACGGCGAGGATCAGGATGACCCAGCCGTTGCCCAGCCACTGCCACCCGCTGGGCAGGTCGACCAGGTCGGTGTAGCGCGCCAGCAGACCCATGAGGAGCAGCGGGATGTAGGCGTTCAGGCCGGCCGAGGCGGCGAGGCCGGAACCGGTGAGGACTTCGAGCACGATCTCAATATCGCACCGGTACGCCAGTGGCGCTCGCCGGCCAGCGCCGGGTGCTCGGCTACCCTCGTCGGGTGCGGTTGGTGATTGCGAAGTGCTCGGTGGACTACGTCGGACGGCTCTCGGCGCACCTGCCGCCGGCCACCCGGCTGCTCATGGTGAAGGCGGACGGCTCGGTGTCGATCCACGCGGACGACCGGGCGTACAAGCCGTTGAACTGGATGAGCCCGCCGTGCCGGTTGGAGGAGGCGCCCGGCGTCTGGCGGGTGGTCAACAAGGCGGGCGAGGAGCTGCGCATCACCCTGGAGGAGATCTTCCAGGACACCTCGTACGAGCTGGGCGTCGACCCGGGCCTGCGCAAGGACGGCGTCGAGGCGCACCTGCAGGAGCTGCTCGCCGCCAACCCGGAGACCCTCGGCGAGGGCTTCACTCTGGTCCGGCGGGAGTACATGACCGCGATTGGTCCCGTCGACCTGCTCTGCCGGGACGCGAACCAGGGCGCGGTCGCGGTCGAGGTGAAGCGGCGCGGCGAGATCGACGGGGTGGAGCAGCTCACCCGCTACCTCGAACTGATGAACCGCGATCCGCTGCTCGCCCCGGTCACCGGCGTCTTCGCCGCGCAGGAGATCAAGCCGCAGGCCCGGGTGCTCGCCACCGACCGCGGGATCCGCTGCGTGGTGGTCGACTACGACAAGCTGCGCGGCATCGAGCGCGACGAGCTGACCCTGTTCTGAGCACGGCGCGGCCGGGGGGAGACCGACGCCGTCAGCGGCCCCGGCCGTACATCAGCTTGGCGGCCTTGACCAGGCGGGCGACGTCGGCCGGGGTGCGCTCGAAGGTCATCGACGGCAGCAGCGAGGGCCCGCGGCGCCGGGTGATCGCCTTGGCCCGGCCGAACTCGCGCAGCCCGTCCGCGCCGTGGATCCGGCCGAAGCCGGAGTCGCCGACCCCGCCGAACGGCAGGGTGGACATGCCGGCGAAGGTGAGCGTCGAGTTGATCGCGGCCATCCCGGAACGCAGCCGCCGCGCGACCGCCACCGCCCGCTTCCGGCCGAAGACCGAACCCCCGAGACCGTACGACAGGGCGTTGGCCCGCTCGACGGCCTCGTCGACGTCGCGGACCCGGTTGACCGTCAGGGTCGGGCCGAAGGTCTCCTCGCGGACGGCGGCCGAGTCTTCCGGGACGTCCACCAGCACGGTCGGGTGCACGTACGGCGGCTGCACTGCCTCGGGGCCGCCGAGCACCGCCCGGCCGCCACGGGCGACCGCGTCGTCGATGTGCCGGCGGATGACGTCGAGCTGGGCCGGCATGGTGATCGGTCCGATGTCGGCACCCTCCGGGCCGACGGTGAGTCGACCGGCCTTCGCCACCACCTTGTCGAGGAAGGCGTCGAAGACCGGCTCGACCGCGTAGACCCGTTCGATGCCGATGCAGGTCTGCCCGGCGTTGGTCAGGGCGCCCCAGACGCACGCCTCGGCGGCGGCGTCCAGGTCGGCGTCGGCGTCCACGATCATGGCGTCCTTGCCGCCCGCCTCCAGCAGCACCGGGGTGAGGGTCTCGGCGCAGGCGGCCATCACCTTCTTCGCGGTGCCGGTGGAGCCGGTGAAGGCCAGCTTGCCCACGCCGGACCGGCACAGCGCCGCGCCCACGTCGCCGAGGCCGTGCACGGCGGTGAGGACGGGCTGCTCCGGCACCACCTCGGCGAAGCGGTCCACCAGCCACTGCCCGACGGCCGGGGTGTACTCGCTCGGCTTGAACACCACGGCGTTGCCGGCCGCGAGGGCGTACGCGGCGGAGCCGATCGGGGTGAAGACGGGGTAGTTCCAGGGGCCGATCACCCCGACCACCCCGTACGGCTGGTATTCGAGGTGCCCGGTGAACTCGGCGAGGATCAGTCGGGTGCGCACCCGGCGCGGCCCGAGCACCCGGCGGGCATTGCGGGCGGCCCAGTCGATGTGCTCCAGCGCGGTGAGGATCTCGACGACGGCGTCGCCGATCGGCTTGCCGCCCTCCGCGTGCACCAGTTCGGCCAGCTCCTCGATGCGCCGGGCGATGACACCGCGCCAGCGCAGCAGCCACTCCCGGCGGCCGGTGAAGCCGAGCCCGGCCCACCACTGGCCCGCGGCGCGCCCCCGTTCGACCGCGTCCCGTACGTCCGCTACGGTCGCCACCGGGACCCGTCCGGCTTCGGCGCCGGTCGCCGGGCTGGTGGACACCAGGTGACCGTCCTCGATGATCGGGGTCCCCGGGACATGCACAGCCGTCATGGCCGAAGTCTAGACCCGAACGTTACTCACTGGTAGGTCCGGCGTCCCGCGTAACCTGCCCTGACCGGGGCGCCGACGGACCGACGGAATCGACGGACATGACCGGTGAATGAACCCGAAACGGCGAACAGAAGTTGACCGGCCGGGGTCGCGGGGGTGACCGCGCGGTGGTGACAGCCATTACGGTGAGCTGGCAGGCTGACGCCGCAGGCGACGGTGGGGTGGAGGGGCGACTGCCGATGGAGGAGCATCCGGAGTTGATGCCGCTGTTGACGGTGTCGGGTGGGGCGCTGCGCGGGCTGAGCTTCCGCGTCGGCCGGGACCCGCAGGTCATCGGCCGGGCGCCGAGCGCCCACATCGTGCTCGCCGACGCGCATCTGAGCCGGCGGCACGCCACGGTGCAGTTGACCCCCGAGGGGGCCTGGCTGACCGACCTCGGCTCGACCAACGGCACCTGGCTCAACGACCAGCGGATCAGCGGCAGCGTGCCGCTCACCGACGGTGACGTGATCCGGCTCGGCCGCACCGACCTGCGCTACTTCGACCCGGGGGTGGCCCGGACCGACCCCGTCGGGATGAGCTTCGGCCTCCCGAGCCCGGGCCACCGGCCGACCCTGCCGCTGCCCGTCCCGTCCGCCCGGACGCCGGTGGAGTCGCGCGAGATCCTGTCGCTCCCGGTCGACGCGCACTCCTGATCCCACCGGGTCCCTCCACACCCATAGGCGGTCCGGGGTGGGGTCCGGGCACATGGACCGGGCCGGCGCGGTGTGCCAGCATGCGCGGATGCGGAGCACGCGGCACACGATCCAGGCCAACGGCATCACCCAGTCGGTACGGGTGGCCGGTCCGCCGGACGGCGTACCGGTGTTGCTGGTGCACGGCAACGTCTCGTCGTCGGCGTTCTGGGAGCCGCTGCTGCGGCGGCTGCCGGAGACGCTCCGCGTGGTCGCCCCGGACCTGCGCGGGTACGGCGAGACCGACATCGCCCCGGTCGACGCGACCCGGGGCCTCGGTGACTTCGCCGACGACGTGGCCGCCCTGCTCGACGCCCCCGGGCTGTTCGCCTCGGGCGCGCGGCCCGTGGTGGTCGGGCACTCGCTCGGCGGCGGGGTGGCGATGCGGCTGCTGGTCGACCATCCCGACCGCGTGGCCGGGCTGTTGCTGGAGGCGCCGGTGTCGCCCTACGGGTTCGGCGGGACCCGGGACCTCGACGGCACCCCCACCACGCCGGACTTCGCCGGCACCGGCGCCGGCACCGCCAACCCGGACTTCGTCGCCCGCCTCGCCGCGCAGGACCGGGGCGAGGACGGCCCGACCAGCCCGCGCAACGTGCTGCGGGCGGCGTACGTGGCCGACCCGGCGTCGCTGGGCGAGGACGAGGAACTGCTGCTGGAGAGCATGCTCACCACCGCCACCGGGGACGACAACTACCCGGGCACGGCGCTCGCCTCCGCGCACTGGCCGGGCACGGCCGCGGGGAAACGCGGGGTGCTGAACGCGCTGGCGCCCGCCTGGTTCCGGGTCGCCGACGAGCTGGTCACCGTCCCGGCCAAGCCGCCGGTGACCTGGGTACGCGGCGAGGCCGACGTGATCGTCTCCGACACCTCGCTGTTCGACCTGGCGTACCTGGGGTCACTCGGCGCCGTGCCGGGCTGGCCGGGAGCGGCGGACTGCCCGCCGCAGCCCATGGTGGGCCAGACCCGGGCGGTGCTGGACCGGTACGCGGCGGCCGGCGGCACGTACCGGGAGGTGGTGCTGCCCGGCTGCGGCCACAGCCCGCACCTGGAACGGCCGGCCGAGTTCGTCGCGGAGCTGCTGGCGCTGGTCGGGGTGCCCGCGCAGGCCTGACCCGGCAACGCTGGCGGAGGCCTGACCCGGCGCCGGCGGACGACGGTGCCCGGCCTGCGGTGACGACGCACCGCCCGGGCCGGCCGCGCCCGGGGCGGAGAGTGACGGACGTCGTGAAATACCCCACGGCGTCTCGACAACGTAGAGTCACGTGGCAGACTCCGGCGCATAACCTTAGCGGCCGTTCATGTCGGCAACGGCGGAGTCAACCAGGGGAGGCCGGTCGTGGCGCGCGAGTTCACCAGGGTGGGTGTGGTGGGTCTGGGCACCATGGGTGCCGGCATCGTCGAGGTGTTCGCCCGCAACGGCATCGACGTGGTGGCCGTGGAGATCTCGGCGGCCGCCCTGGAGCGTGGCCGGGCCACCCTCACCGGGTCGACCGACCGCGCCGTGGCCAAGGGCAAGCTCGCCGAGGCCGACCGGGACGCCCTGCTGAGCCGGGTCGACTTCCAGGTCGGGCTGGGTGCGCTGCACTCGGTGGACCTGGTGATCGAGGCGGTGCCCGAGCACCTGGACCTGAAGCAGCGGATCTTCGCCGAGCTGGACCGGGTCTGCAAGCCCGAGGCCATCCTGGCCACCAACACCTCCTCGCTGAGCGTCACCGAGATCTCCGTCGCCACCACCCGGCCCAACCAGGTCATCGGCATCCACTTCTTCAACCCGGCGCCGATCATGAAGCTGGTCGAGGTGGTCCGCACCGTGGTCACCTCCGCCGACGTGGTGGCCGACGTGGAGGCGCTCTGCACGCGCCTCGGCAAGGTCGACGTGACCATCAACGACCGGGCCGGCTTCATCGCCAACGCGCTGCTCTTCGGCTACCTGAACCACGCCGTGAGCCTGTTCGAGGCGCGGTACGCGAGCCGCGAGGACATCGACGCCGCGATGAAGCTCGGCTGCGGCCTGCCGATGGGCCCGCTGGCGCTGATGGACCTGATCGGCCTGGACACCGCGTACGAGATCCTGGACACCATGTACCGGCGCGGTGGCCGGGACCGCCGGCACGCGCCGGTGCCGCTGATCAAGCAGATGGTCACCGCCGGGCTGCTCGGGCGGAAGTCCGGTCGCGGCTTCTACACCTACGAGCGGCCGGGCTCGCCGAAGGTCGTACCGGACGAGCACACGCCGGTGACGACGGAGGCGGCGCTGGCCGACGGCGCGCGGGCGATCGCCAAGGTCGGCGTGGTCGGCTCGGGGACCATGGCCACCGGCATCATCGAGGTCTTCGCCAAGGCCGGGTACGAGGTCATCTCGGTTACCCGGGGCGCGGAGAAGTCGGCGAAGGTCTGCGAGGCGGTCAAGACCTCGCTCAACAAGGGCGTGGTCCGGGGCAAGCTCAGCGAGGCCGACCGGGACGCCGCACTCGGCCGGGTCACCTGGTCGGCCACGCTGGACCATCTCGCCGACGTCGACCTGGTGGTCGAGGCGGTGGTCGAGGAGCTGAGCGTCAAGAAGGCCCTCTTCGCCAGCCTCGACGAGATCTGCAAGCCGGGCGTGGTGCTCGCCACCACCACCTCGTCGCTGCCGGTGATCGACGTGGCGATGGCGACCCAGCGTCCGGCCGACGTGATCGGCCTGCACTTCTTCAACCCGGCGCCGATCATGCCGCTGGTGGAGATCGTGCAGACCATCCGCACCTCGGCGGAGACCACCGCCACCGCTCGCGCGGTCTGCGCGGCGCTGGGCAAGACCGGCGTGGTCTGCGGCGACCGGTCCGGCTTCATCGTCAACGCGCTGCTCTTCCCGTACCTGAACGACGCGGTGAAGATGCTGGAGGCCAGCTACTCGACCGCCGACGACATCGACCACGCCATGAAGCTCGGCTGCGGCTACCCGATGGGCCCGTTCGAGCTGCTCGACGTGGTCGGTCTGGACGTCGCGCTGGCCATCCAGCGAGAGCTCTACCTGGAGCTGCGCGAGCCGGGCTTCGCCCCCGCGCCGCTGCTGGAGCACCTGGTCACCGCCGGCTACCTGGGCCGCAAGAGCGGCCGCGGGTTCCGCGACCACACCCACCGCTGATCCGGGTCAACACCGGGCGCCGGTGACGGCGTCTTGAGGGTGTGACCTTCGAGGAGTACGTCGGCAGCCGCGGCCCGGCCCTGTTACGCCTGGCCCGGCTGCTGACCGGGGACGAGCACCGCGCCGAGGACCTGACCCAGGACGTCCTGGCCCGGGCGTACGTGCACTGGCGGAAGATCGCCCGGGCCGACCGGCCCGACGTGTACGTGCGCCGAATGATGGTGAACGCCAACGCCTCCTGGTGGCGCCGGCGGTCCAGCCGGGAGCTGGCCGTGGACAGCTTCGCCGAGCAGGCCCACCGGGGCGACCTCGGCGGCGAGGCGGCCGACCGGGACGAGATGTGGCGGCTCATCCGGGCGCTGCCCGACCGCCAGCGTGCCGTGCTGGTGCTGCGCTACTACGAGGATCTGGACGACGCGACGATCGCCCAGATCCTCGACTGCTCGCCGGTCACCGTCCGCACCCACGCGATGCGGGCGCTCGCCCACCTGCGGGAGCGCTGCGGCGTCCCGACGACGAACGGGAGCCGGCCGTGACCGACCTCGACGAGCGGATCGCCTCGGTGCTGCGAGAGCGGGCCGAGGGGGAGATAGACACTGGCCGGCTGCTGAGCCGGTCCCGGGCCCGGGGACGCCGCCGGCGGCTGCGCCACCGGGTCGTGACGGGCACTGCGCTGGCCCTGGTCGGCGTGCTCGGCTTCGTCGGCGTGACCGGCACGGACCTCGGTGGGCTCTCGGGCCGGCTGCCGTGGACGGCGGCCACGCCGACCGTCGCCCCGCCGGTGCCGCCCCGCGCCGACGGTGTGCCCGGGGCCACCCAGCGCCCCGACCTGGTCGGCACCGACACACAGGTGCTCCACCTGGGCGTGGACACCAGCCGGGCCCGCTACCTGAGCTGGGCCGTTAGCGGCTCGAACCAGGTCGAGTCGGTCCGGTTGAGGGTCGGGGGTGGACCGCCGGTCCTGGTTGAGGTGAGCCGCTCCGCTCGGGTGGTCCACGAGCTTCTGCTCGATGGCCTCCCCGTCGAGCAGGGCGTGGTCCCGGTGACCTTCGACGGCGTCGTCCGGCAGTTCCGCAACGGTGCCGGCGGTCTCGTCAAGGCCTGGCAGCCCGTCCCCGGGCTGTACGCCCGGGCGAGCATGCTCGGCAGCACCGATCGGGGCATGCTGGCCAAGGCCGTGGACGCCCTCCGCTGGGGTGAGGCACGCCGGTGCGACGCCCCGCTGCGGCTGAGCGTGCTGCCGGAGGGTGCGAAGGTGGCCACCTGCTCCGTCGACGCCACCGCCTTCCCCGGGGGTCTCCACGTCGAGCTCGTCCTGTACCGAGAGCCGTCGGCGAACATGTGGGTGCGATTGCAGTACGGGGCGCAGATCGCGACCGACCGTGCGGAGAGCAATCGCACTGTCGGTGGCCGTCCCGCCTACCTCTATCCAGACGGCAAGAAGCTCGAACTGCTCGGCATTCCGAGAGCACACCTGAGCGCCGAGTTCGGCTGGCCGTTTCCGGACGACCACACGCACAGGAGCCAGTTGGACTTCACTGAGGCCGACGCGAAGAGCGTGCTGGGCGGGGCGCAGGTGGCGAAGGACCTGACCGACCCGGAAACCTGGAAGTGACCGGCGGCGCCGGCCGGGCCGCCCGTCGCGGGGCGGCCCGGCCGGCGAGCCGTACGCTTGGTGACCGTGAGCCCCCGTCGCAACCGCCCCCGCCGGGACGACACCACCCGGCTGGACTCCGAGCGGGCCCGCCAGGGCGTGCCCACCGTCCAGCAGTGGCGCGACGGCGACTGGCAGGTACGCGGGATCAGTGGCGGGGCGTCCGTCAAGACGTACCGCTGTCCCGGCTGTGACCAGGAGATCCGCCCGGGGGTGGCGCACGTGGTGGCCTGGCCGGCCGACGACCGGGGCGACCTCACCGACCGGCGGCACTGGCACAGCGGCTGCTGGCGGGCCCGGGACCGGCGTGGCCCGAACCTCCAGCGCGGTCGCGGCGCCCCCCGGTACGGCTGAGCGATCTGGGTCACCCTGTTTCCGCCCCGGCGGGCGACGGGGCGGACGGCGCGCGAGACTGGGACGGTGAGCACCCCGATCCGTGCGTCGTCGATCCTCCCCGGCCACCGGGAGGACATCGAGCTCCACACCGCCGACGGGCTGACGCTGGTCGGTGAGCTGGCCCGGCCGCTGGACCGGGAGCCCGCCGGCACACTGGTCTGCCTGCACCCGCTGCCCACCCACGGCGGGATGATGGACAGCCACGTGTTCCGCAAGGCGGCCTGGCGGCTGCCCGCGCTGGCCGACCTGGCCGTGCTCCGGTTCAACACCCGGGGCACCAGCAGCGTCCGGGGCACCAGCGAGGGATCATTCGACGCCGCCGTCGGCGAGCGCTTCGACGTCGCCGCCGCCATCGAGTACGCCGAGTTCCACGAACTGCCGAACATCTGGCTGGTCGGCTGGTCGTTCGGCACCGACCTGGCGCTCAAGTACGGCTGCGACCCGGCGATCGCCGGGGCGATCCTGCTCTCCCCGCCGCTGCGTTTCTCCGAGCCGGCGGACCTCGCCGTCTGGGCCGAGGCGGGCAAGCCGCTCACCGCTCTGGTGCCCGAGTTCGACGACTACCTGCGCCCGGACGAGGCGCGGCAGCGATTCGCGGCCGTGCCGCAGGCCGAGGTGGTCGGGGTGCCCGGCGCCAAGCACCTGTGGGTGGGCGACGCGGAGACCGTGCTCGACGAGATCGTCCGGCGGGTCAACCCGGCCGTGCCGGTGCCCCTGCCGACCACCTGGGACGGCCCGATGGAGACCGGTGACGTCAGCGCGTACGCCGACCGGACCGTGGCCGCCTTCGCCGACACCCCGGTCCCCGGGCCGCAGCAGCGCCAGGCGGGCTGACGCCGCCGGTCAGCGGGAGTCCTGCCGGGGGAGGACCACCTCGCGGAGGATGAGCTGGAGGGCGGCCACCACCGGGATGGCGATCAGCGCGCCGACCACCCCCAGCAGCGACACCCCCAGCAACGCGCCGAGCAGCGCCGCCACCTCGTTGACCGAGACCGCCCGGCGCATGATCTTCGGGTAGATCAGGTAGTTCTCCACCTGCTGGTAGACCAGGAAGAAGACCAGGCAGGCGACGCCCACCGGCAGGTCGGTGGCGAACCCCACCAGGGACACCACCACCGCGCCCAGGGTCGCCCCGATCTGCGGGATCAGGTCGGTCACCGCGACCACCACGGCCAGCGCGAACGGGTACGGCAGCCCGACCGCCAGCGCGAAGACGAAGGTGCTCGCCCCGGCCAGCACCGCGATGGCGAGCGCGCCCACCATGTACGCGCCGACCCGGGTGAGGATCTCGTCGCCGATCAGCCGGACCCGTTCCCGCCGGGTGCGGGGCACCAGCGCGTACCCGAGGTCACGCAGCCGGTCGAAGTACGCCAGGAAGTAGATGGTCAGCACCAGCACGGTCAGCGCCCGGAGGATGGTGCCGAAGATCAGCTGAGCGCCGCCCAGCACGCCGCCCAACGCCCGGCCGATGGTCTCCGCGTTCGCCGCCGCGCGGACCCGTTCCATCACGTCGTACTGCTCGATGAGGTCGTTGACGGTGGGGTTGCGGCGCAGTTGCTCCACGTAGCCGGGCAGGTGCGTGATGAACTGCCCGGACTGGGTCACCACCGGCGGCACCAGCGCCAGCAGCCCACCGATGATCAGCAGCAGCACGGTGAGCGTCACCACCGCCACGGCCAGCCCGTGCGGCAGGCCCCAGCGGCGCAACCGGACCACCGCCGGGTGCAGACCCACGGCGAGGAAGAGCGCGATGACCACCAGCACCAGGATGCCGGCGGCGTTGCGGATGCCCAGGAAGACCGCGTACGCCAGCAGCACGCCGAGCGCCCCGGTGAAGCCGACCAGGAAGGCGCTGCGGCGCAGCGGCTTGCCCGGCACGCCGAACCGGCCGCTCGGCTCGAACTCGGTCGGTTCGGTCGTCTCGTCGGGCTCGGTCGGCTCGCCGGCGGTGGGCCGCCCGGACTCGTCGGCCGCGCCTTCCTCGGGGCGGAGCGCGCCCAGCGGATCGTCGTCCTCCGGTCCGGCGTCGCCCGGCCGCCCGTCCTGCGTCACCTGACCTCCCCCGATCCCGCTCCGGCGTACCGGAGTCCAGCTCGCCGGACCGGCCCGGGTGCCCGGATCGGCCGGCCGGCCGTCGGGTCCACGCGGCAGCCCGCTGCTCGGGAGGTTAGCGGGCCTGGCTGTCCTCGGCCAGCCCTTCCGCGGCCCGTGCCGGCCACCTCCCGCTTCACCGGCCCGGCCGGAGCCCCTGGCCTTCGGCGAGCTCGCTGATCTGGCGGGCCAGGGCGGGGCCGATGGTTTCCGCCGGCGGCGAGGTCGCTGATCTGGCGGGCCAGGGCGTCTGCCGGGGTTCCGCGGACGGCGAGCTCATTGATCTGGCCGGTCAGGCCGTCGGCTAGGGGCTCCCGCCGACGGCGAGGCCGCTGATCTGGCGGGCCAGGCCGCCGTCACCGAGGGGTACCCCGCTCCGCCTACAGAGTTGATGACACAAACGATTCACCGCTGGGTGGGGAAGGCGCCACGCGAACTTCGCCTTCCAGACCACCGTGATCACCGTGATCCTCGGACCCCAAAGGCCGGCGGGCCGCCCCGGCTGAGTCATTTACGTCATCAGGTTCGTAGCGTCCGGCGGGCACCCGGCCCGGCCGCCGGACGGCAGCGGGGGCGCGGTGGACGGCGGCGGGGCGCGGCGATGCCGGCCGAGGTCGGATATCGGGCGGGACTCCTCGCCTGGGTCAGTCGGTCTCGACCTTGACCGCGCTCGGCTTGGCGCTCCGCTCGTCGGTGGTGGGCTTGGTCGGACGCTTGCCGTTCTCGCCGGTGCTGGTGATCTTCGTGGGAGTGGCGCCACGGCCGCCCTCGCCGGGCACGGCGGCGACGGTCGGCTCGCCGTCCACGCCGGCGGTGGCGGCGCCGCCGTCCACGGTGGTCACCGGTTCGGCGACCGGGCGGGCCGCGCTGCCGTCCGCCGCCGGCTCGGTGGCCGCCGGCTCCCCGGCCGCCGCCGGCGCAGGCTCGCCGCCCTCGGGGGAGACGGTCGTGGTGCCCTTCGCGGTCACCGGGGTGGTGTCCTTGCCGGCGGTCACCGGGCCGGTCTCCTTGCCGGCAGTCACCGGAGCGGTGTCTTTCCCGGCGGTCACCGGGGTCGTGTCCTTGCCGGCCGCCGGCGCGCTGTCCTTCCCGGAGGCCACCGACGTGCTCGCCTTGCCGGCGGTCACCGGGCCGGTCTCCTTGCCGGCCGTCGGGGCGGCGGGGCCGGTCGCGGCCGGCCCGGAGGAATCGCCGCTGGCGGCCGCGCTCAGCTCGTCCGGGTCGACGGGGGTGGTGGCGAGGCCGGCCCTGGTCGCCGACAGCCGGACCTCGGCGAGCTTGCGCTGGAGGTCGTCGGACTCCTGTCGGGACTTCCAGGTCTCCGTCCGCAGGTCGGCCAGCTCCTGCTGGGCGTGGGCGATCTCCAGCATCACCTGGGCGAGCTGCTGGCGGCCGGCGGCCACCTCCTGCTGGGTGGCGGCGAGGTGCTGCTGCGTGGTGGCGAGGTGCTGCTGGGTGGTGGCCGCGTACTCCTCGAACTGGCGGCGCGAGGCGGCGACGTGCTCGTCGGCCTTGCGGCGCTTGTCGGCGGCGTCGACCTCGGCCCGGCGCAGCAGCTCGGCGCCCTCCTCCTCGGCGCGCCGGCGCATGGTGAGGGCGTCCTGCTCGGCCGCCTTCCGGATCCGGGCGGCGCCCTGCTCGATCTCCTCGCGCCGGGCGGCGTACGCCTTCTCCAACTCGTCCTGCCGCTTCTTGTGCTGCCGGTCGAGCTCGTCGCGGCGCTTGGCGTACTCCTGCTCGGCGGCCGCGCGGCGCTGGGCGAACTGCTTGTCGGCCGCCTCCCGCCGGGCGTTGACCTCCTGCTCCACCCCGGCCCGCCAGGCGCCCAGCTCCTGCTGTGTCTGGGCCCGGGCCTCCTGGACGTACGCCTCGGTCTCGGTGCGCATCCGCTGGACGTACGCCTCGATCTCGGCGCGCTTGCGCTTGCCCGCCTCGGCGGCCTCGGTGCTGAACCGGTCGGCCTCGGTGCGGGCTCGGCTCCGGGTGGCCTTCGCCGCCTCCTCCGCGTCGTCGACGATCTTCTTGGCCTCGGCGAGCGCCTTGGCGTGGGTGGCCCGGCCGGCCTCGGCCGCGGACTCGGTGAGGCGCTTGGCCTCCTGCTGCGCCTTGGCGTGCACCTCCTTGGCCGCCTCGCGGAGCTGAGTCGCCTCCTGCTGCGCCTTGGCCAGCGCCTCCTTGGCCGCCTCGCGCAGCCGGGCGGCCTCCTGCTGGGCGCGGGTGTGGATCTCCTTGGCGGTGTCCCGGAGCTGGGTCGCCTCCTGCTGGGCCTTGGTCAGCGCCTCCTGGGCCGTCCGGCGCAGCCGGGTCGCCTCGTCGTTGGCGTCCTTACGGAGCTTGGTGGTCTCTTCGTGGGCGTCCTTGCGGAGCCTGGTGGTCTCCTCGTGGGCGTCCTTGCGGAGCTTGGTGGACTCCTCCTTGGCCGCCTTGAGGGTGGCCTCCGCCTCGGCCTTGCGGGCGGCGGTGAGTCGCTCCTCCTCGGCCCGCCGGGCGGCGAGGGCGATCTCGAAGTCCTTGAGGGCCTGGGCGGACTGCTCCCGGGCCTCCTCGATGATGTGCTCGGCGGCGGCGCGACGGGCCTCGATCTCCTCGTTGGCGGCGGCGAGGATCTCGTCCGCCTGCTCCTCGGCCATCAGGAGGATCTGCTCGACCCGGGGACCGAGGTGCCGGAACGAGGCCCGGTCCACCACGCCCACCTGCTTGCGTACCTGGGCGAGATCGCGTTGCAGCACCTCGACCTGGCCGGCCAACTTGTGGATCTGGGTGTACGCCTGCTCCCGCTCGGCCGTCAGCGCCGCGATCTCGTGCTCCGCACGAGCGACGTACCGGTCGACCTGTCGTTTGTCGTACCCCCGCAGCGCGGACTCGAAGCTGGGCTCCGTGGCCACGTCCCCGCCGAGAGCAAACAGTTCCTCGCCGTGCGACATGCTCCCATCCTCACACGCATCCGGTTCTGCTGGGGCGATACGGACGCCCCGGTTGGGACCTACTTCACTGACGGGTCGAAACGGGCTGGAAAGCGTGACGGCGCGGGGTGGCACCGGTTACCCGGTGTCACCCCGCGCCGTGGTTCATGCCCCGTCGCGGGTGGTGTCTCAGCTGGCCGACTCGGCGCTCACCTTGTCCTCGGCGCCACCGGCCTTGGCCGCCTCCGGCTTGGCGCCGCCGCCCGGCACGCCCGGCACGATGCCGGCGAGGCCGGAGAGCATCTGCCCGAGCTGCGAGGTGACCGCGTCCTTCTGCCGGGTGAGGTCCTCGACCTCGCGGCGGGCCGCCTGGGTGGTCAGCTCCGCCTCGGTGCGGGCCTCGCTGAGCAGACGCTGCGCCTCGGCCTTCGCCTCGTTCAGCGTCTTGTCGGCCAGCGCCTTGGCCTTGTCCACCGTCTCGTTGGCGGTGCGCTCGGACTCGACCCGGCGGGCCTCGGCCCGCTGCTCGATCTCCTTGGCCCGCTCCTGGGCGGCCCGGGCCCGCTGCTCGGCCTCGCTGACCAGCTTCTGGGTCTGCGCAACCTGGGCGGCGTGCCGCTCGGACTCCTCGCGCTCGGCCTTCTCGCGCCGCTCGGCGAGCTGGAGCTCCAGGGCCTGCAGGTCCTTGTCGCGCTTGTCCCGCGCGTCGGTGAGCAGCTTGGTCGCCTCGGCGCGCTTCTCCTCGGCCTCCCGGGCGGCCTTGGCCCGCTGCTGGGTGATCTCCCGCTCGGCGGTGGCCCGCAGGGTGGCGACCTCACGCTCGACGGTGGACTTCAGCTCGGCCACCTCGTGGGCGGTGACCGTACGCAGCTGCTTGGTCTCCCGCTCGGCGTCGGCGCGCAGAGTGTCCGCCTCGCGGCGAGCCTGCACGCGGACCTCGGCGGCCTCCCGCTCGGCGGCGGTGCGGACGCTACCGGCCTCGCGCTCGGCGGTGGCCTTCATGGCGGCCGCTTCGGCGCGCGCCTTGTCGGTGATCTCCCGCGCCTCGAGGCGGGCCGCGGAGAGGATGCCCTCCGACTCGCGCTTGGCCTCGTTGCGGTGGTCGTTGGCCTGCTCCTCGGCCAGCCGGAGGATCTGCTCGACGCGGGTGCCCAGGCCGGAGAGGGTCGGCCGGCTGTTCTCCTCGAGCTGCTTGCTGGTGTCGGCGAGCTTCTGCTCCAGCGCGCTCTGGCGCTGCTCGGCCTGGCGGAGCCGGCGCTGGGCGTCGTTCATCCGCTGCTCGGCCTCGGCCCGGGCCTGCTCGGACTGGCTCAGCGCGGCACTCAACCGGCCGATGAAGTCGTCGACCTGGTTGGTGTTGTATCCGCGCAGGCCAACGGTGAAATCTGGCTGCGTGTTCGCGTTATCGAAGAACGCAAGAGGGGAGGACTGCTGCTGGGGCATTGGGACATACTGGCAGACGCCCCAGGGTGCTTCGCAAGAGCGGTCGGAAGCTTTCGTGTCCTGTTTACATGGTCAACTTCGTGGGCGGGCCGGGCCGGACCGAACAGCGATCTTGGCAGCTCCGGGCGTGCCCGACGGGACGCGAGTCGCGCGCCGAAAGGGCCGCCGGTCGGTGCCCCGCGGCCCTTTGTCGAGGGGTCCCTGAATCGCCTTCCGCACAATGGAAAGCGCAATGCCTCCACTGCCCGGCCGGTGCCGCGACCACCCGGACCGGTCAGTGCCCGCGGAACCGGTTGATCGCGGTTTCGTGCCGGGCCCGCAGCTCGGTGTCCCGGACGCCGAGGCCGTCCGTCGGGGCGAGGCAGCGCACCCCCACCTTGCCCTGGTGCGCGTTGCGGTGCACCTCGTACGCGGCCTGGCCGGTCTGCTCCAGCGGGTAGGTCCGCGACACGGTCGGGTGGACCTTCCCGAGGGCCACGAGGCGGTTGGCCTGCCACGCCTCGTGGTAGTTGGCGAAGTGGCTGCCGACGATCCGTTTGAGGTGCATCCAGAGGTATCGGTTGTCGTACTGGTGCTGGTAGCCGCTGGTGGAGGCGCAGGTGACGATGGTGCCGCCGCGCTTGGCGACGTAGACGCTGGCGCCGAAGGTCTCCCGGCCGGGGTGCTCGAAGACGATGTCCGGATCCTCGCCGCCGGTCAGCTCGCGGATCCGCTCGCCGAAGCGCCGCCACTCGTCCGGGTCCTGGGTGTCCTCGTCCTTCCAGAACCGGAAACCCTCGGCGGCCCGGTCGATGACCAGTTCGGCGCCCATCCGCCGGCACAGCTCGGCCTTCTCCGGGGAGGAGACCACGCAGACCGGGATCGCGCCGCCGCCCAGGGCCATCTGGGTGGCGTAGCTGCCCAGGCCGCCGGAGGCGCCCCAGATCAGCACCACGTCGCCCTGCTTCATGTTCGCGCCGTGGTGGGAGACGAGCTGCCGGTACGCGGTGGAGTTGACCAGGCCGGGACTGGCCGCCTCCTCCCAGCTCAGGTGGCGCGGCTTCGGCATGAGCTGGTTGGCCTTGACCACGGCGAGCTCGGCCAGGCCGCCGAAGTTGGTCTCGAAGCCCCAGATCCGCTGCTGCGGGTCGAGCATGGTGTCGTCGTGGCCGGCCGCGTCCTCCAGCTCCACCGAGAGGCAGTGCGCGACCACCTCGTCGCCGGCCTTCCACCGGGTCACCCCGGGCCCGGTCCGCAGCACCACGCCGGCCGCGTCCGACCCCACCACGTGGTACGGCAGGTCGTGCCGGCTGGCCAGGTCGGAGACCCGGCCGTAGCGCTGGAGGAACTTGAACGTGGGCAACGGCTCGAAGATGCTGGTCCAGACCGTGTTGTAGTTGATCGCGCTGGCCATCACCGCGACCAGCGCCTCGCCCGGGCCGAGCTCGGGGGTGGGCACCTCCTGCAGGTGCAGCGCCTTGCGCGGGTCCTTGTCCCGGGTGGCCATGCCGTCGAACATCCGGGTGTCCTCGGCGCGGACGACCACGCCCCGGTAGCTCTCCGGTACCGGCAGGCCGGCGAGGCCGGCGAGTTCCCGCTCCGGCTGCGCGGAGCCCTCCGCCGCCATGATCGCATCGAGGATGTCCTGCATGGTGACCTCCCGTTCGTCCGCACCCACACCGGGGCAGGGGTGCTGCCATCGTCGGCGCCGGTGCGACGGGTCCGCCATGTCGGCAATCGACACATCCGGCACCGGTCGCACTCTTGTGGGGCCGGACGTTACTGAACGGTAGCTAGGGTCGGAAGTCCCCTGTGAAAAACTGCATCCACCGGTGCGTGGAGGTGTCCGCGGGAGCGCTGAACCGCGCATCGCCGCGCTCGGTCCCGGCGAAAGGAAGGGCCCTCTGCTGGCCAGGGCCCCTTCCTTTTCGGCTCAGTGGGCGGCCGGCTCGACCAGCTCGACCAGCACGCCGCCGGCGTCCTTCGGGTGCACGAAGTTGATCCGGGAGTCGGCGGTGCCCCGCTGCGGGGTCTCGTAGAGCAGCCGTACGCCCCGCTCGCGCAGCGCCGCGCAGGCCGCGTCGATGTCCGTCACCGTGTAAGCGACCTGCTGCACGCCGGGCCCGTTGCGGTCCAGGAACTTCGCGATCGTCGACTCCGGCGACAGCGGGGCGAGCAGCTGCAGGCAGCCGCCCTCGGTGGTCGGCCCGACGGCCAGCATCGCCTCGCGTACGCCCTGCTCGGCGTTGGTCTCGGTGTGCACGCAGCGCATCCCGAAGGTGCGCTGGTAGAAGTCGATCGCGGCGTCGAGGTCGGCCACGGCGATCCCGACGTGGTCGATGCGGCGCAGGCCGATGTCTGTGACATAGTCGGCAGCGGGCTCGACGGGGGAGTTCTCAGCCATGGCGCTAGTCTGACCGAACAATCGTTAAGGCGTACAGGTCGGCACCCCCCTCGGAGGCAGGCATGGCTTCGGTGATCGTCAGCGGCGCGCGGACCCCGATGGGGCGCCTGCTGGGCAACCTCAAGGATCTCCCGGCGACCCGGCTCGGCGGCATCGCGATCAAGGCGGCCCTGGAGCGCGCCGGCGTGACCCCCGACCAGGTGCAGTACGTGATCATGGGCCAGGTGCTCCAGGCCGGCGCGGGCCAGATCCCCGCCCGCCAGGCGGCCGTCGAGGCCGGCATCCCGATGTCCACCCCGGCGCTGACCATCAACAAGGTCTGCCTCTCCGGCCTGGACGCCATCGCCCTGGCCGACCAGCTCATCCGGGCCGGCGAGTTCGACATCGTGGTGGCCGGCGGCATGGAGTCGATGACCAACGCCCCGCACCTGCTGCTCGGCCAGCGCAGCGGCTACAAGTACGGCGACGTCACGATCAAGGACCACATGGCCCTCGACGGGCTCACCGACGCGTGGGACTGCTGCGCGATGGGTGAGTCGACCGAGCGGCACGGGGTGAAGCACGGCATCACCCGCGAGGAGCAGGACGCCTTCGCGGCGGCCAGCCACCAGCGTGCCGCGGCCGCCCAGAAGAACGGCCACCTCGCCGACGAGATCACCCCGGTGATCATCCCGCAGCGCAAGGGCGACCCGCTGGTGATCAGCGAGGACGAGGGCATCCGCCCGGACACCACGGTCGAGACGCTGGCCAAGCTGCGCCCGGCGTTCACCAAGGACGGCACCATCACCGCCGGCAGTTCCTCGCCGATCTCCGACGGCGCGGCCGCGGTGGTGGTCATGAGCAAGGCCAAGGCCAAGGAGTTGGGGCTGACCTGGCTGGCCGAGATCGGGGCGCACGGCAACGTGGCCGGCCCGGACAACTCCCTGCACTCGCAGCCGTCCAACGCCATCAACCACGCCCTGAAGAAGGCTGGCCTGACCGTCGCCGACCTCGACCTCATCGAGATCAACGAGGCGTTCGCCGCGGTCGGCATCCAGTCCACCCGGGACCTGGGCGTCAGCCCGGAGAAGGTCAACGTCAACGGCGGCGCCATCGCGCTCGGCCACCCGATCGGCATGTCCGGCGCCCGGCTGGTGCTCACCCTGGCGCTGGAGCTCAAGCGTCGGGGCGGCGGCACCGGCGCGGCCGCGCTCTGCGGCGGTGGCGGCCAGGGCGACGCGCTGATCATCCACGTGCCGGCCAGCGCCGAGACCGAGCAGTGAGCGCGAGGAGCGAGCTGATCTTGCGAGCCCCGCAGTCGCGAACAGAGGCAGCACAGTGAGCGACGCCGTCGAGAACGCCCCGGTTGCGGCCGCCGGATCGGTGCGCCGCAGCCGGGACGTACCGATGCTGGTGGAGCGGGCCCGCGCGGGTGACCCCCGCGCGGTGGCCCGGCTGATCACCCTGGTGGAGTCCGGCGACGAGGTGCTGCCGCAGGTCGCGGCGGCCCTCGCGCCGTACGCCGGGCATGCCCAGGTGGTCGGGCTGACCGGGTCGCCGGGGGTGGGCAAGTCGACCACCACCAACGAACTGGTCCGGGCGCTGCGGGCGCACGGCCACCGGGTCGGGGTGCTGGCCATCGACCCGTCCAGCCCGTTCACCGGCGGGGCGATCCTCGGCGACCGGGTCCGGATGCAGGACCACGCCACCGACCCCGGCGTCTACATCCGCTCGATGTCCAGCCGCGGGCACCTCGGCGGGCTCTCCGCGGCCACGCCACAGGCGGTTCGGGTGCTGGAGGGCGCCGGCTGCGACGTGGTGCTGGTGGAGACGGTGGGCGTCGGGCAGGCCGAGGTCGAGGTGGCCTCGCTGGCCGACACCACCCTGGTGCTGCTCGCCCCGGGCATGGGCGACGCCATCCAGGCGGTCAAGGCCGGCATCCTGGAGATCGCCGACGTCTTCGTGGTCAACAAGGCCGACCGGGACGGCGCCGACGCCACCGTCCGCGACATCCAGGGCATGATCGCGCTGGGCGAGCGCGGGCCGGGGGAGTGGCGGCCGCAGGTGGTCCGGGCGATCGCCGCGCGGGGCGAGGGCATCGACGACATCGCCGCCGCGATCGACAAGCACCGCGACTGGCTGGAGCGGCACGGCGAGCTGCGCCGCCGCCGGGAGGCGCGGGCCGCCGCCGAGGTCGAGGCGATCGCGCTCGGCACCCTCCGGGACCGGATCGGCTCGCTGCGCGACGGTACGCAGTTGCCGACCCTCGCCGCCAAGGTGGCCGAGGGTGCGATCGACCCGTACGCGGCCGCCGCCGAACTGCTGGCCCAACTCGGGGCCTGACGGGTCCACTGCGGACCGGCCCCGAACTAGTAC
>NZ_VSFA01000044.1 GCF_008119785.1 Micromonospora sp. MP36 | reverse complement strand
CGACCCGGTCATTGACCTTCACACCCTCGGCCGCGGTGGCGGTCCAGCCCAGGCGCCGCAACGCCATCCACGCGTTCGACGGAAGCTTCCGACCGCCGGCGTCCACACCGGAGGCGAGCACCTCCACATCCGCGGGATTCCAGCGCTCCGCCAACAACCCGGAGACCATCCCCGCCACCAGGTCGACGCACCAGCCGATACGCTGCGCAAGCACCGCCTGCGACAGGACCTCACCGGTCCCCTCGTCCACGCCTGTCCGCAGCACAGCGCGGGCACACGCGGTGCGGAACGTCTCGCCTTCGCCCAGCGGCACCATCCCGCTCACCAACCCACCGCCTCCACAACACCGATGCCGGACAACCAGCGCTCACGCCCGACCCACGTCACCTGAATCCCTCCCGAATCAACCCACACACCTAGCGCCAGCGGGATACACCGAAACGCTGCACGGCATTTGAGAGCCGAGGAGGTTCCACACGGTCAACCTATGATCACTGACGATTCCTAATCAAGTCGGTCAGCCTGCCTTCGGCGAGCGAGGCGGGACGATTTTTGCCGGTTCGTCGGGCCGGCCCGATGGCCGGTCGGTGGCCAGGCGGGCGTGCAGGTGCATGTCGTGCCAGCCGTCGGCGTGCCACCCGGCAGGAGGTCGGGTTCGCCGTGGAGTGGCGCAGCCACAGCCGGTGCAGGCCGTGCTCGAAGCTCCAGGCGGTGAGGGCGACCAGGGCGCGCGGGGCGACGCGTCGGCCGCGGGCGGCGGGCAGCACCCAGTACGACACCTCCGCCTGCCCTTCGGCGAGGTCGATGCTGCGCAGGCTGATCTGGCCGAGCACGCCGGAGGCATCGGTGAGGGCCCAGCCCGCCCCGGTCTCGTGCTGCCAGCGCAGCGGCCAGGGGTCGATCCACCCTCGCGCCTCGTCGTCGGTCATGGCGCGGCAGTGCCAGCGGCGGATGGCCGGATCGGCGTACGCGGCGACGACGGCGGGCCGGTCGGCCGGCTGCCAGGGGCGCAGGCGCAGGTCGCCGGCGGTGATGTCGGGTTGGGGTCGGCGGGCCAGGGCGCCGGGTGACAGGACTGGGCTGGTGAGCAGTGGCATGTGGGCATCTTCCCGGACGCGGGTGGGTGACCGTTCGGCTCACGGTTTCGACCGTCCGGCGCGCGGCGGGTTTGCCTGCCGAGTGCGGCGGGGGCATGTAGGAGCACGTTTCTCGGTCCCTTCCGGAGAGGAAGCAGCATGCTTTCCGCACTCGATCGTCGGCACACCGTCGCGCCGCCCGGGTACAGCCGTTGGCTGATTCCGCCGGCGGCGTTGGCGATCCATCTCTGCATCGGGCAGGTCTACGCCACCAGCGTGTACAAGAACTCGCTGATCGCTCATTTCGGCGCCAGCCAGACGGCGGTCGGGGTGATCTTCAGCATCGCGATCGTGATGCTGGGGTTGTCCGCGGCGGTGGCGGGCACCTGGGTGGAGGCGAACGGGCCGCGTAAGGCGATGTTCGTCTCGGCGTGTTTCTGGGCGGCCGGGTTCCTGGTCGGTGCGCTGGGCATCGCGACGCGGCAGTTGTGGCTGCTGTACCTCGGGTACGGGGTGCTGGGTGGGATCGGCCTGGGGATCGGCTACATCTCCCCCGTCTCCACGTTGATCAAGTGGTTCCCGGACCGGCCGGGCCTGGCCACGGGACTGGCGATCATGGGGTTCGGTGGTGGGGCGATGGTGGCCTCTCCCCTGTCCCGGCAGTTGCTGTCGTTCTACGACTCCGGGTACGACCCGGCGAACGCGGCCTCGACGGCGTCGGGGTCGGCGCTGGTGTGGTTGTTCGTGACGTTGGGCGTCGGCTACTTCGTGATCATGATGTTCGGGGTGTTCAACGTGCGGGTGCCGGCGGCGGACTGGCGGCCGGCGGGGTTCGACCCGGCGCGGGTGGCGCGGCGACCGCTGGTGACCACGGCCAGCGTGTCGGCGGCGAACGCGGTGAAGACCCGCGCGTTCTGGTTGCTGTGGGTGGTGCTGTTCTGCAACGTGACCGCCGGCATCGGGATCCTGGAGCAGGCGAGCCCGATGATCCAGGACTTCTTCCGCGACGGCGGGACGTCGTCGGTGTCGGTGGCGGCGGCCGGCGGGTTCGTGGGGCTGCTGTCGCTGTTCAACATGGCGGGCCGGTTCGTGTGGTCGTCGACGTCGGACCTGATCGGCCGCAGGCCGATCTACCTGGTGTACCTGGGTGTCGGCATGGTGCTGTACGTGCTGCTGGCCCTGGTCGGGCACGCGGCCACGGCGCTGTTCGTGCTGCTGGCGTGCGTGATCCTGTCGTTCTACGGCGGCGGGTTCGCGACGGTGCCGGCGTACCTGCGGGACCTGTTCGGCACGTTCCAGGTGGGGGCGATCCACGGTCGGCTGTTGACGGCGTGGTCGGCGGCGGGGGTGGCCGGGCCGCTGATCGTGAACGGGTTCCTCGACGCCCAGGGCAAGCCGGGGACGCTGACGGCGGCGGCGTACCGGCCGGCGCTGTTCACGATGGTCGGGGTGCTGGCGGTCGGGTTCGTCGCGAACCTGTTGATCCGGCCGGTGCCGCAGCGGTTCCACGAGCCGGCGGCGGGCCGGGACGTGGTCGAGGACGAGCCGGCGACGGCGGAGAGGAGCGGTACGCGATGAACGGCAACCCGCGTGGGCAGCAGGTCCGGCTGGTGGTCTCCTGGCTGGTGGTGTCGGTGCTGCTGGGGTACGGGGTGGCGCAGACGGTGATCACCGCGGCGAAGCTGTTCACCAGCTGAGGTGAGCACGGGCGGCCCGGGCCGCCCGTGGGGTTAGAGGCCGCCGGCGATGCGCAGGACGGCGCCGGTGGTGTAGGAGGCGTCCGGGCCGAGGAGGAAGGCGATGGCGCCGGCGATCTCGTCGGGCTCGCCGGCGCGGCCCAGCGGGATGCGTCCGGCGGCGCTGTCCGGGCGGTCCGGCACGCCGGAGACGGCGTGGATGTCGGTGCGGATGATGCCGGGGGCGACGGCGTTGACCCGGATGCCGTGCGGGGCGAGTTCCTTGGCCAGGCCGACGGTGAGGGTGTCGGTGGCGGCCTTGACGGCTGCGTAGTGGATGTATTCGCCGGGGCTGCCGAGGGTGGCGGCGGCGGAGGAGACGTTGACGATGGCGCCGCCGCGGGTCATCCGGCGGGCCGCCTGTTGCGCGCACAGGACGTAGCCGATGAGGTTGACGTCGACGACCCGGCGCAGGTCGTCGAAGCGCAGCTCGGTGAACGGCCCGATCGGGCTGGTGACGCCGGCGTTGTTGACCAGGCCGGTGAGGGGGCCGAGGTCGGCGGCGGCGTCGAACAGGGCGGCGACCTGGTCGGGGTCGGTGGTGTCGGCGGCCACGGCGACGCCGCGGCGGCCGGCGGCCTCGACGTCGGCGACGACGGCCGCGGCGGCGTCGTGGTCGCGGCGGTATGCGATGGCGACGTGATGCCCGGCGGCGGCGAGGCGGCGGGCGGTGGCGGCGCCGATCCCGCGGCTACCGCCGGTGACGATGGTGACGGGATCCAATGTGTGCCTCTCCCCTGCTGTGGCTGCTGGGCCGACGTTACCGTGGCCGGCGCGTGCCCGCCGCGAGGGGAAGATCACGTGACGCGGCGCGCGCGGTGGTGGCCGGCGCGGTGGGCGCCGAGACCGGGGGGCTGATCTTCGTCGTGTCGCAGGCGGCTGGTATCAAGGCTGCAATCAAACGTGTGTACGGAAGAGGGCTGTGATGGCGGGCCAGGGTTTGTCCACTGACGAGGTGCACGGGATCCGGGAGGCGTTGGCCGCGGGCCGGAAACCGAAGGTGGTGTTCACCGCGGCGGCGGGTCAGATGGCCGGCCAGGTCGGCCAGGTGATCGAGCTGACCGATCCGGAGGTCTCCGAGGAGTTCGTGGTGGTGCGGTTCGGCCGCGACGAGCTGCCCTTCTCCCCCACCGACGTGGCGATCGCGCCGCGCGGCGCGGGTCGCAAGCCGGCCGAGCCGAAGCCGGAGGTCGAGGAGGCGCCCGCGCCGGCGGAGCCGGAGTTCGTGCTGGACACGCCGCCGGTGCCGGCGCCGCGTCGGGAGGAGCCGAAGGTGGAGCAGCAGGTGGAGAGCAAGCCGGCGCGCCGGGCGGTGAAGGCGGCGAAGCCGAAGAGCCCGGCCGGGCTGACCGTCACCCTCGCCTACGCCGAGGGTGAGTGGACGGTGGCGGCGCAGCAGGGCGCGAAGGCCCTGGCGAAGCCGTACGTGGTGAAGCCGGCGGAGGCGCTGCGGATGGTGGCGCTGGTGGACGTGCCGGGGGTGCAGGAGGCGGTGGAGCAGATCCTGGCCGCGGAGCGGGCGGAGGCGGAGCAGCAGGCGGAGAAGCTGCGCGCCGAGCTGGCGGAGATCGAGGCCCGGCTGGCGGAGCTGCGCGAGGCGCACTGAGCCGACGGGGCCGGCGGTCAGAGCGCGGCGGTCAGCCGCTCGACCACGGCCGCGGCCGGGCCGGTGCCGGCGTGCCGGTAGCCGGTGCCGGCCCACAGGTGCACCCGGTCCGGGTGCCCGGCCGCGGCGGCCGCCGCGCGCATGCCCCGGGTCAGGTGGTGTAGCTCCGGGTAGCCGAGCGGCGCGACCGGCTCGTACCGGTCGATGAAGGTGTTGCGCAGACCCCGCGCGGGCCGGCCGGTGAGGGCGCGGGTGAGCACGGTGCTGGTGCGGGCCGGGTCGGCCAGGGCGTCGCGGTGGGTGCGGCTGGCGCCGCTCTCGTCGGTGCGCAGCAGCAGCGTGCCGACCGCGACCGCGCTCGCGCCGGCGGCGAGCAGGTCACGGACGTCGGCGGGGCCGGCGACGCCGCCGGCGGCCACCACGGGTAGCCCGGTGGCCGCGGCGACGTCGCGGACGAGGGGCCGGGTGGAGGTGGGCGGGGCGGGCCGGCGCGGGGTGTGGGTGCCGCTGTGCCCGCCCGCCTCGGTGCCCTGGGCGACCAGCCCGTCGACGCCGAGGTCGCGGGCGGCGAGCGCCTCGGCGACGGAGGTGACGGTGACCAGCAGCCGGGAGCCGGCGCGGCGCAGCGCGGCCAGCGCCGCCGGGTCGGGCAGCCCGAAGGTGAAGCTGACCACCGGCACCGGGTGCCGCACCAGCAGGTCGACCTTGTCGGCCCAGTGGTCGTCGTCGTGGACCAGCGGCGCGTCGGCCAGGTCGAGGCCGTACGGTTCGCCCTCGGCGGCGATCTGCCGGGCGTACCGGCGGAAGGTGGTCTCGTCGATCTCGCGGGGGCCGGGGACGAACAGGTTCACCCCGTAGGGGGTGCCGGCGGCGTGTAGGTCGGCCAGGTCGGCGGCGAGCGCGTCGGGGGTCTTGTAGCCGGCGGGGAGGAAGCCGAAGCCGCCGGCCGCGGTGACGGCCCGCACCAGGGCGCCGGTGGTGGCGCCGCCGCCCAGCGGGGCGCCGACGATCGGGGTCGCGCTGCCGAACAGGTGGGTCCACGGTTCACCGGTCACCGGGTCACTGTAGTGCGCGGGGGCCGGGGCGACGGGTCGCCCCGGGCCCCGCGTCGGCGCTCAGTGCTGCGGGATGTTGGCCACCCCGATCCGCTTGCGGAACACCCAGTACGTCCAGCCCTGATAGGCCAGCACGATCGGGGTGAACACCACGGCCACCCAGGTCATGATCTTCAAGGTGTACGGGGTGGACGCGGCGTTGCTGGCGGTCAGGGTGCCGGCGGCGTCCAGGGTGGACGGCAGCACGTTCGGGAACAGCGCGGCGAACAGGGTGGCCACGGCCAGGCCGATCGCCACGGCGGTGCCTGTGAACGCCCAGCCCTCCCGGCGTACCCGGGCGGCGGCGAGAGCACCGAGCAGGGCGAGGGCGGCGCCGACGGCGAGCACGACGGCGGCCGCGCTGGAGCGGATGCTCAGCGTCCAGGCCAGGAAGGCCACCGCCACCACGGCGGTGCCGGCGCCGAGCTTGACGGCCAGGGCGCCCGCGCGTTCGCGGATGTCGCCGGTGGTCTTCAGGGCGAGGAACACCGCGCCGTGGGTGAGGAACAGGCCCAGGGTGGTCACCCCGCCGAGCAGGGCGTACGGGTTGAGCAGGTCGAGCAGGCCGCCGACGTACTCGTGGTCGGCCGACAGCGGCACCCCGCGCAGGATGTTGGCGAAGGCCACACCCCACAGGATCGCCGGCAGCAGCGAGCCGAAGAAGATGGCCCGGTCCCAGCGGCGCTTCCAGGACGCCTCGGGGCGCTTGTGCCGGTACTCGAAGGCGACGCCACGGGCGATCAGGGCGAGCAGGATCAGCAGCAGCGGCAGGTAGAAGCCGGAGAAGAGGGTGGCGTACCACTCGGGGAAGGCGGCGAACATGGCGCCGCCGGCGGTGATCAGCCACACCTCGTTGCCGTCCCAGACCGGGCCGATGGTGTTGATCAGGACGCGGCGTTCCCGGTCGTCGCGGCCGAGGACGGGCAGCAGCATGCCCACGCCGAAGTCGAAGCCTTCGAGGATGAAGTAGCCGGTGAACAGCACGGCGACGAGGAGAAACCAGACGGTGGTCAGTTCCACGATGGGCTCCGGGGTCAGTAGGCGAACGCCAGCGGGCGCTCGGCGTCGTCGGTGTCGTCGGCCACGGGCTGCGGGGTGACGTCGGGCACCCCGGCCTTGGCGTAGCGGACCAGCAGCTTGAACTCGACCACGGCGAGGGTGGCGTAGATGAGGGTGAACGCGGTGAACGAGGTGAGCACCTCGGTCAGCGAGACGCTGCGGGACACGCCGTTGCGGGTGAGCATCTCGCCGAAGACGATCCACGGCTGGCGGCCCATCTCGGTGAAGATCCACCCGAACGAGTTCGCCAGCAGCGGCAGCAGCGGCATGACCAGGCC
This sequence comes from Micromonospora sp. MP36, assembly GCF_008119785.1. Lineage (GTDB taxonomy): Bacteria > Actinomycetota > Actinomycetes > Mycobacteriales > Micromonosporaceae > Micromonospora. The sequence goes on along the minus strand of NZ_VSFA01000044.1, from coordinate 48,756 downwards.
GGCGCGCAGCAGCCACCTGCTGCGTGGGGTGCGGCCCTTGCGCTGGGTCCAGAGCACGAGCAGGGCGATCGCGGCGGCGGCCAGCCCGAGGGCGATCATGAAACGGAAGCTCCAGTAGGTGACCGGGATGATCGGGGTGTAGCTGCCGGCGCCGTACTGGGCGGCGTACTTGGCCTGCAGGTCGTTGATGCCCTGCACGGTGCCGTGGGGGTCGCCGGTGCCGAGGAACGACAGCAGGTACGGGATCTTGAGGGCGAAGACCTCGCGGCTGCCGTCGAGGCTGCCGACGGTGAGCACGGAGAACGAGGCGGGGCTCTCGGTGGTGTAGAGGCCCTCGGCGGCGGCCATCTTCATCGGCTGCACCTCGGTCATGATCTTGCCTTGGATGTCGCCGGTGAGCAGCACCATGGCCGAGGAGATGAGCACCACCCAGGAGCCGAACTTGCTGGCGAAGCGGTAGGCGTCGGTGTCGGCGCTGCCGCGGTTGCGGATGAGGTGCCACAGGCCGACGGCGACGATCAGCGACCCGGCGACCAGGAACGCCCCGGACAGGGTGTGCGGGAAGGTGATCAGGGCGACCTTGTTGGTGAGCACGGCGAAGAAGTCGGTCAGCTCGGCCCGGCCGGTGGCCGGGTTGATCCGGTACCCGACGGGGTTCTGCATGAACGAGTTCGCGGCCAGGATGAAGTACGCGGACAGGTTGGTGCCGATCGCGGCGGCCCAGATGGCGGCCAGGTGCAGCCGCTTGGGCAGCCGGTCCCAGCCGAAGATCCACAGCCCGATGAAGGTCGACTCGAGGAAGAACGCGACCAGCGCCTCGATGGCGAGGGGCGCGCCGAAGATGTCCCCGACGAATCGGGAGTAGTCGCTCCAGTTCATCCCGAACTGGAATTCCTGCACGATGCCGGTGACCACGCCCATCGCGAAGTTGATGAGGAAGAGCTTGCCGTAGAACTTGGTGAGCTTGAGGTAGCGCGGGTTGCCGGTGCGGTGCCACATGGTCTGCAGGATGGCCACCAGCACGGACAGGCCGATGGTCAACGGCACGAAGAGAAAGTGGTAGACGGTGGTGACACCGAACTGCCAGCGGGCGACGTCCAACGCGTCCACCTGAAACCCCCAGCTATGCATACTACGAGACGTAGTAAATACTACTCGGCGTCGTAGAAGGATGGGCAGGGCCGGCGGTCCCGACCCGGGTCAGGACCAATGACCCTGATCACCTCTGCCCTAGGGCCCGGGGTCGGATCTCTGCTAGCCGCACGAGTGCGACGATCTACCACCGATCGAAACGTGTAGCGCACAAACCACCGGCTTCAGTCTTGGGTTGAGGGCATCAGCTGGGGGCAAGCAGTAGACAGCGCTGAGCTGTATAGTGCCTGCGTGTCCGTCACGGTGCGCTCGAACAGCAACATCGTCTTTCAGTGCGCCTTTCACGTGGTGTGGTGCCCGAAGTACCGGCGGCGCGTGCTTGGCGGGCGGGTCGCGGAACGGCTCAAGCAGCTCATCCGCGAGGTGATCGAGGAGAAAGGGGCGTGGCTGACGGCCTTGGAGGTCATGCCCGACCAGGTGCACCTGCTGGTCGAGGTGGATCCGCAGCTCGGCGTTCACCGGCTGGTCAAGGCTGTCAAGGGGCGTACGTCGCGGGTGCTGCGGGAGGAGTTTCCATCGCTGCGTTCCCGGCTGCCCACCTTGTGGACGAACTCGTACTTCGTAGCGACTACCGGCGGTGCCCCACTGGCGGAGGTTGAGGAGTATGTCGCGCAGCAGAAGGGCCGTTGAGTGCTGACCGGGCGTCGGTATCTGCTCGCGTTGACCGGGGAGCAGGCCGTCTACGCCGAGCAGGTGGGTGCGGTGTGTCGGGCGGTGTGGAACACGGCGTTGGAGCAGCGTCGTGCTTACCGCCGCCGTGGCGGGTTCATCGGCTACGACGAGCAGGCCCGGCAGATGGCTGAGGCGAAGAAGGACCCGGACTGTGCGTGGTTGGCCGACGTGCCGTCGCACACGTTGCAGCAGACCCTGCGGGACATGGAGCGGGCGTGTAAGACGCATGGCACGTGGAAGGTGCGCTGGCGGTCCAAGACCCGCACCGCCCCGTCGTTCCGGTTCCCCGACCCGAAGCAGATTGGCGTGCGGCGGTTGAATCGTCGGTGGGGTGAGGTGCGGCTGCCGAGGTTCGGTTCGGTCAGGTTTCGGTGGACCCGCCCGCTGGGTGGCACGATCCGTAACGCCACCGTCTCGCGTGACGGCGGGCGCTGGTACATCTCGTTCTGTGTCGAGGACGGCGTTGCCGAGGCGGCTCCGAACGGCAAACCGCCGGTCGGCGTCGACCGGGGTGTAGCCGTTGCCGTGGCCACTTCTGATGGGGATCTGGATGACCGGGCCTTCGTCACGCCCGGGGAGGCAGCAAGGCTCAAGCGGTTGCAGCAGCGCCTGTCGCGGTCGCTGCGGGTTCACGGCCGCAACCGTGGGTCGAAGCGCCGGGATGCTACCCGCGCGCAACTCGGCCGGCTTAACGCCCGTATCCGGGCCCGCAGGGCTGACTTCGCCGCGCAGACCGCCGTGCGCCTGGTCCGCGAGCACGGCATGGTCGCTGTCGAGGGCCTGCGGATCAAGAACATGACGGTCAGCGCCAAAGGCACCGTTGAGCAGCCCGGCCGTAACGTGAAGGCCAAGGCTGGCCTGAACCGGGCCATCCTCGCCAAGGGTTGGGGCGGGTTCCTGCTGAAGTTGGAGCATGCCGCCCGCTATCACGGAGCAAAGATCGAGAAGGTCAACCCCGCGTACACGTCGCAGACCTGCAACGCCTGCAAGCATGTCGCCGCGGAGTCCCGCGAGAGCCAAGCGGTCTTCCGGTGTGTCGCCTGCGGGCACCAGGACCACGCCGACGTGAACGCGGCCAAGAACATACTCGCCGCCGGGCTGGCGGTAACAGGGCGCGGAGACCTCGCCGAAGGGCAGTCTGTGAAGCGCCAACCAACCCGAAGGCTTGCGGCATGAACACTCAGCGGCCTCGGGAATCCCCCGCCCCCACGCGTGGGAAGGAAGTCAAGGACACCCCGACCACCCTTTGGCGGGCGCCGCTGCTGTGGCGCGCCGCGCAACTGCTCGCCCGCGGCGTCGTCGGCCTGCTCGGCCGCCTCGAGGTCACCGGCGAGGTGCCGGCCGACCTGCGCCACGGGCCGCTGATCCTGGCCGCCAACCACATCAACCCCTTCGACCCCGTGGTCCTCACCGCCGCCTGCCGGACCCGGGGCGTCGCCCCGCGGATCATGGCCACCGGCGGGCTGTTCCGCGCCCCCGTCATCGGCCCGCTGATGCGCCGCGCTGGGCACATCCGCGTCGACCGGGGCACCAGCGCGGTGCACCAGTCCCTGGACGCCGCCGCCGCGGCCGTGGCCGGCGGCTCGGTGGTGCTGCTGTATCCGGAGGGGCGTATCGGGCTGGACCCGGGAATGTGGCCCGAACGCGGCAAGACCGGCGCCGCCCGGCTCGCCTTCGCCAGCGGCGCCCCGGTCCTGCCGGTCGCCCAGTGGGGCTCCCACGAGGTGCTGCCGTACCGGGCGCCCAAGGGCCTGCTGCGGGCCGTCGCCCGGGCGGTCGTGCGGCGACCGGTGATCCGGGTGCACTTCGGCACCCCGGTGGTCCTGAGCCACCTCGATCCCGGCACGCCCGGTGCCGCCCGGCGGGCCACCGATCGGATCATCGACGCGATCACCGACAACCTGGCGCCGCTGCGCCCCGACGAGCCGTACTGGCCCCGCCACGTCGACCCCGGCCGCCCGGCCGACACGGCCCGCGCCCACCGCCGCCGCAGGCCGGGTCGTTGACCGACGCGGGGCCGGTGGCCCTGCTGCACTGCCCCGGCTACCGCACCGACCGGAGCTGATGCCCGGAACCGCCGCCGCCCCGCTCCGCGTATTGCGGTGCGGGGCGCGGGGCGAAGTGGTCAGGTGGTGGCGGTCAGCCGGGCGTCGAGCGCGGCCAGGTCGGGTACGAACCAGACGTGGTCGTGGCGGTTGGACTCGGCCACCAGGGCGCGCAGCGCCGCGCTGGCCGCGAGGTGCCGGGTGATGTCCCCGACGATCACCAGCCGCAGCCGGTAGTTGACGAACTTCTGCATGATCTCACCGGCGAAGCGGGTGCCGAGGGAGAAGAAGCGCGGGTCGAGCCGGTCCGCCGGCACGGCCACCACCTCGGCGCCGCCGAAGGCCGCGCCGCCGATCAGGTCGAGGGCCTGATCGGTGGTGGTCACCGGCGGCCCTGCCGGGTCGCACACCAGCACCGCCACCCCGGCCCGCTCCTGGAGCACGTCAGGCATCGCCGGCCTCCCCCGTGAGCAGGCCGTTGTCGCCGTGCAGGACCGCGTCGAGCAGACCCAGCAGGTCGGCGGTCGCGGCGGCGTCGCCCAGCACAATGATCTTCATACGGTGGCGCTCCTCGTCGTGGACGGTCTGCACGCGCAGCGGGCGTGTGGGGTCGTGGTTGGTGTTGACACCGGCGAGCACGAGCGTGGCGAGCCGGTCGGCGGCGGCCCGGTCGACACCGTCGACCTGCACGATGCTCGACACCTCCAGCGCCGGTGCGCCGGTGGGTGGCGCGGGCGCGGGCCGTCCGGTCAGCGCGTCGAGGTCGGCACGGGAGATCCGGTACTGCTTGCCGATCCGCGTCGCGCGCAGCCGGCCGGCGCGGATGTAGCCGCGCACGGTGCGGACGTGCAGCCCGAGCAGCTCGGCCACCTGCTCCACCGAGTACATTTCATTACTCATCGTTCCCCATCCTACGCAGGATAGGGAAGGTTAGGGAAGTTCGTTGGGGTGACGTCGGCCGGTCACCGGGACGCCACCGAGGCGCGGCATACTTCCGGCGTGCAGCCCCGTCACGGCTACCTGGACGCCCCCGCGCCGCTGGCCTTCGCCCACCGCGGCGGCGCGGCCGACGGTGACGAGAACACCGCCGCCGCGTTCGCCCGCGCCATCGCCCTCGGCTACCGGTACGTGGAGACCGACGTGCACGCCACCGCCGACGGTGTGCCGGTGATCTTCCACGACGCCACCCTGCGCCGGGTCACCGGCGAACGGGGCCGCATCGCCGACCTGCGCTGGGCCGACCTCGCCTCGGTACGCGTCGGCGGCGCCGCCGTCGTGCCCCGCCTCGACGAGGTGCTCGCCGCCTGGCCGGAGGTCCGGTTCAACGTCGACGTCAAGGCCGACGGCGGCGTCGAACCGACCGTCGACACGGTCACCCGGGCCGGCGCCGCCGACCGGGTGCTGCTCGCCTCGTTCAGCGACGCCCGGCTGGCCCGGCTGCGCGCCCTGGCCGGGCCGAAGGTCGCCACCAGCCTCGGCATGCGCGGCGTGGCCCGGCTGCGGATGGCCTCCCTGCACGGGCGGCCGCTGCGGCTGCCCCCGTCCGTGGTCGCCGCCCAGGTCCCCGTCCGGTACGGCCGCATCCCCGTGGTCGACCGGCGGTTCCTCGCGTACTGCCACCGGCTCGGGTTGCAGGTGCACGTCTGGACGATCGACGAACCTGCCGACATGCACGACTTACTTGATCTTGGTGTGGATGGCATCATGACCGATCACGTCGGCGTGCTGCGCGACGTCTACCGCAGCCGCGGCCACTGGGCCGCCTGAGTCGAAGGACCCCGATGGCCGAAACGGTCGCCCCCGCCGTCGCCGAGCCCGCCCGCCCGGGCAGCACCCGCCGCGAACGCACCGGCTGGTACTTCTACGACTGGGCGAACTCCGCCTTCCAGACCACCGTGATCACGGTGTTCCTCGGGCCGTTCCTCACCACCGTCACCGAGCTGGCCGCCGGCTGCGAGTTGGGCGCCGACAGCTGCCACGGGTACGTGCACCCGCTGGGCATCCGGGTCGCCGCCGGCTCCTACTACCCATACCTGATCTCGCTGTCGGTGTTCCTCACCGTGTTCGTGCTGCCCGTGATCGGCGCGATCGCCGACCGGTCGACGCACAAAAAGCGGCTGCTGGCCGCCGCGGCGTTCACCGGCGCCGGGGCGACCATCGCGTTCGCCTTCGTCACCGGCGAGCGGTACCTGCTCGGCGGGGCGCTGTTCCTGATCGCCAACATCTCCTTCGGCGCGGCCGTCGTGGTCTACAACTCGTTCCTGCCGCAACTCGGCGGCCCCGACGACCGCGACGCCATCTCCAGCCGCGGCTGGGCCATCGGCTACCTCGGCGGCGGGCTGCTGCTCGCGCTGAACCTGGTCGCGGTCAGCATGCTCAGCGAGGAGGGCAACCCGCAGCGCACCCTGGACCTGGCCCGCTGGTCCATCGTCTCGGCCGGCGTGTGGTGGGCCGCGTTCACCCTGCTGCCGCTGCGCTGGCTGCGCGAACACCCCACCGCCGCGGCGCTGCACGGCGGCGGCAACGTGCTCACCGACGGATTCAAGCAGCTCGGCCGCACCCTGCGGGAGATCAAGGCGTACCCGCTGACGCTGTTCTTCCTGCTCGCCTTCCTGGTCTACAACGACGGCATCCAGACCGTCATCACCCTGGCCAGCCAGTACGGCACCGAGGAGCTGAAGCTCGAGCAGAGCACCCTGATCGTGACGATCCTGCTGGTGCAGTTCCTCGCCTTCGGCGGGGCGCTCGCCCTCGGCGCCCTCGCCCGGCGCATCGGCGCCTGGAAGACCGTGCTGCTGTCCCTGGTGCTGTGGACCGCGGTGATCATCGCCGCGTTCCGGCTGCCCGCCGAGGCGCCACTGCCGTTCATGGTGCTCGGCGGCTGCATCGGGCTGGTGCTCGGCGGCAGCCAGGCGCTGAGCCGGTCACTGTTCAGCCAGCTCATCCCCACCGGAAAGGAAGGCGAGTACTACGGCTTCTACGAGATCAGCGACAAGGGCACCAGCTGGCTCGGGCCGCTCGCCTTCGGGCTGGTGTTCCAGCTCACCGCCTCGTACCGGGTGGGCCTGGTCTCCCTGCTGATCTTCTTCGTCCTCGGGTTCGCGCTGCTCGCCGCGGTGCCGATCCGCCGGGCCATCGTCGCCGCCGGCAACACCCCGCCCCGGGTGCTGTAAGCCGGCGGCGCACCGGCCTGATCGGGGACGGTCGATCGACTAGGCTGCCCCGACGTGACCGACGACGCCGCCGCCCCGATCTGCCTGGCCCGGCCCCTCTCCGGCTCCGGCGACGACCGTGCCGGCGGCTGCGCCGCCGCGCGCGGCGTCGACGGGCGGCCGCTGCACGCCGCCGCGCTGAAGTTCTTCTGGGGGCCGATGGACTGCGGCAAGTCCACGATGGCCCTGCAGATGAACTACAACCACGCCCGGCAGGGCCGCCGCGGCCTGGTCACCACGCGCATCGACCGGTCGCTCGGCCCGCAGGTCACCACCCGCATCGGCCTGGCGCACGCCGCCATCGAGGTCACCGACTCACTCGACCTGCGCGACCTGGTCCGCGACGCGCTCGCCGACGGGATACGCGTCGACTACCTGATCTGCGACGAGGCGTCCTTCTACAACCTCGAGCACGTGGAGCAGATGGCCGAGCTGGTCGACGACTACGACGTCGACGTGTACGCGTTCGGCCTGGCCACCGACTTCCGCTCCTGCCTGTTCCCGGCCGCCCAGCGGCTGTTCGAGCTGGCCGACGAGGTGGCCCGCATCCAGGTCGAGGTGCTCTGCTGGTGCGGCCGGGAGGGGCTGCTCAACGCCCGGGTCGTCCACGGGCGGGTGGTCCGCGAGGGCGAGCAGGTCGTCATCGGCGACACCGTGGACGACGCCGACGTGCGCTACCAGGTCCTCTGCCGCCGGCACTACCGCTCCGGCGACCTCGGCCCGCGCGGCTGACCGCCCGCGGCCGTCACTCCCCCGGCACGTCCACGCCCGACACCGCGTCGACCAGGTAGACCTGCCGGCCGGCCTGCGGGTCGCGAGCGTGCAGGGTGTGGAACATCGGCGACCCGGGACCCCCGAGGTCGACGACGGACGCGCCGGCGCCCGTGACGGCCCGCTCCAGCCGCGGTGGCGCGGTGAGGTCGATGCGGGTGACCACGCCGGGTGTGACCCACACCGGAACGCCGGCCAGCGACCCGGACAGCTGCAGGTGGTAGTGCCCGCAGAGGACCGCCCGCACGTCGCCGCCGGCAACGGCCGCGGCGAGCTGCTCGGCGTCGCGCAGGTTGACCGAGCCCATCAGCGGCGAGAAGGGCAGCGCGATCGGCGGGTGGTGCAGCACCACGACGGTGCCGGCCTCGGCGGGCCGGGCCAGCACCAACCGCAGCCACCGCAGCTGCTCGTCACCGACCACGCCGTGCACCGCCCCGGGCACCAGGCTGTCGAGCGTCACCACCCGCAGCCCGCGGATCACGCTCACGGCCGCCCGCTGGCCGGACCCGAGGTCGGCCGGCTGGCCCACGTCGGCGCCGTCAGCGGCCAGGTGACCGGTGCCCAGCACCGCGGCGAACGACTCGCGGGTGTCGTGGTTGCCGGGGCAGTAGACGTGCGGGATCCCCCGGTCCCGGGCGAACCGGCCGACCCTGGCCCGCACGGCGGCGCAGCCGGCGACTGACCCGTCGTCGGCGATGTCCCCGCTGACGACCACCAGGTCGATGCCCGGCACGAACCGCACGTCGTGCAGGATGCGGTCGAGTGCCGCCACGGCATCCACGCCGTCCTCGTCCACCCCGCTGGCGGTGACGTGGGTGTCAGACAGGTGCAGGATCCGATGACGACCGGCCGGGGCGATGGACATGTGGTTCCTCATCTCGTCGATGAGGGGCACCCAGGCGGTCGACGCCCCCGACCCGCACTCCCCGGTGGTGACCCACCCTCGCCAGTCGTGGTGTCGACACCATAGGACACCGCCGCCCACCGTGTCGTCCCCGCCCGGCTGAGCTCAGAACGGGTCCCCGCACACCCGCCACTTGCCGTCCTCCTGCACCACCGACAGGGTGCGCTCCTCACTGGCGCCCCCCTCTCGGGTCAGCCGCGCCTTCACTGTGGCGCGCGGGATGCCGCGCTGGGTGGCCACCGACACGTCAGTGATCTGGTAGCCCCTGACCTGCGGCGGGGTGCGTACCCAGCTGCCGAAGCCGACCGCGCTCCACCGGCTGCGCGCGTTGCGGCACAGCTTCTCGTACGCCTTGTCGGTGTCGCCGCTCGCCACCTCCCGCAGGAACGCGTCGGCGGTGTCCCGCACCGGGCCGTTGGCCTGCATCATCATCTGCACGTTCCAGACGCCTAGGCCGGCCACGCCGATCAGGCACAGGCCCAGCCCGAGCCCACCCAGTATCAGGCCGTTGCGGACCGGCCGGCGGGGCCGGGCCGGTCGGCTCCATGGCTGCTCCTTGCCCATCGGGATCGACCGTATGCGCCCGGTACGTCCCCGCGCAGGCACATCGCGTCGGTCACCGCTCGTGGCACACGCGCGCCTCGACCTGGTGGGTTGAAAGATCGGTCCGGTACCTGCCAGAGGATGTCAGGATCTGTCGGCAGGATGGCTGGCATGACAGTGCACGCCGACCTCGCGATGGTCAACCTCGACAGCTCCGACCCGGTCGCCCACGCCGGGTTCTACTCCCGTGTCCTGGGCTGGGAGGTCACCCACAGCCAGGCCGAATACGCGATGATCAGCAAGGACGGGACCTCCATCGGCTTCGGCCTGGTCGACGGGTACGCGCCGCCGGCCTGGCCGGACGCCACCGCCGGCAAGCGCTACCACCTGGACGTGTACGTCGACGACGTGACCGTCGCCGAGAAGGAATTCGTGGCGGCCGGGGCGACGAAGCCGGAGTTCCAGCCGGGCGGTGAGCGGTGGACCGTGCTGCTCGACCCGATCGGCCAGCCGTTCTGCGTCTGCCCCCGTCCGCAGGGCTGACCACGGGCCGGCTCGCCGGGCGGCGGACCGCCCGGCGAGCCGCTCGGTCAGCGGAAGGCGGCCACGTTCCGCGCCGCCCAGTCGGCGAAGGTACCTGGCGCCCGGCCGAGCAACCGCTCGACGTCCGGGCTGACCCGCTGCTCGGCCGGTGACGGCGTACCCAGGATGCTGAGGGTGGTCGCCACGACGGGCTCGGGCATGAACGGCAGCATCCGCTCACGCGCCTCGGCGTGGCTCAGTTCCACGAACCGAACCGGTTCACCGAGGGCCTCGCCGATCGCCGCCGCCTGCTGGCGGGGCGTGACCGGCGCCGGACCGGTCAACTCGTACGTGGCGGCGCCGTGGCCGTCCCCACGTAGTGCGACGGCGGCGACCTCGGCGACGTCGGCCGGGTCGACGAACGGCAGCCCGACGTCCCCGAACGGCGCGGCCACCATCCGGGCCCCGCGTACCGCCTCCGCCCAGGCGAGGGTGTTGGTGTGGAATCCGCTCGGCCGCAGCACCGTCCACTCCAGCCCGGATGCCCGGACCGCCTCCTCCACGTGCGGGGGGTAGCGCCGGGTGCCCACGCCCTGGGAGGACAGCAGAACCACCCGCCGCACGCCGGCGTCGCGTGCGGCGGCGAGGAGGTCACCCGGGTCGGTCGTCAGCAACTCGCCGGTGAGCAGCAGGAACAGCGCGTCGGCGCCGTCGAACGCCGGCTTCAGGCCGGCCGGGTCGGTCAGGTCGGCCGGGACGACTCGTACGCCGGGCGGCTGCTCGGCCGGCGCGACCTGCCGCGACACGGCGGTCACCTGCTCGCCGGCCGCCGCGAGCGCCCGCACCAGCGGCCGTCCGACATTGCCCGTCGCCCCCGTCACCACGATCATGATCTGTTCCTCTCGATGTCTTGTCTGGACACCGAAGACGCTAATCGCCTGCGTATAGTAGGTACCTAGAGGAAAGTAATGGCCTGGGAGGCGAAGGTGACCAGCACCACCGCGCCGATGTCCCCGGCGGAGCTCGACCCGGAGCTGGCCTGCCCGATCGCGCCCGTGGTCGACATCGTGTTCAGTCGCTGGACCACTCCGATCCTCTGGGCACTGCACGAGTACGGGCGGCAACGGTTCGTCGAGCTGGAACGCCGGCTGGCCACCATCACCCCCAAGGTGCTCACCCAACGGTTGCGGCAGCTGGAACGCGACGGCCTGGTGGTGCGCACCTACCACGCGGAGGTCCCGCCCCGCGTCGAGTACGAGATCAGCGAGCTGGGCCGCAGCCTCGCGCCGCTGTTCGCCACCCTCGCCGAGTGGTCGGCCACCAACCTCGACCTGGTCGACCGGGCCCGGCGCGACTACGACGCCCGGCAGCGGGGCACCGGCCGGCGCTGACCTTCGCCGGCGTCGGTCACGCCGGGGACATCACCTCGTAGAGGTTGCCGGAGTCGTCCCGGAAGAACAGCCCCCGGGCGCACAGTGGATGGTCGGTTCGCCCGTTGTCCGGTGCGCCGGGCTCGCTGCCGTACGGCACCCCGCCCTGACGCAGCCGGGCCAGGATCGCGTCGAAGGTGTCCGGGTCCACGTCGAAGGCCAGGTGGTGGCCCTCGGGCGCGGGCACGCTCATGAAATCCAGGGTGAGCTGGTCGTTGACCCGTACCGGGGCGAAGTGGCCGGTGCGCCCGGCCGGCGGCAGCACCGGCAGCCCCATGACGTCGGCGAAGAACCGGGCCGCCGCCCGGTGGTCCCGAGCCGGGACGATCGTGTGGTTGAGGGTGACGCTCATCGGTTTTCCTCCGGGCCGGCCGGCGCGAGCGCGCCGTGCAGGAACAGGTCGACCAGTTCGGCCGGGGTCGGCGCGGCGCCGGCCAGTGGGGTGCGGCTGGGCACCAGGACGGCCAGGAACAGGACGGCGAGTTGGTCGGCGGGCAGCCGCAGCCGGTCCCCCTCGGGCGCGAACAGCGCGGCGACGGCGGCCCGGACCGCGTCGACCGATTCCTCCCGGCCCGAAGCGCGGTCGCGGACCGGCGGGACGTCGCGCTGCCCGCGGCCGGGGCGGCCGGCGGCGTGGGCGGCGGCGAGCACCGCGCCGATCCGGTCGAGGTGCGCGCGCAGGGCCGTGGCGGCGGCGGTGAGTCGGTCGCCGAGGGGCTGCGTCAGGGGGATCGCGGCCAGGTCGGCGAGCGCGGCCCCGGGGTGCAGTGCCTCGGCGACGCAGGCGTCGAGCAGGGCGTCCTTGTCGGGGAAGGCGCGGAAGACGGTCGCCTCGCCGATGCCGGCGGCGCGGGCGACCTGGGCGGTGGTGACCGCCGCGCCGTGGGTGGCGAGCAGCGGCAACGCGGCCCGCACGATCATGGCCCGGCGCTGGTCGGGGCTCATGCCGGGCGCGCGGCGCCGGTGGGGGGCGGGATCGGTCATGCCACCCAGTCTGCGGAGTGAGTACTCACTCCGTCAAGAGCGGCGCCGGCGCGAACTTCGAGGACTCCGTGGCGGGTCAGCTGCGGCGGCGGGCCCGGGCGGCCCAGATGACGTACGCCGGGTCACGGTCGAGGTTGTGCCGGTCCCGGTCGTAGCGGCGGGTGGTGCGCGGATCGGCGTGCCCCATCGCGTCCTGCACGTCCTCCAGCGGCACCCCCTCCGCGCGGGCGGTGGTGGCGAACGCGTGCCGCAGCGAGTGCGGGGACAGTTTCGCCCAGGCCGGGATCCCGGCGGCCCGGGCGAGCCGGCGCACCAGGCGGAACACCGCGTGCCGGTCGAGCCGGGCGCCGGTGGCGGTGACCAGCAGCGGGCCGGTCAGCTCGGGCACGGTCACCCCCTGCGCGGCGGCCCGGGCGGCCAGGTAGGCGTCCAGGGCGTACGCCGTGCCGGGGGTGAGCGCGCGGCGACGGACCTTGCCGCCCTTGCCGACGAACCGGACGCTGCGGTGCCCGCGTTCCGCGCCCAGGTCGGTCAGGTCCAGCGAGATCAGCTCGCCGACCCGCAGGCCCAGGTCGGCCAGCAGGGCGATGGCCGCCCGGCTGCGGGCGGCGGTCGGACCGCTGTCCGCCTCGGCGGCCGCGAGCAGCGCGTCGACCTCCTCCGGGGTCAGGCCGACGGTGGCGGAGTGGTCCCGGTCGACCCGGGGCCGGTCGGCGGCGGCGACCGGGTTGGCGTCGACCGCGCGCAGCTTGACCAGGAAGTCGTACCAGCTGGACAGGGCCGACAGCCGGCGCGCGACGGTGGCCGGGGTGAGCGGCCGGCCGCTGCGCACGGCCAGCGTCGCCTCCAGCTCGCGACCGTAGGCGTTGACGTCGAGGAAGGTGGCCCGCAGCGGGTCGAGGCCACGGCCGGCGCACCAGCTCAGCCAGCCGGCCACGTCCCGCCGGTACGCGTCGCGGGTGTGCTCCGACAGCCGGCGGTTGCGCAGCCACGCCTCGGTGAAGTCGGCCGGCCCGCCGTCCAGGGCGGAAAGCACCGACCCGCGGGGCAGCACCTCGGGACGCAACATGTGAGAAAGGCTCTCAGCCGACGGGGTGAATCGCGACGAGGCGCGCCCGACGAGGATCCGACGAACGTCACACCGGCTCCTGCGGGTCGGCGTCGCCGACCGGGCCGACTGTGCCCGCCCACCGGCCGGCCACCAGCGGTTTTCCGGGCCGGGATACCGTCGGCGGGTGCGTGCCAGCCGCCTGGTGTCCCTGCTGCTGCTCCTGCAGACCCGGGGGCGGATGACCGCCCAGGAGCTCGCCGACGCCCTGGAGGTCTCCGTCCGGACCGTCTACCGGGACGTGGAGTCGCTCGGCGCCGCCGGCGTCCCGGTGTACGCCGACCGGGGCCCGGCCGGCGGGTACCGGCTGCTGGAGGGCTACCGGACCCGGCTGACCGGGCTGACCGCGCCGGAGGCGGAGGCGCTGTTCCTGGCCGGGATGCCCGGCCCGGCCGCCGAGCTGGGCCTCGGGCCGGTGATGGCCGCGGCCGAGCTGAAACTGCTCGCCGCTCTCCCCGACGAGCTGGCCGACCGCAGCGGTCGGGTACGGCAGCGGTTCCACCTGGACGCGCCCGGGTGGTTCCGCCAGCCCGAACCCACCCCGCACCTGGCCGCGCTGGCCGGGGCGGTGTGGGAGGACCGGCTGGTGGAGATCCGCTACCGGCGCTGGCGGGCCCCGCGCGAGGTGACCCGGGTGGTGGCCCCGCTGGGGGTGGTGCTCAAGGCGGGCCGCTGGTATCTGGTGGCCCGGTGCGGCGAGCAGTTGCGCACCTACCGGGTCGGCGCGGTGCTCGACGTGGTGGTGCGGGACGAGCGGTACGCGCGGCCGGCCGGCTTCGACCTGGCCGACTACTGGCGGGAGTGGACCGCGCGTTATGAGCGGGACGTCTACCGCGGGCAGGCCCGGGTGCGGATGACGGTGGCCGCGCTGGAGTTCACGCAGCACGTCTTCCCGCCCGAGATGAGCCGGGCGGCCCGGGCGGCGGCCGGCGAGCCGGACGAGCACGGCTGGCTGGAGACCACCGTGCCGATCGAGTCGGTGAAGCACGCCCACACCGAGATGCTCAAGCTCGGCGCGGAGGTGGAGGTGTTGGCGCCGGCCGAGCTGCGGGAGCGGCTCACCGCCACCGCCCACGCCCTGGCCCGGCTCTATCCGGGGCGGACGCCGGTGGGGGTGTCCGCCCCGGATAGAGCCACCGGAGCCGACGACCAGCACTGACCTCTGCTGGGGCCTGGTCAGGCGCTGATCTGCTTGCGGCCGTTGCCGTTGGCGGTCGTGGTGACGCTGATCCGACGCGGCTTGGCCCGATCGGCGATCGGGATGCGCAGAGTCAGCACCCCGTTGTCGTAGCCGGCCTCCAGCTTGTCGGTGTCGAGAGTGTCGCTGAGGAAGAGCTGCCGGGTGAACGTGCCCATCGGCCGCTCGGCGGCGATCAGCTCGACCTTGTCCCCGGTAGGCCGGCGTCGCTCGGCGCGGACCGTCAGCACGTTGCGCTCGACCGTGCAGTCGATGCTGTCCGGGTCGACGCCGGGCAGGTCGAATGCGGCGTAGAAGTAATCGCCGTCGCGGTACGCGTCGAGGTGCATGACCGCCGGCCGGGCGGTGGTGCCGAAGAACTGCTCGGCGAGCCGGTCGATCTCACGGAACGGGTCGGTACGCATCAACATGGCCGTGCCTCCTCGGTTCTCCTAGCCGAAGATGTTCAAGTTGAGTCGAGCTGACTCAAGTCCTCGATTTCTTGTTTTAGCGCGGGGCGACGGCCTCGTCAACCCGGGCCGGCAGGAGCTTCTCGAACCAGTGCTGGGCGTACGGGCCCCCGGTGAAGGCGGGAATCTCGACGTAGCCGTGCCGGGCATAGAGGGCGCGAGCCTCGACCAGGTCGGCGCGGGTGTCCAGCCGGATGCGGTCCGCCCCGGCCGCCCGGGCGTGCGCCTCCACGGCGGCCAGCAGCGCGGCCCCGCCGCCGGTGCCGCGGTACGCGGGGCGGACGTAGACCCGGGTGAGTTCCGCCCAGCGGGGGCGCCAGCGCAGGCCGGCGCACCCGGCGAGCTGCCCGTCGTGGCGGGCCAGCAGGAGCAGCCCGGTGGGCGGGGCCAGGTCGTCGCTGGGCATCTCGGCCAGCGCCTCGGTCACCTCCGCCGGCCGTTCCGGGCGGCCGTGCCAGCGGCGCACCATCTCCGCCATGTACTCGCGCAGCACGGTCGCGGCTTCGGGGATGTCGGGTGGGGTGGGGCAGGTCGTCCAGGTCGTCACCGCTCGATCCTCACCGCGCCGTCAACCGGCTTTTCGGGGCCGGAGCCGGCGCACCGGCGGGGAGCGGGTCGGGACGTCGAAGCGCCGCCCCGGGTCGAGGCTTGTCGGGTCGTCGGGCTGGTCTGCCTGCGCTGCTGGGGCGGCGTCGCCAGCTCCCGCGACGACGGCAGTTTGCGCCGGCCTCAGGCGGGCACGGCGGCGGCGAAGTCGACGTCGGCGGTGTCGACGATGCCCGCGGTCCGGCCGGGCGCCGTCTGGTACTGCCAGTACAGGTTCGTGTGGGCGATGACCTTGTCGGGCGTGGGCGCGCCGTACGGCGAGAGGTCCTCGGTCGTGTGGGCGTCGCCGACCAGGGTCACGTCGTAGCCGCGGGTGAGCCCGCCGTGCAGCGTCGAGCGGATGCACGCGTCGGTCTGCGCCCCGGCCACGAAGAGCCGGCCGATGCCGCGCTCGGCGAGCACCGCCTCCAGGTCGGTGTCTTCGAAGGAGTCGCCGTACGTCTTCTGCACCAGCGGCTCGGAGTCGCGCCGCACGAGCTCCGGCACGTACTGCCACGTCTTGCTGCCGGTGGGTAACTGCTCGCTGTTGTGCTGCACCCAGACGACGTCGACGTCGGCGGCGCGCGCCTTGTCGACCAGCGTGGCGATGTTCGCGACGACCCGGTTCCGGTCGTACGCGTGCCGCACGACGCCGTTCTGCACGTCGACGACGAGCAGGGCGGTGTGCGGTCGGTCGTTGAGCGTGGTCATGGGGCCTCCCGGACATGCGCAGGGCCTGCGCGTGCTGATCTGCGGGCCACCCTAGACAGCCCCACCGACAGGGGGCGTGGATCAGGGCCGGGCCGGCGGGCCCTCGGCGGCGAGGGCGACGCGGCGCAGCAGATCCGACAGCAACCGCCGTTCCTGCGGCGTCAGCGCGCCGAGCACCCGGTGTTCCTCGTCGCCGACCACCCCCAGGGCGCGCCGCCAGGCCGCCCGGCCGGCGTCGGTCAGCTCGACGTCGACCCGCCGCCGGTCCACCGGGGAGGGGATCCGCCGGACGAAGTCGCGGCGGACCAGCGCGTCCACCCGGGCGGTGATCGAGGCGGGCGCCATGCGCAGGTCGCTGGCGATCTCGGAGGGGGTGGCCCGGCCGCCGCGCCCGGCCAGGGCGTGCAGGGTGCCGTACTCCTTCTCCTGCAGGTCCATCTCGGCCAGGGCCCGGTCCTTCACCTCGCGCAGGTGCCGGGTGAGGACCGACATCCGGGTGACCGCGCCCTCCACGTCGGGATCCAGGTCGGGCAGGACGGGCAGCCAGCGCGCCACGTGCTCATCGGTGCGGTCGCGGTCGATCACCCGTCCACGGTACGCCGTCAACAAAATATTCGTTGTCGAAAGATTCGACGTCGAAGTATCCTGCCGGAGTGACACATCCCCTCCGGCTCCGCGCCTTCCGCCTGCTCTTCCTCGGCCGTACCGTCTCGGCCCTCGGCGACGCCGTCGTCCCCACCGCCCTGGCCCTGGCCGTGCTCCGCGCCACCGGCTCAACCGCCGCCCTCGCCGTCGTCCTCGGCTGCGCCATGGTGCCCCGGCTGCTGCTGCTCCCCCTCGGCGGCGTGGTCGCCGACCGGTTCGACGCCCGCCGGGTGGCCATCGTGACCGACCTGGTGCGCTGCGCCGCCCAACTGGTCGTCGGCGTCGAACTGCTCGGCGACGCCCCCGCGCTGGCCCACCTCGCGGTCGCCTCCGCCGTCGGCGGCGCGGCCTCGGCCTTCGCCATACCCACCGCGTCCCCGCTCGTCGCCGGCACCGTCGACGCCGAGGGGCGGCAGCGGGCCAACGCCCTGATGGGCGTCACCGCCAACGCCAGCCGGCTCGCCGGGCCCGCCCTGGCCGGCCTGCTGATCTGGACCGCGGGCCCGGGCTGGGCCTTCGTCCTCGACGCCGCCTCGTTCGCGGTCAGCGCCGCCGTGCTGTCGGTCATCCGGGTCCGGCACGTGGCCGTCCCGCACCGGTCGCTCCGCGCCGACCTGCTGCTCGGCTGGCAGGAGGTCCGCTCCCGCGACTGGTACTGGAGCAGCCTGCTCGCACACGGCGTGTGGAACGGCGCCGCCGCCGTGCTGCTCACCGTCGGCCCGGTGGTCGCCGTGGACCGCCTCGGCGGGGAGGGCGTCTGGGTGCTGCTGCAGCAGGGCGGCGCGGTCGGCCTGCTGCTCGGGTCGCTGCTCGCCGCCCGGGTACGCCCCGCCCGGCCGGTGCTGCTGGGCAACCTGGCCCTGGCCACGTACGCGGCACCGCTGCTCCTGCTCGCCGTCGCCGCACCCGCCCCGGTGAGCATCGCCGCGTACTGCCTCGCGCTGGTGGCGCTGGGCTTCCTCAACCCGGTCTGGGAGACCGTGGTGCAGGGCCAGTTCCGGCCCGACGTGCTCGCCCGGGTCACCTCGTACGACTGGCTGATGTCGCTGGGCGCCATGCCACTCGGGTACGCCCTCGCCCCGCTCGCCGCCCGCGCCTGGGGCCCGTCGACACCGCTCGCCGTGGCCGGCGTGCTGGTGCTGCTCGCCTGCGCCGGCACCGCCGCCGTGCCCGGCGTACGCCGGCTGCGCTGGCCGGTCGACGCCCCGCCGGAGCCCGTCGAGCAGGTGCCGGCGGGGCGCTGACCCGAGCGGTCAGAGCCGGTGCCCGGTCGTGGCGTCCACGTGACCGGGCACCTCGTCGTGCCGGTCCCCCACACTGGACGTGCCGGACGGCTCGAACATGAGGATCGAGGCGCCGTCCGGCGCTGACGGCCGGTGCGCCACCCCGCGCGGCACCACGAACACCGCGCCGCGCGGCAGCACCACCTCCCGCTCGGCACCGTCCGCGCCGTCGCGCAGGGCGATGCGCAACTCCCCGTCCAGCACCAGGAAGAACTCGTCGGCGTGGTCGTGGGAGTGCCAGACGTGCTCGCCGGCCATCTTCGCGATCCGGACGTCTTGACATCCTCTCCCGCCTAGGGCCGGGAGATTCCCGTTTCCAGCGCTGTGCGTCGGCGGCGCTGGGTGGGTGGTCGACAGGGCACCTTTCGATCCCTGTCCCGGACTGCCCGCCCGGTGTGTGGGGGCGCCGCCTCGGCGGCGTCCCTGACGTTGATCGCGGCGTTCACGTCGGCGTTGGCCTGGTGTCCGCAGGACCCGCACCGGAACATCGCTTGGCTTTCACGATTGTTCCGGTGCGTGTTCCCGCAGCGGCTGCACCGCTGGGAGGTGAACGCGGCTGGCACCTTCACGATCCGGGTGCCAGTGGTACGTGCACGATTGGCCAAGGCCACCTCGAACAGACCCCAGCCCTTGTCGAGGATCGCCCGGTTCAGCCCGGCCTTCGCGGCCACGTTGACGCCGGGTTCGACGATGGTGCCCTTCGCGGTGGCGGTCATAGCCTTGATGCCGAGACGTTCAAGCTTGACGACCGCGTGCTGGGTGCAGAGCCGGTTCGCCGCCCACATCACAAAGTCTCGACGCCGGTTACGGGCCTTCGCCGAGGCTCGGGCGATCTCCGCACGGACCTTACGGGCACGGTTCGAGGTCTTCGCGCCGCACTGGCGGCGAGCCGTCTCCTGCCGGCCAGCCTTCGACTTCAGCCTGGCCAACTCCCGCCCTTGACCAGGTGAGGTGAACGTGCGGTTCCACATGCGCCCGTCGGACATAGCCAAGGCGACCTTCACGCCACGGTCGACACCCACAACTGTGCCGGGCCGGGCGTGCGCCTCGGGCGTGGTGACGCCGGCATGGACGCCGAAATTGACGTGCCAGGCAACACCGTCGAAGGACACCACCGCGTTACGGACCGCGCCGCCCAACGGGCGGGACCAGCGGAACTTGACATCGCCGATCTTCGGCAGGCTGACCACGCCCCACCGGCGGTTGACCCGCCGCACCGCAATCGCCTGACCCGGAAACGGCACCGACAACCGCGCCGACCTACGCTTGCGTGTCGGCGCCCCGGCGGGGTGCTGCGGATCCCACCAGTTGCGGTACGCCTGATCCAGTTGGCGCAACACCTGCTGACCGGACTGCGCCGGCAGGTCCGCGACCCAGTCGAAGTCCTTACGCGCCTGCGTCAAGGAGGCGCACTGCGCGGTTACCCCGAGGGTGATCTTGCGCTGGTGCCACGCGAACTGGCGCTGCTCCAAAGCGGTGTTGTACAGCCAGCGGCACGTGTGCCCCCACGAGGTCAGGCGCTGCGCCTGTTCCTCGGTGGGGTACAGCCGGTATCGCCGGCCACTGTCCGCTTTCACACCCCTCATTCTAGGCATGGCTTCATGGCCACCGATGACCCGCTTCGCACTGGTAGACAATGGTTTCCTGCTTCACGCCCGTTTGGTTTCGTCACGAAGTACCAGGCGAAGGTCTTCACCGACGAATAGCCTGCACTACCTCGAACAGGTGATGCGGCAGGTGTGAGTGCTGGTCGAGTTCAACGGCGCAGACAACTACGCCCACCTCCTGGTGTACTTCCCACCCAAGGTGGCACTGTCGAAACTGGTTAACTCCATCGAGGGCGTGTCCTCCAACTACCTCCGCCGCGACTTCCCCGGCATCCGCCGCTACTACTGGCGGGGCGCCCAGTCCATCGTCGCGCACCGATCACAGGGAACGGTGCATGACGTGCAGTCCCACCCGGCCCAGGCTCGGGTGCGCGAACGCCTCCGGCACCGTGCCGATCACCGCGAACCCGAGCCGCCGGTACAGCTGCACGGCCGCCTCGTTGCTCTCCACCACGGCGTTGAACTGCATCGCGGCGTAGCCCTGGTGGCGGGCCCAGTCCAGGGCGTACTCGGCCAGGGCCCGGCCGACGCCGCGGCCCCGCGCGTGGGCGGCGACCATGAAGCTGGCGGTGGCCACGTGCGCGCCGGGCCCGGGTCGGTTGGTGCCCATCTTCGCGGTGCCGAGCACCACGCCGTCCGCCTCGGCGACGACGGTGTGGCCGGGCGGCCGCTCCACCCACACGTCGTACGCGACCTCCGCGGGCCACGCCGGGTCGTACGGGAAGGTCTCCCCGGCGGTGATGACGTCCTCGACGATCGGCCACACCTGCGCCCAGTCGGCCTCGGTGAACTCGCGGATCCGCATGCCGCGCACGCTAACCGGCCGGTCCGCCCCGCGGCGACCCGGTTTCCGGCATCACCCGTACCCGAACTGTGACCCGCCGGCCAGCCGGGCGGGACCCCGCGCGGCGCCGGCCGCGCCCATCATGGACGCATGGTCGATTCCGCCACCGACCTGGATTCCCGCGACGCGCCCCTGGTGTCGCCCGCGCCGCCGCGCGGGCCCCGCACCGTCGGGCCGTGGCTGGTCGGCGGCGCCGTCAGCGCCGTGCTGCTGCTGCTCGCCGGCCGCTACGGCTACCACCGCGACGAGCTGTACTTCCTGCTCTGCGGCCGGCACCTCGACTGGGGATACGTCGACCAGGGCCCGCTGGTGCCGGCCCTGGCCCGGCTGATGGACACCGTCGCGCCGGGCAACCTGGTGCTGCTGCGTACGCCGTCGGCGCTGATCGCCGGCGCGGCGGTCGTGGTGGTCGCGGCGATCGCCCGGGAGTTCGGCGGCGGTCGGGCCGGGCAGCTGTTCGCCGCCTTCCTCGCCGCGGTGGCGGGCATCGTGCTCGCCCCCGGGCACCTGCTCAGCACCACCACCGTCGACCTGCTGGTCTGGCTCGTCGCGGCCTGGTGTGCGGTGCGCATGCTGCGCACCGGCGACACCCGTTGGGCGCTCGGCGTCGGCCTGGCGCTCGGCGTCGGCATGCTGAACAAGCTGCTGCCCGCCCTGCTCGCCGTGGGTCTGCTGGCCGGGGTGGCCGTCGGCGGGCCGCGCCGGCTGCTGCGCGACCGGTGGGTGTACGCCGCCGCCGGCATCGTCGTCGTGCTCGCCGCGCCGTACCTGCTCTGGCAGGCCACGCACGGTTTCCCCCAGCTGTCCGTGGCGTCCTCGATCGCCGGCGGCGACAGTTCCTACAGCGGCCGCCTCGACGCGCTGCAGTTGCAACTGGTCATCATCAGCCCGGTCGCGGTGCCGGTCTGGATCGCCGGCCTGGTGGCGCTGCTGCACCGCCCGGCCTGGCGGGCGTACCGGGCGATCGGCTGGGCCTGGCTGGTGGTGTTCGCCGTCGTGCTGCTCGCCGGCGGCAAGGGCTACTACGACGCCCCGCTGCTGCTGGTGGTCACCGCCGCCGGCGCGGTCGTCACCGCCGAGTGGGCCGGCCGCGGCGCCGTGCCCGCCCGGCGGACGCTGCTCGCCTCCGGCGCCGCCGTGGCGGTGACCGGCAGCGCCGTCCTGCTGCTGCCCACCCTGCCGGCCGACCGGCTGCCCGGCTTCGTGGTCGACGTCAACTACGACGCCGGCGAGACCATCGGCTGGCCGGCGTTCGCCGACTCGCTCGCCGCGGTCCACCGCGGCCTGCCACCCGAGCAGCGGACGCGGGTGGTGATCCTGACCGCCAACTACGGCGAGGCGGGCGCGGTGGCCCGGTACGGGCCGCAGCGCGGCCTGCCGCGGGCCTACTCGGGGCACAACAGCATGGCCGGATTCGGCCGCCCACCGGAGGACGCCGACGTGGTGATCGCGGTCGGCTGGGCCCGCCCCGACCAACTCCGGCGCTGGTTCACCGAGGTCACCGAGACCGGCCGGATCGACCAGCGGGTCGACGTCGACAACGACGAGAACGGCCTACCCGTCTATGTCTGCCGGGGGCTGCGGCGGCCGTGGTCGCAGATCTGGGACACCGAGGTACGCCACGCGGGCTGATCATATTCCGACACGCTCGCCGAGCATGATCGCTACAGTTGCGCCCCGTGACCGCCGCCCCCGTCTCCCACCGGTTCACCCGGGCCGGCTCCCCGACCGTGGTGTTCGTCGCCGGGCTCGGCGATCCCGGCGACGCAGCGGCCACGACATCCACCACGACGAACCCGACCTCGTGGCCGGCGATGCTGAGAGGGATCCGGGATTGACCGACACCAGGACCAGGCTGCTGACGGACCTGCGGCGGATCGAGGACGACGACTACCGGCTGCGCCCCGGTGAGCAGGAGGCGGACCTCGTCCCGGCGCTGCTGGCCCACCTCGGCGATCCCGCACCGGAGCTGCGCGACGAGCTCGTGTACCCGACCTTCCGCGCCTTCATCACGGATGGCCGGCTCACCGAGCAGGAGCTGCGTACCCTGCTCGACACGCTGATCGACGACCGGCACCTCTTCCACGGCATCGGCGGCTTGGGTGACCCGAGCGTGTTCACCCGCACCTTCAGCATGCTGGTGGTCGCGCTGGTGCTGGAGCGGCACCGCCGTCGCCCATTCCTCGCCGCCGACCAGTTCGCCCGGGTACGCGACGCCCTGCTGCGCTACCACGGCCAGGAACAGGACCTGCGCGGGCTCGTCGACGAGGGCGGTTGGGCGCACGCCGCCGCGCACGGCGCGGACGCCCTCGACGAACTGGTCCGCTGCCCGGAGGCCGACCCGGCCACCTGCCGCGCCGTGCTGGACGCGCTGCGCGGCCTGCTGCACAACGGCGCGACGATCTTCGCCGACGAGGAGGACGAGCGGATCGCCACGGTCGTGGACGCGCTCATCGAGCAGTCCTTGCTGCCCGCGCAGGAGATCGCCGAGTGGCTCGGCGGCCTGGCCGACCGCGCCGACCAGCCGAGCAGCCGCGCCCAAATGGTGGCCCGGACCAACACGAAGAATCTGCTGCGCAGCCTGCACTTCCGGCGACCCCGCACCGGGCCGCTCGCCGCCGCCATCCTCGCCGCCGAGGCGAGGGTGAACAGCTTCCGGGCCGACTGACGCCGCCCGCCCGGGGGATCGAGGCCGGACCGGGACGGCGGTGAATACTTGTCGGCATGCTCTGGGGTGTCAGCGGTCCGATCTTCCTCCTCGACTATGTGGCGGGGGTGGCTGGAGCCCTCGCGATCGCCCTGTCCGTGCGGGCGCTCGTCGGGTGGCGGACCCGGGGCGAGCCGCTGTCGGCCGTCGACCTGGCCTATCTCACCGACCGGGCGGGACTGGCCTGCCAGGTGGGCGTGGCGGCGCTGCGCCGAGCCGGAGTGGTGCACCTCGGCGAGCTGGCCACCCTGTCGGTGGACGGGCCGCCACCGTCCGGATCCGCCCCGCTGGTGCGCGCCCTGCACGCCGCGCTGCGCCGGCCGCAGACCTGGGCCGCCGTGCTCGCCGACCCCGGCGTGGCCCGCGCGCTGCGCCGGCTGGTGGGCCGGCTGGTCCGCGACGGGTGGCTACTCACCCCGGGGCAGCGGCGGCGCCTGGCGCTGGGCACCCTGCCGCTGTTCGCGGTCGCCGCGGTCGGGGTGACCCGGCTGGTGGACAGCGCGGTCGAGGGGCGCACGGCCGGCGGGCCGGCCTCCGTGGTGGGCCTGCTGCTGTGCTGCCTGGCCACCGTGCTCGGCGGCTGGTGGCTGTGCGAGGTGCCGGAGACCGGGGCGGCCGCCCGCCGGCTGCTGCGCCGGCACCGCCGCACGTACGCCGAGCTGGCGCCGCAGCGGCGGCCCGCGTGGAGCGAGCGGGGCACCGAGGACCTGCTGACCGCGATGGCGGTGTTCGGGCCCCGCCCGCTGCTCGCCGTCGACCCCCGCTTCGCCGAGCTGGTCGGGGTCGACCCCGAGCGCACCCGACCCCGGGAATACGCGAAGACCGCACGCTGACCCTCGCCACGGCCGGACCGCGCGGCACGTCTTCCGGCTCGCCCGCCCGGCAGTATGATCTGAGTATGACGAAGCGGGTGACGGTCAGCCTGCCGGACGACGTCGCGGCCTACCTGGAGCGGGAAGAGAACGCCTCGGCAGCGGTCACCGACGCGCTGCGCGCTCGCATGGACCGGGCCGCCGCGACCGCCGCGATGCTGCGGGCGGTCGGCATCGACGTGACGGACGACGGCGTAGCAGGCGTACGCGGCAAGCTTTCTCCCCTCACCGCTGAGCAGCGGGCGGAGAACGCCCGGCGTCGCGCCATGCTCCGGGACGGCACCTGGCCCGACGCCGATTCCACCACCGCTGCCTGATGCCCGCCGGCGACATCGAGATCCGGGCGATCCTGGACACCTCCGCCATGCTGTCCTACTCCCGCGGCCACGTGCACGTCGGTGAGCTGCTGGTCGACATCGCGGACGAGGGCGCCTACGTCGGCCTGCCCACCGTCGCGCTGCTCGAGGCGTACGCGCAGACCAGTGATCGGCCCGCCGCCGCCCGGCTCGGCGTCCTGGCCACCCTGCCCGGCGTGACGGTGCTGCCGCTGTCCGCCCCCGATGCGGCCCAGGCCGCCACCACGGTGCGCCTGACCAAGGGCGACCTCGCCCGCGCCCACGCCGTGTGGGCGGCACTGAAGCACGACGCCTACTACCTCACGTGCGAGCCGCACCTGGTTCCGGCGGTCATCGCTGCCGAACTGGTCCATCAGATCCCCGTCCACGACGCCTGACCGGCCCGTCCCTGGCGGGCACCGGCCGCGCTGCCGCGTGCCTCGCCACCCATCAGCGCAGTTCCTCGGCGAGCCGGATCACCCGCGCCAGCTCCTTCACCTCCGCGTCCTCGCTGGCGGCGGCCGCCTCCTCGGCGATCGTCGCCAGGTCACCCAGGCGCACCTCCCGGCCGTACGGGCCGCCCTGCAGCGCCTGGGCGAAGTAGGCCGCCGCGTAGCAGGTCCGCAACCGCGGCGACGCCGCGCCGAACGCCCGGTTCAGGTCGCCGACGGTCACCGACCCGTACGTCTCGGCGGCCTTGCGGTCGTGCGGATCGGTCCAGCGCACCTGCACCCGGGCGACCCGCGCCGACGGGGACGCCTCGTCGGCCAGCCGCACCGCATACAGCGCCGTGACGCTGTGCCCGGGGCCGACCTCGCCGCCGTCGACCCGGTCGTCGCGGAAGTCCTCGTCGTCGATCGCCCGGTTGTCGTACCCGATGAGACGGTAGGACCGCACCACGCTCGGTTCGAAGCTCACCTGCACCTTCGCGTCCAAGGCCCGGACGCTCAACGTCGCCGGCAGCTGCCGGACGAACACCTTCCGCGCCTGGGCGCGCTCGCTGGCGTACACCACGAAGCCGTCGCCCTTGTCGGCCAACTGCTCCATCAACTCGTCGCCGTACTCGCTGCCGACGCCCACGCCGAGCAGGGCGATCTGCTTCGCCGCCTCGTCGCGCACCCGACGCAGGATCGGCTCCGCTTCGGTCCGGCCGGCGTTGGCGAGCCCGTCGGAGAGCACGATCACCCGGTTCGTCGCGCCGGACCGGAACCCGTCGCGGGCCACCCGGTAACCGAGCACCAGGCCGGCCTCCAGGTTCGTGCTGTCCCGCGTACGGAGCGAGTCGACGGCGTCGTGCAGCTCGTCGGCGTCGGAGACCCGGGTCATCTCCCGGATCACCCGGGCCTCGTCGCTGAACTCGACGATCGCGATGGAGTCGGTGCGACGCAACTGGTCCACGAGGGTGTGCAGCGCGTCCTTCACCAGATCGAGCCGGCCGGGTTCGCCCATCGATCCGGAGACGTCGACGACGAAGGTGAGGGCGGCGTCCGGGCGGCTCTCCTCGTCCTCCACGCGGGTCTGCAGTCCGACCCGCATCAACCGGACCTCCCCGGCCGTCTCGTGGGTGTCGGGCAGTCGGGCGCCGTCGACGTGTACGGCGAAGCCGTCGCCCGCGGGCTCGACGTAGTCCTGCCGGAAGGAGTTCACGAACTCCTCGGGCCGCACCGCGGTGCGCTCGGGAAGTTGCCCGTCCATGATGAGCCGGCGGGCGTAGCCGTAGGAGGCGGTGTCGACGTCGACGCCGAAGGTGGAGCGCGGGTCGTCCTCCGTCGCCGTTTCGTTCCCACCCGACCGGGGCGTGCCGTCGTGCTGGCGGACCGGCCCGTGCGCGGAGTCGCTGCGCTGCCCGCCTCCGGCGGAGCAGGCGGTGACCGTCATCGTGAGGGCGAGCGCCGCCAGCGGCAGCCATCGTCGCATGTGGACCATCGGTTCCTCCCGGGCAGGCTGGGGCGGGCGATCCGGCGCAGCGCGTCGGATCCGTCCCGGTCATTGACGCAGCTGGACAGTCCGGCGGATCCCGTCGTAGCCGAGCCGATACGCAAGCGTGAACGTCGTGACCGTCCCGTATGCAAGGCGTGACCTGCCCGGCCAGCCGCGCCCGATGCCGACGGGCGGACCGGCGCAGGGCCTGGCTGGTCCGGAACCCAACCCTGCGCCGGCCGGTGGGGCGTCAGCGCAGGGTGTTCGCCCCGGCGTTGGCGTACTGCTCGTCGAGGTCGCCCGAGGGTGCGCCGCCGACCCCGATGGCCCCGACGACCTGACCGTCGACGCTCACCGGCACGCCACCGGCCAGGAACAGCGTCCCCGGGATGTCCCGCAGCGTGGCCCCCGGGCCGGTGACCCGGGCGGAGAGCGCCGAGGTCGGCTGGCCGAAGGAGACGGCCGTGAACGCCTTGCGCGTGGCGGACTCGGCCGTCTGCGGGCCGGCGCCGTCGCCCTTGAGCTGCACCTGGACGTCGCCCGATCGGTCGAGGACCACGACGGTGACGCGGTGACCGCCCTTCTCGGCCGCCTTGAGCGTCGCCTCAGCCGCGCTCAGTGCCGCGTCGATGTCGAGCGACGGATTGGCGACCACGTCGCCCTTGCTGGCGACCGCGGCGCGGGGCGCCGCGGACTCGGCGGCGTTGGCGTTGACGGTGACGCCGGTGACGGCGGCCACACCTACGGCGCCGGCGATCAGACCGAGCGTGGCCCGGCGGCGGACGTTGATCATCGCAGTGCTCCTCTTGTTCGGGTGAGAGTCGAGGTGACGCACCCAGCCTGGTCGCGCCCGGCGGTACGGGCATGGCCCGCCGGATCCAACCGCGATACATCAGATGGTTGATTCGCCTTCCGCAGACCTGCCGTACGCTGGGTTTTTGTCAAGATCAGGCGGGATGCGTGAGGGAGGTGCGCGATGCGGGAGGACCGGCTGCGTTCGGTGATGCGGTGGGGGTTTCTGCTCCTGCTGGCCGCCTCCGCGTCCCGCTATGTGGCGTACCACGGCGGCGGAGCCGCCACCGTCGGCGTGCTGGCGCTGGCCGGGGTGCTACTGACCGCGTACGCGGTGAACGAGCT
The DNA here is from genome assembly GCF_008119785.1 of Micromonospora sp. MP36. Lineage (GTDB taxonomy): Bacteria > Actinomycetota > Actinomycetes > Mycobacteriales > Micromonosporaceae > Micromonospora. Next base: position 21,120 of record NZ_VSFA01000044.1, on the reverse strand, counting down.
GGGGCGGTTCGCGCCGGGAGTCCGCTTCGCGGCGGTGATCATCGCGTTCCTCGCGCTGGTGCTCGTCGCGCCCAGCTTCGCCTGGTGCGCGATCCCGCTGTTCTTCCTGGGCCTGCGCCAACTGCCGCAACGCGCGGTCTGGCCACTGGTCGGGCTGCTGACCGCCGCGGTCGTGCTCGCGCAGATCCGGCTGGCCGACCGGTTCGACCCCAGCCTCCTGCTCGGGCCGGTGGGCATCGCGGCCATCACCACCACCGTCTTCCTCGAACTGGACCGGCAGAACCGGGCCCGGCAACGCGCGCTCGACGACCTGCTGGCCACCCGTGACGAGCTGAACCGCAGCCAACACGAGGCCGGGGCGCTGGCGGAACGGGCCCGGCTATCCCGGGAGATCCACGACACCCTCGCCCAGGGCCTGTCGAGCATGAACCTACTGCTGCAGGCGGCCGACCAGGAATGGGACAGCACGCCCACCCAGGCACGCGGGCACGTGCGGCAGGCGGCGGCGACCGCCCGGGAGAACCTGGCCGAGGCGCGCCGTTTCGTCCGCGGGCTGGCCTCGCCGGCCCTAGACAACGCCTCGCTGACCGACGCCCTGCGCCGGTTGTGCGCCGCGGCCGAGCGCGACACCGGCCTCCCGGTCCGATTCACCGTGGCGGGCAGGGTCGTGCCGCTCGGCGTCGACAACGAGATCGCGCTGCTGCGGGTCGCGCAGGGCGCCCTGGCCAACGTCCGCCGCCACGCACGCGCACACCGGAGCGCGGTGACGCTGACCTACGGCGACGAGGAGGTGATGCTCGACGTGTACGACGACGGAACAGGCTTCGACCCCGCGGTCGCCAGCGGGTTCGGGCTGACCGGGATTCGGGAACGGATAGCGCACCTCGGCGGCACGGTCACCATCGAGAGCGCCCCCGGTGAAGGCACGGCGCTCGCCGTGAGCCTGCCGCTGCGGGAGGCGCGATGACGACCCCGCTGCGACTGATCCTGGTCGACGACCATCCGGTGGTCCGCGCCGGCCTCCGCGCACTGCTCGGCGGCCGGCCGGACATGGCGGTGGTGGCCGACGCCGCCACCGCCGACGACGCCGTCCGGCAGGCCGCCGCCCTGCGTCCCAACGTGGTGCTGATGGACCTGCAACTCGGCACCGGAGCCGACGGGGTCGCGGCCACCGAGCGCCTCCTCGCCCTGCCGGACCCGCCGCGCGTCCTGGTGTTGACCACCTACGACACCGAGGACGACATCATCCGCGCGATCGAGGCCGGCGCGACCGGATACCTGCTCAAGGACTGCCCGCCCGAGGAACTCTTCCGCGCCGTGCACGCCGCCGCGGCCGGACAGACCGTCCTCTCCCCGCCGGTCGCCGCCCGGCTGATGGACCGGATGCGCGCGCCACGCACCACGCTCAGCACCCGCGAGGTGGAGATCCTCACGCTGCTCGCCCGGGGCCACGCCAACAAGGAGATCAGCCAGCGGCTGTTCATCAGCGAGGCCACCGTCAAGACCCACCTGGTGCACATCTACGCCAAGCTCGGCGTCGACTCCCGTACCGCGGCGGTGCACGCCGCCGTCGAACGGAAGCTGATCCGGCTGTGAAACGCCGTGCCCTGCTCACCCTCACCCTCGCCGTGGCCGCCGGCGGCTGCACGTCGCCCGGCACGACCCGACCCTCGGAGGACCGCATGACCACCCCCGCAGACCAGGCTCTGCTCGCCGCGGCCAGCGCCGGCGACCCGGCCGGCGTACGCGCCGCGCTGGCGGCCGGCGCCGACCGGGAAACCCGCGACGCGCGGCGGCGCACGCCGCTGCTGCTGGCCGCCGCGAACGACCATGTCGAGGCCGCCCGCGTGCTCGTCGACGCCGGCGCGGACCCGAACGCGCTCGACGACCAGCACGACACCCCGTGGCTGGTGACGGGCGTGACCGGCAGCGTCGCGATGCTCGAGGTGCTGCTGCCCGCGGGGCCGGACATGACGATCGTGAACCGGTACGGCGGCATCTCGGTCATCCCGGCCAGCGAGCGTGGCCACGTCGACTACGTGCGCCGCGTCGTCCGTACCGGCATCAACGTCAACCACGTCAACAACCTCGGCTGGACCGCCCTGCTGGAGTGCGTCATCCTCGGCGACGGCACGAGGCCGTACCAGCAGATCGCGGAGATCCTGGTGGCCGCCGGCGCGGACGTGCACCTGCCCGACAAGGACGGCGTCGACGCGCTGCGACACGCACGCGACCGCGGATACCAGGAGATGGTGGCCATCCTGTCCCGCTGAGGGCGCCGCCCGGGCTCCACGGCGGCGGTCCACCCGGGTGCCGCGCCGCTGCGGCCCGCTGGCGCATGCGGCACAGTGGCACCAGCGGCCGGCGTGCGGCCGGTACGAGAAGGGCGGTGGCCGGTGGAGGGTCCGACCGGGGTGGTGTTCCCCCTGACCGACGGCACGCGCAGCACCAGCGCCCTCGGTCGGGCCGTCGTCGCCGACGCGCTGCGCGCGGTCGACCCGGTCGGTGCGCGCTCGGCCGAGCACGAGACCAACTGGCGGCACGGCTACCTGGTCCACTTCCGCCGGCTGGTCGAGGCGGGGCTGCTCTCCCGCGACGCCGCGGTCACCATCGCCCGCGACGGCCTCACCGCCCTGCACGCCCGAATGCGGGTGGTCGCCGACGGCGGCGCGGAGCTTCCGCTGGACGAGGTGTTCACCACCGCCGCCGGGCAGCCGCCGCTGGACACGGCCACCGTCACCGGCAGCGGCGAGCCCGAACGGGAGCTGTCGCTGCCGTACCGCGGGCAGCGGCTGCGCGGCGACGAGCTGCACCGTCGGCTCGACGCCTGGGTCACCGCCGGGGTGATCGAGCCGTCCTGCGCCGAGGCGGTCCGCGCGGTCATGGCCAACCCGGACTGGCTCGACCTGCGCGACCAGCGCGTGGTGGTGCTCGGCGCCGGCGCCGAGATGGGCCCGCTGCCGTCGGTGCTGCGCTGGGGCGGCGACGTCGTCGCGGTCGACCTGCCGCGGCCGGACATCTGGCGGCGGCTGCTGCACACCGCCCACCGGTACGGCGGGCGGCTGCACCTGCCGGTGCGCCCCGGCACCGGCGACGACGACCAGGCCCTCGCCGCCGGCGCCGGGGCGGACCTGCTGCACCGGCTGCCGCAGGCCGCGCAGTGGCTGCTCGGCGTCGACGGCCGGCTCGTGCTCGGCAACTACGTCTACGCCGACGGCGCCACCAACGTCCGGGTCGCCATGGCCGTCGACGCGCTCACCCGCCACCTGCAGCAGCGCCGCGACGACGTGGCGCTGGCCTTCCTCGCCACCCCCACCGACGTGTACGCCGTCCCCGCCGAGGCGGTCGCGCACGCCGAGCGGGGATACGCCGCACGCGGACTGGCCCGCCGGTCGCTGCGGGTGCTCTCCGGCGGACGGCTGCTGCACCGCAACTACCCGCCCGACGCCGACCCGGGCGTCAACGACAGCCTCGTGCCGCAGCAGGGCCCGAACTACGCCCTCGCGAAGCGGCTGCAACGGTGGCGGGCGGCGGTGGTGCGCGACGCCGGGACGACCGTCTCGTTCACGGTGGCCCCGCCGACGCGCACCCGTTCGGTGCTGCGCAACCGGGCGCTCGCCGCCGCGTACGCGGGCGCGCACCGGTTCGGCATCGAGGTGTTCGACCCGGCCACCAGCAACACCCTGATGGCCGCGCTGCTCGTGCACGACCTGCGCACCGGCGGTGGCCCGGCCCAGGACCACCCGTGGCGGGACGAGGCGTACGGGGCGGCGCACGGCGGGCTCTGGCGGGTGCCGTACGCCCCGCGCAGCGCGCTCGGCCTGGCCGTCCTGCTCGGTCTCGGGGCCGCCCGCGGCTGACCGGCGCCGGGTGGCTACTCGGCGAGCACGTCCACGGCGAGTTCCTTCACCACCGACTCGTCGACGTCCACGCCGAGGCCCGGCCCGGTCGGCACCTGCGCGACGCCGTCGCGCACCTGCACGGTCGCCCCGGTGGCGTACGACGACTCCAGGAACTGCCGCCCGTTGAGGTCGACCGGCGTGTCGATGCCGTACGCGGCGAACAGGTGCACCGAGGCGGCCAGGCCCAGGTCGGAGTCGGTGAGCCCGGAGCCCATCAGCCGCACGCCGGCGTCCTCGGCCAGGGCGCACAGCCGCCGCGACAGGGTCAACCCGCCGCTGCGCTGCACCTTGGCGATGGCCACGTCCACCGCGTCGAGCTTGACGAAGGTGGCCAGGTCGCTGGGGTGGCGCAGGCTCTCGTCGAGGGCGACCGGCACCGGCGACGCCTCCCGCAGCCGGCGCAGCCCGGCGACGTCGTTGGCGGGCAGCGGCTGCTCGAACGCGGTGACGTCGAGGTCGGCCAGCCGGCGGGCCATCCGCAGCGCGGCGTCCACCGTGTACGCCTGGTTGGCGTCCACCCACAGCGCGGCGTCGGGCGCGGCCTCGCGTACCGCCCGCACCACGGCGGCGTCCTCGGCCTCGCGGTGCAGGCCGACCTTCACCTTGAACGCCCGGTAGCCGAGGGCGTGTCCCTCCGCCACCGCGTCGGCCACCTCGCCGGCGGTCTGCCCGGAGACGATCCAGCCCAGCTCGATGCTCTCCCGGCGGCGTTGCCCCCACAGCACCCCGACGGAGACGCCGAGCGCCCGGCCGAGCAGGTCGTGCAGCGCCACGTCGACGGCGCACTTGGCCAGCGGCGCGCCGATGGTGAAGCCCCGGTTGACGGCCCGGTCGAACGCGGCGGTCACCCCGTCGAGGTCCCAGGCGGGGCGGCCGAGGATCGCCGGGGCGAGGTACCGGTCGACGGTGGTGACGATGGATTCCGCCGTCTCGTAGGTCCAGGCCGGGATCGGGGTGGCCTCGCCCCAGCCGGTGACACCGTCGGCGCTGACCTTGACCAGGACGCGGATGCTGGGCTTGCCGGCGACGGCGACCGACCCGCCGGACACCCCGAACGAGCGCACGGTGGGCAACGCGACGGCGTACGTCTCGACCGAGTCGATGGTCAGTCCGGCCAGGGCGGTGGCGAGCGGGGTCACGGTGTCCCTTTCGGTCAGTTCAGCTTGGCGGTGCTGGCCCGGACGACGACCTCGCCGCCCATCCGCAGGATCCGGCGGCGTCGCCCGGTGTTCTCGGTCAGCGCCAGTTCCATCGCCTTCTCGCCGAGCTGCTGCAACGGCAGCGCGACGGTGGTCAGCGGCGGGGTGAGGTCGCGGACGATCGGTATGTCGTCGAAGCCGGCGACGGAGACGTCGTCCGGCACGGACAGGCCGTGGTCGCGCAGCGCCGCGCAGGCGCCGATGGCCATCACGTCGGTCAGCGCGAACACGCAGGTGGCGGTCAGACCGCGGGCCAGCAGTTCGGTCATCGCGCGGTAGCCGCCGTCGCGGGTGAACGGGCCCTCCATGATGTCGGCCGGGTCCAGCGACACGCCTGCCTTCGTCAGCTCGTCGCGGAAGCCGCCGAGCCGGTCGGCGACGGTGGTCAGCGCCGGCGGTCCGGCGAGCACGGCGAACCGGCGGTGGCCCAGGTCGAGCAGGGCGCGGGCCATGGCGGCCGCCCCGGCCCGGTTCTCCGGCAGCACACTGTCGACCTTCAGGCTGCGGTGCCGGCTGACCACGGCGACCCGGCCGCCGCCGTCCAGGTAGGGCTTCAGCTCGGCGTCCAGGGCACGTTCCCAGCGGGCGTCCTCGAACCCGGAACCGATGAGCAGGATGGCCGGGGCCCGCTCGGCGCGCAGCATCGACACGTACGCGATCTCCCGTTCCGGGTCCCGGAACGTGCTGGCCAGCATCACCAGCAGGTCGTTGTCGCCGGCGATGCGCATGACGCCGCCGGCGACCGCGGCGAAGTAGGGGTCGCTGACGTCGTGGCAGATCACGCCGACCGTGCGGTGGGAGGCGCCGGCCAGGGCGCGGGCGTGCGCGTTCGGCGTGTACGCCAGTTGTTCGGCCGCCGCCAGCACCCGGTCCCGCAGCTGCGGGGTGACCCGCATGCCGTTGAGTGCCCGGGAGGCCGTGGCCAGCGAGACATCGGCGGCTCTGGCCACGTCTTCCAGGGTCACGTGCGTCCGTGGCTGCATGGACTTTTCCCCCTGCGGAAGTTCTTGACCGGGTTATTTCGGCGTGGTTACCGTAGCACCCTGAAAGCGCTTACTGAAAGCGCATTCAGGGCCGAGACCTGGAGTTTCCGGACGTCTACGGCCCTGCCGACGGCACGCGCCTACCCAGCGGCTGAGAACCCGGAACCGCCGGCCAGCCAGGGAGAACGGAGGGTCATGGCCGCGCAGAGCGCCATCGAGCAACGGGAGCCGACCGCTCCCGCCCGCACCCCCGCGCCGGCCGCCCGCCGCCCGGGCCGGACCGGCGGCGGCCTGCTCCGGTTCGTCCAGCACACCTGGCGTCCCGCCGCGGTCCTCGCGGCGATCTTCGTCGTCTGGTGGGCGGTCACCGCGGCGGGCCTGGTCAAGCCGTACCTGGTGCCCTCGCCGGGCACCACGCTGGACGTCGTCCTCGCCCAGATCGGCTACTTCGCCCACCACACCTGGATCACCACCTACGAGACGATCTTCGGTTTCGCCATCGCCATCGTGGTCGGCGTGCTCTCCGCCGTCGTGATGGTGTACTCCCCGACGGTCGAGAAGAGCCTCTACCCGCTGCTGCTGTTCGCCCAGGTCATCCCGAAGATCGCCATCGCGCCGCTGTTCATCGTGTGGCTCGGCTTCGGGCTCACCCCGAAGGTCGTCGTCGCGGTCCTGATGGCCTTCTTCCCGATCGTCATCTCCACGGTCACCGGCCTCAAGTCCATCGACCCGGAGATGCTGCAACTGTCGGCGACCATGGGCGCGGGCCCCGGCCAGACCTTCCGGAAGATCCGGTTCCCGGCCGCCCTGCCGCACCTGTTCGCCGGCCTCAAGGTCGCCGCCACGATGGCCGTCACCGGCGCCGTGGTGGGCGAGTTCGTCGGCGCCAACGAGGGCCTCGGCTACGTGATCCTGCAGGCCAACGGCAACCTCGACACCCCGACGCTGTTCGCCGGGCTGCTCATCATGTCGCTGCTCGGCGTGGTCCTGTTCGTGGTCGTGGAACTGCTCGAGTACTTCGTCCTTCCATGGCACGCCAGCCGCCGTACCGACGCCGCTACGACGTCGCTCTGAATAGGAGACCCGTCCCCATGAAGTTGCGCACCCTCGCCGCCGCGCTCGTGCCGGCGCTGATACTGACCGCCACCACCGCCTGCGGCTCGTCCTCCGACGAGCAGGCCAAGACCGCCCAGGGCCTCGACAAGGTCACCCTGACCCTCAACTGGTACCCGTACGGTGAGCACGCGCCGTTCTACTTCGGCAAGAAGCAGGGCATCTTCGCCAAGCACGGCATCGACCTGACCATCCAGGCCGGCCAGGGCTCGCAGAAGACCGTCCAGGCCACCGCCGCCGGGCAAACCGACTTCGGCTGGGCGGACACCCCCGCCCTGCTCTCCGCCGTCGGCCAGGGCATGGAGGTCAAGAGCGTCGGCGTCTTCCTGCAGACCACCCCGTCGTCGGTGCAGTTCTTCGCCGACAAGAACATCAACTCCCCCGCCGACCTCAAGGGCAAGACCATCGCCTCCACGGCCGGCGACGCGCTGAGCAAGACCTTCCCGGCCTTCCTCAAGGCCAACGGCCTCGCCGCCTCGGACGTGACCCTGCAGAACACCGACCCGGCCGGCAAGATGGCCGCCGTCATGTCGGGCAAGACCGACGCGCTGCTCGGCTTCGCCACCGACCAGGGCCCGACCATGCAGGAGAAGGCCGGCAAGCCGGTCTCCTACCTCAAGTTCGCCGAGCACGGCCTGACCTTCTACAGCAACGGCCTGCTCGCCTCCACCGACACCATCAAGAACAAGCAGGACCTGGTCAAGCGGATGGTCGCGGCCAGCAGCGAGGCCTGGTCCGCCGCCGAGAAGGACGCGGCCGGCGCCGTCGCGGCGATGGCGGGCGCCTCCCAGCAGCTGCCGTCGGAGAAGGTGCTCACCGACCAGTTCAACGCCACCCTGCAGTTGCTGCACACCGACGCCACCAAGGGCCAGGCCCCCGGCGTCAACGACGAAGCCGACTGGACGAAGACGATCAACGTGTTCGCCGAGGCCGGCGTGATCACCAAGGCCGAGTCCCCGTCGACCTACTGGGACGCGAGCTTCGCGCCGAAGGGATGAACCGATGACGGTCGGCAACACCACCACGCAGCGGCCCGCCGACGCCACGGCGACCGGCGCCGCGGTCGAGATCGACCAGGTCGCGGTCCGCTTCCGTACCAAGAAGAAGGACGTCACCGCGCTGCGCGACGTCTCGCTGCGGATCGAGCCCGGCGAGTTCGTCTCGATCGTCGGCGCCTCCGGCTGCGGCAAGTCGACGCTGCTGAAGCTGGTGTCCGGCCTGCTGCGGCCCTCGTCCGGCCAGGTCCGCCTGCACGGCGAGGACGTGCGGGGGCCGCGGCGCGACATCGGGTACGTCTTCCAACGCGCCGCCCTGCTCGAGTGGCGCACGGCCCGCAAGAACATCCTGCTCCAGGCCGAGATGCGCCGCCTGCCCAAGGCGCAGGTACGCCAGCGCGTCGACGAGCTGATCGAGATGACCGGCCTGACCGGCTTCGAGGACGCGTACCCGAACGAACTGTCCGGCGGGATGCAGCAGCGGGTGGCCCTGTGCCGCGCGCTGCTGCACCGCCCCCCGGTCCTGCTCATGGACGAGCCGTTCGGGGCGCTGGACGCCCTCACCCGCGAGCAGATGAACGTCGAGCTGCGGCGGATCTGGCGGGAGACCGGCACCACCGTCCTGCTCGTCACCCACTCCATCGCCGAGGCGGTCTACCTGGCCAACCGGGTGATCGTCATGACCCCTCGACCCGGCACCGTCGCCGAGGTCATCGACGTCGACCTCCCCGTCGAGCGTGACTACGGCAAGACGATGTCGGAGCCCGAATTCGCGCGCGCCACGGGACGCATCCGGGACCTCCTGGGTGCGACGACGACCGCCGAATAACCACCGGACCTGGGAAGGAAACACACGTGGAGCGCACGTCTATCGGGATCATCCTCAACGGCGTGACCGGACGGATGGGCTATCGCCAGCACCTCGTTCGGTCCCTGCTCGCCATCCGCGAGCAGGGCGGACTGCCCGCCCGCGACGGCAGCCGCATCTGGCCGGAGCTGACCCTGGTGGGCCGCAACGAGGCCAAGCTCGCCGAGATCGCCGCCCGGCACGGGCTGACGTCGTACACGACGGACCTGGACGCCGCGCTCGCCGACGACTCCCACCAGATCTACTTCGACGCGCAGGTCACCGCCCAGCGGGAGAAGGCCATCCGGGCGGCGATCGACGCGGGCAAGCACGTCTACACCGAGAAGCCGCTCGCCGAGGGCCTGACCGGCTCCCTGGAACTGGCCCGTCTCGCCGCCGCCAAGGGCATCAAGAACGGCGTCGTGCAGGACAAACTGTTCCTGCCCGGCCTGCGCAAGCTCAAGCGGCTGGTCGACGGCGGGTTCTTCGGCCGCATCCTGTCGGTACGCGGCGAGTTCGGCTACTGGGTGTTCGAAGGCGACTGGCAGGACGCCCAGCGGCCGAGCTGGAACTACCGCGCCGAGGACGGCGGCGGCATCGTCGTCGACATGGTCCCGCACTGGCACTACGTGCTGGAGCAGATCTTCGCCCCGGTCACCGCGGGGACCGCGCACATCGCCACCCACCTCCCCGAGCGGGTCGATGAGACCGGCCAGACCTACCGGGCCACCGCCGACGACGCCGCGTACGGCATCTTCGAGCTGGCCGGCGGCATCACCGCCCAGATCAACTCCTCCTGGGCGGTGCGGGTCTACCGCGACGAGCTGGTCGAGTTCCAGGTCGACGGCACCCACGGCAGCGCCGTGGCCGGGCTGCGCGAGTGCCGCATCCAGCACCGCGGCGCCACCCCGATGCCGGTGTGGAACCCGGACCTGCCGGTCACCGAGAACTTCCGCGGCCAGTGGCAGACCGTCCCCGACAACGAGGACTTCGACAACGGGTTCAAGGTCCAGTGGGAGGCGTTCCTGCGCCACGTCGTCGACAACGAGCCGTTCCCGTGGGACTTCCTGGCCGGCGCCCGCGGCGTGCAGCTCGCCGAGGCCGGGCTGCGCTCGGCCCGGGAGGGGCGGCGGATCGAGATCGAGGAGATCACCCTGTGACCGCCCGGATCACCCTGCCCATCCCGGCGGGCGGGACCGAGGTGCTGACCCTGCGCGAGCCGGCCGGCTGGCAGCGGCCGGCCGGCCCGCCGGCCAGCCGGATCGCGTACGCCGCGGCGCACGTGGTCGCCGACCCGTACGCCGACAACGCCCCCGGCCAGCCCGCCCGGCTGGACTGGGACGCCACCCTGGGCGTGCGGCGCAACCTGTGGTCCTGGGGGCTCGGCGTCGCCGAGGCGATGGACACCGCCCAGCGCGGCATGGGGCTGGACTGGGCCGCCACCCGCGAGCTGATCCGGCGCAGCGCCGCCGAGGCCGCCGCCTGCCGTGGGCGCATCGTCGCCGGGGCCGCCACCGACCAGCTCACCGGCGTCCCCGAGACCCTCGACGAGGTCGTCACCGCGTACATCGAGCAGGTCGCCTTCGTCCAGGAGTGCGGCGCCACCGCCGTGGTGATGGCCAGCCGGCAGCTCGCCGCGCTGGCCACCGGCCCCGACGACTACCTGCGCGTCTACGACCAGGTGCTGTCCGCCACGACGGCGCCGGTCGTGCTGCACTGGCTCGGCGACATGTTCGACCCGGCCCTCGCCGGCTACTGGGGCTCGACCGACCTCGACGAGGCGACCAAGACGTTCGTGTCGCTGGTGCAGGCCCACGCCGACGTCATCGACGGGGTGAAGGTGTCCCTGCTCGATGCCGAGCGGGAGGTCCGGCTGCGCGAACTGCTGCCGCCGACCGTCCGGGTCTACACCGGCGACGACTACCACTACCCCGAGCTGATCGCCGGCGACGGCCGACAGTTCAGTCACGCCCTGCTCGGCGCGTTCGCGGCCATCGCCCCCGCCGCGTCCGCGGCGCTGCAACGCCTCGACGCCGGCGACACCGCGGGCTTCCGGGAGATCCTCGACCCGACCGTGCCGCTGTCCCGGCACGTCTTCGCCCCGCCCACCCAGTACTACAAGACCGGCATCGCGTTCCTGTCCTGGCTCAACGGCTTCCAGCCCGGCTTCACCATGGTCGGCGGGCTGCACAGCGGGCGCAGCGTGCCGCACCTGGTGCGGGCGTTCCGCCTCGCCGACACCGCCGGCCTGCTGCTCGACCCCGACCTGGCGGTCGAGCGGATGCGCCGCTACCTCTCGGTCGCCGGGGTGAGCGTATGAACGCCGTGGACCCGCGGCTGGCGCGGTTGTCGCTCAACCAACGCACCATTGAACGGTGGTCGGTCCGCGAGGCCGTCGAGGGCTGCGTCCGCGCCGGCATCCCGGCCATCGGTCTGTGGCGCGAGCCGGTGGCCGAGATCGGCGTGGCCGCCGCCGCGAAGCTCGTCGCCGACGCCGGGCTGCGGGTGTCGTCGCTGTGTCGCGGCGGCTTCCTCACCGCCACCGGCGAGGCCGGCCGGGCGGCGGTGGAGGACAACCGGCGCGCCATCGACGAGGCGGCCGGCCTGGGCACCGACTGCCTGGTCATGGTGGTCGGCGGCCTACCGCCCGGCTCCCGCGACCTGCGCGGCGCCCGGCAGCGGGTGGCCGACGCGCTCGCCGAGTTGGCCCCGTACGCGGGCGAACGCGGCGTACGGCTCGCGCTGGAACCGCTGCACCCGATGTACTGCGCCGACCGGGCCGTCCTGTCCACCCTCGGGCAGGCGCTCGACCTCGCCGAACCGTTCCCGGTCGAGCAGGTCGGCGTCGTGGTCGACACCTTCCACATCTGGTGGGACCCGGACGTGTGGCGGCAGATCGCCCGGGCCGGCGACCGGATCGCCAGCTTCCAGGTCTGCGACTTCCTCACCCCGCTGCCGGCCGACGTGCTGCTCGGCCGGGGCATGATGGGCGACGGCCACATCGACTTCCCGCCGTTCCGGCGGGCCGTCGAGCAGGCCGGCTACACCGGCGACACCGAGGTGGAGATCTTCAACGCCGAGGTGTGGGCGACCGACCCGGACGAGGTCCTCGCGACCATGAAGGACCGCTACCTCCACCTCGTCCTGGCCGACTGATGCGGGTCGTCGTCGCGCCGGACTCGTTCAAGGGCAGCATCACCGCCGACGACGCCGCCCGCGCGCTGGCCCGCGGCTGGCTCGCCCACCGGCCGGATGACGACGTACGGCTGCTCCCCCTGGCCGACGGCGGCGAAGGCACGATCGACGCCTTCGCCGCCGCCCTGCCGGACGCGCAACGCCGCACAGTGACCGTGCCCGGGCCCGACGGCCGCGCGGTGACCGCCGCCTGGCTGCTGCTGCCCGACGGGGCGGCCGTGCTGGAACTCGCCCAGTCCAGCGGGCTGCCGCTGATGCGCGCCCCGGATCCGCTCGGCGCGCACACGTACGGGCTCGGCGCGGTCGCCCGGGCCGCCCTCGATGCCGGCGCCACCCGCCTGGTCATCGGCCTCGGCGGGTCGGCGTCGACCGACGGCGGCACCGGCGCGCTGCGCGCCCTCGGCCTGCGGCTGCGCGACGCCCAGGGCCGGGACCTGCCGCTGGGCGGCGCCGCGCTGGCCGATCTGGCCCACGTCGACACCAGCGACCTGCTTCCCCCGCCGCCCGGTGGCGTGCAGCTGCTGGTCGACGTGACCGCCCCGCTGACCGGCCCGGCCGGCGCCGCCGCCGTGTACGGACCGCAGAAAGGCGCGGAGCCGGCGGACGTGGCGCTGCTGGACGCGGCGCTGCACCGGCTCGCCGAGCTGGCCGGCGGTCAACCCGACGAGCCGGGGGCCGGCGCGGCGGGCGGCACCGCCTACGGTCTGGCCGCGTTGTGGGGGGCAACGATCGTGCCGGGCGCGACGACCATCGCCGCACTGGTCGGGCTGGCGGACGCGCTCGCCGGCGCGGACCTGCTGCTCACCGGTGAGGGGCGGTTCGACGAGACCTCGCTGACCGGCAAGGTGGTCGGCTCGCTGCTGGATCAGGCCGCGTCCGCCGCCGTGCCCGTGGGGGTGGCGGCCGGGCAGGTCACCGGGCAGCTGCCCGGCACGGTGTCGGCGGCGGTGTCCCTGGTGGAACTCGCCGGCTCGGTCGACGCGGCGCTGCACGATCCGAAGCGGTGGCTGGTCAAGGCCGGTGACGTGCTGGCCGACCGGCTGACCACTGGCTGAGCCCGCCGGATGCCGAGGATGATCCGCAGGAGCGCTACCCGCCGCGGGCCTCACGCCTGCTCGCGCAGCAGCGCGTCCCCGGCCCGATAGAGCTCGACCAGCAGCGGGCGCAGCTGCGTGCCCGCGTGGGTGAGCTGGTAGCAGGTACGCGGCGGAAAGGTAGCGGAGCGTTCGCACACGATCAGGCGCTGCCGCGTCAACGCCGCGAGCCGTTCGCTGAGCACCTTGGCACTCAGGCCCGGCAGCGCGGACTGCAGCTGGCCGAAGGATCTGGGCCCATGTATCAGTTCCCGCAGCACCAGGGTGGTCCACCGGCCGCTCACGGCGGCCAGCGCGACCTCGACGGGGCAACTCGACTCCGGCCGACGGGTCGCGCCGCGCTGGTCCGGCACCAGGTCAGGGTCCCAGCCGCTGCTCACCGTTTGGTTACCTTCGCCGGCAGCGCCTTGACTGTCGGCATGTCTCCCGACCGCAACACCCACTCCGACAGTATCCCCCTGAGCGACAGCCCGGCCCACCATCCGTCGGTCTTCGCCCGGGCCTTCAACACCGGCGATATGACGGCGGTCGAGCAGGTCTACGAACCCGCAGGTGTGCTCGTCACCGTCCCGGGTCAGCCCCTCACCGGCGCCGCCCGGATCGCGGCCAATCGGCGGTTCCTCGATCTCGGGCTCCCCATCGAGGTGCGGCCGCGTCACGTCTACGTGGCCGACGACATCGCCCTGCTCATCGTGGACTGGGTCATCGAGGGCACCGACCGTGACGGCCGGGCCGTGCACATCGAGGGCACCGCCACCGATGTCGCCCGCCGCGGTCCCGACGGTCTCTGGCGATACGTCATCGACAACCCGTTCGGCACCGCCGAGCCGCAGGTTCACCACGGCTGACAGCGGAGCATCCACGCGTCCCACCGGCCCGGCGGACGTCAGCTTCAATCCTGGCAGCGCCGGTGGGGACGGCGGCACCCGGCCACCGTCCCCACCGCATCCGCTCGTCAGGCCGCCGGCGTACCGGTGACCGTGAAGAGGCGGGTACGGCCGATGTTGTCGAACGAGCCGAAGCCCACCCGACCGGAGCCGAAGGTGGTGTCCTTCGCGGTCAGCAGCGGGGCCTTGTCGTTGTCGACATAGACGGCGATCTCACCGGTGGCGGGCAGGTGCACGACCCGCACCTTGTGCCAGTCGGCGTCGGTGATCGCCGGGTTCGCGCCGCGGGACCGACCGTTCCACTGGTGGTCGATGCGCTCCCGGTCGGCGTTGTTGACCTTGAAGATGCCGTTGTGCGGGTAGATGGTGTTGTCGGTCGACAGGTGCGCGTAGTAGTACTGCGTGTCCGACTGCCAGCCGAAGACGATGATCACATCCCGGTTGGTGACCTCCACCGGCGTGTCGAGGCGTACCCGGGCGTCGATCTGCACCGACGACCACGCCGCCGGGCCCTTGTTGAGCAGGGCGTACTCGAACGGCCGGCGCGGGCCGGGGCGGCTGACGCCGGCCTCGGCGAGGATCACCTGGTCGCCGTCGAACTGCCACTTGGACGGGGTCACCGGCGTCCAGTTCGGCGCGCCGCCGGTGTCTACCACCTTGGTGTGGCCCACGTCGCCCTCCGCCACCTTCTTGGTGCCGACCACCTTCCAGATCTTCCCGTTGGCCTTGGCCACGATGTAGATCTCACCGGCCGCGTCGGTGCCGAAGCGCAGGTCGACGCGGTTCGGGTCGCCGGGCGCGCCCGGGCCGGACAGGTCCTGCATGCGTACCAGGTCGCCGGCGGTGGTGTAGAGGGCGAGCCGGTGGATCGGGGCGAGGCCCTCGCCGCGGCGCATCTCGTTGGCCTCGGTGTAGAGGACGGTGCCGGCGACGAGGTCACCGAAGACGTACTTGCCGATCAGGGCCGGCAGGGTGTGGCCGCGGTAGACGAACCCGCCGGCCACCGCGACGCCGACGTCGGAGGTGCAGTTCCAGCCCGGGGCCGGGTCGTGGTCGTACGCGGCGACCGGGTAGGTGTAGCCGTACTTCGCGTCGTCGGCCGGCAGCGGGTAGAGCTTGTCGCAGGGCTTGGTCGACGTCTTGTCGAAGACCCAGGAGCCCTCGCGCTCGCTCCAGCCGAAGTTGTCCCCGGCCCGTACCTCGTAGATCGACTCGATGGCGTGCTCGCCGATGTGGCCGAGGAACATCCGGCCGGTGGCCCGGTCCCAGCTGAACCGGTGCGGGTCACGGAAGCCCACCGCGTAGATCTCGCCGAGCGCGCCGTCCTTGCCGACGAACGGGTTGTCGGCCGGGATCCCGTACCGGCCGTTGGGCGCGTTGGTGCCGCGCGGGTCGATCCGCAGCAGCTTGCCGTGCGGCATGCCCATGTTCTGCGGGTCGCCGTTGCGGTAGCCCTGCCCGCCGTCACCGACGGCCAGGTAGAGCATGCCGTAGTCCGCGTCGTCCGGCTTCGCGGTCGGGTTGAAGTTGATCTCCTGGATGCCGTGGATCTGGCCGCCGAAGCCGATGCGCAGCAGCTCGCGGTGGGTGCCGGAGAACGTGTCGGCGGCCGGGTCGGTGGCCGTCCACTCGGTGATGACGCCCTGGTAGATGGTGTTCGGCTGGGCGTAGTCCGGCGTCCGGGTGGCGAGCGAGGCCTGTTCGGTGTGGATGGTGTAGAAGCGGCCGTTGTGCGCGAAGTCCGGGTGGAACGCGACGTACCCGAAGCCCTGGCCGAGGCCGCGGCCCGAGAAGAACTGCGGCGCGAACGTGGCGGCGACGTCCAGGTAGACGTGCGGCACGCCGTTCTCGACGAAGTAGAGGTTGCCGTTGAGGTCCGGCACGGCGCGGCGGCCGGAGCCGTCGGGCAGCTCGTTGATGGTGTTGATCCGGGCCTTGCGGACCAGGCGCTGGTCGACCGGGGCCGGGTTCGGGGTCGACTGCGGGAAGTTGGCGTACTCCTGCAGGACCAGTCCCAGCTCGGACTGGATCGGCGTCTCGGGGATTGGGTCGTAGACGGCCCCGGCGGCCCGGGCGGGCCCCGCGACCAGGGTGGACAGGACGAGGGTGGCGGCAGTGACCCCGGCGGTGAGGGTGGCTCTGCGGAGTCTGCCGGTGCTGCCAGCGCGAATGAACACGCGGGTTCTCCTTCTCGGTGGGACGGACCGAGGAACGGTCAGCGGGCCATGTAGCGGTACTGCTTGGCGATGTCGCTCGCCGGGATCACGCTGTCGAGGAACATGAGGCCGTCCATGCGGCAGTCGCAGGGGTTGCGCTCCAGCGTGTTCTGCGGGAAGCTCCCGCCGATCTTGATGCCGCGCGAGTCGGTGGCGCTGGTGACGTGCGGGCCGGGCCCGGACACCTTCCACGGGTCACCGGCGACGGTGTAGAAGCCGTCGATCGGCTCGCCGTTGCGGTAGAGCGCCATGGTTCCGGTGGTGAAGTCGAAGGTGGCGGCGAGGTGCACCCACTCCCCCTTCGGCAGCAGGGTGCGCCAGTCCTCACTCGCGGCGAACGTCTGCGAGCTGCCGCCGTCGAGGCGCCGGCCGAGCGCGACCAGGCGCAGCTCGCCGCTCACGTCGATGAGCTCGAGCAGGGCCCGCACGCCGTGGCCGTCGGAGTCGCCGGTCAGTACGCCGGCCAGGCCGATGGCGTTGAACCGGTCGGTCGGGTTGGCGGTGGTGGAGTTCAGCGCCGGGCCGTCCATGTCCCGCTTGAACCAGCCCATCACCGTCGTACCCTCGGCGCCGCTGAACGCGCGCAGCGTCCGCACGCCGCTGGACGACCAGATCCCGGCCTTCCAGTCGTCGTTGCCGGCGATCTCCGGGTTGACCTGCCGGGTCTGCAACGCGTTGCCGCTGCCCTTGTACGCCTGGTCGGGCACCCGCATGTCCGCGCCGCCGTTGACCAGCTCGATCTCGGTGCCCGAGCGGCCCAGGTCCCGTTCGAGCGCGACGTCGCCAGGCACCGGGTGGTCGAAGTCGTAGAAGGCGACCAGGTGCGACCACAGTGCGGGGTGGACGTCGTGCGGGCCGGGCCGGTCGGCCTGGGCGGGGCTCGCGCTGGCGGTCAGGGCCAGCCCCAGCAGGGCGGTGACCGCAACCGCCGCGCGTCTGGTTCTTCTCATGTGACGGTGCTCCATTCGTCGATGCGGTGGTAGTCGCGGACGAAAGCGCTTACGTGATGTGCGGGACCGTGTTCTGGTCGCCGGGCGTCGAAGGTACGTCTGGACAGGACTGATGGCTGTCCGGTCGCCGGCCGGCCCCAGGCGAGGCACGCCGGACGGCGGTCGGACAGCGGCGGTGCCGCGCGTACGAAAGCGCTTACGAAAGCGCTTTCGTACTCTATGCTGTGCCTTACGCCACAGGCAAGAGCGCGGCGCGGATCAATGTGACGTCAGGAGTTTGTGGATGCCCAGACCCGGTGCCCGGCTGCGCCTCGTCGACGTGGCGGAACGCGCCGGCGTCTCGCTGGCGACCGCCTCCCGCGCCCTGGCCGGCCGCGAGGGCGTCAGCGAGGAGGTGGCCGACCGGGTCCGGCAGGTCTCGCGCGAGCTGGGCTACGTCGCCAACCCGTACGCCCGCACCCTCGCCGGCGGCGCCAGCTCCACCGTCGGCCTGATCGTCCACCAGATCGACGACCCCTACTTCTCCGAGATCGCCAGCGGTGTCATCGAGGTCGCCGCCGAGGAGGGGCTGCTGGTCCAGATCGCCCACTCCGGCCGCGACCCGGAGAACGAGCTGCGCCAGCTGCGGCACCTCATCGCCCAGCAGGTGGGCATCATCCTGATCGCCGGGTCCGGCTACGACGACCAGCGTGTGGAGGGCGAGGCCCGCAGCGAACTCGCCGCATTCCAGCGCGCCGGCGGCCGCGTCGCCGTCATCGGCCGGCACGCGCTGGGCGTCGACGCCGTCGTGCCCGACAACGAGGCGGGCGGCCGGGCGATCGGCGCGCACCTGCTGGGCCTCGGCCACCGGCGGATCGCCGTCGCCGCCGGCACGCCCGGACTGACCACCGTGGCCGACCGGCTCGCCGGCGTCGCCGCCGCGCTGTCCGGGCACGGGCTCTCCCTCGACGGGCTGCCCGTCGTGCACTCCGACTTCACCCGCGACGGCGGCCGGGTGGCGGCCGAGCGGATCCTGCACCACCACCCGGACAGCACCGCGATCATCGCGCTCAACGACGCGATGGCGATCGGCGTGCTGTCCATTCTGCGAGCCCGGGGCATCCCGGTGCCCGAACGGATGTCGGTGGTCGGCTTCGACGACGTGTCGGTCGCCGCCGACCTCGCCCCGAGCCTCACCACGGTACGCCTGCCGATGCCCGAAATGGGACGGATGGCCCTCACCCTCGCCCTGAAACCCCGGTCGACCCGACCCCGCCGCCGGCCCACCGGCCACACCCTGGTCGTCCGCGACTCGACCGGCCCCGCGCCGGCCCGCTGACCCGACCGGCGGACACGGCGAGAAACCGCCGCCGCCGGGTTTCCCGGCCCGAGCCCCGGGAAGGCACCGGCATGGCCGAATCTTTCGTGGATGAGGACCTGGCGACGCTGCGCGCCATCGCGTACGCCGCCGGAATCCCGGGTTGCGAGCGGATGTCGCACGACCAGCTCGTCACCGCGCTGCGCCGGGCCGGCCTGTCCGAACCGAGCGGCGGGCCCATCGACACCAGCCTGGCCGATCCCGGCGATCCGGGGACGGACGAGGGCATATACCACGGCCAGGGCGTGGGCCGACGCGAGTCCTCGGGTGGTCCGGCTGCCCAGACGGCGGCGCCACGACCGGGCACGCCGAGGCCCGGCCGGCCGGGCATCGGCCGCTGACCGGCACCGCCGGCCAGTTCGACAGCCAGCACACGGGAGGCGACATGAGCGACGACATCAAGCGCGTGGCGAAGTCCCGAGCCGATCACCTGGGGGGCGAAACCGCGCACCAGCGCCTGGACGAACGCGGTGTGACCCGGGGCCGTACCGGGGATTCCCGCACCGCCGGCCCACCCGACGGCACCGGCGTCGCCACCGGGGTGGAGGGCATGCCCCGCAGCGACCTCACCCTGGGCGACGAGAGCACCGGCGGCCGGGCCGCCGAGCAGGCGATCGGCGCCCTTCCCGAGGAGTCCGGCGCCGAAATCGAGGACCGCACCGAACGGTGAGGGTGCGTCGAGGGTGGCCTCGCTGCGGCGAGGCCACCCTCGCGCGTCCCGTGTGGACGTGACGTGAGGGCCGCGACCAGTTGCCGCCGCCCGCTCGGCCTGCCACACCAGCTCGCCCCAGACCACGCCCGAGCCTCGCGACTTCCTGGTCAGCCGCCGGTCGGTGGCCTTCGGCCCGCAGCGGCGCCGGTTCGCGGCCACCGACCTGGACCACAGCAGTGGCGACGGGCCGAAGGTCCGGGGCACGGCGGAAGCGCTGCTGCTGGCCCCGGTGACCACCTGAGTACGACGGCTCAGGCGGGGTGACCCGACCCCGACCAGGATCGGGGCGTGACCGGCTCCCCCGACCTCCAGCCGGATGACGTCCGGCCCCGCGACCGGAGCCACTGGGCCTGGCCGTGGCTGGTGCTGCTCCTCGCCCTGCCCGGTGCCGCCTGGTCGATGTTCGTGGCCGGCATCGCCGCCGCGGCCCTGTTCGGCGAACCGCCCACCCCGGGAGACCTGGCCACGAGCACCGCCGCCGTCCTGTCCGGGGCGTCGTTGTGGCTCGCGGCGGCGGTGCTCTCGGCGGCGCTGTTCCGCCGCGTGGCGGTGCCCCTGCTGTGCGGGCTGGCGGCCGTCGCCTACGCGGTGCTGGCCGGGGCGAACCGGCCGAGCGCCCCACTGCACGAGGCGGGCCTGGCGGGCTGGCTGGCCGCCTGGGTGCCGGTGACGAGCTGGGCCATCGCATCCTGGGCGCTGTACGCGCTGCTGGTCGCGGCGGGTCGCCGCTGGAGACGCGGAGCCCCGCGAAATCCCGACCGACGGTGATGCAGCCGATGGCCGGCCCGATCACCGCAAGCAGGTGCGGTCGCGTTCAGGTTTGGTGAGTTCACTCGCGGATGTCGTGCCGGGTGTCGAGAATGTGGCACCGGCTCCGTCCCAGGGACAGGAGTGGCCACGACGAGCCGCGTGACGAAGAGGGAGAACCAGCATGAAGTACCTGCTGCTGAAGCACTACCGGGGCGCGCCGGCTTCGGTCAACGACGTGCCGATGGACCGGTGGACGCCGGAGGAGGTCGACGCGCACGTACAGTTCATGCAGGATTTCGCCGCCCGCTTGGAGGAGACGGGTGAGTTCGTCGACGGCCAAGCGCTGGCGCCCGAGGGCGCGTTCGTGCGGTATGACGGCGAGGGGCGCCCACCGGTGACCGACGGTCCGTTCGCCGAGACCAAGGACCTCATCGCCGGCTGGATGGTCATCGACGTGGAGTCTTGGGATCGCGCGGTCCAGCTGGCTGGGGAGCTGTCCGCCGCTCCCGGGGCCGGCGGCAAGCCGATCCACGAGTGGCTGGAGGTGCGACCGTTTCTCACCGAGCTGCCCACGGTGACCGAGTGAACGAGTCACTGCTACGGGAGCTTGTGCCCGCGGTGATCGGTGTCCTCGTCCGGCGCGGAGCCGACTTCGCGTCGGCCGAGGATGCCGTGCAGGAGGCCCTGATCCGGGCCCTGGAAACCTGGCCGGACGATCCGCCGCGCGACCCGAAGGCATGGCTCGTCGCGGTCGCGTGGCGCAGGTTCCTCGACGCCGCCCGTGCCGAGGCGTCGCGGCGGGGGGGGGGGGGCCCCGGGGGGGGGGGGGGGCCCGGCCCCCCCCCCCCCCACACCGGCGCCCCCCGGGCCGGGCGGAGGGGCCCGGCCGGCCCCCCCCCCCGGGCCAGTTCCGCCCCGGC
>NZ_VSFA01000043.1 GCF_008119785.1 Micromonospora sp. MP36 | reverse complement strand
CTCCCGCTCACCACTCTTGCTGGCCTGCGCCTGCGCCTGCGCGGCCGGCTTGTTGGCCGGGGCGGCGTGGGCGGCGATAGCGGGGCCGGCGATACCACCAGCGGTGGCGGCGACACCAGCAACGGTCAGGGCGGTCTTACGCAGAATGTCGGTACGCATGATGATGAAAACCTTTCGATCGGGGGAACGCGCACGCGCGAATGGGGGGTGCGCGGGTGTGCCGTGTGAAAGGGAAAGTCTGAAGACGGGGTGCCCGGCGGCGTGGCCTGCTCGGGGTGACCCGGGGATGTAACGACCGGGGGCCGGGGATCATTCCACCGGACTCCCGGGGGACCGGCCCGGGGGCTGCTGCTCGGGCGGCCGGGGGATGTAACCACGGCCGGGGGCCGATCATTCCGCCGCGCCCGTGGCCCGCCCGTTGACGGGGGCCGCAGATCCGGCGCGGTCAGCCATGTTCAACGCCGCGGTCCGGGGGATCATTCCGCCCTCGGGCGGCCGACCCATGGGACGCCAAGGCATAAACCGGACAGCCTGCCGCTGCGTCACGCGGCAATGGACAACCGACCCGATAGTGACTCACCGGCTCCCGGCATTCGAAGGGCGCCGGACAGTGAGGGCGTCGGACAGCCGGGGCCGTCCGAGATGTCACTGACGGTCACATTCTGCGACAGACCACACCAGCCACCTGCTCCCTTTGCTCTGCAGCCAGATACGCGGCACTCACGCAGCGTGGCCGGTGCGTATCTGGGTGCAGAGCAAAGCGGAGGCGGGGACAGTGTCGCTGCGGGAAGCCGGCAGAGAAAAGACCTGGTCAACCACTTCCAGCGGCTGACGCGCCCATTCATCACGGGTGCGGCTCGGTTACCGTGCGTGCCAGATGGCGGAACCGGCCGGCCGTCACGTTCTGTAGAACCACCTTCAACGGCAGGCGGGACGACCTTGACGCGGCGCACAATTGGCGGCCCGCACACCGTCGAGTGGCCAAACCGGGCGCATCGACGCCGTCCCGACGGGGACCTGGGCCATCGGCGGGTTCGGGCCGATCAGGGGGTGGGGGTCGGTTTGGCGCCCTCGTCGAGGGCGGCCAGAATCGCCTCGGCCGTCCGCTTCCCCACCCCGGGCACCTCGGTGATCTCCTCCACGGTCGCGGCGGAGAGGCGCTTGAGCGAGCCGAAGTGGCGCAGGAGCGCCTTCCGGCGTACCTCACCCAGGCCGGGGATGTTGTCGAGCGCCGACTCGGTCATCCGCTTCGAGCGCCGCTGCCGGTGGAAGGTGATGGCGAAGCGGTGCGCCTCGTCGCGGACGCGTTGCAACAGGTAGAGCGCCTCGGAGGTGCGCGGGAGGATGACCGGGAACTCGTCGTCCGGCAGCCAGACCTCCTCCAGCCGCTTGGCCAGCCCGCAGAGCGCCACGTCGTCGATGCCCAGCTCGGCGAGCGCCTGCGCGGCCGCCGCCACCTGGGGTGCGCCGCCGTCGACCACGACCAGCTGCGGCGGGTACGCGAACCGGCGCGGGCGCCCGGTGGTCGGGTCGATGCCGGGCCGGTCCGGGTCGCCCGCGGTCTCCTCGCCGATCTCCCCGGTCTCGGCGCGGGCGTCGAGGTAGCGGGCGAACCGCCGGCGGAGCACCTCGGACATGGCGGAGAGGTCGTCGCTGGCGCCCCGGATGATGAACCGCCGGTACTCGCTCTTCCGGGGCAGCCCGTCCTCGAAGACGACCATGCTGGCGACGACGTCGGTGCCCTGGATCTGCGAAACGTCGAAGCACTCGATGCGCAGCGGCGACGTCCGCATGCCGAGCGCCTCGCCGATCTCGTCGAGGGCCTTGCTGCGGGTGGTCAGGTCGCCGGCCCGCTTGAGCTTGTGCCGGGCGAGCGCGTCCTTGGCGTTGCGTTCCACGGTCTCCAGCAGCGACCGCTTGTCGCCGCGCTGCGGGACCCGCAGCGACACCCGGCTGCCGCGACGGGCGGAGAGCCAGTCAGACAGCGCGTCGACGTCGCCGGGCAGCTCCGGGACGAGCAGCTCGCGGGGGACGTCCGCCTCGCCCTGCTCCCCGCCGTAGACCTGGGTGCAGAAGTGATGCACCAGGTCGCCGGTGCTCACCTCCTCGGTCTTCTCCACCACCCAGCCGCGCTGGCCGCGCACCCGGCCGTCACGGACGTGGAAGACCTGGACCGCGGCCTCGAGCGGGTCGTCGGCGAAGGCCACCACGTCGGCGTCGGTGCCGTCGCCGAGCACCACCGTCTGCTTCTCCATGGCCCGGCGCAGCGCGGCCAGGTCGTCGCGCAGCCGGGCGGCCCGCTCGAACTCGAGCTCCTCGCTGGCCTCCAGCATCTCCCGTTCGAGCCGGCGGACCATGGTGTCGGTGCGGCCGGCCATGAAGTCGCAGAAGCCGTTGACGATCTCCCGGTGCCGCTCGGCGGTGACGCTGCCGACGCAGGGCGCGGAGCACTTGCCGATGTAGCCCAGCAGGCACGGGCGGCCGACCTGGCCGGCCCGCTTGAACACGCCGGAGGAACACGTCCGTGCCGGGAAGACCCGGAGCAGCAGGTCCAGCGTCTCGCGGATCGCCCAGGCGTGCGAGTACGGCCCGAAGTATCGCACCCCCTTGCGCTTGGCCCCGCGCATCACCTGCAGCCGCGGGTACTCCTCGTCCAGGGTGACCGCCAGGTACGGGTAGGACTTGTCGTCCCGGTAGCGGACGTTGAACCGCGGGTCGTACTGCTTGATCCAGGTGTATTCCTGCTGGAGCGCCTCGACCTCGGTGGCGACGGTGATCCAGTCGACCGACTCGGCGGTGAAGACCATCTGCCGGGTGCGCTGGTGCAGGTTGACCGGGTCGGCGAAGTAGGAGTTGAGCCGGCTGCGCAGGTTCCGCGCCTTGCCGACGTAGATCACCCGGCCGGTGCCGTCTCGGAAACGGTAGACCCCTGGCGACTCCGGGATGGTGCCGGGTGCGGGACGATAGGTCGAGGGGTCAGCCACGCAGCAAGCCTAGTCCGCACCCCCGACACCCCACCGCCGCCACGCGTCCCCCACCCCGGACCCGCGAGCGGGGGACGCCGAAGCGCTCAGGCGAGGGTGATCTGGTCGCCGGTGACCTTGATGTTCTTCGGCGGCAGGGGCCGGGTGGCGGGGCCCTGCTTCACCGCTCCGTCGACGATCGAGAACCTGCTGTTGTGGCAGGTGCAGTTGATGGTGCCGCCGTCGACGTTCGACACCGGGCAGCCCTGGTGGGTGCAGATCGGACTGAAGCCCTTGAACTGGCCCGGCTCCGGCTGAGTGATCACGACGCCCTTGCTGGCGAACACGGCACCGCCCCCGACCGGGATGTCGGTGGTCCGGGCCAGCGGGCCGATGCTGTCCCGGTTACCGCCCTCGGCGTCGCCGGCGCCGGTCGCGCCCGGGCCGCCGCTGGTCGGCGCCGAGGTCCCCGAACCCGCGCCCTCGTTGCCGCAGGCCGCGAGCACCACCGCCGCGCCAACCGCCCCAGCGCCCGTGAGCAGGGCCCGCCGCGTCCGCGTACCGGGCTCGGTTTGCACCTGATCGTCACTCATGTCCGGCCTTCCTCTCGACTGCCGCAGCCCATCGTGATCCGTGTCCATTTCTGGACACGGATCACTGTGCCGCACGGTTCATACAGGCGCGTCACGAAATGGGTGCCGAAGCCCGAACGCGCCGGATCCTGCCGAGGACGTGCGGCGGACCGGCGGGTCGTGCCGGGCCGCCGCACGGCCGGCTCAGCGGGCTCCGGCCGGCACCTTACGGGTACGCGACTTGGCGCCGCCGTTGGCCCGCGCCGCCCGAGTGGTGGCCGCCACGGCACCCTTGGCCTCGCCGTCGAGTTTGAGCATCGGACGCAGGAACTGGCCGGTGTGACTCTCCGGCACCTCGGCGACCTCCTCCGGGGTGCCGGTGGCGAGCACCGTGCCGCCCCGGTGGCCGCCCTCCGGGCCCATGTCGATGAGCCAGTCGGCCGTCTTGATCACGTCGAGGTTGTGCTCGATGGTGATCACGGTATTGCCCTTGTCGACCAGGCCCTCCAGCACCATCAGCAGCTTGCGGATGTCCTCGAAGTGCAGGCCGGTGGTCGGCTCGTCCAGCACGTAGACGGTCCGGCCGGTGGAACGCTTCTGCAGCTCCGAGGCGAGCTTGACGCGCTGCGCCTCGCCGCCGGAGAGCGTCGGGGCGGGCTGGCCCAGCCGGACGTACCCGAGACCCACGTCGACGAGGGTCTTGAGGTGCCGGTGGATGGCCGGGATGGCGGAGAAGAACTCGGCCGCCTCCTCGATCGGCATGTCCAGCACCTCGGCGACCGTCTTGCCCTTGTAGTGCACCTCGAGCGTCTCCCGGTTGTAGCGGGCGCCCTTGCACACCTCGCAGGGGACGTAGACGTCCGGGAGGAAGTTCATCTCGATCTTGATGGTGCCGTCGCCGGAGCACGCCTCGCAGCGGCCCCCCTTGACGTTGAACGAGAACCGGCCCGGGCCGTACCCCCGGACCTTCGCCTCGGTGGTCTCGGCGAACAGCTTGCGGATGTGGTCCCACACCCCCGTGTAGGTGGCCGGGTTCGACCGTGGCGTACGCCCGATCGGCGACTGGTCGACGCCGACGACCTTGTCCACGTGCTCCAGGCCGCTGACCCGGGTGTGCCGGCCGGGGACCAGCCGGGCGCCGTTGATCTGGTTGGCCAGGACCGCGTACAGGATGTCATTGACCAGCGTGGACTTGCCCGAGCCGCTGACCCCGGTGACCGCGATGAGTTGGCCGAGCGGGAAGCTCACGGTGAGGTTGCGCAGGTTGTGCTCGCGCGCCCCGTGCACCACCAGCTCGCGACCGGGGGTCTGCGGCCGGCGGTGGCCCGGCGTCGGGATCGCCTTCCGCCCGGACAGGTACGCCCCGGTGACCGACTCCGCGTTCTCCAGCAGCGCCGGCACGGAACCGCTGTGCACGATCCGGCCGCCGTGCTCGCCGGCGCCCGGGCCGATGTCGACGATCCAGTCGGCGACCCGGATGGTGTCCTCGTCGTGCTCGACCACGATCAGCGTGTTGCCCAGCCCGCGCAGCCGCAGCAGGGTCTCGATCAGCCGGTGGTTGTCCCGCTGGTGCAGGCCGATGGACGGCTCGTCCAGCACGTAGAGCACGCCGACCAGGCCCGAGCCGATCTGGGTGGCGAGCCGGATGCGCTGCGCCTCGCCGCCGGAGAGGGTGCCCGCCGGACGGTCCAGGGAGAGGTAGTCCAGCCCGACGTCGAGCAGGAACTTCAGCCGGGCGTTGATCTCCTTGAGCACCCGCTCGGCGATCATCTTCTGCCGGTCGGTGAGCTCGATGCCGGCCAGCAGGTCAGCCGCCTCGCCGACGGAGAGGTTGCAGACCTCGGCGATGCTCTTGCCGGCCACGGTGACCGCGAGCACCTCCGGCTTGAGCCGGGTGCCCCCGCAGGCCGCGCAGGGCACGTCCCGCATGTAGCCCTCGTACTTCTCCCGCGACCACTCCGACTCGGTGTCCGTGTGCCGGCGCTCGATCCACTGCACCACACCCTCGAAGCCGGTGTAGTAGGAGCGCTCGCGGCCGTACTTGTTGCGGTAGCGGACGTGCACCTGGTCGTCGGAGCCGTGCAGGATCGTCTTCTGCGCCCGCGACGGCAACGCCCGCCAGGGCGTGTCGATGTCGAAGTGCTCGGCCTCGCCGAGGGCCTCCAGCAGGCGGAGGAAGTATTCCAGGTTGTGCCCGGTCGCCCAGGGCTGGATCGCGCCCCCGCGCAGGGTGCGCTCCGGGTCCGGGATCACCAGCTCCGGGTCGACCTCCTTCTTGGTGCCGAGGCCGGTGCACTCGGGGCAGGCGCCGTACGGGGCGTTGAAGGAGAAGACCCGGGGCTCCAGGTCCTCGATCGCGAGCGGGTGGTCGTTGGGGCAGGCCAGGTGCTCGGAGTAGCGGCGCTCCCGGGCCGGGTCGTCCTCGGGCAGGTCGACGAAGTCGAGCAGCACCAGCCCGCCGGAGAGGCCGAGCGCCGCCTCGACCGAGTCGGTCAGCCGCTGCTTGGCGCTGGGCTTGACGCTGAGCCGGTCGATGACCACCTCGATGGTGTGCTTCTCCTGCTTCTTGAGCTTCGGCGGCTCGGTCAGCGGGTGCACCACGCCGTCGACCCGGGCCCGGGCGTAACCCTTGGCCTGCAGCTCGGCGAACAGGTCGACGTACTCGCCCTTGCGACCGCGGACGACCGGGGCGAGCACCATGAACCGGGTGCCCTCGGCCATGCCGAGCACCCGGTCGACGATCTGCTGCGGGGTCTGCCGGGAGATCCGCTCACCGCAGATCGGGCAGTGCGGCTCGCCGATGCGGGCGAACAGCAGCCGGAGGTAGTCGTAGACCTCGGTGATGGTGCCGACGGTGGAGCGCGGGTTGCGCGAGGTGGACTTCTGGTCGATGGAGACCGCGGGGCTGAGCCCCTCGATGAAGTCGACGTCGGGCTTGTCCATCTGGCCGAGGAACTGCCGGGCGTACGACGACAGCGACTCGACGTAGCGGCGCTGGCCCTCGGCGAAGATGGTGTCGAACGCCAGGCTCGACTTGCCCGACCCGGAGAGCCCGGTGAAGACGATCAGGGCGTCCCGGGGCAGGTCGAGACTGACGTCACGCAGGTTGTGCTCGCGCGCGCCACGGATGATCAGTCGGTCGGCCACGGTGCGTGTGCTCCCGGAGAAAGAATGTGAGGCGGATCTGTCCGCTCGGAGCCTGGTCTGAGCGGTTTTTCGACGTTGTCGAGGCGCAGGAAAACGCCCGAGCAACTCTAGCCCTGAGGTACGACAACTTTCGTCGTGCGCACATTCCCCCAGCTCACCCCGGTCGCGCCGGCCCCGGGCGGGCCGACGCGACCGGTGTTCGGCTCAGTATCCGCCGGGCGACGGCGGCGACGCCGGACGCGCCGTGCGCCGCCGCTCGCCCCGCCAGCTCCCCCGCCGCTCGGCGGCCACCCGGGCCTGTCGACGTCGGCTCTCGTACGCCACCTCGCGCTGGAGCCGGCGCCAGCTCTCCCAGCGCCGGACGGACAGCTCACCGCTGTCCAGCGCCTCCCGCACCGCGCAGGCCGGCTCGGCCTCGTGGGCGCAGTCGGCGTACCGGCAGCCGGCGGCGAGCTCGGCGATGTCCGCGAAGGCCCGGTCCAGCCCGGCCGAGCCGTCCAGCAGGCCGACCGCCCGGACGCCCGGAGTGTCCAGCACCGCGCCCCCACCGGGGATCGGCACCAGCGCACGCCAGGTGGTGGTGTGCCGACCCTTGCCGTCCACCCGCCGGATCGCCTGGGTCCGCATCACCTCCGCCCCGGCGAGGGCGTTGACCAGGCTCGACTTGCCCGCGCCGGACGGCCCGAGCAGGCCGAGGGTCCGCCCCGGCGCGACGTAGCGGCGCAGCGGGTCCAGCCCGCTGCCCCGCTCGGCGCTGACCGGCAGCACCGGAACCCCGGGGGCGGCGGCGGCCAGTTGCCGGGCGACCGCCACCGGGTCGGCGGCCAGGTCCGCCTTGGTGAGCACGAGCAGCGGCTCGGCCCCGGACTCGTGGGCCAGGGAGAGCAGCCGTTCGATCCGCGCGGTGTCCGGCTCGGGATGCACCGGCTCCACCACCGCGGCGGCGTCAAGGTTGGCGGCGAGCACCTGGCCGCTGGCGTCCTTGCCGGCGGTCCGCCGGATCAGCGCGGTGCGGCGGGGCAGCACCGCCTCCACGGTCACCGGCCCGTCCGGCCAGGTGGCCAGCAGCACCCAGTCGCCGGCGCACGGCAGGGCGGTCAGGTCGCGGGCGGCGGCGGCCAGCACCCCGCCGCCCAGGCTGGCCCGGACCGGGCCCTCGGGTCGGAGCACGGTGCAGACTCCCCGGTCGACCCGGGCCACCCGGCCCGGGCGGCGGTCGGCGCGCCGGCGTACGTGTGCCGCCCAGTCGGCGTCCCAGCCGAGGGCGGTCAGATCGAGTGTCATGGTGTCCTCATCGGTGTCGAGGGGGTTCATGGCGGAACACGCGTGCTACGACCGGCATGCTCACCACCTCCGTCCCGACTCCCGGTGCCGCGTTCTGCGACGGTAAGGGGCGCGTCGACGCGCCGAAAGCGATTTCCCCGACGACGCGGCGGCGCCGGACCGCTAGGGTCGGTTCGTGAGCGAGCGCAGCGAGCGAACCATCAGGCTCGACAGCGGGGTGGCGACGTGAGCAACGATCCGCTGCTGCTGACCGGCGAGGTGGACGACGCCACCGCCCGGTTGCTGCGTACCGTGGCCGCCTTCGACGCCGCGGACGTCGCCGCCGCCTCGCTGCTGCCGCGCTGGACCCTCGGGCACGTGCTGACCCACCTGGCCCGCAACGCCGACGGCTTCGTCAACCTGCTCACCGCCGCCCGCACCGGCGAGGCCGTCCCGATGTACGCCAGCCCGGCGGCCCGGGCCGCGGACATCGAGGCCGGCGCGGCCCGTTCACCGGACGACCTCTTCGACGACCTGCGCCGGTCCGCGGACCGGTTCGCCGAGGCGGTCGCCGCCACGCCGGCCGAGGCGTGGACCGCGACGGTGCAGACACCGCGCGGCCCCCGGGTGGCCGCCCTGCTGGTCTGGGACCGGCTGCGGGAGGTGGAGGTGCACCACGTGGACCTGGCCGCCGGCTACCGGCCCGCGGACTGGCCGGAGGCGTTCAGCCACCGGCTGCTGCACGAGGTCGCCGCCGACCTGGGCGACCGCGCCGCCGCACCCGCGATGGTGCTGCGCTTTTCGGGCAGCGGCTGCCATGAGTTGGGCATCGGCGACCGGGCCGGCGCGCCCACGGTCGCCGGCGCCGCGCCGGACCTCGCCGCCTGGCTGATCGGCCGCGCCGCGGGCGAGGTGCTCACCGTCACCCCCGACGGTCCCCTGCCGAACCCACCGGAATGGATATAGCTGTCCCATGACCTACACCGGAGACGTCACGCCCGGCGGCGAGCCGGCCGTCCGCGAGCTCGACCGGCTCACCATCACCAAGGTGTCGGTGGGTCCGATGGACAACAACGCCTACCTGCTGCGCTGCCGGGACACCGGCGAGCAGGTGCTGATCGACGCGGCGAACGAGGCGCCGCGCCTGCTCGACCTGGTCGGCGACGGCGGGCTCGCCGCGGTGGTCACCACGCACCGGCACATGGACCACTGGGTCGCCCTGGAGGAGGTGGTCGCCAAGACCGGCGCCCGCCCGCTGGTGCACGTCGACGACGCCGAGGGGCTGCCGATCCCCGCCGAGCCGCTGCGCGAGGGCGACACGGTCGCGGTCGGTGACTGCGCCCTGGAGGTGATCCACCTCAAGGGCCACACCCCGGGCTCGGTCGCGCTGCTCTACCGCGACCCGTCCGGCATCCCGCACCTGTTCACCGGCGACAGCCTCTTCCCTGGCGGCGTCGGCAACACCGAGCAGGACCCGGAACGGTTCGGGCAGCTCATCGACGACGTGGAGCACAAGCTGTTCGACCGGCTGCCGGACGAGACCTGGTTCTATCCGGGGCACGGCAAGGACAGCACGCTGGGCGCCGAGCGCCCCGCCCTGCCGCAGTGGCGCGCCCGCGGCTGGTGAGCGATCCGCCGGCGCCGGCCTGCGGTCAGCGGTCTGGCGCCGGCGGCGGTCAGCGGTCCGGCCGGTCCGCTCAGGAGGCGGCGCCCGCGGCGGTCACCGCCCGGAGCCGGTGCCGGGTGCCGAGCAGCACCGGACCGGCGAGCAGCAGGCCGACCGCCATGGTGAACACGGTCGGGTTCGGCGCCCCGGGCAGCAGCCCGGTCAGCGCCCGCGCGGTGACGCCGAGCGCCACGTAGAGGCCGGCCCACAGCGTCGCGCCGAGCGCCGCGCAGGTGGCGAACCTCCGGTAGGACATCTGCAGGCCGCCGGCGGCCAGCGGCAGCAACGCGTTGAACACCGGCAGGAACGGCGCCACCAGCACCATTCGGCCGCCGCCACGGTGCAGCAGCGCCTCGGCGGCCACCCAGCGCGACTCGCCGATCCAGTCGCCCAGCCGGCTGCGCCGCAGCCGCTCGCCCCAGCGCCGCCCGGCCAGGAAGCTCAGCGACCAGCCGGCGAGGCAGCCGGCCACCACCGCCGCCACGGTGGCCAGCCCGGTCGCCGGCCGGCCCGCGCCAACCGCGGCGAGGACCGCGGCGTCGCCGGGCACCAGCACCCCGACCAGGGGTACGGCGTCGGCGAGCATGACCATACCCAGCAACCCCATCAGCAGGGTGGTGGGCAGCTCCCCGACCTGGGCCAGCAGATCCGTCATGCCGCGTACGCTATGGCCTCCCGTGCGGGGGCACATCCGGCTGGATCCCCCAGCGTCCCCTGATTCCGCCTCGGGGTCGCCCCCGAGCGGCCGGACGGGTCACCGGGGACGCAGCACCTGCACCCGGCGTACCGGGGAGTCGACGGAGGGCTCGGTGGTCGGCACCGGGTAGCTCGCCACCACCTCCAGCCGGTCCGGTGGCAGGTGTCCCCGGTCGGGGTCGCCGACCAGCACCTCGACGCCCCGATCGGCGGCCCGCTGTAGGAACGGCAGCATCCGGTCGGCCAGCGCGGCGTCGTAGAGCACGTCCCCGGCCAGCAGCAGGTCGGCGCGGACGGTGCCGTCCAGCAGGTCGCCGGCGGTGGCGGCCACGGCCACCCGGTTGGCCCGGGCGTTGACCGTGACGGCGGCGACCGCGTACGGGTCGACGTCGTTGGCGACCACCCGCTCGGCGCCGGCCAGCGCGGCGGCGATGGCCACCAGCCCGGAGCCGGCGGCCAGGTCGAACACCCGCCGGCCGGCGGCCAGCTCGGGGTGGTCGAGCAGGTGGCGAGCCAGCGCCTGACCACCGGCCCAGACCGAGGCCCAGTACGGCGGCGGCAGCGGCCGTCGGGCGGCCGCCTCCATCCGGGCCCACCACAGGATCGCGTCCTCGGCGACGTGCAGCCGTACCTCGGGCACGAACGGCGTGGCGACCAGCCGGAGCCGGTCCGGCCCGCCGCCGGGCACGGCGATCTCCCGCTCCAGGTCGGCCAACGCGGTCTGTGCCCTCACTCGGGCAAGCATGCCGGGCGGGGCCGCCATCCGGAGGGATTTTCCCGCTCGGCGCGTATTCGCGAGGCACGCCGCCACTTCCGCCAGCAGATCCCGGTTCGGCCGGTTACTGTCGGGAAGGTACAGGGCGATCATCGGCCGCGGCCGGTGCTCACCCGCTTTGAACAGGGAGAGACGCATGGCAACCGGCACGGTCAAGTGGTTCAACTCGGAAAAGGGCTTCGGCTTCATCGAGCAGGACGGTGGGGGTCCGGACGTGTTCGTCCACTACTCGGCCATCCAGACCAGCGGCTACCGCGAGCTGCAGGAGGGGCAGAAGGTCGAGTTCGAGGTGACCCAGGGCCAGAAGGGCCCGCAGGCGGACAACGTCCACCCGATGTAGTTCCGTGCCGGCGGCGGCGGTCGGGGAACCCGACCGCCGCCGAAGCACATACCGCGCCGCCGTCCCGGGTCAGGCGGCCAGCCGCCGGGACAGCTCCTCGGCGACCTTCGGGGCGATCTCCGGCGACAGCGCCGCGGCGATCGCCTCCGGAGTGAGCTGCGCCAGCAGCAGCGGCGCGAGTGCGCCGGCCAGCGCCTGCACGTCGACCGGCTGCCGGCCGGCGAGCGTGGCCAGGTCGGCGCGGACGCCGTTCACCTGGTCCACCAGCCACACCGGCTGGCCGCCGCCCTTGAGGTCGCTGCGCACCTTGGTGCGGCCGTTGGCGATGGCTTCCATCCGCCCGTCGGTGTACCCGGACTGGCTGACCAGTGTGGGCAGCACCGCGGCGAGCTGGTTGAGCACAGCGGCGTGCGCGTCGGTGAACTGGGCCATGTCGTCCTCCAGGAGTCCGATGCCGGTCAGGTAGCGGCGGAACAGCGGGGTCTGGTCCCGGCCCGCCCTGGTGGAGTCGCGGAAGAAGCTGAAGTGGGTGTGGGTCAGGTGGCTGGAGTCGCCGGTGGTGCGCTTCCGCAGCCGGTCCCACCGCTTCACCACCTTGCCGTCCGGCGAGTAGATGATCTCTCTGATGTCCCGGGTGTCGGCCGCGCCGTCGACGCACTGCGCGACGCACCAGGTGGAGAAGGTACGCAGGTTGTGGGTGCCGCCGCCGGAGCGGACGGTGAACATCCCGACGTCCAGGGCGGACGCGTCGAGGGTCAGCCCGGAGGAGTCCCGGGTGGACTCCACCACGGAGTAGTCGTTCGTCACCACCCGGTCGGAGCCGCAGTGGTATCCGCCCCGGTGGTTGGCGTCGCCGACGATGCCGACCTCGCCGGGTTCGAGATCCGCCGGCCGTACGGTGTTCTTGTCGACGTTGAGGTGGGCGAGCAGCAGGTTGCGGACGGCCAACAGGTTGTTCGGGGCCCGCGTCATGGGATTCCCCCCCCTTGTGGATCGTCAGCCGGCCGGGCACGACAATCACTGGGCGTGAGGCGGACGGTCCGGGGACGCGTCCGGCCGGGATGGTGCACGGCGCCGGGCAACTGCCCCGAGAATATCCACGCCGGAAGACAATTGCCCAGCTCAGAGGCACTATCTGGAACTAAGGCCGGGCTGCGGACGGCGCCGCGGCCTGCGGGAGCAGCAGGGCGGACGGGTGCGCGGGGTCGTGCAGGACCTCCCGCCACCCAGCACGGAGGGTGACCGCGGTGCCCAGCGGTTCCCCGGTGCCGGGGTTGCGCGCGTAGCGCGGGTGCGCACCGCCGGACACCTGGACGCGGAGCCGGTGCCCGGGCGCGAAGCGGTGCGCGGTCGGCCAGAGGGTGACCGGCACCCGGACCGCACCGGAGGGATCCGTGGGAAAGCGCCCCGGCGCCACCCGGACCAGGCCGTCGCAGACGTTCCAGGACCGGCCGCGCCGGTCCACGTCGCAGAGGCGTACGAAGACGTCCAGGTAGGAGAGTTCACTGCGGACGTGGATCTCGGCGCGGACCGGGCCGACCACCTCGACCGGGCCGTCCAGGGGCTCGCTGGTGTACGTCAGCACGTCGGGCCGGGCCTCCACCGGCCGGTTGTCCACGGCGCCGGCGCGCTGGGCGACCAGGAGCGGACCACCGAGCGACGGGGTGGGGTCGGCCGGGTCGTACCAGATCCGGTCGGGCGGGGACGACGACGGCGGGGCGGGGCCGAGGGCCCGACCGGCGTGCAGGTGCCAACGGGTCGGCACGGCCGGCGGCGGCCAGTCGGGCAGGTCCCGCCAGCCGCCGCCCACACCCCCGACGTGCACCCGGACCGGGGCCCGCCGACCGGTCGGGCGCCCGGCCAGGTGCTCGTCGAGCCAGTCCAGTCCCTCCCGGAGGGCGGCCACCAGCAGCCCGGGGCTGCCATGGGTCCACGGGCCGACGGTCAGCCGGGGCCGGGCCCCGGCCGACCGGAGCCGGGCGTAGTCGTCGAGCTGGGCGGGGAGGAAGATGTCGTGCCAGCCGCTGATCATCGACACCGGCGCGCGCACCTCGGCGATCCGGTCGCCGAAGACCCGCAGCCGCCAGTAGTCGGCGTCCGGGGTGTGGTGGCGCAGCCACTCCTGGAAGAACGGCACCGTCACCCCGGTGGCGATCCGGTCCGCCTCGGCCAGCGGCAGGTGGGCCAGCGCCCGGGTCAACCGGGGCTGCCCCCGCTTCAGCTCCCACTGCCGGGCCAGCCACGGCACCGTCTGCGCCTGCAGCAGCTCCGCCCAGGTGAGCACGGTGTCCAGGGCGAAGGACTCCCCCGCGTACGTCGAGTCCCGGGTGGCCGAGGCGGTCACCACCGCGACCATCGCGGCCAGCTCGTCGGCCGCCTCGGCGGCGAGCGCCCACTGCACGAAACCCTGGTAGCTGGCGCCGAACGTGCCGAACGACCCGGACCACCAGCGCTGCCGGCGCAGCCAGTCCAGGGTGTCCAGGCCGTCGTCGCGCTCGTGCACCAGCGGGGCGAACTCCCCGCCGGAGCCGTAGGTGCCCCGGCAGGACTGGATCACCACGTGGAAGCCGCGCTCGGCGACGAGCCGGCCCAGCAGCCGGATCGGCCCGCCCCGCCCGTACGGGGTGCGGATGAGCACGGTGGGCGCGCCCGGCAGGTCGGGGGCGTAGTGGTCGGTGCGCAGCGTGACCCCGTCGCGCACCCGGACCGGGAGGTCCCGGGTCACCGCGACCCGCCGGGTCCGGGCGGCGGGCAGCCGCAGCGCGGCGGTGGCGAGCCGGGCGAGCAGCCGGTCCACGCTCACTTCACGGGGGGGTCCCGCGGCGGCCGGGTCGGCGCCGACGCCCGCGCGCCGGTGGTCCCGCCGCCGGTACCTGCGCTGCGCTGCCACGGCTCGCTGATGCCCCCTTGTCCGCCCGGTCCGGGTTGCAGCATAGAACCGGTCCCCGCCGGTCAGCTCAGTAGCTCAGGCAGACGCACTCGGTCATCAACGCCCGCACGTTGCGCACGTACTGCGGGTTGGGGATGGTGAGCGGCTCGCCCTCCTGCGCCACCGCGTACGGCCCGTAGTTGTAGGCCGCGATGATGGCGTTGAGCAGGCAGGAGTTCAGCTCGCTGGTGCACAGCGAGGCGTCCAGCCGGTAGTCCGACTCGAAGTACATGTCGCCGATGTACTTGGTGAGCCAGGCGAGGTAGTTGGCCCCCAGGTACGCGTTGTCCCGGTAGGCGTTGATGTCGTACGACTCGCCGAAACGCTGGTTCATCCAGTCCGCGGTGGCTGGCATGACCTGCATCAGCCCGATGCCGCCGTCGCAGGCCACGATGTTGGACTGCCAGCCGCTCTCCTGCCAGGCGGTGGCCTTCAGCAGGTTGAGCGGGATCCTGATGTCCGGCGCGGAGGTCGGCCAGTAGGTCTTCGCCGCCGCGTCGGACAGGGCGCTCTTCACCTGGCTGCGGGTCGCCTGGGTGCCCCGGTAGCTGGGCTGGCAACCACTCGGCGCGGGCTTCGGCGGTGGCGGCGGGACCTTCGTCTCCGTCGGCGGCTTCGGCTTGGCCAACGGGCCGGAACTGGTCCGGGTGGGCTTCGCCGTCGGTTTCCTCGTCGGCGTGGCGCTCGGGCTGGGCGTGGCGCCCGGCGCCGCGCCCATCGCCTCCACCGCCGGCGGGGCCTCGCTCGGCTCGTCGGCGGGTGTCTCGACAGGCGCCTCGCTGGGCAGCTCGACCGCCACCTCCCGGGCCGGGCGCTCCTCGCCGCCGCACCCGCTCACCGCACCCGACAGCAACAGCCCGGCGGCCACCGCCGTGGCCCATCGGCCCAGTTCTCGGCGCATCAGTCCCTCCCCCGGGGTCGTCCGCGGCACCCTAGCAAGGATCGGCGGGTCCCCGGGGGGCGTGCGGCGCCGCCCCGGTCGGGCGCGGCAGGGGCAGCTGCCCCGGGCGGGGCGGCTCGTCCGCCCCGCCGGGCTCCGCTGTGGGCGGCGGGTCGGCCACGCCGACGGCCCGGTCCCGGGTGGCCCAGGCGACCATGAACACCGTGGTCCAGGCGGCCCCGAGCAGGACGGACGTGGCGGTGCCGCTGGCCGTGCTCCAGCCCAGATAGAGCCGGGCGCCGCCGACGGCGAGCACCCCGGCCACGGCGGCCGTCCACACCGCCACCGCGACCGGCCAGCGCGCCGGGCGGGACAGCAGCCAGGCCAGCGTGCCGAAGCTCGCCGTCACCACCGCGGTCTGGGTGGGCAGCAGCGCCGGCGTGTCGCCGGGGCCGCCCGGGCCGGTCAGGTCGGCGACCACGGCCAGCACGACCAGCGGCACGAACGCCCCCATCGTGCCGACCACGCTGAGCAGGTCCGCCCGCCAGGGGCGGCCGCGCCAGGCCAGCACGGCCGCGACGACCGCCACCGCGGCGATCAGGGACGACCCGCGCAGCACCGAGACCACGGCCACCGCCGCGTCGGCCACCCCGGTGGTACGCCGGGCGGCGAACCAGTCGGCGATGAGGCCGTCGACCACCCCGAGCCCGCTGTGCCGGACCACCGCCTCCAGCACCACGGCGACGGCCAGCCCCGCGGTGAAGAGCAGCACCAGACCGGCGGCGAGGTTGAGCAGCAGCGTCCAGGCCGGCCCGACCCGCATGGTGACCAGGAAGAACAGCACCCCGTACCGGGCGCGCAACCAGCGCAGCGGGGGCAGGGCGGCCGCCCGGGCGGCCAGCGCCCGGGCCGGGTCCGGATTACGGCCGAGCCAGCGGCCGGCCAGCACCACCCCGGCCAGGCAGAGCAGCAGGACCAGCACCGCGCCGGTGGCCCGGCCGAGGAGTTGGGACACCCGGGCGTACGACTCGCCGGCCGCGTACCCGGCCAGCACGGAGGCGCCGACCCAGCTCACCACCCCGGCCAGGTTCCACGGCGCGAACCGCCGGTACGGCAGGCCCGCCGCGCCGGCCAGCCGGGGCGCCAGGGTACGGGCGAAGGCCACCCAGCGGGCGGCCAGCACGCCGCGACCGCCGAGCCGGTCGAGCAGCGAGTCGGCCCGCTGCCACCGGTCGGCGCCGATCCGGGCGCCGAGGCCGGAGGCGCGCAGCCGCGGCCCGTACCGGCGGCCGGCCCGGAAGGCGAGTGTGTCACCGATCACGGCGGCGGCCGTCATGGCCAGCAGCGCCGGAATAATCCGCAGCGTCCCCGCGTAGGCTAAGAAGCCGACCAGCAGCAGGGTCGCCTCGCCCGGCACCAGCAGCCCGAAGATCACCGCGGTCTCGCCCGCGACGATCATCGCGGCGACCAGGTAGATCAGCACGGCCGGCAGGCCCTGCAGCCACGTCAGCAGGTCAGGCATCCGGTCCCCCGCACGAGGGCCAGCATGCCAGTCGCTGGAACGGTCGGAACAGCAGTTTCGGCAGAGATCCGGGCGATCTCGGGGTGACCCCGACACGCGCCCGGCAACCGCAGACAGGAGTATGGAGGGTATGCAGCTTCGCACCGACCTCCGCAACGTCGCCATCATCGCCCACGTCGACCACGGCAAGACGACCCTGGTCGACGCCATGTTGCGGCAGGCCGGCGCCTACGGCGCCCGCGGTGAGGTCACCGAACGGGTCATGGACTCGATGGACCTCGAACGGGAAAAGGGCATCACCATCCTGGCCAAGAACACCGGCGTGCACTACCTGCCAGCGGACGGTTCCGACCCGGTCACCATCAACATCATCGACACCCCGGGCCACGCCGACTTCGGTGGCGAGGTCGAGCGCGGCCTGACCATGGTCGACGGGGTGGTGCTGCTGGTCGACGCCAGCGAGGGCCCGCTGCCGCAGACCCGGTTCGTGCTCCGCAAGGCCCTCAAGGCCCGGCTGCCGATCATCCTGGTGATCAACAAGGTGGACCGCCCCGACGCCCGGATCAAGGAGGTCGTGGACGACACCTACGAGCTCTTCCTCGACCTGGACGCCGACGAGGAGCAGATCGACTTCCCGATCGTCTACGCCTGCGCCCGCGACGGCATCGCCTCGCTGACCCAGCCCGCCGACGGCGCGGTGCCCGACGACAGCCACAACCTGGAGCCGCTGTTCCGCACCCTGCTGGACACCATCCCGGCGCCCGCGTACGAGGAGGACGCGCCGCTGCAGGCACACGTCACCAACCTCGACGCCTCGCCGTTCCTCGGCCGACTGGCGCTGTGCCGGGTCCGGCAGGGCACCATCAGCAAGGGCCAGACCGTGGCCTGGTGCCGCACCGACGGCAGCACCCAGCGGGTGCGCATCTCCGAACTGCTGATGACCGAGGGCCTGGAGCGCAAGCCGGCCGAGACCGCCGGCCCCGGCGACATCATCGCCGTCGCCGGCATCCCGGACATCATGATCGGCGAGACCCTCGCCGACGCGGAGAACCCGACCCCGCTGCCGCTGATCACCGTCGACGAGCCGGCCATCTCGATGACCATCGGCACCAACACCTCGCCGCTGGTCGGCCGGGTCAAGGGCGCCAAGGTCACCGCCCGGATGGTCAAGGACCGCCTCGACAAGGAGCTGATCGGCAACGTCTCGCTGCGGGTGCTGCCCACCGAGCGCCCCGACGCCTGGGAGGTGCAGGGCCGCGGCGAGCTGGCGCTGGCGATCCTGGTCGAGCAGATGCGCCGCGAGCAGTACGAGCTGACCGTCGGCAAGCCGCAGGTGGTCACCCGGGAGATCGACGGGAAGACCTGCGAGCCGGTCGAGCGGCTGACCATCGACGCCCCCGAGGAGTACCTGGGCGCGATCACCCAGCTGCTGGCCACCCGCAAGGGCCGGATGGAGCAGCTGGTCAACCACGGCACCGGCTGGATCCGGATGGAGTGGCTGGTCCCGGCCCGGGGCCTGATCGGCTTCCGCACCGAGTTCCTCACCGAGACCCGCGGCACCGGCATCCTGCACCACGTCTTCGAGTCGTACGAGCCGTGGTTCGGCGAACTGCGGACCCGGGCCACCGGCTCGCTGGTCGCCGACCGCTCGGGCGCGGTCACCGCGTTCGCCATGACCAACCTGCAGGAGCGCGGCCAACTCTTCGTGGAGCCCGGCACCGAGGTGTACGAGGGCATGATCGTCGGGGAGAACTCCCGCTCCGACGACATGGACGTCAACATCACCAAGGAGAAGAAGCTCACCAACATGCGCTCCTCGACCTCCGAGGAGACCGAGAAGCTGATCCCGCCGCGCAAGCTGTCGCTGGAGCAGGCCCTCGAGTTCTGCCGCGAGGACGAGTGCGTCGAGGTGACCCCGAGCGCGGTCCGTATCCGCAAGGTGATCCTCGACCAGACCCAGCGCGGCCGCCTGGCCGCCCGCCGCAAGCACGCCGGCTGACCCCCGGCCCACCCCGGAGCCCGGACCGCCCCCGGCGGCCCGGGCTCCGCCGTCTCCACCAGCAGATCGAAATCGCCGCCCGCCTCATGATCAACGCAGGCCGGCCCGACGGGGGTGAGGATCAGGCGGGTTTGGTGGCCTGGAAGGCCAGCATGTCGGGTATAGCGGTGGAGCCGGACTCCTCGACGCGGGTCACGGTGAGGCCGGCGGCGGTGACCGCGTTGAGCAGGTCGGCCAGGGGCAGGTGCCAGGCGCCCACCCGGGCCCGCACCCCGCTCGAGTTCCACGACCGGAAGCTGCGGTCCCGCTCGGCGTACCCACCGTCGATGACGATGCGCGCCGGGTCGGAGCGGTCGGCGAACGCACCACAGAAACACGGGTGCACGCCGATGTGGACGAAGCGCCCACCGGGGGCGAGCACCCGGGCGGCCTCCGCGATCACCGCCGGGTAGTCGGGCAGGTCGGTGTGCCCGAGTACGCAGGTGA
This sequence comes from Micromonospora sp. MP36, assembly GCF_008119785.1. Taxonomy (GTDB): domain Bacteria; phylum Actinomycetota; class Actinomycetes; order Mycobacteriales; family Micromonosporaceae; genus Micromonospora. The sequence goes on along the minus strand of NZ_VSFA01000043.1, from coordinate 37,499 downwards.
CAGCCGGCACGCTCCCGTCGGCCACCGGGAGCCGGGCCGCATCGCCCCGGGCCACCGGCAGCCGGTCACGCGCATACCGCAACTGCCCGCCGGACAGGTCGACCCCGACCGGCGCCCAGCCCAGCCGGCGCAGCTCGGCGGCGTGCACCCCGGTGCCGCAGCACAGGTCGAGACAGGAACCCGGCCCCTCCCCGAGCAGGTCGGCGAGCCGGCGGCGGACCCGCGTCATGTAGTCGGCGGAGGTGTCGGAGGCATACTGCTCGTACCAGTCGGCGATGGCGTCGTACGCGGCGCTCGTCATCCGCGCACGCTAGCCCGACCACCCGCCGGCCCGCAGCCCCGCCGCTGATCGGCTACGGTCACCCGCATGACCTGGGAGGATCTCGACTCGCACCTCGACAAGGTGCCGGGCACCGTCTCCGCGTACGTGGGGCGGCTGGGCGCCCGGCCCACCTGGACCCGCCTGCCCGACGCCACCCACTACGCGGCCAGCACCATGAAGGTCGGCGTGCTGGTGGCGCTGCACCGCGCCGCCGAGGCCGGCCGGCTGGACCTGGACGCGCCGGTGCCGGTGCACAACGGCTTCGACTCCGCCCTGCCGGGCGCGCCCCGGTTCGCCAACGACCGGGACTACGACAACGACGACGCGGTCTGGGCGCGCGTCGGCGCCAGCGCGTCGCTGCGCTGGCTCGCCGAACGCATGATCGTCCGATCCAGCAACCTGGCCACCAACATCATCATCGGCGCGGTGGGACTGCCGGCGGTGGCCGAGGCATGGACGCTGAGCGGGGCGCGGCACAGCGTCACCGGCCGCGGCATCGAGGACTCCGCCGCCCGGGAGGCGGGCATCGACAACCTGGTCACCGCGGCCGACCTGGCCGCCCTGCTCGGCGGACTGGCCCGCAGCGCCCGGGAACCCGGCCCGCTCGCCTCCCCGGCCGGCTGCGCGTCCATGCTGGACGTGCTGTTCGCCCAGGAACACCGCGAGGACCTCGCCGCCGGCCTGCCGACCGGCACCCGGATCGCGCACAAGAACGGCTGGGTACGCGGCATCCGGCACGGCGCCGGCGTGGTCTTCCCGGCCGACGCGCCGCCGTACGTCATCGTCGTGTGCACCACCACCGACCTGGCCGACGGCGGCCCGAGCGGCGAGGAGGAGGACGACGCCTGCCGCCTGATCGCGCACGTCTCCGCACAGGTCTGGGAGTCCCGGCACGACCTGGCCGACTGACCGCACCCCAGCCCGCCGGCCCGCGCCTCGGCGGGCCGGCGGCCGGGACTCACTCCAGCAGGTGCGCCCGCAGCGCGGCGACCGTCTCGTCGGTCACCCCCAACCCGTCCCGCAGGTACGCCCCGAACGAGCCGTGCACCCGCCGGACCTCGTCGTACGCCGCATCCAGGTACTCGGGCCGCACCTCCAGCAGCGGGCGCGCGCTCGCCGCGTCCAGGTCCGGCCGGCCCCGGGTCATCGCCACCAGCAGCACCTCGCGCAGGCTCTCGGTCAACTCGTTGTGCCGCAGGTAGTCGGCCCGAATCGCCGCCTCGTCCACGCCGAGCGCGGTGAGCAGCACCACCGACAGCCAGCCGGTCCGGTCCTTGCCGGCCGAGCAGTGGAACAGCAGCGGCAGGTTCGCCCCGTCGGCGGCCAGCCGCACGGCCGCCCCGAACCCGGCCCGGGCCGACTCCCCGGTGACGAACCACCGGTAGATCGCCGCCATCGCCGCCGGCACGCCCTCCCGGGCCAACTCCTCGTACGCGCTCAGGTCATGGCCGAGCAGCACCGCCGAGACGTACGTGAAGACCGGGTGAGCCGCGTCGTACACCGGCAGGTGCACCACCCGCGGCCCGCCCGCGAGACGGTCCGGCGGGGCGACCTCCTGCTCGCTGACGTGCCGCAGGTCCACCACGCAGGCGGGGGCCAGCCTGCCCAGCACCGGAAGGTCCTCGTCGGCGAGCCGGCCCAGCGCGGCGGTGCGGATCAGCCGGCCGCGGCGGACCCGCCGCCCGTCGGATGTCGGCAGGCCGCCGAGGTCACGCGCGTTCGGCGCGCCCACCAGTGCCCAGTCCCGTTCCGCCATCGGCCCTCCCCAGTGCCCGGCAACCTGCATATAGGGTGCCCCACATGACGATCGCCGCGGTACGCACCCACCGGCTCTCCGCCCCCTTACACACCCCGTTCGTCACCGCGCTGCGCCGCACGACCACGGTGGACACGCTGGTCGTGGAGGTGATCGACAGCGACGGACGGTCCGGGTTCGGCGAGGCCCCGCAGGTCTGGCAGGTCACCGGGGCGTCCATCGCCGGCGCCGAGGCCTGCGTCCGGGACCTCCTCGGCCCCGCGCTGACCGGACGGAACGCCGACGACCTGCAGGCCCGCTGCGCCGAGGTGCGCCGGGCGGTGGTCGGCAACGAGTCCGCCAGGGCGGCCGTCGACGTCGCCCTGCACGACCTGGCCGCGCGGCGGCTCGGCGTACCACTGGTGCGGCTGCTCGGCGGGACCAGCCTGCGGGTCCCGACGGACGTCACGCTGGCCGCCGGCGACGCGGTGGACCTGGCCGCCGCCGCGAAGCAGCGCCGGGCCGAGGGGTTCACCGTGCTCAAGCTGAAGGTCGGCACCGACGCCCGGGGCGACCTCGACCGGGTCCGCGCGGTCCGGACGGCGGTCGGCCCAGACGTACGCATCCGGTTGGACGCCAACCAGGGCTGGACGCCGCGCGAGGCGGTCCGGGTCATCCGGGGCATCGAGGACGCCGGGCTCGACGTCGAACTGGTCGAGCAGCCGGTCCACCGGCGGGACCTGGACGGGCTGGCCTGGGTCAGCGGCCGGGTCGACCTGCCGATCCTCGCCGACGAGTCGGTCTTCGACGTCCGCGACCTGGTCGAGGTGATCCGACGGCGGGCGGCCGACAGGGTCAACGTCAAGCTGGCCAAGTGCGGCGGCCTGCACACCGCGCGGACGCTGCTCGACCTGGCCGCAGCGCACGGGATGGGCACCATCGTCGGCTCGATGATGGAGAGCGCGGTGGGCGTGGGCGCCGCGGCCAGCCTGGTCGCCGCGTACGGCACCACCGCCGTCTCCGACCTCGACGCCGCGTGGTGGCTGGCCTGGTCGCCGGTGCAGGGCGGAATCCGGTACGACGACGCGACCGTCCTGCTGCCCGACGCGCCCGGCCTCGGCATCTCGGCCGTGAGTGAAGTCAATGTTCAGCCGCGCGGTTGAGGGCTGGCGGAATTTTTCATAGGGTCGCCAGAGAGGAACGCGAGGTGGGAGTGCACGTGGAGCTGCAGCCGGGCCGCGAGGCCGTCGTCCGGGTCCCGGTAGCCACCCTCTGGTCCGCGCCCGAGGCGGTCCGCCCGGTCGACCGCGCGGCGCTGGGCGACGCGCCGGACGTCGCCGCCTGGGTCGCCGGCATGGACCGCGACCAGCAGGTCGGCGAGTGCGTGCTGAGCCAGCTGCTGCTCGGCGAGCGGGTGCTGGTCACCGAGCTGCGTGACGACGGTTGGGCACACGTCGTCGCCCTCGAACAGCCCGCCGCCAAGCTGGACCCCCGCGGCTACCCCGGCTGGCTGCCCGCCGCCCAGCTCGCCGCCCCGGCGGAGGCCGCCGCGTCGGGCGGTCCACTGGTGGTGGACGCCACGCTCACCGCGCTGCGCGCGGCCCCGGACGGCCCGCTGGCCCTGCCCGGCGTGGTCCTCGGCACCCGCCTCGCACCGGCCGGCCGGCCGGTGGACGGGTGGCGGCCGGTGCACGTACCCGGCCGGGCGGACCCGCTCTGGGCGCCCGAGGCCGACGTGGTCCCGCTGCCCACCGAGCGGCCGGAGGCCAAGGAGGTGCTCGCCGTGGCGGAGCGGCTGCACGACCTGGTCTACGTCTGGGGCGGGGTCTCCAGCCACGGGATCGACTGCTCCGGCCTGGTGCGCCTGGCGTGGCGGCGGCACGGGGTGACGCTGCCCCGCGACGCCGACGACCAGGCCAAGGCCACCACGCCCCTGGCCCTCGGCGAGGAGCGCCCCGGCGACCTCTACTTCTTCGCCCGGCCCGGCCGCCGGATCCACCACATCGGCATCGTCAGCAGCGAGCCGCACGGAGAGGTCCGGCGGATGCTGCACGCCTGCTACATCCAGCGCCGGGTGCTGGAGGAGCGGCTCCCCGCCGAGCGGGAGGCCACCCTGGTCGCCGCCCACCGCGTCGGCTGACCCGCGTACCCGTGAAGGGGTGCTCCCGAGCGCGGGAGCACCCCTTCGTCGCGTGCGGGTTCCGTCAGCCTCGCGCCTCGGCCAGCTCGCGGCGCCGGTCCCGGGACGACTTGACCAGACTGGCCGCGGTGGCGACACCCAGGGTGCCCAGGATGACGGCCAGCGAGAGCCAGATCGGGATGTGCGGGGCCCAGGCCACGTGCTCGCCGTTGTTGATGAACGGCAGGTTGTTGTCGGCGAGGGCCTCCAGGACCAGCTTGACGCCGATGAAGCCGAGCACCACGGCCAGGCCGTAGCTGAGGTAGATCAGCCGGTCCAGCAGCCCGCCGAGCAGGAAGTAGAGCTGCCGGAGCCCCATCAGCGCGAAGACGTTCGCGGTGAAGACCAGGTACGGCTCCTGGGTGATGCCGAAGATCGCCGGGATCGAGTCGAGCGCGAAGATCAGGTCGGTGGTGCCGATCGCGATCATCACGATCAGCATCGGGGTGAACAGCCGCCGCCCGTTCTCGTGGGTGGTCAGCTTCGCGCCGTCGAAGTCCCGGGACAGCGGCAGCGCCTTGCGGCTCCACCGGATCAGCACGTTCTCGCTGAACTCGTCCTCGTCCGGCTCGCCCTGCCGGGCCAGGTTGATCGCCGTGTAGATCAGGAACGCGCCGAAGATGTAGAAGACCCAGGTGAACTGGGCGAGCAGGGCGGCGCCGGCGGCGATGAAGCCGCCCCGCATGACCAGCGCCAGCAGGATGCCGACGAGCAGCACCTTCTGTTGGTACTTCCGGGGCACCGCGAAGCGGCCCATGATGATCACGAAGACGAAGAGGTTGTCCACCGAGAGGCTGTACTCGGTGAGCCAACCGGTGTAGAACTGGCCGGCTACGCCGGGCCCGGCGGCGAGCCACAGCCCGGCGCCGAAGAGCAGGGCCAACCCGACGTAGAAGCCGACCCAGATGCTCGACTCACGGACGCTGGGCTCGTGCGGGCGCCGACCGATGATGAACAGGTCGACGAGCAGGACCGCGGTCAACGCGATGAGGGTCCCCGCCCACGCCAATCCGGACACGTTCAAGATCCAACCTCCGGCAGACACACAGCGTCGGGCACACCGTACGCCCCGTGCGGGGCTGGGGTGCGTCGACGCTGACTCTGGTGACTGTCGGAGGTCTCTTCCGCCACCGATCCGGGAGGCCGGATCACTGACCAACGGAGCCGGGTCGTGCCACCGGGGGGCCGGCGCTCTTCCGTGCTGACGACTCCGTTGCGGGGGAATACTCCCCTCCTCGGGCGCCATTGTTCACCATCAGGGTGGCCCAGCGCATCTCCGGGGGCCCGGATTGCCAAGGGAATCACTTTTCGGACCGGGCCCGCCGCACACCACGCACGTCGTCCTAGGAGGCTAGGTGCGCGGGATGGGTCGGTAGCGGATCGGCCGTGAGTTCCGCCGGCTCCGCGATCCGGTGTGGACCAGGGACCCCGGGGCGGACCGGCCCAGGGGCGGCGTGCGAGGCTTCGGGCATGGTTCTTGAGGTCGCCCTGATCGACGTGACGCCCGGACACGAGGACGCCTTCGCCGCCGCCTACGCGCAGGCGTACCCCATCCTCCGTGGCGCGGAGGGCTGCCGTTCGGTGCGGATGACCCGGGGCGTGGAGTCGCCGTCCCGGTTCGTGCTGCTGGTGGAGTGGGACTCCGTCGAGGCGCACGACGTCAACTTCCGGCAGAGCGAGCGGTTCCCGCAGTGGCGGGCCCTGATCGGCCCACACTTCGCCAACCCACCGCTGGTCGAGCACTTCGTGGACGTGCCGGCCTGACCTGTCGTACCCCTCGCATAGCCTGCGGGCGACGCGCCGGCCACCGGTCCCGACGGGCATCGGGGGCGCCGGGCCCGGTGGCGGCGCGGCAGGTTCCCGGTGCGGTCGGGGGTGGGGTCAGAGCGCCTCGGGGACCGGGGCGTCGCGGGATTCGCGGGGCCGGGGCACGTGCGCCGGGCCGAGCCGGCGGGCCAGCAACTCCACCGTCTCCTCGGCAGGCAGCGCCGCCGCCAGCAGCCGGTCGACCAGCCGCTCGTAGCGGACGATGTCCGCCTCGGCCACCAGCCGCAGGTCGGTGGTGAGGGTCTCCACCAGCACCGTCCGGGGATCGGCCGGATCCGGGTACGCGTAGTAGGAGAAGCCGGTCAGCGGATGGACACCCCCGCCCGGGTCGGCGTCACGGGGCACCACCCGGATGGTGATGTGCGGCCGCTCGGCGAGGGCGACGAGATGCCGCAACTGGTCCCGCCAGACGTCGGCCGGGATGCCGCCCGGCTCGCAGACCCGCTCGTCGATCAGCGCCGTGTAGCGCGGCGGATCCAGGCGACGCAGCACCTCCTGGCGCACCGTCCGGCCCCGTACGTCGGCGTCCACGTCCACCTCGTCGCCCAGCAGCACCCCGGCGCTGACCCGCAGGCGGGCGTAGGCGGGGGTCTGCAGCAGCCCTGGCACGAGGGCGGGCTGGTATTCCACGATGCGGGCGGCGCCCGCCTCCAGCTCCGCGTACGCCCGCTGCCGCTCGCCCATCTCGCCCAACGCCTTGGACAGGCCCCGGCCGGTGGCGGCGTCCCGGGCGATGACGATCAGCTCGTTGCGCTGCTCGGCGGGCACCTCGTAGGCGTCGAGCAGGTCGAGCACGTCGGCCAGGTCCGGCCGGCTCTGGCCCAGCTCGATGCGGGACAGCTTCGACGTGGACGCCCAGCCGAGCCGGACGCAGACCTGCTCCAGGGTGAGCGACTCCCGGCGGCGCAGCCGGCGCAGCTCCGCGCCGAGACGCACCCGCCGGACGACCGGACTTGCTGACAGCGGCATGTGGCCTCCCACCGTGGGAGGGTACGCACTGCCATCACTCAGGGCAATACCTCAATTGCGCACCGCAATCGACCCTCCGGCGCCGGGCGGAGCGGGTGCCGGATCAGGGCCGGTACGTGCCGAACGACCAGACCAGCCCGGCCAGGTCCCGGGCCACGTAGTCGCGGGAGCCGTAGTCGGTGTCGAAGGGCGGCCGGACGATCTCCGCGCCGGCCGCCCGGGCCCGCTCGTGGTGCGCGTCGACGTCGGCCACGGCTACGTAGACGCGGTAGTCGTCGTCGGCCGGCCGGGACGCCGGCGCCGACCCGCTGGCCAGCATGACGAGTCCGTCACCGTAGCCGAGCTGGGCGTGCCGCACCGTCCCGTCCGGCCCCTCGTGCACCTCGTGCACGCTGAAGTCGAAGGCGGACCGGAGGAAGTCGATCGCGGCGTGGGCGTCGGCGTACCGGAGGACCGGGTAGATGCTTCGCATGCGCCGAGTCTGCCGGCGGGCCGGTCAGCCGGGATTGGACGAATGTGACCTCGGGCCGGCCAACGCCCCGGGCGTGTCCCCGGCGAACTCCCGGAACTCGCGGATCAGATGCGACTGATCGAAGTAGCCGAAGCGGGCCGCCAGCTCCGCCCACCCCGGCCCGCCGACCCCGCCCGGCGGCGGCACGGTGCCGGCGGTCGGCGCCGCGCCGTCCCCCGGCGGCCCGGTCAGCCCGCGGCCCAGCGTCGCATAGGCCCGCTGGAAGCGCACCAGCCGGGCGACGGTCTTCGGCGGCAGCCCGAACTCCCGCCGGAACCGGACCGCCAGGTGCCGGCGGCTCCAGCCCACCTCCCGGGCCAACGCCCCCACGGCGGCCCCGCCGCCGCTGTCGTCGAGCAGCCGCCAGGCCCGCAGCAGCCGCGGGTCGACCGGCCCGGTCGCGGCCAGCCGCGCGGCGAGGGCCGCGTCGAGCCGGGCGAACCGTGCCGCCCAGTCGGGGAGGTCGGCCAGCTCATCGCGGAGCCGGGCCAGCCAGCCGGCGAGCCGGTCGGCGGGCACCACGCGGTTGGTCACCTCGCCCAGCGGCAGCCCCAGCACCCGGCGCGCGGCCGGCGGCGTCAGCAGCACCTGGACCCCGGCGCCCTCCCCGACCGTGCGCGTCGTGCAGTACGCATCGAACGGCCCCGCCAGGAACGCGTTCACCCCGTACGCGCCCCCCTCGGCGGCCCGCGGATCGGTGACGTCGAGCGGGGCGCCCCAGCCGAGGATCAGCACGACGAAGGCGCCGGCGACCTCGCGGCGCACCAGGGGCCGGGCCGCCTGCTCGCGGTAGCCGAGGTACCGGTCCACGTACGGGCGCAGCCGGGGGTCGGGCAGGCCGACGACCGCCTCGGTCAGCACACCGTCCACCGCCGACCCCGGCCGCTCACTTCACCCCGGCCGCGTCCATCCCGCGGAGTTCCTTCTTCAGGTCGGCCACCTCGTCCCGGATCCGGGCCGCGAGCTCGAACTGCAGCTCCCGCGCGGCGGCGAGCATCTGGTCGTTGAGCTCCTGGATGAGGTTGGCCAGGTCGGCCCGGGCCATGCCCTCCCGGGACGGGGTGGCGGCACCGCCCCGGCCACGGCTGCGGGTCTCCTTGACCGGGGCCTTGCCGCGGGACAGCTGCCGGACCGCCCCGCCGACCCGGGTGTTCTCGGTGTCCTCCGCCTCGCGGTAGATGTCGTCGAGGATGTCGTGGATCTTCTTGCGCAACGGCTCGGGGCTGATCCCGTGCGCCTCGTTGTGCGCGATCTGCTTGGCCCGGCGCCGGTTGGTCTCCTCGATCGCGTCCGCCATCGACGGGGTGATCTTGTCGGCGTACATGTGGACCTGGCCGGACACGTTACGGGCCGCCCGACCGATGGTCTGGATGAGCGACCGGCCGCTACGCAGGAAACCCTCCTTGTCGGCGTCCAGGATGGCCACCAGGGAGACCTCCGGCAGGTCGAGACCCTCCCGGAGCAGGTTGATGCCGACCAGCACGTCGTACTCGCCCTTGCGCAACTCGCGCAGCAGCTCCACCCGGCGCAGCGTGTCGACCTCCGAGTGCAGGTAGCGCACCCGGATGCCGTTCTCCAACAGGTAGTCCGACAGGTCCTCGGCCATCTTCTTGGTCAGGGTGGTGACCAGGACCCGCTCGTCCCGCTCGGTCCGCAGCTTGATCTCGTGCATCAGGTCGTCGATCTGCCCCTTGGTGGGCTTCACCACGACCTCCGGGTCGATCAGGCCGGTCGGGCGGATCACCTGCTCGACGAACTCGCCCTGGGCCTGCTCCAGCTCCCACGGGCCCGGGGTGGCGGAGAGGAAGACCATCTGGCCGACCCGCTCCAGGAACTCGTCGAAGCGCAGCGGCCGGTTGTCGGCCGCGCTGGGCAGCCGGAAGCCGTGGTCGATCAGCATCCGCTTGCGGGAGGCGTCGCCCTCGTACATGCCGCCGATCTGCGGGATGGTCACGTGCGACTCGTCCACCACGGTGAGAAAGTCGTCGGGGAAGTAGTCGAGCAGGCAGTGCGGCGGGCTGCCGGGCAACCGGCCGTCGATGTGCATGGAGTAGTTCTCGATGCCGGAGCAGAAGCCGACCTGCCGCATCATCTCGATGTCGTAGGTGGTGCGCATCCGCAGCCGCTGCGCCTCCAGCAGCTTGCCCTGCCGCTCCAGCTCGGCCAGCCGCTCGCCCAGCTCGGTCTCGATGTCGCGGATCGCCCGCTCCATCCGCTCCGGCCCCGCCGCGTAGTGCGTGGCCGGGAAGATCATCAGCTGGTCGACCTCGCGGACCACGTCCCCGGTGAGCGGGTTGAGGTAGTACAGCTTCTCGATCTCGTCACCGAAGAGCTCGATCCGGACGGCCAGCTCCTCGTACGCCGGGATGATCTCCAGCGTGTCGCCGCGGACCCGGAAGGTGCCGCGCTGGAACGCCATGTCGTTGCGGGTGTACTGGATGTCGACCAGCCGGCGCAGCAGCTGGTCCCGGTCGAGCTCCTGGCCGACGGCCACCCGCACCGCCCGGTCCAGGTATTCCTCCGGGGTGCCCAGGCCGTAGATCGCCGACACGGTCGCCACCACGATGACGTCGCGGCGGGTGAGCAGCGACATGGTCGCCGAGTGCCGCAGCCGCTCGACCTCCTCGTTGATCGAGGAGTCCTTCTCGATGTAGGTGTCGGTCTGCGGGATGTACGCCTCGGGCTGGTAGTAGTCGTAGTAGGAGACGAAGTATTCCACCGCGTTGTGTGGGAGCAGCTCGCTGAACTCCTTGGCGAGCTGGGCGGCGAGGGTCTTGTTGGGGGCGAGCACCAGGGTCGGCCGCTGCAGCCGCTCGACCAGCCACGCCGTGGTGGCGCTCTTGCCGGTGCCGGTCGCGCCGAGCAGCACCGTGTTACGGTCGCCGCCCCGTACGCGACGCTCAAGCTCGTCGATGGCTGCCGGCTGGTCGCCGGCCGGCTGGAACTCGCTCACGACCTGGAAGCGGCCGTCGAGCCGGGGAATGTCGAGCGCCATGACGTCCACGGTACGCCCGAGGTCCGACACTTCGGGCCGACCACGGACCGTCCCTGATCGGCTTCGATATTCCCATTGTGTGCTCCATCTCACCGGACTACCCTCGTACCGTAGGCCGCTCGCGGCGGCCGACCGGGCCGGCGACCCGCCCCTCAGGGCGCGGCCGCCCCCGGCACCGGGGATCGCAGCACCCGGGACGACCGGCGTGCGCGCCCGCGTGGTCGCGCTGGAGGCGCTGACCGGCCGCCGCGAGCGCCCCTACTCGTCACCGGATCCCGACAGCCGCGTTCTCCACTCGTGGAGACCTCCCCCGGCCGCCCGTCCCGGCCCGCTCCGTCGCCCGACGTCCGTCCGTCCCCCGCCGACGACACCCGCCACCACCCGCCCACCGGCGGCCCCGACGAGCGGGCCCCCGGCGGCGCCGGCGAGCCGACTTCCGGCACCCGGGCCCGGGGCGCGGCCGACACACCGGCTCCGCGCACGACCGGCCGACCCGGTCCCGGCACGCCACCTCCAGGCGCGGCCGACCAGGCTGACGCCGGCACACCGGCCCCACCCACGACCAACCAACCCGGCCCCGGCACGGCACGTCCACGCCCGGCCGACCAGCCCGATCCCGGCACACCGGCGCCGCGCGGGGTCGGCCGGCCCGATCCCCGCACACCGCCCGCCCGCACCGCCGATCGGCCCGCACCCGGCGCATCGACTCCACCCACCGCCGACCCGCCCGGACCCGGCGCACCACCCCCACACCCGCCCAGGCGGCCCAGTCCTGGGACGTCGCCCGGGGACCTCCCGACCCCCCGCGCCGGCCGGACGCGACGCCGCGCCGGACGCCGCGTCACCCCCGCGCCCGACACCGGCGCCGAGCCGTCCGGCCCCCGCCCAAACGAGGGCTCGGCCCCGACAGCCGTGCCACGCGAACCGGGCCGCCGCCACCGCCGCGCCCGCTCGGCCCCCGGTGGCCGGCTCTTGGCCCTGCTGGGTCGTCGGCGGGCCGACCCGGCAGCCGCCACGACTCCACCGCCGGCCGCCGGGGCCGGAACGCCGGCCGACCCCGACCCGGGCGGCACCGGCGACCCGCCGGAGCAGCCGACCCGGCGCCGGGCCCTGCTGGTCGCGCTCGGGGTTACTGCGGCGGCCTCGGCGGCGGCGCTGGTCGCCGGGCTGCTGAGCTGGTCGCCGGAGCCGGCCGATCCCACCCGGCCGCTCACCACACCGGAGGCCGAGTTGCTGGCGGCGATGCGGGTCACCAACCAGCGTGACGTCCGTGCCGGCGTCCGGGGTTCGGTCGGGACGGGCGACGGGCGCACCGAGTTCGTCGGCTGGGTCGACTGGGCCCGGCCGCTGGTCTACCTGGCGGTCGGCGGCCCGGGCGCCGGCGCCGAACGGGGACTCCTCCAGGCCACCCGGTCGGCGCTGCTGGTCCGGCCCGACCCCGCCGCGGCACCCAGCCCGACCCCGCCCCCGCTGGTGCCCCCGGCCGACCGCTGGCGGCTGCGGGAGCCGTCCGCCGCGCGTGCCGTGGCCGCCGTCCGGGACCTGCTCCTCGGGCTGAGCGCGAACCGGACCGACCCCACGCCCACCGAGGCCCGCTGGCTGGGGCAAAACACCGCCGAGAGCATCCCCGTCGACATCATCCAGGCACCCCTGCCGGCGGCCCCGAGCCCGAGCACCACCATCCCGAGCAGCACCGGACCGAGCACCGCCGGCCCCACCGCCCCGACCGGGGGCACCGGACCGGCGGACAGCGCCGGATCGAGCTGGCGGCCCCGCCTCTGGCTGGACCGGGACGCGCGGTTGCACCGGCTGGAGGGGCCGCTCCCGGACGGCACCCCGGTCACCGTCGAGCTGGTGCGCAGCGACCGCCCCACGCTCCGCCCGGTGGACGCGCTCGGCGGCCGCCCGGGCCTGCCCCGCGCGCTCGCCGACGGTGAGGCCGACCGGCTGGCCCGACTGCCCACCCGGCTGCGGGCGAGCGGAGGCGCCACGGTGACCCTGACCGCACCGCTCGGCCCGGCCGCCAACCTGCGCGCCGCCGGCTGGCTGAGCTGGGCGCAGTCCGCCGCGTACCTGGCGGTGGTCGAGGCCGGCGCCCCGGGGCGCCGGACCCTGCTGCGGTGGCGATCCGGGCGGGCGGCCCGGGTGGAGGTCCCCGGCGACGGCAGGTCGGCCGGGGCCCTGGCCGCGCCGCCGCTGCCGCCACCGACCGGGGTGACCTGGCCGACCGACCGGCCGCCGGGCGACGACCTGGACCGGCTGCTGGACGCGGCGCTGCGGGCCGGCGACCCCGGGCCGGCCGGGACGACGATCCGGGTGCGCGACGACCGGCTGGCCGACCACGCGGTGGACGTCATCGAGGTACGCTCCGGCGCCACGGCGCTGCGCTGGTGGATCGACCGGAGCGGGCTGCCGCGCCGGTTGGAGCTGCGGACCGGGCGCGGCGTCTGGGCCCAGCTCGACCTCACCCCGGGCCCGGTGCCGGCGCTGCCCACGGCCACATCCCCACCGACCACACGCTGAGCCCGGTCAGGGCCGCCAGCCGGTCTGCGCGGCCCACTCCTCGGCCCGCAGGTGCTCCTCGTCGAACCAGGGGTCCTTCAGCGTCCCGTAGGTGGCGCTGTCCGGGGCGGAGGCGGCCAGCTCCCGCTTCAGCTGCAGGTACGCGGCCCGCTGGCCCGGGTCGGCGCGCAGGTGGTCCCGCATCAGCAGCGCGTACCGCCAGCCGGGCGAGCCGTCCACCCGCAGGTGCAGGTAGACCGGGCGGCCCGGGTCGGCGCTGCCGTGCAGCCGCTTCTCCCAGTGGGCGCTGCCCGGTGGGCGGGGGTTGTCCCACCAGTCGCCGGGCAGCCGGGGGAATCCGGCGTCGGCGAGCCGCTCGGCCAGCGGCCCGTCCGCCTCCGCCAGCGACGAGACGGTGAGCTGGATGTCGATGACGTTCTTCGCGGCCAGCCCGGGCACCGCCGTAGAGCCGATGTGGTCCACCCGCACGTCGGCCCCGACCGCGTGCCGGATCCGCGCGGCCAACCGGGCGTACTGCTGGGGCCAGGACGGGTCGGGGTCGGCGAGCACCACCTGCTCCGGGCGGACCGCGCGGCGCTCGCGGACGTTGCGCTCGTAGGGCACCAGGCGGTCGCGCCAGAGCGCGTCCACCGCCGCGTGCAGCTCGTCCAGCGGGCCGTCGTTGGTCAGCAGCACGTCGGCCGCCTCCTGCCGGCGGGCGTCGTCGGCCTGCGCGGCGATCCGCCGCTCGGCCTCGGCGCGGTCCATGCCCCGGTCGCGCGCCAGCCGCGCCAGCCGGGTGGCCACCGCCGTCTGCACCACGACCACCAGGTGGTACGTCGGCGCGAGCCCCACCTCCACCAGCAGCGGTACGTCGTTGACCACGATCGCGTCCGGGGCCGCGGCGGCGGCCAGCTCGGCGGTACGCGCCCGGACCCGGGGGTGGATGATCGCCTCCAGCCGGCGACGGGCCGCCTCGTCGGCGAAGACGACGGCGCCCAGCGCCGCCCGGTCGAGCGCGCCGCGCGCGTCGAGCACCCGGTCGGAGAAGGCGGCCACGATCTCGGCCAGCCCCTCGCTGCCCGGGGCGACCACCTCGCGGGCGACGCGGTCCGAGTCGATGATCACTGCGCCGAATGCGGCGAGCCGGCTGGCCACCGCACTCTTGCCGGACCCGATACCGCCGGTCAACCCCACCATCAGCACCCGCCCAGTCAACCCGATCATCCGGCCGACGCCAAACCACTCGGGCCGCGCGATCGACGCGGAACGCCGCGACGCCCGTCCGCCCGCCCCCCGCCGGAGCCGGTCGGCGCAGATCGGGGTGTCCGGTGGCCGCAACAACGCCACCTGCCGCACACCGAGTCGACCGAGCGCTCCCTGCGGACCGGCCTACGACGGGGTCGGGTGAAGACGAGCGAGGGCCCCGCCCCGGCGGCCCGGGCCTACGACGGAGTCGGGCGGAGACACGCGAGGCGCCGCCCCGGCGGACCGGCCCACCACGGGGTCGGGCGAAGACACGCGAGGGCCCCGCCCCCGGCGGCCCGGTGAGACCGGATCGCGGGGACGGGGCCCGTCGTCGTCAGTGACGGCTCAAGCGCGGCGTTCAGACGCGCCGAGCTGGAGTCGTCGCAGGATCACTTGCCGCCGGCGAGCTTCTCCCGCAGCGCGGCGAGCGCCTCGTCGGTGGCCAGGGTGCCGGACGGCTCCTCGGCCTGCCGGCTCGGGGCCGTGGTCGTGGTGGTGGCACCCGCGGCCGGCGCCGGGTGAGCGGCGGCCTCGGCGTCGGCGGCCCGGGAGGTCTGCACCTGCTTGGTGTGGGCCTCCCAGCGCTGGCGCGCCTCGGCGTACTGCTGCTCCCACGCCTCGCGCTGCTTCTCGTAGCCCTCGAGCCACTCGCCCGTCTCCGGGTCGAAGCCCTCCGGGTAGATGTAGTTGCCCTGCTCGTCGTAGGTCGCGGCCATGCCGTAGAGGGTCGGGTCGAAGTGCTCCTCGCCCTCGACGAAGCCCTCGTTGGCCTGCTTGAGCGACAGCGAGATCCGGCGACGCTCCAGGTCGATGTCGATGACCTTGACCATGACCTCGGAGCCGACCTGGACGACCTGCTCCGGGATCTCCACGTGGCGCTCGGCCAGCTCGGAGATGTGGACCAGGCCCTCGATGCCGTCGTCCACCCGGACGAACGCGCCGAACGGCACCAGCTTGGTGACCTTACCCGGCACGATCTGCTGGATCGCGTGGGTACGGGCGAACTGACGCCACGGGTCCTCCTGGGTCGCCTTCAGCGACAGCGAGACCCGCTCGCGGTCCAGGTCGACGTCCAGGACCTCGACCTCGACCTCCTGGCCCACCTCGACGACCTCGGACGGGTGGTCGATGTGCTTCCAGGAGAGCTCGGAGACGTGCACCAGGCCGTCCACGCCGCCCAGGTCGACGAACGCGCCGAAGTTGACGATCGAGGAGACGACGCCCTTGCGGACCTGGCCCTTCTGCAGCTTGTTGAGGAACTCGGTGCGCACCTCGGACTGCGTCTGCTCCAGCCAGGCCCGGCGGGACAGGACCACGTTGTTGCGGTTCTTGTCCAGCTCGATGATCTTGGCCTCGAGCTCGCGACCGACGTACGGCTGCAGGTCACGCACCCGCCGCATCTCGACGAGCGAGGCGGGCAGGAAGCCGCGCAGGCCGATGTCGAGGATGAGACCACCCTTGACGACCTCGATGACCGAGCCGCGGACGACGCCGTCCTCGTCCTTGATCTTCTCGATCGTGCCCCAGGCCCGCTCGTACTGCGCCCGCTTCTTGGAGAGGATCAGGCGACCCTCCTTGTCCTCCTTCTGGAGGACGAGGGCCTCGATGTGGTCACCGACCGAAACCACCTCGGCCGGGTCCACGTCGTGCTTGATCGACAGCTCCCGAGAGGGGATCACGCCCTCGGTCTTGTAGCCGATGTCGAGCAGGACCTCGTCCCGATCGACCTTGACGACGGTGCCTTCGACAATGTCGCCGTCGTTGAAGTACTTGATGGTCTCGTCGATCGCGGCGAGGAAAGCCTCCTCGGAACCGAGGTCGTCGACGGTGACCTTGTTGGCGCTCGAGGTGGCCTCGATGCTGCTCGTCATGTGGGCGGTTGCTCCGGTCGGATGGGTGTCACAGCAGGCGTGGCGTCGCGGTGACTCAGTCCGCGCCAGCGGATCCGTCGCCGGGCACACCGAACGATCGCCGTCAGAAGATCATTAGTGGCTCCGGTGACCGCGCACCTGCTCCCTGCCGAGGCACACGATCCGCGAGCGCATCCTCTAGCCTACCCGCTGCATTACCACAGCGTGCAAGCCCTCCCGGGTCCTCACGACCTCGTCAGCTGCGAAAGCGGAGATTTCGCGCGGTAAGGTGCCGTGCCTGTCTCGTCCGTCACATCGGCCCCACCCGACCCACCGCGGCCGGCGGCCCGTCGGGTGGAGGCTAGCGTGAGCGGGTGGACGAGGACAGGGTGACCCGGCGCCGGGTGGGCGCCGCCGAAACGCGCCGGGCCAACCGGGGCTGGTGGGACGCCGACGCCGACGACTACCAGGCCGAGCACGGCGCGTTCCTGGGCGACGTGGACTTCGTCTGGTGCCCCGAGGGGCTGCGCGAGGCCGACGCCCGACTGCTCGGCGAGGTGGCCGGCCGGCGGATCCTGGAACTCGGCTGCGGGGCCGCGGCCGCCGCGCGCTGGCTGGCGACCCAGGGGGCCCGGCCGGTCGCCCTGGACCTGTCCGCGGGCATGTTGCGGCACGCCGCGCAGGCCGCCGCCCGCACCGGGGTACGCGTACCGCTGGTGCAGGCCGACGCGCTCGCCCTGCCGTTCGCCGACGCCGCCTTCGACACGGTCTGCACGGCGTTCGGCGCGATCCCGTTCGTGGCCGACTCGGCGGCGGTGATGCGGGAGGTGTCCCGGGTGCTACGCCCCGGCGGCCGGTGGGTCTTCTCGGTCACCCACCCGATGCGGTGGATCTTCCTCGACGACCCGGGTCCGGGCGGGCTGGCCGCCGTGCACTCGTACTTCGACCGCTCCCCGTACGTCGAGCAGGACGAGCACGGGGTGGCCACGTACGTCGAGCAGCACCGCACCCTCGGCGACCGGATCCGGGAGCTGGTGGGGGCCGGGTTCCGCCTGCTGGACCTGGTGGAGCCGGAGTGGCCGGAGGGGCACGAGGGGATCTGGGGGCAGTGGAGTCCGCTGCGCGGTCGACTCTTCCCCGGCACCGCGATCTTCGTCGCGGAGAAGCCGGCCGGCGGGTAGCCGTCGTTTCCGCCGGGCGGCCCCGGGTACCCGAAGGGCATGGCCGAGAAGGAGTTCCGCGAAGGCGACCACGTCTCCTGGGCCAGCCACAGCGGCCGGGCGTACGGCGTGGTCAAGGAGAAGCTGATCGACCGGACGCACGTCCGGGGGCACACCGTGAACGCCTCGCCGGAGGACCCGCAGTACCGGATCCGCAACGACCACTCGGGGCGGGACGTCGCGCACCGACCAGAGGCGCTGCGCCATGAGCCGAAGTGACGGGGGCCGGGACACCTACCGGGAGTTCACCGAGGCGGTGAACATGAAGCCCGGTGAGCTCCAGAAGTGGCTGGAGACGGACGAGTCGAAGCACGTCGGCTGGCGGAAGAAGGGCAGCCCCGGCGGCGAGTCGGTCGGCCACGAGTCCGGCCGGAAGATCATCGAGCTGTTGCGCCGCAGGCGCGCCGAACTCTCCGAGGCCGACTACAGGCACATGCGCAAGGTCGTCGGGTACGTCCGGCGGCACATGGCGCAGCGACCGAGCGGGGACGTCCGTGCGACCCGGTGGCGCTATTCCCTGATGAACTGGGGGCACGACCCGGTCAAGGCCCCGCTTCCGCCGCCGGGCGGCCCGTCCCGGAAGGCCCTGCAGCGCCACGGCGCCCCGCCGAAGGCGCGCCGGGGCCCGGGACGCTGACCGCCCGCCCCCGAGCCGCGCGCCGCCGGATCGGCGAAGTCGCGGTGTCCGGGCCTGGCCAATGCCGCCGCATCGGCGAGGCGGAGTCGATCACGGCGCGTCCGGGCAGCCCGGGGCCGTCCGGCAGCGGGTCAGTGGTCGGCGCTGTTCCAGTCGCGGCCCTCGCCGACCGAGACCTCCAGCGGCACCGACAGCGGGTACGCCTCCCCCATCTCCTTGCGGACCAGGGCCTCCAGGGTCTCCCGTTCGCCGGGGGCGACCTCGAAGACCAGCTCGTCGTGCACCTGCAGCAGCATCCGGGAGCGCAGCCCGGCCTCGCGCAGCGCGGTGTCGACGTGCAGCATGGCGACCTTGATGATGTCGGCCGCCGAGCCCTGGATCGGGGCGTTGAGCGCCATCCGCTCGGCCATCTCCCGGCGCTGCCGGTTGTCGCTGACCAGGTCGGGCAGGTAGCGGCGGCGGCCCAGGATGGTGGAGGTGTAGCCGTCCTGCCGGGCCCGGGCCACCACCTCGTGCAGGTAGTCGCGCACCCCGCCGAAGCCGGCGAAGTAGTTCTCCATCAGCCCGCGCGCCTCCTCGGCGGTGATCCCGAGCTGCTGGGAGAGGCCGAACGCGCTCAGCCCGTACGCCAGGCCGTAGTTCATCGCCTTGATCTTGCGCCGCTGGTCGGCGGTCACCTGATCCACCGGGACGCCGAAGACCGAGGACGCGGTGGCCGCGTGGAAGTCGTGCCCGGAGTTGAATGCCTCGATCAGTGCGTCGTCCGACGACAGGTGCGCCATGATCCGCATCTCGATCTGGCTGTAGTCGGCGGTGAGCAGGCAGTCGTAGCCGGCGCCGACGACGAAGGCCCGGCGGATCCGCCTCCCCTCCTCGGTGCGGATCGGGATGTTCTGCAGGTTGGGCTCGGTCGAGGAGAGCCGGCCGGTGGCCGCCACGGTCTGGTTGAACGTGGTGTGGATCCGGCCGTCGTCGGACACCGACTTGAGCAGCCCGTCGACGGTCGACTTGAGCTTGGCCACGTCCCGGTGGCGCAGCAGGTGCGCCAGCACCGGGTGCGGCTGCTGGGCGTAGAGCCACTGCAGGGCGTCGGCGTCGGTGGTGTAGCCGGTCTTGATCTTCTTGGTCTTGGGCAGGCCCAGCTCACCGAAGAGGATCTCCTGGAGCTGCTTCGGCGAGCCCAGGTTGAACTCCCGCCCGATCTCCGCGTACGCGCCCTGCGCCGCGGCCTTCACCTCGGCGGCGAAGTGCGCCTCCAGTTCGGACAGGTATTCGGTGTCGGCGGCGATGCCGGTGCGCTCCATGGTGGCGAGCACCCGCATCAGCGGCAGCTCCACGCCGGCCATCAGTCGGGCCGACTGCTCGCCGTCGCGGGACAGCTCGGCGTCGATCGCGTCGGCCAGGTCGAGGGTGGCCCGGGCCTGGAGCATGAGGTTCTGCTCGGCCTCGCCGTCGTTGCCCAGCCCCTCCAGGGTGAGCTGGCCGGTCTCCGGCGCGTCGACCCGCAGCTCGCGGTGCAGGTAGCGCAGCGCCAGGTCGGTCAGGTCGTAGGACCGCTGGTCGGGGCGGGCCAGGTAGGCGGCGATCTGGGTGTCCCGGGAGATGCCCTGCAGGTCCCAGCCGTGCGCGGCGAAGGCCAGCACCGCCGGCTTGCTGTCGTGCAGCACCTTGGGGCGGGTGCCGTCGGCCAGCCACCCCGCGAGGGCCGCCTCGTCGGCCGGGTCGACGGTGGCCGGGTCGAACCAGGCCGCGGCGCCGCCGGCGGTGGCCAGGGCCATCCCGGTCACCGAGGCGGTGTGCCGCCGGTTGGGGCCGGTGTCGAGCTTGACCGCCACGCCCACCGGCGTGCCGGCCGGGGCGTGCGTCTCCAGCCAGCCGGCGAGGCCGCCCGGCTTGGTGAGCACCTGCCCGGCGAGCTCGAAGCCCGCCTCGGCCTCCGGCTCGACGGCCTCCAGGTACTGATACAGCCGGTCGCGCAGGATGCGGAACTGGAGGGTGTCGAAGACCTGGTGCACGGCCTCCCGGTCCCAGCCCTGCCAGCGGGCGTCCTCCGGGCGCACCGGCAGCTCCAGGTCGGAGACCAGGCAGTTGATCTCGTAGTTGCGGATCACGTCGGCGAGCCGCTCGCGCAGGCTGTCGCCGGCCTTGCCTTTGATCTCGTCGGCCCGGGCCACCACGCCCTCGACCCCGCCGTACGTGTTGATCCACTTGGCCGCGGTCTTCGGGCCGACCCCGGGGATGCCGGGCAGGTTGTCGCTGGTCTCGCCGACCAGGGCGGCCAGGTCGCGGTAGCGCTCCGGGCCGACGCCGTACTTCGCCTCGACCGCGGCCGGGTCCATCCGGGCCAGGTCGGAGACGCCCTTGCGCGGGTAGAGCACCGTGATGTGGTCGCCGACCAGCTGGAACGCGTCCCGGTCACCGGTGGTGATCAGCACCTCCATGCCCTGGTCGCGGGCCTGGCAGGCGAGGGTGGCGATGACGTCATCCGCCTCGTAGCCCTCCTTCTCCACCACCGGGACGCGCAGCGCCGCCAGGACCTCCTTGACCAGGCTGACCTGGCCCTTGAAGTCGGTCGGGGTCTCGCTGCGGCCGGCCTTGTACTCGGCGTATTTCTCGGTGCGGAAGGAGCGGCGGGAGACGTCGAAGGCGACCACGATGTGGGTGGGCTGCTCGTCGCGGAGCACGTTGATCAGCATCGAGGTGAAGCCGTAGACGGCGTTGGTCGGCTGCCCCGTGGTGGTGGAGAAGTTCTCCACCGGCAGGGCGAAGAAGGCCCGGTATGCCAGGGAGTGTCCGTCGACGAGGAGCAGGCGCGGCGTCGTAGCTGTCACGGCAGCGACTCTAGTCCGTACCGCCGACAAGCCCGACCCGCGGCGCGGCGGGAACGGCCGCGATCCGCCGGACATCGGCGGTGGTGTCCGGTCTGTCGGGTCCGGTGCGACACGTGCCGCACCGGACCCGACCGGTCAGAGGACCTTGGCCAGGAACGCCTTGGTCCGCTCGTGCTTCGGGGCGGCGATCACCTCGCGCGGGTTGCCCTGCTCGACGACCACGCCACCGTCCATGAAGACCAGTGAGTCGCCGACCTCCCGGGCGAAGCCGATCTCGTGGGTCACCACGATCATGGTCATGCCGTCCCGGGCCAGGTTCTTCATCACGTCCAGGACCTCGCCGACCAGCTCCGGGTCCAGCGCGCTGGTCGGCTCGTCGAAGAGCATCAGCTTCGGCTGCATGGCCAGCGCCCGGGCGATCGCCACCCGCTGCTGCTGGCCACCGGAGAGCTGACCCGGGTACGCCCCGAGCTTGTCCCCCAGCCCGACCCGGTCCAGCAGCTGCGCGGCCCGGTCCCGGGCCTCGGCCTTTTTCGCCCGGCGCAGCAGCACCGGCGCCTCGACGACGTTCTGCAGCACGGTCATGTGCGGGAACAGGTTGAACCGCTGGAACACCATGCCGACGGCCTGGCGCTGCGCGGCCACCTCCTTGTCCCGCAGCTCGTGCAGCTTCCCGCCGCGCTCCCGGTAGCCGATCAGGTCGCCGTCCACCCAGATCCGGCCGGCGTTGATCTTCTCCAGGTGGTTGATGCAGCGCAGGAAGGTCGACTTGCCGGAGCCGGAGGGCCCGAGCAGGCAGCACACCTCCCCTGCGCGGACCTCCAGGTCGATGCCCTTGAGCACTTCGAGGGGCCCGAACGACTTGTGCACCTGCTCGGCCCGGACCATCAGGCCCGACTCCGCGGCGGGCGCGCCCGCCTGAGCGGGAACGAGCTGTCCGGTCATTGTCCACCTCCTGCGCCACCGCCGCCACCGGTTTCGGCGGCGATCGTGCGGAGCCGGATCCGCGCCCGCTCGGTCCGGCCGTATCCCTTGGCGAAGTGCCGCTCCAGGAAGTACTGGCCGACCAGCAGGATGCTGGTCAGGAAGAGGTACCAGAAAACGGCCGCGACGTACATCGGGAAGATCTGGAAGGTCCGCTTGCCCACCGCGTCGAGTTGGAAGAACAGCTCGACGCTGTAAGGCACGGCCAGCAGCAGCGAGGTGTCCTTCAGCATCGCGATGGTCTCGTTGCCGGTCGGCGGGATGATCACGCGCATCGCCTGCGGCAGCACGATCCGGCGCAGGATCTGGCCGCGGCTCATGCCCAGCGCCGAGGCCGCCTCGCTCTGCCCCTCGTCCACCGACTGGATGCCCGCTCGCACGATCTCCGCCATGTAGCCCGCCTCGGAGAGCGCCAGCCCGAGCAGGCCGGCCACGAAGCCGGTCAGCACGTCCCGGGAGGTGAACCCGAAGACCCGCAGCTGCAGGTTGTCGATCCCGAAGAGTTGGCCGATCTGGGTGTCGAAGGGCACGCCGAACTCGATCCGGCTCCACAGGATGCCGAGGTTGCCGAAGACGGCCAGCAGCACCAGCCGGGGCACCGCCCGGAACACCCAGGTGTAGAGCCAGGCGACCACCCGCAGGATCGGGTTGGTCGAGAGCCGCATGATCGCCACCACGACACCTAGGGACACCCCGAGCAGCATCGCACAGATGGTCATCACCACCGTGCCGCGCAGCAGTCCCTCGATGATCGGTGGCCGGAACATGTTGTCGACCATGAACGACCACTTGAACTTGTCGTTCGTGACCAGCAGATGCACGAACATCGCCGCCAGGACCGCCAGCACTGCGATGGCGGCCCAGCGGCCGGGGTGCCGTACGGGCACGGCCTTGATCGGCTCAGGCCGCGCCCGTGCGGTCGTCGTTTCGTCGGTTGTCATCGCGTTACGGGTTGATCGCGGGGTCCGTGATCGCGCCGTCCCCGACCTTCCACTTGTCCAGGATGCTCTTGTACGTCCCGTCCGCGATCAGCGCCTTCGTCGCGTCCCGGACGGCCTCGGCGAACGCCGTCTGGTCCTTGGCCACCACGTAGCCGTAGGGCGCCGCCTCGTACATCTTGTCGAGCAGGTCCAGCGCGCCCTCCGACTGGGTCACCGCGTACACCCCGACCGGGTAGTCGGCGAGCATCGCGTCGTCCTTGCCGGACGCCACGGCGGCGGTCGCCGCGTCCTGGCCCGGGAACTGCTCGACGGTGATCGCCGGCTTGCCGGCGTCGGTGCACGCCTTCGACCGCTTCTGGATGTCCTCGACCTGGACGGTGTCCTTCTGCACGGCGATCTTCTTGCCGCAGGCGTTGTCGATCGAGACGCCGGCCGGGTTGCCCTTCTTGGTCACCCACTGGGTGCCGACCTGGTAGTAGCTGACCATGTTGGCCTGGGCCTTGCGCTCGTCGTTGATGGTGAACGACGAGACGCCGACCTCGTACTTGCCCGAGGACACGCCGGTGATGATGGCGCCGAAGTCAGCGGAGACGAACTCCGCCTTCAGCCCCAGCTTCGCGGCGACCGCGGTGAACAGCTCGATGTCGAACCCGATGGCCGTCTTGCCGTCGGTGTCGAGGAACTCGGCCGGGGCGTAGGACGTGTCGCTGCCGACCACGATCTTGCCGTCCGCCTTGATCGCGTCCGGCACCTTCGCGGCCAGCGCCGAGTCCGCCGCGGCGGTCACGGACGGGCCGCCACCGGGCTGGTCGGTGGCTTCCTTCTCGCCGCACCCGGCGACCGACAGGGCCAGCAGCGCGGCGCCGGTGGCCCCGACGACCGCCCGGCGGCCACCACTGATGTTGAACATGTCCTGCTCCTTGCGATAGGGGTGACGGCCGGTCAGGCCACGCCGAGGTATGCCTCTTTGACCGACGGGTCGTGCAGCAGCTCGGCGCCGGTGCCGCTCTTGACGATCCGTCCGGTCTCCAACACGTACGCGCGGTGCGCCCGGGCCAACGCCTGCTGCGCGTTCTGCTCCACCAGCAGGATCGTCGTGCCCTGCTCGTTGATCTCGGTGATGATGTTGAAGATCTGCTGGATCAACATCGGCGCGAGACCCATCGAGGGCTCGTCGAGCAGCAGCAGCTTCGGCCGGCTCATCAGGGCCCGGCCCACCGCCAGCATCTGCTGCTCGCCGCCGGAAAGGGTACCCCCGGCCTGCTTGCGCCGCTCCGCCAGCCGAGGGAAGAGCTCCATCACCCGGTTCAGGTCCTGCGCGACGCCCGCCCGGTCCCGCCGGGTGTACGCCCCCATGTCCAGGTTCTCCAGCACGGTCATGCCCGGGAAGATGCCACGCCCCTCCGGGGCCTGGCACAGCCCGCGCCGCACCCGCAGGTCCGCCCGGAGCTTGGTGACGTCCTCCCCGTTGAACCGGATCCGCCCGGAGGCCACCGGCCGGATCCCGGAGATCGCCCGCATCGTGGTCGACTTACCGGCCCCGTTGGCGCCGATCAGGGCCACGATCTCGCCCTCGTCCACGGTGAGGCTGATGCCGTGCAGCGCCTGGATCCGCCCGTACAGCAGGCTCACATCGTCGATCTCAAGCAGCATCGTCCGGCACCCCCAGGTACGCCGCGATCACCTTCGGGTCGTCCCGCACCTCGGCGGGCAGGCCCTCGGCGATCTTCTTTCCGAACTCCAGCACCACGATCCGGTCGGTGACCCCCATCACCAGGCGCATGTCGTGCTCGATCAGCAGCACGGTCACGCCGGTGTCGCGGATCTGCCGGATGAGCTGGAGCAGTTCCTCCTTCTCCGCCGGGTTGAAGCCGGCGGCCGGCTCGTCCAGGCAGAGCAGCACCGGATCGGTGGCCAGCGCGCGGGCGATCTCCAGCCGCCGCTGCTCGCCGTAGGAGAGGTTGCGGGCGAACTCGTGCATCCGCTTGCGGATGCCGACGAACTCCAGCAGGCGCTCGGCCTTCTCGCGGCCCTCCCGCTCCTCCCGCCAGTGCCGGGGCAGCCGGAGCAGCGCGGAGACCACGCTGGTCTTGTGATGCGCGTCGGCACCGACCTGGACGTTCTCCAGCGCGGTCATCTCGGGGAAGAGGCGGATGTTCTGGAACGTCCGCGCCATGCCCATCTTGGTGATCCGGTGCCGCTTCTTGCCGCTGATCTTCTCGCCGCGGAACCGGATCTCGCCCTCGGTGGGCTGGTAGATGCCGGTCATCGCGTTGAAGCAGGTGGTCTTGCCGGCGCCGTTCGGGCCGATCAGACCGAGAATCTCGCCCTTGTAGAGGGTGAAGTCCACCTGGTTCAGCGCGACCACACCGCCGAAGCGCAGCGTGACGTTGTCGACCTCCAGCAGCGGTTCCCGCGCGGGCACCGCCTCCACCGCGGGCGCGGTGGCCTGCGCCGGGACGGCCGGCGTCTGCTCGACGTCACTCACCGACGATCACCTCCTTGCGGCGGTCCTTGAACTCCGCCGCCCGTCGTCGGTTCGGGATGAGCCCCTGCGGCCGGAAGATCATCATCACCACGAGCACCAGCCCGAAGAACAGGAACCGGTACTCGTAGAGCTCCAGGCCGAACAGCTCGATGCCGCGGAACCGCTCGATCATGTACGCCACCAGGCCGCCACCGACGATGGCGCCGACGATGTTGCCGGAGCCGCCGAAGATGACCGCGGCCAGGATGATGATCGAGTTCAGCAGCTCGAAGTTCTGCGAGTTGACGAAGTTCTGCTTGCCCGCGAAGAGCGCGCCGGCCAGGCCGGCGATCGCCGCGCCCGAGGCGAACGCCCAGAGCTTGAACTTGAACGTCGGCACGCCCATCAGCTGGGCCGCGTCCTCGTCCTCCCGGATGGAGATCCACGCCCGCCCCACCCGGCTGTGGGTGAGGTTCCGCACCCCGATCACCACCAGGATGATCAGCGTGAGCACCAGCCAGTAGTACGGCCGGGCGTCGAGGATGCCGAAGATCGGCTTGCCGTCGGCGTACTTGCCCGGCGGGTGCGGGATCTGGTTGAAGCCCCGCTGTCCCTTGAGGAACGGAAGGCTGACCGCCGAGATCCGGATCATCTCGGCGAAGCCGAGGGTCACCAGCGCCAGGTAGTCACCGCGCAGCCGCAACGTCGGCGTGCCGAGCATGACGCCCGAAACCATGGTCAGCGCGATCGCCACCGGCACCACCAGCAGCCACGGCCAGAGCGTCTTGATGTCGCTGCTCGGCGAGGTCAGCACCGCCACGGTGTACGCGCCGACGGCGAAGAAGCCGAAGTAGCCGAGGTCCAGCAGGCCGGCGAAGCCGACCACGATGTTCAGCCCGACGGCCATCAGCACGTAGATCGAGACGGTGAACATCACCTGGGTGAAGTTCGCGCCCGGGGTCGGGATCGGCCCGAGGTACTGGTAGAACTCCTTGTTCGGCAGCGCGTAGAAGAACACGATGACCGCGGCGAGCAGCACCCAGCGCACCCAGCGTGGGGCGTTACGCCACCGCTCCGCGATCGCCTCGCGGCCGTGGCGCAGCCGGTCCATCGCCGCTTCCCGTTGCTCCGGGTTCGGCGGGTTAACGGTCGTTGTCATGCCCGTGCCCTCCCCAGCGATTCGCCCAGCAGACCGGTCGGCCGGAACATCAGCAGCACCACCAGCACGGCGAACGCCGCGAAGTCCTTCCACTGGGAGCCGAACAGCCCCGAGGCGTAGTTCTCCACCACACCCAGCAGCAGGCCGCCGAGCAGCGCGCCGCGCAGGTTGCCGATGCCACCGAGCACCGCGGCGGTGAACGCCTTGAGGCCCAGCAGGAAGCCGACGCTGTAGGTCAGCGTGCCGATCTTCACGTCGTAGAGCAGACCGGCCACGCCGGCCATCGTGCCGCCGGCGATGAAGACCAGCATGATGATGCGGTCCTTGTTCACGCCCATCAGCGCGGCGGTGTTGGCGTCCTGGGCCACCGCCCGGACGCCGCGGCCGAGCCGGCTGCGGTTGATGAACAGGTCCAGCGCGATCATCATCACCAGCGCGGCGCCGACGGTGAGCAGCTGCACCGAGTCGATCGGCACACCGGCGATCTCGAACAGCGGCTTGGTGCTGACCAGGTTGGGCGCGCCCTCCGGAAGCCGACGGGTGTAGACGCCGAACGCCTCCGAGATCGCGATCGAGGCGCCGATGGCCGTGATGAGGAAGGCCAGCGGCGGGGCGTTCCGCTTACGCAGCGGCCGGTACGCCACCCGCTCGATCACGGTCGCCGTGCCCGCCGAGGCGATGGCCGCGACAATCACCGCCGCGAGCAGGTAGAACATGATCGAGCCGACTCCGCTGACCTGGGAGTTCTGGTCGAGGCCGAAGCCGTTCCACGTCCAGATCGCGGCGAACGCACCGGCGATGAAGACCTCGGAGTGGGCGAAGTTGATGAGTCTCAGCACGCCGTAGACCAGCGTGTAGCCGAGCGCGACCAGGGCGTAGATGGCGCCCTGCGTCAGGCCGGTCGTGGTGAGTTCTCCGAAGTTGGAGAACAGTCCGTCGAAGTTCAAGGGAGGGACGCTCCATCAGGTGTGGCGAAAAAAGCGGGGTGCGGCCGGGAGCGAGCTCCCGGCCGCACCCGCGATCACGACTCAATCGCTCTAGCAGCGACCGTCGTCAGGACTTCTTGATCTCCTGGTCGGGGACGACCTGACCACCCTGGACCTTGAAGGCCCAGACCTTCACCTGCGCCGGGTCCAGCTCGCCACCCTCGACGAACTTGTAGTTGGCCGCCACGCCCTCGCCGCTGTAGTTCTTCACGAAGTCCAGCAGGTCCGCGCGGGTGGTCTTGCCCGCCTTGATGCCGGCCAGCAGGATGTTCGCCGCGTCGTACGCGGTGTCGCTGTAGGTGCCCGGGTCGGTGCCGTTGAGCGCCTTGTACTCCTCCTTGAAGGTGCCGCGCGCCTCGCTGGCGGGCTGGCACGGGCAGGTGAGGATGGTGCCCTCGGCCGCCGCCGCGCCCGCGGAGGCGATGTAGGCCGGGTCGTTGACGCCGTCGCCGGCGACCAGCGGAGCGGTGACCCCGGCAGCGGTGAGCTGCTTGCGGATCAGGCCGGCCTCCTGGTAGTAGCCACCGTAGAAGATCGCCTTGACGTTGGCGGTCTTGACCTTGGTGACCACACCGGAGAACTCGGTCTGCTTGCCCTCGCCCTGGACCTTGTCCGAGCCGATCACGGCCGCGCCGAGCACCTTCTTGACCTCGTCGGCCAAGCCCGCGCCGTACGCCGACTGGTCGTCGATCACGTAGACCCGGTCGGCCTTCATCACGTCCTTGATGTACTGACCGGCCGCGGGGCCCTGGCTGAGGTCGTTACCCACCGCGCGGAAGAAGGTCTTCCAGCCCTGCTGCGCCAGGCTGGGCCGGGTCGCGGACGCGGTGATGTGCACCAGGCCCGCCTCGGCGAACAGCGGGTCGGCGGCCTCCGACTCACCGGAGTAGGCCGGGCCGACGAGGCCGAGGATCTTCGGGTCGTCGATGGCCTTCTGCGCCAGGCTCGGGGCCTGGTCGGGGCTGCCCTGCGAGTCGAGCGGGACGAGCTCGACCTTGCAGTCGGCGTTCTCCTTGTTGTACTTGTCGACGGCCAGCTTGACGCCGTTGTTCTCGTTGATGCCGAGCGCCGCCGAGCTACCCGTCAGCGCACCGAAGAACGCGATCTTGTTGCCACACTTGTCACCACCGGACGCACTGTCGTCACCGCCGCTGCTGCTGCAGGCGGCGCCGCCGGCGACGAGCGCCAGCATGGCGGCTCCACCGATCACGCGCGCGAGCTTCTGCCTCAAGGCCCGAACCCTCCTCCGTCGCATGGCCCCAACCACCCGCTGCCAATTGGCCCTTGCGGGGGGCGAACGAACCAGACCGTCGTCGCCGGTCTGGGCCGGGACGTTATCCCACGTGGCGCTGTGGCGTAAGTCCCAGGAGAGCGGGTTGACCGAACCGTTACACGCCGTGGCGGATCGGAAGCGATCGCTGTAAGAACCGTCGGTCACGAGAGTTCCTCGCCTTTGTTTCGTCGGTAAGCGGCCAATGCCGTCCCACCCGCT
This sequence comes from Micromonospora sp. MP36, assembly GCF_008119785.1. Classification (GTDB taxonomy): domain Bacteria; phylum Actinomycetota; class Actinomycetes; order Mycobacteriales; family Micromonosporaceae; genus Micromonospora. The sequence goes on along the minus strand of NZ_VSFA01000043.1, from coordinate 8,644 downwards.
ACCGGTCGGCGACCGGCACCGACGCCCACCAGGCACGAGACCTCACACCGTCATCGGCGACCAACATCAGTCGATCTTCACCGAACGCCGCCGCCACCGCACTGTCCCCGCCGTCGGGCACCACGACCGGCAACGCCATCGGCCGCCATGAACCACCCGAATCGACCGAGAACCACAGACCGTGACCACTCCCGTCGCCGGTCACCGCCAGCAGCCCCCCGCCCGGCGCGGACACCAACCCGCGCACCGCCGACACGCCCGGGCCCGCCGCACCGAAACCACCGACCCTCCGCCACGCCGCGGCGTCGGGTGACGCCGCCCGCCACACCCCGAACCCGTCCCGCACCGGACCGACCGCCACCACCGCACCGCGCACCAGAGCGACCCGCTGCGCCTGGCTCCGCCCGTCCGACGCCGGCAGCCCCACCCGCCGCCAGACCCGACCGTCCACCGACGTCCAAGCGAGCGGCGACGCCGTGGTCGCATGCGGCGGCAGCACCGCACCCACCACCAGCCAGCCCGCCGGTACGGCCACCGCGTCCAACCCGACCGTCCGGCCCCGACCGTCGCCGGCCAACTCCGGGACACCCTCGCGCAGCGTGAACCGCTCCCCGTCCGGCGACGTCCACACCGCCGCCCCGTCGGCCCGGGACCCGACCACCAGCCACCCGCCCGACCCCGCCACCAGCCGGGAGACACTCACCGCCCGCGGCCCCCCGTACAACTCGAACGGGGCCACCACCTCCCGCAGCGCGCCATCGGGATCCTGGACCCAGGTACCGGTGCGCGGATTGCCGTGCACGCCCCCGTTCCGCGCGCCCAGCGCCCCCAACCGACCCTGCCGACAGGCCGCCGCGTAAAGCACGTGCCGCGCGCCGTAGAAGCTCGCCGACGCGATCGGCACCGACGACCAGGAGAGACCGTCCGCGCTCGCCCACGCCGCCGGACGGGTCTCCCCCGCCGGGTCGGCCACCCCGCCCACTACGAACCAGCGCCCGGCGCAGGCCACCACGTCGCGCAGCACCAACCGGCCCGGCGTGCCCCGCGGCACCGGCAGCGTCAGCGGCTGCCACCGCGGGTCGAGCGGTCCGGGCTCGACGTGCGCCCTCGCCCGCACGCAGCCGGCGAGCAGCACGGCGACGACGCCGAGCACCGCCACCAGCCGCCGCGTCGCCACGGCCGGATTCTATCGATCGCCGCCGCTGCCGCGCACCGCCCGACCGGCGCCGTCAGGAGGCCGGCTGGGCCACCTCACCGCCGGCGGTCTCGGCGAGGATCCGCTCGGCGACCTCCTTCATGGTCATCCGGTGGTCCATCGCCGTGCGCTGGATCCACTTGAACGCCTGCGGCTCGGTCATCCCGTACGTGGTCATGAGCGCGCCCTTGGCCCGCTCCACGGTCTTGCGGATCTCCAGCCGGTCGGTGAGGCCGGCCACCTCCGCCTCCAGCGCGGCGATCTCCGAGTAGCGGGACAGCGCGATCTCCACCGCCGGCACCAGATCGCTCTTCTGGAACGGCTTGACCAGGTACGCCATCGCGCCGGCGGCCCGGGCCCGCTCCACCAGGTCGCGCTGGCTGAACGCGGTGAGGATGATCACCGGGGCGATCCGGGCGCCGGCGATCCGCTCGGCGGCGGCCAGCCCGTCCATGATCGGCATCTTGATGTCGAGGATGACCAGATCCGGCTTCAACTCCTCGGCGAGCTTCACGGCGGTCTCGCCGTCACCGGCCTCGCCGACCACCTCGTAGCCCTCTTCGACCAGCATCTCGGCCAGGTCCAGCCGGATGAGCGCCTCGTCCTCGGCGATCAGTACCCGCCTGCGCTCCCCATCCGTCTGCGTCTCGGCCACGAGCCTCTCCCACCATCCATCTCGGCACGGTCACCACCCATGCTCCCGCATGAGCCTAGTCGGGTACAGTGAGCCACACCCTCCGCAGGGGTGACGCCGGGATGGAGGAATCGGCAGACTCGGATGCCTCAAAAGCATCTGCCCGAAAGGGCGTGCGGGTTCAAGTCCCGCTCCCGGCACTTTTGTCATACACCTGTTCGATGATGCCGATGTGCATCCTCCCGAAATGCGAGCACGTGCCCGGGCTCTGAGGGCTCGAGGCCACAACATCCGCTCGGTGGCCCGCACCCTCTCCCTGCCCTACACCACCGTCTGGCACTGGTGCGTCGACCGGCCGGAACCGGCCATGCTCGGCAGCGCCGTCCGCTGCTTCCGCTGCCGCCCCGATCAGGAAGATCCGCCCGATCCTGCGGCCTACGCCTACCTGTTGGGCCTATATCTCGGAGACGGGCATCTCGTCACGACCGACCGGGTGCCGGTGCTCCGCATCTACTGCGCCGACGCCTGGCCCAATCTGATTGACGCCTGCGACACCGCCATGCGCGCCGTGCTGGCCAACAAGGTCCAGCGGATCCAGAAACGCGGCTGCGTCGCCGTGCAGAGCACCGCCCGGCACTGGCCCTGCCTCATTCCACAACACGGGCCGGGCAAGAAGCACGAACGCCCCATCGTCCTCACCCCCTGGCAGTGGGACATCCTGACGCCACACGCGGGCCACTTCCTGCGCGGTCTGTTCCACTCCGACGGAACCCGTTTCGCCAACCGGGTCACCGTCCGCGGCAGGGAGTACGTCTATCCGCGCTACATGTTCTCCAACCGATCGCCCGACATCATGGAACTCTGTCAGTGGGCCCTCGACCTGCTCGGCATCGCCTGGCGGATGAACCTGCCGTGGTCGCTCTCCGTCGCCCGGCGGGACGCGGTCGCCGCCCTGGACCGCCACGTCGGCCCGAAGTCCTGAGACCAAGCAGCACCACGGACGCGACGACGGCCAGATGTCAGATCGCCGCCAGCGCCCGCTCCAGGTCCGCCCGCAGGTCCTCCGGGTCCTCCAGTCCGACGGAGAGCCGCAGCAGCCCGCCGCACGGCTTGGCGTCGCCCTCGACCGGCCGGTGGGTGAGCGAGGCGGGGTGCTGGATGAGGGTGTCGACGCCGCCGAGCGACACGGCGTGGGTGATCAGGCGGCAGGCGCCGGCGACGGTGGCCGCGGCGGGCGCGCCGCCGCGTACCTCGAAGGCGAGCAGGCTGCCGGTGCCGGACATCTGCCGGCCGACCAGCCCGGCCGGGTCGTGGAGTGCGGGGTGGTGCACGCGCGTGACGGCGGGGTGGCCGGCGAGCCAGCCGGCGAGCTTCTCGGCGCCGGCCTGCTGGGCGCGGACCCGCAGCGGCAGGGTCTGCAGGCCGCGGTGCAGCAGGTAGGCGCCGAGCGGGTGCAGGATGGCGCCGGTGACGGCGCGGACCTGGCGCAGCCGGGCGGCCCAGTCGGGGTCGCAGGCGACGACGCCGGCGAGGACGTCGCCGTGGCCGCCGATGCTCTTGGTGGCGCTGTGCAGCACGAGGGCGGCGCCGTGCCGGGCGGGCTGCTGGAGCACGGGGGTGGCGACGGTGTTGTCGACGAGCAGTGGGACGTCGCCGGCGGCGGTGGCGAGGGCGGCGATGTCGACGAGGTCGAGGGTGGGGTTGGCCGGGGTCTCGACGACGACCAGGGCGGTGTCGGGGCGGATCGCGGCGGCGACCTGGTGGGGCTGCGCCCAGGTGACCTCGGTGCCGAGCAGGCCGGTGGCGAGCACGTGGTCGGTGCCGCCGTAGAGGGGGCGGACGGCGACGACGTGGCGGTGCCCGTCGCGGGTGGCGGCGAGCAGGGTGGCGGTGAGGGCGGCCATGCCGCTGGCGAAGGCGACGGCTTCGGCGGTGCCTTCGAGTTCGGCGAGGGCGGTCTCGAAGCGGGCCACGGTGGGGTTCCAGAGCCGCTGGTAGACGGCGCTGCCGCCGGGCGGGAGGGTGCCGCCGGTGGCGAGGGTCTCGTACGCGTCGCCGCCGTCGGCGACCGACGGCAGCGGGTTGGTGGTGGAGAGGTCGATGGGCGGTACGTGGACGCCGAGACCGGCGAGGTCGTCGCGCCCGGCGTGCACGGCTCTGGTGTCCACGGCGGTCATGGCGGAAGCGTCGAACATGAGGCCGAGATCGGGCAATAGGATCGAACAAGATTCTGCAAATTGCGCTTCCGTCATCCGGCGATTCGGTGGATGATGCCCGCATGCCCGTCGCACCGAATGATGTACGACCGTTCGCCGCGCTGGACGACGTCGACCGCGCGATCCTGTCCGAGCTGGCCGCCGACGGCCGGCTGCCGAACAACGCCCTCGCCGAGCGGGTCGGGGTGGCCCCGTCGACGTGCCTGACGCGTACCCGGGCGCTGCGCGAGTGCGGAGCGATCCGCGGCTTCCACGCGGAGGTGGACCCGGCGGCGGTGGGGTTGCCGTTGCAGGCGCTGGTGTCGGTGCGGCTGGCCGCGCACGAGCGGGCGGCGGTGGACGCGTTCCGGGCCCGGTCGGTGCGGCTGCCGGGGGTGGTGTCGGTGTTCCACGTGGCCGGCGCGGAGGACTACGTGCTGCACGTGCGGGCGGCGTCCGGGGACGCGCTGCGGGACTTCGTGCTGGACCATCTGGCGGTGGATCCGGCGGTGCAGCACACCCAGACCAGCCTGATCTTCGAGCAGGCGCGCGGTATGGGTTAGGGCACCTTGCGGAACAAGTGCCGTGCGCGGCCGGTTGATCCAGGGCGTGATCAACGTACCCTTGTCTGTTCTTGATCTTGCTCCGGTGGCCGCTCGCGGCAGCGCCGGGGAGGCGCTGCGGCACACCACCGAGTTGGCCCGGCGTACTGAGGAGCTGGGCTACCGGCGGTTCTGGGTGGCCGAGCACCACAACATGCCCTCGATCGCCAGTTCGGCCCCGGCGGTGCTGCTCGCCCACCTGGCGGCGCACACGTCGACGATCCGGCTCGGCTCGGGCGGGGTGATGCTGCCCAACCACGCGCCGCTGGTGGTGGCGGAGCAGTTCGGCACGCTGGAGGCGCTGCACCCGGGCCGGATCGACCTGGGCATCGGCCGGGCGCCGGGCACCGACCAGGTGACCGCGCTGGCGCTGCGCCGAAGCATGGAGGGGTTGTCGGCCGAGCACTTCCCGCGGGAACTGGCCGACCTGATGAACTACTTCAGCGGCGCGGAGCCGGGGCCGATCACCGCCACCCCGGGCCGGGGCCAGTCGCCGGCGATCTGGCTGCTCGGGTCGAGCGGGTTCAGCGCCCAGCTCGCCGGGCTGCTCGGGCTGCCGTTCTCGTTCGCGCACCACTTCAGCGCGCAGAACACGCTGCCCGCGCTGCAGCTCTATCGGCAGAGCTTCCGGCCGTCGCAGTGGCTTGAGCAGCCGTACGTGATGGTCGCGGTGAACGCGGTCTGCGCGGAGACCGACGAGCGGGCGGAGTGGCTGGCCGGTCCGGCCGGGCTGTCCTTTCTGAAGCTGCGCTCGGGACGGCCGGAGCCCCTGGCGACGCCGGAGGAGGCGGCGGCCTACCCGTACACCGAGCTGGAGCGGGAGTTCGTGGCCCAGCGCCGGGAGGGCCAGGCGACCGGCTCGCCGGAGACGGTGGCCCGGCAGCTCGGCGCGCTGCTGGAGCGCACCGGCGCGGACGAGCTGATGCTGACCACGATGGTGTACGACGTGGCGGACCGGGTCCGTTCGTTCGAGCTGATCGCCGAGCAGGTGGCCGGCGGCCTGCGTCGGGATGCCTGAAACACGCTCTTCATAGCCACGTCACCCCTCCGTCGCGCGGCACCCGTAGGTTGATGACCGGTGGTGGTACGGCACTCCCGGTCGGGACGGGTCGGGAGTGCCGCGGTGTGGTGCACCGGGTCGCCAGCGCTGCGGGTTCCGCGGCCTGGCGACCCGGTGCCATTTCGTCGGCCCGCCCGGCTCTTGCCCCCGGGCCGGCCCACCTGATCGACTCCACACCATGGCTGAGCACATGGACCCGGAGGAATTCCGCCGCGCCGGGCACGCCGTGGTGGACTGGATCGCCGACTACTGGACGACGCTCGGCCAGCGGCCGGTGACCTCACAGGACCCGCCGGGCGCGGTGGCCGCCGCGCTGCCCGCCGGGCCGACCGAGCGGGGCGAGCCGCTCGAGGCCGTCCTGGCCGACCTGGACCGGATCGTCACGCCCCGGCTGACCCACTGGCAGCACCCGGGCTTCTTCGGCTACTTCCCGGCCAACACCTCCGGCCCCAGCGTGCTCGGTGACCTGGTCAGCTCCGGGCTCGGCGTGCAGGGGATGCTCTGGGCGACCAGCCCGGCCTGCACCGAGCTGGAGACGGTGCTGCTGGACTGGCTCGCCGACCTGCTCGACCTGCCGGAGGGGTTCCGCTCGACCGGCCGGGGCGGCGGCGTGATCCAGGACTCCGCCTCGTCGGCGACGCTGGTCGCCACGCTGGGCGCGCTGCACCGGGCCAGCAAGGGCCGCTGGCGGATCGACGGTGTCGACCGCCGCTACCGCGCGTACACCTCCACGCAGGGGCACTCCTCGATCGAGAAGGCGGCCCGGATCGCCGGGCTGGGCGCCGACGGCGTACGGACGATCGAGGTGGACCCGGCCACGCAGGCGATGCGCCCGGAGGCGCTGCGGACGGCCATCGAGGCGGACCTGGCCGCCGGGGTGGTGCCGGCGATCGTGGTGGCCACCATCGGCACCACGTCCACCACCGCGGTCGACCCGCTGCCGGAGATCGGCGCGATCTGCGCCGAGCACAGCGTCTGGCTGCACGTCGACGCCGCGTACGCCGGGGCGGCGGCGGTCTGCCCCGAGCTGCGCTGGTCGCACGCCGGGGTCGAGCACGCCGATTCGTACTGCTTCGACCCGCACAAGTGGCTGCTCACCGGCTTCGACTGCGACGCCTTCTGGGTGGCCGACCGGGGCGAGCTGATCGAGGCGCTGACGGTGATGCCGGAGTTCCTGCGCAACGCGGCGACCGAGTCCGGTGCCGTGATCGACTACCGGGACTGGCAGGTCCCGCTGGGCCGCCGGTTCCGCGCGCTCAAGCTCTGGTTCGTGCTTCGCTGGTACGGCGTCGAGGGGCTGCGGGCGCACATCCGCGCCGGGGTGGCACTCGCCGACCGCTTCGCCGCGCGGGTGGCGGCCGACGACCGGTTCGAGCTGGCCGCGCCGCACCCGTTCTCGCTGGTCTGCTTCCGGTTGCGGGCTGGCGACGAGGCGAGCGCGGAGCTGCTGCGCCGGGTCAACGGCACCGGGCGGGTGCACCTCACGCACACCCGGATCGAGGGACGGTACGCGCTGCGCCTGGCGGTCGGCTCGCCGCTGACCGCCGAGCGGCACGTCGACGAGGCATGGGAGCTGCTCTCCGCCGCAGCCGACGACCTCCTCACCGCCTGACCCCCGCCGAGCGGCACGTCGACGAGCATGGGAGCTGCTTCTCCGCGGTCCTCACCGCCTGACCGCCGGTGCCGCCCTGCCTGGTCGATGTTTTCGGGTGTGGCCCGCCATGTCCGCCTCCAGGCGGGTCAAGCTTGGTCCCTGCGCCGGTCACGGCGGGCCACACCCCGTCGTGGGCGATCGCCGCCCGGATGTCCGGCCTGCGTGGTTCGCCGGTCGTATACGGGGTGGTACTTGCCCCACGGCCTTGGTGGGGCGCCTGCTCGGTGGCGCTTTGGGGAGGTGTGGTCTTCCGGCGGGCCGGGGGCCTCGTTCGTGGAGTATGTCGCCCTTTGCGTGCCAGCCGATCCCTTGATCGACTCCAGGTACGGGATGTGGCGGTGTCCGCGACTGCCGGATATCGCCGTTTCCGCGACCTGGAGTGGATCACCCGGGTCTGCTAGTCGCCCGCCGGCGCGTTGTGGTGGGTGATGTCCGGTTTGTGGGTGTGACCGGCGGCATCCTAGGGCCGGAATGGCGGGCGGCCGGGGGTCGTTGAACCCGGGTGCACGGCCGAGGAAGCCCCCGTGAGGCGGGGGTTGCCGGGGTCGGCGCCCGGAATCTGAGGTGCCGGCGCGGGCGCGGAATGATGGTGGGCCGCCGGTCGTTGCACATGTGCCACACGATCGAGGCGCCCCGGTGAGCCGAGGTGGCCGGCCCGCGGGCCGCCGGTCGTTGCACATGAACCACGCGATCGAGGCGCCCCGGGTGAGCCGGGGTGGCTGGCCCCCGGAATGTTGATGGGCTGTCGGTCGTTGGATATGGTCCCGGCGCCGCGAAGAGGCGACCCCCTTTCTCGCCCCGCGAGCTTGCCGGTTCGGAGACTTTCCCCCTTTTGCTTTGAGCGCCTGACGGTGCTTGCGTGCCCTGCCCACCCCCATGGGCTGTGGGTGCGCCGACCCCCGAATGGAGCTTTCGTCATGAACACGATGCTGCGTAAGACGGTTCTTGGTGTTGCTGGTCTGGCTTTCACCGGTGGTGTGTTCGCCGGTCCGATCGCCGCTCACGCCGACGCCCCGACCGCCGCTGCCGGAAAGCCGGTCGCCGCGGTCCAGGCCGACAAGCCGGACATGGGCAAGCTGATCCCGCACGGTGTGCAGGGCGCCCAGTCGAAGATCACCCTGAACGACGAGCAGACCGGCAACGTGAAGGCGATCATCGCCGCCACCAAGAAGGCTGGTCTCCCGGAGCGGGCCGCGGTGATCTCGATCGCCACCAGCCTGCAGGAGTCGAAGCTGGAGAACCTGGGCCACCTCGGCGACGCCAACGATCACGACTCGCTGGGCCTGTTCCAGCAGCGCCCGAGT
>NZ_VSFA01000042.1 GCF_008119785.1 Micromonospora sp. MP36 | reverse complement strand
GACGCACACACCCGAACGTCCGGTTCAACAGCTCAGCCTGCTCAGGAGACGGATAGAAGCGGTACTTGTACGCCCGCTTCACCACCCCACCCACGCCTCACAAGTTACCGTCCATGTACGACACTCATCCCAAGGGAAGGGGGCGGCGTTTCCTCCCGGCCCTGAACGGCCGGCTTTCCACGCCGCAATTCCGATGAGTGGGCTGCCTCATGCCCTCGGGTGGCACCCCCGTTGAGGCAGCACCATCGCGCGTCCCGCCGGCTACGGGGCGGTGGCCTCCTTGGCGGCGCGCTCGCCGGATTCGACGGCCCCGTTGAGATAGCCGAAGTACTCGGTCGAGGTGTGCTCGCCGGCGAAGTGGATGTTGCCTTCGCGGGCGGCTTCGATGCCGAAGAAGCGGGTGTACTGGCCCGGCCTGGGGCACGAGTAGGCGCCCTTCGACCAGGGGTTGAGCGGCCAGGCATCCCGGTAGGCCTTGCCGTTGTAGGCGGCGGTAACGCCCGGGTAGATGGTTTCCAGCTGGGTCAGGAAGGACGTGACCTGGGCGGCCGGTGCGGTGCCGAACGGCGCGCCGGTCCACGCCGTCGTCTGGCTGCCGCCAGGGAACTCACACATCACGCCGGTGGTGGTCGGCTGGTTGACCGTGTCGTCCCAGGCGCACTGGAATCCGGTCACGTTGGTGTAGGTGGCGCCGCCGTAGCCCTGCGCCACCCAGGGTCGCCGGGTGAACTGGACGTGAACCTTGGCGTTGCTGCCCAGGTCGAACTCGTTGATGGAGCGCATCTTCACGGTCGAGAACCCGGCTCTGGACAGGTCGCACTCGCGCAGCATGGTGAAGGGCAGGGCGAGGATGACCTTGTCGGAGGTCACGTCCGTGTACGTGTTCCCGGCCTGGAAGGTGCAGGTCACCGAGCCGTTGGCGTTCGCCTTGACCGCCACCAGCTTGCGGTCCAGCGTCACGGTGCCGGCCGGCAGCTGGGCGACCATGGCGGTCAGCAGCTGGTCGTTGCCGCCGATGATGGTGTACTTCTCGTCGCCCCCGGTGAGCGGGTTGAGCGAGTTCTGCGAGTTCCAGGCGAGCAGGTAGATGAGGTTGAGCGCCGACTGCTGGTCTGGGTCCATCCCGTACTCGGCGACGACGTTGCTCTGCATCAGCTTGGCGAAGCGGCTGGACAGACCACCGGGGATGTTGGCGTCGAGCCACTGGTTGACGGTCTGGTTGTCCAGCGCCAGGCCCGCCGCGGTGTAGTTGTTGTAGGTCTGCGGCCACGGCGCGGCCTGCTGAGCCGACCTGAACGCTTGGTAGACCTGGCCCCAGTCGGCGTTCGCCGCGCTGTACGGGTAGTCCGCCCCGTCGATCCAGTACTTGTCCCCGCCGGGTGGCTGGTTGCCGCCGGCCACGTCGCGGAGGCTGAGCCCGAGGCTGTTGGCGAGGTTGCGGATCGTGTTGTGTTCGGTGTTGATGAACGCGCCGCCGTGCTCGACGACGACGCCGTCGTCGAAGAAGTTCCGCAGGCTGAAGCAGCGGCCGCCGATCCGGGAGCTGCCCTCGTAGACGGCGGCCCGGATGCCCTTGACCTTGTAGAGCCAGTGGGCGGCGCGGATGCCGGCCAGGCCCGCGCCCACGATGGTGATAGACGGTGGCGGGGTGGGCGCGGCGGCCGCGGCGGGACGGGGCAGGCCGGCGGCCGAGGCGACGGCGGCGGCCCCGACGGCGGCGGCGCCGAGCAGCGTGCGGCGGGACAGCCCGGCGGCGCGCATCTCGATGACTTCGTCGACCGGGATGCCGGTCCGTTCGGATTCGGCGTGGGCGGCGAGGGTGGCACGCAGGCGGCTGGTGAGTGGTGTTCGACCTCTGGATCTCATGACTGACCTCCGGTCGCGAACGCCTTCGCTGGCGTGCCCGCAATTTAAAGCCGGATTCAGTTAGGCAGTCAAGAACTTCACTGGCCAGTGATGCAGCACCCCATCGAGGCTGATCTCGATTTCAGGACCCGACCCACCACCGGGCGGCCACGAGCTCGGCGACCAGCGTCTCGGTGAGCAGGCGTACGCCGGGCTCGTCGTCGCCGCGGTAGCGGATCGCCGCGGCTGCGCCGGCCACCTCGGCGCCGACGGCGAGCACCGTCGCCTCCCGCTGCCGCAGCCAGTCCAGTGCCGGTGCGTCGTAGCGGGAGCCGGGAAAGAGCAGGGCGCGGTAGTCGAGCGTCTTGGTGAGGTAGACGTCGACGTGGGACCAGTCACCGGTCTCGCACCCGTCGGCGGGACGGCGTGGACCCTCGCGGACCATCAACGCCGACTGCATGGCCGAGGAGAGCCGCTCGACCGGCGCGAGCGTGTAGATGCCGTGCGGGCCGTCGAGGAGTGCGGCGGCCGTCGGCAGCCATTCGTCCCGGCGGGTGAGCAGATCCTCGGTGGCGTCGGCCGCGCGTCGGGCCAGATCCACGACGTCCCTCCGGGCCAGACCCGCGACGTCCTTTTGCGCGGTCAGGCGCGCCACCAGGTCCAGCAGCAGCACCAGGGTGTGCTGGAAGGTCCGGCAGGCCACCCCGCCGGCCTCGACGCCGGCGTGCATCGGGACGACGAGGTCGGCGAGGTTCGCCAGCGGCGAGTCCGGCATGTTGGTCAGGGCGACGAGTGGGCCCGCCCCCTGGTAGCGGCCGGCGGCGTCGAGGGTCTCCTGGCTGGTTCCGGTGGCGGAGATGGCGACCACCACGGTCCGCGGCCCGGGCGGACAGCCGGTGGCGGCCGAGGCGTACTCGGCGACCGCGTCGACGCCCACGGCGCGTAGCCGCAGCGCGGCCATATCCGCCGCGTAGCGGGAACTGCCCATCCCGAGCAGGAGCACCCGCTCGACCCGGTCGGGCAGCCCGTGCCAGGCGTCGCCGTCGGCGAGCGTCGCGGCCAGGCGGCGCAGCGACTCCGGTTTGGCTTCCAGGTCGGCCAGGAACAGGCGCGGGTCCATGATCTCCTCGGTTCTTAGTCGTACCAGCCGCGCAGGACGCCCATCGGGGCGTACCGCCAGCGGGGCAGGAAGCGGGCGGCGTAGCACAGCTCGCGGCACTCCTGCTCGACCTCGAACGGCCGGAGCAGCCGCTCGTCGAACAGGTGCGCCATGCCGTGCTCGCGCAGCGTGCGGAGGTAGGCCGCGAGCAGCTCGTCGACGCCGCGCTGGCACCAGTCGGTCACTGCGGATCGGTGCCGGCCCTCGGTCCGCCGGTTGGCGATCTGCCCGACGTGCAGCAGGCTGGTCCGCAGCTGCGCTACGTCCCGCGCGGTCGGCTCGGTGAGGGTGGCACCGTCGGGGGCGGCGAGGGTCGGATTGCCGTCGAAGTCGGTCACCGCGAGCCCGCCGCGCCATCGCAGCACCTGTCCCACGTGCAGGTCGCCGTGCGGTGGGATGACGTATGCCCGGTCGACCTCGTCGGACCGCCAGATGTCGGCGGCGAGTCGGGGCAGCCGGTCGGTCAGCCACTGGGCATCCTCGTGGTCGGCGGCGGCGACGAGCTGGCGCGCCTGGTCGAGGACGGCGAGGCCGTCGGTCGCCCAGTCCCGGTGGCTGACCGCCACGGGTGCCGGGATGGTGTCGGACGGGGTGGCCAGGGCGCAGTGCAGCTCGGCGGCCAGCACCCCGAGGTCGCCGGCCAGGTCGGCCGGTGGTCCCCCGGCGAGCTGGTCGAGCAGGGCGTCGACGCACCAGTCCCAGCCGTCGGCGGCGTCCGGCAGGAAGCCGGTCACGACTGCCGCCAGTCCCCCGTCCGGCTCGTCCCGGTAGATGGCCGCGTACGGCGTGGGGGTCCGGGTGAAGCCCGCCGCCGCCAGGTGCGCCAGCAGGTCGGGAGCGCGGTCGGGAGAACCATCCGGGCGCATCCACTTGACCACCACGCGCTCGCCCACCACGACCGAGGTGTTGGTCTGGTCGGCGGTGATCGGCCGTTCTCCGAGGGGGCCGCGGGCGAGTGGGACGAAGCGGCGCACCCGCATTCCGGGGACTGCGCCACCGGTGGCGAGGGTCTCGACGAGCGTGGCCGAGGCACCGGGCGACACTCGGGTGTCTGTTGAATCCAAGTTCAGGTTCCGACGTAAAAACTCAGCTACGAAAGGCGGGCTGAGTCTTGCGTACGTTGACGCGCATTGCAACACTCCGGTTCACTGTCTCGACTCCCCGACAGGAGTGGCGAGTGTTGCTGCTGTTCAGAAGTCCCCGGCGTGCCGCCGTCCCGGCCGCCCTCGCCGCGGGCCTCGTGCTCGCCCTGGCGGCGTGCGGTGGTGGCGCCGACAACGCCGGCGCCGCGAGCCCGGAGGCCCTCGACCCGAACGCCGACCTGAGCAAGCAGAAGCTCACGGTCTCCAACTGGGACGGCTACATGCCGGAGGATCTTCCCGAGAAGTTCAAGGCGGCGAAGGGTCCGGCGGTCACGGTCACCAAGCACGCCACCAACGAGGAGATCATGGCGAAGCTGACCGCCGGCGCGGACAGCGGCATTGACGTCGCGTTCGTCTCCGGGCAGTTCGCCCAGGCGCTGGCCGAGCAGGGCCTGCTCGAGCCGATCCACACCGATCTCGTGCCCAACGTCAAGAACCTCTACCCGGAGGCGGGGCAGCTGGCGTACGACAAGGGCAACAAGTTCTCCGTGCCGTACACCTGGGGCACGACGGGGCTGTGCTACCGCACGGACCTGACCGGTTACACCCCGGACAGCTGGGAGGACCTGCTGTCGCCGAAGCCGCAGTTGGCCAAGAAGGTGACCATGATGGCCACCGAGCGGTGGCTCATGCTCCCGGCGCAGAAGACGCTCGGCTTCTCGGCGAACACCACCGATGCGGACCAGTTGGAGCAGGTGAAGCAGCGGCTGCTCACCGCGAAGAAGTCGCTGCTGGCCTACGACGACACGACCTTCGGTGACCGGCTCAAGTCCGGCGAGGCCGCCCTGGTGGAGGCGTGGGACGGCTGGTGCCCCACCGACGACCCGAAGATCAAGTTTGTGGTGCCGAAGGAGGGCAGCGACCTCTGGGTGGACACCATGGTGATCCTGAAGACGTCGAAGAACAAGGAGGCGGCGCACGCCTTCATCAACTACATCCTCGACCCCGAAAACCACTCCTGGGCCGCCGAGAACATCCTCTACAAGGTGCCGAACGCCGCCGCGATGGCCAAGGTCGACGCCAAGCTGCTGGGCACCCACCCGCAGCTGAAGATGGCCCCGGCCGAACTGCTCAAGGGAGAGGTCCCGGTCGACCTGGGCGACGCCGCGCCGGCGTACACCCGGATCGCGACCGAGGTGTCGGCCAGCAAGTGAGCTCTACTCTCGCCCCCCAACGCGCCGCCCGCGCGGACGTCGGTCCGCGCGGGCGGCGCGCCGCCCGTCGGGGGCGGCTCGCCGGGCGACTGGCCACCCTCGGGCCCGGGCTGGGTTACCTGGTGGTCTTCATGCTCGTGCCGCTGGCGCTCGTGCTCAGCTACACGCTGTTCCACCGGGGCCGCTTCGGCGGCATCGTGTACGAGGCGTCGGCGGACAACTTCACCCGGGTCGCCGACGGGCTCTACCTCGGCGTCGTCTGGACCTCGGTGAAGCTGGCCGGGCTCACCACGCTGCTGGCGTTGCTGCTCGGCTACCCGACCGCGTACCTCATCGCCCGGCTCCCCCGCCGCTGGCGCACGGTGGCGCTCGTCCTCGTGGTCCTGCCGTTCTGGACCAACTTCCTCATCCGCACCTACGCGTGGATCATCCTGCTCAACAGCGAGGGCGTGATCAACCGGACGCTGACCGGGGTCGGCGTGATCGACCGGCCGCTGGAGCTGCTCTACACCCCCGGCGCCGTCGTCGGCGGCCTGCTCTACGCCTACCTGCCGCTGATGGTCCTGCCGCTGTACTCGGCGATCGAACGGCTCGACCCCCAACTGCGCGAGGCGTCGGCGAACCTGGGCGCCCGGCCGGCCCGGACGTTCTGGTCGGTGACCCTGCCGCTGACCCTGCCCGGCGTGCTGACCGGCTGCGTCTTCGTGTTCGTGCCCAGCCTCGGCAACTTCGTCATCCCCGAACTGCTCGGCGGCGGTCGGACGGTGATGGTCGGCAACCTCATCCGCGACCAGTTCCTCAAGGCGCGGGACTGGCCGTTCGGCTCGACCCTCGCGCTCATCGTGATCGCGCTGCTCGTGCTGCTGCTCATGGCGCAGGCATGGGCGGCGCGACGGCTGTCGGGGGGCAACCGTGCGTAGGTTCAGCTGGCTCTACGTCCCGGCGGGCCTGACGTACCTCTTCCTCTACCTGCCGATCGTGGTCCTCGTGGTCATGTCGTTCAACGCCGCCGACACCCCGTACCGGTGGGACGGGTTCGACACCGCCTGGTACGGGCGGCTGTTCGCCGACCGGGCGATCCGCGAAGGGCTGATCAACACGCTGGTCGTCGCGGCCGGCGCCACCGCGCTGTCCACGGTGCTCGGTACCCTGCTCGCCGTCGGCCTCGCCCGGCACACGCGGTCGAAGCTGCTCGACGCGATCGCCGTGGCGCCGGCGGTGCTGCCCGACATCGTGCTGGCCATCGGGCTGCTCGCCTTCTACACCGCCGTTCAGTTCACGCTCGGCCTGCACTCGATCCTGCTGGCGCACACGGTGTTCGGCACCGCCTTCGTCGCGGCCGTGGTCCGCACCCGGCTGGCCCACGTCGACGGGTCGCTGGAGGAGGCCTCCCGCGACCTGGGCGCCACGGCGGCGCACACCTTCGTCCGGATCACGCTGCCGTCGCTCGCCCCGGGCATCATCGCCGGTGCGCTGCTGGCCTTCTCGCTGTCCATCGACGAGTTCGTCATCGCCTTCTTCACCGCCGGTCCGCAGGATCCGACGCTGCCCATCGTGATCTATTCGATGGTGCGCTTCGGCGTCACCCCCGAGATCAACGCCCTGGCCACGCTGCTGCTGGCGGTCAGCTTCACGTTCGTCATCGCGGCCCAGCGCCTGTCCCGACTAACGGAGTCCCTGTGAGCGACCATCACGCCGGCGAACCCCTGGTCAGCATCAAGTCCGTCAGTCGGCGCTTCGGCGACGTCCAGGCCCTGGAACAGGTCAGTCTGGAGATCCGCCAGGGCGAGTTCTTCGCCCTGCTGGGCCCGAGCGGCTGCGGCAAGACCACCCTGCTGCGGATCCTCGCCGGCTTCGAGCATCCCGACAGCGGGTCGGTGACCCTTGACGGCAACGACCTGCTCGCCGTGCCCCCGCATCGGCGGCCGGTCAACCTGATGTTCCAGTCCTACGCGCTGTTCCCGCACATGAGCGTGGAAAAGAACATCGCGTACGGGCTGGAGCGGGACCGGGTGCCGAAGCGGGAGATCCGCGAGCGGGTGGACGCCGTACTCGCCACCGTCGGTCTCACCGGCCTGGCCCGGCGCCGGCCCCACCAGCTCTCCGGCGGCCAGCGGCAGCGCGTCGCGCTGGCCCGGGCGATCGTGAAGCGGCCCCGGCTGCTGCTGCTCGACGAGCCCCTGTCCGCGCTGGACAAGAAGGTACGCGCCGAGATGCAGCTGGAGCTCAAGCGGTTGCAGCACGAGGTCGGCATCACCTTCGTGGTCGTCACCCACGACCAGGAGGAGGCGATGTCGCTGGCCGACCGGATCGCCGTGATGAGCGAGGGCCGGGTGCGTCAGGTCGACGCGCCGGTGCCCCTGTACGAGCGGCCCGCCGACCTGTTCGTGGCGGACTTCATCGGGGCCAACAACCTGGTCACCGGGGTCGTCACCACCGAGGGTCTGCGGGTGCCGGACGTCGGGCTGCTGCCCTGCCCCGCCGCCCCGGACGCCGTCGGGGCCACCGCGACGCTGGCGGTGCGTCCCGAGCGGGTGCGGCTGGGCGCCGACGGTGTCCTGGTCGGGGTGGTACGCGATGTGACCTTCTTCGGCGGCACCACGCGGGTGGCGGTGGACGTGACCGGGCTGGATCGGCCGTTGCTGGCCACGGTCGCTGGCGCGGCCGCGGTGGGAGTCGGTGACAAGACCCGGGTGGACTGGTCGGGCAGCGACGCCGTGCTGCTCGACCGGACCTGACCGGCAGGCGCCATGCCGTCCCCGGCCGCGCTACGCGGTGGCCCTGCGGGCGCGCGGGGGCTTGGCCGGCTCCTCGGGTACGTCCAGGGGGTTGCCGGTGACCAGCCGGGCGTACGACAGGATCAGCTCGACCGCCTCGGCGGCGTGCAGGGTCGGGTGCCGGGCCACGATCCGGTAGCCGTAGGCGTCCTCGAGCGCCACCAGGTTGCGGGCGACGGTCAGTGACGGCGCGGCGAGGGTGAACACGCCCTGGGCCGCGCCGAGTTCGAGGATCGTCTGGTACATGGAGACCTGCCGGTCGTAGAGCGTGGTCAGCAGGGCGGCGTAGACCCGGTTACGGCCGGCCGCCCCGCCGAGTTCGCAGAGCAGCCGCACGTCGGCGTCCTCGGCGTCGGTGGGCAGTCCGGAGCGGATGGTCACCACCAGTTTCCGTACCGGGTCGGCGATGTCGGCGATCCGCTTCACCCGCAGCTCGTAGAAGCGCTCCATGCCGGCGTGGTGCGCCTCCAGCAGCAGGTCCCGCAGGTCCGGGTAGTGGTAGAGGACCGCGCCGGAGGTGAGCCCCGCCTGCTCGGCGACCTGGTTGAGCAGCACCGTGTCGGTCCCGTGCTGGAGCATGGCCCGGCGCGCGGCCTCGATGAGGTCCTGGCGGCGCTGGGCGCGGGACTTGCGGGTCTTCATGGGCACCGATCCGAGGTACGACGTCAACACTCTCCCCAACACCATAGTCCCTGCGTATTGACGGCCGACCGAGGACCTTGTTGAATTTCGATTCAACAGTCACCCCCGGGAGAGTCGATGTCTCAGCTGACGGTCCTGTTCATGCCCGAGAGCGCGTACGGCCCCACCAACAACTGCATCGGCATCGGCGACGTGCTGCGCCGACGCGGGCACCGGGTGGTGTTCGCGGCCGAGGCGTCGTGGCGGGGCAAGCTGACCGCGCTCGGCTTCGAGGAGGACCTCGTCGACCTCGCCCCGCCGCCGGAGAACGCCGAGGAACAGGACGCCGGCCAGTTCTGGAAGGACTTCATCCGCGACACCGCGCCCGAGTTCCGCAAGCCGACGATCCAGCAGCTCGACACCTGGGTCAAGCCGGTCTGGGTCGAGCTCATCAACGGCGCGAAGTACTGCCAGCCCCGGCTGCTGGACATCATCGACCGGGTACGGCCGGACATCATCGTCGAGGACAACGTCGTCGCCTTCCCCGCGCTCAACACCGCCGGGGTGCCCTTCGTCCGGATCGTCTCCTGCAACCCGCTGGAGATGAAGGGCCCGGACATCGCCCCGGTCTTCTCCGGATACCCGGCCGCGGACCGGTCGGGCTGGGCGGCGTTCCGAGCCGAGTACGATCGCGTCCACCGTCCCGTGTGGGAGGAGTTCGACGCCTGGGTACGCGAGCAGGGCGCGCCAGGCCTGCCCGACCTCGAGTTCATCCACGAAGGCGACCTCAACCTCTACGTCTACCCGGGCATCGCCGACTACACCGACGCGCGGCCGCTCGGCCCGACCTGGCAGCGGCTCGAGTCGTCGGTCCGCGAGACCGACGAGGAGTTCACCCTGCCGGCGGAACTCGCCGACCGGGACGGGGCGCTGATCTACTTCAGCCTCGGTTCGCTCGGCTCCGCCGACGTCGAGCTGATGCGACGGGTCATCGATTCGCTGGCCAAGACGCCGCACCGCTACATCGTGTCCAAGGGCCCGCTGCACGCCGAGATCGACCTCGCCGAGAACATGTGGGGTGCGGAGTTCGTGCCGCAGACGAAGATCATTCCCATGGCCGACCTGGTCATCACCCACGGCGGCAACAACACCACCACCGAGTCGCTCCACTTCGGCAAACCGATGATCGTGCTGCCGCTGTTCTGGGACCAGTACGACAACGCCCAGCGGGTCGACGAGCTCGGCTTCGGAGTGCGCCTGGACCCCTACCGGTTCACCGACGACCAGCTGCACGATGCCATCGAGCGCCTGCTGGGCGACGAGGACCTGCGCAGCCGGCTCTCGGCGCACGGAACGGCGATCCGGGCCGCCGACGGCCTGCGCCAGGCCGCCGACGCGATCGAACGGCTGGGCGCACGTCGTTGACGAACTGGTACGCACCACCGGCCCGCGCCGCCACCGCGGCGCGGGCAAGGGCCCGGCAGGCGATCGCCGACGCGGCGCCGGCCAGCTTCTGGACCGACCGTCCGGACCGGCCGGCACCGCGGGCGCGGCTGACCGGCGCCCGCACCGCCGACCTGGTGGTGATCGGCGGCGGCTTCACCGGCCTGTGGGCCGCCATCCTGGCCAAACAGGACAACCCCGCCGCCGACGTGATGCTGGTGGAGGCCGAGCGGATCGCCTTCGGCGCCTCCGGGCGCAACGGCGGGTTCGTCGCCGACTCGCTCACCCACGGGCTGTCCCACGGCCGATCACGGTGGCCCACCGAGATGAAGTCGCTGGTCCGTCTCGGCCGGGAGAACCTCGCCGCGATCGCCGAGACCGTGCGGGGGTTCGGCATCGACGCGGGGCTGCGGCTGTGCGGCAAGACCACCGTCGCGGTCGCCCCGCACCAGGTGGCCGAACTCGCCGCCCTGGCCGAGCTGCACCGGGCGTACGGCGACGACGTGACGCTGCTCGACGCCGACCAGGTACGCGCCGACGTGGCCTCCCCCACCTACCTGGCGGGCGTGCGGCTGCGCGGCGCCGGCGGCCTGGTCGACCCGGCCCGGCTGGCCTGGGGGTTGGCGGGCCTCGCCGAGTCACTCGGGGTGACCATCCACGAGGACACCAGGGTCACCGGCTTCGACCGGTCCCGCAGCGGGGTCGTGGTGCGGACGACCGGCGGATCCGTCCCCTGTCGCCAGGTGGTCATCGGGACCAACGCCTACCCCCCGCCGCTGCGGCGACTGCGGCACTGGATCCTGCCGGTCTACGACTACGTCCTCGTCACCGAGCCGCTCAGCGACGCACAGCGGAGCCAGCTGCGGTGGCCCGAGGCGCAGGGCGTCACCGACGCCGGTAACCAGTTCCACTACTACCGCCTCACCGACGACAACCGGATCCTGTTCGGCGGCTACGACGCCATCTACCGGTTCGGCAACCGGGTGGACCCGGCCCTCGACCAGCGCGACGCCACCCACCTGCTGCTCGCCGAGCACTTCGCGCAGACCTTCCCCCAGCTCGACGGGATCCGGTTCACCCACCGCTGGGGCGGGGTGATCGACTCCACCACCCGATTCACCCCGATCTTCGGCACCACCCGCGACCGGCGGATCGCCTACGCCGTCGGCTACACCGGACTCGGCGTGGCCGCGTCCCGCTTCGGCGCGCAGGTGGCGCTGGATCTGCTGGCCGGGCGGGAGACCGACCGGACCCGGCTCCAGATGGTCCGGCGCCGGCCGGTGCCGTTCCCGCCGGAGCCGCTGCGATACCCGGTGGTGGAGGTGACCCGCCGGGCGCTCGCCGCGGCGGACGCGCACGACGGGCGCCGGGGGCCGTGGCTGCGGCTCCTGGACCGCTTCGGTGTCGGTTTCAACAGCTGAGGAGCGACCGTGGCCGTACTCACCAACCCCGCGACCGGCGCCGTCACCGGCGAAGTCGCCGACACGGACACCGCAGACGTCGCAAAGCGGGTGGCCACCGCGCGGACCGCGTTCGAGCAGTGGCGCGAGGCCACCCCGGCGGAACGCTCGCGGGTCCTGCTGCGCCTGGCCGACCTCGTCGAACGGGACGCGGACGACCTGGCCCGCCTGGAGGTCGAGGAGACCGGGAAACCGGCGTCGGTCATGCGCGACGGCGAACTGCCGTTCGGCGTGGACAACCTGCGGTTCTTCGCCGGCGCGGCCCGCTCGCTGGACGGGACGGGCGCGGGCACCCTGTCCGCCGGCTACACGTCCCTGCTGGTGCGCCGGCCCGTCGGCGTGATCGGCTCGATCGCGCCCTGGAACTTCCCGCTCATCATGGCGATCTGGAAGATCGGCCCGGCCGCCGCGGCCGGTAACGCGGTGGTGATCAAGCCCGCGCCACAGACGCCCCGCACCACCCTGGCGCTGGCGCGGCTGATCGAGGAAGCGGGCGCGCCGGCGGGTCTGGTCCAGGTCGTCACCGGTGGCGCCGACGTGGGAACCGCCCTGGTCACGGATCCGGGCGTGGACATGGTCAGCGTCACCGGATCGACCAGGACCGGCCGGGAAGTGATGCGCGGCGCGGTGCCCGGGCTCAAGCGAGTGCACCTCGAACTCGGCGGGAAGGCGCCAGCAGTCGTCTTCGACGACGCTGACCTGTCCGAGATGGCGATCGGCGTGGCGATGGGCGCGACGTACAACACCGGCCAGGACTGCACCGCCGCCACCCGGGTCTACGTCCAGCGGTCCGCCTACCAGGACGCGGTCGGCGCGCTCGAGGCGACGCTGGCGAAGGTACGCACCGGCGACCCCTGGTCGACCGAGACCGACATCGGTCCGCTCATCTCGGCCGACCACCGCCGCCGGGTGGCGGACTTCGTGGCCCGCGCGGCAACCGACGGCGCCACCATCGCGCTCGGCGGCTCGCCCGCGGACGGGCCCGGGTTCTTCTTTCCCCCCACCCTGGTCGTCGGCGCCGACCAGCGCAGCGAGATCGTGCAGGGCGAGGTCTTCGGGCCGGTCGTCGTGGTGCTTCCCTTCGACGACGAGGACGACGCGGTCCGGCTGGCCAACGACAGCCAGTACGGCCTCGCCTCCTCGGTCTGGACCCGCGACGTCGCGCGGGCCCTGCGGGTCAGCCACCGCCTCGACGTCGGCGTCACCTGGATCAACGACCACCTGCCGATCGCCTCCGAGGCACCGCACGGCGGGGTGAAAGGGTCCGGCTTCGGCAAGGACATGAGCCAGGAGGCCGTAGCGGAGTACTCGGTCACCCGACACCTGATGATCAAGCACGCGGCGCCCGCCGCCCGCGACTCCTTCCGGCCGGCCTGACCGTCGAGCGGCCACGGCGGAGGCGACGCGAGCGCGTGCCTGACACGTCGCCTCCTGCCGCGGAAGAAACCAGGTGCCCGGGATCGGGTGGGTTGAGTATCGTGTGGGCCATGTCGAGCCCAGAGGCATCCAGGGTGGGGGCTTTCGGTCACCCGTCAGCCCCCTGAACCACTGAAGTCGCAGTCCTGTCCGCCCGCATCAATGGCGGGATGACAGGAGCTGCCCTGGGCCGCTGACCGCGGTGACGAGACGTCTCATCCGATTTCTCATCACCTCGGAGTCACCCGATGCCTCTCCCGCTCTACCTGCTTGCCGTGGCCATCTTCGCCATGGGCACCTCAGAGTTCATGCTCGCCGGCCTGCTGCCGGACATCGCCGCGGATCTCGACGTTCCCGTGGGAACCGCGGGTCTGCTCACCTCGGCCTTCGCGATCGGCATGATCGTCGGCGCCCCGTTGATGGCGGCGCTCGCCCGCAACTGGCCGGGACGCTCGACCCTGCTCGGATTCATCTGTCTGTTCCTGGCGGCGCATGTCGTCGGCGCCGTCACCGGGAGCTTCGCCGTGCTGTTGGTGACCCGGGTCGTCGCGGCGCTCGCGAACGCGGGATTCCTGGCGGTCGCACTCACGGCTGCCGCTGGGCTGGTCCCACCGGACCGGAAGGGCCGCGCCCTGGCTGTGCTGCTGTCCGGCACGACCGTCGCCACCATCGCCGGGGTTCCCGGTGGCGCCCTGTTGGGTACCTTGCTGGGCTGGCGCGCCACCTTCTGGACGGTGGCCCTGCTGTGCCTGCCCGCGGCCCTCGGCGTGCTGCGCGGCATCCCCGCACAGCCGGGACGGCCGGACGAGCCGACCGGACCGGCCCTTCGGGGTGAGCTCGCTCAGCTGCGGCGTCCGCGACTGGTCCTCGTCATGCTGCTGGGGGCGCTGGTGAATGCGGCAACGTTCGGCACCTTCACCTTCCTCGCCCTCGTCGTCACCGACGCCGCCGGACTGGGATCCCTCTGGGTTCCTGTCGTGCTGGTGCTGTTCGGACTCGGCTCCTTCGTCGGCGTGACCACCGCCGGACGGTTGTCGGACCATCGCCCCGGTCTCGTCGTTGGCGTCGGCGGCCCCCTTCTGCTGCTCGGCTGGGTCGCCCTGGCCGTCTCCGCCACCCAACCAGGTGCCCTGCTCGTCCTTGCCTTCGTCCAGGGGGCGCTCTCGTTCGCGCTCGGGAGCACGCTCATCGCCCGCGTGCTGTACGAGGCCGCAGGAGCCCCGACCATGGCCGGCTCGTACGCCACCGCAGCGCTCAACGTCGGTGCCGCGGCAGGGCCACTCATCGCCGCGGCCACACTGGACACCGGTGCCGCCGAACTTGGTCCGGTCTGGGCGAGCAGTGTCCTGGTTGCGGTGGCACTGCTCCTCGCCCTGCCCTTCAGGCGGGTGGTCGCGAGTGGCCGACCAACGAGGCAGGCCGGTGACGGAGCGAACCAGGCCGCCTGCTCCGGCGGCAGGTGAAGACATCGGGCCTCAGCCGGGGCGGACCGCTGGCGCGAACGGCATGCCTGCGGCGGTCAGCCGGCGACGGGCAGGACGGGCTACGGTTGCCGGAATGCGGATCACCAAGTACACCCATTCCTGCGTACGCGTGGAGCACGACGGTGGGGTGCTGGTGATCGATCCGGGCACCTGGAGCGAGCCGCGCGCGCTCGTGGGCGCGGACGCCGTGCTGGTCACGCACGAGCACACCGACCATGTCGACGTGCTCCGGCTGGCCGGCCTCGGCGTGCCCGTGTACGCGCCGGAGGGCGCCCGGCTGCCCGACCTGGCGCCGCTGCCGGTGACCCCGGTCCGCGTCGGGCAGCGGTTCACCGCCGCCGGTTTCCCGGTGACGGCAGTCGGCGGCCGGCACGCGCCCGTGCACGACGGCCAGCCCGGCTGCGCCAACCTCGGTTACCTGGTGGGCGACGGCCTCTACCACCCGGGCGACGCGCTGCACGTGCCGGACGAGCCGGTGCAGACCCTGCTGATCCCCGGGCAGGCGTCGTGGATGCGCCTGGGCGAGGCGATCGAGTTCGCCCGGGCGATCCGGCCGCGCCACGCGTACACGATTCACGACGCGCAGGTCAACGAGCGGGGGCTGGCCAGTGTCACCGGCTGGCTCGCCGAGACCGTTCCGGGCTATCGCCACCTCACCGCCGGCGAGACCGCCTGACCTGCCGGCGCGGTCGAGCACTGGCCGTCGTCACCCGTAGGACAGAGTGGACGGCAGGTAGGGGAAGGTTTCCGGGTGTTCCCGGATGTTGACCGTTCGGCACCAAACGACCATCGAATGGCTTGTTTTCCCACCAGTCAGGGAGCACCTCGATGACACGTTCCCCCACCCGCCGCGTCCGCTGGGGCGCCATTCTCGCCGCTGGTGTCCTGTCCGCCATGGTCGGTGCCGCCGGAGCGGCCCCGCCGGCCACGGCCGCCGGCATGACGCCGGCCATCGCCTGGGCTCCGTGCGGGCAGGACGTCACCGCCCAGTGCGGCACGCTGTCCGTACCGGTCGACTGGGCCGACCCGGCAGGGCCGAGGTTCGATCTCGCCGTGGCACGTCGCGCGGCCACCGACCCGCAGGCCCGCATCGGCACGCTGGTGTTCGGCCCGGGCGGGCCGGGCGACTCCGGTGTGTCGCGGGTGGTGACCGGCATCGGCCGGTTCAGCGACGAACTGCGCCGCCGGTTCGACATCGTCAGCTTCGACCCGCGCGGGGTGGGCGGCAGCAACCCGGTGGTCTGTTCGCCGGAGCTGCTCGCCGGCCGGCCGTCGCCCGTACTGACCAGCCAGGCCGAGTTCGACGCACTGCTCGCCTACAACCGGCGGCTGCGAGACGACTGCCGGGCGCGGACCGGGCCGGTCTTCGACCACGCCGACACGCTCAGCACGGTGCGGGATCTGGACGCGATCCGGGCCGCCCTGGGCGAGGACCGGCTGACGTTCCACGGCAGCTCCTACGGCACCCTGCTGGGCGAGCAGTACGCGGAGGTGTTCCCGCAGCGGGTGCGGGCGCTGGTGTTGGAGAGCGCCGTCGACCACAGCCTCGGTACCCGGGGCTTCGTGACCACCCAGGCGGCCGCCGTACAGGACTCGTTCGACGAGTTCGTGGCCTGGTGCGACCGCGCGACCGCCTGTGCCCTGCACGGCCGGGACGTGCGGACGGTCTGGGCCGAT
The DNA here is from genome assembly GCF_008119785.1 of Micromonospora sp. MP36. Classification (GTDB taxonomy): domain Bacteria; phylum Actinomycetota; class Actinomycetes; order Mycobacteriales; family Micromonosporaceae; genus Micromonospora. Next base: position 45,576 of record NZ_VSFA01000042.1, on the reverse strand, counting down.
CTGATGGCGCGCGCGGAGCGCGGCGAGCTGCGTAACGCCACCGACCCGGCCGTCCCGGTGACCCCGTTCGACCTCGTGGTGACCGCACACCGCGGGTTCACCGGGCCGGCCTGGGCGGACCTGGCAGGCCGGCTCGCGGTGATGAGCGCCGGCGGTCCGGCGGCGGTCGCGGCGTTCCCGCCGCTGGTCACCGCGGCCTTCTGCGCCGACTGGAGCCTCCCGGTGCGCGACTACCGGCAGTACGCCGACCTGCTGCGCCGGGCCGCCCGGGTGGCACCCGACATGCGGTATCCGGCGTCCCTGTGGGGGGCCGCCGCGTGCCTCGGCTGGCCACAGCCGGTCGCGAATCCCCAGCATCGGCTGACGGTACGCGGCACGCCCCCGCTCCTGATGATCAACAGCCGGCACGACCCGGCCAGTGGCTACCACTGGGCGTTGAACGTGCAGCGGCAACTCGGCGACCGTGCGGTGCTGGTGACGTACGAGGGCTGGGGCCACGGTGCGTACACCCGTAGCGCCTGCACCACCGGGGTGGTCGACGACTACCTGATCTCTGCGCGGGCGCCTGTCCCGGGCACGACCTGCCCGGCCGTCGAGCCCTGATCCGAGGACGCTCGAAGCCAGGATGACCCGAGCACGTGCTCGCCCGGCCACGACGACGTTCGGGCGGGCGGGCACTGCCGCGCGGTGGGCTATGGTGTCTCGATGCGGGTCCAGGAGGGGCGACACATGGTCGAGCAGCGCAACCGGCTGCCGATCCTCGTCGTGGCTACTGTGCTCGCCGCCCTGGTGTCCGCCACCGACCGCGTCACCGGAATGTGCATCGTCTTCCGGCTGGCGAAGCGGTCGATCCCAGGATGTGTGCCGGCGTGGTCGGCCGATCGGGCGCCGCCGCGTCCCCTCGGCATCGCCTGACCTCCTCCCGACACCCTGCCGGTCCCGGACCGGCACCATTCCTGGAAGACACCATGCCCACGCGCCACCCTGCCGGCCGGCCGGCCGATCGCCCGATCCGCCGGCGCTTGATGACCAGACCGATGATGCGACGCGTCGCCGTACGCCCGGCACCGTGCCCGACAGGAGTGGTGACATGCTGACCCCGGGCGCGTACGCCCGTCGCGGGCTGCGGCACATGCTCGCCATCGACCTGGGCACGTCGAGCGTACGGATCTGGTCGCCCACCCTCGGGCGGGTGATCGAGGAGCCGACGGTGGTGGCCTGGGGGCCGCCCGGTTCGCGGCGGGCCGTGGGCCGTGCCGCCCTCGACCGTGCCGCCGATGGCGACGCTCCCCTGGTGTGGCCGCTGCGTGACGGCGTCATGGACAACTACCCGGCCTGTGTACATCTGCTGCGCGTCCTGGTCACCGTCAACGACCTGGTCTGCCGCTCCGGCACGCCGGTGCTGGTGGGGGTGCCGGCCACCGCGACGCTGCGGCAGCAGAACCTGGTGCGGGCCGCCGTCCGGCGGGCGACGGGCGGCCGGGTCACCGTGGTGGAGGAACCGCTGGCCGCGGCGCTCGCCTGCCGGATCGACCTCGCCCGGGCCGAGGACGTGGTCGTCGTCGACATCGGCCACGGCCGTACGGAGGTGGTCCGGGTCGCCTGCGGCGCGGTGACCGACGCGGAGCGGGTCGACGTCGCCAACGCGGTGGATCAGGTGCCCGCCATCGCCGCCGTGGTCCGCCGGTTCACCCCGCGGTCGCAGCCGGCTGGTCCCCGACGGCTGCTGATCACCGGCGGCGGGGCGATCTCCGGCGTGGCCGCCCGCCTCGCCGCGCTCACCAACCGGTCCGTCACCATGCCGGCGAACGTCCGGCTGGCCACTATCCAGGGGCTCACCCTGCTCCTGACCGCCGGGCACGAGCAACCCACGGACGGCCCGCCCGGCCCGCTCGGGCAGTGACCCCGCATCCTGGCCACCGGCGACGACACCCGGTGGTCAGGGCCCAGGGCGCAGCGCCGCGAGCTGGATCTGCAGCGCCAGACGGGTGCGCGGCGACTCGAGGTCGAGGTGCACGACCTCGGCGAGGCGGCGCAGGCGGTGCCGGAGCGTGTTGGGGTGTACGTGCAGCTGCCGGGCGGCCTTCCTGGGATCGCCCTGCTGCTCGAGCCAGGCGGCGAGCGTGGCGACGTAGTCGGTGCCGTGTTTCCGGTCGTGGGCGACGAGGTCGGGCAGCGGCCCGCCGATCAGCAGGTCCCCCTCCGGCACGGTGCTGACCACGCGATGCACGACCACCTCGGCCCAGACGTCCTCGAACCGCAGCACGGAGCCGCGCCGGCGGGCCGAGCCGTGCAGGGCGAGCACCTCCGCCGCCTCGGCGCGTGATCGCGGCAGGTCGCTCAGGTCGCTGGCGACGCCACCGGACGCGGCGCGCAGCCCCGGGTCGTGTGCGGCGATGTCGCGGATGAGGCGGTCCAGCCACCGCCACGAGCCGGGTGTCTCGCCCTGGTCGACCACGACGGCGAACAGGACGTCGCCGACGTCGGCGAGCAGCGGCTGGCGCCAGCCGTGGCGGCGGCTGATCGACTCCCACAGGGCCAGGTTGTGCACCATCTCCCCGGTCCCGCCGTGCGCCCCGAGCGCGACGACCCGCCACGGCCCCTTGGGAAGGCCCAGCTCCTCGGGGCCGGTGCGGGCGGGGGCCCGCAGGGCGGCCCGGAGCCGGTCGGCCGACACCCGGCGGGCGACGTCGGCCTGCACCCGGAGGCGGAGCAGGTGCAGCGCCAGCGCGGACGCCGCACCTTGGAGATCGCGCAACCGCTCGTCCGGCAGCGGCCCCTCCACGACCGCCCAGATCGAGCCCAGCAGCTCACCCCCGGCGCGGATCGGGATCACGAGCCGCGGCAGCGTCCCGTCCGGGCCCTGCGGCACGAAGATCAGCTGGCTGCCCGTGGCGAGCTTGCGGAACACGCCGCGGGTCCGGAAGTGCGCGATCACATCGCCGGGGACGCGTCGTCCGACGATCGTCGACACGCGCGCCGGGTCGGTGCGGTCCTGCCGCGAGGAGTAGGCGATCACCCGGTACTGGGCGTCCTCGATCGTCACCGGCGCGTCGACGATGGCGGCGGCCGCGTCGGCAAGGGCGAACAACTCGTCGTACACCCCGGTCTCGCCGGTCTCTGGGGAGCCGGGCGCGGCGGCCCTGTCGATCACCCCGCGGAGCAGCCAGACCAGCTGGGCCCACGACCCGTGGCTCTGCAGCTCGACCAGGGTCACCTCGCGCTCGGCGGCGTACGTCGTCACGTCGGGGTGCGCGGCCAGCGGCGGCTTGAGCACGAGCCCGGCGGCCGCAGCGGCCGCGCAGCGTTCGATCACGGCGCGCGCCTGGTCCGGGGTGACGACGCCGGCCCCGAGCACGAGGTCCCCGCTCTGCCCGGTCGGCGCCTCGTCGAGCTCGGCGAGGGTCACGTCGCGCACCTCCGCCTCTCCGGCGGGCACGACGATCTTGAGCAGCGCCGCGCCGACGGCGTCCACGGTGCCAGCCACGGTGATCATGACCAGATTGTGCCTCGGCGTTGTTCGGTTCGACCAATCGCACAGACCAGCATTGGCCTGGCGAAACAATGACGTCTCGGCACGGCACAGCCAGGATTGGGCCCGATCCCGTAGTCGTGAAGGAGACAAACGATGCCCGCCATCGAGCCCCTGCCCGCCCCTCAGCGCGTCGCCGTCATCGGCGCGGGGATGGTCGGGCTGGCCACCGCCTGGTTCCTGCAGGAACGGGGGGTCCAGGTCACCGTGCTCGACCGTACGGGTGTGGCGGCCGGCGCGTCCTGGGGCAACGCGGGCTGGCTCACCCCCGGCATCACCACTCCCCTGCCCGAGCCGGCGGTCCTCCGCTACGGGCTGCGCGCCGTCCTGAGCCCGTCGTCGCCGGTCTACGTGCCGCCGCGCGCGGACGCCCGGCTGCTGCGGTTCCTGGCCGGCTTCACACGGCACAGCACCGCCGCCAAGTGGCGGACCGCCATGCACGCCTACATCCCGATGAACCGGCGCGCGTTCGAGGCGTTCGACGCCCTCGCGGCCGGCGGGGTCGAGGCGATGACGCACGAGGCGAAGTCGTTCATCGCCGCGTACCGGACCGAGGCCGAGCGGTCGGTCCTGCTCGACGAACTGGCGCACATCCACGCCGCCGGGCAGGAGATCGAGTTCGACGTCCTGACCGGGGCCGAGGCGCGCGAGGTGGAGCCGTCGCTGTCCGACACGGTCGGCGCCGCCATCCGCCTGCACGGCCAACGGTTCATCAACCCCGGGGAGTACGTGCACGCCCTCGCCGACTCCGTGCGCGCCCGGGGGGCGTCGCTGGTGACCGGGGCGGCCGTCGTCGGCCTTCACGACGAGGGGTCGGGGGTCCGGGTGGTGACCACCGCCGGCGCGGACGAGCGCTATGACGCGGTGGTGCTGGCAACCGGCACCTGGCTCGGCGAACTCGGCCGGCGCTTCGGGGTCAAGACCGTCGTGCAGGCCGGCCGCGGATACAGCTTCAGCATCCCGATCGAGCACGTCCCGTCCGGTCCGGTCTACTTCCCGGCGCAGCGCGTCGCCTGCACGCCGCTGGGCGATCGGCTGCGCGTCGCGGGCATGATGGAGTTCCGCAGCGCCGAAGCACCCCTGGACCGTCGCCGCATCCTCGCCATCGCCGAGGCGGCACGACCGCTGCTGCGCGGCGCCGACCTGGACGCCCGCACCGACGAATGGGTCGGGGCGCGACCCTGCACCCCGGACGGGCTGCCGCTGATCGGCCGGACAAGGTCACCGCGGGTCTTCGCCGCCGGCGGCCACGGCATGTGGGGCATCACCCTCGGCCCGCTCACCGGCAACCTGCTCGCGGAGCAGATCATCACCGGCCGTCAGCCCGCGGAGCTGAACCCCTTCGACCCCCTGCGCTGACCCGTCACCTCGTCGCCTCGGCGGTCGTTTGCGGCCACCGAGGCGCGGTCACGCCGACCGCCGCGCCGCCGACCCGGCGGGCAGCCCGGCCGCGCTGCCCGCCACGACGAGGGCAGACCTGCACACGTGACCGGCACCAGCGGGCGGAGCGCCACAGCGCTCCGCCCGCTGGCGTTTTGCTATCGGAAGGAACTGATCGTGTACGTGACGAGCAGGCAGGACGAGCTAGGTGTGCTGCGGATCGTCCTGGAGGAGCAGTACGAGCGGCACACCACCCAGCTCGCGCTGCTGGCCCGGCAGGCCCGCCAGCTGCCCGGCGAGCAGACGGACCTAGCGGCCACGTCCGCGTTGACCGCCGCGTCCCGCCGGGCGCTGGGCGACATCGCCCGGGCCCTGCACTACCTGGAACAGGGCCGTTACGGGACCTGCGAGGAGTGCCGCGACGACATCCCGATCGAACTGCTGGCGCTTCGGCCGGCGGCCCGGTTCTGCACCACCTGCCAACCCCAACCGGACCACCAGCGCCGCCCGTAGCAGACACATCGCTCGCCCGCGCATCATCGAGAACGTGAGACCGCCGCTCCGGTCAGGTCCTCTCGGTGCACCGTACCCAGCAAACGGCCCTCCGGGTCGGTGACGATCACGTAGCTGAGGTGGTGGGCACGCAGGTGCGACTCGACGGCGGCCAGCGCTACCTGGGGACGCACCGTCGAGGGGCCGGACTCCATCGCTTCGTGGACGGCGGTGCCGGAGGCGGCATCGAGGGCAGCGTGCCGGAGCCGGCCGAGCAGGGTACGGTCGCCGGCGACAACAAGGGCGAACCGGTACGGGGAGGCGTCGACGCGGGCACGAACGGTGGCGAGCGCCTCCTCGGGACGGGCGGTGGGAACGTTGTGGCGCAGGCAACTACCCGCGGTAGGAGCGCTGGCCGCGGCACCCTCGGTGGGCAGGTTGTGCGCGAGCCAGTCCACCTTGCCCGCGGCGTAGTCGTAGACGTCGGTGAACCCGAGAGCTTCGAGCCGGCACGCGGCTCGCGGACTCAGGTCTCAAAGGCCGTCCCAGCAGTAGACGACGATCGGGCGGGTACGGTCGAGGCCAGCGGCCGTGCCGGGGCTGAGGGTCTTGAGCGGGATGTTCAGCGCGCCGGGCAGATGCTGATCGGCGTACTCGGCCGCAGGCAACACCTCGACAAGCTGGGCACCCACGTCAAGCAACGCCCGCAGCCGCGGCAAGTCGATCCGGGCGGCCATCAGTCGGCCGCCAAGGCCGACCCCCGGCGCTGCAGGGCGGCCAGGATCCACTCATCGGGCGGGGTGCCGCGAACACCATCCGGGGCCGGGTAGAGCCGGCACTGCAGGCCGTAATCCGTGCGTTGCCCGGCGGTCGGGTCGATGTCCACGCCGTCGATCCGCAGCGTCGGTGATCCGAGGAAACGGTGCGCCTGGGCATCGACGTCAGTCTCCACGGCGCGCTCGTGGATCCGCTCGTCAACCCCAGCGGCGTCGAGCAGCGCCCGCAGGTGCGGCATGAAGACCTCGTGGCTCGGGCAGCCGTCGAAGTACCACACCTCGATCACGCTCGTCCTCTCCTCGGCGGCCGGCCGCTCCGCGTCGAAGCCCTGCGCCCGGCCGTGTGCAGGTCGAGCCGGCGCCCGCCGCTTCCGCGTCTGTACCACGTCACCTATCGCCGACAAGCAGGGCCGCGAGGGTTGCCATGGTGCGGGTCCTAGGGACATGTCGACCTTAGCGGCACCGCGCCGATCGCGTACCGGATCGGTGACGCATGACAGGATCCGTTGATGCAGATGCCCAAGCCCAGCGACGCTGACAAGGACTTCTTCCGGTCCGTGGTCGCCGACGTGCCGGGGGTCGAGGTCAAGCCGATGTTCGGCAATCTCGGCGCGTTCGTCAACGGCAACATGTTCGCCGGGCTGTTCGGCTCGTCGGTCGGCGTGAAACTCGCCGCCGATGACCTGGCCGAGCTGGGGACGATCGAGGGCGCGGGACCGTTCGGCCCGGCCGAGCGGCCGAGGGGCGGATACCTGTCGCTACCGCCGTCATTCACCGCCGAGGAAGCGACCCGGTGGGTCAACAAGGCACACGCGTACGTCGCGACGCTGCCGCCCAAGAAAAAGAAGAAGTAGCAGCCGCAGTAACGTTCGTCGGACCCGGCTGCTCTCATCGGTGGCCATGGGCCGAGGTACGTCGTGGCGGTGTGGGCCGGGCGGCTCGATCATCAGACAATCCGGTTACGGAGGGGTAGCCGCTCTCGTGTCACCTGATTTCCTGGCGATGGTTCTCCGTGCGTTCGGGGTGACGACCGACCAGGAGTCCAATGCGCGGCTCGAGTCGCGATCCGGCGCGGGCGTTTGTGCCGTACGCACAAGTGACGGCCGCGCCGCGTACCTCAAGGTCACCCCCGCCACGCTGGGCCCGCAGGCGATCGCGGCCGCCCGGCGGGAGCTACGCTTCTACACCGAGATCGCGCCCGTCGCGCCGGTACGCGCGCCGAGGCTGCTCGACTGCCTGGACGCCGGGGACGGCGTGGCCGTGCTACTGGCGGCGGCGGGCGAGACCCGACGGGTGCCAGAGTGGACAACGGGTACCTGGGCCGCCCTGGGTCGGGACCTGGCCGGCCTGCACGACATGCCGATACCGACGGGCACGGACTGGCAGCGCCCCGATGCCCTCCAGGAAGCTCTGACCGACCCGAACCTGGCCGAGATCGACTCTTTCTGGGCATCGGCGCTCCCCCAGCTCGGCGAACTCCTCGCCCGGCGCGCCGAGCTGATGGAGCAGCTACGGGCGTTGCCCCCGGCCTTCGTCCACGGCGACTGCCACACGGCCAACCTCGTGCACTCCGCCGGCGCCATCGTCTTCTGCGACTGGCAGGCGGCGGGCATCGGCCGCCCCGCCTCCGATCTGGCGTTTCTCAGCGTCCGCGCCACACCCAATGGCGCCATCGTCCCACCGGCGCTGCTCGACGCGTACCTGGACGCCCGGGCGTGCGACCGCCGGGCGCTGCGGCGCGCGTTGCTGGCGGAGGAACTCGCCGTCTTCGTCTTCCTGTGGCCGGCTTTCGCGGCGCTCAACAGCCCGCAGGGGATCGCCCGCGTCCGCCGGCGAACCCTGCGCCTCTCACGGCGGTGGTTCTCGACCGCGGGTTGATCAGGACCTTTTCAGCCAATCACATAGACGGTCTTGATATCGATCTATATCTATTTATAGGCTGGCCCGGTCCCCGCTCGACCCGTCCCCGTTTGGAGCGTGAACGATGCGTCTGCCCAGGATGTCCAGGATCCTCGCCACCCTCGCCGCCGCGACGGTGGCGGCGCTCGGTGTCGTCGCCGTCGAATCGGCCCCGGCCTCCGCCGCCGTCCGCAACGTCTGTTACAACACCAGCCAGGCCGGACCGTTTGCCGGGTATGCCAACCAGGCCGCCACGATCTGGAACAACGCCACGAACAACATCAACATGGCCCCGTGCGGCTCGAACCTGATGATCTACTACACCTACGGCGGCGGCTCGTACGCCGTCCGCTACAGCCTCGGCAACGGCTACGTGGTCATCGATTATTACCAGGCCCAGCAGTACTCCCCACTGCGGATCATGACCCACGAGATCGGGCACATCCTCGGCCTGGCCGACAACTACAACGGCAACTGCGCCATCCTGATGTCCGGCGGCAGCGCCGGCACCAGCTGCACCAACCCGTACCCGAGCGCCGGCGAGGCCGCCGCAGTCGACTCGTACTTCTCCTTCGCGACTCGCGGCGCGACGACGGCGCAGGTCTTCACCGACAGCTGGCCGGCAGCCGCGGCCGTCCTGCGCTGACACCGCGGTGAGACCCCGGCCGGGTCGACGGTCCGCCGACTCGGCCGGTCCCCGCGCGGATGTGAATCGGGCCATCCATCCTTGTCACAGCGCTGGGCGACCGGGTTGGGTCGACACCATGGCCCGCATCGCGTATGACAGCCGGGACGCCGCGGCATTCGCCGCCACCCGCCACCTGCCTGACCAGGGACTGGCCGCCTGGCGCGCGGCGGTGGCCCGGCACCTCCAACCCAGACCCGGCATGCGGATGCTCGACCTCGGCGCGGGCACCGGAATGTGGGCCGCGGCCTTCACCGACTGGTACGACGACCTGGACGTCATCGCGGTCGAGCCGGCCGAGGCGATGCGGGCCCGCTGCACCCATCCCCACCTGCTTCCGGGCGAGGCCGCCGACATTCCCCTGCCCGATGACAGCGTCGACGCGGCCTGGCTGTCCACCGTGGTCCACCACGTACCGGACCTGACGGCCGCGGCGCGGGAACTGCGTCGTGTGGTGCGCGGCGGCGGCCCGGTGCTGATCCGGTCGGCCTTCGCCGGCCGGCACCAGGCGATCGGGCTGTTCCGATTCTTCCCGGAGGCCATCCGCGTCCTGGGCACGTATCCCAGCGTGGGCGAGGTCGAAGCGGCCTTCGGCGCGTGCGGCTTCGCCGTCACCGGATTCGAGCAGGTCCCCCAGACGACCTCGCCGTCGCTGCGCGAGTTCGCGGCCAACCTGCGCCGGGAGGCGCACACGCCACTGCAGCTGATCACCGACGACGAGTACGCTGCCGGACTGGCCCGGCTTCACCGGGCCGCGCGATCGGAGCAGGGGCCGGTGATCGACGCACTGGACCTGCTGGTCCTTCGATAGGGCCCCGATCGCGGCGGCCCCACTTTTCCGGCGCCGACCGGGCCTCTTGAATCACCTGCCCGGACTGCCATCACCCAGGGTGATCAACAAGTTGCATAGTGATGTTTGCCGATGAGATCGTGGGGAGATGATCGCCCCCGACGTCAACGCTGGATTGCCTCACCCCTTCTACGTCGATGCCGATGGCGTCAACCGGCCGCCCGGCCCGGAGAAGCACCCGCACTACGCCCGGCTCGCCGCCTCCGGCTCGGGCGTCGTACCCGTGGTCCGGCAGGTCGCCGGCGAGCTGGTCCCGGCACTGCTGATCTGCCGCTACGCGGACGTGCGGGAGGTGCTGCGCCGCCAGGACTTGTTCTCCCGGGCCGCCGCCGCGCCCGCCGACCAGATCGACGTGACGGGAACCATGCTCGGGATGGACGGCTCGGAGCACGCGACGGTACGCGGCACGGTGAAGGACTCCTTCACCAAACCGGCAGTCGCCGAGCTGAGCGCCATGGTGCGGACCGCCGCCGAGGCCCAGTTGGTGGCGCTGACCACCGCTCGCCGCCCGGCCGATCTGGTCCGGGACTTCGCCATCCCGTTCACCCTGGACGTCATCTGCGACCTACTCGGCCTGCCCGGTGAGGATCGGCTGCAGTTCCGCCGGTGGGGCGACATGTTCCTCGGCGCGGGCGATCTCAGCCGCGAGGAGGCCGCCCGGTCGGCCGTCGAGATGGGCGGCTACCTGTGGGGCCAGCTCGAGCGGCGGCGGGAGTGCCCCGCCGGCGACCTGCTGACACAGATCGCGACGACCGCCGCGGACCAGCCGATGGACGTCCAGATCAAGCTGCCGATCTCGCTGGTGGTGGGTGGCTGGGAGACCGCCGCCAGCTCGATCGCGACGTTCGTCCACGTGCTGCGCACCCGTCCCTACTCCGGAGACCGGACGGGGTGGGAGTACCTGCTCGACCACCCGGAGAAGGTGGACTCCGCCGTCACCGAGCTGGAGCGGCTCTACTCCACCTCCAACGGCGACGAGATGCCGCGCCGGGTGATGGCGGACGTGCGGCTGCCCAGCGGCGCGCGGCTGTCCGAAGGGGACATCGTCATTCCCTCGCACGACGCCGCAAACCGCGATCCGGACGTCTTCCCCGATCCGGAGCGGATGGACTTCGACCGCGATCCCAATCCGCACCTCTCCTTCGGATACGGCCCGCACTACTGCATCGGCGCGCACCTGGGCGCCCTGGAGGTCCGTACCGCGATCGCTCTGCTGCTGCGGGAACTCCCCGGCCTGCGGCTCGCGGTGCCCGCCGACGAGGTGCGGTGGAAGGCCGGGCACGCGATCCTCGGCCCGACGGCCCTGCCGGTGACCTGGTAGGGGCACGGGCCCAGGGTCGCGCTGCCCCGGCCGCGCGGCGGCGGATCAGTCGCGGGCGGCGACCAGGGTGCCGATGGCGCCCGCCGCCACGGTCAAACCGGCGGCGGCGACGAGCCGGTGCCGGGACAGCCAGGCTTGGGGGCTGTGGCTGTGGGACCGGCCGGCGAAGCTGCCCCGGGCGCCGAAGTCGTGGCCGTCCGGGCCGTCGACCGGCTGCCACAGGTTCGCCGGCCGGTGCGGATCGGCCGACTGGTCGGTCTGCTGGGACTGGTACCCGGTACGGGCCAGGTAGCGGTCGAGCAGGCCGGGCGCGATGCGGTTGCCCAGAATGGTCAGGGCGGTGGAGACGCCCACCCAGTACTCGCGGCGGCCGGGCCGGTCCGCGGCGCCCACGATGGCCCGGGCCGCCACCTCCGGCTCGTAGATCGGCGGCACCGGCTGGGCGTTGCGGGGCAGCCGGGACAGCAGCCAGTCGAACTGGGGTGTGTTGACCGCCGGCAGGTGGACCATGGTCACCCGCACCTTGCTCCGGTCGTGCATCAGCTCGCACCGCAGCGACTCGGTGAACCCGACGATGGCGTGCTTGGCCCCGCAGTAGGTGGCCTGCAACGGTATCCCCCGGTAGGCCAGCGCCGACCCGACCTGAACGATCGTCCCCTCGTCGCGAGGTGTCATGTGGGCGAGCGCGACCCGGGTGCCGTGCACGTACCCCAGGTAGGTGACCTCCATCGCGCGCCGGAACTCCTCCGGCCGGGTCTCCTGGAAGGGCGCGAAGACGGAGCTGAAGGCGTTGTTGATCCACAGGTCGATCGGCCCGAGTTCGTCCGCCACCCGCTGCCCGGCGGCGACGACCTGGTCGTACTCGGCCATGTCCACCTCGACGGGCAGGGCCCGGCTGCCTTCCGCCCGGACCTCGGCGGCGGCGGCGTCGAGGCCGGTGCGCCCTCTGGCCAGGAGCGCGATGGCGATGCCCCGCTGGGCCAGCAGCCGGGCGGTCGCTCGCCCCACCCCCGCGCTCGCGCCGGTGATCACCGCAACCTTCGCGTCCCGTCTGGTTCGCCGCATGTCACCCTCCCGGTGTCGCCTGTCCTCTACCGGCTACCCCGTGCCCGCCCGGGTAACCACGCGTGCCGGATCCAGGTGTACGGCGCCACGGGACGGGTAGTGCCCTGCGACCCTGCGGGGAGGTGCGGCAGTGGATCAGGACGAGGGGCCGGACCACGCCGCGGCCGTGGCTGTCGCGGGCCCGAACGTGCTGCGGGAGTACGCGCTGATCGCCGACGGCCGCCGGGGCGCGCTCGTCGGCCCGGACGGGAACGTCACCTGGCTCTGCGCCCCCGGCTGGGCCGATCCGCCGGTCTTCAGCCGACTGCTCGGCGGCCGGGGCGACTACCTGGTGACGCCGGCGAACCGGCGGTTCGTCTGGGGCGGGCACTACGAGGCGGCCTCCCTGATCTGGGTGAGCCGGTGGGTGACGACGGACGGGATCATCCAGTGCCGGGAGGCGCTGCTCTTCCCCGGCGAGCGGCACCGGATCGTGCTGCTGCGGCAGGTCCAGGCGGTGGACGGGGACGCGGTCGTGCACGTCCGGCTTTATCCGCGGGCCGACTTCGGCCGGGAGCCGGTACGCGAGGTGCGCCGGGCGGGACGGCACTGGCTGGCCCGTACCGGCGGGCTTTACCTGCGGCACACCGGTGGCGAGATGCTCGGGCAGAGCAGCGAGGGCCTGCTGTGCGGCGAGCTGACCGTACCGGCCGGCGGCCGGCACGATCTGGTGCTGGAGATCGCCACCCGCCCGCTCGACGACGCGCCGCCCGAGCCCGACGGGCTGTGGCGGACCACCGAGGATGCCTGGCGGCAGGCGGTGCCGGGCCTGGCCGGGGGTCCCGCGCAGCGGGACGCGGTCTTCGCGTACGCGGTGCTGCGCGGCCTGACCCAGCCGGACGGTGGGATGGTGGCGGCGGCGACCGCGTCGCTGCCGGAGCGGGCGCTGGCCGGGCGCAACTACGACTACCGCTACGCCTGGCTGCGCGATCAGTCCTTCGCCGGCCGGGCCGGCGCGCTGGTCGGCCGGTACGACCTGCTCGACGACGCGGTCGCATTCGTCACCGAGCGGGTGCTGGCGGACGGGGACCGGCTCGCCCCCGCCTACACGGTCGACGGCCGTCCGGTGCCGCCGCAGGAGGAACTCGCCTTCCTGCCCGGCTATCCGGGCGCGCCGGTGCGGGTCGGCAACTGGGTCGGCGGCCAGTTCCAGCTCGACGTGCTCGGGGAGGTCCTGCTGCTGCTGGCGATCGGCGGTCGGCACGACCGGCTGGACGACGCCGCGTGGCGGGCGATGGAGGTGGCCGCGCGGGTGATCGGCGACCGCTGGAGCGAGCCCGATTCGGGCATCTGGGAGCTGTCGCCCCGCCGGTGGACCCACTCGAAGCTGATGTGTGTGGCCGGGCTGCGGGCGGCGGCGCGGGTCGCGCCGGCCGGGCTGGGCGGGCGGTGGGCGGCCCTCGCCGACACCGTCCTCGCCGACACGGCCACGCACGGCCGCCACCGGTCCGGGCGCTGGCAGCGGGCGTACGACGACGAGCGGGTCGACGCGGCGCTGCTGTTCCCCGGGATCCGGGGGGCGCTGCCGGCGGGCGATCCGCGGACCGAGGTGACCCGGCGAGCGGTCCTGCGGGAGTTGGAGTGTGACGGCTACCTGTGCCGGTTCCGTCCCGACGCGCGGCCGCTCGGGGACGCGGAAGGCGCCTTTCTGCTCTGCGGCTACGCGGCGTCGCTGGCCGCGTGGCAGGCCGGTGACGTCGTCGAGGCGAACCGGTGGTTCGAACGCACCCGCGTCGCCTGCGGTCCGCCGGGGCTGTACACCGAGGAGTACGACGTGCAGCAGCGACAGTTGCGCGGCAATCTGCCGCAGGCGTTCGTGCACGCGCTGATGTTGGAGACCGCGGTGACGCTCGGTCAGGCGGTGCCCTGTTCGCCACCCGGCTGACCGGCCGTCCGGTGGCCGTCGCCCTGGGCCGCGGTCCCGCCGGCCGCCCGCCGGGCCGCCGTCACCGCCTCCGCAGCCGGGCGGCGAGCGCGGCGGCGGGCGCGAGCGCGGCCAGCCCGACGGAGCCGGTGGCGAGCAGCCGAGCGGCGCGGGACGGCCGGTCCGGGCGCCGTGCCCACTGTCGCTCGGGACGGGCGGTCACCGGGTCGCCGTGCAGGCCGGCCCGGAGCAGCTCGGCGAGGTGGATCGCCGACCGTCCCCCGGACGCGCCCTGTTCGACCTGGGTACGACAGCTGAAGCCGTTGGCCAGGATGACGTCGGTGTCGGCGGCGTCCCGCACGGATGGGAGCAGCACCCGCTCGGCGCACGCTTCGGAGACCTCGTAGTGACCCGTCTCGAAGCCGAAGTTGCCGGCCAGGCCGCAACAGCCCGAGTCGAGGAAGTCCGCCTGCACCCCGGCCTCGGCGAGCACCGCCTGCTCGGCGCCGGTGCCGAGGATGGCGTGCTGGTGGCAGTGGGTCTGGATCAGCGCGTGCGCGGGCAGCCTGGGCGGCCGCCAGCCGGGGGTGTGGTCGTGCAGCAGCTCGGCCAGGGTGACGGTCTGCTCCCGCAGCCGGGAGATGTCCTCGTTGTCGGGGAAGAGTTCCCGGGCGTCACTGCGGAAGACCGCCGTGCAGCTCGGTTCCAGGCCCACCACCCGGGTGCCGGCCCGCAGGTGCGGGCGCAGCACGTCGACGGTCCGCTGGATCACCCGTCTGGCGACGCCGAGCTGCCCGGTGGAGATCCAGGTCAGCCCGCAGCAGACGGCCTGCTCCGGCACCCGCACCCGCCAGCCGGCCGCTTCCAGCACCTCGACCGCGGCCTGCGCGATGCCGGGGTGGAAGTGGTTGGTGAAGGTGTCCGGCCACACCAGGACCTCGCCGCGCGAGCCGTCGCCGCCCGGGGTACGCCGGGCGAACCAACGCTGGAAGCTCTCGGCGGCGAACAGCGGGATCTCCCGGCGCTGGTCGACACCGCCGGCCAGCTTCGCCAGCCGGTCCAGGCCGGGGGCCTGCGCCAACGCGTTGACCAGCCGCGGGGCCCGGCCGGCGACCGCCGCCGCGAGCGGCAGCCAGCCCATCGAGTAGTGCGCCCGGGGACGGAGCCGGCCCTGGTAGTGGTGGGACAGGAACTCCGCCTTGTAGGTCGCCATGTCGACGTTGACCGGGCAGTCGGCCTTGCATCCCTTGCAGGCCAGGCAGAGGTCGAGGGCGTCCCGGACGGCGTGGGAGCGCCAGCCGTCGGCGATGACACCGCCCCGGGCGGTGCCGTCGAGCATCTCGAACAGCAGCCGCGCCCGGCCTCGGGTGGAGTGCTCCTCCTCACGGGTGACCATGTAGGACGGGCACATCACCCCGCCGTGCGGCCGGCGGCACTCGCCCACCCCGACGCAGCGCAGCACGGCCCGCCCGAAGCTGCCGGAGTCGTCGGGGTAGCGGAACCGGGTGTCCACGTCACCGTGGTTGTAGTCGACACCCAGCCGGAGGTGGCTGTCCAGCGGATAGGGGGCGACGACCTTGCCCGGGTTCATCCGGTCGTCGGGATCGAAGATGGCCTTGAACTGCCCGAAGGCGCGGATCAGCCGGTCGCCGAACATCTTCGGCAGCAGTTCTCCCCGGGACTGGCCGTCGCCGTGCTCGCCGGAGAACGAGCCTCCGTAGGAGACCACCAGGTCCGAGGCGCGTTCGATGAACGAGCGGAACTGCCGGACACCCTCGGCGGTGGTCAGCTTGAACGGGATGCGGGTGTGGACGCAGCCCTGCCCGAAGTGTCCGTACAGGGACGCCTGCTCGAACCCGTACTCCTGGTAGAGCCGGTTCAGGTCGCGCAGGTAGTCGCCGAGCCGCTCCGGGGGGACCGCCGAATCCTCCCAGCCCTCCCAGGTGTCCGCCTCCCCCGGCACCCGGGCGGTCGCGCCGAGGCCGGCCTCGCGGACCCCCCACATCTGCTGCTCGTGTGCCTCGTCCTCGAAGCGGTGCACGGTCGGCCCGCTCTCGCGCCGCAGCGCGTGCAGCAGCCGCTGCAGGGCGGCCTCTGCCTCCTCCGGCGTGCCGCCACCCATCTGCACCATCAGCCAACCGCCGCCCTCGGGGAGCAGGTGCAGGGCGGCGGCGTGCAGGTGCTTGCGCTTCTCGAAGTTGATCAGTTTGTCGTCGAGGCCTTCGAGCGCGACCGGCTGGTGCGGCAGGATGTGCGGCACGTCGTCGGCCGCCGCGGCGATGTCCGGGTAGCCGAGGAAGACCATCGCCTTGGCCGGCACCACCGGGACCAGCTTCAACCGGGCCCGCAGCACGGTGACCAGCGTGCTCTCCGAGCCGACCAGGGCCTGCGCCACGTGGAAGTTCTTCTCCGGCAGCAGGCTGTCCAGGTTGTAACCGGAGACGCGGCGCGGGATGTCCGGATAGCGGGTGCGGATGTCGCTCAGGTACTCGTCCCGCAGCGCCCGCAGTTGGCGGTAGATCTCGGCCGGCCGGCCGCCCCGACGCTGGATCTCGGCGTACGCCTCGTCGCTGGTCTCGCCGACCCACATCCGGGTGCCGTCGTAGAGCAGCACCTCCATCTCGACGAGGTTGTCGACCGTCTTGCCGGTGCGCTGCGCCGTCGAGCCGCAGGAGTTGTTGCCGATCATGCCGCCGATGGTGCAGTGGGTGTGCGTCGACGGCTTCGGGCCGAACTCCAGCCGGTGCGGGGCCAGCAGTTCGTTGAGCGTGTCGAGCACGACGCCCGGCTCCACCAGGCACGTCTTCGCGTCGGCGTCCACCTCGAGCAGCCGGTTGCAGTACTTCGACCAGTCGATCACGACGGCGGTGTTCGTGCACTCGCCGGCCAGGCTCGTGCCGCCGCCACGGGACAGGACCGGAACGCCCAACTGGCGGCACACCCCGATCGCGGCGACGGCCGCGTCGATGGTGCGTGGCACCACCACGCCGAGCGGGAGCTGCCGGTAGTTGGAGCCGTCGGTCGAGTAGGCGCCCCGGGACCCGGCGTCGAACCGCACCTCGCCGTCCACCACGGGACGCAACCGGGCGGCCAGGGCGTCCAGGTCAACGTCGGTGGCAGGCGCGGGTGACCGGGTCACCGGGTCGGGCAGCGCCACCGGCCGAGCGGTGACCCGGGTCATGACCGCAACTCGTTGATCTTGTCTCGGGCCACGCTGGCCAACGTCGCCTTCTTGTGCGGCTCGCCGCGCAGGAACGCCTCGGTGAAGTGTTTGGCCTGCTCGTAGCGGACCTTGCCGGGCATGGGCGGCTCGTTGGGGTTGACGTCGCAGTCCACCAACGCCGGCCCCGGATGCGCCAGCGCCTCCCGGATCGCCCCGGGCAGCGCCTTCGGGTCGGTGACCTTGACGCCGAATCCGCCGCAGGCCCGCGCCCAGGCCCCAAAGTCCGCCTCCGGCTGCCGGTGCCGCACCGCGTACTCCGGGTAGCCGAGGATGATCTGCTCCCACAGGATCTGGCCGTACGCGTTGTTGTTGTTGATCACCACCTTGATCGGCAGCTCGTGACGGACGGCGGTGAGGAACTCGGCCATCAGCATGGCGAAACCACCGTCGCCGACGAACGCGATCACCTGCCGACCCGGGAACGCCTGCTGCATGCCGACCGAGTACGGCAGACCCGGTGCCATGGTGGCCAGGTTGCCGGACAGGTAGAACTCCCGGTTGCCGCGAATGGTCCAGTGCCGCGCCGCCCACGTGGCGATGGTGCCGGAATCGCAGGTCAGGATGGCGTCCGAGGTGGCGGCCTCGTCGATGCAGCTCATCAGGTACTGCGGGGCGATCGGGTCGCGACCCGAGTCCTCCAACGCTTCCATGTCCGCGCGCCACGAATCCCGCGCCCGCTGGTACTTCTCCAGGAAGGACCGGTCCGACCGGGACCGGAGCATCGGCAGCAGCTGCTGCAACGCCACCTTGGCGTCCGCGGTGACAGCCGCGTCGATCGGCAGACGCAGACCGATCAGGCTCGAGTCGATGTCGATCTGCACCACCCGCGCCTGGCCCGGCGAGGGCAGGTACTTCCCGTACGGGAAGGAGGTGCCCACCATCAGCAGGGTGTCGCACTCCTCCATCAGCTCCTCGCTCGGCTTGGTGCCGAGCAGGCCCAGACCGCCGGTGGTGAGCGGGTGGTCGTCGGGCACCACCATCTTCCCGGACAACGTCTTGACGATCGGGCTGGCCAGCGCCTCGGCCACGGCGAGCACCTCGTCGCGGGCCCTACGGGCGCCGATGCCGACCAGCATGGCGACCTTCTTGCCGGCGTTGAGCACCTCCGCCGCGCGGGCCAGGTCGGCCTGCGCCGCCGGCACCGGGGGCTGCGACACCACCGGGCTGCTCGTCGGCGGTTCCCCGGGGCTGACGTGCCGGTACGGGTCCGCCCCCGCCGCGGCGACCTGCACATCGTTGGGGAAGGACAGGTGTGCGACGCTGCGCCGGGCCAGGGCGTGCCGGATGGCGATGTCAACCACCCCGGGCAGCTGCTGCGGGTTGGTGACCATCAGGTTGTACGCCTCCGCCACGTCCTGGTACAGCAGCGGCGTGTGCACCTCCTGCTGATAGTGCGAACCCAGCACCGAGGTCTCCTGCATGCCGGTGAGGGCGAGCACCGGCACGTGGTCAAGCTTGGCGTCGTACAGGCCGTTGAGCAGGTGGATCGCCCCCGGCCCGGAGGTGGCGGCACACACCCCGATCCGCCCGGTCGCCTTGGCGTAGCCGGTGGCCATGAAGGCCGCCGCCTCCTCGTGGTGCACCAGCACGAACCTGAGCTTGTCCCGCTGCCGGCGGAAGCCCTCCATCAGGCCGTTGATGCCGTCCCCGGGAAGGCCGAACACCGTGTCGACGCCCCACTCCACCAGCCGCCGGGCCAGGGTCTCGCCTACGATCTCCTGCACGTCGAACCTCCTGGTCCCGGGTGCCGACGCGTCCGGAGTGTCACCGGCACGTCCCGAGTCTCCGGCAGTCACCAGAGCTCGTGTCGGCAAACCTGCAAATGAGCCGGCATCTCCCCCGTCACGGGCCGGTTCCCGCGTGTGGGGACGTCACCTGCGACGACCAAGGCGAGCCGCGAGATAGCCGATGATCAGCCCGGCGGCCACGATGGTGGCGGTACGCCCGGTAGCGGCCGCGCGGAGCCGGGTGAGTCCTTCCCGGGGATCGGCGACAGCACCGGCCACGTTGCCGGCCGCGCCGACGATGACATCACTCATCCGGCTCATGTTCATCGCCCTGCCACCTCTCCTGGTGCGGCCTGCACCTGCCGTCCATACCCGTCACTCAACGCGCCAAACGCCGGATTCCCACCCGCGGACCGGCCGGCGGACGGGCACCGGCGCGGCCGGGTCACCGTTCGAGGGGCCTGCTCGACGAGCCGGTACGCGGCGACGGCCGCCGCGCCGGCCAGCCGGGCAGCCGCGGCGGCACACCCGCCACGAGCGGGACCGCTCGCACGGCGCCGGTCCAGGGGTGGTGGGTTACGTGACGTAGTCGGGGCGGCAGTTGCAGGAACGCTCAGCGGTGGGCGACGCCCCTCAGCGGACGCGCTGTGTCTCCCGCCAGTCCCGCACGGCGTCGCGGATCCGGTCGAAGACCGCCAGCGGCGGGCCGGCCAGGAGGTTCGCCGGTGCGGATTCGCCGCTGTGCGGATGCGGGCGGGTGGGTGCCGTCTGCTCCGCGGCGCGGACCGCGCCGGCCATCCGTACCAACTGCTCCTGCGGCACCTGCTGCCGGAGGGACCGGAACTCCTCCGCCTCCTCACGGTCGGCGTGCTGCGCCACCGCCTCGCTGAGCTTCGCCAGTTTGGCGTTGAACTCCGGGTGGTCGACGCCCATGTCGTAGAGCTGGGCCAGCTCGCGCTTGGCCTGGTCCTCCTCCTTTCGGCGACTGTCGACCACCTGCTCACCGGAGTCGATCCGGCGGCGGGCGACGGGGTGTACGACCTCCTCCTCGGCGGTCTCGTGCACCGCCAGGAGGCGGACCAGGTCCTGGAACAGCTCGCGCTTCTGGGTGCCCTTCGGCTCACTGGCCACCCGGCTGAACAGCGACTTGATCTGGCTGTGCTGGTCGAGAAGGACGTCCACGACGTCCTGCTGCTTTCCTGCCATCAGGGCGACCCCATTCTCGTCTGGGCGTGAAGACGGGACAGGGTTCCCGGAATCCGGACGTTCACTCGTTGGGATGACGCGCGGCGCCGCGACAAGGCCCACCGTGCCCAGGCCGCCTATCCCCCTGGGTGAAGCATTCCCGCTGCGGCAGCACGGTGCCGGCCAGCCCCGCCAGTCGGGCCGACGCCGTCGGCTGAATCAGGACAGATCCACGAGGTCGCGCCCATCCGGGAAAGCCGGGCCGCGGGGGCACGAGCCGGTGGGATACTCCCTCTGCTGGCCGTCGACCCGGGGCTGCCGCCTGCACCACCACGATCCGCTCTCGGGCTGCCGCCGACGGCGGTCGGCCGCGGATTGGAGGGCCCATGCACCAGCCGGGAGTCATGCGTCCACCTCGTGCAACCACTCTGCCCGCAGCGGGCCTCGCGGCAGACCCCTTCGTCCACAACGCCAGGGATCACGGTCTGGCCGGCGACGGGACCACCAACGACCAGCCGGCGCTGCAGCGGCTCGTCGACGAACTCGGCGCCGGCTACGCCGCCGACGGCCAGCCCCGCACCATCTACTGCCCGTCCGGCCTGTACTCGATCCGGGACAAGGGCACCGTTTGGCGAAGCGGTGTCTCACTGATCGGCGCGGGCCCGGCCGCCACCCGGTTCGCCCTGGCCAATCCGGGAGATCCGACCTCCCCGACTCCCCTCGCCTTCTTCACCGTGCAGAAGCACGGCGCCAGCCGTGACAACCACATCGCCGACTGCACCTTCGCGCACTTCGAGATCGACGGCTCCGGCGTGCGGCTGTCCCAGTACGACGTGCTCGCCAAGGGCCTGGGCCTGCAGTACGTGTGGCGGGGCCGCTTCCACGATCTCTACATCCACGACACGGCGGCCACCGGCTTCGGCTGCGACTTCCTACAGGACACGTTCGTCGACAACCTGTTGATCGAACACTGCGGGCGGCTGGAGAACGGCGAGTGGATGGGCGGCGCCGGCATCGGCATCGGCGTCGGCGGCTGGGGGCCGGTGGAGCGGTGCACCGTCAACGCGTGCACCACGATCCGCAACGGCACCAGCGGCATCTTCTTCGAGTTGCAGGGAAAGGACTGGACGCCGCCGCGCGGGATCCGCGTCATCGGCTGCCACTCGGAGGGCAACCGGTTCGGCATCTCCGACTGGGGCACCGACGGGCTCATCGTGTCCGGCTGCACGCTGATCGGCAACCACCAGGCCGGCTACGACGTGTCGTCGCTGGGCACGACCAGCGTCGCCGGGCGGGGCGGCATCGTGACCGGCTGCGTGATCGAGGACAACGTCTGGGACGGCGTCGCCATCGGCAACACCCCCGGCCCCTACACGGTCGAAGGCAACCGCATCAGCCGTAACGGCCGCTACGGCTACTGGCAGCACAACCTCGCCGGCGGTGCCCAGGAGCCCGCCACCGACATGATCATCAAAGACAACGAGTTCTGGGACAACGCGCTCGAGGGCATCCTCGCCGACTCGTCGCTGGCCGACGTCGCCATAGCCGGCAACCGCATCCGCAACAACGGCCGGCGCACCGCACCCGCATCCTCCGGCGCGGGAGACACCGTCACTTACACCGAACGGTCGCTGACCGACACGTCCGCGAACTGGGTTCCGGACGGACATCGCGGCAAGTGGATCACCGCCGACGGACGGCGGGTCATCGTCATGGGCAACAGCGCGACCAAGCTGGTGCTCGCGCCACGTCGCCCCGGCGCGCCGACCGCCTGGCCGGACCGCACCCCACCGCCCGGGGCCCCGTACCAGATACCCGGCTCCCCGCCCACCCGGGCCGGCATCACCCTGGCCGCCGCCACCTACCGCCCCACGATCCACAACAACCGGGTCTGGGACAGCCAGCCCCACCAGACCCAGACCCACGGTCTGCAGATCACCGGAACCGGCACCTGCGAATCCGGGTGGGTCCACGACAACTACTGGGACGGCAACGCTGTCGCGGCCGCCCGCTTCGACACACCCCCGTCCGGCGGCTGCTGGTACCACAACATCGGCCTCGACGACGACCCCGGCGCGCAGCGCTGATCACCGGCCTGGTTCCTGCCGTCCCAGGTAGCGCCAGGCAAAATTCCGGTGCCGGTGCGGCACCTGGATAGGTAGCTTTCTCGGATGACCGCTGTCCCGATGGCCACCTCGCACCTGCAGTTCTGCACCGATCCGGCCGAGTTTCTCGCCGCGGCCGGTGACCATCTGGCCGCCGATCCGGTGATCAGCACGGTCGTGGCCGGTGTCGCGCACCGGATGTCGGCTCGGCAGGCCGAGGGGATCGCGCCGCCCGACCGCGACTGGTGGTTGGTGGTCCGGGACGAGTCCGGTGCCGTGGTCGGTGCGGGGATGCGGACCGCGCCGTTCGCGCCGTACCCGCCGTTCCTGCTGCCGATGCCGGACGACGCGGCCGTGGCCCTGGCCCGCGTGTTGCACGAGCGCGGGGAGGAGGTGCTCGCGGTCAACGGGGCTCTTCCCGCCGTGCAGCTGTGCGCGGCCGAGCTGGCCCGGCTCAATGGGGGCCAGGTCCGGGTCAGCCAGCACACGCGGCTGCACGAGCTCGGGGAGTTGGTCCCGCCGGCGCCCGTGCCGGGCGGCTTGGTGGTCGCGACCGAGGACGACGTGGACCTGGTGACGGAATGGTTCGGCGCGTTCATGGGTGACGCCGACGAGCAGGCGGGCCGCCCGCGGGGGGTCAGCGCGCACGAGGTGCCCGAACGGGCGGAGTTGCTGCGCCGGCTCCGGGCTGGGCGGATGTGGTTCTGGGTCGACGAGGACGGGCAGCTGGTGCACCTGACGGGCGCGAACCCGCCGTCGTTCGGGGTCGCGCGGGTGGGCCCGGTGTACACGCCGCCGGCTCAGCGCGGGCGCGGTTGGGCCAGCAACGCGGTCGCCGAGGTGTCTCGGCGGATCCAGGCCGAGGGTGCGCGGGTGTGCCTGTTCACCGACCAGGCGAACCCGGCCTCCAACAAGGTCTACGCCAGGCTCGGCTATCGGCCGTTGGTCGACATGGCCAACCTCGTCATCGTGCGCTGACGCCCGACCCGACCCCGGTACGGCGTTCCGCGTACCGGCCGTACGTTGCCGCGCGTAGCTCAGGTGTCGCTTCCGGTGGGATGGCCGGCGGCGCTCCGGCGGGCAGCATGCCTTTCGGATCGGTGCCGGGACGGCCCGCGGCAGGCGCCGTGTCTGGCAGCTACCTCGGAAGGAGTGACCAGCATGGTGACGCGCAGCGACCGGCGATGGGGTTGGTGGGGCATACTGTTCGTGCTCGCCTTCATCGCCAGCATCCCCGCCGGCAACGCCCTCCTGGCCGGCAAGGCCCTCTACCTGCCGGACGCGTCGGCGGCGGAGTTACGCGCCTTCTACCAGGACAACCTTGCGGCAGTGCTCGTCCAGTCGGCGTTGCAGGCAGTGGCGGCGGTGGCCCTGTACCAGTTCGGCCGCCGGGTCGGGGCGGCCCTTGAGCCCGCCGCCGGCCGGCGGGAAGCCGCCGTCGCGACCGCGGGGACGACGGCAGCCGCCGGATTCCTGTTCCTCTCCGTGGTCTGTTCGCTGCTGCTCCTGGTGACCGCGCCATCCGCGGGCGCGGCGGTCGTCGCCGCGCTCGGAAAGGCCACCCTGCTCGCCGGCGGCCCGGTGCATCTCCTCGGCCTCTCCCTGCTCGTCACCGCCTCGTCCGTCGTCGCCCTGCGGTCCGGCACGCGTACCCGGTGGGTGTTCCACTATGGCCGGGTCGCCGGTCCGTTGCTGGCCCTGTCGATCATCTCGATCGGCTGGTCGCCGTTCGTGAAGGCGGAAGTCCTGTGGCGGCTGCTCGGCGTCATCTGGATCGTGAGTGTGGCGGTTGCTGCGCTGCGCGGCGGGATCAGCAGTGCTCACCCCGCCCGAGCGGGCGATGCCGTGGGCGCCCGGAGGTGACCCGCCTGGCCCGCTGCGGGTCCCCGTCCGGCCGTCGAGCTGGGCTCAGCCCCGGCACAGGGGTACGTCCGGCTCGACGACCGTCCGGTTGACAATGTCCTTCTTGAGGAAGTCCGCCTCCTGCGGGATGCTGACGTGCAGTACCTACTCGATCGCCTTGGCCAGCGGTTCCGACATGTTGATGCCCTCGCCGGCTCGCACGGTCAGGACCAGTGTGGATCCACGGCATTTGACGGCCGGCCCGGCCAGCGGCAGTCCGACCCGGCCGGCCGCGGAGCCGTTGGTCAGTCCGAGCGAGGCGACGACACCGACGAACGGCCCGGCGCCCGCGACCGGCAGGCCGATCATGAAGCCGAAGCGGAACTCCGCCGCCACGACGATCGCCTCGACGCCGATGGACACGCCGCGCAGGGACTGCATGATGCTCTTCTGCACGGAGAAGGCGGGCGTGAGGACGGACGAGCCGACGTACCGATCGGGCCGTCGAGGCCCCACCGGCCGGTGGCCTGCAGGTTGCCGTTCTTCGCCGTGAACGCCGTCTCGACAAGGAACTTGAACGTCTGCTTGAGGGTCGCGGGAAAGCCACCGATGATGATGGGCTGCTTGATCTCGATGGGAAACTCGATCTTCGCCTTCTTGTTGTCGCTCAACCCGCCCTCCGCGCCGGCGGCGACCGTGATGGCGAGTCCCTCGACCCCGTCGATGCGGAACGACGGGTGCGGAACGACACCGTTGGTCACCCGGATGTCGCCCCACACCCGCGGGTTGCGGACCAGCAGCTGGATGTCGAAGTCGACCTTGAGACGCGCGGCGGCCGTGCCGTGCTCGGCGGTCAGCCCCAGCTTCGAGCTGTCCTTGTAACGCCGTGACCTCCCAGTCGCCGACCTTCCGCTGCACGCTCCGGGCCGCCTCGCTTCCCGGACCGCGTGCCGGCGCGAGCACGATGGGCGGCGCGGCGAGCGGCGCGAGCACGATGGGCGGCGCGGCGAGCCGGAGGCCGGACGTGCCGATGGCGTTCACGCCGAGTCCGGTCGCCTTGCCGGCGTCCGGCATGACCGGCGTCGCCGGAGTCCCGTCGACGACCTCTCCGAGCAGGTCGGGCAGCGGGCTGAAGGTCTGCGACTCGAGATCGAGTGCCTGGTCGATCGGGAAATGGCCGTCCCGCACCACGTCGGTCAGCTGCACCGGAGCCAGGGTGACCGCCTTGTCACCGCCGGCCGGCTCGACCTTCGACATCCGGTTGATAGACCACCGACCCGTCCGGCTTCGGGCCTTATCCGTACTGGTTGCCGCAGGCATCAGAGCCGCCCGAACCGAGCATGCCGCAGCCGGCGGTCAGCAGGACGAGGCACATCAGCCCCCGATGCCGCCGGCCCGCCACCGGGCCGAGGTCCGCCCAGGCCTGCCGGCGCGGCGGCGGCCGGCCTCCGTCACGAGGGCACGCGTCGTCGTGCGCCGACGCTAGGCCGCCAGGGCCCCTCGCCGAATGCGGTGATTCCCTATGCGACTCACCGGTGGGCCAGCGGACGGTGGTCGGCTACGCGGGCCGGAAGGGCCACTCCTCGAACGAGTTGCACCGCCCGTCCTCGGCAAAGCGCATGACCCACAGGTCGCGGTACTCCTGCTCGACCGGGTCGCCGTACCGGACCTCCACGCGCGCCACCGCGGTGTTGCCGTCGACCGCGACGATCTCGCTGGTCATGTGGAACACCTCGTCAGGGCTGTCGCGCTCCTTCTCCCACATCCGGGCGATGGCCGGCAGGCCGATGACCGGTGCCCGGTAGGGGCCCTGCAGATAGCTCGCCTCTTCGGTGAAGATCGTGGCGAGCACCTCGGTCCCCGGCGTGCGCCACGCCTGCTCGTAGGCCGCGAGCCAATCTGTCACCTGTGTCCGATCCACAGGTGTCCATCCTGCCAGGTGATCGGGTGCGGAGCGGCGGAGTCGAGCTACGCCACGACGGGGCTGTCGGACCGCCGCGGCATGATCTGCGACCGTGACCGATTATCACGAACTGCTGGGCCGCCTCGCCCGCCGGGCCGGCGAGGACGAACCCACCGTACCGCTGGAGGGTGGCCTGCCCGCTCCGCTCTCCCGCGCCAGGATCGCCGAGGCCGAACAGCGTCTGGGCTTCCCGCTGCACCCGTTGCTGGCCGCGATCTACCGCGACGTCGCCAACGGCGGCTTCGGCCCCGACTACCAGCTGCTCAGCCTGATCGACGGCCCGACCGAAGAGCAGGCGGTGGACTGCTACACCGAAGCGCGCACCGCGCACGCCGGCACCGAGTGGGCCTGGCCCGAAGGTGTCCTGCCGATCCTCACCTGGGGCTGCGGCATGTACGCGTGCGTCGATTGCCGCAGCGCTGAGGGGACTGTGCTGCTCTTCGAACCCAACCCGGGAGATCCGGACGTCGCCTGGTGGATCGACTCACCCAGTCTCCGGCAGTGGCTCGAGCACTACATCCACGACACGGGCTGGTGGGTCAAGGCGGAGGAGGGCGAGGGCCTCGACGACATGCCGCCCTGGCCGCACGCCAGGGCCAGGGCAGGCAGCTGACCGTTCCGCGGCCAGCATCTGCTGACTCGCCATGGCAGCGCGCCGGTCAGCCGAGCAGCGCGGCGAGCGCGTCGGCGAAGACCTCGTGGTGTCGGGCGACGTCCTCGACGGTGGTCTGCGGGCACATCAGCGCCATGTTGTGGAACGGGGTCATCAGGATGCCCCGGTTGATCAGATAGACGTGCAGGAAGTCCTCCAGGTCGGCGTCGGCGCAGGCCGCCGATTCGGTGCCGGTGCGGGGAGCCGGAGCGGCGAAGCGATACTCCACCCGCGCGCCGAGCTGGCTCACCGACCAGGGCAACGCGTGTTCGTCGATGATCTTGCGGATGCCGTCGGTGAAGACGGTCGCCACGTCGATCATGCCGGCGAACGCGTCGTCGGTGAGCACCTCCTGCAGGGTGGCCCGGGTGGCCGCGATCGACACCGGGTTGCCGGCGAGGGTGCCCCCGACACCGCCCATGTCGACCAGGTCGAGGTCCGCGCGGCCGGTCAACGCGGCGGCGAGTTCGGCGGACAGACCGTACGCGCCGACCGGGACGCCGCCGCCGATGGCCTTGCCGATCGTGACCACGTCCGGCGTGAGGCCCCACGCGGCGGTGGCGCCGCCCGGGCCGGCGGAGAAGGTGTGCGTCTCGTCGTTGATGAGGTAGACGTCGTGCTGCCGGGTGAGCGCGCGGACCCCGTCGAGATAGCCGGGTTCGGGCAGCACAATGCCGATGTTGGTCAACGCCGGCTCCATCAGCACCGCGGCGACGTCGCCGTGGGCGAGTTCGCGGGCCAGCCCGTCCAGATCGTTGAACTCGGCCACCCGGCTGGTCACGGTCACGTCGCAGGGGGCGCCGACGTTGCCCTCACGGCTGCGCGGGCGTCCGTCCGGCCCGACCACGATCAGGGACTCGTCGACCGAGCCGTGGTAGCAGTAGCTGTTGACCAGGATGCGGGGTCGGCCGGTGACGGCGCGCAGCAGCCGGATCGCCCACCGGTTGGCGTCGGTGGCGGTCAGAGTGAAGCTCCAGGCGGGCAGCCCGAAGCGACGGGTGAGCTCGGCCCCGACCGTCGCCGCCTCCTCGGTGGGCAGCATGGTGCTCGCTCCGCCGAGTTCGGCCAGCCGGCGGGTGACTGCGGCGACGACCGGAGCGGGAGAGTGTCCGGCCATGGCCCCGGTGTCGCCGAGGCAGAAGTCGCGGTAGTCGTTGCCGTCGATGTCGGTGAGGCGGGCCCCGCGGGCCCGGTCCACGTAGACCGGGAAGCCTGCGGCGTTCTTGTTCATCCAGGTCATCGGCACCTTGCCGAACAGGTGCTCGGCGCGGGCGTACGCGGCGGCCGACCGGGGGTGCCGGTCGACGAACTCGGCCCGTTCGCGCTCCAGCAGGCTGTTGAGGCGGGTGCGGTCAACTCCGCCAGCTACGAAATCCGTCGGCATCCGGCGACAGTAGCAACGAAATGACCAGCGAACCAGAGGCCGCGCGACTGATTCCCGCCCCACCGGGATAACGCCGCACCGTTCCCTCCCATCGCCCGGATGGGCGGAACAACCGGTGCCTGCCGGGCATGATGAGAGAAGCCACCCAGGAACTGGAGGGATGGGCATGCGGCTCGGCCTGCACTACTGGAACTTCTCCACGCCCGCCGACCCGTCGGAGATCGCCCCGGTCCTGACGGAAACCGCCCGGATCGCGGAGCAGGCCGGGGTTTCCACGTTCACGGTGATGGACCACTACTTCCAGATGGAGTTCACGACGTCGGCCGAGGAGCCGATGCTCGAGGCCTACACCACCCTGGGCTACGTGGCCGCGAAGACGGAACGGATGGCGCTCTCCGCCCTCGTCACCGGGGTGATGTACCGCCACCCGGGCCTGCTCGCCAAGATCGTCACCACGCTCGACGTGCTCTCCGGCGGGCGAGCGCGGCTGGGCATCGGCGCGTCGTGGTACGAGCGCGAGCAGCGCGGCCTCGGCGTACCGGTCGTCCCGGTCAGCGAGCGCTTCGAACGGCTCGGGGAGACGTTGCAGATCTGCCGGCAGATGTGGAGCGACGACAACGGCCCGTTCGACGGCAAGCACTACCAGCTGACCGAGACGCTGTGCGTGCCGGCGCCGATCAGCCGACCACACCCCCCGATCATGGTCGGCGGCAGCGGCGAGAAGAAGACGCTGCGGCTCGTGGCCCGCTACGCCGACGCGTGCAACCTGTTCGGCGAGAGCCGCGCCCAGGTCGCGCACAAGCTCGACGTGCTGCGCGAACACTGTGCCGCCGAAGGCCGCGACTACGACCGCATCGAGAAGACCGTGCTGGTCATGCGCCCGCCCCTGGCCGACGTCGACGCGTTCGTGGCGGAGGTGGCCGAGTACGCGACGCTCGGGGTGACCGAGGTGCAGACGATGCCCGACCGCCACCCGGTGGAGTTCGCGCAGCAACTGGCCGAGCAGCAGGTCGCGGCGCGACTGGCCGACCTGCCCTGAGTCACTCCGGTCGACGCGTACGGCCGATAGTGGCGCATCGCGTCGCACCGGCCCCGACCGCGATCGTCGGATAGCCTTCCGGAGATGCCGGCCTCACTGTCGCCCCGCCTCGCCGCGATCGTGAACGCCCTTCCCCTTCAGCCGCACTCCCGCGTCCTCGAGATCGGATGCGGGCCCGGGGCGGCCGCACGAGCCGTCGCGGCCCGGCTCACCACCGGCCACATCCTGGCCATCGACCGATCCGCTGCCGCCATCGCACAGGCCGAAGCCGGTGCGGCGGACGAGATCGCGCCCGGCCGCATGAGCGTCCGCCAGGTCGCCGCCGAAGATTTCGTCCTGCGGACTGGCGAAGAGCCGTTCGATCTCGTGTTCGCCGTCCGCGTTGGTGCCCTCGACGGGCGGCATCCCCGGGCCGGTCAGCGGGTGCTGCGGCGGATCGCCAGGGCGACGACGGCGGACGCCCGACTCTTCATCGACGGCGGCGACCCGCTTCGTGAACTACCCATCCCGCGGTCGTGAGAACTGCCGACGACGCAGTGGTGGCCGGGCGCAGCAGTGCGCCCGGCCACCACGATCGAGGTCAGGTCAGCCCTGACCCCCGAGGTACATCGCGTTGAACAGCAGCCGGTAGGTGCCGTGCGACTGGGCCCGGTGCTGCGGCTTGAAGCCGATCATCACCACGTTCCCGTCGCCCACCTTCGCCGTCACCACGGCCGCCTTCCCGCCGATGACGTCGTCACCGAGGAGGAAGCCGCTCTTCAGCAGGTTCGTCTTCGGCCAGGTGGCCGCCACGGTGACGCCCTGGGCGCCCTCGTTGACCTCGAACGCCGGGCCGTTGGCGACGAACGCGGACGCGGTCGAGCCGAACCCGGCGCCGACCGGGTCGGTGGCGTCGACGTTGAGGTTCAGCACGGAACCGGGGATGTTGTACCGGGTGTCCGCCACGCCTTCGGTGACGTCCTTGACCGGCACGCCGAACGCCTTGATCGGCAGCTGGGCCGCCTTGTTCAGCGTCACGACCGTGCCGCCCGCCTCGACGAACTTCTTGAGGTTGGCCACGCCCGCGTCGGTCATCCCACCGGTGTATTCCGGCGGTAGCGACCCCGCCGTGCGGCCGTTACGCATCGAGCTGTACGTGGCGTCGGGCAGCACGATCGTGTCGAACTTCGCCCGCAGGTCGCCGGCTCGGACCGCGGCGTTCGTCAGCTTCTGGTACCCGAAGCCGAACTGGTCGAGGATGAGCCGGGTCCAACCCTCGTCGTAGTTGTTGAACCCGTCGTACAGGC
Source organism: Micromonospora sp. MP36 (assembly GCF_008119785.1). Classification (GTDB taxonomy): domain Bacteria; phylum Actinomycetota; class Actinomycetes; order Mycobacteriales; family Micromonosporaceae; genus Micromonospora. The sequence continues at coordinate 15,267 of NZ_VSFA01000042.1, read as the reverse complement.
CGATCCGGGGTGCGGCCAGCGTCGTCACCTTCGCCGGTTTCACGTCCACCGCCGCGATGCTGAGCCCCAGCCGGGTGGCCAGCGACGTCACCCGCGCGTCGGTGCCCGCCGCCGGCGTGACCAGGAACGTCCCGGCCGGCAGGCTGCCGGTACGGGTGGTCACCTGGCCGCCGCTGCGGTAGACCTTCTCCCCCGCCGCGAGCAGCGCGTTCACGGCGGCGGAGCTGTCGTTGACGCGGGGGTCGAGGGCGTAGGCGTACTTCGGTGCGCCCGCCACCACCCCGGCCGGCACGGTCGGCCAGTCCACCTGGCGGGTGGTGGCCGCGACCGGCTGGTTCAGCTTGTCGACCGTGACGCCCATCTGGAACGACAGGGTGTAACCGGTGATGTCGTACGGCGGCTCCAACGGGCCGCCGGGGTAGAGCCGACGGTCCGGGTACTTCTGCGCGTTGAGCAGGTCCAGGACCGCCGCCCGGTAGGGCTGCGCCTCACGGACGACGTAGCTGCCGGCCGGGTAGGTGCGGTTGCCCACGGTGAACGAGCTCACCGCCTGCTCGACCCGGATGTTGTTCCACCGCAGCTTGTCCACCAGCTTCGTGGCGGTCGGGAAGTCCGCCTGGTCGGCCGGGATCACGTAGGTGGTCTTGCTGCCGTCACGCGCCCCGTCGCGGGCCATCTGCGACACCCCGTAGAGCAGGGACTCCCGGTCGTCGCTGGCCACCCGCAGCATCGCCCACGAGGCCGTCTTGATGTAGTCGCAGCTCTGCGACAGGTGCCACTCGCCGCCCTTCCAGGGGCTGGGGTAGAACACCGACGGCTCGCTGGTCGAGGTGCCGTCCGCGAAGGTCTTCGGGAAGGTCGCCGGGTCGTAGACCCGCGGCGTCGCCGAGGCGTGCGCCGTCTCGGTGAGGATGCCGATCTGGTTGTGGTAGTACGGCGCGGTCCGCGCGCCGCCGTTCCACCAGATGTCGTACGACTGGCGCGCCAGCGCGCCGCCCTTGTCCTCCCGCTCCAGCCGCTGTCCCATCGCGTCGCCGACGAGGTTGACGCCGCGGACCACCTGGGGGTGGATGTTGGGGTTCAGCGGATCCTCGTAGGGCGGGATGCTGATCCGCGCCGGGAAGACCGCCGTCTGGTGCACGTTGTGCATGACCTGCGGGATCCACTCGTGGAACAGTTGACGCCCGACGTTCTGGGTTTCCTGCAGGTTGAACATGTACCAGTCACGGTTGTTGTCGTGCCCGGCGTACTTCTGGTAGAGCTCCGGATAGCCGGCGTCCTGGTAGGGGCCGCCGAGGTTCTGCCGGTACCACTCGGCCACCTTGGTGCCGCCGTCCGGGTTGACGTTCGGCACGAGCAGGGTGATGACGTTGTCCCGGATCGCGCGTGCCTCGGGCGTCTCGCTGGTCACCAGGTCGTAGGCGAACTGCGGGGCGGTCTGGTGACCGGCCACCTCGGTGGAGTGGATGCCGAAGTCGACCCAGGCGATGGCCTTGCTGTTCTTCGCCAGGTCCCGTGCCTCCGACTCGGAGAGTGTGTCGCCCTGGGACAGCCGCACCGAGGTCTGGCGGTAGCGCTCGAGGTCCTTATCCTTGAGGTTCTTCTCGGAGGAGACGATGGCCATCAACTGCGGCCGGCCCTCGCTGGTCTTGCCGATCTCGACCAGCTTCATCCGGTCGCTGGCCTTGTCGAGCGCCCGGTAGTAGTCGGCGATCTGCTCGTAGGTGGCCAACTTGTAGTCGGCGCAGGGCACCCAGCCGATCACCGACTCCGGCTTCGGTACGCGGTCCCCCGCGCTGGCGACGGTTCCCGAGGTCAGCACCGGCGTACCGATCAACGTCAGTACGCAGGCGACCGGCAGCGCCGTCCGCGACAGTCTTCGTTTCACCTGACACCCCTTCACAGCACAGTGCACAACGGAAAAGGGTCCGACAGGGGCGGCCGCACCAGATCGGGTGAGATCGATTCAACCGGCTTCGATCATTTTCAGGAACGCTCGCCGCGGCAATTGAGCAAATCTTGAGCCTTGTTGATGTCGCCGGCGCCAGCCGGACGGCCTGCGGCGCCGGCACGCGGACCAGCAGCGGGGCGGCTCAGGAGAACCCCGCTTGCCCCGCTGCGGTCTCGCCGCAATTCGTCTCCCCGGCGGGGAGGTAGGTGAACGCAGCACGTCGTTTCAACGGCACGGGAGAATTGCGGTCGAGGTTTCCCGCGACCGCAGCGCAGATATTCGCTTCGCGATCCAGCGTGAGACAACGGAGGGCGGGAGCCGCCTCCCGCCCTCCGTCCCGGGCTACTGGGTGAGTTCGGCGACCTGCTCGGCGGTCAGCCGAAGCTCCTGCGTCGGTGCTTCCGCGCGCGCCCTGGCTTGGGCGGGCGGGTCGGCGGGCCGCCGCAGATGCCAGTCCGTCGTCGCCTGGTACGCGGCCACCACCGACAACAGCCGGTCCTCGGCGTACGGCAGGCCGCCCAGGATGGTGCCGATCGGCACGCCGGCGGCGGTGAACCCGATCGGGAAAGCGATCTCCGGCAGGCCGAGGATGTCGAACGGCACCGGGTCGGTCTGCACCACCACGTCGCACCCGTCGAACAGGTCGTTGAGCACTCGTTCCATCAGCAGCAGCTTGGCTCGCTGGCCCGTGAGAAACTCGTTGCCGCCCAGCAGCGCTCCCTGCAGCCAACTGGTCACCGACACGCCGAAGCCACGCAGGTCGGTGCGCAGGTACGGCATGAACGGCTCGCTGCGCTCCGGCAGCCGGATGTTGTTGAAGGTGCCGCCGGTCAGTTGGCTCCACCCCTCGGGCAGCGGAACGTCCACGAGGGTGGCGCCGGGTATCTCGGCGAGCTGGGCCAGGTAGGCCTGGCGGGCCGCCGCGGTGGCCGAGGTGCCGTTGGTGAATCCGGGCAGCACCCCGATCCTGGTGTTCCAGCGCAGCTTGACCCGGTTCCTTCGATACACCGGCGTGGCCGCGTCGATCAGATCGGGCACATCGGGCAGCCCCTGGCTGCGCGGGTCCGCCGGGTCCTCGCCGGCCATCGCGGTGAGCATGATGGCGGCGTCCTTGGCGTCGCGCGCCAGCGGGCCCGGATGATCGCGGGTGTAGCTGAGCGGGATGACGCCGGTGGCCGAGACCCGTCCCATGGTCGGTTTGAGCCCGGTCAGGTTCTGCGCGTTCGAGGGGGCGGTGATCGAGCCACCGGTCTGGGTGCCGATGCCGGAGGTGGCCATCCGTCCGGCGACCGCGGTGGCGGTGCCGGTGGATGAGCCGCCGGGGTCGGTGTTGCGGTTGGTCGGCGTCCAGGCGTTCACCGTGGTGACCACGCCGGCCGGGGTGGTGGCACGGGTGGTGGCCAGCGGGCCCATCTGCGTCTTGCCGAGGACGATGGCGCCGCCGGCCTTGAGCCGGGCCACCGCGGTCGCGTCGTACGGCGGCACGAAGTCCTTGAACAGGAAGGAGTTCGCGGTGGTGAGGACGCCTTCGGTGTAGTAGTTGTCCTTGATCGCCAAGGGTATGCCGTGGAGCGCACCGGGTCGCGGCGCGCGGGCGGCGTCGCGGGCCGCCGCGATGGCCGCGTCGGCGAGCACCAGGTTGAAGGCCTGGTACGTGCCGTCGTACGTGGAGATGCGCGCCAGGTACGCCTCGACCAGTTGCTCGGGGGTCAGCTTGTTGGCGCGGATGAGCCAGGCTGCCTCGGCGATGGTCAGCTCGGTCGGATCGGCGACGGCCTCCGGCCGGGGCTGGGTGTAGGCGTTGGGCTGGTCCAGGGCCTGGTTCCTCGTACCCGGGTTCACGGTCAGGGCGCCGCTCGCCACCGCCATCGAGGGTGCGGCGACGGTGGCGCCTGCGGCAGAGGCGACGGCCAGCGCGGCAGCGCGGGCCAGGAACGCCCGGCGGTCGATCGAGCGGTCGAGTGGTTCGACGGTCATGCCTTCCGCCATTCTGCGCTGTTCGAGGGGTACAGGATCGGCACGTGTTGCTGCGACAGCGCTTTCCCGAGCGCGGGGTCCGTCGTGCCGGGGGCGGGCATCTGGTACGCGGCCAGCGTCGCCACGGTGCCGCGCAGGAACGAGCGCAGCGAGGCGAGTACCGACTCCTGCCCGGGCGAGCCGGTTTCCGGGTCGGGGGTGCTGCCGGGCGGGAGTTGATCGAGATCGATACCGAGAGCTGCCAGCCGAGCCCGGATCAGGACGTTCAGCTCGGCATCGGTGGGCGGAGTGGGGGCCATGGGTGCTCCTCTGGTGCTGCACGTCGCCGTGTTCCATCGAAGTGAGCTGAACCTAGGCCGCTCACCGCACGTGGGCGCACCGCGGGCGGGGAAATTGAGGGACTCTTGAGTCTGTCGGTCCGACGTGGACGACAGCGAACCGCACCACTGCCGGGCCCGGCGCCCGGCGTGGTTCAGACGGGGACCTCGGCGCTCAGCACGATGGTCTGTTCCTGGGGCAGGTGAAGGAATTCGGCCTGGCTTGCGGCGTTGTGGGCGAGCCCGATGAACAGGCGTTTCCGCCAGGTGGCCATCCCGGGCTGCTGAGTACACCGCAGAGTGATCCTGGAGACGAAGTAGGAGACCTGGTCGAGGGCGATCCCGCTGGCCAGGGGGTGGCTGGCGACGCGGCGCAGCACCTCGGGGAAGTCGGTGGGGTCCTGGAAGCCGAAGACGGCGCTGACGTGGATGATGCCGTCATTCGGGTCGCCGAGGTCGTCGACGGTCAGGCGCTGCTCCCAGGGAATGTGTGGGACGTTCGCGGTACGACCGGAGATGAGCACGATTCGCTCGTGCCGGACGTGGTTGTGCGCGACGTTCGCGCGCAGTGCCAGCGGCGTCGTCTCCTTGTTCGGATGCGGGAACACGGCCGTGCCCGGCACCCACGGGATGTTCGCGCGGTGCAGGGAGTCGATGAACTCAGCCAGTGGACCTTCCCGTTCGGCGCGTCGCGGGGTGACCAGCGCGGCGCCACGCCGCCACGTCACCAGGATGGTGAACAGGACGACCGCGATGAACAGCGTCAGCCAGCCACCGTGACTGACCTTGGCCAGGTTCGCGGCGAAGAAGACCAGCTCGATGCTGCCGAAGACCACCCCGAACAGCACCACCCGCCGCGCGGACCAGCGCCACAGCATCCGCGCGACGACCAGGACCAGGGTCGTGGTGATCAGGAACGTGCCGGTGACCGCCACCCCGTAGGCGGCGGCGAGTTTCGTGGACGAACCGAAGGCGAACACCACCACCAGGACCCCCGCGAACAGGCTCCAGTTGATCCCGGGTAGGTAGATCTGCCCGTACTCCCGTTGAGAGGTCTGCCAGATGCGCAGGTGGGGCAGGAAACCCAGCCGCATCGCCTCCCGGGACACCGAGAAGGCCCCGGAGATCACCGCCTGGGACGCGATCACGGTGGCCACGGTGGCCAGGACGACCATCGGCAGCCGCGCCCACTCCGGCACCAGCAGGAAGAACGGATTGGCTCGGCTGTCCGGCGCGCGCAGGATGAGCGCGCCCTGGCCGAGGTAGTTGAGGGTCAACGCGGGAAACACGATCGCGAACCAGGCCCGGCGGATCGGGGCGCGACCGAAGTGACCCATGTCGGCATAGAGCGCCTCGGCGCCGGTGATCGCCAGCACCACCGCACCCATCGCGACGAACGCGATGACCGGATGTTCCACGACGAACAGGACCGCGTACGTCGGTGACAGGCCGGCCAGGATGCTCGGGTGACGCAGCACCTCGGCCGCGCCGACCACGCCCAGGCAGGCGAACCAGAGCAGCATGATCGGCCCGAACACGTTCCCGACTCGTCCGGTGCCCCAGCGCTGCCCGGCGAACAGCACGGTGAGGATCGCCGCCGACAGCGGCAGCACGACCACCGCCAACTGCGGGGAGGAGACCTCCAACCCTTCGACCGCCGACAGCACCGAGATCGCCGGGGTGATCACGCTGTCGCCGTAGAAGAGGGCGGCGCCGAGCGCCCCGAGCGCCAGCACGGTGGCGGCTCGCCGGCCACCGGCGTTGCGCAGCGCCCGTCGGGCGAGAGCGGCCAGGGCCATCACCCCGCCCTCGCCGTCGTTGTCGGCCCGCAGAATGAAGATCACGTATTTGATCGACACGATCAGGGTGATCGACCAGAAGACCAGCGAGATCACCCCGAACACGTCACGGTCGTTCGGCACCAGGCCGCGATCGAGCGTGAAGACCGTCTTCAACGCGTACAGCGGGCTGGTGCCGATGTCGCCGTACACCACACCCAGCGCACCCAGCAGCAAGGTCAGCCCGGCCGCTTTCCCCGCGCTCGGCGGACCCGCCAGCGACGTCTGGGACGCGGTCCCACCGTCCTCGGTTGGCCCGCTGCCGCCCGCCGCCGGCTGCTCGTCGTTCGCTCGCTCCGACACCCCACAGGCATACCAACCCGCATGCCGCTCCCCACCCGGAAACCGGAACTGGGCGGAGGTGATCTCTCTTCGCGGTGCGCCTGTCTGCACGGGTTGCGGCACGGGGATGGCCTGCACGCGGTGGCAGGGTGCGCGTGGACAGCGGAATCGCCGCAGGATAGGACAGCAACGGCTGCTGTCCCTGACTCAAGGAGCCGACGAGTGCGTGTCAGCATGGCGACCAGCCCCGGTGCGGCCGGGCAGCCGAACGAGGACTTCGCCGGCGCTGTTCCCGGCGCCGTTGTGTTGCTGGACGGCGCCGGCATCCCGGGAACCGAGTCGATCTGCTCCCACGGTGTCGCCTGGTACACCCACCGTCTCGGCGGCGCGCTGCTCGGGCGGCTGTCGCGGGACGACGGGCGCGACCTCCCGGCGATCCTCGCCACCACGATCGCCGAGATAGCCGCCGATCACCGGGACACCTGCGACATCACGAACCCCAGCAGCCCCCAGGCGACCGTGGTGATGGTCCGCGCCCACCGAGGCCGGCTGGACTATCTGCTGCTCGCGGATTCCTTCCTCGTCCTCGACCAGGTCCGCGGTGGCCCGCAGGTCATCACCGACGAGCGTGAGGTCACCGCTCGGCGGATCTGCTCGGCGCCGTTGGAAGGCGTTCCTCGGAGAACGCCGGAGTACGACCGCATCCGAGACTCCTGCGTCGAGGCGCTGCGGGCTCGCCGGAACCAGCCGGGCGGCTACTGGATCGCCAAGGACGACCCGCACGCGGCGGCGGAAGCGGTGACCGGCAGCCGGCCCCTTCATGACCTGGCCGGCGTCGCGCTGCTCAGCAACGGCGCCAGCCGGATCGTCAGCCCGTACGCCCTGACCGACTGGCCCGGCGTGCTGGACCTGCTCAGCGCCAACGGGCCGGCCGACATCATCCGCCGCGTCCGGCAGGCCGAAGCCCGCACCTCCGCAGGCCCCGATGCTTCGATGCCTGATGACGCCACGGTGGTCCACTGCACCCACTTGCCGCGCTCCGTCGGCGCACCGTCCCAGCCGGCAGGCAACCGCTGATGCCGCGCTCAGGATGCGGCAACCCTGCATATTCATCCGCACTAGTCAATGCGCTAGTGGAAAGGATCGACCGCTTTCGTCACATCTTCCGTCATCTGACTACTTGATCTTAAAGTGATAACCGTCAATACATATACGGCAGTATTTTGGGCTTCCCCACCCGCTATCCGAAAGGTAGGGAAGATGTCCACAAGACTGCTCCGTGGCCTCGCAGCTGTCGCGGTGATGACCGCGGCGACGCTGGTCACGGCGGGCAACACCGCGAGCGCCGCCCCGGCCACCCTCCCCACGTCGAACAGCGCGGTCATCGGAAGCTCCGCACAGCTCAGCCCCGAGGTGGCCGGCACCGTCACCGGTCGCGGCCCCGACGCCCGGCAGCGGGCCCTGGCAGCCTACTGGACCCCGACGCGGATGAAGGCGGCCAAGCCGGACACCGAGATTCCCGCGGTGAAGGCGGCGCGCGACAACGCCCGGGACCGGGCCAAGAGCGCGACCCGCCCGCAGGGACCGTCCGGCAGCATCGCCCCGGCCGCGCCCGCCGTCGAGCCGAAGGCGAGCGGATCCACCGTCGCCCCCTCCGACATGTCCACGCAGGCCTACTACCCCAACTACCCGGTCGGCCACCCGGTGGCCCGCACCTCCGGCAAGGTCTACTTCACCCTCAACGGCGGCAACTACGTCTGCTCGGCGACCATCGTCAACACCGAGGGCAAGTCCGAGGTGTGGACCGCGGGTCACTGCCTCACCGGCAACCGGGCGTGGGCGACCAACTGGACCTTCGTCCCGAACTACAACAACGGATCGGCCCCCTACGGCTACTGGTACGCCACTCAGCTGTGGACGACCACGGCCTGGTTCAACAACAACGGCGACTTCGCCAACGACGTCGGGTCGGCGGTGATGGCCCGCAGCAACGGCTGGCGGATCACCGACTACCTCGGTGGCCAGGGAATCGCCTGGAACTACCCGATCGGCCAGTACGACTACGCCTTCGGCTACCCGGCGGCGTCCCCGTTCAACGGTGAGGTGCTCACCGCGGAGAACGGCCCCACCTACGACGGGGGCGGCGGCACCATCTACATGCTCAACTACATGACCGGTGGCTCGTCCGGCGGCGGCTGGCTGATGTCGTTCGACGGCAACTGGGGCTACCTCAACGGGCACAACGACTTCAAGTACAACACCCTGCCGCAGTACATGTTCTCGCCGTACTACGGCAACCAGGTGGCGGACCTGTACAACACCGTCCGGAACATCTCCAGCTGACCGGGACCGAATGGCACCCGGTCCGGCTGGACCGGGTGCCATCCGCCGGGCAGGCCCTACGGGCTACCCCCGACCATCCACCCGCGATGCCCGGGTCATGGAGCGACCAACTCCTCGACCCGCGCCGGCGGCACCACGGGAACCACCGGAGGCGTGGCGCGACGGCCCGACCAGAGCACCCGGGCGACGATCCCCGGGGCGAAGAGCCCCGGCGGCGGCGTCATCAGGTTGGCGACGCTCAGGAAACGCCGCCCGACGACGGGGTGCCGCGCGGCGGCGACGTGCAGCCGGGTGACGTACCCGTTGAGGAAACGGGTCCGGCGGCTGCGCGGCCCGACGACCGTCGGATGACGCAGGTCCCCGCCGACAGCCATGTCCCACGGCACGTCCACCACCTTCGCCGCCGCCGCGAAGAAGCGGCGGGGCAGCCCCCGCCGGCCCTGCCGGAGGCAGTCGCGCAGCACCATCGCCTCCGCCGCAGCCACCGTCATGCCCTGCCCGTACGCCGGATTGAAGCTGCAGATCGCGTCGGCGACCGCGAGGAAGCCCTCGGGCAGGCGGGCGAGGTGCTCGTAGCGGCGGCGCACGCTGGTGGGCAGCCGCATCCGCTTCGGCGGGCCGAGCGGCTCCGCCCGGCTCAGCAGCGCGTGCAGCTCCGGGGCGGGCAGCCGCCCGGCGAAGGCGAGGTAACCCTCGGGGTCGACCGGCGGAGCCTGGTCCGCGCCAACGCCGAGCAGCGTGACCATCCACCGGTCGCCCTCCGCCGAGATGGCGACCCCGCCGTACGGGGCGGCCGGCGACGGGCTGCAGAGGACGGCGGCGAAGTTGGTCTCGCCCGGAATGCGGCGGTAGTCGCGGGAGACGTACACGGTCTGGGGGTCCACCCGGTCCTCGACGGGCGGCTGGTAGCCGAGCTCGGCGAGCCAGGTGGGGCCGCGGTTGCCGCGGCCGGTCGCGTCCACGACCAGGTCGGTGGCGTGGCGTTCCTCCCGACCGCCACGGGGCAGGATCCGCGCGCCCGTGACGGTGCCGCCGTCGGCGTCGGTGAGCAGCCCCAACGCCTCGCACCCGTGGCGGACCTCCACGTTGGGCAGGGCGCGGACCCGTTCCCGCACGTACGCCTCCAGGGCGCGCCGGCTGACGCAGAGCCCCTCCAGCCCGGAGGCGACCCGGGGGATCCGGTGTCCGTCGTTGACCCAGACGCAGTCGCGCTGGATGTCGATGGCGGCCGCCCCCTGGGCGGTCAAGTCGGCGGTCAGGCCGGGGAAGAGCTCCTCCAGGATCTGGCGACCCCGGGCGAGCAGGCCGTGGGCGTGCCCGCTCTGCGGCACACCCTTGCGGTCGACGGCCTCCGCCGGCAGCTCGTCCCGGTCGAAGACGATCACCTTCGCGTACGACTCGCTCAGCACCCGCGCGGCGAGCAGGCCCCCGATGCTGCCGCCGAGGACGATCGCCTGCCCGGTCACATTGGTGGTGGACACGGTTGACTCCGTTTCATCAAAATGGGTGCCTACAGTGAGCGGCACGGCGCACCGCAGGAAAAGCGAATTGGCGGACGGCTAGCTGACAGTGAATTTCCCGTCAGCGGTCAGCGCCCTTTCCGATCTGTCAGCCAGTCGGCTGAGCGCGGGCAAAGTCCCTGCTCAAGGCGCACCTGTCGGTCACCAGATCGGCGTGGTGACCGATATCTCAGTCGCCTACCGGTCAATTTCCGCCAGCTGCCACCACGCCAAAAGGAGGACGGAGCAACCTGACCGATCGGGCAGCGCAGGAAGGCGGGTCAGGCAACTGCCGCCAGCGACGAGGATGAACACCCATCAGGATCGCCAGACGCTCCACGCCGAATCCGGCAGCGAACCGTCCTCCGGTTTGCTACCGCTTTCCGGTACGGCGCGACCGGGTCATCCCGATCAGTCCCGCGACGGCCAGGCCCAGGCCGATGACCCCCACAGCGCCGACCATCGCCGCCTTCCCGCGGCTGCCCGGTGGGTCGCCGACCTTCGCGGCGGTGGGAGTGGGCGCTGCCACCTCAGCGGTCGCGGAGGCGACCACCGGCACGGGATAGCGCAGGATGGTCGGCTTCGTGCCCGCCGGCTGGTCGGCGGTTTCGGAGACGGTGAGCAGAAAGCGGCCGTCCCGGCTGTAGGTGATCGACTCGCCCTGAGGTTCGTCGGGCAGCGGCACGACTCGCGGGGTGCCGCTCGTCAGGGCAGCGATGACGTCGCCGTCGACGTCGAACTCGAACGCGTCGGCGTAGGTGCGCAGCACCACGCGGCGCCCGTCCGGCGCCGTGGCCGCGCCGGTGACCAGTCCGCCGAGGAACGCGAACGGGTTGCTCGTGGTGGTGTGCGGCAGTCGCACCTGTCCGACCCGTTCCAGGGGCACCGTCGCACCGGGCTTCAGGTCGCCGGTCGGGGCGTACAGGCCGGCGGCGCCGCCCTGCTTGGTCACGATGACGGGCCGGCCGCCGTTGATCAGCAGCGCTTCGGCGTCGTGCGGGCCGTCCGGGTACGTCATGCGGTGCAGCACCGGCCGCTCAGCGCCCGGTGGCAGCTTCCACAGCGCGACGGTCTGCCGGGTGCGATCGTTGTCGCCGATGTCGGCGACCCAGAGCGTCCCGTCGGCGTCGACGGCGAGGTCCTCGGTGTCCCTCGGGCGTGAGGGATAGCGCACGGTCCGAACGACGTCGCAGTCGGCGTCGAGAAAGAAGATCCGGCGGCGCGGCTCCTCGTCGGCGCTGTCGTTGACCACGACGAACCCCGTGCCGGTGGCGACCATCCCGGAGATCTCGGTCAACCGACCGTCTCGCACCTGGCACGCGGGGGTCCCTGACGCGTTGGCGGCTGGCGCCGGAGACGGGGCTGCCACCGCCCGACCCGGAACGGACGCCACGACCAGGACCGCCACAGCGACCACTGCTCCCGCCCGCCCGGGCACACCCTCCCCGTGTCCGGCCACCTGCCGTGCCCTCCTTCACCGCACCTGACGTCCGTCCCGCACCTCGCGAGCACCCTGGCGACAGCGGTCAGGTTCGGGATGTGACTCAGGTGTGCCATCCGGAGCATCCACCGTAGCGGCAGCCGTACGCCGCCGGATCCGGCCCGGGACACCCGGCCAGGCTGGCCCGCGGCGCGGCCCGACGACCGACCCGGCGGCGACCGGCCGCCGCAGGATTAGCGGCCCGCACCACCTGGGTACAGAGCGCCGAGTGAAACTGATCCACCGGCTGATCATCGCGGCCACGGCGCTGCTCGGGCTCTGGGCCGGCCTGGCATATCAGGTGTCGCAGCCACCGGCCGCCTCCGGCTACGCGCGGACGGTGCTGCAGGTGGCCGCGTCGGCGCACGACGCCGCCACCACCGGAGTGCTCGTCGCCCGTCAGCAGTTGCGGGACCACCTCACCGACGCCTACACCACCACGGCCTACGACGACGCGGTGCGGGCGGTGGCCGGCGCGCAGCAGAAGCTCGCCACCGCTGTCGCACCCGACGACGCCTCCGCCGCGCTGCGGGACCGTCTGGTCCCGCTGGTGCAGGACACCGTCCGCGATCTGTCCGACGCCGCCGCAGCCCGGGACGAGACAACCCTCGGCCACGCTATCGACGCGCTCGGGCGGACCTCCCGGCAGCTGAACGACCTGGTCGCCGAGCTGCAGGCGAACTCTCGGCGGGACGGCCCGCCGTGAAGCGGGTGCTGGCGATCGCCCTGGGCGTGCTGACCGCGATCGGCGGGTTCGTCGACATCGGCGACATCGTCGCCAACGCCGAGTCCGGGGCACGGTTCGGCCTCTCCCACGCCTGGGTCCCCCTCGTCGGGGTGATCGGGATCTGCGCGTACGCGGAAATGAGTGGCCGGGTGTCGGCGGTCAGCGGGCGGCCGGTGTTCGACCTGGTCCGCGAACGCCTCGGCCCTCGGGTGGCGCTGGCCAACCTCGCCGGCTCGCTGCTCGTGACGGTCCTGACCCTCGGCGCGGAGATCGGCGGTGTCGGGCTGGCGTTGCAGCTGGCCACCAGCGTCGGCTACCTGCTGTGGGTGCCCGTCGTCGGTGTCGTGCTGTGGGTCGTGCTGTGGCGGGCGAAGTTCTCGCTGCTGGAGAACCTGTTCGGGCTCACCGGGCTGGCCCTGGTCGTGTTCGTCATCGCGTTTCTCCACCTGCATTCCGACACCGGTCAGCTCTGGCGGCAGGCCACCCATCCGGGACCGCCCGTCGGTGAGGACTGGGGCACGTACTGGTTCTTCGCCGTGGCGCTGTTCGCCTCCGCCATGACGCCCTACGAGGTGTTCTTCTTCTCCTCCGGCGGGGTCGAGGAACGGTGGAGCAGCAAGGACCTGCTGACCTCCCGGGTCAACGTGTTCGTGGGGTTTCCGCTCGGCGGCCTGCTGGCGTTCGCACTGATGGCGACCGCCGCCACGGTGTTCCACCCGCTGCAGATGAGCGTCGACTCGCTGTCGCAGGTCGCGCTGCCGGCCGCGGTCGCGTTCGGCAAGCTGGGCCTGGCCGCGGCGATCCTCGGCTTCTTCGCCGCCACCTTCGGCGCCGCCATGGAGACCGGCCTGTCCAGTGCCTACACGGTCGCCCAGTACTTCGGCTGGGCCTGGGGCAAGTTCCGTCGGCCGAACGGGGCGGCGCGCTTCCACACCGTGCTGATGGTGTCGATCCTCGTCGGGGTCGCGGTGCTCATGACCACCATCGACCCGATCCAGCTCACCGAATACACCCTGGTGTTCAGCGCGGTGGCGCTGCCGCTGACCTACCTGCCGATCCTCGTCGTCGCCAACGACAGCGGCTACCTCGGCCGCCGCGTCAACGGCCGGCTCGCCAACGGCTTCGGCCTGCTCTACCTGGTCATCGTCCTCGCCGCGGCCATCGCCGCGATTCCCCTGATGATCGTCACGCGGATGGGAGGCGGGTGACATGCTCATCGGTTTCGACCTGCTCGATCGGCAGATCCTCGACCGCGACGGCGAACCCGTCGGCAAGGTCGACGACGTCGAACTCGCCGTCGACGGCAACGGCACGCCGTACGTGGCAGCGCTGCTCATCGGCCAGCAGGCCCTCGGCGACCGCATCGGCGGCGTCCTCGGCCGCTGGCTGGCCGGCACCGCCCGCCGGCTCGCGCCAGCTCCGACTCCCGGCCCCATCCGCATCCCCTACGACCTGGTCGCCGAGGTCACCAGCTCGGTCAACCTGTCGGTGAGTCGAGACCTGCTGCCCGAGCCGCCCCTGGAGTCCTGGCTTCGGGACCACCTCATCAACCGCATCCCGGGAGCAGACAATGCCGGCTAACCAGCCCGACGCACCGCTGCGGGCGGGTGCGCTCCTGCGACAGCCGGTCCGCGACCTCGAAGGTCGGATCATCGGAAGGGTCGCCGACATCGAAACCACCCGCGACAGCGACGGACACGAACGGGTGACGGCGCTCATCGTCACCACTGGACGGTGGGGACGTCTCCTCGGCTACGAGCGCCACGAAGCCGGCGGCCCGTGGCTGCTCGAGCACCTCGCCCGCATCGTGCTGCGTGGCCACCTGACCCGCGTGCCGTGGCACGACGCCCGCCTGTAGCGCGGTGGTCCGCCAATCCGGTTTGACGGCCAGCGCTGGTTGTCCAGTCACGGGTTCCCGCCCGGGTCGGCGGTACCGCCCGCTGCTTACTGCGGGCCGCGGCGCACGTCCCGGTCCACGGCATTGATCAGCTACCCGTACGGGCATGTCGGCATCTCCCGGGGCGACGGCAGCTTCGTGGCGACCAGCGTGAACGGGCGGATCGGCTCGGCCCGGCTGCCCTACTACGCCAACTACCTCGGCTGGAGCTGGCCGAACTTCTGACTGGTGGACGGGCGGCGGGACTTTCCGTCGCCCGTGCCACGCCCCCGGTGTAGCAGCGAGCGCCCGCCTGGGACCGCCTGCTTGCCCTTCCCGGTGGCCCTGGGTTAGCCTCCCAATGGGCCCGGATGCCGGCGCGCAGCGCCGCCCGGAGCCCGGTTCCCGCACTTCCGGCTGGCACGCCGCCCGCCACACTGCGGACGCCTCGGCTCAAATCCCTGGAGCCGCTGCCGAATGGGCAGCATCCAGCGGCACCTCGCTCAGCGGCGGGCGAAGTAGGGCCGGTACTCGAACGCGGGCGCCGCCGAGGTGACGACCAGGTACGGCCGGACACGCCGCTCGCGCCGGCGTCCGCCGGCGTGCTCCTCCTCCGCACGGCATCCACTCCCGCTCCCGGCTGGTCGCGCTCACCACTGGCCGGGACCGGATGTCTCGGCCCGGTCAATGGCACCGGCGCTCCAGAAACCTGCCGCTCCAGCCCGTCTCCGCCAATCGCCGGCCGGCGACGGTACCTCACACGAAAGGCACCCGATGAACACCGACTCACCCTCGCCGCTCCCGGTCAGCGGCATCCTCGACACCGTCGACGACCATGCCCTACTTCGGGTCGACGGCTACCTGCCCTCCGCGGCCGACGCGTACGTCACCGCCGCCCAGCTGCGCCGGCACGGCCTGCGTCGCGGTGACCTCGTCACCGGCGCAGTCACCGTCGCGCCGCACCGGGGCCGGCATGC
>NZ_VSFA01000041.1 GCF_008119785.1 Micromonospora sp. MP36 | reverse complement strand
CCGTCCGGACCAGCCACGATGCCGTACGGTGAGGCGACGTCGAAGGAGCGGACCGTCCCGTCCACGGTAATCCGCCCGACCCGGCCGCCGGCGTACTCGGTGAACCACAGCGCGCCGTCGTGGCTCGCGGTGATCACCGTGGGCTGGCCGTCGGCCGGATCCAGTGGGAAGAGGGTGGGCTCATCGCCCGGCACGACCCGCCCGATCTGCCCCTGCTGTGCCAGGGTGAACCACAGGGCGCCGTCGGGCCCGGTGACGACGCCGTACGGCGACCCGTTGATCAACATATGCGACCCCCCGAAAGTGAAATCCGCCGACCGTTGAAGCGCTGCCGCAGCGCCCGGTCGTGCGTGACCACGACCAGCGCCCCGCCGAACCCGTCGAGCGCCTGCTCGAGCTCCTCGGCCAAGGCCAGCGACAGATGGTTGGTCGGCTCGTCGAGCAGGAGCAGCTCGTACTCGCCGGCCAGCAGGACGGCCAGCGCCAGCCTGCGCCGCTGGCCCACGGAGAGCTGCGCGACGTCGAGGTCGAGCGCCTCCGGGTGGAACAGGCCGGTGGCCAGCAGCGCCTCGGGCTCGCCCGGGTACGTCTCGCGGGTGGTCCTCCCAGGTCGGAAGTCCACCTCCTGCGGCAGATAGCCGGCGCGCGATCCCGCAGCCGTGTGGATCGCCCGCAGCAGCGTGGACTTGCCCGCGCCGTTGTCGCCCTCGACGAGCAGCCGGTCGCGCGCGCCGATCGTCAGCGACGCCACGTGCAGCCGGCCCTCGACGTGCAGGTCGCGCAACTCGACCAGCGTGCGCTCGGCACCGACGGTACCGGCGAAGACGCCGCGGAACCGCAGCGGTTCCGGCGGGCGCGGCACCGGGTCGGCTTCCAGCCGGCGCAGCCGTTCCTGCGCCTGGCGTACCCGCGAGGCGACGGAGCTCTGCACCCGTCCGGCGTTCCGGTCGTACGCCATCTTGTTGTTGTCCGTCATGGGGCGGCCCTGGGCCACCCGCTGTGCCGTGGTCGCGGCGAACTCGGTGACCCGCCGGATCTCCTCGCGCCAGTCGGCGTACGCCTGCTCCCAGCGCTGCCGGGCCGCCGCCTTCTCCGCCAGGAACCCGCTGTACCCGCCGCCGAACCGGGTGATCGTGCCACCCTCGACCTCGAGGATCGCCGTGGTCACCCGGTCGAGGAAGACCCGGTCGTGCGAGACGACCACAACTGTGCCCGGGTGGTCGCGCAGCCGTTCCTCCAGCCAGGTCGTCGCCGCCTCGTCGAGGTGGTTGGTCGGCTCGTCGAGCAGCAGGATCTCTGGCGAGGCGGCCAGCAGACAGGCCAGCCCCAGCCGGGCCCGCTCGCCGCCGGACAGGCTCGACAGCACCCGGGACCGGTCGATGTGCGCGAGGCCCAGCCCGTACATCGCCTTGTCGACGCGGGCGTCGGCCCCGTAGCCGCCGCGCGCCTCGAACACGGTGAGCAGCTCGCCGTACGTCGCCATGTCCTCGGCCTCCGCGGCCCGCTGCATACCCCGTTCGAGGGCGCGCAGCTCGGCCAGCGCGGCGTCGACGGCCTGCTGGACCGTGTGGTCGCCCGGCAGGTCCAAGGTCTGCCCCAGGTACCCGACGCCGCCTGCGGCGCTGACGGTCACCTCACCGTCGTCGGGTACGTCCACCCCGGCGATCAGCCGCAGCAGCGTGGACTTGCCCGAACCGTTCTCGCCCACGATGCCCGCGCGTTCGCCGGGGCGGACGCTGAAGGTGAGCTGGTCGAGGACGAGCCGATGACCGTACGACCTGGTGACGCCCTTGAGGGACAGCTGTGTGGTCAGAATGCAACCCCAATCGCAACTCGTGTAGCGTTAAGCTAGCACGGTGAACCAACTAACGCAACTGGAGGAGATTTTGGAGAAGCGCCCGGGGGGACGCAGCGCCCGCGTGCGGGACGCCGTACGCCAGGCCACCCTCGCCGAACTGGCCGAACACGGCTACAACGGACTGACCGTGGACAACGTGGCAACCCGCTCGGGGGTCCACAAGACAACCGTGTACCGGCGCTGGACGAACGCCGAAGGGCTGATCGCCGACGCGCTGGAACTCGCCCGGGACGAACCGTGGCCCGTGCCCGACACCGGCTCCGTCCAGGACGACCTGCGGGAGATCGTCCGACTGGTCCGGCGCGGCTTCACAGATCCCGTCGACGGCCCGATCGCCAGCGCCTTCGTGGCAGCGGCCGTACAGAGCAGCGGCGCCGCACGCTCACTGCACGACTTCTTCGTCGCGCGCCACGACCAAGCCGCGGCCGTGGTACGCCGAGCCGTCGAGCGCGGCGAGTTGCCCGCCCACACGGACGTCGGCGACGTGGTCAGGATGGCCGTCGCGCCGATCTACTACCGGCTCTTCATCACTCGGGAGCCGGTAACCGAGCGCGACGCCGACCGAGCCGCCGACGCCGCCGTCGCCGCGGCCCGCGCCGGCTCCATCTAGGCTGCCGGACTCCCCGGCCGCGCGACGTTGCCGTGACCCCCGGGAGCGGGAGCGGCGCCAGGCCGGATGGTGGTGCGGTGGAGCACACGGCCGATGCCAGCCGGACGCCTCGTCGACAGGTCGGTGAGCGTTGGTCGCCCTGACGGATCAGCAGGCGGAGCGCACGATCGAAGCCGCATTCGAAATCGTCGACTTCAACGAGACCGTCTACCACGAGGGCGCTGAGGAGCCGAAGGTGACCCGGGTCACCATCCGGAAGCGCTACCACGGCGTGATCGACGGTACCGGTGTCGCGGAGGTGCTCACCGCGCAGGGCGCCGCAGGCGGCGGCTATGTGGCATCCGAGCGAATCGAAGGCACTCTCGACGGCCGGCACGGCCTTGTCATCCTGAACACGTGAAGCCGAACCTGGAGAGGATCCCAGGCGACCGCGACTGGGTTGCTCAGGCCATCCTGGCACGGGTGCCGCACCGTGTTGATCAGGGCTTTCTCGACTCCCTTGACCCGTCCGACTCGCTCGCCCTCGGACGCTACGGCGCTCGCCTCGCCACTCTTGCGCTAAGGGAGGCATCCATCGATTTACTACGCCGTTCCTTGCTGGCCACCGCACTCGCCTGCTGCTTGCAACCCGATGATGAACGAGACGTGATGGTGGGCCTGGCGTTGCCGTGGATCGTGGCACAGCGGCTAGGGGCATCTTCGGCGGCAGTGTTCGGCACGGTGGCGGATGGTCTTCCAGACGGCCCGATCGCCACGCTGATGAAGGATTTCGGTGCTCGGAAGGACATTACGTTGGCTGCCTTCGGGTGGGAGTTGCTGGCCACGACCGACGGACCGGACTTCCGCCCGCTGCTCTGATCACAGAGGCACCCTGGGCGCTCTCGACAGCGGACGCGGACGGCATCAACGGTCACGTACGGGTGCCGCAGACCCGCCCCGTATATTCTCCCGGGTGAATACGTCCTTCCCCGGCACCGCCAACCAGGTTCCCTCATACAGCCCACGCCCCGGGGTCCGCCCGGTCTGGCTGCTGATCGGGCCGGCACTCACCGCGTCGCTGGGCGCCTTCCTGCTCACCGTCACCGTCGGGCCGGAATCTGCCGCCGTCCAGCGGGAGATGCATCTGCCGGCCTCGGGGATCCCCTGGATCTTCGTCGCCTACCTGCTACCGGCGGCACTGGCGGTTCCGATCGGCGCTCTGGTCGGCCGGCGGTGGCCGACCACCGTCGCGTTGCCCGCGATCGCGCTGCTGGTTCCCGGGTCACTGCTGACCGCGCTGGCCCCGGGGAGCGGTCCGCTGCTGCTCGGCCGCGCGGTGACCGGGTTCGGGGCCGGTCTGGCCTGGGGCGTCACGGCCGTGCTGGTTGCGCAGGTGGGGGCACGGCGTGTGTGGGTGGCGCCGCTCGTCGCCGGCGCGGTGGTGCTGGCGCTGGTTCTCGGAGCCGTGGCGGGGGTGCTTCTGACGCGGATGCTCGGTTGGCGGTGGCCTTTCATGCTGGCCGTGCCGTTCGAGGTGGTGGCGCTGCTGGCCACCGCGGTGAGCGGGATCATCATGCTGATGCAGCGCGCGTCCCGGCCGGCTCAGCCGCCGGCCGCACCGTTGGCATGAAGAAGCGGGCGGCGTAGGGCAGCCCGGCCGCACCCGGCGGCGAGCGCCGGCCACCGTGCCGATGACGGGGCGTCGAGGTGGTGGCCGTCACTGGCGGCGCGAAACGTGACGGCAACGAGGCCTCGACATCATGCCACCATGCACCTGAGTATCGCGCGTGCCGACTTCGCTGACCCCAACCTTGGGGCGTTTCTGCGGGCACATCTTGACGACCTCGCGCCCACTGCCCCTGCCGAAAGCAGGCATGCACTGGATCTCGGTGGGCTGCAGCGACCAGACGTCAGGATGTGGGTCGCCTCGGTTGGCGAAGAGATTGTCGGGACTGGCGCTCTCGCAGCTCTGGAGCCGGGACATGAGGAGCTCAAGAGCATGCGGACGGATCCGGAGCGAAGAGGTCAGGGAGTCGCGACCCGGATCCTCGACCATCTGCTGGGTGATGCTCGGGGACGCCAGATTCGCCGGATCTCGCTGGAGACCGGCAGCATGGAGTTCTTCGCTCCAGCCAGGGCACTGTATGCCAAGGCAGGGTTCGTCCTCTGCTCCCCATTCGGTTCTTACACGGAGGATCCCAACAGCGTTTTCATGACGAAGGCCCTGTAGGGCTCACCAGGCTCGTATGCCCGGCGGTGCCGAGGTATTCCAGCGGTCGACAGGCCGGCCAGCAAGCATCCAAATGCCTGAATGCCTGACTTTTTTTGCACGGACAGGTCCAGATCATTGCCGACACCACCGAGTCAGTTGCTGTCCACCAACCCATAGCATCGACCGCCATGAAGCTACGGATCGTGCTCTCCCTGGCCGCGCTCGCCACCCTGCTCTACACCGTCGGCGCCCCATACGAACACGGCGGCTGACGCGGGTCGAGAATGAGACGCCGCATCGGCCTGACCGCCCCCGCTCCACACCATCGGCGTACCCCTGGAAGAGGGCGGGTGACCGGATGTCCCTGCTGCTAGTCGGCCCCGTTCTCGTCGGTCTGGCCGCCGGCTACCTCACCGGCGGCCGGCTGCGCTGGCTCGCCGAACAGCCGCTACGGGGCCTCTGGCTCCTGTACGCGGCCGCAGGCGTACAACTGCTGACCCACGTCCCGCCCGGCTCCCGGCTGCTCTCCGCCACCGCCCAGCGGTGGCTGACCACCCTCGTGTTCGCCACGGTCGGCGTCGCGATGCTGATCAACCTCCCCCACCTGTCCCGACCAGCCCGCGCCGGCATCGCCGTCGTCCTCACCGGCGCGGCGTTGAACGGGGCGACGATCCTGCCCAACGGGCACATGCCGGTCGCACCGACGGCGCTGCACGACGTCGGCGCCGCCCCGACCGGCCCCACGCTGGATCCCCACCACACGGTCGGTACTGCGACCACCCGGCTCGCGGCGCTCGGCGACATCCTGCCCGTACCGTGGCTGGACGTGGTCGTCAGCGTCGGCGATGTCGTCCTGATGACAGGTGTCGCCCTGCTCGTCGCCGCCCTCATGCGCGGGAACGACCGCCGGATCACGCCGGTGGAAATGGTCCGAGACTGACGCCGTTTCTCCGCCGCGCGAACGGTTCGCGCGACAGCACCGAACCCGCCTCGGTGCCCAAGCAAACTCCGGTCTGTCGCCGGCACCGATGGTGACGTGTCAGGTGATGACACGGACGCCCGGCCAGCGGTCGGCGGGACGGTGCCGGGCCAGCCGTTGCCGGGAGATCTGCGGGCTGACCCGGGTCGGGTTTCGTCGCCACACACCGTCAAGCAGGTCGTCGAGGCCGTGCGGCGCGCAGACGACGATCTGGTTGTCGGTGTCGAGACGCACCGCCACGGCGGTGGCGTACTCGGGCCAGGTGGCGACCGCCTCGGCGATGGTCCGCAACGGCGGTACGGGGCAACTGCCGAACTTGGCGGGATACCAGGTGTGCACGGCGGCCTGGTTCTTCGCCTCCCAGGCAGGCTCCGGCCAGGCCGCTGCCAACCGCTCGGTGGCCCGGTCGTCGTTGTCGCGACTCAGGTCTGCCGGGTCGAGGAAGGCGACATCAACGTCGCGCACTGCCGAGGGGTCGAACCCGCTGCCGTAGCGCTCACCCCACACGAGGTCTCGTAGGACGCCCGCCCCGATCCAGGCGTCGGGCAGGCCGGAGTCGCGCACGACCCCCAGCGCACGCACCAGCCACCGGTTCTTCCGGACGAGTGCGCGAACCTCATCCTCTCGCACCGCCTTCTCCCTTACCGCGTCCCGGTCCTGGCCCGGTCAGCGGCGGCGCCGACTGCCGGGCGACGTGGGGCGCCATCGTGCGGTCGCTCGACGGCGAGGTGGTGCAGACGCCGTGCGAGGTAGTCGCCGAGCGAGGTCGCCTCGGGTACCTCAGGGTCATCCGTGCGGCCGGCGGGTGTGTAGCGGGTCTGCCACAACTCTGTCACGAATGCGGACACCGGCGCGCCGGCGCGCAGGCCGGTAGTGACTGCGATCGACAGCGCCTCGGTCAGTCCGGCCAGGGTCGAGCCGTGCTTGTCGACGCGCAGGTCGACGTGGGTCAGCCGCCCGTCGGGCGCGACGGCGGTGATGAGCCGGCCCTCGGTGCCGTCCAGGACAAATTCCACCGTCGACCCCGGCCGCCGCTGGGACGCGGGCACTCGCTGTTCCGGGTCCGTCATCGTGCGGTCTCCTCCCCTGTGCGCGAGCTCGGCCGCCTCGGCCAAGACACGACACGGTAGGCAACCGGGCGGGTCGGCACCAGCACGACACGGCGTCAATTCGCACATGTGAACGAACCCGGGGTCAGGGTGCTCGACGGAGGATCTTGCCTACGTTTTCACCCGGCTGGCCCGGGACTCCAGGTAGCGTCGCTCGGCGATGCTGGCGGTGGACTTCGCGGCGCGCCGGTAGTGCTCGTACGCCCCGGCCGGGTCGCCGGCCTTCTCCAGCAGGTGCGCCCGTACGGACAGCAGCCGGTGATGCCCGGCCATCCGCTCGTCGCTGTCCAACGTGGACAGCAGGGCCAGCCCGGCCGCCGGGCCCTCGGTCTCGGCGAGCGCGATCGCCCGGTTGAGGGTGACCATCGGGTTGGGCGCGATCCGTTCCAGGATCAGGTAGAGGGCGTACACCTGCGGCCAGTTGGTCTCCTCCGCGGTGGCCGCGCCGGCGTGCGTGGCGGCGATGGCGGCCTGCAGCTGATACGGCCCCAGTGCCGGGCCGACCAGCGATGTCTTGGCCAGCTCGATGCCCTCGTCGATCAGCCCGCGGTCCCACTTCGTCCGGTCCTGCTCGTCCAGCGGCACCAGGTCACCGGCCGCCGTCGTACGTGCCTCCCGGCGGGCGTGGGTCAGCAGCATCAGCGCGAGCAGCCCGGTCACCTCGTCATCCTCGGGCAACTGCGCGTGCACCATCCTGGCCAGCCGGATCGCCTCGTGCGCGAGGTCGGCACGGTGCAACTGGCTGCCCGAGGAGGCGGTGTAGCCCTCGTTGAAGATCAGGTAGAGCACGTGCAGGACGACTCGTAGCCGCTCCTCGCGCTCCGCGCCGTCCGGCAGGCTGAAGGAGCTGCCGGCGGCCTTGATGCGCTGCTTGGCCCGGCTGATCCTGGCCGCCATCGTGGCCTCCGGCACCAGGAACGCGCGGGCGATCTCGGCCGTGGTCAGGCCGCCGACCGCCCGCAGCGTCAGGGCGGTCTGGGAGGCCGCGGTCAGCGCCGGATGGCAGCACAGGAACAGCAGGACGAGCGAGTCGTCGGTGTCCGGTACCTCCTCGGGCAGCACCTCGGTGGCCGTCGCCGCCTCCCGCGCGCGGCGCGCGTGGTCGCTGCGCATCTCGTCGATGAGCCGCCGGGACGCGACGGTCACCAGCCAGCCGCGCGGGTTGTCCGGCACCCCCTCGGCCGGCCACTGCACGGTCGCGGCGAGGACGGCCTCCTGTACGGCGTCCTCACACCCTTCGAACTGGCCGTGCCGGCGTACCAACACGCCGAGGACCTGCGGCGTGAGTTCGCGCAGCAGGTCCTCGACGGCTGGTGCTGTCATGCCTCCAATTGTCCGTCGGCGAACATCACCTGCCGCACTTCGACCCCCAGACCCTCGATCGCGGTGTCGGGGATCTGCGATGCCAATTCGATGGCCCGCTCCTTGTTCTCGCAGTCGATCAGGTAGAAACCGCCCAGATACTCCTTGGACTCCAGGAAAGGTCCGTCGGTCACCACCGGCTGGCCGTTGCGTACGGACACCACGGCGGCCTGTGACGGGTCGACCAGCGCCTGCGTGGTGATCAACTCGCCGGAGGCCTTCAGCGCCTCGATGAACTTGCCGTGCCCCGCACCGATCGCCGCCCTCTCCTCGTCGGTCAGCGCGTCCAACACAGCCGGGTTGATGTACATGCTGATCAAGAACTGCATCTCGTTTCTCCTCGTGGCTCGCGAGCCCCGGCTGGGCCCTTCGACCAGTTGGTCGGAGCTACCGCCGTCGTCTTGACATCCCCGCCAGGACCTTCGCACGAAATTTCACCGCCGCCTCGCCCGGACCGGATTTTCCTCCCGTACCGATGTCAAGAAGCTCTCCACCGCTCCGACCAACCAGCGAAAGGTCGAGAGAAAAGGAAGTTTCGGATATGCGAGTCAACCGGGCACGGCTGGGACTGATCGTCCTCATGATGCCGACATTGCTCGTCGCGATGGACATGACGGCGTTGCTCCTCGCGCTCCCACGGCTGAGCGCCGACCTGGGTGCCACCAACGTCCAGCAGCTGTGGATCAGTGACAGCTACGGATTCATGGTGGCCGGCCTGGTCATCACGATGGGTACGCTCGGCGATCGGATCGGCCGCCGGCGGCTGCTGATGATCGGCGCAGCGGCGTTCATGGTGCTGTCGGTCGTGGCCGCCTTCGCGGCCAGCCCGCTGATGCTGATCGTCGTGCGGGCGCTGCTGGGCGTCGCCGGCGCGACCCTCACGCCGTCCACACTTGCCTTGATCACCAACATGTTCCGCGACGAACGACAGCGTGGGCAGGCCATCGCCATCTGGGCGACCTGCCAGTTCACCGGCGGCGCGCTCGGACCCGTACTCGCCGGATTCCTGCTCCAGCACTTCTGGTGGGGATCGGTGTTCCTGGCCGCCGTCCCGGCCATGGCGTTGCTGCTGCTCGCCGGGCCGGCCCTGCTGCCGGAGTTCCGCAGCGACCAGGCCGGCCGGTTGGACCTGGGCAGTGTCGGGCTGTCGCTCGTGGCGGTGCTGCTGATGGTCTACGGCATCAAGCAGCTGACCGTCGAGAGCGCACCGGTCGTGCCGGCGGTGGCCCTCGTCGTCGGCGCAGCCATCGGACTGCTGTTCGTACGCCGGCAACTGCGGCTGGAGGCGCCGCTGCTGGACCTACGGCTGTTCCACAACCGTCCGTTCACGGCCGTGATCGTCGCGCTGGTCTTCGCCGGGATCGCCATGGCGGGCACCGGACTGATGGTGACTCAATTCCTGCAGAGCGTGCTGGGCTTCTCGCCGGTCGCATCGGCGGTGCTGTTCGCACCAATGGGCCTGGGCGTGGCGGTCGGCACCATGGCCGCGCCGGCACTGACCCGGCGGATGAGGCAGCCGACCGCGATCGCCGGCGGGCTGGTGGGGTCGGCACTGGGCAGCCTGCTGCTGGTCGGAGTCCACGGTGCGAGCGCCCTGCCGATGGTGATGATCGGCATCGCCGTACTGGCGCTGGGCACCGGCCCGCTGTTCGCGCTGGGCACCGGTTTGGTCGTCGGGTCCGTACCGCCGGAGCGCGCCGGTTCGGCGGCGTCGATGTCGGAGACCGGCAACTACGTCGGCGGTTCGCTCGGCTTCGCGCTACTCGGCGTGGTGGCCGCGGTGGTCTATCGCAGCCGGATGGACGGCACGTCCGACTCGCTGGCCGACGCGGTCGCCGCCAGCCAGCACCTTCCCGCCAGCCAGGGCGCGGAACTGCTGCACACCGCGCGGGAGGCGTTCACCACCAGCCTGCACGTCACCGGCGTCGTCGCCGCGATCATCTTCGCCGGGCTGGCCGTGCTGACCCTGACCATGCGCCCGGCACCCCGGACCACCCCGGCCGCACTCCCCGACTACGAGGCGGCGCGCTCATAGAACGCTGCGGTTGATCGACGGCGCGACCGGAAAACTGGCAGCATCGCCGCGCGCCTAGGATCGGGCCGTGCCCTTGACCGCGAACGACGTCGACCGGTTCGAGGCCTTCAGGCCGCGCCTGGAGGCCATCGCCTACCGCCTCCTCGGCTCCGCTGGGGAGGCC
Source organism: Micromonospora sp. MP36 (assembly GCF_008119785.1). GTDB lineage: Bacteria > Actinomycetota > Actinomycetes > Mycobacteriales > Micromonosporaceae > Micromonospora. The sequence continues at coordinate 52,860 of NZ_VSFA01000041.1, read as the reverse complement.
GAGGACGCCGTGCAGGAGACCTTCCTGCGCTGGCAGGCCGCCGACGTCGACCGCATCGAGGTACTCGAGGCCTGGCTGACCAAGGTGCTCACCAATCTGTGCCTCAACCAGCTCACCTCCGCGCGGGCGCGCCGCGAGACCTATGTGGGTCAATGGCTTCCCGAGCCGCTGCTCGCCGGGGACCCGATGCTCGGCCCGGCCGACACCGCCGAGCAGCGCGAGTCGGTGTCGTACGCGGTCCTCACCCTCATGGAGCGCCTCTCCCCCAACGAGCGGGCGGTGTACGTGCTGCGGGAAGCCTTCGACTACCCGCACCGGGAGATCGCCGAGATCCTCGACATCACCGAAGCCGCCAGCCAGCAGATCTTCCACCGCGCCAGGAAACACGTCGCGGACGGCAAGGCCCGCACCGAGATCGACGAGGCCGCCGCCCGGCGGATCGTCGAGGAGTTCCTGACGGCCGCCAGGAGCGGCCAGACCGAGCCGCTCGTGCGCCTGCTCACCGCGGACGCCATCTCGATCGGCGACGGCGGCGGGAAGGTCCCGGCCCGCGCCAAGGCGTTCGAGGGCGTCATCGCGGTCGCGAAGTTCCTGCGCGGCCTGTTCAAACCCGCCGAGGCCAAGCGCGCCATCGTCGGCGGCACGCCCGAGGTCTACGCCTGGACCGCCAACGGCGACCCCGCCGTCGTGGCCGTCGTAGGCGGCCGGGTCGTCGGCGTCATGTGCCTGGAGGTCACCGCCGAGGGCATCGCCGCGTTCCGCAACCAGGTCAACCCCGACAAGCTCGAACGCGCGACCGAGCGGTTCGCGGCCTCCGACCACGGGGAACCGCTGTTCAACGCCTTCTGACCCTCGTGTGAGCTGCATCACATCACGTTCCTGTCAGCAAACGGCGGGCCGCCCGGTTCAAGTGGCAAGCCCGCGCGCACGACAGGAGCACCGAAATGCAGCACCGCATCATCGTCCTCGGAGCCGGATACACCGGTGCCATCGCCGCCGGCCGCCTCGCCAAGCGGCTCCGCCGCGAGGACGTCGCCATCACCCTCGTCAACGCCGAAGCCGACTTCGTCGAACGCGTCCGCATGCACCAACTGGCGGTCGGCCAGGACCTCAAGCCCCGGCCCTTCAGCGAGATGTTCGCGGGCACCGGCGTCGAACTGAAGCTCGCGAAGGTCACCGGCGTCGACGTCGACCGCAAGACCGTCGCCGTCATTGACGCGAACGGCGCCAAAAAACTCACCTACGACACGCTCGTCTACGCCCTCGGCAGCGGCTGGAACGCCCAAGGCGTCCCCGGAACCGCCGAGCACGCCTACGAGATCGCCAGCCGCCCCGGAGCACTCCGGCTGCGCGAGCGCCTGGCCCGCCTGGAGGCCGGGCAGACCGTGGTCGTCGTCGGCGGCGGCCTCACCGGCGTGGAGGCCGCGACCGAGATCGCCGAAGCCCGCCCGGACCTCGACGTCGCCCTCGCCGCCCGCGGCGGCCTCGGCGACTGGCTCTCGCCCAAGGGCCGCGAGCACCTGCGGAAGGTCTTCGCCAAGCTCGGCATCACCGGGTACGAGCACGCCGCCGTCACCGGCGTCGAAGCCGACCGCGTCACCACCGCCGACGGCAAGACCATCCCGGCCGCGGTCACCGTGTGGACCGCCGGCTTCGCGGTCCACCCGATCGCGAAGGCGACCGCCCTGGAGGTCACCGGCACCGGCCAGATCGTCGTCGACGGGACCATGCGCTCGGTCTCGCACCCCGACGTGTACGCCGTCGGCGACGCGGCCTACGCGATGGGACCGGGCAACAAGCCGCTCCGGATGTCGTGCGCGTCGGGCACCCCGGCCGCGTGGCAGGCCGCCGACGCGATCGCGGCGCGCCTGACCGGCGGGAAGCTCCCGAACGCGCCGATCCGCTACTTCAACCAGTGCATCTCCCTGGGCCGCAAGGAGGGCTTGATCCAGTACGTCACCGCCGACGACCGCGCCGTGCCGGCGGTTCTGACCGGACGGCTCGCCGCCGTCTACAAGGAGTTGGTCTGCAAGGGCGCCGCCTGGGGCGTCGCCAACCCGACGCTCGGGCTGCCGACCCGGCGCCGCCGCGTCACGCCGGAGCGGGCCGCGGCGGGCTCGGCCGTCAAGGCACTGGCTTAGCGCAGGAAGCGAAGCGGGCGCCCTCCGTGCGAGGACGTCCGCTTCGCCGTCGGTCTACCCGGCGACGATCGCCGGGCAGGTTCCTGGAGGAATCGTCCCTGTGGATCGGTGAATTTCCGCAGGGAGGTTGACTGCTACTTCGGATCGTCGGTCTGCCAGGGATAAAGGAACTGCTCGGGCCGCAGGTTCCATGCCTCGAGAGCCGCGCCGAGCCGGGCCTCGCCGGTGACGGTGGTGGCTCGCACGAGGGTCGCGCCGAGGTCGTGGTCGAAGCCGGTGATCTGGCCGGCGTCGTATTCCCAGTGCTCAAGGGTGAATATGCGGTCAGGGTCGGATCGGGTCCAGCCCTGCCGCCGGGCGTCGGCGTCGGCGGCGGTCGTGACGGGTCGGATGTCGACGAACGCTCGCCGGCCGGGTCCGGTGGCGGTTACTTCGGTCACCAAGCGCCGGCCCAGGCGCAGGGCGCTCAGCTTGTCGGTGGGCCACTGCGACCGGCGGCCATCCGTGGTCATGCGGCAACCTGCTCGTTCGTATCCGGCCGGCCTTCGCCGGTGATGAGGGACCGGGGCGCAAGGAGAGGACCGGTGGCTGCGGGACCGGTCAGGCGCCAGAGCTGTCAGACCAGGGCGGTTCGCCCAGGATCATGAATCCAGACGTACCCACCAGTTGGGTCCTTCGGGCACGGGCAGCGGCGCCTACGCGCGGCGGTCCTGCCAGGGTTGGACCGCCCGGTAGGTTTCGCAGGCCAGGTTGACGAGTTCGGTGAGGTGGGCGGGTGGGTCGTCCTTCCACCAGGCCAGCCAGACCGGTATCGGCTGGGCGTCGCGGACGGCGCGGTACGCCACCCCGGGCCTGGCGTTCTGGTTGGCGGTGGCCTCGGAGGTGATGCCGACCGCCTGGCCGGCGGCGATGATTGCTGAAGATCACACCCCGTCAGCCTGAGGGGTCCACGAGCGTGGCACCGGATCCCCGACAGGGGCATCAGCCGAGGATGAGCGGGAGCTTGGCAGCCAGCTCGCCCAGCTCGACCTTTTCCGGGTCGGTCGGCGCGCGGCGGCCGGTGCCGACGAGCAGCGTGTCCTTGTCGGTGAACGACGCGGGGAACGGGGCACCGGCGATCGTCTCCAGCATGTCGCGTGACCGGGCGAGTCCCTCGGCGGGCGGGTCCGCCGCGCCCGGGAGGTGCGCGATCAGGTCGAGGTGGTGCAGCGTCCACTCCAGGACGTACGCGGAAAGGTAGTCGCCCACGGTGAGGACCTCGCCGCGCGTGCCGACCCGGACCGTCGGGTCGGCGAGTTCGGCGGCGCGCCCCGCGGCGGACCCGACGTCGTCCAAGTGGAACTTCAGCAGCCGCGGCTCCTCGTAGGCGGCGGCCAGCCGGACGATCAGCGCGTCGAGCGGGTCGTCGCCGGTCGGCGGCGTTTCGGCGACGTTCCAGTAGGACACCGCGTTCCGGGTCGGTTCCGGGTCGGCGGGCGTCACGAGGGTGATCAGGACGTCCTGCGCGTCGATGATCAGGTGACACACCAGGTCCCGCACGAGCCAGCCGGTACAGCCGGACGGCCGTTCGAAGTCCCGGTCGGGGAGTTCGGCGACCGCCGTGCGCAACGCTGCCCAGGAGCGTGAGAAAAGATCCACTGCGGCACGGTATTGCCGGACCGGGGACGGTGTCGAGCCGACTCCGTCGGGGCGCGAGCAGGCGCTGGCCGGCGACAGCCGGCTCGCCGCCCGGCAGTCCGGGCCGCCGGGCGGCGCAGCAGCGACTCACTCCTGCTTGTCGAGGAAGGCGAGCGTGACGGCGGCGAAGAGCGGCGAGTCGGCGATGTCGTAGTGGGTCAGCCCGGGCAGGATGGCCAGCGCGTGGCCACCCTTCGGCCGGTTCTCGCCCGCCCAGCCGCCGTCGCGCAGCCCGCCGTCGAGCAGCTTGAAGACCTCGACGTAGTGGCTCGGGGGCGCCATGTCCGCGTCGGCGGCGACGATCAGTGTCGGCACCTGCAGGCCGCGGACCTCCTCGGTGTAGTCGAAGTCCTTCGCCATCGCCTCACCGATCTTGTCCAGCAGCCGGGGAAAGTCCTCGGGACGCGGGGCGACCCGCTGGTAGAGCTCGTACATCGGGGTGTCTTTCATGAACTCGGCGGCCGCCCCGCTGACCTGGCCCTGCTGCTGGAGCATCTCGGGGTAGATAGCGTCGCGGCGGATGTTGGCCGAGGCCGCGACCAGGCGGCCCGCCCGGTGCGGATACCTGATCGCGACCTGGAGTGCGACCCCGCCGCCGAGGGAGTATCCGACGACGTCGGGCCGCTCCAGCCCGAGGTGGTCGATGAGTGCGGCGACGTCGTCGGCCATCAGCGCCACGTCGAGCGGCCGGTCGATGTCGGCGGTGCGGCCGTGCCCCTGCAGGTCGACCACGATGACCTGGTGGTGGTCGGTCAGCGCAGGCAGAATGGGCGCGAACATCTCGCCCGAGCAGAGACCTCCGTGCAGCAGGATCATCGGGCATCCAGTGCCGTGCGTCTCGTAGTACAGGTTGATGCCGTTGACGTCGGCGTACTGCCCCGAGCCGGCGGCGCTCCACTGCGTGGCGGTCATGGCGTGCTCCTCTGGGTTCTTCTCGAACTGACGCCGGTAATGACCAGCCGGGCCGCGGAAACTCATCGCTGCCGGCGAGGCGAGTTCTGCGACGCCCGTACCGGAGGATGCTCGACTAGGTTGGGCCGGGTGAGTGATGTGGTGACCAGTGTTTCCATCGAGGCGCAGCTCGAGGCGTACCGGTCGGAGCTGACCGGCTACTGCTACCGGATGCTGGGGTCCGTCTTCGAGGCCGAGGACGCCGTGCAGGACACCTTCGTGCGGGCCTGGCGCGGCCTCGACCGGTTCGAGGGGCGCTCCACGCTGCGGTCCTGGCTGTACCGCATCGCGACCAACGTGTGCCTGACCATGCTGGCCAGCGCCCAGCGACGGGTCCTGCCGATGGATCTCGGCCCGGCCGGGTCCGGCCGCGCCACCGAGCCGGGAGAGCCGCGCCCCGACGAGATCTGGGTGGGCCCGGCGCCGGACAGCCGGGTGCTGCCGGAGCACAGCGACCCGGCCACCGTGGTCGCCGAGCGCGAATCCGTCCGGCTGGCGTTCGTCGCGGCGCTGCAGCACCTGCCGCCGCGGCAGCGCGCCGTGCTGATCCTGCGCGAGGTGCTGGCGTGGTCGGCGCAGGAGGTGGCCGAACTGCTCGACACCTCGGTGGCGAGCGTCAACAGCGCCCTCCAGCGGGCCCGGGCCACGCTCGCGGCCGCCGACACCGCCGCGGACGTGTACAAGCCGCTGGACGACGAGCAGAAGGCGCTGCTCGCGCGCTATGTGAAGGCCTTCGAGGCGTACGACCTCGAGGCGCTCACGACGCTGCTGCACGAGGACGTGACCCTGTCGATGCCGCCGCTGCCGCTGTGGCTGCGCGGCCACGGCGACATCCACGCCTGGATGGCCGGCACGGGCAGCGGTTGCCGTGGATCGCGTCTGGTGCCCGTCGTGGCCAACGGGATGCCGGCGTTCGGGCAGTACCGGCCCAGCTCCACCGGCTCGGGGCACGACCCGTGGGCCCTGATCGTGCTGCAGCTATCCGCCGGGCGGATCGCGGCGATCACCAACTTCCTCGACACCGCCCGTCTCTTCCCGTTGTTCGGTCTGCCGGCCCGACTCGGGTAACGCGTCGGTCAGGCCGAGCAGGCCGACGAGCCCCAGCAGATCGGGGCCGGCTCCCCTGACGACCAGCTGCCAGCCGTGCCGCCGCGCGGTCAACCGCAGCCGGGCCAGCGCCTCGACCGTCACCACATCGGGCCGGGCCACGCCGCCCACGTCACAGGTGACGATGCCGGGGCCACGGCCACGCAGCAGCTCGGCGAGGTCGGCGCACAGGACGGGGATGTCCGCGCGGGTCACCGCCGCGCGGACAGTGAAGGAGATCCCGGCGGCCGTCACCTGGATAGGACCGCCCGCCGCCGCGAAACTCATCGCGCCCCCGGCCGATAGTTCGGCACGGCCCACGGGTCTGCCGGGCATGACGCTTGGACAGATCACGCGGTCAGTTCCAGAGTTGGAAAAGGTCGCTGGCGGAGCAAGCCCACTGGAAGATGGTCCCGTTCTGGCCGACGTCCGATGCGTCGGCGTCCAGGCAAGTCCCGGACCCGACGTTGTGCAGTCCGGCATTGGCGTTGCCGTTGGTGTTGAGCTGCCCGCTGCCCGCGAACCACCACCGCTGGTAGGGGTCGCCGGTGGTGTTGCAGGCCCACTGGGCGATCCGCCCGCCGTTGCGGACGTCGGACGAGATGGCGTCCAGGCACGTGCCGGTGCCGACGTTCTGGAGCACCGGATTGTAGTTGTTCGCCCCGACCACCACGCGCCACTGCTGGTAGCTGTCGCTGCTGTTGCAGGTCCACTGGGCGATCCGCCCGCCGTTGCGAACGTCGGACGAGATGGCGTCCAGGCAGGTACCGGCGCCTCGGCTCTTCAGCTGGAACGAAAACCCGGTGATGGCGCTGCGCGCCGTGTCCAGGTAGTTCCGCCACGCCCCGTTGTTGTAGGTCGACCACGGGGTCCAGCTACTGCCGTGATTGGAGATGTTCCACGCCGCGTTGGCGTTGCACTGGACCTGGTAGGCGCAGGCGTCACTGACCTCGGGGTGGTAATAGTTGTTGATCTGCCACAGGCCCCGGTCGATCGAGCCGGGGTTCTGGCCGGTCGCCGACGGGTTGCAGCTTGACTCGGCCATGGCGACCGCCACGGCAACCACGATCTGCCGGACGTTGCCCGCGGAGGTGCTGACGTTCGCGGTGTACGAGAAGCCGGCCTTGGCGGCCACCTTGGCGCAGACCGTGGCGGCGGCGGAGGCCGCCGCGGCCATCGTGTCCGTAGGCACACCAGCCCCCGCGTTCAGCGATGCCGGCACCTGTCCGGCGGTACCGGCGGCCGAAGCCGGGGTCGCCCCTGACGGAACCATCAATACGGCGGCCAGCGCCACGGCGAACAGTCGCGTCGGCCGAATCCGGCCTGCACCCCGCCGCCACCTTCTGCCTTCGGAATCGGATCGCACACATGCCTCCCAAGGTCGAGCGCTTATCCACCGGGGACTCACGCTGTCCGCTGTGCACTCCTGACGCGAACGACTGCCGCCACCATGTTAAACATGAATATTTACGTCTAGCTATGTCGAGCTTGAGTCTCAGGACTGCTACGGCTCCGGCCAGGCCCACGACCGCGGCAACGTCGCGGCTTGTCCGTTTCCGCGAGGGGACGCCGAGGGTGGTGAAGGGTCGCCACGGGTCGCGGGCGTGGCGGCATCACACCATCGCGCTGTTGATCCAGCTACCCGACCCTGACGGGCCTGCTCCGCCAGTTGCTGCCCCAACATGTGCATCTGTCGCCGCGCGTCGCCGGCCGTCCGGGCGGCCGGCGGAGAACGGGAGGCGCGGGCAGTGCCGGCCCGACGGCCCTGGCCAGGGGCGTCGTCGACCACGACCGTGCCGGCGCGTCAGAGGGTGCTGCGGTACGGGGGCATGAACCGGAGGCGGGGCATCTGGTCGGCGAGCACTCCCCCGTCGACGACCAGGTGGGTGCCGTTGATGTAGCGGCCGGCGTCGGAGGCCAGCAACAGGAGCGCGCCGACGCAGTCGTCCGGCGTGCCGTAGCCACCGCGCAACGGGATCCGCTCCTCCCAGGCGGCCTCGAACGCCTGCCGGTCCAGGGAGAAGTCGCCGTCGATCGGGGTGGCGATCATGCCGGGGGCGATCGTGTTGGCGGTGATGCCGTGCGGCCCCAACTCGGCGGCGAGCGACCGGGTGAGTAGCTCGACGGCCCCCTTGGAGGCGTTGTAGTGGGCCAGCCCGGCTTCGGCCATCAGCCCGTTCTTGGAGGAGATGTTGACGATGCGGCCGGGCACCCCGTCGGCGATCATGTGCTCGGCGACGCGTTGCGCGAGAAAGAAGACGGCGTCCACGTTCACCCGCATCACCTCCCGCCAGGCGGCAACCGTGATCTCGTTGAAGTGCTCCAGCCGAGCCACGCCGGCGTTGTTCACCAGGATGTGCAGCGGACCCCGGTCACGGCGTACCTCGTCGACCCACGGGGCGATCGCCGCCGTGTCGGACAGGTCGAACGAGTACGGGTGGCAGGTTCGGCCATGCCGCGTCACCGCGGCCACGACCGGGCTGAGGTCGGCACCGGGCCGGTCCACCAGCACCAGGTCCGCGCCGGCCGAGGCGAGGCCGACCGCGAACGCGGCGCCGAGCCCCCGCGCGGCACCGGTCACCACGGCCAGCCGGCCGGACAGGTCGAAGGAGGGCGGGACGGTCATGCCAACCCCAGCAGGTCGAGCGATGGACGGTGGATCAGCTGCTCGATCTGCTCGGTGTCGAGCGGGTCGAGGCCGGGGATGCCGGGGACCCGGCCCACCCTGCGCAGCCCCTCGATCGAGGCGTCGACGGTGGTGAAGGGATAGTCGCTGCCGAACAGCAACTTGCCCCACACCCCGTAGTCCTGCACCAGCCGGAGGCTGAGCCAGAGCTGGAAGGGGCGGTAGTGCAGCGCGGAGACATCGGCGTAGACGTGCTGGTGCTTACGGATGACCGCGATGCACTCCCCCTCGTACGGGTGGCCGAGGTGGGCGAGCACCATCCGCAGCTCGGGATGGCGGATGGCCACCTCGTCGAGGTGCACCGGCAGGGCGTAGCGCAGCGGCGCGGCGGAGACGAAGGTGGTGCCGGTGTGCACCAGCAGCGGCAGGCCGTGCCGTTCGGCGTAGGCGTAAAGGTCGTCGTAGGCGGGGTCGGCGGGGTCGAACCCGGCGTACATCGGCATCAGCTTGATGCCGCGCAGGCCGAGATCGCGGTGCCCGTGCTCCAGTTCGTCGCGCCAACCAGGCTGGGTGGGGTCCAGGGCGAGGTAGCCGACCAGCCGGTCGGGGTGGTCCGCGACGTACGCCGCCACGGCGGCATCGTCGACCCAGAGGCCGGAGCGGCGGGCCTTGCCGCCGACGACGATGGTGCGGGTGTCCGGCGGTGCGGTGGCCGCGTACTGCGACCACCGCACCGTCAGGTCGACCTCGCCGCCGTGCGCCCGGGATGCCTCGGCGGCGAACGGGTCGCCGACGTGCTCCGGGCAGTCGAACAGGTGCGAGTGCACGTCGACGATCATCGGCGGTCCCGCTTCTCCCACCCCTCGGCGAACATGTTCCAGAAGCCGTGGCTCGGCGGGTGCTCGGCGAACACCTCGTCAACCAGTTCGACGCCGAGTCCGGGGGCGGTGGGCAGGTCGATGTGCCCGTCGACCACCGGCAGGGCGCCGCGCACGGCGTCGAAGACGTAGTCCTCCAGCAGGCCGTCGAACGTCTCCAGGATCTTGAAGTTGGGCATCCCGAGGACGGCGTGCACCGACGCGGTGGTGCACAGCGGTGAGTTGGAGTTGTGCGGGGCGACGACCATGGCGTGCTGGTCGGCGATGGCGGCGAGCTTGCGCACCTCGGTGAACCCGCCGGCCATGGACAGGTCGGGCTGGATGATGTCGACGGCGTCGGTGGCGAACAGCCGGGCGTATTCGTAGCGGTTGTGGAAGTGCTCGCCGCCGGAGATCGGCATGGTGGCGCGGGCACGCAGCTCGGCGTACCGCTCGATGTGCGTCCACGGCAGCGGCTCCTCGAACCAGCCGAGGTCGAACGGCTCCAGCTCGCGTACCAGCCGGGCGGCGGTGTGCATGGCGAAGCGGGCGTGCCCCTCGACGAACAGCTCGATCTCGGGCCCGACGGCGTCGCGGACGGCGGCGACGATGTCGATCGAGCGGCGCAGCTCGGCGCGGGACAGCTCGCCGAGGCCCGCGCCGAACGGGTCGAACTTCAGTGCCGTGTACCCCTTGGCGACGGTGGCGACAGCCCGCTCGGCGAACGCGGCGGGCTCGCGGTCACCGGTGTACCAGCCGTTGGCGTACACCCGGACGCGATCGCGGCAGGCCCCGCCGGTGAGGCGGTACGCGGGCACGCCGAGGGCCTTGCCCATGAGGTCGTAGAGGGCCTGGTCGACGCCGGAGACGACGATCCCGCCGATGTCGCCGCCGCGCAGGAAGTCGCCCTGGTACATGCGCAGCCAGATCTCCTCGACGTCGAACGGGTCGGCGCCGATCAGGTGCCGCCCGGCCATCGCCTCGGCGAGCTGGCAGGTTTCCCGCGCCCGGTACGGGTGGGTGATCTCGCCGACGCCGGTCAGCCCGGCGTCGGTGTGCACCCGCACGTAGGAGAAGTCGCGCCAGGCGGTGCCGAGCGTGAGGGTCTCCACCCGGCTGATCCGCCCGGCGGGGCCGACGGGACGCGTCTTGTCGACGGTCAGCATCAGGACCGTCCTCCCCCGCCGGCGGTCGCGCCGCCCATCGTGGCGCTGCCGGCCAGTTCGGTGACGCCGCCGGCGGCGAGGGTGTCGCGGACGGCTGCCCGGGTGGCCTCAACGAGGTGGTCGATGTCGGCGTCGGTGTGGGCGTACGAGACGTGGTTGCGCTTGAGGTTCAGCGGCAGCTCGAAGATGCCGTGCTCGGGCATCCGCCGACGGTAGCCGATGAACATGCCGGCATCGTTGCGGAGCAGGTCGTCGTAGCTGCGCGGCACCGGCCCGGGCATGAAGTAGGTCACGAAGACGGAGCCGTGGCCGGTGACCACGGCGGGGACGCCGAGGTCGGCGAGGACCTCGGTGATGCCGGCGCGGGCCCGGTCGCCGAGCCGGTAGACGTGCTCGTGCACCGGCTCGGTACGCAGCTTGCCGAGGGTGGCGATGGCGGCGGCGACCACGGCGGGGTGCCCGTTGTAGGTGCCGGCGAAGAAGGCGGGCGCGCCGGGGTGGGTGCTGAACAGGTCCATCAGGTCGGCCCGGCCGCCGAGGGCGCCGATCGGGTAGCCGTTGGCGATGGCCTTGCCCAGGGTGGTCAGGTCGGGGGTGATCCCGCTGATCTTCTGCCAGCCGCCGAGGTCGTGCCGGAAGCCGGTGATCACCTCGTCGAAGACCAGCACGCTGCCGGCGCGGGTGCACTCGTCGCGCAGGGCCTGAAGGAACTCCTGGTCGGGCAGGAGGCAGCCGACGTTGTGCGGCACCGGCTCGACGATGACCGCGGCGATGTCGTCGCCGTGGGCGGCGAAGGCGGCCCGGACGGCGGCCACGTCGTTGAAGCGCAGCACGAGGGTGGCGTCGAGGACCTCGGGCAGGATGCCGGTGGAGATCGGGTCGGGCACGCCCACCCGGTCGGGGGCGGAGATGACGTTGAGGCTGACCGAGTCGTGCCAGCCGTGGTAGCAGCCCTGGAACTTGACCACCAGGCGCCGGCCGGTGGCGGCGCGGGCGACCCGCAGGGCGTGGAAGGTTGCCTCGCTGCCGGTGCTGGTCAGCAGCACCTTCTCGATGCTCGGGACCAGCTCGGCGAGGGTCTCGGCGAGTTGGACCTCGCCGTCGGTGACGGCCACGCCGCACAGGTCCAGCCGCTTGCCGGCCTCGGTGACGGCGGCGTTGACGTCTGGGTCGTTGTGGCCGAGCAGGGGCGGCCCGAAGGCCGCGTGGTAGTCGGTGTACTGGCGTCCGTCGGCGTCCCAGAAGCGCGCGCCGGAGGCGCGGGCGATCACCAGGTCGGTGAGGCCCGGGATGCTGCGCTGCCCGCTGTTGACGCCGCCGGGGATGACCCGGCGTGCCCGCTCGGCGATGGTGGCACCGGACGGGGCCGATCGTGAAATCACACCTTCTCCTCATCGGTGCGGCGCGGCGACCCAGCCCGGTCGCGGCGCCGCGGTTTGTCCGCCGCAGGAGGAACCATTCGAGTTTCAGAACGCTGTTCGGTATTACCAAACGATGTTCGGCATACTAAGCACGCTTGATCGCGACGGTCAACACGCCGGCACACCATTTTCCGAACGGCTTTGTTACGCTGTTCGGCCTTGGCGAACACCTTCGGCTTCCCTGACCGAAAGAAGGACCATGACCACCACCGAAGACGGGGACAGCTCCCGCTACCTGGTGCGCAGCGTCAGCCGCGCGGCCGAGGTGCTGGAGGCGCTGTCCGCCGCCGCCCCCGGCGAGGGGCTGAGCGTCACCGACATCGCCCGCGCCTGCGGACTGTCCAAAAGCGCCGCGTTCGCCACCCTGCACACCCTCTGCCACCACGGCCTGGCCGCCGACGACGGCGAGGGGATGAACCGCCGCTACCGCCTCGGGATGGCGCTGGCCCGCCTCGGCGTCCGCGCCCAGGAGCAACTGTCGCTGCGTGACATCGCCCGCCCGGTGCTGGCTGGGCTGACCCGTGAGACCGGGCTCAGCTCCCGGCTGGCCGTCCCCGAGGGGGCCCACGCGGTCGTCATCGACCAGGTCAGCAACGGCGAGCGCATCCAGATCGAGCTGCGGATGGGCACCCGCGAGCTGCCGCACTGCACCGGGCTGGGCAAGGCCCTGCTGGCCGAGATGACCCCGCCGCAGGTCGCCGAACTGATCGGCCGCGTCGGGCTGCCCCGACGCACCGACCACACCATCACCGACCTGGACTCACTCCTGGCCCACCTCGACGACGTCCGCAAGGCCGGGTACGCCCTCGACGACGAGGAGGACGCCGAGGGGGTGTTCTGCATCGGCAGCGCCCTGCGCGACCACACCGGGCAGTGCTGCGGCGCGATCAGCGTGACCGGGCTGAAGCTGGGTCTGCCCAGCTGGCGGTACCAGGAGCTGGGGCGCCAGGTGCGCCAGGCCGCCGAGGCCATCTCCGTCCGGCTCGGTCACGTCCCGGCGGACGTGACCTCTTGACAGCCGGTTCACCTGCTGTTTAACGTTCCCGCCAACGTCGCGGCCCAGGTCGCGACGGGCCGCGGCCCCTGGTCGCGGCCGTCTCGGGCGAACAGCTGACTCCCGTCGCGCCGCAGCCCCGGCGCCGGGCGTTTCGGTCAGCAGCTCCGCCGCCTGCGCGCCTCGCGCGTTTGCCCGACCTTCCCCCGTCCTGCGGCGCCCACCGTGGCGCCCGCAGACCCCCAGCCCCGCCGTCCGGCGTCGCGCCGGCCGGCTGGACCGCGAAGGTTGAGGCTCGCCATGGGTCTACTTGGCACGTCCACACTCACCCCCCAGGACCAGGTCCTACGCGTCGACACCGTCGCCGACCTGGCCACCCTCGCCCCCGCCGTGCTGGTGGTCCGCACCCTGGTGCGGGTCGCCGGCTACCGCACCGCCGGCGACGGCGGCGGCGGACTGCTGCGCTGGGACCCCACCAGCACCGCCCCCGCCAACGGCGGCACCGTGCACGACCCGTACCAGACCGGGCGCGGCCGATGGCTGGCCGTGCCCGACGGGGTCGGCGACTTCCGGCGGTTCGGGATCTTCGGCCGGGACACCCCCGCCGACGCCGCGCTGGACGCGATGGTCGCCGACCCGGCGATCCATCGGATCGAGGCCCACACCGACCTGCGCTTCGTCAAACGGCACACGTTCGGCCGCAGCGACATCGAGCTGGACTTCGGCGGGCACACCGTGCACACCGACGGCATCGAGCGCAACACCCACGACAATCCGTTCGGCGCCGTGCTCTACTTCCGCGGCGCGGTGACCGACACGGTGATCACCCACACCCTCACCGAGACCGTCCCCGAACTGACCGACGTGTTCCAGGTGCCCGACTCCGGGCGGTTCGCCGTCGGGCAGTGGTGGACGGCCACCAGCAACTCCCTCACCGGCGCCGACGAGCGCGAACTGCAGAAGATGGTCCAGGTCACCCAGCTCGTCGACGGCACCCACATCCGGGTGGGCTACCTCAACGGCTGGACCCTGGAGCCCGGCCGCACGATCACCTGGCGGCGGGTCGAACCGGTCCAGCGCGCCCACGTACGCAACATGGTCTTCCTGGGCCACGTCGCCTTCACCGGCGAATACCCCGGCTCCGGCCCGGACGACCGCGAGTACAGCGGCTCCCACCCGGTCGCCTACGAGTACGCGGTGCGCTGCGACGTCTCCGGCATCGACGCCACCGGCACCTGGTGGCCGGTGATCATGCGCCGCTGGTGCACCCACTTCACCACCGCCAACTGCAGCCTGAAGAACCCGCCCACCGTCATGTACGGCGGGGCGGGCTACCTCACCCAGCAGATCTACTGCCTGTACGGGCACGTCGCGGACTGCCGCAGCGCCAACGCCCGGCACCTCAACGACCTGACCGCCTCGGCGTACTGCACGGTGGAGAACTGCCACGGCGACGGCGACGACGCCGGGGGCAACCCGTTCACCACCCACGGCCAGTACGAACACGACCTCGTCTTCACCGGCAACTCCGGCCTGATGGACATCGCCAACAGCGGTGGCCAGTGGGGCATCAGCGCCAAGCGGATCACCGTCCGCCGCCACGTCTGCTCCTGGTTCGTCGCCGGCACCAAGATCACCGACCTGACCCTGGAGGACGTGCGGGTCATCGCCCGCTCGACCTTCGACCCGGCCGGCACGCTTCAGATCAACGCCGACGGCGCGCAGCTGCGCGGCTGCTCGGCGAAGACGCTGAGCATCGCCCAGCGCTCGGCGCGCTCCCGCCGGCCCACCGTCATCACCGACTGCGACTTCGATCAGCCCGCCGGCACCGTCGTCGTGCAGACCCCGGTCAGCAACCCGGTGCACTTCGTGCGCACCACCTTCCGGGGCCTGGACGGGGCGATCCTGCGCGGCTCCGGTCCGGTGCACTTCACCGACTGCACGCTCACCGGGTCGCCGGGGGCCGCCCCGCTGCTGGTCGGCGCGGCGGAGGTGGTGATCGACGGCGGCACCCTCACCGACACCGGCATCGAGCTGTCGGCCGTGCGCGACCAGCGCCTCGTCGTCGACGGCGGCGCGGTGCTCGCCGGCACCAACGCCCGCCGGGCGCTGCTGGCCCGGGCCACCGGGTCCGGGGCGGTCCGCATCGAGCTGGGCGACTGCACCAGCACCGCCGCCGACGCGGGCACCGCCCACGTACGCCTGGACACCGGCGTCAACCGCTACCGGGCCGTCGGCGCGCGGTTCACCGGCGGCCGGCTGGTGCTCGCCGACGCCGCCTTCGGCGCCGCCTCCACGCTGCTGCACACCGGCTGCGTCGAGGAGGGGGTCGCCCGCGAGCTGCCCGCCGACTCCGCCCGCGTCGCCACCGGCGACAACCTCACTCTCTGATCACCCCGGCCCCTGGAAGAGGAGACACCCCCATGGACCGCTCCGAACCGACCTCCCGCCGCACGCTGCTGCGCGCCTCCGGGCTCGGCGGGCTCGCCCTCGCCGGCACCGCCCTCGCCCTCTCCACCGCCACCGCCGCGTCCGCCGCCCCTGAGCCGGACAGCGCGGCGACCCCGCTGGTCCCGGGCCGCGACGCGGTCCTGCATGTCGGCACCGTCGCCGCCCTGCTCGGCCTGAAGCCCGACACCCTGCGCGACGGTCAGGTCGTGCACGTCGACGGGCACTTCGCCGCCGGTGACGGCGGCGCCCGGCTGGTCCGCTGGGACGCGGCCAGCACCGCCGCCGGCAACGGCGGCACCGTCCTCGCACCGAACGGCGACACGCCGGGCCGCTGGCGCCAGCTGCACGACGGCGTCGTCGAGTTCCGGCACTTCGGCATCTTCGACGCGAAGACCCCCGCCGACGCCGCCCTCGACGCCATGGTCAACGACCCCACCGTGCACCGCATCGAGGCCCACTCCGACCTGCACTTCGTCAAGCGGCACCGGTTCACCCGCAGCGACCTGGTGCTCGACTTCGGCGGGCACACCATGTCCACGACCGGCATCGAGGACGCCGGCCGCGACGACCCGTTCGCCGCCGTGCTGTTCTTCCGCGGGAAGGTCACCGACGAGGTACGCACCCACAGGCTGACCGAGGCCGTCCGGGAGGGCTGGGACTCCTTCCAGGTCGCCGACTCCTCCGCCTTCGCCGTCGGCCAGTGGTACGCCGTCGAGGTCAACCAGCTCGCCGGCACCTGGGAGCGGGAGCTGCAGAAGCTCGTCCAGGTCACCCAGGTCATCGACGGCACCCACATCCGGGTCAACTACAAGAACGGCTGGGAGCTGGCCGCCGGCCGCACCCTCACCTGGACCCGGGTCGAGCCGGTCAGCCGGGTGCACGTGCGCAACCTCGTCTTCACCGGCAACGGCGCCGACCAGTACACCGGCTCGCACCCGATCGCCTACGAGTACGCGGTGCACTGCGACGTCGCCGACGTCGACGCCACCGGCACCTTCTGGCCGGTGATCATGCGGCGCTGGTGCACGTACTTCCACACCGCCCGGTGCACCCTGAAGAACCCGACCTCGGTCACCTGGGGCGGCGCCGGCTACCTCACCCAGCAGATCTACTGCCTCTACGGGCACGTCGAGGACTGCCGCACCTCCAACGCCCGGCACCTCAACGACTGGACCGCCTCGGCGTACGGGTACGTCACGAACTGCCACGGCGACGGCGACGACCAGGGCCCGTTCGTCACGCACGGCCAGTACGAGCACGACCTGGTCTACACCGGCAACTCCGGGCTGATGACGTTCGCCAACTCCGGGGCGGCCTGGGGCTCGGCGGCGAAGCGGATCACCGTGCGCAAGCACGTCTGCTCCTGGTTCGTGGCCCGGGTGAAGGTGACCGACCTGACCCTGGAGGACGTCCAGGTCATCCGCAAGGACGGGCTGGCCGGCTCCGGAATGATCTGGGTCAACGCCGACGGCGTGCAGCTGCGTGGCTGCGCCGCCGACGACACGCTGATCATCTCCCAGCAGTCCACCCGGTCGCAGCGACCCAACGTCATCGAGGACTGCGCGTTCACCCTGGCCGCCGCCGGCACCGACGTGGTGCAGGCCAGCGTCACGACCCCGGTGCACCTGGTCCGCACCACGATCCGCGGGGTCAACGGGCACACCTTCAGCGGCACCGGACGGCTGCACCTGACCGACGTGACGTTCGTCGGCGCCCCGGACGCCGCCCCGGCCACCGTGAAGTCCGCCGACGTGCGCGTGTCCGGCGGGACCTTCACCGATACCGGCATCCGCCTCGCCGGCGCCGCCGACCAGCGGATCAGCGTCGGCGGTGGGGCGGTGATCAGCGGAACGAACGCGGCGAAGGCGCTGCTGTCCCGCGCCGCGGCCACCGGCGTCGTGCGGTGGGAGCTGGGCGGCTACCTCAGCACCACCGGCGACGCGGGCACCGCGCACGTCAGCGTCGACGCCGGCACCAACCGGTACTCGGCCGTGGGGGCGCAGTTCACCGGCGGGAAGCTGCGGCTGGCCGACGCCGGCTTCGGCGAGGGCTCCTACCTGCACCACACCGGGTGCGTCGAGGAGGGCGTGACCCGGGAGCTGCCCGCCGCCTCGTCCCGGGTCCGCGACGCCGGGAACCTGACGGTCTGACCGCCCGACGGCGAACAACGAGAGGAAGCGAGGAGCAGGTGGAACAGCAGGACCGGCCGGTGCGGGTGGCGCTGGTGGGCGCGGGCAACCGGGGTCAGACGTACGCCCGGTGGATGGCCGCCAACCCGGGGCGGGCGCGGCTGGTCGCGGTCGCCGACCCGCGGCCCCACCAACGAGGGTTGATCACCGCCGCCCACCCGGGCGCGGCGGAGTTCGTCGACTGGCGGGACCTGCTCACGGCGGACCCGCCGGCGGACGCGGTCGTCGTGGCCACCCAGGACCGGATGCACGTGGAGCCCGCCGTCGCGTTCGCCAAGGCCGGCCGGCACCTGCTGGTGGAGAAGCCGCTCGCGCCGACCGCGGACCAGTGCCGCGAGATCGTCGAGGCGGTCCGCGCCACCGGCGTGCTGTTCGCCGTCTGCCACGTGCTGCGCTACACCCCGTACACCGACGTGGTGAAGCGGGTGGTGGACAGCGGGGTGCTGGGCGAGATCGTCACCGCCCAGCACCTCGAACCCGTCGGCTGGTGGCACTACGCCCACTCCTACGTGCGGGGCCCGTGGCGGCGGGAGGACCTGGCCACCCCGATGCTGCTGGCCAAGTCCAGCCACGACCTGGACTGGCTCAGCTACGTCACCGGCCGGCGCATCGAGCGGGTCGCCAGCTTCGGCGGGCTACGCCACTTCCGGCCCGACCAGGCTCCGGCCGGCGCTGCCGCGCGCTGCCTGGACTGCGCGGTCGAGCCGGACTGCCCGTACTCGGCGCCGAAGCTGTACCTGCCGGTGCTGCGCGAGCGCGGGCCGATCTGGCCGGTCAGCGTGGTCACCGACGGCACCGACGAGGCCGCGCTGGTCGAGGCGCTGCGCACCGGCCCGTACGGGCGGTGCGTGTACTCCGGCGACAACGACGTCGTCGACCACCAGGTCGTGGCGATGGAGCTGACCGGCGGGGTCACCGCCACCTTCACCATGGCCGCCTTCACCGAACAGACCCACCGGCAGACCCAACTGTTCGGCACCCACGGCTTCCTCTCCGGCGACGGCGAGCGGGTCCGGGTGCACGACTTCCGCACCGACCGGATCGAGGTCCTCGACGCCGGCGCGGTCGGCGGGTCCACCGCCGCCGACGACCACGGCGGCGGCGACACCGGGCTGATGGACGCCTTCGTCCGCGCCGTCGCCACCGGCGACGGCCACCACATCCGGTCCGGGCTGGACGAGACCCTCGCCAGCCACCTCGCGGTCTTCGCCGCCGAGACGGCCCGGCACACCGGCACGGTCGTGACCGTGCCCGCGCACTGAACCCACCCAGAGAGGAACGGATAGATGCGACTTCGCAGGTTCGCACCGGTCGCGGTCGCCGCGCTGGTGGCCGGGCTGCTCACCGCCTGCGGCGGCGGCTCCGACGCCGGCGGCGGCGGCAAACAGAGCATCACCATGTGGATCTACCCGGTGATCCCCGACGAGGCCACCCACCGGGGATTCTGGGACAAGCAGGTCGCCGCGTTTAAGGCCGACCACCCCGACATCGACGTCAAGGTCGAGATCTTCCCGTGGGCCAAGCGGGAGGAGTCGCTGACCACCGCGATCGCCGGCGGCAAGGGCCCCGACGTCGTCTACCTGATCCCGGACCAGCTCGGCAAGTTCAACAAGATGATCGAACCGGTGGACGACTACCTGCCCGCCGACGCGAAGGCCGACTACCGGGAGAACGTCCGGGCCGCCGTCACCCTCGACGGCAAGATGCTCGGCGCGCCGATCCTGACCAGCAGCAACCCGCTGATGTGCAACGCGAAGGTGTTCACCGCCACCGGGGTCACCGAGTACCCGAAGACGTGGGCGGACCTGCTGGCCCTCGCACCGAGGTTCAAGGCCAAGGGCTTCGACGTCACCAACTACTACGCCGACCCGAACGCCACGCTGAACCAGTCCTTCTACCCGCTGCTGTGGCAGGCCGGCGGGGACGTGTTCAGCGCCGACGGCAAGTCCGTGACGTTCAACGGCCCCGCGGGCGTCAAGGCGCTGACCTTCCTCAAGCAGCTCGTCGACGGCGGTTACGTCGAGAAGGACCTGATCACCAGCATCCCCGCGTTCGAGCAGACCAACGTCGCCAAGAACAAGGTCGCCTGCACCTGGCAGCACGTCCCGGCCGACGTCGAGAAGTTCTGGGGCAAGGAGAACATCAAGATCTTCCCGCCGTTGAGCGACGCCAGGAGCGTCGGCTACGGCACCGTGGGCAGCCTCTCCATCCTCAAGGGCAGCAAGGCCAAGAAGGCCGCCGGCGAGTGGGTCTCCTTCGTCACCGCCCCGGCGGTCGCCTCCGCGTACGACACCGCGGGCGGCTACTTCTCGGCCAAGACGTCCGCCGGGTCGCTGTACCCACAGGACCCGGTGAACACCGAAATGGAGAAGACCCTCAGCAGCACCACCGTCGGCGCACTCAACGAGAAGAGCCGCGAGGTGATGGGCGTGCTCGCCCCCGAGATCCAGGCCGCGCTGATCGGCAAGAAGACCCCCGAGCAGGCGCTCGCCGACGCGGCCAAGGCCGCCCAGGCGCTGCTCTGACCCCTACCGGCCCGCCGCCGCACCGCGGCGGCGGGCCGGGCACCACCACACCGGCCGCATCGGCCGATGTCGAATCTGCGAAGAGGATGGCGAGATGGCCGTACCTGCTCAGCTGCCGGCCCCGGGGGTCCGGCGGGTGATCGCCCGGCGCGAGGCACGATGGGGTCTGCTCTTCGTCCTCCCCGCGTTCCTGCTCTTCCTGGCGTTCCGCTTCGGCCCGGCGATCGCCGGGCTGTTGCTCGGGTTCATGGACTACACGATCGGCGGCGACGCCGAGTGGACCGGGCTGGAGAACGCCCGGCGGCTGGCCGACGACCCGGTGTTCTGGCAGTCGCTGCGGATCACCGTCGTCTACACCCTGCTGTACGTGCCGCTGACCGTGGCCGCCTCGGTCGGGCTGGCGCTGCTGGTCCGGCGCGCCTTCCGCGGCGTCGGCTTCTTCCGGTCGGTGTTCTTCCTGCCGGTGGTCACCAGCCTGGTGCTGGTCGCCACGATCTTCTCCTGGGTGTTCTCCTCCGGCGGCCCGTGGTCGCGGATCCTCAGCTGGGTCGGCCTGCCCGCCGACTCCTGGCTGGCCTCCAGCACCCTGGTGCTGCCGGCGCTCGCCCTGGTCGGCGTGTGGTCGCACTTCGGGTACGGCATGCTGATCGTGCTGGCCCGCCTGCAGGACCTGCCGCGGGAGCAGGAGGAGGCCGCGCTCACCGACGGCGCCGGCCCATGGCCGCGGTTCCGCTGGATCGTGCTGCCCCAGCTCAAGCCGGTGCTGTTCTTCCTGCTGGTAATCGAGACGACCGCCTCGTTCCAGGTCTTCGACCTGGTGTACGCGATGACCGGCGGCGGTCCGGCCCGCGCCAGCTACACCCTCGTCATGGCCCTGTACGACCAGGGCTTCAAGTACTTCGATCTCGGCTACGCCAGCGCGATCGGGGTGGCCCTGTTCGCGATGACCCTGGTCGTCGCGCTGATCCAGCGGCTGGCCCTCGGGAGGGACAAGTGACCGCCACGACCACCACCCCCGCACCCACCACCACGGCACCCCCGGCCCGCCGGCGGCGCTCGTACCGGGCGTTGCAGCCCGGGCCGGCCGGCACCGTGCTGCGGTACGTGCTGCTCGCCGTGGCCAGCGTGGTCACGCTGTTCCCGTTCTACGCGATGGTGGTGCTGAGCCTGAAGCCCACCGCCGCCGTCGAGTTCCCCGGCAGCCTGCTGCCCTGGCCGATCAAGTTCGACGCGTACGCGACGGTGCTCGACTCGCGGGACATCCTGCGCTGGCTGCTGAACACCACCATCTACTCGGTGGTCAGCGTCGTCGCGGTGCTGCTGCTCGCCGCGATGGCCGGGTACGCGTTCGCGAAGAAGCGCTTCCCCGGCCGGGAGGCGATGTTCTGGTCGTTCCTGGCCATGGTGATGGTGCCGTACCACGTCACCCTCATCCCGACCTTCATCCTCATCGCGAAGGTTGGCGGGGTCGACACGTACTGGGGGCTGATCCTGCCGACGCTCGCCAACGCGCAGGCCGTATTCCTGATGCGGCAGTTCATCCAGGGCCTGCCCGACGAACTGTTCGAGGCGGCGAAGATCGACGGCGCGTCGGAGTGGCGGATGTTCGTGCGGATCGTGCTGCCGCTATGCAAGCCGATCCTGGCCACCCTCGGCGTGTTCGTCTTCCTGTGGCACTGGAACGACCTGCTCTGGCCGCTGATCATCGGGCAGAGCGGGGACATGCGCACCCTCACCGTCGGCATCGCCTCCCTACAGAAGGAGCAGGTGCCGCTCAACGTCATGCTCGCCGGCTCGGTCGTCGCGTTCGTGCCGATCTTCGCCGCCTATCTCGTGGGCCAGCGGTACTTCACCGAGGGCGTCACCATGTCCGGAATCAAGGGATGAGTTCAGTGTTCAACAGTGAGTCCGAGTTGGCGGATCGCCTCGCCCGGCCGTCCGCGGCGCTCGTCGGCGACCTGGCCGACGGCTCCGGCGACCTGGTGGTACTCGGCGCCGGAGGCAAGATGGGCCCGTCGCTGTGCCGGCTGGCCCGCCGGGGGCTCGACGCCGCCGGCCGCTCCGGTGACCGGGTGTACGCCGTGTCGCGCTGGTCGGACCGGTCGGCGGCCGACGCGCTGGCCGCCGACGGGGTGGAACCGGTGCCGTTCGACCTGCTCGGCGACGGCGACCTGGCCGGGCTGCCCGACGCCGCCGACGTGGTGTTCATGGTGGGCGCGAAGTTCGGCACCTCCAGCGCCCCGTACCTGGCCTGGATGGTCAACGCGGTGCTGCCCGCCGCGGTGGCCCGCCGCTACCCGGCCGCTCGGACCGCCGTGTTCTCCACCGGCAACGTGTACCCGATGGTGCCGGTGGCCTCCGGCGGCTGCGTGGAGACCGACCCGCCCGGCCCGGTCGGCGACTACGCGATGAGCTGCCTCGGCCGGGAACAGGTCTTCGCGCACGCCGCCGCCACCCGAGGCACCCCGGTCGCGGTGCTCCGGCTCAACTACGCGGTCGACCTGCGCTACGGGGTGCTCGCCGACATCGGTCAGGCGGTGCTGGCCGGCGAGCCGGTCGACGTCACCACCGGCCACGTCAACGTGGTCTGGCAGGGATACGCCAACGAGGTGGCGCTGCGCTCGCTGGGGCACGCCTGCGCCGGCGTGTTCACCCTGAACCTGACCGGCCCGGAGACCGCCCCGGTGCGCCGGATCGCCGCCCGGATCGGCGAACGCCTCGGCAAGCCCGTCACGTACGCCGGCACCGAGGCGCCGACGGCACTGCTCAACGACGCGACCCGCTGCCACGCGCTGTTCGGCTACCCGGACGTGCCACTGGGCACGCTGATCGACTGGCAGGCCGACTGGCTGGCCGCCGGCCTGCCCACCGCCGGCAAGCCCACCAGGTTCGCCGTCCGCGACGGGAGGTTCTGAGATGTCCCTGGACCTGCTACGCGACGGGACCGTCATCCCCGCGCACCCGCTCGCGCTGTCCGCCGACCGGCGCCTCGACGAGCGGCGGCAGCGGGCGCTGACCCGCTACTACCTGGCCGCCGGGGCCGGCGGGCTCGCCGTCGGCGTGCACACCACCCAGTTCGCCATCCGCGAGGCGGGCCTGCTGCGGCCGGTGCTCGCCCTGGCTGCGGAGACCGTCGACGCCGAGGCCCGCCGACCGGTGGTGAAGGTCGCCGGGGCCTGCGGCGACACCGCCCAGGCCGTCGCCGAGGCCGAACTGGCCGCCTCGCTGGGCTACCACGCCGTGCTGCTGTCCCCCGTCGTGCCCGGCGCCGACGAGGCGTACCTGCTGGACCGGGCGCGGGCGGTCGGCGAGGTGCTGCCGGTGATCGGCTTCTACCTCCAGCCGGCCATCGGAGGCCCACGCCTGTCGACCGCGTTCTGGCGGGCGTTCGCCGACCTGCCATCGGTGGTCGCGGTGAAGCTCGCCCCGTTCGACCGGTACCGCACTCTCGAGGCGGTGCGCGGCATCGCCGCCGCCGACCGGGCCGCCGAGGTGGCGCTGTACACCGGCAACGACGACCACATCCTCGGCGACCTGCTCGGCGAGTTCACCGGCCGCCGCTTCGTCGGCGGGCTGCTCGGCCAGTGGGCGGTGTGGACCCGCGCGGCGGTGGCGCTGTTCGACCGGGCCCGGGCGGCCCGGGCCGGCGATCCGGCGGCGCTGGCGGAGCTGACCGACCGGGCAGAGGCGGTCACGGACGCGAACGCCGCGGTGTTCGACGCCGCGAACGGGTTTCACGGCTGCATCGCCGGGGTGCACGAGGTGCTGCGCCGGCAGGGGCTGCTCGACGGGGTGTGGTGCCTCGACCCGGCCGAAGGGCTGTCGCCCGGCCAGGCCGAGGAGCTGACCCGGGTGACCACCGCCTACCCGTGGCTGACCGACGACGACTTCGTCGCGGAGCATCGCGATGACTGGCTCCGGTGAGCCGCCACCCGGGGCCGGCGAACCCGGTCCGCCGATGACCACGCTCCCCGGCGGGTACCGTCCGGTCACCGTGGTGTCCGTATCCGCCGCGCTGCGCGCCCAGTTCTTTCCGGACCGAATCGGCGACCGGCTGACCACGCTCACCGACGCCACGCTGATCGACGATCACGCGGCACTCACCCGTGACGGCCTGGCACCGCTGCTGGCCCGGGCCGAGGTGCTGGTGACCTCCTGGGGTGTCCCTCGCCTCGACGCGGCCCTGCTGGACCGCGCCCCGGCGCTCCGGCTGGTCGCGCACACCGGCGCCTCGGTCAAACCGTTCGTGACCCCCGAGCTGTTCGCCCGTGGCATCACGGTCACCCAGGCGGGGCAGGGCATGGCCCGGTCGGTGGCCGAGGTCGCCCTCGCGTTCACCCTGGCCCTGCTGCACCAGACGCCCCGCTTCGACCACGCGCTCCACACCGGCACGAGCTGGCGCCAGGCGGAACAGGCGCCACCTCGGCACGAGATCCTCGGCTGCCCGGTCGGCGTCGTCGGCGCGTCCCGCACCGGGCGGGCGTACCTGGAGCTGGTCCGCGCCCTGGGCGCGGAGGTCAGCGTGTACGACCCGACCCTCGCCGCCGCGGACGCCGCCGCGCTCGGCGCCCGGCTGGTCAGCCTGGACGAGCTGCTCGCCGGCAGCCGCATCGTCGCGCTGCACGCGCCGACCCTGCCGGAAACCCGGCACCTGCTCGGCGCCCGCGAGCTGGCGCTGCTACCCGACGGCGCCGGGCTGGTCAACACCGCCCGGTCCTGGCTGGTCGACGAGGCGGCGCTGGTCGCGGAGCTGTCCGGCGGCCGGATCGACGCCGCGCTGGACGTCTACGACGAGGAGCCGCTACCCACCGGCCACCCGCTGCGGGCGCTGCCCAACGTGCTGCTCACCCCGCACCAGGCCGCCGGCACCGTGCAGGGCCGCCGGCGGCAGGGCGAGATCGTCGTCGACGAGATCGCCCGGTACGTGGCCGGTCGGCCCCTCGCGCACGCGGTGACCCCGGAGCTGCTCACCCGGACGGGCTGACGCCGCCAACCCTCGTCCGTAATCGACTCGGGGCCCACCGACGGGCCCCACCCACCCCTGGAGAGGACACCATGAAGTTCATGCGGATCGGCCCGGTCGGTGCCGAACGGCCGGTGCTGTTCGACGGCACCAGCTACTTCGACCTGAGCGGAGTCACCGCCGACATCGACGCGGCGTTCCTCGCCGCGGATCCCGTCGAACGGGTCCGGGCCGCCGGGCCGCTGCCCGAACTCGACGTGACCGGAGAGCGGATCGGCGCCCCGATCGCCCGGCCCGGCGCGGTGCTGTGCATCGGGCAGAACTACAGCGCGCACGCCGCCGAGTCCGGGGTCGCCCCGCCCGAGCGGCCGATCCTGTTCCACAAGTCGCCGAACACCGTGGTCGGCCCGTACGACCAGGTGCTGATCCCGCGCGGTTCGACGAAGACCGACTGGGAGGTCGAGCTGGCCGTGGTGATCGGGAAGCGGGCCCGCTACCTCGACTCCCCCGCTGAGGCCCTCGCCCATGTGGCGGGGTACGCGGTCACCAACGACGTGTCCGAACGGGACTACCAGTTCGCCGACCCCGGCGGCCAGTGGTCCAAGGGCAAGTCGTGCGAGACCTTCAACCCCCTCGGCCCGTGGCTGGTCACGCCGGACGAGGCGGGCGACCCGCAGGCGCTCCGGCTGCGCTCGTGGGTCAATGGCGAGCCGCGGCAGGACTCCCGCACCGCCGACATGATCTTCGACGTGGCGTACCTGATCTGGCACCTGTCCCAGTTCACCGTGCTGGACCCGGGTGACGTCCTCAACACCGGCACCCCGCAGGGCGTGGCGCTGTCCGGCCGGTTCCCCTACCTGGCGGCCGGCGACGTGATGGAGGTGGAGATCGACGGGCTCGGCCGGCAGCGCAACCTGCTCGCGCCGGCGTGACCGCCCCGGTCGAGTACCGGCCGGCCACGCCGGCGGACGTACCGTCGCTCTACGCCACGTGGCACGAGGCGTTCCCCGACGCGCACGTGACCGAGCTCTACGCCCGCGACCCCGGCCGCTTCCCGCGCACCTTCGTGGCGGTGGAGGCCGGGGCGGTCGTCGCCGCCGTCTACTACCTGCCCCGCCGGGTACGTAACGCCGCCGGCGGCGTCGACCTGGTCGGCGGCGTCGCCAACGTGGCCACCCGGGTCCGGGCGCGGGGCCGGGGTCACATCCGCCGCCTGCTCGACCTGGCCGGCACGGCGATGGCCGCGGACGGCTGCGCCTGGTCGTTGCTGTTCACCGGCACACCCGGCGTCTACCTGTCCAGCGGCTACCGCCCGTTCACCCTCCACTACCCGAGCGGTCGACCGGCGGCAGCCACCCCGCCGCCGCGGGGCTGGACCGTCCAGCCGGAATCCGAGGTGGACTGGGCGGAGCTCGCCCCGGTGCACGCGGCGTTCAACGCCCACCGGCCGCTCAGCACGGTCCGGGACGCCGCCGACTGGGGGCTGCGGGTCCCGGTGTGGTACGCCCCGCCCGCCCAGGTGCTGGTTGCCCGGCACGACGGCCGGACAGCGGGCTACCTGGTCGCGCAGTGGGATCCGGGACACGTCCGGGTGCTCGAGGTCGCCACCTGGCCGGACCGGCCGGACGCCCTACGCGCCCTGTTCAGCGCCGTGGCTCGCACCGCCGCCGACCGCGGTGTACGGCACTGTGCGGCCCGGCTGCCCGCCGACCCGGCGATCGAGGCAGCGCTGCCGAGCCTCCTGACCGACCCGGTGGCGGAGACCGACGCCACCGGCATGGTCCGGCCGATCCACGCGGCGCCCGACCACCTGGCCGCGATCACCGAGGCGCCCGGGGCCTTCCACTGGCCGGCCGACTACCTGTGAGGCGCGTCCGGGTGTCGACCAGGGCGACCACCGGCTGACCGGCCGCAGCACGGATGGTGTGCGATGTGGTGGGGCGAGCAGGCCACCACACGCTCGACCCGAAGGAGGTTCGATGCTCGCGGAGCAGGTCACCCCGCCGATCGCCGGACACGGGGAAGGGCCGGTGTGGTGCCCCGAAGACCAGCAGGTGCTCTGGGTCGACATGCTGGTCGGCGACATCCTGGCGCTGGACCCGGTCACCGGGGCGATCACCCGCCGGCACGTCGCTCCGGTGGTCGCGGCCGTGCGCCCGCGCTCCGGCGGTGGACTGGTCGCAGCCGTCGAGCGGGGCTTCGCGCTGCTCAGGGGCGACTCGGTGGAGCTGCTGCCCGAGATCTGGTCGGATCCGTCGGTCCGAATGAACGACGGCGGGTGCGACCCGCTCGGGCGCTTCTACTGCGGCTCCATGGCCTACGACGCCGCGCCGGGCCGGGCCGCGCTGCACCGGCTCAGCCCCGGCGGCGCGGTCGAGACGGTGCTCACCGGGCTCACCGTCTCCAACGGGTTGGCCTGGACCCGGGACGGCCGAACCGCCTGGTACGTCGACTCGGCCACCCACCGGATCGACACCTTCGCCTTTGACCTGAGCACCGGCGAGTTGCAGGACCGACGGCCAGGGGTAGCGGTGCCGCCCGACGCGGGCACGCCGGACGGACTGTGCGTCGACGTCGAGGGCGGCGTCTGGGTCGCGCTGTGGAACGGGGCCGCCGTCCACCGATACGCGCCGGACGGGCGTCTCACCGCCGTCGTGGAGCTGCCGGTCCGGCGCCCCACCGCATGCGCGTTCGGCGGCCCGGACCACGCCGACCTCTACATCACGACCTCCCGTCAGGGCCTGCCGGCCGAGGACCGCTCCCCGGCGGGGGCACTGTTCCGGATCCGACCGGAGGTGCCCGGGTTCCCCGATCACACCTTCGCGGGCTGAGCGCCCCTGCAGTGGGCATTCACGGCGGCGCATGGCCTCCGTCGGGTGTCCTGCCTGCGGCGGGTTCGCGCCGGCAGTGGCGGCGTTGTCGGCCGCGCATGGCGAGGTGGTGTCACCGGCGGCGCGGCGTGATCAGCCCCGACTCGTACGCCCACACGACCAGCTGGGCACGGTCGCGGCAGTGCAGCTTGGTCATCGCACGGTTGACGTGTGTCTTGGCGGTCAACGGGCTGATCACCATGCTCTCGGCGATCTCGTCGTTGCTCAGCCCCCGGGCGACGAGCTCGACGACCTCCTGTTCGCGGGCGGTCAGCACGCCGCGGCCGGCCGCCGGGTCGGCCGGCGGGGGGCCAGCGACGAACTCGCTGATGAGCGTACGGGTGACCGCCGGGGAGAGCAGCGCGTCACCGCGAGCCACGACGGCGACGGCCTGCAGCAGGTCGGCGGGGTCGGCGTCCTTGAGGAGGAACCCGCTGGCGCCCGCGCGGAGTGCGGCGAAGACGTGCGAGTCGAGCCCGTAGTTGGTGAGGATGAGGACGCGGACCGCGGCGAGGTCGGGATCGGCGGCGATGCGCCGGGTGGCTTCGATGCCGTCGAGTCCCGGCATCTGCACGTCCATCAGCACGACGTCCGGTCGCAGGCGTCGCGACAGCTGCACGGCCGCAGCGCCGTCGGCGGCTTCGCCGACGACCGCCAGGTCGTCCTCGGCGTCGAGCAACGCCCGGAAGCCGGCCCGCATCAGGGCCTGGTCGTCGGCGAGCAGGACCCGGATCGCGGCGGACTGCGCTGGTGGGACCTCGGGCAAGCGCTCGCTCATGCCGGACCGTCCAGCGGGAACGTGGCCCGTACCGCGAACCCGCCGCCGTCGCGGGCGTCGGCGTGCAGCGCGCCACCCAGTCCGGTGACCCGTTCCCGCATGCCGCGCAGGCCCACACCCGGGATCACCGGCCGGACCGGCGACGCCCGGCCGTCGTCGGTCACCGAGACGGTCAGCTGTGCCGGGGCGTACGCGACGTGGATCTGGGCGGTGGCGGGGCCGGCGTGGCGGGCGACGTTGGTCAGGGCCTCCTGGACGACGCGATACCCGGCCTGGTCGACCTCGGCGGGCAGGTCCCGGGGCTGACCGGTGACGGTCACGTGCACCGGTACGCCGGCCGCCCGGGTCCGCTCGGCGAGCTCGCCCACCCGGGCCAGCCCGACCCGGTCCCCGTCGGAGGGTGAGCGCAGGACGTCCAGCGTGGCCCGCAGTTCCCGCATCGCGGCGCCGCTGGCCTCCTGGATCGCCAGCAGCGCGGCCGACGGTTCCTCGCCGTGCTTGCGGGCCAGGTGCACGGCGATCCCCGCCTGCACCTTGATCACCGAGATGCTGTGGGTCAGCGAGTCGTGCAGATCCCGGGCGATGCGCAGGCGCTCCTCCCCGGCGCGGCGCAACGCCATCTCCTCGCGGGTGCGTTCGGCGTCGATCGCCCGCTGCTCGACCTGTGCCAGGTAAGCCCGGCGCTGCCCGGCGACGAGCCCGGCGACGTTGGCCGCCACGAACCAGCCCAGCAGCAGGGCGGTCCGTTCGGCGATCAGCTGGCCGGGCCGGCCGGCGGGCGCGACCGAGATGTCGCGGGCCAGGAAGGCACCGAGGAAGACGAGGCTGGCCAGGGCGGCGACCGATCGGCGCCCCCGCCACGCGGCGACGTAGACCACGCCGAGGACGGGGAACGCGGCGGACACCCCGGGGTGCACCCGGACGTGGACGGCCAGCATGGCGGCGGTCACCACGCCCAACGCCACCACCGGGTACCGCCGGCACGCCGCCACGGCCACCGCCATGACCAGGACCAGGGCCACGTCGATCGCCCGCACCGTTCCAGCGTCCGGCGCGAGCGCGGCGTTGCCGAGCAGGAGGACGCCGAGGGCGAGGCCGCTGAGGGCGTACGGCAGATCGCGGCGCATGAGCGAACTGTAGAACGGCCGCCATCGGGGAGCGTCCCGCGCCTGCGGTAGTTGAGGCGTACTGCGGACGCGGTATCGGTGGCCGGGCGAGTGCCTGCGGCGGCACGACGTTTTCCCGGCCCGCCGCGGCGAGCATCGAGCCATGACATACCGCTTCTTCACTCCCGCGAAGGCGTCGGCGGCGACCGGTCTCACCGCGGAGGTCTACCGGCAGCTGCGGGACGAGTTCCTCGGGCCGGCGCCCACCTTCCAGGCGCTCTCGGCCGTGCCGCAGGTGCTGGCCGCGACCTGGGCGCTGATGCGCGAGGCCCTGCTCGCCGGGGACACGTCCCGGGTCGACCGCGAGCTCGTCGCGGCGGCGGTGTCCCGGGCCAACCGCTGCCGGTTCTGCGTCGACGCCCACGTGATGCTGCTGCACGCACTAGGCGAGCACGAGCTGGCCGAGGTCGTCGCCCGGGGCGGGACCCCACCGGAGCCGAGGCACGCCGAGCTCGTCCGCTGGGCCGAGGCCAGCCGCAGCCCCGGAGCCGCTGAGTGGACCAGCCCGTACCGGCCCGAGGTCACCGGCACCCTGCTCGCCTTCCACTTCATCAACCGGATCGTCTCGGCGCTGCTCGATCCGGATCTGCTGCCCGGCGGCCTGCAGCGCTCCCCGGTGGTGCGGTCCGTCGGGGGCCGGCTCTACGCCAGGACGGCCCGGGAGCCAAAGGAGCCCGGCCGCAGCCTGCCACTCCTCGACGCCGGCCCGACGGCGCCGCCGGCGTGGGCCGGGGACAGCCCGGTCGGCGTCGCGTACGCGTCGTTGAGGACGGCCGCCATGCAGGGCGCAGACCTCCTGGGCGACGTGGCGCACCGGATCGTCACGGCCACCGTGTGCTGGGAGGACGGGCGGCACCCGGCCCAGCCCGCGCAGTGGGCCGCCGATCTGATCCGGGACCTGCCCGGCGCGGACCGGGTCGGGACGCGGATCGCGCTGCTGGCGGCGTTCGCGCCCAGCGCGATCCGCGCCGGCGACGTCGCCCTGTGGCGGCTGTCCCATCCGGACGACGCCGACCTCGTGCGGCTGGTCGCGTACGGCGCGATCACGGCCACCGATCACGTCGCCCAGGCCCTGTCCCCGGCTCATCTCTAGGAGGTCACCATGCGCAAGGCCCTCGTCATCGTCACCACTGTGCTGCTGGTCGCGTTCGTCCTGCAGTTCGTCTTCGCCGCCGTCGGCGCGTTCACCAGACCCGCAGGCGACGGCGCGTACGCCCTGCACAGCGTCACCGGGATGGCGGTCATCCCCGCTCTCACCCTGCTCACCACCCTGTTCGCCGTGCTGGCCAAGGCACCGGGCCGGCTCATCGGACTGGCGATCCTGCCGCTCGGCCTCGTCGTCGTGCAGGGGCTCATCGCGATGCTCGCGAACGCGTCCACCGACGCCGCGGGCGCCAGCACCCCGTTCGGCCTGACCATCGCCGGGCTGCACGCGCTCAACGGAATCATCGCGGTGCACGTCGTGGTCAGCGTTCACCAGGCGGCGCGAAAGCTGGCCCACCCGGTGCCGGCCGACACCACCCCGGTGACCGTCCGGGAAGGCGAGCCGGCATGACCGTCGGCTCGCTGCTCGCGGCCGACCTGGTGATCGCGGTCCTCGCGGCCGCCGGGTGGCTGGGCGGCGGCGCCGCCTCGGCCGCCCGGCGCCGTCCGCTCGCGCGGGGACTGGCCGCCGTCGCGTTGCTCGCCACGGTCGTCCGCGCGATCACGATCACCGCCCTCGCCCGCGCCGGCTGGTGGTTCGCGGCGGAGAAGGTCCTCATCGCCGCCCCACTGTCGCTCGCGGCGGTGCTTGTCGCCGGGCCGCGGCTGCTGCGGACCCCGGGCGACCCCCGGTCCGTCGCGGTCCCGCTTCTCTTCGCCGGGTACGCCAACAGCGCCGCCCTGCTCGTGACGGTCCTGCACGGCTATCCGGCGTCGGCGGGCGCGGGACTGCTCGCGGTCGCCGGGGTCGTCACGGCGACCGCGGTCTCGTGGCGGGCCCTGAACGCGCGCCCGTCCCGGGCGGTGTCCCGGGCGGCCCTCGTGGTGGCGGTCGCGGCGCTGGTGACCGGCACCGGGCTGGCCGCCACCCCGGCCGCTGCTCCCGCCGTACCGCATGATCATGAATATCGGGAGGCGCGGACCGTCGGCGAACCGACCAGGCGGTTCACCCTGACGGCCGGGACCGCCACGGTGAGCGTGAGCGGCCGTGACGTCGCGGCGTGGGCGTTCAACGGGCAGGTCCCCGGGCCGGAACTGACCGCCACTGTCGGCGACGTCCTGGAGGTGACGCTGCGCAACCGGGACATCGCGCGCGGCGTCACGCTGCACTGGCACGGGTACGACGTGCCGAACAGCCAGGACGGGGTGCCCGGCGTGACGCAGGCGGCGGTGCTGCCCGGCCAGGAGTTCGTCTACCGGTTCCGCGCCGACCAGGCCGGGACGTACTGGTACCACACGCATGCGGTGTCCGACGTCGGCGTGCGGAAGGGGCTCTACGGTGTGCTGGTGGTGCGCCCGGCGCCGGTGACCGGCGTCGACGTCACGGTGCCGGTGCACACCCTTTCCGGCCTTCCACTGCCCGCACCGAGAACGGAGCCGGTCGAGGCGGGGACGCCCGTGCGGCTGCGGCTGGTCAACACCGACAGCACGACGCACCGGTACGCCCTGGCCGGAGCCCCGTTCCAGGTCGCCGCGATCGACGGATCCGACCTGCAGGGCCCGACCTCGCTCGTGGACACCGCCGTGCTGATCCCGGCCGGGGGACGCTACGACCTGGTGTTCACCGCGCCCGCCACACCGGTGGCGCTGTTCGTCGACGGACGGGCGGTCTACTCGACCGGACCGGTGGCGACGGCGACCGGCGCGTGGCCAGTGCTGGATCCGCTCACCTACGGCGCCGCTTCCCCGGCGCCGTGGTCCCGATTCGACCGGGAGTTCACCCTCGTCCTCGACCGCGGCCTCGACCTGCACGGACTGCTTCCGCGATACGCCCACACCGTCAACGGCGCGGCCGACCCGGACATCCCGCCCCAGGTCGTACGCCCCGGCGACATCGTCAGGTTCACGATCGTGAACCGATCGCTGGTGGTGCACCCGTGGCATCTGCACGGCCATCACGTCCTGGTGCTGTCCCGCAACGGAGAGCCGGCGACCGGGAGCCCCTTGTGGCTCGACTCCTTCGACGTACGCCCCGGCGACGTCTGGGTGGTGGCGTTCCGGGCCGACAACCCCGGAATGTGGGCCAACCACTGCCACAACCTGGCGCACGCCGACGCCGGGATGACGCTGCACCTCATGTACTCGTGACTCTCCGCTGCGGTGGGCCGGCCGCCGACCCCGCGGTTGCGGGCAGGCCCGGTCAGCCACCCAGGGCGAGGTCCGCCCCCTCGGCGGCGCACCCCCAGGACAGGGTGACTCCCGCCCCGCCGTGGCCGTACGCGTGCACGAGCCGGCTCCCGGATGGGCCGGCCGGGTCCGGGTCCACCTCGACCCGAGGGCCGCCGTGCCGGCCCGGGCGCAGCCCGATCCGCTCGCCGAGCACCGGCGCGTCGGCCAGCGCCGGCACCAACGCAACGCAACGCCGCCGGATCGCGGCCGCGGTGGCCGGATCGGGCGCGGTGTGCCCCACCCCCGGCTGGTACGTGCCGCCGAGCACCACGTCGTGCCGGCGCGGGTGCACGTACGTGAGCCCGGCCGGGTCGTCCTCGTCGCGCACCGAGGCGGTCAGGCCCGGGTTCGCCACCAGCACCAGATGCCCGCGCACCGGGTGCACGGCCGGGTCGGCGGCGAGCTGGCCGGCGGCCAGCCCCGTCGCGTTGACGACCGTCGGCGCGGTCTCGAACGCGTCGGCGAGCCTTCGCACCCGGCGGCGCAGCACCCGCCCGCCGCCGGCCTCCAGCCGCTGCCGCAGCCAGGTC
Organism: Micromonospora sp. MP36; assembly: GCF_008119785.1. GTDB lineage: Bacteria > Actinomycetota > Actinomycetes > Mycobacteriales > Micromonosporaceae > Micromonospora. Next base: position 19,097 of record NZ_VSFA01000041.1, on the reverse strand, counting down.
AGGTACGGAGTCATCTCCACCGTCGGCGCGGTGAACCGCAGCAGCGCCGTGTACGGCGGCCGCGCCGCGTCGGCCGCCAGGTCCTCGCACACCTCCGCCCACCACGGCGGTCCGGCGTACGGGTGGCGCAGCAGCATCCGGGTCGGCCGGTCGACCACCCCCGGCACGCCGTCCGCCGCCTGGCGGCCCAGCTCCGTGTACGTCTCCCGCGCCCAGCGCAGCACTCGCGGGTCCTGGTCGGTGTGGCTCGGATACCACACCGCGGCGGCCACCGTGGACACCGTGTCCGCCGGCTCGTCGGCGGCGAGCACGGTCACTCGCGCCCCCCGCTGCTGGAGGGTGACCGCCACCGTCATCCCGATGACCCCGCCCCCGACCACCACCACGTCTGTCGCTGCCGTCATCGTCCGCTCCCCTCGCTGGTGCCGTTGGTTTCGGATCCTCACCGTCCCGACGGACCGCCGTCCAAGACGAATCGGGCAGCCGGCGATAAGCGGCGCTTATGATTGGCCCATGTCCGCCCCGCCGACCCTGGACGCCTGGTCGGATCTGCGGCGGCTGCGTTACTTCGCGGTGCTCGCCGAGGAACTGCACTTCACCCGGGCCGCCGCCCGGCTGCACATCGCACAGCCTGCGCTCAGCCAGCAGATCCGCGCCCTGGAACGCCAACTCGGCGTGCCGCTCGTGCAGCGCACCAGCCGGGGCTGCACGCTGACCGAGGTGGGGGCGCGGGTCGCCGGCGAGGCCGCCCGGCTGCTCGCCGAGGTGGACGCGGGGACCGCCCGCATCCGGGACCTGGTACGCGGGCGGGGCTACCGGCTCCGGCTGGCGTACACCCGGTCGGCGCGTGGCGGCCGGGTCGACGCGCTGGTGGCCCGGTTCCGGGCCGCCCACCCGGACGTCGAGGTGGTGCCGGAGACGGCCTGGACGGCGCCGAACGTGGCCGGCCTGCTCGCCGGCCGGCTCGACGCGGCGTTCGTCCGCCCGCCGGTCGACGAGCCGGCGCTGGCCTGCCGGATCGTCGACACCGAGGAACTGCTGCTGGCCCTGCCGGCGGGCCACCCCCTCGCCGCGGGCCGCCGTCGGATCAGCCGGGCCGAGGTGGTCGACCTGCCGGCCGTGATGTGGCCGCGCGAGAACGGCCCGGGCATGTTCGATCGCACGATCGCCCAGGTCTGGCCGCACGGCGGCTTCAACCTGGTCCGGCAGGAGCCGGACGACGAGCAGCTGCTGCGGGCGGTGGCGCAGGGAGACGTGGTCGCGGCCGTCCCGGCCGGCCGTGCCCGCGCGCTGCGGCTGCGCGAGGTACGGCTGCGCCGGTTCACCGCCCCGATGCCCACCGTGGACGTCGCCCTGGCCTGGCCGCGCGACAGCACGAACCCGGCCCTGCGCCGCTTCCTCGCTCTGCTCGAGTGAGGTTGGGCAGCCGTGCCGGCGACGCGGCGGGCGTGCGTCATGCCGGGGCGGGCGCCGCCAGGAGCGCGCGCAGCTCGCGGACCGCTGCCCGCCCGGCGCGGTTCGCGCCGACGGTGCTCGCGGACGGCCCGTAGCCGACCAGGTGGATCCGGGGGTCGGCGACCACCCGGGTGCCGTCCACGACGATGCCGCCGCGGGGCCCCCGCAGCCGCAGCGGCGCGAGGTGGTCGAGCGCCGGCCGGAAGCCGGTGCACCAGAGGATGACGTCCACGTCCTGTGTCGTGCCGTCGCGCCACCGGACACCGTCGGGGACGATCCGGTCGAACATCGGCCGGCGCAGCAGGAGGCCGCGTTCCCGGGCTGCGAGCAGCTGCGGGGTCCACGACAGCTCGGTCGCGCTGGCGATGCTTCCCGGCGGCAGGCCGGCCCGTACCCGGGCCGCCACCTTGGCGACCACCTCGCGTCCGTGCTCCGGCGTGAACGGCCCGTCCCGGAAGACCGGCGGCCGGCGGGTGACCCAGGTCGTTGCCGCCGCGACGTCGGCGATCTCGACCAGGAGCTGCACGGCCGACGTTCCGCCCCCGACGACAACCACCCGCTTCCCGGCGAATTCCGCCGGCCCCCGGTAGTGGGCGGTGTGCAGCTGCCGCCCGCGGAACGTCTCCTGTCCGGGGTAGTACGGCACGAACGGCCGGGTCCACGTTCCAGTGGCGTTGATCAGCGCCCGGGTGGTCCAGGTGCCGTTGTCGGATTCGACGAGGAGTCGTCCGTCGCGGTCGTTCCGGACGGCCGTGACGGCAACCGGACGCCGCACGTCGATGCCGAATTCCCTCTCATAGGCGGCGAAATAGGCCGCCACCGCGTCGGCGGCTGGTTCGTCCGGCGACGGCGGCGTGAAATGCATGCCAGGCAGGTCGAAGATCCCGTGCACGGTCGCCATGCGCAGCGTCGGCCACCGGTGCTGCCAGGCCCCGCCGGGCGCCGGGTTCGCGTCCAGGACGGCGAAGTCAAGCCCGGAAGAGCGCAGGTGAAACGCGCTGGACAGGCCCGCCTGTCCGGCCCCGACAACCACCACATCCGTCTCCGGCACGTGCCGGACAACACCTCAGGATCACCGGGCCTTCCCACGGGCGATGGATCTCACACCGCCGGCTGCGTGCCGACCGGGGTGGGCGGCACGCAGCCGACAATCAGCGGAGTGTGCCGAGGTCGATGGCCTCGGCCATCGCGCGGTAGCCCGCGTCCGACGGGTGCAGGTGGTCCCCCGAGTCGTACGCCGGGTTGATCCGCTGCGGGTCGGCCGGGTCACGCACCACCGCGTCGAAGTCGACGACGGCGTCGAAGTCGTCACTCGTGCGGATGAACGCGTTCACGGCCTGCCGCACGTTCTCCCGTTCCTCGGTGTAGGAGCGCCATCCCTTGATCGGCGTGATGGTGCCGACGACGACCCGCAGGCCCTGTGCGTGTGCCTGGGCGGCGATCTGCCGCAGGGCGAGTTTCAGGGTCTCCGGGTCGGGGTGTTCGAGGTTGAGGATGTCGTTGACGCCCTCGAGCACGATGACCGTGCGCGCCCCGGAGGTGGTCAGCATGTCCCGGGACAGGCGGGCGAACGCGTTCGGGCCACCGATCCCGGTCCCGGTGCTGCTGTCCAGGATCCGGTTGCCGCTGATGCCGCTGTTGACCACGCCGAGCTTGGTCGGTCCCGGCTCGGCGGCGAGCCGGTCGGCGAGGACGTCGGGCCACCGCAGGTTCGCGCTGATGGTCGACCTGTCCCCGTCGGTGATCGAGTCGCCGAAGGTCACCACCGCGCCGCGCGCGGTGGCGGATCGGACATCCACGGCCGTCGCGTAGTACCACGCCGTGGTCGGCTGGGTGAACGCCGTGCCCTGCTCGTCCGCCGCGTGGTCGCCGTCGGCGGTGATGAACGACGTCTGGTACGAGCGCGGGTGCTCGGTCACCGGGCCGGACGGCGCCGGGGTGTAGACGGTCACCAGCAGGTCCCCGTCTGCCGGCACGGCAAGGGAGATCGGGTCGCTGAGCACTTCGCCGCCGGCCGGGATGGTCACCGACGGCGCGCCGCCGAAGGTCAGCTCGCGCATCGTGCCGGCGACCGCGTCCGGTGCGTCGGGCCTGGCCGCCACCGCCAGCGTCACTCGTCCCATCAGGACCGGCGCCGTGCCGAGCGCGTTGGACAGGCGCACCCGAGCCGCGTCGCCACCCACGCTGGTGTGCACCACGTTGCGGATCGAGTGGTTCGGCATGCCCTGGTCGGCGCCGGGCGTCGTCCGCGCCATGGCCGTCTGCCAGGTGCCGACCCAGTGGCCGGGCGGGCGGGTGTCGAGCTTGGCCAGGTCGACGACCGCCGCCATCGCCTGGTAACCGGCGTCCTTCGGGTGCAGGTGGTCGCCGGAGTCGTACTCCACGCGCAGCCGGTTCGGCACCGCGGGGTTCCGCAGCGCGACGTCGAAGTCGGCCACCGCGTCGAACGCGTCGCCGTGGCGGATGAAGTCGTTGACCGCCTGCCGGACGCCTTCCAGTTCCTCGGTGTAGTTGCTCGACCCGCCGAACGGCGTGAGCGTGCCTCCGGTTACCCGCAGCCCTTTCGCCTTGACCTGGGCCGCTATCTGGCCCAGCGCCGCGATGATCTGCGACGGCTCGTGGTGTTGCGGCTGGCCGCCGATGTCGTTGATGCCCAGCAGGACGATCACGGAACGCGCGCCGGTCGCGGTCAGCACGTCGCGGTCCAACCTGGACAAGGCGTTGGGGTTCCAGGTGTTGGTGAGCAACCGGTTCGAGCTGATGCCGGCGTTGAGCACACCGAGCCGCGTCGGCCCGGGCTCGGCGATCAGCCGGTCGGCCAGGTAGTCCGGCCAGCGGTGATTCGCGTTCCGGGTCGAGTTGTTTCCATCGGTGATCGAGTCACCGAGGGTGACCACCGCGCCCTCGGCCTGTCCCAGGACGTCCACGCCGCTCACGTACGGCCAGAAGGTGACCGTCTGGGTGAAGGCCGCGCCGGACTCGTCGGCCGCGTGATCACCGTTCTGCGACAGGTACGAGGTTTGGTTGGCCACCTGGTGATAGGTCACCGGCCCGGACGGCACCGGGGTGTAGACGCTGACCAGGAGGTCGCCATCTTCCGGCACGGCGAGGGAGATCGGATCGCTCAGCACCTCGCCGCCGGCCGGGATGGTCACCGACGGCGCGCCGCCGAAGGTGAGCGCTCGCATCGTGCCCGCGACCGCGTCCGGCGCGTCGGGCGCATCGGCGACCGCGACCGTCACCGCGTCCATCCGCACCGCCACCGTGCCGAGGACGTTGGTCAGCGAGACCCGCACGCCGGAACCACCAACGCTGGTGTGCACGACGTTGCGGACGGTCCGGTCCGCGTAGCCGGTGGGGAGGTTGGGCACGGTGCCGGAAGCCGAGGCCGACCAGGTGCCGACCCAGTCATCCGGCGGTGCCGCCGGCTGGGCGTCCGGACCGGCCGCGGCGGCCGGGGAGGTCAGGCCGAGCAGCAGCGCGAGCACGGTGCCGGCGGTTTGCGTCATTTTCCGGATGGAAGACATGGGATCTCCTCACGGTCGCGAAAGAGTTTGCTCCCCCCTCCCGTCGCGGTCAACCGTTGTCCGGCTTTCGGTCCGGTCGCGACTCAGCTTGCTCCTCGCTACGCCCGGGGCGCGGAAATGGTCGATGCAGGTAGATGCCTTGCCGGGCGCCGTGCAGGAAACAGCGGGGTTACTCCCCTTCGGCATCGTCCTGCGCGAACCGTCTGCTGCCGTGTTGGTGGGCGGGCCTCGGGAGGGACGTATCGACCAAGCTGGGCGGCAAGCCGCCCGGAGGGCTTGCGATGTACGACGTCGGACGTAGGATGTCCGGCAATGTTTCGTACCTGTGACGAGAGGTGGGCGGGCCAGTGGAGGTATCGCATTTCATGACGAGACAGAGACCCGGCCGGAGACACCGTCGACTGCTGTCCGCCGCGGTGATCGCGGCGCTGGCCGCCACCCTGCTCACCAGTGGTCCCGCGCAGGCCGCCGAGCCGTACCACGAGGAGCGGGCGGTCTACACGGCGAACACGGACGGGTATTTCTGCTTCCGCATCCCGGCGATCGTGAAGGCCACCAACGGGGACCTGCTGGCGTTCGCCGAAGGCCGGATCAAAAACTGCGACGACCGGGGCGACATCGACCTGGTGTTGAAGCGGTCCCACGACGGCGGCCGTACGTGGGGGCCGCTGCAGGTCGTGTCGCGCGGCAACGGCGACACGCACGGCAACCCCATGCCGGTCGTGGACGAACGGACCGGCCGGGTCGTGCTGTTCACGACCCACAACCCGGGCACCGGAAGCGGTGGCCGCATGCCGTACCTGCAGGTCAGCGACGACCACGGAGCGACCTGGAGCGCGCCCCGGGAAATGACCGAGCTGATCCTGCCGGAGTGGACCCACTGGTACGCCACCGGCCCGGTGCACGCCATCCAGCTCCACCGCGGCCCGCACGCCGGGCGGCTGGTGATCAGCGCCAACCATGAGTCCGTCGGCCCCGACGGGCGGCCCATCGCCGGCATCCACCTGGCGTACAGCGACGACGGCGGCGACACGTGGCACCTCGGCGCCAGCGCCGGTGGCGCCGCCGCCGACATCTTCGTCAACGAGTCGACGCTGGTGGAGCTGACCGACGGGCGGATCTACGTCAACGTGCGGGAAGCCGGCACGGCTGAGGGCACCCGGGCGTACGCGATCTCCAGCGACGGCGGCGAACGCTTCGACGCGCCGTTCCAGATGGTGCCCGACTTGACGATGCCTGTCGTACAGGGAGCGTTGCTGCGCCTCACCGCCACCGACGAAGGCGACGCGCGGGACCGCATCCTGTTCTCCGGACCCGCGAACCCGGGCAAGCGCGAGGCCCTGACGATCCGGTCCTCGTACGACGAGGCCAGGACCTGGCAGCCCTGGCAGGAGGGCAAGGTCATCAGTTGGGGTCCGGGCGGGTACTCCGACCTGGTCAAGATCGAGACCGACCCGGTCGCGGGCCCCGTCGCCGGACTGCTGTACGAGGGCGGCGTGGCCGCCCTGTACGAGGTGATCCAGTTCGTCAGGTTCAACGAGGCGTACCTCGACACCCCGAACGGTTCGCCGCCGAACCTGCCGCCGCCACCGCAGCCGGGACCGACGACCGAGGACGCGTCACCGCGCTACGACAACACCGCCTACGTGCGCGGCGGCGCGACGCTGACCGCCGGGCGATACGGCGACGCAATCGCGCTCGACGGCGTCGACGACCACGTGGAGGTGCCGTACAACCCGGACGTCGACCTCGGGAGCGACGATTTCACGATCATGACCTGGTTCCGGTACAGCGAAACCAGCGGCAGCCACGTGATCTGGTGGTTCTACCAGTGGGGTACGGGAGCGGCGCAGATCTGGCTGCGGGCCGAACCGGCGAGCAACCGTATCCGGGGTGTCGTCGGCACCGGTCAGGGCGACGCGAACATCACCATCGCGGGCGCGTACAACGACGGGCTCTGGCACCACGTCGCCATGCAACGCACGGCGACCCGGGTCACGGTCCTCATCGACGGCGCCACCGTCGCCGACCTGGCCGCTCCCCGCGGCTCGGTGACCAACGGCAAGGATTTCGGCATCCGCAGCATCTACCTCGGCCAGCGGATCGACGGCGTCAACCGGTTCCGCGGTGCCCTCGACGAGTTCCGCATCTACGGCCGTGCCCTCACCGCCGAGGAGTTGCGGGACGTCCGGGAGCACAACGTCCCGATCGCCGGCCAACTCCGGCTCCGCCTCCCGTTCACCACCATCAACCCCCAGCAGTAGCCGCAGCTTCGGTGCCCCGCCGGCGTCGTCCGGCGGGGCACCGGAGCTGTCGTCAGAGCCGGCCTCCGGATCCGACGGGTCCGCGTCGGCGCGAGGAAGGTGTGGTCCGACCGGCACCCGGGCGGGACGACGCCCTCTCACCAGCGGTTCAGCGCGGCGGCCACCTGGGCCAGGGCGACGTGGGCCGCGTCGAACAGGGCCAGTTTTCGCGGGAAGTTGTGGATGAGCCCCTGGTACCGGGTTGCGGTGACCGGGACGCCGGCCGCCAGCAGCCGGGCCGCGTACCGTTCAGCCTCGGCCGACAACAGGTCGAGCTCGGCGGTGATGACCACGGCATGGGGCAGGCCGGTGAGGTCGGCCCGCAGTGGGTCCAGATCCGGCTGGGTACGGTCCACGCCGGGTGGGGCGAACGCGTCCCAGAAGAACCGCATCTCCTCCCGGTCCAGGCCGTAGTCGTCCAGGGCCGGATAGTCGGCCGCGGGGTCGATGACCGGGCAGATGAGGATCTGTCCCGCAAGCCGGATCCCCGCGTCCCGGGCGCGCCGAGCGGTCACCGCCGCGAGGTGCCCTCCTACCGAGTCACCGGCCACCGCCATCCGGCCCGGGTCGAGGCCGTGCCGGGCCGCCCCAGGCCCGCGCAGCCAGCTGAGCGCCCGCGCCATGTCGTCCACCGCGGCCGGGTACGGATGCTCGGGGGCGAGCCGGTAGTCCACGGAGAGCACGGCCCAGCCGGACGCGGCCGCGAGGTGCCGGCACAGCCCGTCGTGGGTGTCCACGCTGCCCATCACCCAGCCCCCGCCGTGCGCGTAGAGGACCACCGGCATCGCGTCGTGATCGTCGTCCCGGTAGAGGCGGGCGGGCACGCCGCCGGCGTCGACGGTCACCACGGACCGGATCACCGGCCCGCTGCCCACCTCTTCCGGAGTCGCCTGGACCATGCTGAGCCGTGCCGCCGGCAGGTTCGCCCGGGTGAGCGGGACACGCTGCTGGACCTGCATCGCCGCCCGCGCCTGCGGGTGTAGCCGGCTGGGGTCCACCCGCTCATTATCGCCTGGTCAACGGAGGCCAATGTTGCCGACACGGCGGTGACGGATCGGCGGCGAGGCGGTTACCGTGTGGAGCGTGGATGGGCTGCTGCCGGCACTGCCGGAGGACTGGGAGCGCTGCCTTGCGGTGGCCGCGCACCCTGACGACCTCGAATATGGAGCGGCCTCGGCGATCGCCCGCTGGACCGCCCAGGGCAAGCACGTCACCTACCTGCTGGCCACCCGGGGCGAGGCAGGAATCGACGCCATGCACCCGGAGCAGGCCGGGCCGTTGCGCGAGCGGGAACAGCGCGCCGCGGCCCGGGAGGTCGGCGTGGACGTCGTGGAGTTCCTCGACCACCGCGACGGGGTCGTCGAGTACGGTCCGGACCTGCGCCGCGACATCGTGCGGGCGATCCGCCGGCACCGACCCGACGTCATCGTCTCGGGCGCGTTCACCGTCCGCATGACGGGCGGTATCACCAACCAGGCCGACCACCGGGCGGTGGGGCTGGCAACGCTGGACGCCGCTCGCGACGCGGGCAACCGGTGGATCTTCCCCGAACTGGTGGGCGAGGGACTACCGGCCTGGGGCGGCGTGCGCTACGTCTGCTTCGCCGGCGCCGAGCGCCCCACGCACGGCGTGGACGTCACCGGTGAGCCGTTGCAGCGCGGCATCGCCTCGCTGGCCGCGCACGCCGAGTACACCCAGGGCCTGGGCGTGGCCGGACCCGAACCCGGACCGTTCCTCACCTGGGCGGCCCGCCAGGGCGGGCCGGCGCTCGGCGTGGCGGCGGCGGTCCTGTTCGACGTGCACGCCCTCACCTTCGAGGGCCCACCACCCTGGCTCTGAGGCCTCGTCGTCTCCCTCAGCCAAGCGCCACGGCGGCGACCCGGCGGGCCAGCAGGCGGGCGGGGTCGAGCAGCGGGACGGGGACGCGGGAGCCGTCCAGGGCGAGGACGATCTCGGTACACGCGGTGACGACCCGCTGCGCGCCGCGCTCGGCCAGGGAACGGGCGACCTCCGCCAGCGCACGCCTGTGCGCTGGTCGGACAACGCCACTTTTGACGGCGCGAATGGCCGCCATGACCTGCCGCTGACCGGGCTCGTCCGGCTCGATCACCGTCACGTCCCGCTTCAGCAGGGCGTCCGTGTACAGGCCCGCCCGCAGGGTGCCGGTGGTGGCAAGCACACCGGCCGCGCGTACGCCGTCGGCGGCGAGGGCGTCGGCCGTGACCTCGATGATGCTCACCAGCTCCAGCCCGGCCTCGTCTGCCAGGCGCGGGACGAAGGCGTGGGCGGTGTTGCAGGGCACGGCAAGCAGGTCGCACCCCGCCTGCTTCAGCGCCTCAATGCCGCGCCGCAGGTACGGGGTCGGGTCCTCGCCGCCGAGCAGGCTCAGGGAACGGTCCGGGACGCGCGGGTTGCCCCAGATGACCACGGGCACATGCTCCTGGTCGCAGGTGGCGGCCGTCTCCTCCACGAGCTTGCCGTAGAAGTCGACGGTGGCTGCCGGGCCCATGCCGCCGAGGACGCCGACCATCCGGGGCGCGCTCACCGGGCACCGCCGACGATGGCGCGGCCGGGCAGCGCGGAGGGCACCAGGGCGCCGTCGCGCACCACGGCTTCCCCACCGACGAACACGTGCTTGAACCCGATCGACGCCGCCGCCGGGACCCGGTACGTCGACCGGTCTTCGACCTCGGCGAGGTCGAAGACCACGAGGTCGGCGTCGTGGCCCGCTCGTACGCGGCCCTTGCGCGCCATGGCCGGGCTGGTGGCCTGGAGGAACGTGGCGGGCAGCAGCGAGCAGCGGCGCAGCGCCTCGCTCAGCGACAACGTCGCGGTCTCCCGCACCATCGTGCGCAGGAACCGCGAGAAGGTGCCGGAGCTGCGGGGATGTGAGAGAGCGCCGGGCGGCATGGGACGGTCGCCCTCGATGGGCGTGCCGTCCACGTCGGTGAAGGGGACGGCGTCCGAGGCGACCGCGGTGTCGTCGAGCAGCAACGCCCGCCGGATCAGGGCCAGGTCGGGTGCCGACCCCTCGTCGAGATAGTGGACGAGGACCAACGCGCCGGGGGTGTCGCGCCGGATCCGCCGGAGCCGGTCCTCGCCGGCGGGACGTTCGCCCGTGGCCACGACGACCAGGTCCGAAGGGCGGAGGCCGAGGCGGGGAAGGTGGTCCGGGCTCAGGAAAGGTGCCCCGACGGCGGTCATCCCCGCGCCGTACGGATAGGCCTCGGTCGTGATGGCGAGTCCACGCGCGCGTGCGCCGCTGATCAGGTCAGCCACCTCGTCGATGGCCCGCAGTGCCGTGGAGTTCAGGTGGCACAGGTGCATGTGCGCGCCGGTCCCGGCTGCCGCCGCGACGATCTCGGCCACGCCTTCCAGCGCGGACTCCGGGTCGTCTCGGTTCTTGAAGCGGGCGTGCGTGAAGGTCGGCACGCCAAGGCGTGCGGCGGTGCTCGCCACCCCCAGGTATTCGCGCCGTCCGGTCCGTGGGGCGTATCCGAGCAGTACGCCGACGCCGAGCGCGCCCGCGCCGATCTCCTCCTCCAAGCGGCCGATGATCCGCGCAAGCTCGGCGGGATTCGCGGGCCGCTGCCAGCCGGTGCGCTCCCCGATGCCCGCCGCGAAGCCGAGGGGTCCGTGGCCCGGGGTCATGCCGTCCAGGACACTCATCCTCGCCTGTGCCCATGAGGTCGAGTAGCCGTAGTTGACGGGGCGGCCCTCCGCCGCCGCGCTCGCGAGCGCGCGGGTCACATCGCCCGCGCCGGACTCCAACTCGAGGGCGGTGGTGACCCCGTCCAGGGCCTGGAGCCGCAGGGAGGGGATGGTCTGCGCGTGGCTGTGCAGGTCGATGAATCCGGCGGTGACGACGTGACCGGACACGTCGAGCGTCTGTGCCGGGCGGAGGTCCGACGAGTCGCCGACCGCCACGACCGTGCCGCCGCTGACCGCGACGTCCGTGACCGTGTCCAGGCCGGATTCGGGGTCGACGACCCGTCCCCCGGCCAGCACCAGGTCGCAGTCGCGGAACCGGGTCATCGAGAAGCGTCCTCTCCCCCTGCGGCGAGCCGGAGACGGGCAATCGGCGAGCCAAGGGCGGCTGACCGACGCAGCGCCGCGGGCGGCCGCCCAGAAAAGGATCGAGGTATAAGGTCATCTGCGTCTTCAGACGCAGCAATACGACACTGATAGGCTTAGCTTGCAGGATTCCGACATCGCGCCTCCGCGGCTGCTGCCGGAGACCGACCTCGAACTCATCGACGCCCTTCAGATCAACCCGCGAGCAAGCTGGGTGGACGTCGGGGCGGCGATCGGCGCGGACCCGGTGACGGCGGCGCGGCGCTGGCAGCGGCTGACCAGCACCGGGGAGGCGTGGACCACCGTCGCCCTGGGCCAGCGCCAGATGCACACGATGAGCATGGCGTTCCTGGAGATCGACTGCGAGGCCGGGACGGCGGTCGAGGTCGCGGGCGCGCTCGCGGCGGCGGGACATCTCATCACCGTCCAGCACGTCGCCGCCGATCACGACCTGTTCGTGATCGCCGTCGCCGCGTCGATGCCGGCGCTGGCGGACTACCTGCTCACGGACCTGCCACGGGTGCCCGGCGTGGCGAAGGTGCGCACCCAGGTCGCCACGCGCGTCTTTGAGGCCTCCCGCCGCTGGCGGCTGCGCGTCCTGTCGCCTCGATCCGCCGGCGGGCTGGCCAGGCGGCCCACGCCACCGGCGTCCACCAGCGGCATGGACGAGATCGACCGGCTGCTGTTCAAGGCCCTGCTCGCGGATGGCCGCGCCGGCTACGCCGAGCTCGCGGGCGTCATCGGCATGTCCGAGCGCACGGTGCAGCGCAGGCTGTCACGCCTCGTCGCGACCGGCGACATCGACTTCCGCTGCGACCTGGCACGGTCGCGCGCGGGCTGGCACTCCTCTGCGGTGCTGTGGCTGCGGATGCCGGACGGACTCCTGGAGGAGACGGGCCGGGCGCTGCTCGACTGGCCGGAGACGCGCACGTGCGCGGCGCTCGCGGGGGCCCGCAACATGCTCCTCACCGTCGGCCTGCACGGGGTCTCCGACCTGCATCCGCTGGTGGTGCGCCTCGAGGAGCGGTTCCCCTACGTGAGCGTCGCCGACCGGCAGATCGTGCTGCGGCAGGCGAAGCTCTACGGGCGGGTCCTCGACCCCTTCGGCCGCTGCACGGGCGTCGTCCCAGTGGACCCGTGGAGCTTGTCGTCGCGCGCCTGACGGCATGTGTCCGACGGCGTCCGGCGTTCAGCAGGGCGCGGGGATCCCGCCGCCGGCGGCCTCCCAGCACCGGCCGACCCGCAGTACGTCCGCCTCGCTGCGGCCCACCGCCTGCAGGTCGCCGATCGCCAGCGCGGGCAGGCCGAGCGCGGAAACGACGGCGGTGATCCGGCCGACCTCGCCGCGCACGGCGGCCTCGTCGCAGCCGACCCGAGGCGCGGGGCCGCCGAGCGTCGGCGTGATCAGGATGTCGATGCCGGCCATCTCCGCGGAGAACCTGGCCCGGGCGGCGGCGAGCTCTTCGACGGCCCGGCGGTACTCCCGATGGCCGATCCCGGCGGCGTCGTCCAGCTTCCGCCGCACGCCCGCGCTGTAGCTCGCGGCGTTCCTCGGGTACGTGGCCTCGTGGGTGCGCCGGGCCTGCGCGCCCACGATCGTCCAGTACGGCAGGAGGATGTCGTACGGCAGGGCGATCTCCCGGAGCTCGGCGCCCAGATGGGCGAACTCCCCGGCCTGCGCGCACCCCTCGGCCACGCCGACCACCAGCCCCGACAGCGAGTCCAGCGGCGGGACGGCCGCCCCGGAGAGCGCCCGCCACACCCGCGCGCAGTCGGCGACCGACGTGGCCATCGGCCCGACCACATCGAACATGGGGGCGACGGGCGCGACCCCCTCGACCGGCAGGACACCGACCCTCGGGCGCAGTCCGACCACGCCGCAGCAGGCCGCCGGGATCCGCACCGAGCCGCCGGTGTCCGTGCCGAGGCCGAACCGAGCGATCCCGGCGGCGAGCGCCGCGGCCGTGCCGCCGCTCGACCCGCCGGGAGTCAGCTGCGCATGGCGCGGGTTGCGCACGTCGCCCCAGTGGGGGTTCTCGCTCGTGACGCCCCAGGCGAACTCGTGCTGGTTCGCCTTGCCGACCAGGAGCGCTCCCGCGCGCTCCAGCCGCTCGACGCACGGCGCCGTGGTCAGCGCCTCCTCGCTTCCGTACAGGACGGAGCCGCGGGTCGTGCGGAGCCCGGCGACATCGATCATGTCCTTGACCACGAACGTCCAAGCCGACAGCTCGGCAGGTGCGGCGGGCGGCAGCAGGTCGCGGCCGGCGAGCCGATCGATGACCGGCTCGGCGCCGGACTCGATGAGAATGTTGTGCCCGCTGTGGAGGCGTATCGCCTCGGCGGACCTGGCGATCGCCGCCTCGCGTTCCATGATCGGGACCTCCTGACGCCTGCCGGGCGGTGGTCGAGCCGGCCATGGTGACCCGACGGGTCGCCGACCGCGCCGCGATCCGGCACATGCTGGCAGATCCGCTGTCCGCCGTCGAGTACGACGGAAGGACGTCGAGGCGGAGGGGCGCACCGGCCCGAGGTCAGACCGCCAGCGCATCCAGCAAGGTGAGCAGGCGGGTGGTTTCACGGTCGGGCCGGACGAGGGTGAAGATGTTGCGGCTGGTATTCAGCCACGGCACGTCGGCGACCACGACGCCGGGACCATGCCCGCGCAGCGCGAGGTCGGGGACGAGCGCCGCGCCGGCCCCCGCCTCGACCATCGCCATCGTGATCTTGAAGTCGTCGGAGTGTCCGGCCACCCGGGGGTGCAGGCTCCAGCGGGAGAACACTCCGTCGAAGAAGGAAGCGTCGCTGCTGCCCGGGTGATGCATGATCCACGGCAGGTCGACGAGCTGCTCGGCCCGGTAGGGCGCCAGTTCGTCGGCCCAGTCACGCGGGAGGACGAGCTTGTAGCGGTCCACGGCGATCCAGCGCCGGCCCAACGCGGACGGCCACGACAGGCCGGAGTTCCCCACCTGGTAGACGATCGCCGCGTCCATCTCGCCGCCGGCACCCAGGCGCGGGATGAGCTGGGAGGACTCGGCAACGGTGACCCTGATGCCGGCGCGTTCCCGAGGCTCCATCCGCCGCAGCACGCCGGTCAGCACGTCGGCAAAGCTGGGAAAGATGCCCAGGTGGAACTGTCGCTCGCTGTTGCGGTGAACGGCCTGGACGGTGGCGACCATGCGCGCCATGTCGGTGAGCACGGTCTCCGCGTGCCTGGCCAGCACCTCGGCGGCGCTGGTCGGCAGCACGCTGTGCGCCGAGCGGTCGAACAGCTTCACGCCCAGTTGCCGCTCCAGCGCCGCGATCTGCTGGGAGACGGCGGACGACGTGTAGCCGAGCCGGTTGGCGGCGGCGGCGAAGGATCCCAGCTGGATCACCTCGCGGAGGGTGCGCAAGTGTTCCGGCTTGAGCATCAGATTTCCTTGCTCTCAGGGCTGCTAAATACCGTGTTTATAGCGCTTCCCTCTTCTTTCCTCCATTCCTACAGTGATGGACCACCGCCCCTCGAGACCGTGAGAGTCACATGAGCATCCGCGTGTACCGCAACGCCGCCATCCGCACGGGAGACAGCGGCAACCCGTTGGCCGAGGCCATGGCCGTGGCCGGCGATCGCCTGCTGGCCGTCGGCGGGGAGGCAGAGGTGCGCGAGGCCGCAGGCCGAGCGGCAGAGCTGATCGACCTGGAGGGCGCCGCGGTGCTCCCCGGGCTCTACGACGCCCACATCCACACCGCGCAGTACGCGCAGAGCCTGGGCGCCGTGGACCTGCGCGAGGTGCGCTCCCTGGACGAAGCCCTCGCCATGATCGCCGCGCACGCGGCGCGGCTGCGGCCGGGCGCCTGGCTGTTCGGCGGCCGGTGGAACAGCAACACCTGGGATCCGCCAGCGCAGCCGGACCGGTACGCGCTGGACTCGGTCTGTCCCGAGCTGCCGGTCGCGTTGCCCAGCGTGGACGGCCACACGGTGTGGGCCAACTCCGCGGCCCTGCGGCTGGCCGGCATCGACGCGAGCACTCCCGACCCGGTGGGCGGGGAGATCGTCAGGGACGCGAGCGGAGAGCCGACCGGCATCCTGCGCGAGGCGGCCTCGTACCCGCTGCGCGACCTCATGATCTCCCCCGACCTGCGCGACCTGCTGCGCGCCGGGCAGGAGGAGCTGCTCGCGCTCGGCCTGACCAGCGTGCACGACATCGACGGCGAGGACTGCCGGGCCGCCTACCTGGCTCTGCGCGACGCCGGCGAGCTAAAGCTGCGCGTCCACAAGGCGATCCCGATGCTCCACCTGGAGGCGGCCATCGCCGAGGGCCGCCGCACCGGGCAGGGCGACGACTGGCTCCGCACCGGGCCCGTGAAGATCTTCAGCGACGGCGCGCTCGGCTCCCACAGCTGCCACATGAGCAAGTCCTTCGCCGGTGAGCAGGGCAACGTGGGCATCGCGGTCACCCCGTACGAGGACCTGGTCAAGCTGTTCGCCAAGGCCGCGGAAGCCGGCATCGCGGTGGCCACCCACGCCATCGGCGACCAGGCCAACCACCTGGTCATCGACGCCTACGAGGCGGTCGGTCGTACGCCGGGGCTGCGGCACCGCATCGAGCACGCGCAGCACCTGCAGCCCGCCGACCTGGCCAGGATGGCCAGGCTGGGCATCGTCGCCTCGATGCAGCCGGTGCACTGCACCAGCGACATCGATCTGGTCGACTCCCTGCTGACCGGCCACGATCTGGCCTCCTACGCCTGGCGCGGGATGCTGGACGCCGGCGTCGCGCTGGCCTTCGGCTCCGACGCCCCGGTCGAGCACCCCAACCCGTTCGCCGCGCTGTACGCCGCGGTGACCCGTACCCGCCCCGACGGCGCCCCGGCCGGGGGCTGGCAGCCCGAGCAGCGGCTGAGCATGGCCGAGGCCGTCACCGCCCACACCCTGGGCGCGGCCTACGCCGCCGGCGAGGAGGACCGCAAGGGCGTCCTCGCGCCCGGCAAGCTCGCCGACTTCATCGCGGTGGACACCGACCCCTACCGGGAGTCACCGGACGCGGTGCTGCGTACCAAGGTCATGACGACCGTCGTCGGCGGCGAAATCCGCTGGCAGCAATCCTGAAGGAGCACCCCGTTGCACACCCGAATCCTCACCATGCTCGCTGCCGGCGCGCTGGTCGCCGCCACCGCGGCCTGCGGCGCCCAGTCCCTCGACGGAGGCGACGCGGCCGCCGCGGGGTCCCCCGTCACCCTCGACCAGGCTCCCGCCGAGGAGAAGGCGGCCGACGTCATCAACGCCATCACCCCCGACAAGGACCTCGCGGCCAAGGTGCCGGCGAGCCTGAAGTCCGGCGGCCTGAAGGTCGTCTCCTCCATCGGTTACCCGCCAATGGAGCTGTTCGCGAGCGACGGCAAGACCCCGATCGGCTTCGACCCCGCGCTGGCCAGGGCGATCGCCAGGAAGCTCGGCGTCAAGGTGACCATCACCGACGAGGAGTTCAACTCGCAGATCCCCGGCGTGCTCACCGGCCGCTACGACTTCGTCATCTCCTCGATGACCGACAACCGCGAGCGGCAGGGCCAGGTCACCTTCGTCGACTACGTGCAGGCAGGCGCCGGGATGCTGGTCAAGAAGGGCAACTCGGCCGGCATCGCCGGACCAGGGGATCTGTGCGGCAAGACGGTGTCCGTCGTCGACAACGGCTCATCGATGGAACTGGCCGAGAGCTACGACGCCGACTGCAAGAAGGGCGGCAAGGCCGCGGTGAACATCCTGAAGTTCCCGGGCGACTCGGAGGCCATGCTCCAGGTCAGCAACGGTCGCGCGCAGGCCACCATCACCGACTACGTGGTGGCCGCCTACAAGTCCGCCGACCCGAAGCTCGCGATGGAGGCGATCGCGCTCGAGGGCACCGAGAGCCCGTGGGGCATCGGAATGAAGCCGGACAACAAGGAGCTGATCGACTCCATCAAGGGCGCGCTGGACTCACTCATCCAGAGCGGCGAGTACGGCAAGCTGCTGGCGGCGTGGAACCTGGACAAGCTGGCCGTCCAGTCCGCTGTGGTCAACGGCGGTAAGTGACCGTGCGGACCGAACCGATCGCCGACGCGTCGGGCACGCCGGTCCCCGTCGCACGCGCCTGGCACTGGGGCCGCTGGCTGGCCGCGGCCGTCGCGTTGGCGGTCGCCGGCCGGCTGGCGTACCTGGTCGTGGTCAACCCACGCCTGGACTGGGGCAAGGTCGTCGAGTACCTGTTCAACGACCGAATCCTGGACGGCGTCTGGGTCACCATCGAGATCTCGGTGCTGGCGACGGTCCTCGGACTGGTGCTCGGCGTGCTGGTCGCGATCATGCGGCTGTCGCACAACCCGGTGCTGGGCGGGCTGGCCACCTTCTACATCTGGTTCTTCCGCGGCACGCCGGTGCTGGTACAGCTCATCTTCTGGTACAACCTCGCCTTCCTGTTCCCCGAACTGGTGCTCAAGATCCCGTACACCATGATCGGCCTCAAGTGGGACACCAACCAGGTGATGACCGGCTTCACCTCGGCCATGCTCGGGCTGGGGCTGAACCTGGCGGCCTACTTCGCCGAGACGGTGCGCGCCGGGATCCAGGCCGTCGACCACGGCCAGACCGAGGCGGCGTACGCGCTGGGCATGACTCCGGGCAAGCGGATGCGGGTCATCGTGCTGCCGCAGGCGCTGCGAATCATCATCCCGCCGACCGGC
The DNA here is from genome assembly GCF_008119785.1 of Micromonospora sp. MP36. Lineage (GTDB taxonomy): Bacteria > Actinomycetota > Actinomycetes > Mycobacteriales > Micromonosporaceae > Micromonospora. The sequence goes on along the minus strand of NZ_VSFA01000041.1, from coordinate 1,042 downwards.
AACGAGTTCATCTCCATGCTGAAGACCACCTCACTGGTCTACGTGGTCGCCGGGCACGACCTGATGACCAACGCCAGCCAGATCTACAAGGCAAACAACCTGATCATGGAGCTGCTGATCGTGGCGAGCCTGTGGTACATGCTCATGACCGCCGTGGCGACCTTCCTGCAGGGCAGGCTGGAACGCCGCTTCGGCTCCGAGGCCGTACGGCTCGTACGCAGCGGCGGTGTCGCGGCGAGGATCCTGCCGAAGGTGGCCGCGTGAACCCCGTCGTGCGGGCCTCGGGCGTCCGGATGAGCTACGGCGACGTGCAGGTGCTCAACGGTGTGGACTTCACCGTGGCCTCCGGCGAGGTGAGCTGCATCATCGGCCCCTCGGGCTCCGGCAAGTCCACGTTCCTGCGCTGTGTCAACGGCCTCGAACCGGTGCTCGGGGGCAGCCTGCGGGTGCTCGACGAGGAGGTCGGCCACACCCTGCGCGACGGCAGGTACCACCCCTGGACGCCCAAGGAGTTCGCCGCGTTCCGCCGGAACATCGGCATGGTTTTCCAGCGCTTCAACCTGTTCGCCCACCAGAGCGCGCTGGAGAACGTCGCCTGCGGCCCCGTCCACGTGCTGGGCACCCCGCCGGACCGGGCGCGGACGAGGGCGATGGAGCACCTGGATCGCGTGGGCCTGGCCGACCACGCGCACAAGCGTCCCCACCAGCTCTCCGGCGGCCAGCAGCAGCGGGTGGCCATCGCCAGGGCGCTGGCGATGAACCCGGCGCTGATGCTGTTCGACGAGCCGACCTCCGCGCTGGACCCCGAGCTGGTCGACGAGGTGCTGGAGGTCATGAAGGGCCTCGCCGCCGAGGGGATGACGATGGTCGTGGTCACTCACGAGATCGCCTTCGCCAGGGAGGTCGGCGACTGGCTGACCTTCTTCGCCGACGGCGTGGTCGTCGAGCGGGGCCGGCCCGGCGAACTCCTGGCCGCCCCGGCTCACGAACGGACCAGGGCGTTCCTCTCCAGCGTGCTCAGCCAGCAGCAACACCAGGAACT
>NZ_VSFA01000040.1 GCF_008119785.1 Micromonospora sp. MP36 | reverse complement strand
CGCCCTCCTCGTAGCCGACGTACCCAGGCGGGGCACCGACCAGGCGGGCACAGCCGCCGGTGTCCACCCCGACCTCGCGCAGCACCGCGATGCCGAGGTCGCGCAGCCGCTGGTACTCCCGGTCGGTCAGGGTCATCGCCGGGGCGACGGTGACGCTGTCGCCGGTGTGCACGCCCATCGGGTCGAGGTTCTCGATCGAGCAGACCACCACCACGTTGTCGTGCCGGTCGCGCATCAGTTCGAGTTCGTACTCCTTCCAGCCGAGCACGCTCTCCTCGATGAGCACCTCGTGCACCGGGCTGGCGGCCAGGCCGGCCCCGGCGATCCGCTCGAGGTCCTCGTCGGTGTGCGCCATGCCGGAACCGAGGCCGCCCATCGTGAACGACGGCCGGATCACCACGGGCAGGCCCAGCTCGCCGACCGTCTCGCGGACCTCGTCCATCGAGTGGCAGACCCGGGACCGGGGCACCAGCGACGACGGGTCGTCCAGGCCGAGGCGTACGCCGGCCTTGGCGACGATGTCCTTGAACAGCTGCCGGTCCTCGCCCCGGTTGATGGCGTCGATGTTGGCGCCGATGAGCTCCACGCCGTACTTCTCCAGGACACCGGCCTCGTGCAGGGCGACGGCGGTGTTCAGCGCGGTCTGCCCGCCCAGGGTGGGCAGCAGCGCGTCGGGGCGCTCCTTGGCGATGACCAGCTCGACGAACTCGGGAGTGATCGGCTCGACGTACGTGGCGTCGGCGAACTCCGGGTCCGTCATGATCGTCGCCGGGTTCGAGTTGACCAGGCTGACCCGGATCCCCTCGCTGCGCAGCACCCGGCAGGCCTGGGTGCCGGAGTAGTCGAACTCGCAGGCCTGCCCGATCACGATCGGCCCGGAGCCGATCACCAGGACGTGCTTGAGGTCGGTCCGCTTAGGCATTCTTTCCGCCTTCGATGAGCTCGGCGAAGCGGTCGAAGAGGTAGTCCGCGTCGTGCGGGCCGGCCGCCGCCTCCGGGTGGTACTGGACGGTGAAGGCGGGCACGTCCTTGGCCCGCAGCCCCTCTACGACGTTGTCGTTGAGGCAGACGTGCGACACCTGGACGCCGCCGAACGCGGTGTCGATCACCTGGTCGGGCACGACCGCGCCGTGCGCCGCGCCCGGGACCTCGACCGCGAAGCCGTGGTTGTGGCTGGTCACCTCGACCTTGCCGGTGACCCGGTCGAGCACCGGCTGGTTGATGCCGCGGTGCCCGTAGCCGAGCTTGTAGGTGCCGAAGCCGAGCGCCCGACCGAGGATCTGGCTGCCGAAGCAGATGCCGAAGAGCGGGATCCGCCGGGTCAGCACCTCCCGGGCCAGGGCGACCGGACCGTCGGCGGTGGCCGGGTCGCCCGGACCCGGCGAGAAGAAGACCGCGTCCGCCCCGGTGGCGAGCAGGTCCTCGATGCTCGCGGTGGCGGGCAGCACGTGGGTGGTCACCCCGCGGGCCGCCAGCCGGCGCGGCACGTTGCGCTTGATGCCCAGGTCCAGCGCGGCGACGGTGAACCGGTGCGGGCCCTGCGCCTCGACCACGTACGGCTTGGCGGTGGTCACCTCGGCGGAGAGGTCCGCGCCGACCATCTGCGGCGACCGGCGCACCCGGTCGAGGAGGCCGTCCGCGTCGTCGTCGACGCTGGAGATGCCCACCCGCATGGCGCCCCGCTCGCGCAGGTGCCGGGTGAGCGCGCGGGTGTCCACGCCGCTGATGCCGACCACGCCCTCGGCGGCGAGCCGGTCCTCCAGCCCGCCGGTGGCGCGCCAGTTGGAGCCGATCCGGGCCGGGTCACGCACCACGTACCCGGCGACCCAGATCCGGCCGGACTCGTCGTCCTCGTCGTTGACGCCGGTGTTGCCGATGTGCGGCGCGGTCTGCACCACCACCTGCCGGTGGTACGAGGGGTCGGTCAGGGTCTCCTGGTAGCCGGTCATGCCGGTGTTGAAGACCGCCTCGCCGAAGGTCTCCCCGACGCTGCCGTACGCCTCGCCGTGGAACGTGCGCCCGTCCTCGAGCACGAGGATCGCGGGTCGTCTGCGGGTCACTTGACTGCCTTTCCGTCCAGGACCGTCGGCTCGCCACGCAGGAAGGTCGCCACGATGCGACCCGGCAGCGTCATGCGGGCGTACGGGGTGTTGCGACTGCGACTGGCCAGCTCCGCCGGTTCGATGACGCGGCGGGCGGCCGGGTCGACCAGGGTCAGGTTGGCCGGCACGCCGGGGGCGGGGTCGAGGCCGTGCCCCTCCAGCCCGGCGATCCGGGCCGGGGCGCGGGACATCCGCTCGGCGATCAGGTCCCACTGCGGGCCGAACACGTCGAGGGCGATCGACAGCGCCGTCTCCAGGCCGAGCATGCCCGGCCGGGCGTACGCCCACTCGCACTCCTTGTCCTCCACGGCGTGCGGGGCGTGGTCGGTGGCGATGATGTCGATCACGCCCTCGGCCAGCGCGGCCCGCAGCGCGGCGACGTCGGCCGCGGTCCGCAGCGGCGGGTTGACCTTGTAGACCGGGTCGTAGCTGGCCGCCTTCTCGTCGGTGAGCAGCAGGTGGTGCGGGGTCACCTCGGCGGTCACCTTCAGCCCGCGCGCCTTGGCGTGCCGCAGCACCTCCACACTGCCGGCGGTGGAGACGTGGCAGATGTGCAGCCGGCTGCCGACGTGCTCGGCCAGCAGCACGTCCCGGGCGATGATCGCCTCCTCGGCGACCGCCGGCCAGCCGGTCAGCCCGAGCCGGGTGGAGACCTCGCCCTCGTGCATCTGCGCGCCCTCGGTGAGCCGGGGCTCCTCGGCGTGCTGGGCGATCACCCCGTCGAACGCCTTGACGTACTCCAGGGCCCGGCGCATCAGCATCGGGTCGGCGACGCAGTGCCCGTCGTCGGAGAAGATTCGCACCCGGGCCGCCGAGTCGGCCATCGCGCCCAGCTCGGCCAGGCGCTCGCCGGCCAGGCCGACGGTGACCGCGCCGATCGGCTGCACGTCGACCAGCCCGGCCTCGCGGCCGAGCCGCCAGACCTGCTCGACCACGCCCGCGGTGTCGGCGACCGGCGAGGTGTTGGCCATCGCGCAGACGGCGGTGTAGCCGCCGAGCGCCGCCGCCCGGGAGCCGGACTCGACGGTCTCGGCGTCCTCCCGGCCGGGCTCGCGCAGGTGGGTGTGCAGGTCGACCAGGCCGGGCAGGGCGACCAGGCCGGTGGCGTCGACCACCGTGGCGTCCGGCGCGGTAAGCCCCGCGCCGGTCTCCGCCACGACGCCGTCGCGGATCAGCAGGTCGGTCGGCGCGGCGCCGACCACGCTCACGTTCCGGATCAGGTACGCGGTCACCGGTTGTTCCCTCCGAGCAGCAGGTAGAGAACGGCCATCCGCACGGAGACCCCGTTGGCGACCTGTTCGACGATGGTGGAGCGGGGTGAGTCGGCGACCTCGGGCGTGATCTCCATGCCCCGGTTCATCGGGCCGGGGTGCATGACGATCGCGTGCTCGGGCAGCCGGCGCAGGCGCGGCCCGTCGAGCCCGTAGCGGCGGGCGTACTCGCGGGCCGAGGGGAAGTAGGAGTCGTTCATCCGCTCCCGCTGCACCCGCAGCATCATCACCACGTCCACACCGGGTAGAACGGCGTCGAGGTCGTACGAGACGTCGGTGCCGGGAGCGAGCGCCTGGGCGATGTCCACCGGGATGAGGGTGGGTGGGCCGACCAGGGTGATCTTGGCGCCGAGGGTGGAGAGCAGCAGCACGTTGGACCGGGCCACCCGGGAGTGCAGCACGTCGCCGACGATCGCCACGTGCAGGCCGGCGAGCCGGCCCAGCCGGGAGCGCATCGTGTACGCGTCGAGCAGCGCCTGGGTGGGGTGCTCGTGGGTGCCGTCGCCGGCGTTGACCACCGAGCCGTCCACCCAGTTGGCCAGCCGGTGCGGGGCGCCGGAGGCCGGGTGCCGGACGACCACCGCGTCGGCGCCCATCGCCTGGAGGGTGAGCGCGGTGTCCTTCAGGCTCTCGCCCTTGGCGACGCTGGAACCCTTCGCGGAAAAGTTGATCACGTCGGCGCTGAGCCGCTTGGCCGCCGCCTCGAACGAGATCCGGGTCCGGGTGGAGTCCTCGTAGAAGAGGTTCACCACGGTGCGGCCGCGCAGCGCGGGCAGCTTCTTGACCTCGCGGCCGGCGACCGTGGCCATCTCGGCCGCGGTGTCGAGGATCTGGGTGGCGGTGGCCGCGTCCAGGTCGGCGCCGGAGAGCAGGTGCCTGATCATGCGGGCGTACCCCCGTAGAGCTTGACCTCGTCGCCGCCGTCGGTCTCGGCGAGGGTGACCTTGACGCTCTCGGCGAGCGCGGTCGGGATGTTCTTGCCGACGTAGTCGGCGCGGATCGGCAGTTGCCGGTGGCCGCGGTCGACCAAGACGGCGAGCTGCACGGAGGCCGGGCGGCCGACGTCGCTGAGCGCGTCGAGGGCGGCCCGCACGGTACGGCCGGAGAAGAGCACGTCGTCGACGAGGATCACCCGCTTGCCGTCGATCCCGCCGGCGGGCAGGTCGGTCGGGCCGACCGCGCGGGTGGCGTGCCGGCGCAGGTCGTCGCGGTACAGCGTGATGTCGAGCACGCCGACCGGGACGGTCACGTCCTCGAAGGTGCTGATCCGGGCCGCGAGGCGCCCGGCGAGCGGGACTCCGCGGGTGGGGATGCCGAGCAGCACGGTCTCCGCGGCGCCCTGGGTCTTCTCCAGGATCTGGTGGGCGATGCGGTCGACCACCCGCGACACGTCGGCTGCGGTGAGGATCACCTTCACCGAGGGTTGTCGCGGCGGTGACGTGCGGGCAGCCGGTGGGTAGGCCACGGCGGACCTCCTTCCCCGCCTCACGGGACGGGTCGTTAAAGGATGTCTGGTCTTCCGGCGGGCCGCGCGCGGCCGGACCGGGGCTTCATGCCACGTTACCAGCGGTCACCGGCCCGGCCGTCGCCGGCACTGACCCCCTGGTCAGGCCGGTGAAATGGGGACAAGTCCCCCGGCTGCCCCAACGGTAACGTCACGACCACTTGACCCCGTGTCGCAATCCCCGTACCGTCACGCTCCGTAGCGATAGCTGGGAGAACCCCGAGCAGCACTGGGAGTGTCCGAATGCCCTCTGAATACGCCAAGTCGCTGGGCGCCCGCCTGCGCTCCATCCGCCAGCAGCAGGGCCTGTCCCTGCAGGGTGTGGAGGAGAAGTCGAACGGGCGGTGGAAGGCTGTGGTGGTCGGCTCGTACGAGCGTGGCGACCGCGCCGTCACCGTGTCCCGCCTGGCGGAGCTGGCCGACTTCTACCGCGTTCCCGTCTCGGAGCTGCTGCCCGACGGCAGCGGGGTGCGCCACGAGCCCACCAGCAAGATCGTCCTGGACCTGGAGCGGCTCTACGACGAGGCCTCCGAGGACCTCGCGTACGTCGCCCGGTACGCCCGCGCCATCCAACAGCAGCGCGGCGACTACAACGGCCGGGTGCTCTCCATCCGCGCCGACGACCTGCGGGCCCTCGCGATCGTCTACGACGCCTCGCCGTCGGGCCTGATCGAGCGGCTCACCGAGCACGGCGTGCTGGTCGCCGACCCACGCGCCTTCTTCGCGTCCTGACCGCTGTCGCCACGATGAGGGCCCGTGCCGTCCGGCACGGGCCCTCAATCGTCGTCGCTGGTGATGCCGCCGCTCAGCGGGTGGCGTACTCGGCGATCCGGCCGAGGATGCCGTTGAGGAAGCGCGGCGAGTCGTCGGTCGACATCTGCCGGGCCAGCTCGACGGCCTCGCTGATCGCCACCGCGTCGTCGATCTCGTCGACGTAGAGCAGCTCGTAGACCGCGATCCTGGCGAGGTTGCGGTCGACCACCGGCATCCGGTCCAGCGTCCAGCCCTCGGCGTAGCTGGCGATCAGCTCGTCGATCCGGTCAAGGTGGGCGGCGACGCCCTCGACCAGGCCCACCGCGTAGCCCAGGTGCTCGGGGCGGGGCTTCTCGATCCGCTCGATGTAGCCGGCCAGCACCTCGACCGGCGGCCGGTCCCGCAGGTCGGCCTCGAAGAGCACGTCCAGCGCCCGCTTGCGCGCCTTGCGGCGCGCCGGCATCTGCTGCTTGGGACCCTCGGCCATCAGGCGCGGCCGAGGTAACGGCCGTCGCGGGTGTCGACCTTGATCTTCTCGCCGGTGGTGATGAAGAGCGGCACCTGGACCGTCGCGCCGGTCTCGACGGTGGCCGGCTTGTTGCCGCCGGTCGACCGGTCGCCCTGCAGGCCCGGCTCGGTGTAGGTGACCTCGAGCATGACCGAGGTCGGCAGCTCGACGTACAGCGGCACGCTCTCGTGGGTGGCGACGGTCGCCTCGGCCTCCGGGAGGAGGTAGTTGGCCGCCTCGCCGACGGTGCCGCCGGGGACGGTGATCTGGTCGAACGTCTCCAGGTCCATGAAGACGTAGTCCTCGCCGTCGGCGTAGAGGTACTGCATGGTGCGCTTGTCGACGGTCGCGGTGTCGACCTTGGTACCCGCATTGAAGGTCTTGTCGACCACCTTGCCGGACAGCACGTTCTTCAGCGTGGTACGCACGAAGGCACCACCCTTACCGGGCTTGACGTGCTGGAACTCGACGACGGACCACAGCTCGCCGTCGAGGTTGAGTACCAGGCCGTTCTTGAGGTCGTTGGTGGTGGCCATTTCCTGCCTTGATCATCAATTGGCGGACAGACCTAAGAATTCTACTAGGGCCTGTTTCATAAGGCTCGCCCGAGCGAGCCGAGGCCCAGGCGGCGTCCGGCAAGGCGGAGGTTCGTCCGGATACCGGTGTTGTATCCGGACGAACCGACAACGCCGCTGGGCGTCGTCTGGGTCCGGCGCAGCCGGGCACGGTCTTATGAAACAGGCCCTAGCTGTGTCGAACCGGGTCCGCCGCGCTGCGCGGGGCCAGCGCGGGGCCGGCCCGCCGACCGGCCGAACGTGCCGAACATCACTCAGCGCAAGCAACCGAGGGGCCGCCAGCGCCTCCCCCGCGCCGACTTTGCTCTGCAGCCATCGGCGCAGCAGGCACCCTGCGTGACGGGCCCAGCCGGCCGGCCACCTCGGGCCGGACCGCGTCCTCCCAGCTCAACCAGTTGTTGCGTGGATGACTGCAGAGCAAAGGGCGGCGCCCACTCGGTGTCGGCGCGGCAAACCCTACAACCGAGCGTGACGAAGGCGGCGAACACGGAGAGTCACCGGGCTCAGGTGCCCGGGGCAGGCCCCCAGACGCCGGCCCGGGCGGTGGTGGCACCGACGCCGGGGCGGCTCGGACGAGAACCGGAACGGCACGACCGGCCCGGACCGGACGAGCGGACCAGACCCGGGCGGGTCAGGCGTCGGCAGCCAGCCGGGTGGCCAGGTGGCGCAGGGCGAGCCGGTAACCGTCCACGCCCAGGCCGCAGATCACCCCGGTCGCCACCGCGGAGACCACGGAGTGGTGCCGGAACTCCTCCCGGGCGTGGATGTTGGAGATGTGCACCTCCACCAGGGGGCCGCGGAGCATCGCGCAGGCGTCCCGGACCGCGATCGAGTAGTGCGACCAGGCGGCCGGGTTGAGCACCACCGCAGCCTGATCGTCGGCCGCCTCGTGCAGCCAGCCCAGCAGCTCGTGCTCGGCGTCGGTCTGCCGGACCACCACGTCCAGCCCCAACTCCCGGCCGGTGTCCACGCACATGGCGACCAGGTCGGCGTAGCTGGTCCCGCCGTACACGTCGACCTGGCGGGTGCCCAGCCGCCCCAGGTTCGGCCCGTTGAGCACGTACACCCTCATGAGGTGATCTCCCGGTAGGCGGCGTGCAGCAACTCGTCGTCGGGGCCCTCCAGGATCGCCGGGCGGGCCAGGCCGTCGAGCACCACGAAACGCAGGGTGTTGCCCCGGGCCTTCTTGTCCACCCGCATGGTGGCCAGCAGGCGCTGCCAGGCGTCGGCCCGGTAGGTGGTGGGCAGGCCGAGCAGGCCCAGCACGGCGCGGTGCCGCTCGGCGGTGGCCGGGTCCAGCCGGCCGGCGAGCCGGGCCAGCGTGGCCGCGTAGACGAGCCCCACCGCGACGGCGTGACCGTGCCGCCAGCGGTAGCCCTCGACCTTCTCGATCGCGTGGGCCAGGGTGTGCCCGTAGTTGAGCACCTCGCGTATCCCGGACTCGCGCAGGTCCCCGGAGACCACGTCCGCCTTGACCCGGATCGCCCGCTCGATCAGCTCCCGGGCCACCGGCCCGGTCGGGTCGAGCGCGGCGGCCGGGTCCCGCTCGACCAGGTCGAGGATCACCGGGTCGGCGATGAAGCCGCACTTCACCACCTCGGCCATCCCGGCTGCCAGGTCGACCGGCGGCAGGCTGTCCAGGGTCGCCAGGTCGCAGATCACCCCGGCGGGCGGGTGGAACGCGCCGACCAGGTTCTTGCCGGTCGCGGTGTTGATCCCGGTCTTGCCGCCCACGGCGGCGTCGACCATGCCGAGCAGGGAGGTCGCCACCGGCACCCAGCGCACTCCGCGCAGCCAGCAGGCCGCGACGAAGCCGGCCAGGTCGGTGACGGCGCCGCCGCCCACTCCCACCACGGCGTCGGTACGGGTGAACCCGGCCTCCCCGAGCCGGTCCCAGCAGGCGGCGGCCACGTCGATGTGCTTGCCCGCCTCGGCGTCCGGCACCTCGATCAGCAGCGGCGCGACGCCGGCCGCTCGCACCTGCTCCGCGATCCGCTCGGCCAGGCCCTTCAGCGGGGGCGCGTGCAGGAAGGCCACCCGTTCCGCACCGGGCAGCAGGCGCGGCGGCGGGTCGAGCAGGTCACGTCCCACGAGCACGTCGTACGGCCGCTCGCCGCCGACCGCGATCCGGGTCACCTCGTCCGTCACCGCGCCGCCCGCCCGTCGGCCGTGAGCAGGGCGGCGAGCTCGTCGGCGATCTCCTCCGGGGTACGCCCGTCGGTGACCACGGTGGCGGTCGCCACCTCGGCGTAGAGCGGCCGGCGCTGCTCCATCAGGTGCTTCAGGGTGGCCCGCGGGTTGAGCGCCAGCAGCGGCCGGCCGGCCCCCAGGCCGACCCGCTTCACCGCGTCGGGCAGCTCCACCGACAGGTGCACGACGGTGTGCCCGATCAGCGCGGCGCGGTTGTCCTCGGCGAGGACCGCGCCGCCGCCGAGGGCGAGCACCCCGGGATGCGAGGCCAGCGCCGCCGCCACCGCCGCCCGCTCGAGGGTACGGAAGTGGGCCTCCCCCTCGTCGACGAAGATCTCCGGGATCGGCTTGCCGGCGAGCTGCTCGATGTCGGTGTCGGTGTCCCGGAACGCCACGCCCAGCGCGGCGGCGAGCGCCAACCCGACCGTGGTCTTGCCGGAGCCGGGCGCCCCGACCAGCACGCAGACCGGCCGGGTGCTCATTTGATCACCAACGCGTCGAGGTACCCGGCCAGGTTGCGGCGCATCTCGGCGACCGAGTCACCGCCGAACTTCTCCACCGCGGCCTCGGCGAGCACCAGGGCCACCATGGCCTCGGCCACCACCGCCGCGGCCGGCACCGCGCAGACATCGGAGCGCTGGTTGATCGCCGTGGCCGGCTCGCCGGTGGCGACGTCGACCGTGGACAGCGCCCGGTTCAACGACGAGATCGGCTTCATCGCGGCCTTCACCCGCAGCGGTTCACCGGTGGTGATGCCGCCCTCCAGGCCGCCGGCCCGGTCGGTCACCCGGCGCACCCCGGCCGCGGTGGGCAGGATCTCGTCGTGCGCCTCCGAGCCGCGCGAGCGCGCCTGCTGCCAGCCGTCGCCGATCTCCACGCCCTTGATGGCCTGGATAGACATCAGCGCGGTGGCCAGCCGGGCATCGAGCTTCCGGTCCCACTGGACGTGGCTGCCCAGGCCCGGCGGCACCCCGTACGCGAGCACCTCCACCACGCCACCCAGGGTGTCCGCGTCCTTCTTCGCGGCGTCGACCTCGGCGACCATCCGGGCGCTGGCCTCCGGGTCGAGGCAGCGCAGCGGGTCGGCGTCGATCCGCGCGGCGTCCTCCGGGGTCGGACGCAGGCCCGGCTTCACGGCGACCGGACCCAGCTCCACCACGTGGGAGACGATCTCGACCCCGAGCGCCTGCTTCACCAGGGCCTTGGCGACCGTGCCCACGGCGACCCGGGCGGCGGTCTCCCGGGCGCTGGCCCGCTCCAGGATCGGCCGGGCGTCGACGTGGCCGTACTTCTGCATCCCGGCCAGGTCGGCGTGGCCCGGGCGGGGGCGGGTGAGCGGGGCGTTGCGGGCCTGCCCGGCCAGCTCCACCGGGTCGACCGGGTCGGCGGCCATCACGGTGCGCCACTTCGGCCACTCCGAGTTGCCGACCCGGATCGCCACCGGGCTGCCCAGCGTGACGCCGTGCCGCAGGCCGCCGATGATCTCGACCTCGTCCTGCTCGAACGACATCCGGGCGCCCCGGCCATAGCCGAGCCGGCGCCGGGCCAGCTCACCGGAGATCTCCGCGGTGGTCAGCTCGACGCCGGCGGGCACCCCGTCCAGCATCGCGACGAGGGCGGGTCCGTGCGATTCACCTGCAGTCAGCCAGCGCAACACAGCGGTCAGTCTGTCACGCCCGGTGGCCGCCCCGATGCTCCGCCCACCGCGTCCCGCCCTGCGGACGCGCCCGTCCGCGCGGCGGGCGTCAGCCGGCGCGGGTGCCGGCCAGCGCGGCGGCCATCGCCTCGCGCGGCGCCGGCACGCCGGTGAACTGCACGAACTGGTCGACCGCCTGGGCCAGCAGCAGGTCCAGGCCGGAGACCACCCGACAGCCGGCCGCGAGCGCGGCCGTGGCGAGCGGCGTGGGCCAGGGATCGTAGAGCGCGTCGAAGAAGACGGACCCCGGCCGCCAGTCGAAATGCCCGGCGAGCGGATCGGCCACCCCCTTCGGCACGGTCGAGATCACCAGGTCGGCGCGGGCGTGTGCCGGGGCGCCGTCCCAGTCGGCGCCAGCGAGGGGCACCCCGACCGCGCCGGCCACCGGACGCAGCTCGTCGATCGCCTCCGGCCGGCGGGCCACCACGGTCACGTCGGCCGCGCCGATCCGGGCCGCCGCGGCGATCGCCGCCCGGGCGGTGCCGCCCGCGCCGAGCACGGTCACCGTGGCGCCGGCCGCACAGCCGACGGTGGTGAGCACGTCGACCATCCCGGTGACGTCGGTGTTGTCCGCGTACCAGGTGCCGTCGGGTCGGCGTACCAGGGTGTTGGCGGCGCCGACGGCGGCGGCGACCGGCGAGACCTCGTCGGCCACCGCGAGCGCCGCCTCCTTGCCCGGCATGGTCACCGACAGCCCGGCCCACTCCGGGCCCAGGCCGGCGACCAGGCCGGCGAGCTCGTCGGCCGCGCACTCGATCCGGGTGTACGACCACCCGGTGAGCCCGGCGGCCGCGTACCCGGCCTCGTGGATCACCGGGGAGAGCGAGTGCGCGATCGGCTTGCCGACGACGGCGGCCCTCACGTGCAGTTGCTTCCCGTCAGGACCTTGTTGTCGCACATCTGCTTCTGCAGCTTCCGGAATTCGGCATCGTTGGAGCCGTAGCCCATCGTGCCCTTCTGGTCCACCGTCATGAAGTAGATCCAGTCCCCGTTCGGCGGCTCCAACGCGCCCTTGAGCGCACCCTCACCGGGGTTGCTGATCGGGGTGATCGGCAGCCCGGCCACGTTGTGCGTGTTGTACGGGTTCTTCAGGTCGTTGATCTCGCTCTGCAGCAGTTTGTCCGAGTCCTTCGGGTCCTTGCCCTGCAGGCGGAACCAGTAGTTGATGCCGCTGTCGATGCCGAGGCACTTGCAGCCGATCTTGCCGGCGTAGACCCGGTTGTAGATCACCCGGGAGACCTTCGGAAAGTCCTTCGGGTCGACCGCCTCGGCCTGCGCGATGGAGGCGGTGATCAGCGCCTCGTACGGGGAGATCTGGCGTTCCTTCTGCGCCCGGTCGACGAAGTCGAGCTGCTGGGTGACCCGGAGGAACTCGGCCACCATCATTTTCAGGATCTGCTCGGCGGTGGCCTTCGGCGGGATCTCGTAGGTGGACGGGTAGAGGAAGCCCTCGATGCTCTTCGGGCCCTTCTTGCCGTCCTCGCGCTTGAACCAGAAGGCCGGTACGCCCAACTTCTCCGGGTCCTTCGCGGCCTCCTGGAACTCGGCGACCGGGATCTTGGTCTCCTTGGAGAGTTTCGCGTAGATGTTCAGGCTGATCGTGCCCTCGGGGATGGTCACCCCGTTGACCACCCGGCTCTTCGGGTCGAGCAGCAGGATGACCACGTCGGCGGCCTTCATCTGCTTGCGGACCTTGTAGGTGCCGACCTGGATGTTCTTGCTGCGGGAGTTCGCGTCGGCGGCCTCGATGAACGCCTTGGTGCTCTTCACCACCCCGGCGTCGTAGAGGGCGTTGCCGATGTCGGTGAGGGTGTCGCCGGCCTTCACCTGCACGAGCACCTCACCCGAGCCCGGGCCGTCGTAGTCCGGAGTGACGAGGTAGCTGCGGATCCGGTCGAAACCGACGTACGCGCCGCCGCCGATGCCGCCCAGCAGCACGAGCGCCATCAGGAGGGCGAAGATCGTCTTGCCCCGGCCGCCGCCCGAGCGGCCGTTGCGCTTGCGTACCGCGCTGCGCCGGTGCCGTCCCTTCTCCCCCCTCTCCTGCTCGTCGAACACCAGGTCAAGGTCGTCGATCATTGCGTCCGCCTCCGCTGTGCGTCCAGCCAGCTCTGCAGAATCTCCACCGCGGCGGCCTGGTCGACCACCGCCCGTTGGCGCTTACCCCGGACGCCCCGTTCGGCCAGCCTACGACTCGCGACCACGGTCGACATCCTCTCGTCCGTGAGCGTCACCGGAATCGACCCCATTACATCGGCCAATCGGGCAGCGTACGCCGAGACGTTCGTTGCCGCAGGGCCATGCTTTCCGGCTAGGTTGACCGGCAGGCCCACGACGATCTCGACCGCCTCGTGCTCGGCGGCCAGCCGGACCAGCTCGGCCATGTCGGTGGGCACCGCGTCCGGCGCCGCGGTCAGGTCGCGGGCGAGGGTGACCAGCGGGGTGGCCAGGATCCCGTGCGGATCGGAGCGGGCCACCCCCACCCGGACCTGCCCGACGTCGACCCCGAGTCGGACACCGCGGGACAGCTCAGCCATCTACCGGACACCTTCCCGCCGGTACGGGCCAGGGCGGACCGCACGGTCCGCCCTGGCCTCGATCGATGCGACCATCACGCCTCGGCGATCGCCTTCTCCACCGTCTGCAGCAGGTTCGGCGCCTCCGCGGCGGGCAGGCCGCCGCCCTGGGCCAGCTCGTCGCTGCCGCCGCCCCGGCCGGAGAAGGCCGCCTTCACCAGCTCCTTCGCGCTCAGGCCTCGGCCCCGGGCGGCCTGGTTGACGGCCACCACCAGCGACGCCTTGCCGTTCGCCCGGGCGGCCACGGCGACCACCGCCGGCCGGGCCGGGTCGATCCGGCCCCGGATCTCCTGGGCCAGCGTGCGCACGTCGTTGACGGCCGCGCCCTCGGGCGCCTCGGTGCCGACGTACGCGACGCCCCGCACGTCCCGGGCCTGCCCGGCGAGCGCCGCCGCCCCGCCCAGCACCAGCTGGGCGCGGAGCTTCTCCAGCTCCTTCTCCGCGTCGCGGAGCTGGGTGACGGTCTGCTCGACCCGGTCGGCGACCTGGTCGCCGGGCACCCGGAACAGCTCGGCCAGCCGGGAGACCAGCAGGTGCTCGCGGGCCAGGAAGCCGAACGCGTCCATGCCGACCAGGGCCTCGATCCGGCGCACGCCGGAGCCGACCGACGCCTCGGAGAGGATCTTGACCAGGCCGAGCTGGGCCGAACGGGCCACGTGCGTGCCGCCGCACAGCTCCCGGGCGTAGTCGCCCACCTCCACGACCCGGACGCGCTCGCCGTACTTCTCGCCGAACAGCGCCATCGCGCCGATCCGGCGCGCCTCCTCCTGCGTGGTGATGAAGGCATGCACCTCCAGGTCGGCCAGGAGCACCTCGTTGACCTGCTGCTCGACGTCGTGCAGCACGCTCGGCGCCACCCCGGTCGGAGTGTTGAAGTCGAACCGCAGCCGGCCCGGCGCGTTCAGCGAACCCGCCTGGGTGGCCGACTCGCCGAGGAAGTTGCGCATGGTCTGGTGCACCAGGTGGGTGGCGGTGTGCGAGCGGGAGATGGCTCGCCGGCGGGACACGTCGATCTCCGCGTACCCGGTCTCGCCGGCGCGCACCTCACCCCGGACCACCTTGGCCCGGTGCACGATCAACCCCGGCACCGGCTGCTGCACGTCGAACACCTCGAGCTGGCCGCCGCCGACCGTGATCAGGCCCTGGTCGGGCTGCTGGCCACCGCCCTCGGCGTAGAACGGGGTGGTGTCGAGCACCAACTCGACAGTGTCCCCCTCGGCCGCTGCGGCGATCTCCGCGCCGCCGGCGAGCAGGGCGCGCACCCGGGACTCCCGGTTCAGCTCGGTGTAGCCGGTGAACTCGACCGGGCCGCCCCCGTCGAGCACCGACCGGTACGCCGACACATCGGTGTGGCCGGTCTTGCGCGCCTGCGCGTCCGCCTTGGCGCGGTTGCGCTGGTCGGCCATGAGCCGGCGGAAGCCCTCCGCGTCCACCTGGAGGCCCTGCTCCGCCGCGATCTCCAGGGTCAGGTCGATCGGGAAGCCGTACGTGTCGTGCAGCTGGAACGCCTTGTCGCCCGAGATCGCGGCCTGCCCCGCCGACTTGGTCTCCGCGATCGCGGTGTCCAGGATCGTGGTGCCGGCGCGCAGCGTGGCGAGGAAGGCGTCCTCCTCCGCGTACGCGTACTGGGAGATCCGACCGAACTCCGCGGTCAGCTCCGGGTACGACGGGGACATGCAGTCCCGGGCCACCGGCAGCAGCTCCGGCAGCGCCCGGTCCTGGTAGCCGAGGAGGCGGACGGCCCGGATGGCCCGGCGCATGATCCGCCGCAGCACGTAGCCGCGCCCCTCGTTGGACGGGGTCACGCCGTCGCCGATCAGCATCAGCGCGGTCCGCACGTGGTCGGCGATCACCCGCAGCCGGACGTCGTCCGGGTGCGACTCGCTGGCCGCGTGGCCGGAGCGCGCGCCGTACCGCTTGCCGGTCAGCTCGGCGGCCTTGTCGAGGATCGGCTTGACCTCGTCGATCTCGTAGAGGTTGTCGACGCCCTGGAGGAGGGACGACATCCGCTCCAGGCCCATGCCGGTGTCGATGTTCTTCGCCGGCAGGTCGCCCAGGATCGGGAAGTCCTCCTTGCCGACGCCGGGACCCCGCTCGAACTGCATGAAGACGAGGTTCCAGAACTCCAGGTAGCGGTCCTCGTCCACCTCCGGGCCGCCCTCCCGCCCGTAGGCGGGGCCCCGGTCGTAGTAGAGCTCCGAGCACGGACCGCACGGGCCGGGGATGCCCATCGACCAGAAGTTGTCCGCCTTGCCGCGCCGCACGATCCGCTCGACCGGCACGCCGGTGCGCCGCCAGATCTCGAACGCCTCGTCGTCGTCCAGGTAGACCGTCGCCCAGATCCGCTCGGGGTCGAGCCCGAAGCCGCCCTGGTCGACCGGCTTGGTGGCCAGGTCCCAGGCGAGCGGGATCGCCCCCTCCTTGAAGTAGTCACCGAAGGAGAAGTTGCCGTTCATCTGGAAGAACGTGCCGTGCCGGCTGGTCTTGCCGACCTCGTCGATGTCCGGGGTACGGATGCACTTCTGCACGCTGACCGCGCGGGAGAACGGCGGGGTCTGCTGACCGAGGAAATAGGGGACGAACTGCACCATGCCGGCGTTGACGAACAGCAGGTTCGGGTCGCTGATGGCGGGCAGCGGAGCGGACGGCACCACGGCATGGCCGTTCGCCTCGAAGTGGGCGAGGTACCGCCGCTTGATCTCCGCCGTCTTCATCGCTGGTGCTCCTCCGGGAAAATCTCTCGGTCGCCGATGCGCGGGTCCTCCCGCAACTCGGCGAACTGGTCGTCGTACACCTCGCCGCGGGCGAAGGCCTCGTGGATCTCCTGCTCGCGCTCGGCCATCCCGATCCGGACGTCCTCGACGAAGCCGCGGACCGACTCGACAAGGCTGCCGGCGGATTCGGACAGGCCGCTGGCGATGCCGGCCGGCGTGTACGCCTGCGCGGTGCGGGTCGCCTTGCGGACCACCAGCACGCCCACGGCCAGCCCGATGCCGAGCCAGAACAACCGCTTCATGTCACACCCTCCCGCTCGGCCGGGTCACCGGTTGGCGCGCTTCTCGGCGCGGCGCCGCTGCTTGATGATGTCGCGGGCCTCCCGCTCGTGCTCCGCGTGCCGGCGGGCGGCCGCGGCCCGGCGCACGCCGTAACCGAAGGCGGCCACCTTGACCAGCGGGTTCGCGGCGGCGGCGGAGACCACGGCGGCGAGGTTGGCCACGTTGGCGGTGACGTTCTGCGCGTGGGTGGTCATGGTGTCCACCTTGGCGAGCTGGATGTTGACCCCGTCGAGGGAGGTCTGCACCTGCTCGAGGGCGGTGTTCACGTTCTTCACCGTGCTGTTGACGTCACCGAGCAGCGGCGCGGTGCGGTCGTTGAGGTCGTTGATCATCCGGGTGGCGGCGTCCACGGTGTGCCGCAGCCGCAGGATGGGCAGCGTCAGGATCAACACGAGCATCGCGAACGCGATCGCCGCGATCAGGGCCGCGACCTCCATAAAACTCACGCCTGTCCTCCTCGACCAGAGTCCCGGGGCCTGACGCCCCGGGACGCCCCACCGTCCCACGCACTCCGCCTCGGCCCGACCCCGCGACCGACCGCATCGCCGGGCCCGCCAGCCCCAGACCCTACCGTCCGTGATGGAGAGCTGCTCACGACGGTGAGGGTGTCAACTCGCCGAGTGGATCGTCGGTGAGCGTCGGGAAGGGATCCTCACCGGTGAGTGACGGATCGGTGCTCGGCTGCGGCCCGGTCCGTTCGTCGTCGATCGCGTTGCGGACCTTCACCGACACCAACGACCCGGTGCACGTCTCCGCTGCGGGCGTGGGCGCGGGAGACGGCGCGGGCGCCCCGTCCACCGGCGGCGGCACACAGGTCGGTTCGCGTACCCAGAGGTCGAGGGTGAGCTCGTCCCGCCGCCAGCAGGTGTAGTTGCCCTTGGCCGGCTGCCCCGGGAGCTGCTCCGGGCAGCGGTCCACCTTCCAGCGCCGCCAGCCGTCCTTGGCCAGCGCCTGCTCGTACGCCTGGGCGGTCTCCTTCGGCGCCTTCTGCGACTCGATGGTCCGTTCCCGCAGCCTGCACTCCTGCAGGCACCAGCGGCTGCCGCTGACGTTGTCGACGGTCTTCACCGCCGCCCAGGAGGGCACGTCCAGCGCGTCGAGGCTGTCGAAGACCGGGTCACGGCTGAGCGTGCGCACCCCGAAGTAGAGCGGAACCGCACCGAGCAGCACCAGGCTGACCAGCGCGAGGATGCCCATCCGCAGGCGTCGCCGCTCGCGCATCTGGCGGCGTAGCTCAGAGCGGGCACCACGCAGGCCGGCGACGGCGGTGGGCGCCCCGGCCGGCTCCGCCTCGGCCCGCCGCAGTGCGCCAGCCCCGTCGGCCGGCCCCGGTCGCGGTCCGGCCGGCTCTTGAGGCGGTACGACCGCAGCCGCCCGGGCCACCGCCGGCTCGCCGGTCCGCCCCGGCGCCGGCACGGCCCCGGTCGGGGCAGGCCGGATCGGCTCGGGCGCGGGCGGGTGCGCCCGGCCGGCCGATCGCTCGTCGGGGTCGGCGGGCCGGGTCACGGACGCGGCTGCCCGGGCCACCGCCGCACCGCCGGCCGCTCCGCCCGGCTGCGGCGCACGCCTGTCATCCCCCGGCGTACGCGGCGGGACGGGACCGTCCGGCCCCGGTCGGGCCGCGCCCCGGGCCCGGCCGGCGGTCCGCGGGTCACCGGCCGCCGGACCCGGTCCGGGCCGCTCGGCCTGGGCGGGAGCCGGTCCGCGCCGTCCTTCCGTACCGTCGTTCCGGGTCGCCCCCGGGTAGCCCGGGCCGCCCGCCTGAGCGGAAGCCGGTCCGGGTCGTCCAACGTGAGCCGGAGCCGGTCCAGGGGGCGCGGCCGGACCCGGGGCGCCGCGGCCGGCATCGCCGGCGACCGGCAGGCCACCCGTCCGGCCAGGGTCGCCGGTGGACGGACGCCACCCGGGCCGCCGCTCCGGATCGCCGCCGGCGGGACTGCCACCGGTCCGCGCCGGGTCACCGGAGACGGGGAAACCGCCGGTCCGACCTGGGTCGCCGCCGGTCGGCAGGCCGCCGGTGTGGTCGGGGCCGGCGCCGGTGTGTCGGCCCGGAGTCTGGCCGGCGTCGGTGGATCGGCCGGCCGGACGTGCGGCCCCCCGGACGGGCCCGGACCGGTCCGGCTTGACCGGGGGCACGGCAGTGGCGCCGGCCCGCCCGGCCGCGGTGCGGTCAGGTCCGGCTGCGGGACCCTGCCCCGCCGTCGGCTCGTCCACCGGAGCGGCGGGGCGGCCCACCACCGGCATGGCCGGGTCGGTGCGCTGGACGCGGCCCGCCTGCCGGACCCAGTCGCCGGGTCGATCCGGACGCTGCGCCAGCGGTTCGTCGGTGCCCTCCGGGGCCGCGCGGCGCGGACCCGTCCGCGGTCCGTCGGCGGTGGACCGGCGTCCGGCCGGCGCCTCCGGGGCGGCCCGGCGACCGGTCGTGCCGGATTCGTCGTCCGGCGCGGCGCGATGTCCGGCCGGCGCGGCGTCCGGAGCCGCCCGCCAGCCGGCGGCCGGTCCCCCGTCCCCGGGAGCACCGCGGCGCGGCGCCGGCGTCGACGGGCCTGCCGCGCGACGACCGGTCGAGGTCACGGCATCGTCGGGCGCGGCCCGACCACCCGTCGACGTGGCGGCGTCATCCGGCGCGGCCCGACGACCGGCCGACGTGACGGCGTCATCCGGCGCGGCCCGACGACCGGCCGACGTGACGGGGCTGCCGGGAGCGGCGCTCCGTCCGGCCGGCATCACTCCCTCGTCGGGTGCGGCCCGACGACCGGTCGACGTGACGGCGCTGTCCGGCGCGGCGCGACGGGCGGCCGGGGCACCCGGGCCGCCCGTCTGGCGGCCGGGGGGAGGAACCTCGGACGGGACGCCCGGCACCGCCGGGGCGTTCCCGCTGCGCGGCACCACCACAGGCTGGTCCGGTTCGGCGCGGCGGCGGCCGCCGCGCCCGCCGCCCGGCGCGGTGGGGGCGTCCAGCCGCGGCATGCCGGCGGTGGCATCGGGTTCCGCCGGGCCGCGGCGCCGACGGGGCTCGGGGGCGCCCGGAGGCGCCGCACCGGTTGGGTCGGCGGCGGGGCGGCCGACACCGGAGGTGGCGGCCGTGGCGCCGGCCGTGGCCCCGCCGGGCCGCCCGGCGTCGGGATCGGCGCCGTCCGGCAGGGCGCGACGCCCCCCGCCCGACACGGGCCGGACCGCCGGGTCGACGCCGGCCGCCCCCGGCCCGCCGGGGGACGGGGTGCCGCTCGGTCCGCCGGGACCGTCGGACCCGTGCCGACCGCGCGGAGTCGGGGGAACCGCGGCCCGCGGCGCGTCATGGCCCGGGGGCTGCCACCCGGGAGCCGGGGCGGCGGGAGCCCGATCCGGGCCGGGTGCGCGCCCAGCGGGCTCCGGGCCGGGGCCGGCCATGCGCTGGCCCGGGGGGCCACTCATCCGGCCGGGCGCCGGCGTAACCGGCCCCTGCTGACCGGTTGACTCGTCCCCGCCCCGGCGCGGCGGCCGGGACGGCTCGGCGGGGTGCCGGATGGGCTCGGGCGCGCCGGGCCACGGGCCGTCGACGGGACCGCGGCGAGCCGCGGCGGGGCCGGGGCCGGGGCGTACCGGGGGCGTGGCAGGTCCGGGGTCGGCCGGGCCACGCCGGACGGGCGGACCGTCGGGCCCGGGTCGGCCGGCGCCGGGCGGCGGCACCGCACCGGGCCGGGGACCGTGCGGCGGCTCGGGCGAGGAGCCGCCGGGTCGGGCCGCGGGAGCCGCCGGCGGCATTCCGCCGCGCGGCGGCACCGGGCCGCCGTCATCCCCGTCCGGGCCGAGGTCGGCCCGCTGCTGCTTCGCCGTACGCAGGTCGTCGATCCAGCCGAACTCCTCGCCGACGGTCGCCTCGTCCGGCTCGGCGTCGGCCTTGCCGCGCCCCCACCGACGGCCCTTGGCACGAGGGTCGCGCCGCTCGTCGGGGCCGTCCTCCGGCCGCTCCGGACCACGCGCCATCACTACTGACCCTCTCCGACGGCGTCGCCGCCCTCATTCGCCCCGTCGACCTGCTCCGCTCCCGCCGGGCGACCACCGTTGACGGCGGCCTCCACCCGCGCCGCCGGTGCCGGCAGCCCGCGGACGATCCGGCGCAACAGCGGCAGCCGGCCGGCCACCGCCCGCTCCGCGCCGTGCCCGGTGGGCCGGTAGTAGTCGGTCCCGACGAGATCGTCCGGAGCGTACTGCTGGGTGACCACCCCACGGTGGTCGTCGTGCGGATAGCGGTAACCGGTGCCGTGCCCGAGCCCCCGGGCACCGGCGTAGTGGGCGTCGCGCAGCCCGCGGGGCACCGGGCCGCCCCGGCCGGCGCGGACGTCGGCAATGGCCGCGCCGATCGCCGTGGTGGCCGAGTTGGACTTCGGTGCGGTGGCCAGGTGGATCACCGCCTGGGCCAGGTTGAGCTGGGCCTCGGGCAGCCCGACGTACTCGACGGCGTGCGCGGCGGCGGTGGCCACGGTCAGCGCCGTCGGGTCGGCCATGCCGACGTCCTCGCTGGCGAAGATGACCAGACGCCGGGCGATGAACCGGGCGTCCTCGCCGGCCACCAGCATCCGGGCCAGCCAGTGCAGCGCCGCGTCCACGTCCGAGCCGCGCATGCTCTTGATGAACGCGCTCGTCACGTCGTAGTGCGCATCGCCGTCGCGGTCGTAGCGGACGGCGGCCACGTCGACCGCCTGCTCGGCGGTGGCCAGGTCGATCCGCCCGGTGCCGAGCGCGGTCGCGGTGGCGGCCGCCGCCTCCAGTGCGGTGAGCGCCTTGCGTACGTCGCCGCCGGCGAGGCGGACGAGATGGTCCTCGGCCTCGGTCTCCAGGGTGAGCGCGCCGGCCAGGCCACGCTCGTCGGCGACCGCACGGCGCAGCAGGCCACGCACGGCGTCGTCGTCCAACGGCTGGAGGGTCAGCAGTACGCAGCGGGACAGCAGCGGTGAGATGACCGAGAAATACGGATTCTCCGTGGTCGCCGCGAGCAGGGTGACCGTCCGGTCCTCCACGGCGGCGAGCAGCGAGTCCTGCTGGGTCTTGCTGAACCGGTGCACCTCGTCGATGAAGAGCACGGTCTGTGGGCCACCGGCGCGGCGCTGCCGGCGGGCGGTGTCGATCACCGCACGGACGTCTTTCACGCCGGCGGTCAGCGCGGACATGGCGACGAAGCGTCGGTCGGTGGCCCGGGCGACCAGGTGGGCGATCGTGGTCTTGCCGCTGCCGGGCGGCCCCCAGAGGATCACCGACATCGGCGCCGCGCCCTCGACCAGCTGGCGCAGCGGCGCACCGGGGGCGAGCAGGTGGTCCTGCCCGACGAGCTCGTCGATGCCGGCCGGCCGCATCCGGACCGGCAGCGGGGAATCCGCGCGGGCGGCGGTGAACCCGTCGACGCCGCCGGAACCCGCGGGGGCGCTGGGCGCTCCGGCGGGTTCGCCGAGGGTGAAGAGGGCGTCGGACTCCATCACGAGAACAGTACCGGGCCGGCCCGACGACGCTGGAATCGCGCCGCTGGCCCGGCCCGGGGTGATCGGTTCCGGTCAGCCGCGACCCGGACGCCGACCGCGGTACCAGCGGCCGCCGCCGGTGCCGCGGCCGACTCCGGCCAGGTAGAGGGAGAGCAGCAGGAAACCGATCAGGCTGAGGGTCTGCGCGTTGAACAGGTCGGGGGCGCCGAGGTTGGTGTTCAGGAAATCGAGCAGCAGCGCGAAGCCGAACACGACGGCCGCGAGGATGGCGAGCATGGTCGTTCCTCCGGTGGGGGATCCCAGTAGGTCGGCGACGGATGTACCCGATCAGACTCTTCGTCAATCTCCACCCTGGACGGGCCCCGCTCAGCCGGCCGGCCACCGGTCGGTGGCGAGGACGCCGTAGCGCACGGAGTCCCACCAGGCGCCTCGGACGAAGAGGTGATCGCGGCTGCTCCCCTCCCGCCGCATCCCGACCTTCTCCAGCACCCGCCACGAGGCGACGTGGTCGGGGCGGGCGGTGGCCTCGACCCGGTGCAGGCCCACCTGCGCGAACGCGAGGCGCAGCAGCAGGCCGGCTATCTCGGTGCCGAGGCCCCGCCCCCAGTGGTCCGGGTGGATCACGTACCCGATCTCCCCGCGACGGTGCTCAGGGCTGGTCACGGTGAGGGTGCCCAGACCGACCAGCCGGTCGGCCGACACCGCGACCAGCCGGTACGACAGGCGGGGCGCCTCCTGCGCCGCCCGGCGCCACGCCGGCAGGGCCGCCCGGATCTCCGCCAACGACGGCGGCGCCTCGTCCAGCACCCGCTCGACCACCCGGGGGTCGCTGATCAGCGGGTGCAGGGTGACCAGGTCGGCGTCGTCCCACTCGCGCAGCAGGCAGCGGCGACCGGGCAGGCGCACCGGGTGCAGGGAGTCGATGCTGGTCACGGGGTCTCCTCTCGTAGGCTGGCCGCATGATCACTACCGACCAGGTCCTGGTGGGTCGGGACGCGCTGCTCGCCGCCGCCGGCCACCATCCGTACGCCCGGCACGCCCTCTGGCGGGGTCACGAGGCGCGCGGCTGGCGGCGGGACGGTGCGGTGGGCTGGTTGCTGCCGCCGGGCCAGGGCCCGGCCGCCGGGGCGCTCGGGGCGGCGGGTGCGGCGCTGGACGCGTGCGCCGGCCTGGTGGCGGACGGGACGCTTGGGGCCGGGCAGTGGCTGCACCTGCCCCGCACGGCGGCGGAGGAGCTGACCGGCCGGCTGACCGTGGCCCGCCTCGACGAGTGGGACTTCCTCTGGACCACCAACCCGCCGCCCCGCCAGCCGGAGGAGGAGCGGGTGGTCCGCCTCACCGAGGCCGACCACCCGGCCCTGGCCGCGCTGATCGAGGAGTCCTTCCCCGCCACCACGTCCCGTCCCGGTGACCCTCGGGTCGTCGGCTGGTACGGCATCCGCGACGGTGGCCGCTTGGTGGCCTGCGGTGCCGACCGCAGCCGGGGGGACATCGGCTTCCTGGCCGGGCTGACTGTGGCGCCCGACCGCCGGGGCGGCGGCCTCGGCGCGGCGCTCACCGCCGGGATGACCCGCGCCCTCTTCGCCCGGTACGACCACGTGGCGCTCGGCGTCTTCACCGACAACCTCGGGGCGATCCGGCTCTACCGCCGGCTCGGCTACACCGGCACCGAGCCGCGCAGCTCGGTCCACCTCGGCTGAGACCCCGTCGCCCAGCCCGCCCGACCCCGCCACCTCGCCGACGTGGCGTCCCGGTCGGCCCGACCCCGCCACCTCGCCGAACCAGCGCCATCGCGCCCGTCCCGACACCACCACTTCGCCGATCTGGCGTCCCGACCCGCCCGGCGTCCGGCGGGTCACCGACCTGGCGCTGTCCGGGCGGGCGGTGCCGGGCACGGTCAGCCCGCCCGGACCGCGCCGGCCGCCGGGGCGACCGGACCGTCGGCCACCTGCGCCGCGGGGACCGGCACCGTGGCCGGATCGTCCGGCCCCGCGCTGGAGCCGCCCGGGGCGGTGGTGGACACGTCCGGGACGGAGGCCGGCTCGGCCACGGCCGGGGCGGCCCGGCCGGCGCGCCAGGCCGGGAGGTAGAGCGGGGCGGCCAGGGCGAGCACCACCGCGCCGACCAGCATGGCGAGGCTGACGCTCGTGCGGTCGGCCAGCGCGGTCAGGACCACCGCGCCGAGCGCGCCGGCCGGCTGGCCCATCATCGAGTTCAGCGAGATGACGCTGGTCCGGTACGGTCCGTCGACCTGCCGGTGCAGCAGCCCCATGTGCAGCGGGTTGGACGCCCCGTGCACGGTGTAGCAGGCCAGGTAGGCGACCAGCACCCCGACCGGGCCGGCGAGCAGGCCCATCCCGACCACGGTGACGCCCTGGAGCACCCGCATCAGTGCGGCGGCGGGCGCCGCGCCCAGCCGGCGCAGGAGGAACGGGGTGAGCGCGGCGCCGGCCGCGTTGGCCAGCCAGGCCGCCGAGCTGGCCGGACCGAGCAGGGCGGCCGCGCGGTCGGCGTTGCCGACCACCTCGGCGAGGCGGACCGGCAGCAACGACTCGAAGGTGACCATGCCGAAGCCCCAGAACAGCTCGACGGCGACCAGGGCGAGCAGCACCCGGGAGCGGCGCAGCAGGCCGATCGCGTGCCCGACCATCCGGGGCGCCTCGACCACCGAGGCGCGCAGCGCGGCGGTGCCCCGGGCCGGCCGGTTCTCCGTCATCAGCATCAGCAGGGCGACCAGCGAGACGGCCTGCAGCACGATGGCCACCAGCACGGGCAGGGCCAGCGCGCTGGCCGGCCCGACCGGACCGAGCGCGACCAGGCCGCCGCCCAGCAGCGCGCCGGCGCCGATGGCGAGGCCGATGACGCTGCCGGCGTAGCCGAGGCCGCGCTCGTACTCGGCCTTCGGGTCGGCCGCCAGGGTGGCATCGACGTACCAGGACTCGAGGGGACCGCTGTCCAGCGCCCGGTAGATGCCCTGCAACGCCCAGACCAGGAAGAACAGCCAGAACGAGTCGGCCACCGCGAAGATGGCCAGCGAGACCAGGCAGATCACCCAGGCGGTGACGAGCACCGGCTTGCGGCCAAGTGCGTCGGCGAACCCGCCGGTGGGCAGCTCCAGCGCGAGGACGACGAGGCCCTGGGCGGTGGCGACCAGACCGATCTGGGACAGCGACAGGCCCCGCTCCTGCATCAGCAGGATCATCACGGGGATCAGCAGGCCGCTGGGCAGCCAGCGCAGCCCGTAGAGGGTGAGGTAGCGGAACCGGACCTGGCGTACGGACAGCGTGCTCACGGCTTCTCCTCGGCGGTCGGTGGGGTGGCGGGCCGCAGGTCCGCCGGGAGCGGCAGAGCGGCGAGGAAGATCTGCACCTGCTCGGCGCCGGGCTCGGCCGGATCGGCCTCGTCGCGGTAGCGATCGAGGATCTGCCACAGCTCGGCCTTCAGCGCCTCGAGCCGGGTGTGCGGGATCGTCATGAAGATGTCGCCCATGCCGAAGGCGTCGCGCCAGGCGGGCGCCCACTCGTGGCGCACGGCGAACCACCGCTCGGCGATCTCGGCGAACTGTCGCACCTGTTCGCCCTCGATCCACTCGATCGCGGCGCGGGCGTCCGGGTCGTCGTCGAAGTCGGTCGGCTCCCAGTTGGTCACGTCGTGCGCGGCTCGCCAGAACCGCTGCCGGCCGGTGCCGAGATCGGGGTCCTCGGCGACCAGGCCGACCTCGGCGAGCTGGCGCAGGTGGTAGCTGGTCGCCCCGGTGTTGGTGCCCAGCATCTCGGCGAGGCGCGTGGCGGTGGCGGGTCCCTTCACCCGCAGCGCCCCGAGCAGTCGGGTCCGCAGCGGGTGCGCCAGGGCGCGTACCTGCTGGTGGTCGAGCCGCACCTGGCGCGGTGCCGGCTTCTTGTCGTTCCCCATGGATGCACAATATCTGTGCACACTTTCTATGCACAAGAGTTGTGCATAGAAAGTGTGCGTGATCCGACAGCGGCGCGGTGACGCTCAGGAAGCGAGGAGTTCGATGACGCCGCGCAGCCGGGTACGGAGCAGCCCGGCGGCGCGGGAGGAGTCGAGGCGTACCTCGGTGGGGCGCTGCACGCCGGCGGCGACGGCGGTCGTGGTCTTCAGGCCGGCCGGGTCGAGCCCGGACCGCCGGGCGACCAGGAGGCCCAACTCGGCGCGGCTCACCGGGTCCGGCCCGGCCACGTTGAGCAGGCCGGCGTACTCGGAGGGCACCAGCTCCAGCACGGCGGCGGCGAGGTCCACCACGTCGATCGGGCAGCGGAGCTCATCGGTGAAGAGGGTCGCTCGACCGGCGAGCGCGTCGCGGCACAGCTGGATCTGCTTGCTTCCCTCCCCCACGATCAGCGAGGTACGCACCAGCGCCGCGCCCGGGTCGATCGCCCGCACCGCGGTCTCCGCCGCCGCCTTCGCCGCCCCGTACGCGTGAATCGGGGTGGGCACGTCGTCGTCGAGGTACGGCGCCAGACGCCCACTGTGCAGCGCGTCGCTGGACAGGTGCACCAGCCGGGCCCCCACCTCGGCGGCCGCGTACGCGACGTGCGCCGCCCCGTCGGCGGTGACCGTCCAGTCGTCGTACCGGTAGGGGGTGGCGACGACGGCGTCGGGGCGTACCTCGGTCAGCAGCGCGCGGACGGTGGACCGGTCGGTGACGTCGAGCCGGCGCGGCTCGACGCCGGCGACTCCGACGGCGGCCGAGTGGTAGGTGCCGACCACCCGCTGCCCCGCCGCCACCGCCTGTCGGCACACCTCGGCGCCGAGGAAGCCGCTGGCACCCACCACGAGCAACGTCACGCCGCCCACCTCTCCGCCTCGTCGATCATGAGGTTAGCGGGGCGACCCGCCGGAGCGGTGCCCGCCAACCTCATGATCAACGTCGAGAAGCGGCCGATCAGGTCGGGTCGGCGACCGGGGCCACCGGGCCGGCGGTGCCGGCGTGCACCCCGGTCGGCGCCTTCGGCTTGGCGTCGACGCCCGCCTCGGCGCGCTGCTGCGCGGTGATCGGCGTGGGCGCACCGGTCAGCGGGTCGAAGCCGCCCCGGGTCTTCGGGAACGCGATGACCTCGCGGATCGAGTCCGCCCCGGCCAGCAGCATGCAGATCCGGTCCCAGCCGAAGGCGATGCCGCCGTGCGGCGGCGGGCCGTACTTGAACGCCTCCAGCAGGAAGCCGAACTTGTCCTGCGCCTCCTCGGGGGTGATGCCGAGCAGGTCGAAGACCCGCTGCTGCACGTCGCCCCGATGGATACGGACCGAGCCGCCGCCGATCTCGTTGCCGTTGCAGACGATGTCGTACGCGTAGGCCAGGGCCCGGTCGGGCGCCTCCTCGAACCGGTCCACCCAGTCGGCGTTCGGCGAGGTGAACGGGTGGTGCACGGCCGTCCAGCCGCCCTCGTCGGTGCGCTCGAACATCGGCGCGTCGACCACCCAGCAGAACGCCCAGGCGGTCTCGTCGATCAGGTTGGCCCGCTTGGCGATCTCGATCCGGGCGGCGCCGAGCAGCTCCTGCGCCTCGCGGGTGTTGGTGCTGGCGGCGAAGAAGATGGCGTCGCCCGGCTTGGCGCCGACCGCGTCGGCCAGCCCGGCCAGATGCGCCTCGGAGAGGTTCTTGGCCACCGGGCCGCGCGCCTCGCCGGTCTCCGCGTCGAGCACCACGTACGCCAGGCCCCGGGCACCGCGCGCCTTGGCCCAGTCCTGCCAGCCGTCCAGCTCCTTGCGGCTCTGCGCCGCGCCGCCCGGCATGACCACCGCGCCGACGTAGCCACCCGCGTCGATCGCGCCGGCGAACACCCGGAACTCGGTGCCGCGCAGGTAGTCGGTCAGCTCGGTCAGCTCGACGCCGTAGCGCAGGTCCGGCTTGTCGGAGCCGTAGCGGGACATGGCGTCGTGCCAGGTGATCCGGGGGATGGGCCGGGGGATCTGGTAGCCGGCCAGGTCCGACCAGAGCGCCGAGACGATCGCCTCGCCGAGCTCGATCACGTCGTCCTCGGTGACGAAGGACATCTCGATGTCGAGCTGGGTGAACTCCGGCTGCCGGTCGGCGCGGAAGTCCTCGTCCCGGTAGCAGCGGGCGATCTGGTAGTACCGCTCCATGCCGCCGACCATGAGCAGCTGCTTGAACAGCTGCGGCGACTGCGGCAGCGCGTACCAGCTGCCGGGCTGGAGGCGGACGGGGACCAGGAAGTCGCGGGCACCCTCGGGGGTGGAGCGGGTCAGGGTCGGCGTCTCGATCTCCAGGAAGTCCCGCTCGTGCAGCACCGTGCGGGCCAGCTGGTTGGCCCGCGAGCGCAGCCGCATCGCCTTCGCCGGGCCGCTGCGGCGCAGGTCCAGGTAGCGGTACTTGAGCCGGATGTCGTCGCCGGCCTCGATCTGGTCGTCCACCGGCAGTGGCAGCGGCGCGGCCTCGGAGAGCACCTCCAGCGCGCTCGCGGTCACCTCGACCTCGCCGGTGGGCAGGTCCGGGTTCTCGTTGCCCGCGGGGCGACGGGTCACCTCGCCGGTGACCTTCACGCAGAACTCGTTGCGCAGCGCGTGCGCGTCCTCCTCCCGGAAAACCACCTGGACCACGCCGGAGCCGTCGCGCAGGTCGACGAAGATGACACCGCCGTGGTCGCGCCGGCGGGCCACCCACCCGGCGAGCGTCACCGTCGAGCCGGCGTCCGCGGCGCGCAGGCTTCCGGCGTTGTGGGTACGGATCACGGCTTGCGTCTCCTCATCTGCGGTACACGTCTGCTCCCCGCATTCTGTCAGGGTGCCCGGCCCCCCACCGCCACCGGGCGCGGGTGCGGTCCGGGAGCGGCTCGGTCCTGAGCCGGGTGCCCGCCCCGCAAGCCAGGCGCCGACACACGGAGAGCGGGCCGCCGGAGGCCGGCGACCCGCTCTGCGCGGTGTCGGTCAGGGTCAGATGATGCTGACGCCGTAGACGCTCATCGGCTCGGTGACCGGCTGGAAGTAGGTCGTGCCGCCGGTGCGGCAGTTCCCGCTGCCGCCCGAGGTGAGGCCGACCGCGCTGCTGCCGCTGAACAGCGAGCCACCGCTGTCACCGGGCTCGGCGCAGACGTTGGTGCGGATCAGGCCGTAGACGCTGCCCTCGGCGTAGTTGACCGTGGCGTTAGTCGCCTGGACGCTGCCGCCCCACAGGCCGGTGGTGCTGCCGGAGCGCGTCACGCTCATGCCGACGTACGCGTTGGCGGCGCCGGTGACGTCCCGGTAGGTGCCGTTCCACAGGTAGACGTTGCCGGCCGCGTTGGCGGAGTTGCTGTGCCGGACGATGCCGTAGTCGTTGCCCGGGAAGCTGGTGCCCGCGCGGGTGCCGAGGACGCTGGTCTGACCGGAGTTCGAGTACCAGGTCGAGGCGATGTTGGTGCAGTGGCCGGCGGTCAGGAAGTAGGTGGTGCCGGAGCTGCTGCGGACGTTGAAGCCGAGCGAGCAGCGGCCACCACCGGCGGCGTAGATCGCCTGGCCGCCGGAGATCCGGGTGCTCAGCACGCCGGGCTCGGCCTCGACACGCACCGTGCCGCCGGTGCGCGCGGCGGCCGCCTTGACCCGCTCCAGCTTGGCGCCGGTGACGGTGCTGTCGACGGAGACCACGACCTGGTTGGTGGCCGCGTCGACCCACCAGGCGGTGCCCGGGATCTTGGCGGAGCGCTCCAGCTCGTCGGTGGCCGCCTTGAGCTTGTTCGCCCCGCGGGTGACGAGCTTCGGGGTGGCACCGGCGGCACGGACCTGGCGGGCGGCCGCGGCGTCGGTCACCGCGACGACCATCTTGCCGCTGGCGTCGGCGTACGTGCCGGCGGCGCGGTCGCCGAGCTTGGCGACGAGCGCGGCGGCGGCGTCGGGGGACGCGGGCGAGGCGGGGGCCGCCTGGGCGGGTGCGCCGAGGAGCGAGCCCGTGACCAGGGTGCCGGCCACAGCGATGGCAGCGGCGCGACGGAGCGAGGACCTCGTGGGTCGCATGTAACAACCTCCAAGGAGGGGGTGACGGGCGCCGTCATGCGGACGCGCCCGAGGACAACTCGGCCGACCTGGGGGAACCGGCCAAGTGACCAAAGTATTCACATATTTAAGATCCTTGGCAAGGTATCGCTTTGCCCGAATTGGCCCGGCCCGAAAAGCAACCAGTACGCAACATTGTGGACACAGAGCATCGTCTATACCATCTGGCCACCGCAGCACGCCGGCACCCGTGATCCGGAGGCCACCATGACCCTCGTCCGACGCGCGCTGGCCACCCTCGCCGGCGCCACCGCCCTCGTCCTGTTCGCCGCCACCCCCGCCGTCGCCGCCGGCCCGCCACCCAACTCGATGGCCAGCCTGGGCGACTCGATCACCCGCGGCTTCAACGCCTGCGGCTGGTACGTCGACTGCACCGCACGGTCGTTCAGCACCGGCGACTACTCCAGCGTGAACAGCCACTACCTGCGGATCCGCGCGGTCAACCTGAACATCCAGGGCCGCAACTACAACGACGCGCGCAGCGGCGCCAAGTCCGCCGACATGTACGGCCAGGCGGGCACGGCCGTCAGCCAGGGCGTCGACTACGTCACCCTGCTCATCGGCGCCAACGACGCCTGCACCAGCTCGGAGTCCACCATGACCCCGGTGGCCACCTACCGGGCCAACATCGACAGCGCGCTGAACCGGATCAAGGCCGGCCTGCCGAACGCCCGGGTCGCCGTGATCAGCATCCCGGACATCTACCGCCTCTGGTACGTGGGCAAGGACAGCGGCAGCGCCCGCTCCGCCTGGTCGATGTTCGGCATCTGCCAGTCCATGCTGGCCAACCCCACCTCGACCAGCCAAGCCGACGTGGACCGGCGGGCCCGGGTCCGGCAGCGGGTGATCGACTACAACACCCAACTAGCCCAGGCCTGCGCCGCGTACGGGGCCAACTGCGACTTCGACGACAACGCGGTGTTCAACTACCCGTTCGCGCTGAGCCAGGTCTCCACCTGGGACTACTTCCACCCGAACACCAGCGGGCAGGCGGTGCTCGCCAGCGTCTCGTACGCCAACGGCTTCGGCTGGTAGCCCCTCCCCCGCCCGGCGCCGCGGCCCCTCCCGGTGGTCCGCGCGCCGGAGCGCGCCTCAGGTCCGGCGGCGCGCCCCCGGCCCGGGGCGGGGCAGCACGTCACGCGGTTCGGTCACCTCGTGCCCCTCGGCGCAGCGCAGCGCGACCCGGACCTCGGCCCCGCAGTCCCGGTGGGCGACCGCCAGCGGCGAGCCGTCCGGGTCGGCCAGGTAGCGGTCGCCCCAGCCGAGCACCGCCACCAGCACCGGCCACAGGTCGAGCCCCTTGTCGGTGAGCCGGTACTCGTGCCGCATCCGGCTGCCCGGTTCCCGGTACGGCACCCGGCGCAGCACGCCCTGCTCGACCAGCATGGCGAGCCGGTTGGTGAGCACCTGCCGGGGGATGCCGGTGCGGACCCGCATGTCGTCGAAGCGGCGTACGCCGTTGAAGACCTCACGGAGCACCACCAGGGTCCACCGCTCACCGAGGATGGCCATCGCGCGGGCGATGGTGCAGTTCTCCACCGACCAGTCCAGTGCCGCGGGTCTCATGCCGACCAGGCTAGGTCTGATTGACAGACTCAGCAACGCGCTGCGAGGCTGAGTCCATGACACAGACGCAGGACCGCAGCCGCACCTTCTCCTGGTCCGACCCGCTGGCCGGGGCCGCGCACGTCGGCCGGCGCAGCGGCCTGGAGCTGCTGCGCGCGATGATCGCCGGGGAGTTGGCCGCGCCGCCGATCATGCACCTGATCGACATGGCCCGGATGGAGGCGGACGAGGGCCGCGTCGCGGTCGAGCTGGTGCCGCAGGAGTTCCACTACAACCCGCTCGGCACGGTGCACGGCGGGGTCATCTCCACGCTGCTCGACACCGCCGCCGGGTGCGCCGTCCACAGCACCCTGCCGGCCGGCGTCGGTTACACCTCGCTCGACCTGAACGTGAAGTTCCTCCGGCCGGTCACGGTCGACAGCGGCCGGCTGCGCTGCGCGGGCACCGTGCTCCAGCGCGGCCGGCGGACCGCCCTGGCCGAGGCGCGCCTGACCGACACGAGGGACCGCCTCATCGCCCACGCCACGTCGTCCTGCCTGCTCTTCCCCCTCGACGCCTCCGCCTGACCGGGCCCCGCCGGCCCCGCCATGGCCGCTCTTTGCGGGAACAGTGTGGCCACGGCGCGCGGAGTGAGCACCGCGCCCTCGTCGAGGCGACGGGGCGCGGCGAACGGGGAAAGGGTCAGCTGGCGGCAACGAGGCGAGCGGCACGGGCAGCGCGCTTCTCCTCGAAGCGGGCCGCCTGGGCCTCCAGGGTGTCCAGGTGGGCGGCGATCTGGTCGCGGGCGGCCTCGCCGTCCGCGTCCAGCCCGGTCGCCTCGAAGAGGTTCCACTGCCGCAGCACCGGGACGACCACCTCGTCCCGGTGCTGGCGCAGGTCGTAGATGCCGGCCAGGGCGATGGCCACCGACTTGCGGGCGAAGCCCTCGATGCCGACGCCCGGCATCTGGAAGTCGGCCAGCACGTCGGCGACCGCGCGCATGGCCTGGCTCGGCGCCAGCTCGAAGGCCGCGGCGAGCAGGTTGCGGTAGAAGACCATGTGCAGGTTCTCGTCGGCCGCCACCCGGGCCAGCAGCGCCTCGCAGATCGGGTCGGCGGCGGCCCGGCCGGTGTTGCGGTGCGAGATCCGGGTGGCCAGTTCCTGGAACGAGACGTACGCCAGCGAGTGCAGCACCTCATCGTCGTGGGTGTTGCGGTAACCCGCCGACATGTGCACCATCCGGGCCCGTTCCAGGGCCACCGGGTCCACCGCCCGGGTCACCGTCAGGTAGTCGCGGATGGCGGTGCCGTGCCGCCCCTCCTCCGCGGTCCACCGGTGCACCCAGGTGCCCCACGCGCCGTCCCGGCCGAAGAGGCTGGCGATCTCGTGGTGGTACGAGGGCAAGTTGTCCTCGGTGAGCAGGTTGACGATCAGCGCGGTGCGGGCCACCTCGGGCAGCGTCGAGTCCGCCTCCGCCCACGGTTCCCCGCCGAGCGGGCCGTCGAAGGTACGCCCCTCGCTCCACGGCACGTACTCGTGCGGGAACCACTCCTTCGCCAGCGCCAGGTGCCGATCGAGGTTCTTCTCGACGACGGGTTCGAGTTCGTGGAGCAGGGCGGTCTGGCTGAGCACGGTCACAGGGTTCTCCCTACGGTGGCGTAACTTACGCCACCGTAGGTCGAATCTTTCTCACGCGCCAGTCGAGGCCGGTCCCACCAGCGGCTTCAGGTCCGCCCGGGGCGGGGTCCACTCGCCCGCCGCCGCGGCCACCTGCTCGCCCGAGCGGATGTCCTTCACCTGATCGCCCTCGGCCCCCGGGAACCAGACGTACGGGATGCCGCGCCGCTCGGCGTACCGGATCTGCTTGCCGAACTTGGCGGCGCTGGGCGACACCTCGGTCGGGATACCCCGGGAGCGCAGCGCCTCGGCGACCCGGTTGCTGGCCGGCCGCTCGTCCTCGGTGGTGACCGCGACCAGCACGCAGGTCGGCACGCTGCGGGAGACCGACAGCGCCTCGGCGCCGAAGAGCAGGCCCAGCAGGCGGGTCACCCCGATTGAGATGCCCACCCCGGGGAACCGGACGTTGCCCGAGCTGGCCAGGTTGTCGTACCGGCCGCCGGAGCAGACCGAGCCGAACCGCTCGTACCCGATCATCTGCGTCTCGTAGACGGTGCCGGTGTAGTAGTCCAGGCCCCGGGCGATGCGCAGGTCGGCGACGCAGAGGCCGGGCGAGTGCGCGGCCGCGGTCTCCACCACGGCGGTCAGCTCCGCGATGCCCTCGTCGAGCAGCGGGTCGCTCACCCCGAGCGCACGCACCGCGTCGGCGAAGGAGGCGTCCGGCGCGGAGATCTCGGCCAGCGCCAGGACTGCCTTGGCCTGGGCCTCGCTCGCCCCGGCGGTCTCCGCCAGCAGCTCGGCCACCCGGGTCGGGCCGATCTTGTCGAGCTTGTCGACGGCGCGGAGCGCCGCCTCCGGCTCGGTCAACCCGATGCCCCGGTAGAAGCCCTCGCAGATCTTGCGGTTGTTGACCTGGATGCGCACCGGCGGGATCGGCAGCGAGCGCAGCGCGTCACCGATCACCAGCGGCATCTCGGCCTCGTAGTGGGCCGGCAGGGTGTCCCGGTCGACGATGTCGATGTCGGCCTGCAGGAACTCGCGGTAGCGCCCCTCCTGCGGGCGCTCACCCCGCCACACCTTCTGGATCTGGTAGCGGCGGAACGGGAACTGCAGCTTGCCGGCGTTCTCCAGCACGTAGCGGGCGAACGGCACGGTCAGGTCGAAGTGCAGGCCGAGGGCGTCGTCCCCGGTCGCGCTCTCCGGGTCGGCCTGGAGCCGGCGCAGCACGTAGACCTCCTTGGAGGTCTCCCCCTTGCGCAGCAGCTGGTCCAGCGGCTCGACCGAGCGGGTCTCCAGCGGGGCGAATCCGTACAGCTCGAAGGTGGCCCGGATCCGGTCCAGGACGAACTGCTCGATCATCCGCTGGGCGGGCGTCCACTCCGGGAAGCCGGAGATGGGCGTGGGCTTGCTCATGGCGTACTCCTTGGGCGCCGCGCGGACCGCGCGGACAGGTCGTGGTCGCGGCGTCAGAGGCCGCGGGTGGGCGCGGCCGGGCGCGCGTCGCCGGTCCCCGCCACCTCAATGAGGTACGGGTTGGTCGCGCGCTCGCGGCCGATGGTGGTCGCGGGGCCGTGGCCGGGCAGCACGACGGTGTCGTCGGCCAGCGGGAGGACCTTCTCCCGGAGGCTGGCCAGCATGCGGGGCATGCTGCCGCCTGGCAGGTCGGTGCGGCCGATCGAGCCGGCGAAGAGCACGTCACCGGAGAGGCAGATCTGGTCGGCCTCCCAGCGCGAGCCGGCGCCGGGCATCCGGAACAGCACCGACCCGCCGGTATGGCCGGGCGCGTGATCGACGGTGATCTCCAGGCCGGCGAGGCTGAGCGTGGCGCCGTCGGTCAGCTCGGCCACGTCGTCCGGCTCGGCGTACGGCAGCCGACCGCCGAAGAGCTGGGTGAGGTCCATGGAGAGCGCCTTGGCCGGGTCGGCGAGCAGCTCCCGGTCGTCCGGGTGGACGTACGCGGTGATGCCCCGCGCACCGCAGACCGGCGCCACGGAGAAGGTGTGGTCGAGGTGGCCGTGGGTGAGCAGCACGGCGGCCGGGTGCAGGCGGTGCTCGGCGAGCACGGCGTCGAGCCGGTCGAGCACCCCGATGCCGGGGTCGACCACCACGCACTGCTCCCCCGGCGCGGTCGCCACCACATAGCAGTTGGTGCCGAAGGCGTCCGCGGGAAAGCCGGCCACGAGCACGTCCGCTCCCCTTCCGTTCGAGTCGTCGTCCCCGTTCAGCAGCCTAGTCGCCCCGCCTAGCGGGTTCCGTCGACCCACTCGTCCCACCGACCCCGCCGGGCACAGCGACAACGTCCGATCGACCGCGGTCCGACCTCGTACACCACTTTCCCAGCCGGTACCCGTACACTCTGGCGGGCGTGTGGCGTGGCGCACCTCCCGCCGGTCGGGCGGACGACGACCCGTCGGCGAGGACCAGGGTAGAGGAAGGGGAGCACGGGTGGCTTCCAGCAGGGACCGGCAGCGCAAACTGGCGCGGGCCAAGCTCGACCGGCAGATGGCCCGACGGGCCGCCGCCGCGAAGCGCCGCCGGCAGATCCAGGCCGGAATCGGCACCGCGGTGGTGCTCGCACTGATCGTGGTCGGTTCGGCCTGGGCGCTCGGCGCGTTCGACTCGAAGCCGGAGCAGAAGGCCGCCGAGGACGTCTGCGTCTGGACCCCGCAGGACGCCGCCGCCAACACCAACCTCAAGGACGTCGGCACGCCGACCACCACCGGGCTGCCGACCTCGGGCACCCGGGCCATGACGGTCACCACCAACCAGGGCGCCCCGATCACCGCGGAGCTCGACCTGACCTCGGCGCCGTGCGCGGCGGCGAGCATCTCCTTCCTGGCGGGCAAGTCGTTCTACGACAACACCAAGTGCCATGAGATCACCGCCGAGGGCGCGCTGCACTGCGGCGACCCGAGCGGCACCGGCCTCGGTGGCCCGACGTACTCGTTCTACGACGAGAACGTCCCGGCCGCCCCGGAGCCGAGCCCGTCCGCCTCGCCGGCCCCGAACGAGCCCCCGGCGTACCCGAAGGGCACGGTCGCCATGATCGCCAACCCGCCGGGCGCCAACGGCAGCCAGTTCCTGATCTTCTTCAAGGACTTCAACCCGGCGAAGCCGGCCTACCCGGTCATCGGCAAGGTCACCGGCGGCCTCGACGTGGTGGAGAAGATCGGTGCCCTGCCGACCGTGGACAATGGGAGCGGGGCCAAGGTCAAGCCGCAGACGGACGTGGTCATCCAGAGCCTCACCGTCGGCGAGCCGAACGCCGCGCCGGCCGCGACCGGCGCACCGGCGACCAGCCCCAGCGCCGGCTGACCCGGCGCCCCACCCGAGCAGCAGCGGCAGCGCCGCATCAAGAGCACCGAAGGAGTGACCGTGACGTCCACGAGAGAGCGGCAGCGCGCGGCGGCGCGGGCCCGACTCGAGCGGGAGATGGCCGAACGCGCCACCAAGGCCCGCAAGCGCCGGCAGACGCAGGCCATCGTCGGCGCCGCGGCCGTGCTGGTGCTCGTGGTCGCCGGCACCGTCTGGCTGGCCACCTCGCTCGGCGGCGACGACAAGAAGCAGAACGCGGCCGGCACGGCCGAGGGCTACGCCCAGTGCGCCTACACGGAGGTGCCCAAGGAGGGGCGCACCAAGCAGATCAAGGACGTCGGGTTGCCCTCGGTCCAGCAGGACAACAAGGGCACCCAGACCATGACGATCGACACCAACCTGGGCGCGATCACCGCGAAGATCGACCGGAGCAAGGTACCCTGCACCGCCGGCAGCTTCACCCACCTGGCCAGCAAGGGCTTCTTCGACAACACCAAGTGCCACCGGCTGGTGACCCAGGGCATCCAGGTGCTCCAGTGCGGCGACCCGAGCGCGACCGGCAACGGCTGGCGGGAGACCGACGGCACCGGCGGTCCGAGCTACAACCTGGCCGAGGAGAACCTGCCCACCGACAAGCGGCCGCCGTACCCGGAGGGTGTCATCGCGATGGCCAACTCCGGCCAGCCGGGCAGCACCGGCAGCCAGTTCTTCATCGTCTACGGCGACTCCCAGCTCGACCCGAACTACACCGTGCTGGGCACCATCACCGGCGGCATGGACGTGGTGAAGCAGGTCGCGACGGCCGGTGACGACGGCGCCTTCGCCCAGCAGGCCGGTGGCGGTCACCCGAAGAAGGAGATCGTCATCAAAAAGCTGGCGATGAGCGACATCCAGGGCGGCTGACGCCGTACGACAAACGGAAAACGCCCGCCGGCGGTCAGCCGGCGGGCGTTTTCCGTTTGTCGGCGCCCCGGGCGCTTGTCGCGCCTCAGGCCCTTGTCGGTGCCTCGCGGGGCCTTGTCGACGCCTCCGGTTTGTCGGCGCCTTCGGCCGTTGCCGGTTGCGTCAGGCCCCGGAGGTGACCCGGTACGCGTCGAACACCCCGTCGACCTTGCGGACCGCGGCCAGCAGGTGCCCCAGGTGCTTCGGGTCGGCCATCTCGAAGCTGAACCGGCTCACCGCCACCCGGTCCCGGGTGGTGGTGACGGTGGCGGAGAGGATGTTGACCCGCTCGTCGGAGAGCACCCGGGTGACGTCGGCCAGCAGCTTGTGCCGATCGAGGGCCTCCACCTGGATGGCGACCAGGAACGTCGAGGCGGAGGTGAGCTTCCAGTTCACCTCGACCACCCGCTCGCTCTGCGCCTTGAGGTCCTCGGCGTTGGCGCAGTCGTCGCGGTGCACGCTCACCCCGCCGGAGCGGGTGACGAAGCCGAACACGGCGTCCGGCGGCACCGGCGTGCAGCAGCGGGCCAGCTTGATCCAGACGTCGCTGACGCCCCGGACCACCACGCCGGGGTCGTGGCTGCTGGACCGGCTGCGCGGCGGCCGGGTCGCGACGGCGGTCTCGGCGATGTCCTCGGCCGCGCCCTCCTCGCCGCCGTACGTGGCCATCAGCTTCTGCACCACGGACTGGGCGGAGACCTGGCTGTCGCCGACCGCGGCGTAGAGCGAGGCGACGTCGGCGAGGTGCAGGTCCCGGGCGATCGCCATCAGGTTGTCGGAGGTGAGCATCCGCTGCAACGGCATGCCCTGCCGGCGCATGTCCTTGACGATGGCGTGCTTGCCGGCCTCGATCACCTCCTCGCGCCGCTCCTTGTTGAAGTACCGACGGATCTTGGCGCGGGCGCGCGGGCTCTTGACGAAGCC
Organism: Micromonospora sp. MP36; assembly: GCF_008119785.1. Taxonomy (GTDB): domain Bacteria; phylum Actinomycetota; class Actinomycetes; order Mycobacteriales; family Micromonosporaceae; genus Micromonospora. The sequence continues at coordinate 25,632 of NZ_VSFA01000040.1, read as the reverse complement.
CAACCAGTCCTGGCTCGGGCCAGCCATGTCGGACTTCGACTTGAAAATCTCGATCACGTCGCCGTTGGACAGCGTCGACTCCAGCGGCACCAACTTGCCGTTGACCCGGGCACCGATGCACTTGTGCCCCACCTCGGTATGCACCGCGTACGCGAAGTCCACCGGCGTCGACCCGGTCGGCAACGGGATGACATCACCCCTCGGGGTGAAGACGTACACCTCCTGACTGGACAGGTCGAACCGCAACGCATCCAGAAACCTGTTGGGGTCCGCCGACTTTCGCTGCCAGTCCAGCAACTCGCGCAGCCAGGCCATCTCTTCCATGTGCGCTGGCTCGCCAAGTTGGCCGTTCCTGGGCTCTGCGTAGTTCCAGTACGCCGCAATGCCGAACTCTGCTGAGCGGTGCATCGCATACGTACGGATCTGCATCTCCACCGGCTTGCCGGTTGGCCCGATAACCGTCGCATGCAACGACTGGTACATGTCGAACTTTGGCATGGCGATGTAGTCTCTGAACCGGCCCGGCACCGGCTGCCAGTGGGAATGGATCACGCCTAGCGCCGCGTAGCAGTCCCGTACCGTATCGACCAGAATCCGCACTCCCACTAAGTCGTAGATCTCGTTGAAGTCGCGCCCCAGAGCAATCATATTCTGATAGGTCGAGTAGAGGTGCGTAGGTTGTTCCGCCACTTCTGCTCTGATGTTAGCGGCGCGAAGAGCGGGCAGCATCTGGCGGGTTAACTGAGAGAGTGTGGTTTCGCGCTGCGGTTCGTGCTCCCGAAAGAGACGGCTGACTTCCTCGTATCGCTGCGGGTAGGCGACCCGAAAAGCCAGGTCGTCAAGGTCCCGATGGATTCGGAACACCCCTAGGCGGCGGGCTAGAGGACTATATACGGCAAGCGCCTCCCTTGCCAGGCGTCCCTGCTCCGGTCCAGAATAGTGGTTCGGAGAGCGTAGCGCCTGAAGATAGCAGGCCAATCTGATCAGAAAGATGCGAGGGTCAGCAATAGCCTGAATGACCGATCGTTGACCACTTCCAAAGCCTTCTCCCAAATCCAGTGTGATAGAGGCAGCTCGGTGTGTCCCATCAACGAGCTTGGCGACGTCGTGCCCGAAGGTGTCACGCACATCGGCCCTTGGAAACTGGGTCACGTACAGTAGCGTCGCAGCTAGCACCGCCGCATCCATGCCTAGCTCGACCAAGATCTTGAGGATCGCAAGCGCGTGATCAAGCAGCGGGTCTTGGCCGCTCTTGCCTTTTGAAGTTTGGAGCCGTTGGGAGAAGTCGTAGGCCCGTTCGAGTAATCTGATATCTTCAAGCGGTTGAGCTTGTCGATAGTCCTCTAGGAGTTGCCCTAAACCATCGCTATGCCCTGACGCAACCCCAGCTCCGCGTTGCCATAACCGCGTTGAGAGGAGTTGCCAAGCCTTTCGCTGCGGGCGAGGAGAGCCCGCCAGTCTTCCTGGGCGTTGGGCGACCACATCGGTTGCTAGAGACCCTGCCGTGGGCTCCTGCCTGTGAAGCTTCTCTAGAGCCAACCTTCGATCAAAAGCTGGAACTGTAGCGTCTCTGGCGATCCGACGCAGGAGAGCCAAGCCCCTCCTATCCCCCGCATCTACGAGTGCCTCGGCACACCACCGCCTATCGACCCCATCCATCGTTGAGTCATCTGCAAGAGTCGCAAGTAGGTCCCTCCAAGCCACCGGCGGCAAACGAACGATGGCATGAATTGCGGCCTTGCTATATACCTGCCGATCGGCGGCGATGGACTTGATGCTAACCGATTGCGAAGTCAGAACGTTGGAAAGAAGTGCAATCGCCCATCGGCGTGTGCCGTGATCAAGGCTGCGCCTCAATGCGACCATCCGAAGCGCAGTCTTTGCTCGCTCAGGTTCTAACCGACAAAGCAGCTCAATCGCAGGCTGCAAACTCTTGCTAGATCTTCCCCTCGTCATAGCCATCAACGCGCTGATGGTCTTTTCGGTAACTTCACGGCCCAAGTCTGACCCATCAGAGTGGAGGGAGCAGACTAGCCGGCACCCATCTATGTTGGCTTTGACTACCAGCCGTTTCAGCAGAGGTGCCAGGTCTTGCTCTCTGGCCCAGCCGTCTATCAGGAACCTGAGAAATGACTGCCTGGTTGTCAGCCACTCTTGACTTTTGAACCACGAACGGGAAGCCCACACGCTACGGAGTTGACGGGCACTCTCCGCCGGATCTTTAGCGATGAAACGAGCAGCCAAGAACTCCTCTATTGTTTTGTGAGAAAAGACGAAGTCTCCAGCCCGCTCCGTCAAGACCCCACTTCGTCTAACCATCTCTCTCAGTAGAGAATGCCACGCGTGGTCAGGCAGATTATGCGGCTTCAAGTCGCGGGTCCATGAGGCCAGCGCCTCAACTGCCTCAGCCATCTGTCCGGACTGGCGCAACCAAGCTAGGCGCTCCACAAGAAGAGTGCCGGAACTGAGTAACTGCTCGCCCGCACTAACCGCATCAATACCATAACGTTCAGTTATGGAGTTGATTTGCTGGCGAATTCCACTCCGAGAGGCGCTATATTGACGCTCGAGCAGCAAGGTCACGAACGTGTCATATAGCCGGCTACGCCCTGTAGGGAAAAGTTGATCCGGATAAACAAGGTGGAGCTGAAACAACATAACTGCCATAAGCGGGTTCCGAGCAAGCTCGTCGAGGTTCGCCTCGCTCGCCTTATCCACAAAACGTTGCGCAGCCTCTTGTGGAGAAGGCATCCCAAGATGCGCAAGCCAGCCCTCCGCGAAGCTATAGAGCTGCTTGCTGTTGAAGATCAGAAGTTCAAAGACTGCGAGCTTTGGGAAGATCCGTCGGGGCAAGAGACTATCGAGTCGGCTCGTGATTATGAACTGGCAAGCGCCGGTACTGGGCACATCGACCCACTCATGAAGGCGCCTAATTATCGCGAGCCGCTGGTCAGAACTCATGACCTCGTCAAGGCCGTCGACCAACACCAGCCAAAAGGCACCGTTCGTCGGCGGATTGCGGAAGAACTCTGCGGACCAAGACTGCGTTAGCCCCACACTGCTGAGATCCTCGTTCACGCTCTTGGCTATTGCTTCCGGCAATGGCTTCCCCGGAATCAAATCTGCAGCCAAGACGCGAACTGGAACCTTCGAACTTAGGCCCTCTTCGAATTTGCCTATTAGAGAGCCAGTTGCCGTGCGAAGCAGGCTAGACTTGCCTGATCCGGCGTCACCGAGGATGATCGAGTTGGCCGTGTTATCGAACACCTCCTCCGCTCGGATTGCTTTACCAGACTGGGGTGCCCCGCTGTCTTCGAGGCTCTCATTCGCCTCGACGAGTTGCTGGACGTAGACTGCGGAGAGCGGGGGCTGCGGCATATCGGGGAATACCGCCGGGTAGGGATGAAGGACTGTCGCCTTCTTGGCCACCCTCAGGTACTCACGAAGACGCGGTCCGGGGAACCGCCAACCGCCGGCAGCTATCTGTGCATCGGTCAGACGGATTAGCCAATCGTAGTACAATTGTCGTGCGCCTTGGAGCAATCTCACGCTGTCGGATCTGTCTAGGATTTCTTCTGCCGAGATAATGTGGGCACTACCGGCCTGGTTCGACAAACAGAGGAGGCCGCATACCGCGCCGGTGCGCCTGTTGAGGACGGGGCTTCCACTGCATCCGGCGCCGATTGGCACTCCGTAAACTCGCCCAAGGTCGATAGGATTCGCGCCTTGCCTGAGAGACTCTCCTTGATAAGTAAAGGTAGCAGGTTGACCGTTGCGAAAATCTCCTACCGGGCATCCGTAGGTCCACATCGGATCTTCTGTGGCCGCGACACCTAGGAGCGGGACGGCATGGTTATTTAAGGGACTTCCCTTAGTGGAGATCTTCAGGAAGGCCAAATCTAAGCCGTCAGGGTTCCGGAAGTACTGGCTTGCCACGGCCTCGAGTACGATGACCTCACCGGTCTCGACGTGCTTCGCTGTGACTTCGGCTGGCAGGTCATTAGGTGATTCAGCGAGGACGTGCGCGCAAGTCGCAACTAGATCGCTGCCGATCAAGAACCCGGTTCCGAATCGGGATTTAGCCTTGCCCCGCGCTGGAACATCGATTGCAAGAGTCGCGAGCTTAGTCAGCCGTTCCAAAACGTCTGGCACGTCCGCAGGGATTTTGGCAATCGTGTCCATTCTTCCTGCTCAACATCCTACTGGCTCGTCATCGGTTCCAATATCGCGAGGTCGCTATGCGTCCTGAATCCTTGACGGGAGTCTCCTTCTTGCTCGCTACTAGCAATCCTCGGGGCGTGACCACTCGAGCGTAACCTTGAATGACGACTTAGCGCTCGCCTTTCCAATGACCGCTACAAAGGATCCCGAATTCAAGGCGAACTCACATCCGAACTCGACTGCGATTCGAGACACGCCCTCGCGCTGAAGCTTGCTTGATATTTTCTGGGCCAGCTCCGCTACCGCCTCGAGCGCTCCATCAAGAGAAGGGCATTCGCCCGCGATCTCCACCTCGGTGCCTGTATGGGACGGATGGCGGACTTCTTCGCTCAGCATGAACAGCGTGTGATCGTCCAGTTGCACTTCAACGAGTTGAGTGCGGTCCTGCGAGGTGGCGTCGCCGAGCTCGATCAACTTCGCTGCCTTTCGATAGAGTGAAGACGAGGGTGATCATGCAACAGCGTAGCGTTACATGACAAGGCGGGGATCCTCCGTCGGCTGGAGAGGACTCCAACGTCGGGTGATGGCGACCTGACCCAACGTTCATTTTCTAGCAACATTCGAGCGGCTTGACGTCGAAGAACGGGATCAGCGGCAGCCGACCGCCGCTGCTTCTGTTGATCCTTCCCAGGCTTGCTTGCCGCTCCTCTCTTCCGCTCTGGCGAACTCCTGCCCGGCCTTGAGCCAGCGTGGTACTGCTCACTTCTCGGTCAGGCGGCCATAGAGTCGGGTGGCCAGGGCAACGGTCTCTTCCCTAGGGTTCGGCGTCGAGGTCGGTGAGGGCTTTGGTCAGGGCGCGTAGCAGAGTGCGGATGCCGTCGGCGTCGCCGAGCGCGTGGCGGGCGCGCATGGCACGGGTGTAGAGAGCTTCGTTGTAGCGGTCCAGGTCGATGGCCTTGACGAGCAGGTCGGATGCGGCCTGCGGGTCTGTATCGAGCAGGTCGTCGGCGAGTAGTAGGTGGGCTTCGGTGCCCCAGCGGCGTACGGTCTCGCGGTGCGGCTGGAGCCATTCGTAGTCCTGGCCGTCGGCTAGCGGTGCGGTGTAGAGGTCGCACGCGGCGGTGAGCAGCTCACGGCGGCGTGGGCCGGCGATAGTCGCGGTCCGCAGGAGGTCGCGCAGCGCCCAGACGTCGACGGTGGTCGGGTCTAGCCGGTAGCGTCCGGCGGTCTTGATGACGTAGGCGTTCTTCGCCTCGGCGGTGCCGGCGCGGCCGAGGACGTGCCGCAGGTTGCTCGCGTTGGTGGGTACGCGTTGGTCGGCTTGGCTGATGCGGGCGTCGGGTTCGAGGTACTCGCCGATCTCACGGGTGGTCACTCCGTCGGGGTGGCAGGCGAGGAACACGGCGAGTTCGAGGGCTTTGGCTCGTAGGGGTCGGCCGGGCTGGGTGATGTTGTCGATCCCCGCGGGGCTGCGTCCACGGAAGTGGTGTACGACTTGCCCGTGATGGGCGTGCTGCGTAGATAGGAGACGGCCACCGCGCGATCCTTCGAGACGGCTAAATCCAACGAAGGAGAGTGATGCGCGATGGCCGCATCTGAGAGTGTGAACCCTGTTGACCTGCTGTGCGAGCAGATCGCGGGCGCGTCGCCCGATGTGTTGCAGGCGATGATCAAGACGTTTGCGCAGGCGGTGATGTCCGCCGAGGCGGACGCGATCTGCGGCGCTGCATTTGGGCAGCGCAGCGACGAGCGGGTCAACTCTCGTAACGGCTACCGGCCGAGAGAGTGGGACACCAGGGACGGCACCATCGACCTGGCGATCCCGAGGCTGCGACACGCTGTCGAGCATCGGGAGCAGGAGCTGGCCGTCGTGGACGTTCGCGGTGGTGACCGTGACGGCTAGGGGCAGACCGGCCCGGTCGCAGACGACATGGATCTTGCTGCCCGGTTTGCCTCGGTCGACCGGGTTCGGGCCGGTCAGATCGCCCCCTTTCCGCCCGCACACTGATCGAGTCCACCACGGCCCTGGACCAGTCGATCCGGGCGTCGCTGCCGAGCCGGTCCAGGGTCGCCTCGTGCAGCCGTAGCCAGAACCCGGCCGCAGTTCACTGACTGAACCTGCGGTGAGCGGTCGCCCGGGTCACCCCGAACAACGCCTCGGGCAGCTTCCACCAGGAAACGATCGCCGCCAGGACCGCCCGGTCATCGACCCGCCGCCGACCGCCACCCTGCCTGCGAACCGGCGCGGGCGGGATCAACGGCGCAGCTATCTCCCACAGGTCATCCGGCGCCCACGTACGGACCATCGCATCCTGCACGGAAGCAGATCATGCCCGAGCCCAACCAAGATCCAAATGGGACGCGCCCTTACGACCTCGTTTGCAATTGCCTAGAGCCGTGAGCTGCGGTGATTCGCCTCGGCTACCAGGTGATCATACGATCGGAGACCAATCCGGCGACGGCGTCGATGGTCTCGGGCAGCAGTTCGCGGCGGCCGGTGAGGCGCTGGAGTTGTCGCCACCATTTCAGTTCGGCGATGGCATGTTCGACCGGGATACGCTGTGACGATTGGTGTTTCCGTTCGGCTTCCCACTGGGCCTGCCGGGCTGGTGGTGCGCCGGGGCGTAGTTTCAGCGGCGGAGCGGTGACCTGGCCGGGATGGTCTTTGGCCAGGCCCTGGTAGCCGGCGTCGACCAGTACCTTCACCTGCCGGTAGGCGTCCAGCAAGGCGCCGATGCCCTCAACCCGGGCGGCCGTGGTGTCGTGCATCCGGCCCGGCCGGTGCCCGCCGCACCACAGCGTCGCCCCGTACTCGTCACTGACAACAGTGCTCTTGATGGTGTTCTGCTTCACCTTGCCCGACACGAACGCCTTACGTCCGGGCCGCCCCACACGCGGACGACGTACCCGGATCTCGGTGGCGTCCAGCCGCAGGGTGACACCTTCGGCCGCGGCGTAGGCGAACACGTCCGCCAGGGTGTGCAGCCGTATCCCGCTCGGACGGGCGAACCCCCGACGGGCCAGCAACGGACAGACCTGCCCGATCGCCCGAGTCACCGTGCAGCGGTCCACCCCGAACGCCGCCGCCAGGGCTTCGTGCGGCACACCCAACCGCAGATGAGCAAGGGTGAGTACCAGGCGATCGGTGAACCGCAGGATCAGACGACGACCCGCACCGGCCGCCCGCCGCCGGCGCTGCCCACCCCGACGGGCGTGCAACCGGCCCTCACGTCCGGCCAGCCAGACCGGATACACCTCGGCCCGTAGCAGCCGCAGATGCCGACGGGAGATCCCGGTGAACGCCGGATGGCTCAACACACGACGCGCCCACCGGATCAACACCCGAAGATCATCGCCCACGCCGGACTGACGCCACCGACCGTCCTATTGCGCACGAGATCGTAAGACCCGCGCGGTCACCACGCCTGAGCGTGCGGCCCTCGCTCCGGTGCTGTCCACCAGTCGGCAGGTCTACGACCTCGTGCAGTGCCCGATCCGGGCCACCCTGGACCGCAGCATGACCGCCCTCTACACGATGAACCCGCCTTGTTCTGGCGTGGCAAGCCGGGGTTCGTTGACCAGGACGACGAGGGACACACTGTCGTCCGTTACTGCCTGCGCTACGACGACCGGTTCTTCGGACCGGCCTGCGGCCTCCGACGAGGACGGCGCCAGCTGGCTGGCATTCCTGCGCAGCCTGACCGCCCGCGGCCTGTCCGGCGTCCGTTGGTGGAACAGCGCCCTCGAGCGACCGAGGCGATTGACACCACCGCATTGCTGACCACGCACGGCACTATTGGCGTATCCCGACTGGACTGTTACCTTCTCCGCAACAGAGAGGTTCAGACATGACAGTAACACGTTCCCGCCCGCACACTCTCGCGCAGTTCGCCCGCCGGGCGCGGATGAGCGCTCAGCGGCTACGCAAGCTGCACGGCGAGCGCCGGCTGCCACCACCAGACGGGGTCGACCCGGACGGTGCCGAGGTGTGGACCACCGCCAGCATCGACCGGTGGCTGCGCGCCACCGACCGGGCGGTGCCCGACGACGCGGTGTGGCCGTTCGCCTGGCCCGACGCGACCGAGCCCGCCGAGGTGATCTGGTCCGGCGACATCGACCTGCCCCGCGGACACACCGCGGCGGTGACCATCTTCGACGGCGCCGGCCAGCCGGTCGTCTACGCCGTCGGGTACGTCGGGCAGGACGTCAGCCGCGATACCATCGCCGATGCCGCCATCGCGCGCCTCGACCCGGACCGCCGCCCCGGCGCCGTCGTCGTGCAGCCCTTCCTGCTCGACCCCGACTCCGACGGGCCGTACCCGCACCTGGAGCTGTGGCGGGTGCCGGAGCAGCCCGAGCCCGCGCCGGATCCCGCGTCGGCCGCGTTGCCCGCGATGCTGCGCCGCGTCCTGCCCCACCGCGAGCCGGTGGCCGCCATGCGGCAGCCCGTCATCGGCCGGCAACGTCGGCCGGACGCGCCGGAGTACGCCGGCTCGGTGTTCGCCTCCGAGGTCGCCCGGGTGCTGGGCCGGCCGGTGCCGCTGTGGTGGGCCGGCACCACCACCCCGGAGATCATGCGGACGGTCCGGCTGCTCGACCAGCCCCGCCCCCTACCTATCCCCGACACCATCACCGAGTGGCCCGGCGCCATCGCCCGGCTGACCGCCGCGCTGGACCGGTCCGTGCACACCGCCTACCCGCAGGCGTTCGCCTTGCTCGCCCGCGAGACCCGAGCCGCCCACCGCGACGTCACCACCGCGCTGACCCACCCGGGCACCGGCGACGGCTGGTACCTGGCGGCGGCGCCCCAGCCGCCCACCTGGCCCGCCGTGGCTGAGCAGCGCGCCGCCGTCGCCGCCGGCCGCGACCTCGACCCCGCCGCCGCCCTCGACGAACTCGACCGGCTCGCGCAGGCTGAGGCCGATCTGCCGTGGCGGCCCAGCGACCCGTACGGCGACGCGCTGCGTCAGGCGATCCTCCTGCTGCGCGGCCAGCTCGTCCGCGACTACCCGGAGCGGGTCTACACGTTCTGCGTCACCTACAGCTGGCCCGACGCCCACGGCCCGATCCACGACGAGTACCGCCGCCACCTCACCCGACTCACCACGGCCGACGCGCACGGCGACCCGGATCGCCCCACCCGCCGTCTGGTGCGCCTGCTCACTGAGGACGCCACCGACGCCGCCATCGCCCACCACCAGATGCTCGACCGCGCCCGCGAGCGCTTGGTCGGCCTCTACCGCGACCCGGAGGGGCGCCTCGTCGCGCACCTCACCGCCGGCGTCTCGGGCGTCGCCGACCACCTGCTCATCGAGTGGCCGACCAACATGCCACCGGCCGGCTGGACGGAGCAGACCGTCATCGCCGCCGACAAGACCTACTCCGGCACCGGCCTGTTCGCGGTGACCCCCGCCCCCGACGGGACGCTGCTGGCCCCACAGCCGGTGCCCAACCCCGGCGACGAGCCGCGATACACCTTCGGCTACGACGGCAACTCCCCCGCTGTGCTGTATCAGGCCCTCGTACGGTGCGCGTTGGGCAACTGGAAGGCTGCCGCACAGGAGAGCTGGGTCCAGCAGCTGTCCGCCCGCTCCGACGATGAGCGGGGCCGCCCGCACAGCCAGCTCTGGCAGCAGATCACGACCAGTCAGGGTACGCTGCGCCTGTCGTGGGCCGATGTCCAACACTGGGCGCACGATGACCAGCAGGCCCTGCACCGCCGGCACCGACCAGCGTACCGGTAGGCGCCGCAGGGCGGCTGGTGCCGGTCACCCGCGGGGCTTGGCTCGAGCGGTGGGCACGTGCCCGCTGCTCGGCTGGCGCTTCGCCGCCGTCGGCGGTTGCTCCAGCTTGTGCACCCGCAGCCCGGCTGCCCGGGCGCGCATCGCCATCCCGGTGTCGAAGGTGACCAGCCGCACCGGCCAGCCAGCCAGTGGCTCCAGACTTACGGCGTGGTCCACGATCTCGTCGTCATTGATCGGTAGGCGGGCGTGCCCGACCGGTCAAGCAGCACCTCGACGCGGACCTCACCGCACGGATCCAGCTCGCGCGCGTAGTGCGCGGTGCGGACCCGGCCGCCAGCCTGCACCAACCGGTCGATGTAGGCCACGGAATAGCCAGCGCGGTAGCCCTTGTCGCCGCTGCTGAGCTTGGCCTTGTCCAGCTCGTCGACGACCACCATCGGCACGATGAGCCGGATGTCGGCGATACCCATGCCCAGCTCACCAGCGAGGTCCAGGTCTTCCAGCTTACGCTCGTGGTGGAGGTACACGTTGGTGTCGAGCACCACGAGGTGGGCGTGTTCGACACCGAAGCGCTCCACCGCGCTGACGAGGTCAGCGATCGCGGTGTCGAAGACCTCAGCCCGCTCATCAGCCCGCGCGGCCGATCAACCGTCAGGCGCTGACCGAGCAGGTCCACGTCTCGACCGGAAGCGGCCGGCGGTGGGGCCTCGGGTTCGACGACGAGGTGGGCCACCTGGTCCAGCCGAGCCGGGGCAGAATCCCCGAGGACCTGCTGGAGAAGGCGCTCGCCGACGAGATGATGGCCCGGTGGATGGGCGGCCATTCTCGCCGCACACCGCGCGTACGCCCGGCACTTCGGGCGTGAGTTGCCCTACTGACGTCAGACCGGCTCCGGTATGGGCGTCGATCCTGCGCAGGTACAAGATCTTGAATGGTCAGGTTGAGTTGGGTTTGAGGGTTAGGCCGGTGTGGGTCAGGAAGCTGTCGAGCAGGTCGGGGCGGTACTGGATGCGCTTGAGCCGGTTCCGGATGATCGCTAGGAGGTGGTCGACGCCGCGAACGGCGAGGTTGCCGATGCTGCGCTTGAGGTGTGACCACACCTGCTCGGTGGGGTTGAGATCGGGGGCGTAGGCGGGCAGGCGGATCACGTGTAGCCAATCCCGGGCGGCGATCATCTGCCGCATGGCGGCGCTGATGTGGGTGTTGAGGTTGTCCCAGACGAGGACGATCGGCCCGCGGAGTTGCTGGTGCGCGGCGTCGAGCAGGCTGATGTAGTCCCGTTCGCCGAAAGCTGCGCCGCTCGTTCTTACGGCCGCGGTGGGTGATCGTGCGGTAGATCAGCCGAGGACGCTGGCGGGGCTTGTAGCAGGCCAGGCCAGCGATCGAGACTCGCCCGGATCCCTTGCCGGAGGTCGGGATCTGTGGGGTGTGGCCGCGTCGGCCCCAGGTGCGGGCCTTTGGTGGGCGCAGCGTCTGACCGGCTTCGTCCTCGAAGCAGATCCACGCGTCGCGCTGCGCCGCTACCGTTCTCCCGTCGGCCACACCTCCCGCCGCCAGGTCGCGACCGCGACCCCGTCGCGTTCGACGGGCCGGTGCGCGGGTACCTGCACCGACCAGCCGATGCGGTGCAGCAGGTACGACGTGCCGCGCACGGTGTAGCGGGTGCGGAACATCCGGGCGATTAGATCCGACACCCGGGCCAGTGTCCAGCGTTGGTCATCACCGAAGCCATGCGCCGCCGGCCCCTCGTCCAGAGCATCGGCCAGCCGCCGCAGCCGGGCCTCGTCAAGCCGACAGCGGGACCCGCCGGGTCCCTTCGAGGCCAGGGCGTCCTCACCACCGGCCCGCCACCGCTTGCGCCACCCGTACACCACGGTCTGCGACACCCGCAGCCCGCGCGCGACCTCCGGCACCGACACCCCCGCAGCGAACCACCCGGCCGCCTGCCGCCGCACCGCCTCACGCTTCGCCCGCCCCCGCGCGGACAAACCACCTCCATCGGAATACCTCATCACCCAGGCCTACAACGATCACCGCCGAAGATCACGCCACACCGAGCCACAGTGGACGAACCTGGCCCTTCAAGATCTGGTAACTATTCGGATAGGCTAGCCGCATGGAGCAGGTTCGAGCCGGTAGTGTCGGTTATTTCTCTCCCTTGGATGCCCTTCCTCACGACTTCACAAGGGACCGGCCAGGTCATATTAGGTGGGTTGAGGAAGAGGGCCTGTTCCGCATTGACACCCTCCTCGGAAACCTCAAGGAGGTGCGGGATGCCGATAGTGGCCCTGTGCCCCACACCCTAATAGGTAGGACCGCCAGCTCCGGCATTGTGGCCACTGGCGTGCTGCGGCGAAACGTTTTGCACAATACCGCGAGGCAACGCGTCTCCATGGCAACATATCGAGCTACGACCCTCATGCATGGGCTAGACCCAGGGAGTCTGACCAAACCGGGCGTGACGGAAGTCAGCATCCGGATCCCTGGCATCACGAACTGGGCGGGCGTCTCTGCACTGAAGGAAAGCCATTCCTCAAATGATGACGGTCGAGCCTCGTCGTACTCCATTGAAGCACGAGCTCCGGAAGATGTCGTCCTCACGCTAAGCAAGGGTCGCCACTTGGTGCTTTCCGCGCACTGGGAGTCGACCGGACCCGATGATAAGCGGGTCATCTTCGCCCCAATCGAGCTTTCATGCAGATCCAATAGGCCGAAAGAATACTACGAGCTACGAGAGCCGCTACTGAGGATCCAAGAGCTTGTCGGCCTCGCCTACGAAGGAATGATAACCGCCGAGAGTGGCACCGTAAATCTGGTAGCGGACGGTTCGCTGTCGCGCAGAACAGAATTGTGGGACTCCGCCTTGATGTGGCGCAGGCCGGGGACTGCCGCGCCAAGGTCCATGACGGAGTTTCCGCTATTCTCGCTGTGGCATCTCGGCGACGCGGCGGGCCTTCGGAGATGGGTGCGCATATGGAATACCTACGGACCAGCTGTGAGGCCCCTGGTTGACACTCTCCGCATTGGTGAGCCTTCCGCCCCAGTTCGTCTAATGGACATCGCGGCCGGAATTGAACATTGGGTCGCTCGCCATAAGCGGACCACTCAATGGGCTCAAGAAAGGTTTGTTCCCTATGCGCTCGCGAAGCACGTCGGGCGTGGATTTGGTGAGTTCGTTGGCGACCCGCGCGCCTGGGCCGACGTCTTCTGGAACCGCTACTTAGATGCCAAGCACTATAGGTCCGAGAAGTCGTCTGCATACGAAGACGATCAGGCGGCATCGTTGCTGGCGGAATCCGGAAGAGTGCTGCTCATGTGTGCAGTACTCAATCGCGTCGGAAACTCAAAGCTGCCATCACGGTCCATCCTGGGCTCCCACCGTACGCACTCCTTGTCTCGCCGCATACAGGAGCTTGTTTCATCGAGTACGCCACGGAAGCCCTCGCGATAGAAGAATTTGGAACTGGAGCTCGGGCAGCCTCATCATCGGCACACTCTTCTCGGCAGATCCGGATACCGGAGCGGTTAGCTGCACTGACCGCCGATCATCACACAGCGGACGAGCAGCCACGGGCACAAAGAACTCGGTCGGCGATTCCGCAGGCCACGCTCTTTTGATCTTGCGCGCCCGAAGGCACCTCCACCGATCTCGGCCTCTTTGTTGCTGGCGTTAAGTCGTGCAGTGCGACTCCCCCGCCGTCAGAGTTTGTACAAGGGGGACATGAACCCCCTCGACCAGCATCGATGGTCACGTCCCGTGGCGGTTCAATCCGCAGTCCCGTTCATTCGAAGGTGGCGTTGAGGGCAACGGTCTTGGGTTGGGCGTATGAGCTACCCCCGCTTTCATGGAGCTTCTTGATCATGGTCTGATGGCCGTGGGGAGGAAGTCGTCCGTGGCAGCACCGAAGAAGTACCCCGACGAGCTGCGCCAGCGTGCTGTGCGCTTGTATCGCGAGTCGGACCCGAAGCCGGTGATCCGGCGCCTGGCCGAGCAGCTGGGCGTGCATCACGAGGCGTTGCGGAACTGGATCCGGCAGGCCGAGGCCGACGCCGGTGAGCGTCATGCTCGGCCCACCAGTGAGATGGCCGAGGAGAACCATCGGCTGCGCAAGGAAGTCGCGGAGCTGCGGCGGGCGAATGAGATCCTGAAAGCGGCGAGCGCGTATTTCGCGGCGGAGCTGTGCGCCATGTAGCGCTGATTGATCGAGGAGGGGTGAGAGACCTTTCCCGCCGGGTCGTCGCAGCGGCCTGGTGAAGCCTGAGGGCAGCCTGATCCGTGCAACGGCGGTGAGGGTGGCAAGCGGCCCTGACGAGGGCGGGACGTGCCGGGACTGCCAGACGGTGCGGGCCTGTTCGGCGAGGCCAGACGGTGTAACGCGAGTGAACCAGTGGCTGAAGCTCCGTAACAGCGAAGCCGGCTCGAAACCTGGTGGATCTGGGCCGGTGTGCAGTGCACGACCGCCACGATCATGTGGTGGTCGACTCCGAAGCCGTGTAGCTCCAACGGTGGGGAGGCCGTAACCACCGCTCCATCAAAGCGGGGGGAACTCAGTACAGACTGGCCGGGACCTCCTGGGTTTGACGGGCGGGTAGTCAGGTGTCCTCGTGCTTGTGGCCCTTGGCGGCGCAGTCCTTCCAGATGCCGGACAGGTGTTGGGCCATGCGGGCGGTGGCGGGGTGGCCTGGGTGTTCGCGTCGGTGGGTGGTGATGGTATCGGCGAGGATGGTGCGGGCGGCTTGGCAGTGGCCGAGGGCGTGAAGGGCGAGGGCGGTGGTGGCGTGGATGGCGAGGGTTCTCGGGGCATGGGGTCCTTCGGTTTTGGTGAGGTGGTCGGCGAGTTGGCGGTAGAGGTGGTAAGCGCGTTGGTGGTGTCCGGCGCGTCGGTGAGCGGCGGCGTGGAGGTGGAGGGCGTGGAGGCTGTGCGGGTGGGTGGGCCCGTGGAGTTGGATAGTGGCGTGGTGGGCGTAGGTGGTCCAGGCGATGGCGTCGGCGGGGTGGCCGAGCCGGAGTTGCAATTCGGCCAGGAGGATGGCCGCTTCGGTGTGTAGCGGGTGGGCTGGCGCGGTGGCGGGGTCGATGCCGGTGAGGCTGTCGTGCAGGAGCTGCCGGGCGCGTAGGGGGTGGTTGAGCGCGAGGTTTCGGGCGGTGGCGACCTGCTGTGCGCGTTCGGTGTCGATCCGGTCTGCCACGGGTGTGGGTGTGGCGCGCCAGGTGAGGGTGAGGTCGGTGGGGGTGGCGCCGACGGTGATGCGGGCGAGGACGCGGTGGGCGTGGACGGCGGCGAGGTGTGGAGGTGTCGGCGCGCCGGTCGAGGGGATGACCCGAGCCGCGTACCGCAGGATCGTCCGACCCACTGTGTGGGCGATCGCCGCTGCATCAAGTGGCCGCGGCCGGCAACCTGGCTGGCACTGGTAGCCCTGTCCAGAGTCGTGCAGCTCGGCGTAGGACATCGGTTCGTGGCAGAACCTGCAGTGCATCAGTCCCGCCGGTAGGTATGTCTCCCACGAGCCGGCGGCCGGCCTGGCTGGTTGGTGTGCGACTGGGGTGGTGGCTTTGGTGACCCATTTCTGGACGAGGCGTGGGTCGAGGTTCAGCTGACGGGCGACGCTCGTGACCGCGCCGTAGGCCCTGATGTCGCGGGCATCTGCGACACGCTGGACGACGGCGCCGATGAAATCTGGTGAGTATCTGCGAGGGAAGGCCACGGGGTGCGGTGTCGGTTGGGATGCGGTAGGGCTACGCATGACATTCCTGCCAGCGGTTGTCGACTGGGCGGCTGGGGTTAACCGGCATTGCGCTGCTGCTGTGGTGAGCGGTGCGGCGCATCGGGCGCAGGGTCGGCCCGTCGGGGAGGGTGATCGGTGGTCGGGGTGTGTAGCCGTAGCGGGCGAGAAGATGTTCCCCGCCAGCGGGCGTGGCGGTCCACGCGGGCAGGTCAATGCGGTTGAGGCGGCTGCGGTGGTAGGCCAGCAAGGCGGTGCCGCGGCCGGCCTTCTGGGCGTCGGGGCGGACGGCGAGGAAGGCGAGGTGGTAGTGCGGTTCGGTGGGCTGTTTCACCGATAGCAGGCTGTCCAGTAGGTCGAACCGGTCGGCGTGGCTTCCGGCGGCGTCGGTGAGGCGGATGGGGTAGTTGGCTGGTGGTGGGATGGGTCGGTAACGGTGGAAGCCAACGGTGGCGGCAGCATGGTCTTCGGTGAGGTGGATGTCGCCGAAGACCATCGCGTGTTCCACCCAAATCCCGACGACGCCGGTCAGCACCTGGCGCCGCTGTTGCGGGTCGGGCACCAGCCACGCGGCGAGCGGGCTGGACTGTAGGGCGTCGGCGATCAGCGGGGTGACCAAGTCCTTGTCCGTCCAGTGGGCGGCGCGGATACGCAACGGAGCCTCCATCGGAATGGGTACCTGGGTGGGGTTCAGCGGTAGGTAGCGGTGGCGAGGTCACCGACTGCGGCGTCGACGGCGGCGGTGATGTCCCGCACCGACCGGTGGTGCTGCTCGGCGATCGCCTTGAGTCGCGCCGTGAGGGTGGTGGTGTCGTCGTCGAGGTAGAGGTGGGTGCTCAGGCCGAGGGTGGCGACCAGGCCTGCGAGGGCGGCGGTGTGGTTGTCGGGTTGCTCGCGGCCTTGCGCGAGGTACCGCAGGCGGGCCCGGGCGACGATCGCCCACTTGCTGTCAGTCGCCGTGTAGATATCGGTGCGGGCGAGGCCGCCGAGGCGCCGGCGTGTGCTGTGGCGGAGGATCCCGGCGGCGACGAGACCTGCGCGGGTGCGCTCGTACAGGTCGTCGGCGAAGTCACGCAGAAACGCCTTCACCGGCGGGGCGGTGCGCCGGCAGCGGATGGCGGCGATGGCGGTATCGGCGATCAGGTCGCCGACCGGTTGGTCGGTGTGCAGGCGCAGCCACCGTTCGCCGGCTGGGCGGTCGTCGTTTGGGTCGAGGGCGATCCGTCCGACGAGGAAGATGTCGATCAGGACGGCGCCGGCGAGCCCGAGCGCCAATGCTTGCCGGTGGATGTGCGGCTGGCCGGTGTCGTCGTTGTGGCCGAGCAGGAACAGCTCATCCCGCAGCGGCAGTCGAGGAACGGTCATGGCGCCGCCCCTAACCCAGCCCTGGGACGAGCTGCCGCAGCCGGCTGTGCACCCCGCCGTAGGCGGGCTCCGGCGATGGCAGTAGCGCCTTGTCGACCGCGGCGAGGACCGTGTAGTTCGGGTCGCACACGTTGCCGATCGGCGCCCGCCCGGCCTGGGAGACGAACTGGTACGCGTCGAGCGTCTCCAGCCCGGTCAGGGCCTGCACCCAGCCGACCATGTCATGCTGCGCGATGCGGTAGGCGTCCTCGAGTGGGCGGGCGCACCCGATCGACATGATCGAGGTGTCGGTTTCCAGGCGTGGCCACATGGTCGGTGCGCCCTTGATGACTTCGATGGTGAGGGTTGTGGTGGTGGCGATCTCGACGCCGACGCCGCAGGCTTCGCCTTCGCCTTGGCGGGCGTGGCCGTCGCCGAGGGCGAGCATCGCCCCATGGACCTTGACGCCGAGATAGAGGGTGGTGCCGGTCCGGAGTTGCGGGGTGTCGAGGTTTCCGCCGTGGCGGTCGGGGACGATGGTGGAGCGGGCTTCGAAGCCGCCGGGGGCGACTCCGATGGTGCCGATCATCGCCTCCAGGGGAAGGTCGACGGTGTGGTCGGTTTCGGTGGCCTGGAACCGCACCGTGCCCGCCTGGCGGTCGACGCCGTACACCCACACCCGCTCCTCAAGTGGTGGCTGGAGGCTGGCGGTGTGGGAGGTCGAGGTGAGCGCCCCGAAGTGCGGGAACGTCGACGACACACCCCAGTCCCGGGCCGGGGTGATTGAGATGAGGTGGATGGCGAGGGTGTCGCCGGGTTCGGCGTCCTCGACGAAGAACGGCCCGGACACGGGGTTGAGGTAAGGCATGCGGCACACCTGCGACGGCAGATCCGCCGGCCCGCGCACGAGCCCGCCGAAGCAGTCCTCGGTGAACACCTCGAGTACGTCGCCGGAGCGCAGGTGCGCGACCGGCATTCGGCCGCCGAAGGTGTAGGCCAGCTCGTCCCGCGCAGGCCGGTAGGTGATCTTCTCCATGGCAGTCACACCCGCTCCACGTCACGCTGCTGCGGCTGCACAGGCGCGAGCCCGGAGAGCACCGGTCGGCGTCCGGACAGGTACAGGCCGGCGAGGACGAGGACGCCGAGGGCGAGCCAGGCCAGACCGAGGCGTTGGGCGGCGATGTTGGCGTTGACCACCACGTAGGCGAGGATCACGAACCCGACCGTGGGCATCACCAGATGCGCCCACCAGTTCCCGCTGCGACCGCGGACGAGGTGGTGCACGACCACGGAGGCGTGCAGGACGAGGAACGCGACCATCGCCCCGAAGTTGATCAACGACGACAACACGGTGATTCCGTCCGCCCGGGTGGCCATGTACAGGCCAAGCGCGAGGGACACGATGCCGGTGAGCAGGGTGGCGTTGATCGGCACGCTGCGGCGGATCGACACCTTCGCCAGGAACGCGGGGAGCTGCCGGTCCCTGGCCATCGCGTACAGCAGCCGGGAGGTGGCGACCTGGGCGACCATCGAGTTCGGCAGCCCCCACGCCACCGCCGTGGCCACCGCACACAGCGTCGCCAACCAACCTCCGCCGGCGACGTGGGCGGCGTCGTAGAAGGCGTTCCCGTCCGGGTCCCCGTTGGTCAGCAGCCCGGACGGGTTGGGGACGAGCATCGCCGCGAGCCACGTCTGCGCGATGAACAGCACCCCCGCCAGGATCAGGACGGCGGCCATGGCGCGGCCGATCTGCCGGGAACCACCCTGGGCTTCCTCGGCGAGCATGCTGATGCCGTCGAACCCAAGGAAGGACAGCACGGCGATCGACACCGCGCCCGCGACGAGGGACCAGGTGAAGGTGTCCGGGTTGTAGAACGCCTCCCAGCTGAAGCGGCCCTTCCCGGATCCGACGGCCCATCCGGCGACGGCGATGAAGATTGCTAGGACGATCAGCTCGCCGACCAGCATGATCCGGGTGACCACCGCGGTCATGCGGATCCCCACCGAGTTGACGACCGTGTTGACCGCGACGAACCCGAGCAGCCACGCCCACACCGGCACCGCTGGCACGGTCGCGTGCACGGCCACCGACGCCACCAAATACAACAGCCCCGGCACGAGGACGTAGTCGAGGAGGATCACCCAGCCGGCGAGGAAGCCGACCGGCGGGCTGATGCCCCGGCCGGCGTAGTTGTAGACGCTGCCCGACATCGGAAACGCGCGCACCATCTGCGCGTACGAGAACGCGGTGAACACCAACGCCACGACGCCGATCGCATAGGCGAGGGCGACCATCCCGCCGGAGCCGGCGTACACGCTGCCGAAGATCGCCATCGGCGCGATCGGCACCATGTACACCAGCCCATAGGCCAACAGGTCCCGAAACCGCAGCTGACGGCTCAACTCCTGCTGATATCCGTATCGGGCTAATTCATTCTGCTCGTACATCCACAAGCCCTCCTGCTCAAGGCAAGCCCGGAGCGAATTGGCGGTACCGAGAACACGGCTCGGAATTTCAGGACTCATCCGCAGGGGCTGCCTTCGACCGACCTGGCCATCCGGACTGCCCTGGGCAGCGCCGGCTGGGCATAGACGATTGCGTGATCACGACGGCCGGCACAGCCCATGGTGGGGGCTCACCGTGGGCCCCCACGGTGAGCTGGCTCAGCCGCATCGTCAGCGTGAAGGTGGACATCGGCCGCCGTCGAAATGGTTCCGGCGGTTTACCGTTGGGGAGGTTGGCCTTGCGTGTCTCAGCGGTGGCGTCTGATCTGGCGCCGTGGGAGTGGGAGTTCGACTGGCACCTGACGAACCGCTGCAACTTCTTCTGCGAGTACTGCCATCCGCAGATTCGCTACGTGTTGAACAAGAAGCACCTGAACGAACCGGATCCTGCGCTGGTCGTCCAGCGGTTCGAGGACCTCAACCGCACGTGTCTCGTGCACATGTCGGGTGGGGAGCCGTTCCTGTTCCCCGGTTTCGTGGAGCTCTGCGCCGGGCTGACCCGCCGCAACTGGATCAGCATCAACACCAACCTGGCATCGCCGGAGCTGGTCGCCCGATTCGCCGCCGAGGTGGACCCCTCGCGCGTGGCGAAGATCGTCGCGGCCCTGCACGTACCGGAACGTGAGCGGCTCGGGTTGCCGATGGTTGAGTACGCCGAGTCGTTCCGGATCCTGCGCGGTGCCGGGTTCGATGTGGTGGCGCTGTACGTGCTGTTCCCGCCGCTGCTGCCCAGACTTCGTGAGGACCTCGCCGCGCTGGCCGCGTTGGGCGTGGAGCCGTTGCGCGCCAAGGTGTTCAAGGGCGTCTACGAAGGTCGCCGGTACCCAGAGTCGTACACCGACGCGGAACGGCAGCTGATCCTGGCGAACTCCGGCGAGTACCACTTCAACCGGCCATACCTCGACGGGATGCTCGCCTTCCGCGGCCAGCCCTGCACCGCAGGCACGACCTCCTTCAAGGTGACCGTGACCGGCGAGGTACGGCGATGCGCATCGGTGCCGACGAGCTACGGAAACCTCTACGACGGCACCTTCCAACCGGCCGCCGTACCGGAGCCCTGTCCCGCGAGACGTGTCCTCGTTCTGTCGCAGTGCATGGCGTACCTCGTCGACCCGCCGCAACCTGCGGCCTCCGCCACCGCCGCACGCCCATGAGCAGGAGAGGAGGAAGCGCAATGCGCATCATCACCAGTGTCGGAGCAGACCATCCCGATCGCGCGCCATTCGATGCAGCGGAGCGCAAGGGCATCGGGCACCCCGACAGCCTCGCGGACCTCGTGGCCGACAGCTTCTCCCGTCGCTACTCCACAACCTGCCGTAAGCGGTTCGGCGCGGTGCCGAACCACTGGGTGGACAAGGTGACGCTTGTGGGCGCTGCCGCTGATGTCCGCTTTGGCGGCTACGACATTCGCAAGCCGGTCGACTGCTACCTGTTCGGCAAGCTCACGGATCGGATCGACGGCATCGAGGTGCCTATTGCCGAGCTGTTCGATGACACGGTCCGAGCCGTGCTCGCGGACGTGCTGGATGACCGGG
The DNA here is from genome assembly GCF_008119785.1 of Micromonospora sp. MP36. GTDB lineage: Bacteria > Actinomycetota > Actinomycetes > Mycobacteriales > Micromonosporaceae > Micromonospora. Next base: position 4,619 of record NZ_VSFA01000040.1, on the reverse strand, counting down.
CAGTCCTTGATCACCTGCGGATGCACCTGAACAACACCGCCGGCACGGCTGTGGACCACGACGCGCAGTTCTATCAGCCTCGTACGGCCGCCGCCATCAGCCAGGTCCTCGTGAGTGAGTCGGTCGCCAATGACACCGTTCTGTGCGCCGGCACGAGCCTCCAGGGCCTCGCGGCACAGACCGCCGTATGGCTGGAAACGCTTCTGACCAGCGCCGCCTTCCGCAGCCGATACATGACCGGCACCGACATCAAGGTCATGGTGGTCAGGTACGGCAGCGAGGTCGAGGTGACCGCCGCCGTGCCATTTCACCCGGGGAACACCGAGAGTTGGTCGGCGTACCGCACGGCGCTCGACGCGATCCACGATGAGGTCGCGGGGGAACTCAAGCGGTTCCTTGACGAGACACCAGCCGCGTTGTCCCTGGGACGGCTATCGCTGAACACCAAGGACGTGCCGGGCCGGGGCTATCTCGCTCCTTTCGGCACCTCCCTGGGCAAGGGCGACTGCGGCGCAGTCGGTCGAGGCAACCGGTACAACGGGGCGATCGAGCCGCTCCGGCCCTCCAGTGGTGAAGCACCCGCGGGCAAGAATCCCATTCACCACGTCGGCAAGATCTACACGGCGGTGGCCGACGACCTCGCCCGACGCATTCTGACCGAACTCGGCATCTACGCGGAAGTCGTCATTGCCGCACGCAACGGCGATCAACTCGACGAACCGGCGTACGTTCTCATCCGATCCGAGGCACCGGTTGGCGCCGCCGGCGAGGCGCTGGCTCGGGAGGCGGTCAAAACTGCCACGAGCTACTACGAGCGGTTCTTGACGACCGACCCGGTGAGCCGCTTCCGCGAGGCGAGGCAGTCCTGATGGCGCCCCTGCTGGATGAGATCCACCTCCATCACCTCCACCAGTTGCGCTGCCGCCCGGCCACTATTGACCAGGACGGGCTCCGGCTTGGGGATACGTACGTGATGTTCTTCGCCGAGTCCGAGTTGATGGCCGAGCACGCCTACAGGCTGATCGGAGACCGACCGGGGGCCGACGTGCTGGAGGTCGGCCTCGGCCTGGGTGTGTTCGCTCAACAGCTCGCGCCGTTGCGACCGGCGAGCTACACAGCCGTCGAACCGCATCCGGCGGTCGTCGACCTCGTCGCGCCGAGGATCACAGCGCAACTGCCGTGTCCCGTCAGCGTTGTCGTCGACCCCTGGCAGGTGCTCGACCTTGCCCCTGGCAGCGTCGACGCGATCATGTACGACACCTGGCCCCCCGACGGCCACGCTGACGCCGATTTCGCCACCTTTGTCGAACACGTTGCGTTACCGGCGTTGCGGCCCAGCGGTCGACTCAGCTTCTTCCACAGCGGTCTTGAGCTGCCTGAGGCACGCGCGCGTGTGCTGGACGAGCACTTCCCTGGCTGGACCGCCACCAGGTTCACCGTGCCCCCGGGCCAGCTACCCGCCGGTTGGACCAAGCCAACGGGTGACTTCCTCGTTCCGCTCGCGCAGAAGGGACATCGTTGATGCGGTCGCTCTCGATCAGCAGCTTCACGCGATCTCGTTTCCAGCGAGACGGCTACCTCATGGTCAACGAATTTGTCGACCATGACATGCTGGCGCGCCTCCGCGCCGCCGCCGATCTGGCGTTTCAGCAGGTAGTGGATGCCACCCTCGCCGCGCGAGCCACGCATCCCCGCCTCACCTGGTGGCGTCTGCCGGACGGGCGGCCGTACGTCTTCAAGATCAAGCCGGTGCTGGATCTTGCGGCCGCCTTCATGGAAGCGACATTGAGTGACGCGCTCCGCGGTTTCACCTCGGCGGTTCTCGGCGTCGACGCCGTGCTGATGGAGGACAAGGTCACCTACAAGACAGCGCTGACCGATAAGGCCAGGTGGGCCGACCTGCCGGTTCTCGGCGAGGACGTCCGCAAGCACTCCGACGCCGCGTACTTCGCCGCGCGAGGGTTCGGACGTGTGGTCACGGTGGCGCTGTGCCTCGACGACTGCCCGGCTTCCGCCGGTGCCCTGCGGGTGTGGCCGGGCAGCCATGAGCGCCCCATACGACATGAGCCGACGAGGAACCAGGGACCGGTCGTCGTGGACGAGGATGCGCCCGAAGAAGAGGCGGTGACCCTCGAGGCAGCTGCGGGAACGCTGCTGGCATGGGATGCCGCGCTCGTTCACGCCAGCGGCCCGAACAGCACCGGCAGACCACGCCGGCTGCTCGTTCTCGGCTACACGGGCAGTAGCGCGTGATGGCCGGGTCGGAACCGCTGGATCGGGCGGTCCTCGGGAGGAGGCAGCTATCCGGCGAGGTGGTCGGTCAGCCCTACACGCAGCCGTACCCGTACTTCGGGCAGTGGGGTGAGGATCGCTGGCTTGTCGAACACCTCGTCATTCCCACGGACGGAGTCTTCGTCGATGTCGGGGCGGGCGACGGGATCCGCGGAAGTAACAGCCTCTACTTCGAGACGCTGGGATGGACGGGGCTCTGCGTCGACCCTGATCCGCGGAATCAGGCGCCTCTGGGCAAGCGCGAATGCGCGATCCGCTACTGCGCCGTCTCAAGCGCGTCCGGTGAGCAGACCTTCAGCATGTACGACCCAAAGCCCTCGTGGTCTGGCCTCGGTGACCGAGGCCACGGCTACACCATCACCACGGTCGACTGCCGTCGCCTCGAAGATCTGCTCGCCGAGGTCGGGATCGACCGGATCGACCTGCTGAGCATTGATGTCGAAGGTACGGAGCTGGATGTCTGGTCGTCCTTCGATCCGGCTCGTCACCGCCCAGGGATCGTCATCATCGAGTACGACAACAACCACCCAACCCGCAGCGAAGACCACATCCTTCGGGCCCTCGGGCCGCACCGCTTTGAGGCCCTACACCGAACTCCAGCCAATCTGATCCTTCGCGGGTTGGATACCGAGAGCCAGCGACGGTGGCGCCATGCGGGATGAAGATCTCCTCGAGGCGATCGGCCGCGCGATGCGACCCAAGGTAGCCGGCAAGAAGACGGTCGTGTTCTGCTCCCACGGCGCCGATGCGCTCCATTGGCGCCACCTTCTTGCTGCCGCGCAGACGGACGACGTCCTGGTCCTGGCCTTCGACGACAGCCTCGCCGCTTTGCTGAGCCCCTCGGGCAACCGGACAGCTGCTCAGCTACTCGCAGACCGGCACGCACTGCTCGCTACCCTGGCGACCGACTCGCCCCTGAGTACTCTCGTCGACCAATTCGATCCCGACCGGCAAGCAATCCTCCTCATCACTGACCCGCTCAACCCGCCGGTGACCGGTGGCCGGCCGCGCCTCGGCGGTAAGCACCCGAGCTGGAGCTTCTTCGAGCACAAGAGCGTGGTGGACGTGCTGTGGGACTCCATCGGTCTAGCACGCGCCGAGTCGGCGGTGTACGACGAACCGACAATGCTCTGGCGAGAGCTTTCCCCGCGCGGGTCCGATGTCGTCTACGCCGCCCAGCAGCACGGTGAGGAACCCTCCGCGGGCGGCGAAAACATCCGTTGGTCGAGCGCCGACTCCCCCAGGCGGGGAGACGACACGGTACGGCGACGGAGAGTGCGCGTCATGCCCATGCTCGCAGGCGCCCCCTGCCGCCTACACGGCGTGGTTCTCGTGGGGTCGACCATGGCCTTCACCCCGTTGGAAATCCTCGTGCCGCGGCGGCCTGCCGACGGGGCCTTCCTCTGCGCCGGCACAGCGCCGATGCCCGAACTCGAACAGCCCCCGCTGCTCGAGTTGACCCGGTCAATCGGCGAGGCGCTGCGCGACCGCCTGGACTACCGTGGGGGGTTCTCCGTCGACGGGATCCTCACCCGAGACGGCTTCCGGCCCACCGACCTCAACACCCGGGTGACATCAGCCTTCGAGTCCGCTCCGCCGCCGCTGCGAGTCGCCGCGCACGCGAGCGCGCTTGTCGCCCAAGCAGGTCTCCCGGGAGCCGATGCCGTAGGGCTGGAGAAGCAGTCCCATCACGTCCTGAACAATCCGGCCGATCTCACCTTGCTCGCCGTCGTCGATGGACACGCAACGGCCGCGATGCGGCGAGTCCGCTGGAACGGCTCCACCCTCGTGCCGTGCGCCGTCGAAGAGGCGCACGGCACGATCGGCATCATTGCTGCACCGCGGGGAACCGTGCTGCGCATTCGGCTGCGAAGACAGCACCTGCCGGCGGACATTTCACCGCAGGAGGCAGCAGTGCTGGCGTTCCGCGTGGCCGACGAACTGCTCGGCGTGGGACTCGGTGATCTGCAACCACCACCGAGTGCCCGCAGTGCCACTCCCACTCAGCGGAGCGGCACGAGGTGAGCACTCGCTCTACGAGAGCGGATCGATGGCGGCCCGGATCCTGCCGACAGTGCGGTCCCGGCCGAGCACCTCCAACGACTCGAAGAGGGGCAGCCCCACCGTGCGGCCGGTAACCGCGACCCGAATCGGCGCCTGCGCCTTGCCCAGCTTCAACCCCCGCGCCGCTCCCAACTCCTCGACCGTGCGCTTGAGCGACTCGGCGTGCCATTCCACCGTTTGAAAGGCGACTGCCGCCTCGCCGAGCAGCGACAAGGCATCACCGGTCATAGCCTTGGCCCAGGCCGCGTCGTCAATGGCCGGAT
>NZ_VSFA01000004.1 GCF_008119785.1 Micromonospora sp. MP36 | reverse complement strand
CCGCCGGTCGGCGATCCGGGCATGGATCCGGGCCACCTTCAGCCGGGCCTTCGCCCGGTTCGCGGAACCGTCCTGTTTGCGGGCCAGGTTCCGCTGCGCCTTGGCCAGCTTCCGCCGGTCGGCCTGCCCGAACCGCGGGTTGGCCACCTTGCCCTGCTCATCGCTCACCCCGAGCATCGGACGCGACAGGGTGAGCAGACTGGTGATACCCGCATCCACCCCAACCACGGCCGCAACCGGCGGCAGCGGCTTCACCGCCGGGTCCTCCACCAGCAGGGACACGAACCAGCGGCCCGCAGCATCCCGAGACACCGTGACCGTCGACGGCTCCGCCCCCTCGGGCAGGGGCCGCGACCACACGATGTCCAGCGGGGTGGTCATCTTGGCCAACGTGAGCCGGCCGTCACGCCAACGGAACGCGGAGCGGGTGTACTCCGCCGACGCCCTGGATTTGCGCTTGGACTTGAACCTCGGGTGCCGGGCCCGCTTGTCCCAGAACGCCACGAACCCGGCCTGCAGATGCCGCAACGTCTGCTGCAAGGGCACCGAACTGACCTCGTTCAGGAACGCCAGCTCATCGGTGCGTTTCCACTCGGTCAGCCACGCCGACGACTGAACGTAGGTGGTGCGCTGCCGGTCGACCGCCCACGCGCGGGTCCGGGCTTCCAATGCCCGGTTGTAGACCAGACGCACGCACCCGAAGGTGCGGTTCAGCTGCTCTGCCTGTTCAGGAGTCGGGTAGAAGCGGTACTTGTACGCCCGCTTCACCACCTCACCCACACCTCACATTTTACCGTCCATGTACGACACTCATCCCAAGGGAAGGGGGCGGCGTTTCCTCCCGGCCCTGAACGGCCGGGTTTCCACGCCGCAAATCCGATGACCGTTCACATCACCAATCCCGAACTCGACCTCGTGCTGGAGCGCGCCGTCGACGTCGCGCCCGAGCTGGTCTGGAAGGCCTGGACCACGCCCGAACTGATCGTGCAGTGGTTCGCCCCCAGGCCCAGGACCACGGTGTCCTGCGAGCTCGATCTGCAGCCCGGCGGCAGGTTCAACACGGTCATGTGCTCGCCGGAGGGCGACGAGTATCCGAGCACCGGCTGCGTCCTGGTGGTCGAGGAGGGGTCGAGGTTCGTCTTCACCTCGGGTCTGGGCCCCGGGTTCCGCCCACAGTTGGTCGACGGCTTCGCGTTCACCGCCGTGATCAGCATCGAGCCCGACGGCGACGGCACGAGGTACACGGCGACCGCGATGCACGCCGACGCCTCGTCGACGAAGTCGCACGCGGACATGGGCTTCCACGAGGGCTGGGACGCGGCGCTGGACCAGTTGGTCGAGGTCGCGAAGTCGCTCTGACACCGCCGCGGTGGTGACCGGGCCAACTCGCCGTGGTCGGGCCGGACGCGGTGTGGCGCGCAGGCGCGGCCCGGGCGCGGGCCTTCCGCGCCGGGCCGCGTCCGGTCAGCCTGACCACGGTGTACGCCGATGCCGCTGCCGGACGATGGTCGCCGTGAACCGCTGCCGCGGTAGGCGTTGCCGGGTGGACCGGCATCATCGTCGCTGGCGCGTCCGGTGTGGTGGCGCTGTGGCCGTTGGTTCCGGGCGCTCAACCCGGGTGGGATTGCCGCGGATGAGTTCGTCGTGGATGCGCCACTGGTCGGTGGTGGCGGCGCGCCGGGCTGCCTCGTTGCCGTGCTCGATGCGCTGTCGTAGCAGTTGAATGGCGATGCGGCGGTTGAGGCTGAACTGTCGTTCGGTGTCGACCACGACGACGATGCCGGAGGGGCGGTGGGTCGCCCGTACCGCCGTGCTGGCCTTGTTCCGGTGCTGGCCGCCGGGGCCGCTGGTGCGGCAGGCGACGATCTCGACGTCCGTCTCGGTGAAGGTCGTGGCGGGGGTGTCGACCTGGCACGGTCGGGCGGTCACGTACCAGTTCTTCCGCCCGGTGCTCGCCGGGTAAGGGCTGGGGGCCTGCCAGCACAGGGTTCCGGTCCATGAGGCGGCGAAGGCCTCGGCGTCGGCGCCGAGGATGTGCACCATGACCGATCGATAGGTGTCGGGCCGATCACCGGGCACGGTCTGCACCCGGTGGATGGTCACCTCGTGCCGGTTGGCGTCAGCTTCCAGCCGGGAGAGCAGCCGAGCCAATGCCCAGGCGCACTCCTGCGGGCCGCGCCCGGCGGACAGGAGCAGGTGGACGCTCATGACCGGCCTCGCCTGCGGCGGTTGTCGCGGCGGTCCGGTCGGGCGGTGGATCCGATGTCGGGTGTCTTGTAGGTGACTAGGGGGATCGTGGTGGCGACGGGGGTGGCCAGGTTGTGGTCGACGAGGTCGCTGATCACCTGCTCGATGCGTTTGTAGGCCGTGGGTGCCTCCTCGAAGAGCAGTTGACGGTCGCCGCACACCACCAGCGAGCCGACCGGGGTGCGGCGCAGTTCCTCGACGGTGTGCTTGGCCCGGCCGCGGCGCAGGGCGTCGGCGCGGGACATCTTGCGGCCCGCGCCGTGGGCCACCGAGTGGTTGGCCTCCGGGCCGGCGTGGGCGGCCACGAGGTAGGACGGGGTGCCGCGCGTGCCGGCGATGAGCACGTCGCGGCCGTCGCCCGGGGCCGCGCCTTTGCGGTGCAGGTACCCGCCGTCGCGTATCTCGACCAGGTTGTGGCACTGGTCGACGATCGGCTCGGTGGGCTCGGCGCCCAGGGCGTGGGCGACCCGGGCGGCCAGCAGCCGCCGGTTGAGCGAACCCCAGCGTACGGCCTGGTCGTGCCTGGACAGGTAGGCGGCGGGGTTAGGGGCGGGGCCCGCGCCGTGGACCTCGGTGTGCGCCCGCAGGATCCGCTCGCCGAGCCCTCGGGAGCCGCTGTGGACCACGAGGACGAGGTCGCCGGCGTCGAGTCCGAGACGGCTCGCGTGGTCGGTGTCGAAGACGGTGCCGATCCGTGCCAGCTCGACGAAGTGGTTACCCCGACCGACGGTGCCGAGGCCGTCGACGTGGCCGGCCGGAATATCACCGTCCACGACGGTCCACGCGGGGTTGTCGGCATCCTGCTGCGGGTCCAGCGGGCGGTCGAGGTCGGGGAACCGGGCGGCGAGTTTCTCGGGTACGGGGCGTTTGAGCTTGATGGGGAACACGGCGATGCCGCACCCGATGTCGGAGCCCACCAGGAAGGGGTACAACACGGTCGACGCCATGGCGGCGCCGATGGGGGCGCCCTTGCCGGGATGCAGGTCGGGCATGGCGGCGACGTGGATCATGCCGTCGAGGGCGGCCACCTGGTGGCACTGCGCGATGGCATCGGACTCGATCCAGCTGGTGGGGGACGCGAACACGGTGAGGGTGGCCGGGGTGGACTGCGGCGCAACCTCCGGCCGGGAGGGGTGCTGAGACAAAGACGCTCGCTTCTCGCGGGAAGGTGTGGGCGGACGGCAGGACGGCACGGGTCGGTGCCGTGGAACCGGGGAGCAACGGGGCTGTCCGTCAGAACGTCATGGGACACACCATCCCGGACCCCGCCGGGCGCGGCAAGCGACTTTCGGTCGTGCGACGGGGCCGGTTGCATGTCGGTGGGCTCGGTTAACCTCCGCCGGTGACCGACACCGATCTCGCGGCTCTGCCGCGGTTGCCGACGCCCGAGGAAGAGAGCCGTTTCTGGGCGCTCGTGGAGGAGGCGTGGGCCCGGCTCGGTCCGGAGCCGGCGGTGCTGCGCCGCGCGCTGCTCGACCGGGATCCGGAGGACGACGAGCAGGACGAGCTGTACGCGATCGACCGGTGGCTCGACCCCTTCCTCGGGACCTTACGTGAGTTGTGCGCCGAGCTGTCGGGCCCGGAGCTGGTCGACCTCGACCGGGTCGTCGAGCGGAAGCTGTACGACATCGACCGCGCCGACATCCAGGAGGTCACGGACGGCTCCGACGACGGCTTCCTGTACGCCCGCGGTTTCATCGTGGCGATGGGCCGCGAGTTCTACGAGGCGGTCCGGGCGAATCCGGCGATGGCCGTGCTCGACGCCGACTGCGAGGGACTCTGCTACCTCTTCGCCCACCGCTACGAGGAGTGCTTCGGCGCGTGGCCCGAGACCCGTTCCGGCATCTCGCGGGAGTCGGTCAGCAATCCGGACGGGTGGCCCGAGGACTGACCATCCGGACGTCTAGGATCTGCGCCAAGATCACGGGGAAGGGGACCGGGCATGTGGCCATTCCGGCGCAGGGCGAAGCAGGCTGCCACCACGCTGTCGATCGACCCGGCCATGGGCGATCCGACGGCCGCCGCGCTGCGGGCGGCGTTGCAGCAGCGGGACTGGCACACCGCTCGGGATCTGCTCAGTCCGATCACCGACCCGGACGACCACGCGTACTACCTGGGGGTCACGGGAGACGTGTCCGGCGTGCAGGACTGGATCGGCGAGTGGATCGAGGCCGAGCCACGTTCGACCCTGCCGCTGCTGGTCCGCGGCGTGCACGCCGTCTACTGGGCGTGGGAGGCGCGGGGTGGCGCCCGGGCGTCGCAGACCAGGCAGGAGCAGTTCCGGGAGTTCCGGAAGCGGCTCACGCTCGCCGAGAACTGCCTCGACGAGGTGGCCGACCGGGACCCGGACGACACCACTGCCCGCACGTTCCTGGTCACGTCGGCCCGCGGCCGGCAGGTCGACCGGGACGAGGCACAACGACGCTTCGACGCGGTGACCGAACGGCATCCGTGGCACCGGATCGCCCACGAGCACATGCTGCAGTACCGGTGCCGGAAGTGGTTCGGCAGCCACGAGGAGATGTTCGAGTTCGCCCGGGGCGCGGCGGCGAACGCGCCCGCGGGCTCCACGCTGGGGCAGCTCGTCCCGGCCGCGCACCTGGAGATGTGGCTCGATCTTCCGGTGGGCGAGGATGCCGAGTACATCGGTGCGGCGGAGGTGGTGGCTGAGCTCAACGCCGCAGCCGATCATTCGGTACGGCATCCCGACTATCAGCGTCGACCGGGTTGGCCGGTGGTGCACAACCTGTTCGCGATGAGCTTCGCCATGGCCGGTGACTTCCCCTCGGCCGTCGAGCAGTTCGAGGTCATCGGTGACCTCGTGACGGAGTGGCCGTGGCAGTACCACTCGAGCGATGCGGTCGGCTCCTTCGTCGCGGCCCGGCAGCGGGTGCGCGGCGAGCACGGCTGAGCAGGCGGGCACAGGCAACTCGCCTTACTCTGCGTCGATACCGGGGCTCGACGTTATTTCCGGGCGGGGTGGGTAGGCCGTCGCATGGTTTCTCAGGGTGCCCGGGGGCCGGGCCGTCCGGCGCGGCGCCCTGCCCGTGTGTGGTCGCTGCACGCCGTACGGCAGTTCCTCGCCACCCGGCAGTTGGTGCCCATCGCGGTGATCTCCGTTCAAGCTGGGCTCGCCACGGCGGCTGCGTGGATCATCGCCACGGATTACCTTGGCCGCAACGCGCCGGTCTTCGCGCCCGCGGCCGCTCTGGCGACCATCGCCTCCGCAACCGGACAACGCACCAGACAGACCGTGGAACTGCTCATCGGGGTAGGGCTGGGCATCACGGTTTCCGACGCTGTGCTGTATCTCATCGGGAGCGGCGCGTGGCAGATCGCCATAGTCGTCTTCAGTTCCGTCGCGCTCGCCCTGTTGGTCGCTGGCCGCAGCGGGGCGCTGGTCAGTCAGGCCGGTGCCACCGCCACACTGTTCGCCACTCTCTCCGGGAATCAACGCAGTCTCGAGTTGCCCCGCATCATCGATGCCGCCGTGGGCGCGTCGGTCGGCTTCCTCGCCGTGGCGCTGCTCCTGCCCCTGGACCCGTTGCGTGGGGTCGAGCACGCCGCCAAGCCATTCTTCACCAACCTCGCCGCAGCCATTCACACCACCGCTCAGGCGCTGGCGGCCGGCGACCGGGATCTGGCCGTGCGAACGCTGGGCAGCTTCGACGGGGTCGCCGCCGACACCACCCGCCTTGACGAAGCTTTGCGGGCCGCCGGAGAAGTGGTGAGCATCGCGCCGTGGTGGCGCCACCGGCGCAGCCGCTACCAGCAGTACCGGGCGGCCGTCGACCAACTCCATGCCTTCGCCACCAACGTCCGGGTGATGGCCCGCCGGGTCGCCACGCTGCTCGAATATCACGAACCGGTCCCACCCTCGTTGCCGCAAGCCGTCCAGACCCTCGGCGACGCCCTTACGGACCTGCACCGCGAACGCGCCACCGCCAGGGCATCCGGCCGGACCCGGCAGACCGCTCTCGAAGCCGCACGGCTGGCCGGACAAGCCGAGAGGCACCAGGCAGCCCATGAGTTCGGGGAGACCGTCGTGCTGCAGATCCGCAGCGCCGCCAGCGACCTGCTTCGCGCCACCGGCGCCAGCCCCCAGGAGGCCAACCGTCTGGTCCGCGACGCAGCCACCGGTGAGCAGAACGGCCGGTAGGCTGCGGGCAACGGGTATCCGCGGGGCGTACCCGGCGCTGCCCGAGGCAAACCGGGTCTAGATCCAGCGGTTACCCAACCAGATTCGGGCAGCCCAGTCGGTGTATGGCAGAACTCTGCCGACGTAGATCGGGTAGAAGTACGCGAAGCAGGCCGCGACCAGTAGCACGTACGCTCCGGCGACGATCGCGCCGATCAGCCGTCGGTCCTGCCCGGACGGGGTGCCGTCGGCCGCAGCCGACGGGAGCGGGCGCGGGGTCATGATCATGCCGAGGACGTGGACGACGGCGAGGACCAGGAAGGGCTCTGCGGGGAGGGCGTAGAAGTAGAACATCGTCCGGTGGTCGGCGACGGCGAAGTAGAACCACGGCAGCAGGCCGGCGAGGACGCCGAGCCAGATGGCGCCGGCGCGCCAGTCCCGCCGCGCGATCCCGAACCAGGTCAGCGCGCCCAGCGCCGGGAGGAACGACCACCACAGCAGCGGCGTCCCCAACAGCAGGACCTCCCTGGCGGGGGCCGAGCCGGAGCATGGTGTGGGACACCACCAGTCGAACGCGACCGGGCGCCCGAGCAGCAGCCACTGCCACGGCCAGGACTGGTACGCATGCTTCTTCTCCAGCGTGGTGTGGAACTGCAGCGCCTCCACGTGGTAGTGCCAGAGGTTCTGCAGGGCGCCGACGACCGGCAACTCGGTGCCGCCGGTGTCGCGCAGCCAGTGCCGGAAGTGTCCCCCGTCGGTGAGCAACCACCCTGACCAGCTCGCGAGGTAGACCAGGAGGAGAAGCGCGCCGCCGAGTGCCACCCAGCCGACCTCTCTGACCAGAGCGTCCCGCCACGGTCGCGGTACGCCGGCGGAGCGGCGTGCCTGGATCGCCCAGTGGAGCATCAGCGCCGTGAAGACGAGCACGTACCAGATGCCGCTCCACTTGACCGCGCACGCGCAGCCGAGCAGGACGAAGGTGGCCAGGCGCCACCACGGCACCGTGAACGGCAGGCGGCCGGCCGGGCCTGGCGCGGCGGGGTCGAGGCCGGCTTCGAGTGCCGTCAGCCAGCGGCGCCGGTGGGCGTCGCGGTCGAGCAGCAGCGTGCCGAACGCGGCGAGGATGAAGAACATCAGGAAGATGTCGAGCAGCGCCACCCGGGACAGCACCAGGTGCATGCCGTCCAGCGCCATCAGCAGCCCCGCCGCGCAGCCCAGCACGGTGGACCGGAACATCCGCCGCGCCACGCGTACGAGGATCAGCACCGACAGGGTGCCGACGACGGCGGCCGAGATCCGCCAACCCGTCTCGTTGTAGCCGAACACCAGTTCGCCGAGCCCGATCATCCACTTACCGAGTGGCGGGTGGACGACGTACGCGGCGCTGTTGGTCTTCTCGTTCCACTCGAAGCCGCGTAGCAGCAGGTGGTGCGCCTCGGTGGCGTAGTAGAGCTCGTCGAAGATCTTGCCCTTTGGACTGTCCAGGTTGACCAGGCGCAGCACACCGGCGATGACGACGATCAGCGTGGTCGCCCACCACGAGGAGCGGTCGCCGCCCGCGTCGAACGGCGCGAGCCGACGCCGGACGGATTCCGGGACCTCGCGGCGGAGGTCACCGGGAGAACCGGTGCGGTTCGGCGCGCCGGTGGCGGCCCGTTCGGCCTCAGCCCGGAGCGCGGCAGAGATCCGGTACGTGTCAGCCGCCGCCATCATCGGGCAGATCGTAGGCCAACGAGTCCAACTGTCGCAGCAGCTCATCGGGGCGTGGGGCGACGGTGGGTGATCGGTCTTGGGCGCGGAGTGATGTTCCGCGTATATTCTTGACTCATTCCAGAAAACGGGCCAGACTGCGTGACGTGGTCACCAGCCTGGACTTCCAGCAGATGCTGCGCGGGGCCGCGTTGCGCGTGACCCGTCCCCGGGTGGCCGTGCTGAACGCGGTGCACGCGCACCCGCACGCCGACACGGACTCGATCATCGGCGCCGTGCGCCAGGATCTCCCCGGAGTGTCCCGCCAGGCCGTGTACGACGTGCTGCACGCGCTCACCGCCGTGAGGCTGGTGCGGCGCATCGAGCCCCCCGGCTCCGTGGCGCGCTACGAGTCGCGGGTCGGGGACAACCACCACCACGTCGTCTGCCGGTCGTGCGGTGTCATCGCCGACGTCGACTGCGCCGTCGGCGAGGCACCGTGCCTGACCGCGTCCGACGACAGCGGCTTCGTGATCGACGAGGCCGAGGTCGTCTACCGGGGCCTGTGCCCCGACTGTTCCACCGCCGGCAAGTCCTGATTCCCTTGATCCGCCACGACGGAAGGAAACCGATGTCCGAGAACCACGACGCCGTCGTCCACGACGCGGAGGCGGGCAGCGAGTCCCGCTGCCCGGTCGCGCACGGACGCGCCCCCCACCCGACCCAGGGCGGCGGCAACCGCGGCTGGTGGCCCAACCGGCTCAACCTGAAGATCCTCGCCAAGAACCCCGCCGTGGCCAACCCCCTCGGTGCGCAGTTCAACTACGCCGAGGCGTTCAAGTCCCTCGACCTCGCCGCCGTGAAGCGCGACATCGCGGAGGTCCTGACGACCTCGCAGGACTGGTGGCCGGCCGACTTCGGCCACTACGGCCCGTTCATGATCCGGATGGCGTGGCACAGCGCGGGCACCTACCGCATCAGCGACGGCCGCGGCGGCGCCGGTGCCGGGCAGCAGCGCTTCGCGCCGCTCAACAGCTGGCCGGACAACGGGAACCTCGACAAGGCTCGCCGCCTGCTGTGGCCGGTGAAGAAGAAGTACGGCCAGAGCCTGTCCTGGGCCGACCTGATGATCCTCGCCGGCAACGTGGCCCTGGAGTCGATGGGCTTCAAGACCTTCGGCTTCGCCGGTGGCCGCGAGGACGTCTGGGAGCCCGACGAGGACGTCTACTGGGGTCCGGAGACCACCTGGCTCGGTGACCAGCGCTACACCGGCGACCGGGACCTGGAGAACCCGCTCGCCGCGGTCCAGATGGGCCTCATCTACGTCAACCCGGAGGGCCCGAACGGCAACCCGGACCCGATCGCCGCGGCCCGCGACATCCGGGAGACGTGCCGCCGGATGGCGATGAACGACGAGGAAACGGTCGCCCTGATCGCCGGCGGTCACACCTTCGGCAAGACCCACGGTGCGGGCCCCGCCGACCACGTCGGCCCCGAGCCCGAGGGCGCCCCGCTGGAGGAGCAGGGCCTGGGCTGGAAGAACAGCTTCGGCACCGGCAAGGGCGCCGACACCATCACCAGCGGGATCGAGGTCACCTGGACCTACCACCCGACCCGGTGGGACAACGAGTTCTTCCACATCCTCTTCGCGTACGAGTGGGAACTGATGCAGTCGCCGGCCGGCGCGCACCAGTGGCGGCCCAAGAACGGCGCGGGCGCCGACATGGTGCCCGAGGCGCACGATCCGTCGAAGCGCCGCGAACCGCGGATGCTCACGAGCGACCTCGCGCTGCGGTTCGACCCGGTCTACGAGCAGATCTCGCGGCGCTTCCTGGCGAACCCGGCCGAGTTCGCGGACGCCTTCGCCCGGGCCTGGTTCAAGCTGACCCACCGCGACATGGGGCCGGTCGCGCGCTACCTCGGCCCGGAGGTCCCGACCGAGACGCTGCTGTGGCAGGACCCGCTGCCGCCGGTGACCCACGAGCTCGTCGACGCGGAGGACGTGGCCACCCTCAAGGGCCAGATCCTCGCCTCCGGCCTGACGGTCTCCCAGCTGGTCTCCACCGCGTGGGCGTCGGCGTCGACGTTCCGCGGCAGCGACAAGCGCGGCGGCGCCAACGGGGCGCGTATCCGCCTCGAGCCGCAGAACGGCTGGGAGGTCAACAACCCCGACGAGCTGGCGACGGTGCTGCACACCCTGGAGAAGATCCAGGAGGCGTTCAACACCGCCCAGACCGCCGGCAAGCAGATCTCCCTGGCCGACCTGATCGTGCTGGCCGGTGGGGTCGGCGTCGAGCAGGCCGCCCGGAACGCCGGCTACGCCGTCGAGGTTCCCTTCACGGCGGGGCGTACGGACGCGTCGCAGGAGCAGACCGACGTGGAGTCGTTCGCCGCGCTGGAGCCGACCGTGGACGGGTTCCGCAACTACCTCGGCAAGGGGCACCGCCTGCCGGCGGAGTTCCTGCTGGTCGACAAGGCGAACCTGCTGACCCTGAGCGCGCCTGAGATGACGGTCCTCGTCGGCGGTCTGCGCGTCCTGGGGGCGAACCACCAGCAGTCGCCGCTGGGTGTCTTCACCACGACCCCGGGGTCGCTGACGAACGATTTCTTCGTCAACCTGCTCGACCTGGGCACGGCGTGGCAGCCGACGTCCGAGGACGCGAACACCTTCGAGGGCCGTGACCTCGCCACGGGCCAGGTCAAGTGGACGGGCAGCCGGGTCGACCTCGTCTTCGGTTCGAACTCGGAGCTGCGTGCGCTCGCCGAGGTGTACGCGGGTGACGACGCGCGGGAGAAGTTCGTGCACGACTTCGTCGCCGCGTGGGTCAAGGTGATGAACCTCGACCGGTTCGACCTCGCCTGATCCGCACGTCCAGGCCGGTCCTGATGGGGCCGGCCTGGACGTCCAGGCGCCGCTCAGCGATGGCCGCGCGCAGTCGCTACGCGAGGGTGACCCGCTCGTCCGGTACGGCGGACAGGCGGGTCACCCCGTCGGGCTGATGTCGTCAGCGGCGGTGGATCGTGTAGACCGCGCCGTTGGTCAGCGAAAGGACGGACAGGTTGCCGTCCGGGCTGGTTTCGATGTCCGTGACAACGCCGAAGTCCCGGCCGATCAGGAGGCTTTCGCTTTCCGTGATCTCGTGTTTGGCGAGGTTGTCCGCGACCCGGTCGTCCAGGCGAGGGTCGTCGACGGCGATCTTCTGGCGGTTGCCGGTCAGGTTGAAGTGGAAGAGGTAGCCGCCGTTGAGGGC
This sequence comes from Micromonospora sp. MP36, assembly GCF_008119785.1. Classification (GTDB taxonomy): domain Bacteria; phylum Actinomycetota; class Actinomycetes; order Mycobacteriales; family Micromonosporaceae; genus Micromonospora. Next base: position 252,333 of record NZ_VSFA01000004.1, on the reverse strand, counting down.
GCCCGTCGCGGCGCCCATGAACAGGTCGCCCTGGAACTGTGGCCCGAGCGCCCGGCTGTTGAGGAAGCCCATTCCGCCGGGGGCGACCTCCCACCTCCAGCTGAACTCGGGATCGCGGTAATGCGCCCCGGGCAGCATGAACAGCCTGTCGAGCGCCTCCTGTGGGCTGTCGGCGATGTTGCTCGGCGGCCAGCGTAGTTGCTGGAGGTTCTGCCCGCCGAACGTCGTCTCGATCTGTTTGAACTGGTCGACCCGCTGCACCGGCCCGGCGAGCTGGACCCAGCCGCCGTTCATGCCGGGCTCGAGCCGGTTGATCTCGCTGAAGCTGTCGTCACCGTTCTCCTGCATCCACACATTCCCGGTGGCGGGGTCGACCGCCATGCCGAATCCGTTGCGATGGCCGTACGAGAAGATCTTCTGTACGGTGGCGCCGACCTCGCCGCCCATGGCCGCGCCGGCACCGAAGAAGGGGTTGTCGGTCGGCGTGGTGCCGTCGTCATTGAGGCGCAGGACGACGCCGCTGAGGTGGGCGTTGTCCGGTGTCGGTCCGCCGAACTGGTCGTCCGGCACGGTCGGGCCCGGGCAGACGGCGGTGGGGCCGCAGGTGAGGTTCTGCAGTTGGCCACGCCGACCGAGGTCACCGGTGAAGGTGTACAGCTTCCCGTCGCGACCAAAGCTGATCACCCCGCCGTTGTGGTTGGCGCGTGCGGGCTGGCCGGCGTCCTCTTGACGGGCGCGGATGCGGATCAGGTTGCGGTCGAAGGTGAGTGTGCTGCCGTTCCACACGAACCGGTCGACCCGGTTGCCGAGCAGGGGAGTTTCGCTGAGGACGCTGGTGTCCGTGCCGGTCGTGCTCTCCGTCCAGTACAGGTAGACCCCGGGATTCGCCGGGAAGCCCGGGTGCAGGGCAATTCCGAGCAGGCCTCGCTCGGAGCCGGAATTGACGGCGAGGTCCAGTGGCGTGCCGGCGATGGCCCCGTTGACGACGCGCTGGACCCGCCCGGTCGTCTTCTCGAGCACGAACATGTCGTCGTCGCCGATGAATGCCAGCCCGGTGGGGCTGACCAACCCCGTGGCCGCCGTCCGCACCGCCAGCTTCGGGTCGAGCATCGTCGGGCCGCCCGGCTCGGCGTTCGCCGGGGCACCGACCGCGGTCATGGACAGTCCCGACGCGGCCAGGGCCAGCACCGCGGTGATCGCTCGCGTTCGGTGGCGGGCGCGCGTCGGTGACACACCGCAGCCAGGTGATCCGTTCGGTCCTTGCCGGGTCTCGCGGCGTGGGACGACGGTGCGGCGAGGTCGTACGTGCATGCCTGGTTCCCTTCTTCGGCCGAGTGGTGAAGCGTGTGCCGCGGACGGCGCCGGCGGTCGCGAAGCCCGACTGCCGCCGCGTGGTGCCGTTCGGTGCGCTGGCCCCCTCTGTCCAACGTCGGTGCAGGCGGGCCGTTATGTCGGACGAAACCGCTGGTGACGACCGTCCTTCGCGACCGCTGGTTCTGACAGGGCCCGAGGTCACACCGCTCACCGGCAGGCCGCCGGCGGAGCCGTGCCAGGACGTCGGGTCCCATCGGTAGGCACGCGTCCCGGGTGCCCCCGGTTCACTCTCGATCGAACAATTTCGACGGAGGTGGGTAGGGCGGTCAATGTGATGCGACCTGATGCGACGCGGCGGGCCAGGCAGATGATCGCGGCGTGGTGCTTCCTGCTGGCGGCTTTCTCGCAGGTCGTGGTAAGACCCGGCTGGTCGGGTGGGAGGGGGCTTACGGCTGTTCACTGTTTTATGGTTAAACATGGTCGTGTGTGGTCGTCTATTATGACGGTGTGAAGCTTTCGGAGTGGGCTCGGCGGCAGGGGGTGAGCTATCAGACCGCGTGGCGGTGGGTGAGGGACGGGAAGATGCCTGTCCCGGTCCGCCAGGCGCCTTCCGGGACGTGGATCGTGACGGAGCCCGTGAGCGTCGAGGGTCGCGTGGTCGCGTACTGCCGTGTCTCCTCGGCCGACGAGAAGGACGATCTGGATCGTCAGGCGATACGGGTTGTGGAAGGCGCCAACGCGCGGGGCCTCGCGGTGGGTGAGGTTGTCAAGGAGATCGGCTCTGGGCTCGACGGCGAGCGGCGCGAGCTGGATCGGATCCTGGCTGACCCGAGCGTTGCGGTGATCGTGGTCGAGCATCGGGGTCGGCTTGCCGGGTTCGGTGTCGAACAGTTGGAATCCGCGTTGTCCGCGACTGGGCGGCGTGTGGTTGTCCTGAGCTCGCAGGAGACCACCGGCGACCTGGTTCGGGACGTCACCGAGGTGCTGACCTCGTTGTGTGCCCGGCTGTACGGGCAGCGGGTGGCGAAGAACCGTGCGGCCCGGGCGGTGGCGGTGGCGACCGGTGAGGACGCCGGGTGAAGAAGTTCCAGCCGCGGCCGGGTTTCGTGGTGCAGGCCTACCGGTTCGCGCTTGATCCGGGCGCGGTGCAGGAGAAGGCGCTTCGGTCGCACTGCGGTGCGGCGCGGGCCGCCTACAACTGGGCCGTCGGCTGGGTTGTGGCGTCGTGGTGGCAACGGAAGGCGGAGGAGTCGTACGGCATCGCCGAAGAGGAACTGACGCCGTGGCGGCCGTGGTCGCTGCCGACGCTGCGGAAGGTGTTCAACGAGGTCAAGAAGACCGACCCACGTTTTGCTGGTTGGTGGGAGGAGAACTCCAAGGAGGCGTACAGCACGGGTCTGGCGAACGCGGCGGCGGCGTTCGACAACTACGCCAAGTCCAAGCAGGGCAAGCGTAAAGGCAAGCGCGTGGGCATGCCCCGGCGGAAGTCCAAGCACACCGCGCGGCTCGCCTGCCGGTTCACCACCGGCACGATCCGTGTCGAGGCGGACCGCCGCCACGTGACCCTGCCCCGGCTCGGCACGATCCGCACCCACGAATCCACCCGCAAGCTGCAACGCCGTATCGCGAACGGTAGCGCCCGCGTCCTGTCGGCCACCGTCAGGTTCGAGCGGGGCCGGTGGTTCTGCTCGTTGCAGGTCGAGGTCAGCAAGAACGCGCGTACCGCCGCCCGGCCCGGCGTTGTGGTAGGCGTGGATCTCGGCGTCAAGTGCCTCGCCGTGATGGCTGACTCGGCGGGTGAGGTCCGGTACGTGCCGAACCCGGCGCACTACGACGGCGCGCTCAAGCACCTCAAGCGGCTCTCTCGCCGGGTCTCCCGCCGTCAGGGTCCGGACCGGCGCGCCGGGCGCAAGCCGTCCAGGCGGTGGGCGATCGCCAACGCCGAACGTAACCGCGTGCACCACCGGGTGGCGAATCTGCGGCAGGACGGCCTGCACCAACTCACCACCGCCATCACCGCCGAGTACGCCACCGTCGTGGTCGAAGACCTCAACGTGGCCGGCATGCTCCGTAACCGCCGCCTGGCCCGCAAGATCGCCGACGCCGGGTTCGCTGAGGTCCGCCGCCAGATCACCTATAAGACCGGCTGGGTCGGCGGCGAAACCGTCGTCGCCAACCGCTGGTACCCGTCGTCCAAAACCTGCTCGAACTGCCGCGTGGTGAAAGCCAAACTGCCGCTGCACGTCCGAGTGTTCACCTGCGACGCCTGCGGCCTGGTCATCGACCGGGACGAGAACGCAGCCCGCAACCTCGCCGCCCTCGCGGCGGCCGTAACAACTGGTACCGGAGTGGCCGGAGACCAGGACGCGCAAGCGTCGAACCCGCGTGGAGCCGACCGCAAGACCCGCGCCACCACCCGCAGCCGCAAGGCCACGGGTGGGCGGGCAGGTGGCGCAATCCTGCCGCACCAGCGGCAGGAGGAAACGCGAGACCGTCATCAGGACCCCGAAGCTCTCACGCTTCGGTGACACCGTCACGGACCTTCCGAGTGGAAACACCCGGAATACTGATTCTCGACTAGAAGATCAGCAACGGTTCGCACCATACTGGTCCGCCATGGACCTGGACGAGTATCAGCGCGGCGCCCTCCGTACTGCCGCTCCCCGTGACAAGCCGAACGAGCTGCTCCATCTGGTGCTCGGGCTGGTCGGCGAATCGGGGGAGATCGCCGAGAAGTTCAAGAAGTGGGTCCGAGACCTCGACAGCGACGAGTCGCGGATCGACCGGGCCGACATCGCCAAGGAACTCGGTGACGTGCTCTGGTATGTGGCGGTGCTCGCTGACTACCTCGATCTGTCGCTGGACGACATCGCGGCGGCCAACCTGGCCAAGCTGGCCAGCCGCCAGGACCGGGGCGTGCTGAGTGGCAGCGGCGACAACCGCTGAGTCGTGACCGGACGGACGGCGTCGCCGGCCCGCGGGTCTCGCGGGCCGGCGAGGTCGTCCGTCAGTAGCGGAGCGCGCGGAGGTTGGCGTAGCTGTCGCAGGCGGACGAGACGCCGTCGGGGCGCGGGCTGTCGTTCTCGGTGAGGTAGTAGTCGACGCCGGCCATCTCGCTGTAGGCGAAGATGCGGGCGAAGTCGATGGTGCCCTCACCCACGTCGGCGAACGACCCGTTGGCGGCCATGTCCTTGACGTGGAACAGGGAGAACCGGCCCGGGTACTGCTTGATCAGGTCCACCGGATCGGCGCCGACGCTGGACGCCCAGTACAGGTCCAGCTCCATCGCCACCAGGTTCGGGTCGGTCTCGCGGACCAGCACGTCGTAGCCGCGTACGCCACCGTCCTGAGCGGTGAACTCGAACCCGTGGTTGTGGTAGGCGACCGTGATGCCGGCCTGCTTGAGCGTGGCGCCGACGGTGTTGAGGGTGGCCGCGACCTCGGCGTAGTCGTCGAGGTCCCAGGAGGCCGAGCCTGAGATCCGGACGTACCTGGCGCCGAAGGTCCGGGCGTTGGCGATGACGGCGTCGAGGTTGTTCCGGAGGTCGCCGAGGCCGATCCCGATGGATGGAGCCGAGAGCCCGGCGTCGGCCACCAGGGGCGCCAGTGCTGTGGCCGTCTTGCCGTAGAAGTTGTTCACCGCACCCGAGGGTTCCGCGTTGCGGTAGCCGCAGGCGGCGAGCGCGGCCAGGGTGGCTTCGGGCGCGGTCGGCATGGTGGCCCGCACCGTGTAGAGGACGAGGCCGATCCGGTCGTCGGGCACCGCGCGGGTCCCCGAGGCCGGCTGTGACGTGCCGATCTCGGAGTCGGCCGCCGCCCGTACGATGTTGCTGCTCTCCTCGGGCGTGAGGATGTCGGCCTGCCGGAGTGCGTTGGCGAGCCCGCTGACCGTACTGACGAAGCGGCCGTGGTTGGCGAACGGCGCGGCGGCCCAGACGGCGTCCATGATCGTGCATCCGTCGCCGAGGTCGCGGTTGGGTACGCCCGAGTCGGCGCGGTCCCGGCCGAAGAAGACCGTGGACGAGGTGGTGTAACCCCAGGGGCAGCGGTCCGTGGTGGTCTGTTCGGTGACTGGCGCGCTCGGGCCGTCGGTCGCTGTTTCGGCGGCCGCTGCCGGAGCCGGTGTGAACGGCAGGATGGCCGCGGCCAGCGATGCGGCGAGCAGGTGACGCACTCTTCTCGATCGGTGGTGGGGCGGGCGGGTGGAGCTGGCGTGCATGTCGTCTCCCAGATGGCTGAGGAATTCGGAATGGTCGGGTGGGTACGGCCAACGGGCCCGTGCGACAGAGGGCGGGTGGGCCGGTTCGGTGGTGGCGGGGTGCCGTCCCACCCCGCCACCGCTCCGGACGCTCAGCGCACCGTCACGACCACGCTCGAGGACATGGTCGCCCCGAGGCTGTCGGTGACGGTCAGCCGTGCGGTGTACGTGCCCTTGCGGGCGTAGGTGTGGCTGGTGGACGCGCCGTGCGCGACGGCGGCGTTGTCGCCGAAGTCCCACGCGTAGTCCGTGATGCTGCGCCCGGCCGCTGGCGAGGCTGTCCCGGTGAATGCCACCGCCAGTGGTGCGGTGCCGGTGGTGGGTGTCGCCGAGGCCGACACCGTGGCGTCGGTCTGTTCACGCACCCCGGCGCCGTTGAAGCGCAGCCAGTCCAGCGCCATCAGGTCGGGGGTGCCGCCCGTCTGGTTCGGGTTGACGAAGACCAGATAGAGCGTGCACGTCCGGCCCGGATCGGTCAGCTCGACGGTGGGTGAGACGAGGTTGTCCCAGCCGCCGGTGCCGGCGATGGTGGCCCGGCCGAGGAGCTCGCCGGTGGGAGAGTCGGCTCTGACTTCGATGTCGCCGCCGCTGCTGCCCGAGGCGACGCCGAGGGTGACCGAGTCGACGTTGCGGAGGTTGACCGGGCTGAACCTGATCCAGTCTCCGTTGTCGATGTCACCGATGCGCTTGCCGGCGCTCGCGGTCGCCCGGTCGATCACCTGGATGCCGCTCTGGCCGTCGAAGTGCTCGGCCTCCTTGCTCTTGGTCTGCAGCTCCACCCGGGTCGAGCCGACCAGTGCCGGTGCTCCGGCCGCCCCGCCGTCGGTGTATTGCGCGGTGAGCACGGTGTAGAGGTTCTGTCCCGGGCCGTGCCCGTCGCCGCCGTTGCTCTCGGTGACCGCGACGCCGGTGCATCCGACGTAGTTGTCCAGCGGGTGCGTGTGTGAGTCGTGGCCGAGCTGGGTCTGCACGACCACCTTGGCGCAGTCGATGCTGTTCTCCTCCGGGTCGGTGACCGTCACCGTGTACGGGATGCGGTCACCGAAGTCGAAGAAGGCCCCGTCGGGGACGCTGAGGGTCACCGTCGGGCGCGTGTTGCCGGCCGTGATCTCCTGTACGGCGACGGCGGTCTGCCCGTTGGTGGCGGTGACGGTGAGCCGGGCCGTGAAGCGCCCCGGCGTGCTGTAGGTGTGGCTGGGGTTGGCGGCGGTGGAGTCGACGCTGCCGTTGCCGTCGAAGTCCCAGGCGTACTGGACGGCGGTGCCGTCCGGCCCGCTGGTGCCGGCGCTGGAGAAGGCGACGGTCAGCGGCGCGGGTCCGCTGTCCTTGTCGACGGTCAGCTTGGCCACGGGGGGCCGGCTGTTGGCGACGTAGTCGATGCGGTAGATGCCCGCGCCCTCGTTGCTGCCGCCCCGGCCGCTGCCGCTGCCGGCGCCGAAGTCGATGACGTAGAGCGAGCCGTCCGGCCCGAACTCCGCCTCGAACGGCTGGATCCACGACATGTTGCCGAAGATCCCGTTGATGGACTGCAGGTCACCGACGTTGGTGGGGCCGAAGCGGGGATCGTTGAAGGTCTGGGCGGTGGAGTGGATCGACAGTGTCTTGAACCACCTGCGGGTCAGCTCGTAGACGATCCACTTGCCGTCGAAGTACTGGGGGAACTTGGTCAGCCGCTTGTTGGATGGGTCGTAGTCGTAGACCGGTCCGCTCATCGGGCCGCCGCCGCCCGTGCCGAGTTCGGGGAACTGCGGGGAGGCCGAGTAGGCGTACCAGACCAGGGCCGGCTTGGCCGCTGGGAGGTTGGTCAGGCCGGTGTTGTTGGGGGAGTCGTTGACCGGCGCGGCGCAGTCGAACTTCGGCCCGGAGGTGGAGGTGGCGAAGTCGTAGTCGTTGAACGGGGTGTTGTTGCCGATGCAGTAGGGCCAGCCGTAGTTGCCGGCGCTGGTGATCCGGTTGAACTCGACGGTCCCTTCGGGCCCGCGGTTCGGGTTGGCGGACCGGGCGTCGGGGCCGTAGTCGGCCACGAGCAGCGCGTTGGTCTTCGAGTCCACGGTGATGCGGAACGGGTTGCGCATGCCCATCGCGTAGATCTCGGGCTTGGTCCTGGCCGTGCCCGGGGCGAAGAGGTTGCCGTCCGGGATGGCGTACCCGCCGTTGGACAGGGGCTTGATCCGCAGGATCTTGCCGCGCAGGTCGTTGGTGTTGCCGGCGGTGCCCTGCGCGTCGTAGGCGCGGCGGCCGGCCCGCTCGTCGATGGGGTTGAAGCCGCTGGACTCGAACGGGTCGGTGTTGTCGCCGATGGCGGCGTACAGGTTGCCCTGCTTGTCCATCGTCAGCGAGCCGCCCATGTGCGAGTTGGCGCGCGCCTCACCGCGCCAGGTGGGGATCGTGAGCAGCCGCTTCTCCGAGTCGAGGCTGACGCTGTTGCCGTCGACGGTGAACCGGGACAGGTTCAGCTGCTTCTCCACCCGGTCGGACCAGAGCAGGTAGATCCAGTTGTTGTTCGTGCCGAAGTGCCGGTCCAGGGTCATGCCGAGCAGGCCGTCGGACTGACTGGTCTGCTCGGGCGTGTAGGCGAAGTCCAGGAGGGTGGTGACCGCGAGGCTGTCCTGGTTGACGACCTTCAGCGCGCCGGTGCGCTCGATGTAGAAGACGCGGCGGTCCGGTGCCACCGCCAGTTCGAACGGGTCGGAGAGGTCCTGGTTGACTAGGGGGATCCGCTCGAAGTTGTCGGTCCTGGTGGCGCCGCAGTCACCGGGGGCGGCGCCCGCCGCCCATTTGATGCCGCCGAGGAGGTGCTGGAGGAAGGCCGGCTCCTGGAACGACGAGGAGCTGTGCCCGCCGGCGGTGAACCAGGACCGACCGCCGTCGTAGTTCTGGCACCACGAGTAGGCGTGGTCGACGCCCTCGTCCAGCCCGGGGATGCCGTCGCGCACCTTGATCTGGGCGAGGGTGTGGACCTTGCCGGTGGGGTTGGTCCGCCAGTTGTACCACTCCTCGCTGCGCTCCCACAGCTCCGGGAGGTTCTTGGTGGACGGGTGGGCGTGGTCGAGGACCTTGATCCGGCCGGGGAAGGTGCCGCCGGTGCCGGAGAAGTCCGGGTGGTGGTCGAAGATGGCCCCCACCAGTCCCTCGTACCAGGTCCAGTCCCGCTCGCTCGCCGAGGCGGCGTGCAGGCCGACCCAACCGCCACCGTCGCGGATGAACTTCTGCAGCGCGGCCCGCTGGTCGGCGTTGAGCAGGTCGCCGGAGGCCGGGGTGGAGTTGGTGTTGTTGAACACGAGGGCGTCGAAGCGGGCGAGGTTGGCGTCGGTGAACGCGGCCGCGTCGGTGGTCGCCTCGACGGCGAAGCCGTGCTGGTCGCCGAGTTGTTGGATTGCGGCGACGCCGGCGGGGATGGAGTCGTGATAGAAGTTCGTGACCTTGGAGAAGACCAGTACCCGGAAATCGGTGCCGGTGCGGGATTCGGCGGCGGTCGCCGCCGTGCTCGGCAACACGAGTGCGACGGCCGCGAGCAGGGCGAAAAGTAGCGTGCGTTGGCGTCTCATACACGCGCTCCTCAACGGGGGACGGTGGTAGGAAAGCGCTTTCACATTTGCTTGCACCTTACGAGATCTATTTCGATGGGTCAATATTTCGACGGGACCCGTATTTTCGGGTGACGGCGTCTCGCCGAGAATCCAGGCTGCGGCGGCGCCAGCTGCGGCTGCTCGCTCCGAGGGCGGCTACTCAGCGCCACGACCTGCGCCGCCGCCCTGGTGGGCGGGCGCGGTCAGCTGACGCGGGGGCGGCGGATGCCGAGGGGACGGCGGGATGCTGGCGATACCCCCGACCATTTCGGCGGGGCCGCCCAACGGCGTGGAAAATATGCGATCGCCGGGGCCGTCGAGTTCCTTTTGCACAGTTGAATGCCCCCTCCGTCGAGGGAGCTGGCCGGGCCGATTATCTGCTCCGGTCGGCCACCTGAGTGGCCGCAATATCGTAGTAGGTGAACACCAGGGCCGGCAGTTCGGCAGCGCGGCAGAATGGCTGCTCCGCCCGCCGGCCCTGGTGTCCGTCAAGACTCCTTTCCGGGGTTCGTCAGAACCGAACGTTGCGCAGGTATCGGTAGCCGACCTCGGCCGTCCGCTGGGGCGTCACATCGGGGGTGTCGTTCTCGACGATGTACTCCTGCACCGAGTGAGCCCGGAAGATCCGGGCGAAATCGATCATCCCGGTGCCCAGGTCGGCCATGTCGCCGTCGGACGCGTGCCGGTCCTTGACGTGGTACTGCAGGACCCGCTGCGGCGCGGAGCGAATGACGTCCAGGGTGAAGCCCTCGGGGTCGGCCACGCCGTCGCCGGAGTTGATGCCGCCGGTGACGGCCCAGTAGATGTCGACCTCCAGGTGCACGAGCTTGGGGTCCAGCTCCGCGGTCAGCACGTCCCAGGGGCGCTTGCCACCACCGAGGTCGATGGTGAACTCGTGGGCGTGGTTGTGGTATCCGTAGCGCAGGCCGGCCTCGGCTGCCGCCGCGGCCTCGACATTCATCTGTTCCGCCCAGCGCTTCCAGTCGTCCGCGCGCTCGGAGTACAGGTACGGCACCACCAGGTAGGACTGGCCCAGCGTGACCGCGTTCTGGATCTTCTGGGCCAGGCCGGCGGCGTTGTCGCTGATCCCGTCGTGGCTGGAGCTGGCCTTGATGCCGATGCTGTCCAGGAACCGGCGCAGCTCGGCAGCGGTACGCCCGAAGTAGCCGAGGGCCAGCTCCACCTTCGGGTAGCCGATCCGGGCGAGGTGGGTGAGGGTCGCGTCGTAGCCCGGCGCGCCCCACAGCGCGTCGCGTACCGTCCACAGCTGGATGCTGATCAGGCCCGGTGGCACCTGCGACCGTCCGGTGGGGCGGGTGGTCGCCGCCGCAGCCGTCGCACCGATCCCCGTCGACGCCAACCCGACACCGGCGAGCGCCGCCAGCGACCCGCGCAGCAGGCTCCGCCGGTCCATGACGGACCGCCGCAGCGCGGCCTGCCCGTCGTATCCGTAACACATGGTGACTCCTTCAATGGGGTTACTTCGAGGGAACCAGGACGACCTCGTCCGATCCGGTCAGGGCGGGCAGCCCGCTGTCACCCGGGTCGGTGTAGGACGCCACGAACACGGCGGTCAGGTTGTCCTTCTCCGGGTCGTGGCCGGACGGCACCGTCGTCTGGATCGAGCCGGTGCAGCCGTTGGCGGTGGTCTGCGGGTGGCCGTGCGAGTCGTGGCCGAGGATGTACGTGACGCTGACCCGGGCGCAGTCCACCGGCTGATCGTCGGTCACCCGTACCTCGAACTGCACGGTGTCGCCGAACGTGAACGGCTGGCCCGCGACGGGCTTGACCAGCTCCACCACGGGTTCGGCGTTGCCGACCACGACCCGGACCGACGCGGCGGCCGAGAGCCCGCCGGGGTCGCTCACCTTGAGTGTGGCGTGGTAGAGGCCGTTCTTCTGGTACGTGAACGTCGGGTTCGCCACCCGCGAGTCGACCTTGCCGTCGTTGTCGAAGTCCCACGCGTACGACAGCCGGTCGCCGTCGTAGTCCGTGGTGCCCTCGCTGGAGAACGTGACCGTCAGCGGCGCGAGCCCGTTGGTGGGCGTGGCCGATGCCTGAGGCACCGGGGTGTGGTTGCCCTTCCAGCCGATGTAGTCGATCCGGGCCAGCTGCGCGTCCGGGTTCTCGCTGAAGAAACCGTCGCCGTACTCGAGCACGTAGAGCGCGCCGTCGGGACCGAACTCCAGGTCCATCGGGTTGTCGAAGGTGAACGAGGGCAGCACCGGCTCGATGCCGGTGAGGTCACGGCTGGCGTTCAGCCGGAAGCCCTTCACGTAGTCCCGCGTCCACTCGTGGAACAGCGGAACGCCGTCGTAGTAGGCAGGCCACGCCACCGGGGCGCGGCCCCGCGTGGTCGGGAAGGAGAAGTGGTACGCCGGCCCGGCCATCGGCCCGATGCCGCCGGTGCCCAGCTCCGGGAACTGCGCAGAGGCGCCGTAGCCGTACCAGACGTCCGGCTGCTGCACCGGCGGCAGGTCGCGCAGGCCGGTGTTGTGCGGCGACTCGTTGATCGGCGCGGAGCAGTTGAACGGTTGCCCGGACCGGCCGGTGGCGAAGTCGTAGTCCACGTACGGCAGCTGCGCGGTGGCGCAGTAGGGCCAGCCGTAGTTTGCGGCCTTGCGGACGGCGGCCCACTTGCCGTGCCCGGCCGGCCCGCGCAGCGGATCCGCTTCCCCCGCGTCGGGGGAGTAGTCGGCGACGTAGAGCTCGTCGGCCTGGCGGTCGAACTCGATCCGGAAGGGGTTGCGCAGGCCCATCAGGTAGATCTCGGGCCGGGTCTTAGGCGTGCCCGCCGGGAAGAGGTTCCCGTCGGGGATGGTGTATCCCCCGCCGTCACGCGGCTTGATGCGCAGGATCTTGCCGCGCAGGTCGTTGGTGTTGGCGGAGCTGCGCTGCGCGTCGTACGCCGGGTTGCGGCCGGCGCGCTCGTCGATGGGGGTGTAGCCGCCGGACTCGAACGGGTTGGTGTCGTCACCGGTGGACAGGTACAGGTTGCCCTTGGCGTCGAAGACGATGTCCCCGCCGACGTGGCAGCAGATGCCCCGGTCGACCGGTACGTCGAGGATCTGCTGCTCGGTGGACAGGTCCAGGGTGTCCTTGACCAACCGGAACCGGGAGAGCCGGATCGCGCCCTTGAACGGCGCGAAGTCCGCGGCCGTGCCCCAGGCCGGCGCGTCGCCCTCGTTGACGTTCGGGGTCGACGGGTCGTCAACCGGGGTGTTCATCGGCGGCGAGTAGTAGAGGTAGACCCAGTTGTTGCCGGCCTTGCCGAAGTTCGGATCGATCGCGACGTTCTGCAGGCCCTCCTCGTCGTGCCGGTAGACATCCAGCGTCGCGGCGAGGGTGTTGCGGCCCGAGGTGGGGTCGTGCAGCCAGACCTCGCCCGCTCGGGTCACGTGCAGCACCCGGCTGTCGGGCAGCACGGCGAGGTCCATCGGCTCGCCCGGGTGGTCGTTGAGGGTCACCTTCTGGAAGCTCGACTCGGGGGGCGCGCCCGTGGTGCCGGGCTCGGCCATCGAGACGGCTGGTGTGGTGACGAGGGCGGTTGCCGTCAGGCCCGCTACGGCGAGCGCGAGTCGTCTCTTCATCTGCCTCTCCTTCGGGTGAGGACTGGTCGGGGCAGGTCGGGGACGTACTGTTGTTCGTTCTCAGGGGACGGATCCGGGCGGTTGGGCAACGCTGCGCCGCCGGGCACGGCGTCGACCAGCGCTGCCCGCGGCGTACGCGGCCAGCTGCGCGGCCGGTCGGTTTACATCGACGAAACACGTGGTCGCGCGGCCGACGCTACAAAACTAATGTCGATATGTCCATAGCTTTCACCTGCCAGGCGTTGACTTTTGTCACGTCCGGACGAAAGTTGGTGTGGCTGTTGGGTTTTCCCGGCGAGCGGGGAGGTCGGGCGGGAGCCCGATCAGCGGCGCCGCCAGTGGATCGGCAGGCGCTTGACGCCGCGCTGGAAGTTCGAGCGCAGATAGGCGGGCGGGCCCGCGTACGTGATGCTGGCGGTGCGGGCCAGGAGGGCCTCGAACAGGGTGCGCAGCTGGCACCGGGCCAGGTGCGCGCCGAGACAGAAGTGCGGTCCGTGGCCGAAGACGAGGTGCGGGTTGGGGTGGCGGGTGAGGTCGAGCCGGTCGGCGTCGGCGAAGACGTGTTCGTCGCGGTTGGCCGACGCGAAGGAGACCACCACCTTGTCCCCGGCCCGCACCGGCACCCCGCCGACGGCGGTGTCCGTCGTGGCGGTGCGCCGGAACACCATCACCGGCGTCCACCAGCGCAGCAGTTCGTCGACGGCGGTGTCGAACAGAGCGGGGTCCTGGCGTAGCCGCTCCAGCTCCGCCGGGTGCTCCAGCAGGGCGATCATCGCGCCCGGCAGCCCGTTGCGGATCGTCTCGTTGCCGGCCACGGCGAACAGCCAGAACATGTTCTCGAACTCGTCCACCGAGAGCCGGTCGTCGCCCTGCTGCGCCAGCAGGATGGACATGACGTCCGGTCCCGGGTCGCGGCGCTTCGCCTCGGCCAGCAGGTGCGCGTACGCGTAGAGGTCGGCCATGCCGGCTCGGGTCCGTGGATCCGGCATCCGGCCGTCGGCGTCCGGGGCCGGTCGGTGCCGCAGCGCCTCGCGGGCCGCGGCGGTGCCGGCCCGCGGGTCGAACGCGGCCGACACCGCGTAGTCCGGATCCTGGAACCCGATCACCCGGTTCGACCAGTCGTACAGCAGCCAGCGGTCGGGCTCCGGCACCCCGAGCACGTCCGCGAGCGTGAGCAGCGGCAGGTCGGCGGCGAGATCACGGGCGAAGTCGCAGGTACCCTCGTCCGCGTCGCCCAGCACGCGCTCGACGAGCGCCGCCGCGTTCGCGCGGATCGACGCCTCCAGCGCGGCAACCGCCCGCGGGGTGAACGAGCGGGCGACCGGGCGGCGCAGCCGGCCGTGCTCCGGCGGGTCCATGTTGAGCATCATCCGCCGCACGTACCCGAGATCCTCCGGCTTGGCCGGGTCACGGATCTGGGTGGCGCCGAGCCAGGACGAGAAGAGCCGTGGCTGCTTGAGCACGTCCTGCACGTCGGCGTGCCGGAGCACCAGCCAGAAGCCCGGCCCGCCGGGCAGCCCGAGCAGCGGCGGCTCCTCGACCCACACCACCGGGCTGGCCGCGCGCAGCTCGGCGAGCAGGTCGTACGGGACGCCGTCGAGGTAGGTGCGGGGGTCGACCAGGGGCGCCGGATCGACGCTCACTGCCCGAGGAACTCCTCGAGCACCGTGGCCAACCGGACCGGCGTCTCGTACATGGCGTAGTGCCCGGCGTTCGCGAGCACCTCGAGGCGGGCGTTGGGGTAGTGGCGCAGCCAGGTCTCGCGCATCGTGTCGGCGCCCAGCGCCGGGTCGTGCTCGCCGACGACGGCGAGCGCCGGCACCGGGTTGCCCTTCACCTCGTCGGTGAAGTCGGTACGTGCCCAGGCGGTCAGGTATGCGCCGAACGCCTCCGGGTTGGAGTGATCGAGGGAGAACCGGACCAGCTCGTCCAGCCAGCGGCCGGACAGCCGGTTGCCGGTGGTGAGGTCGATGATGGCGCGCCGGTTGGCCGGGTTGGCGGCCGCACCGTCGAACAGCGCCCAGCCCCGCAGGTCGAAGGGCACCCCGCCGGCCGGGACCGGGCTGATGCCGACGAGGCGTTCCACCCGCCCGGGGGCGTCGGCGAGCACTCGCTGGGCAGCACTGCCGCCCATGGAGTGCCCGACCACGGAGAACGTGTCCCAGCTGAGGGAGTCGGCGAGGGCGAGGGCGTCGCGGGAGATCTCGGCGATCGTGTGCTCGCCCGCGACCGCCCTGCGCGCCCCGTACCCGCGGTAGTCCAGGAACGCCCAGGTGAAGCGTTCGGTGTCGATCAACTCCGGCAGCCAGCCCCAGCCCCGCGCGGACCCGAACCACCCGTGCAGGGCCAGCACCTTGCGGGGGCCGTGACCGAGGCTGATCGGACCAGCGTCGGAGTCACCGGTGCTGCTGTGGCTGATCGTCATGACGGCGACCCCTTCCGCGGTCGCAACGCCGCGACCGAGGTGAACGACCGGAGAGCCAGCAAGGCGGACGCTGGCGATGTGAAGCGACCGTAACCTGCGCGTGGACCGAACGGAAGAGCCGCCGACCGCCGGTCGGGCGGCACGGCTGCCGGGGGTGCGGCGGCCGAGCCGGAATTCGAAAAGTCGACATGTTCGGGTTGCCTACCGCCGGCCAGGAGAGTAGGCAGGAGGTCCACACACGCCGATCGCGGGAGCGCACGTGAGACCTCGGGCCATCCTCACCACGACCATCGCGCTGGGCACGCTGGTGGCCGGGACCGCAGTTCCCGCGCAGGCGAAGCCGGCCGACCCGCCCAAGGAGCCGGTGGCCGTCGGTTACGGCGGCGCCGTGTCCACGGTGGACGCCACGGCCACGGCCGTCGGGTTGGACGTGCTGCGGCGCGGGGGCAACGCGGTCGACGCGGCGGTCGCCGCCGCGGCGACCCTCGGCGTCACCGAACCGTTCTCGGCCGGCATCGGCGGCGGTGGCTTCTTCGTCTACTACGACGCGAAGCGGGGCCGGGTGCACACCATCGACGGCCGCGAGGCGGCGCCGGCGTCGATGACCGAGACCAGCTTCGTCAACCCGGCCACCGGGCAGCCGTACCGGTTCGACGAGGCCCGGATCAGCGGGCTGTCGGCCGGCGTGCCGGGCACGCTGCTCACCTGGCAGGACGCGCTGGACCGCTGGGGCACCCGGTCACTGGCGCAGATGCTCAAGCCCGCCGAGCGGGTCGCCGAGGACGGCTTCACCGTCGACGAGACCTTCGCCAGCCAGATCGCCGGGAACCAGGCCGCGTTCGGGCAGTTCAGCTCGACCAGCGCGCTGTACCTGCCCGGCGGCCAGCCGCCGGCGGTCGGCAGCACCTTCCGCAACCCGGACCTCGCCGAGACGTACCGGCTGATCGCCAAGCAGGGCACCGACGTGCTCTACCGGGGCGAGGTCGGCCGCGACGTGGTTGCCACCGTCCAGCACCCGCCGGTGGCGGCGCAGCCGGTCGGCTCGTGGCCGTACCCGATCCGCCCGGCCGGGATGACCTCCGCCGACCTCGCCGCCTACCGCACCCGCTTCCCCGAGCCCACCCGCTCGGACTACCGCGGCCTTGAGGTGTACGGCATGTCCGCCCCGTCGAGCGGCGGCACCGCGGTGGGGGAGGCGCTCAACATCCTCGAGCAGTTCGACCTGCGGTCGATGACCCCGGCGCAGGCGATGCACCACTACCTGGAGGCCAGCGCGCTGGCGTTCGCCGACCGCAACCGGTACGTCGGTGACCACACCCAGCCGAACGTGCTTCGCGAACTGCTCAGCGACGGGTTCGCCAAGGAACGGGCCTGCCAGATCGCCCCGTCGGCGGCGCTGCCCAAGCCGGTCGCACCCGGCGTCCCCGACGGCGCCTACGGCGGCTGCTCGGCGGCGGCGGTCGCCGACACCCGCGACGACCGCAAGAGCACCACCAACCTGACGGTGGCCGACCGGTGGGGCAACGTGGTGGAGTACACGCTGACCATCGAGGCGACCGGCGGCAACGGCATGGTCGTACCCGGTCGGGGATTCCTGCTCAACAACGAGCTCACCGACTTCAACTTCGCGCCGACCCAGGGCACCGCGCCCGACCCGAACCTGCCGGCGCCGGGCAAGCGCCCGCGCAGTTCCATGTCGCCCACCATCGTGCTGGCCGACGGGCGGCCGTTCCTGGCGGTCGGCACGCCCGGCGGCGCGACGATCATCACCACGGTCCTGCAGATGCTGGTCAACCGGATCGACCTGGGCATGACCCTGCCGGAGGCGCTGGCGGCACCACGGGCATCACAGCGCAACGGCGCCAGCACCCAGGCCGAGCCGGCCTTCATCACCGCGTACGCCGGCGGCCTGCCCCCGGGTCACGCCTTCTCACCCACCGAGGAGATCGGCGCCGCGACCGGTATCGAGTTCCTGAACGACGGCCGGATGGTCGCCGCGGCCGAGCCGGTCCGCCGGGGCGGTGGCGCGGCAGCGGTGGTCGGCCGCTGGGCGCGCCCCTGACGGGTACGGACCGGACCGGCTGTCAACGACCGAGAAACCGCAGGATCGCGTCGCGAAGCAGTCGGTCCGGGTCGCGCCGCCGAAGGTCAGGATCGGCGTACGGGGGTTTGGCGACGAACTCAGCCAGGACCGTTGCCAGTCGTTCCCGTTCCGCGCGTAGCTTCGACCATGCCGTCCGGTAGCCGCAGCACGTTGGCGAGCAGGTCGCCCGGGTAGTAGTCGCTCTCGGCCAGGGGCTGACGGCTGTTCGCCATTTTATAGTCAGACATGGTCATGTCTCGTCGCCTATCATGGCCGTGTGAAGCTTTCGGAGTGGGCTCGCCAGCAGGGGGTGAGCTATCAGACCGCCTGGCGATGGGTGAAGGACGGCAAGATGCCCGTCCCCGTCCGCCAGGCGCCCTCCGGAACGTGGATCGTGACCGAGCCCGCGAGCGCCGAAGGTCGCGTCGTCGCGTACTGCCGTGTCTCCTCGGCCGAACAGAAGGATGACCTGGACCGTCAGGCCATACGGGTTGTGGAAGGCGCCAACGCGCAGGGCCTCGCCGTTGGTGAGGTCGTCAAGGAGATCGGTTCCGGGCTCAATGGCAAGCGGCGCAAGCTGCACCGGGTCCTGGCTGACCCGACCGCTGCAGTGATCGTGGTCGAGCACCGGGGTCGGCTTGCCGGGTTCGGTGTCGAACAGTTGGAATCCGCGTTGTCCGCGACTGGGCGGCGTGTGGTTGTCCTGAGCTCACAGGAGACCACCGGCGACCTGGTTCGGGACGTCACCGAGGTGCTGACCTCGTTGTGTGCCCGGCTGTACGGGCAGCGGGTGGCGAAGAACCGTGCGGCCCGGGCGGTGGCGGTGGCGACCGGTGAGGACGCCGGGTGAAGAAGTTCCAGCCGCGGCCGGGTTTCGTGGTGCAGGCCTACCGGTTCGCGCTTGATCCGGGCGCGGTGCAGGAGAAGGCGCTTCGGTCGCACTGCGGTGCGGCGCGGGCCGCCTACAACTGGGCCGTCGGCTGGGTTGTGGCGTCGTGGTGGCAACGGAAGGCGGAGGAGTCGTACGGCATCGCCGAAGAGGAACTGACGCCGTGGCGGCCGTGGTCGCTGCCGACGCTGCGGAAGGTGTTCAACGAGGTCAAGAAGACCGACCCACGTTTTGCTGGTTGGTGGGAGGAGAACTCCAAGGAGGCGTACAGCACGGGTCTGGCGAACGCGGCGGCGGCGTTCGACAACTACGCCAAGTCCAAGCAGGGCAAGCGTAAAGGCAAGCGCGTGGGCATGCCCCGGCGGAAGTCCAAGCACACCGCGCGGCTCGCCTGCCGGTTCACCACCGGCACGATCCGTGTCGAGGCGGACCGCCGCCACGTGACCCTGCCCCGGCTCGGCACGATCCGCACCCACGAATCCACCCGCAAGCTGCAACGCCGTATCGCGAACGGTAGCGCCCGCGTCCTGTCGGCCACCGTCAGGTTCGAGCGGGGCCGGTGGTTCTGCTCGTTGCAGGTCGAGGTCAGCAAGAACGCGCGTACCGCCGCCCGGCCCGGCGTTGTGGTAGGCGTGGATCTCGGCGTCAAGTGCCTCGCCGTGATGGCTGACTCGGCGGGTGAGGTCCGGTACGTGCCGAACCCGGCGCACTACGACGGCGCGCTCAAGCACCTCAAGCGGCTCTCTCGCCGGGTCTCCCGCCGTCAGGGTCCGGACCGGCGCGCCGGGCGCAAGCCGTCCAGGCGGTGGGCGATCGCCAACGCCGAACGTAACCGCGTGCACCACCGGGTGGCGAATCTGCGGCAGGACGGCCTGCACCAACTCACCACCGCCATCACCGCCGAGTACGCCACCGTCGTGGTCGAAGACCTCAACGTGGCCGGCATGCTCCGTAACCGCCGCCTGGCCCGCAAGATCGCCGACGCCGGGTTCGCTGAGGTCCGCCGCCAGATCACCTATAAGACCGGCTGGGCCGGCGGCGAAACCGTCGTCGCCAACCGCTGGTACCCGTCGTCCAAAACCTGCTCGAACTGCCGCGTGGTGAAAGCCAAACTGCCGCTGCACGTCCGAGTCTTCACCTGCGACGCCTGCGGCCTGGTCATCGACCGGGACGAGAACGCAGCCCGCAACCTCGCCGCCCTCGCGGCGGCCGTAACAACTGGTACCGGAGTGGCCGGAGACCAGGACGCGCAAGCGTCGAACCCGCGTCGAGCCGACCGCAAGACCCGCGCCACCACCCGCAGCCGCAAGGCCACGGGTGAGCGGGCAGGTGGCGCAACCCTGCCGCACCAACGGCAGAAGGAAACGCGAGACCGTCATCAGGACACCCAAGCTCTCACGCTTCGGTGACACCGTCACGGACCTTCCGAGTGGAAACACCCGGAATACTGATACTCGACTAGAAGATCAGCAACGGATCGCGGAGCAGGACCTGCACCGCGATGGGCAGCAGAGCCGGCACGCCGATCTCCTGGCCGAGCATGATGCGCAGATCTTCGACCGTGAACCCGGCCAGCGGCTTGCGTTGTAGTTCCCAGCAACGCCTGACGAGGAACGAGGCGTCCGGACCGGGATCCGGCCACACATCGAACTCAAGCTGCTCGATGGTGGTCACGGCGGTCAGGTTAGTCAACCGGGGTGGCGCCGTAGCGGCAGGCGTCGGCGGGCTCGCCTTAGCTGGTCGTTAAGTAACGGCCCATTCGGTTCATCCGGCGGGCGGCGCCGGGCAGACTGGATCAATGCCCGCCGCCGGTCCGCTCACTCCCACGTCCCGCCGCCGTCGTACCCGCGCGCTCGTCGCCGTGGTCGCCGCGCTCGCCGTGGTGCTTGCGGTGGGCGCCTGGTCGCTGCGGGATCGGGTTGGCGGGGCACCGGTGGCGGGCGACGTGGCTGCCTTGGGTCCGGCGTCCGGCACGCCGGTCTGCGCGGGCCGGCCGGTCCGGGCTCCCCGGGAGTTGCGCGGCATGTGGATCACGACGGTGAACAACATCGACTGGCCGAGCCGGCGCGGGCTGCCCGCCGAGACGGTGCGGGCGGAGTTCCGGGGCTGGCTGGACCTGGCCGTGCGGCGCAACCACAACGCGGTGTTCGTGCACGTGCGGCCGAGCGGGGACGCGCTCTGGCCGTCCAGGTACGCGCCCTGGTCGGAGTGGCTGACCGGAAGCCGCGACGGCCGCGACCCGGGCTGGGACCCGATGGAGTTCATGGTCGCCGAGGCGCACGCCCGCAACCTGGAGTTCCACGCCTGGTTCAACCCCTACCGGGGTGGGCAGCCGGCCACGGTGGGCGGGCCGGGCCCGCGACTGGACCAGCTCGCCCCGACCCATCCGCTGCGCCAGCACCGCGACTGGGCGGTGACCTATCCCAGCGCCGACCGGCCCGGCAGCCGCCTCTACTTCAACCCCGGGATTCCGGAGGCACGCAAGTTCGTCGAGGACTCGATGCTGGAGGCGGTCCAGCGGTACGACGTCGACGGGGTGCACTTCGACGACTTCTTCTATCCATACCCGGAGGCCGGTCAGGACTTTCCCGACGGCGCGGCGTTCGCCCGCTACGGCCGGGGGTTCGCGGACAAGCACGCCTGGCGCCGGGACAACGTGAACACGCTGGTCCGGGAGATGAGCGAGCGGATCAAGGCGATCAAGCCGTGGGTGAAGTTCGGCATCAGCCCGTTCGGTATCTGGCGTAACAAGCGCACCGACCCGGCCGGCTCGGCGACGGCCGGCTTGCAGAGCTACGACGACATCTACGCGGACACCCGACTGTGGGTACGGGAGCAGTGGCTGGACTACGTCGTGCCGCAGCTCTACTGGCACATCGGGTTCGGCAAGGCCGACTACGCGAAGCTGCTGCCGTGGTGGGTGGCGACGGTGCGGGGTACCCGGGTGCAGCTCTACATCGGCCAGGCCGACTACCGGGTGGGCGAGCGCGGCGCCTGGCGTGACCCGGCCGAACTGGACCGCCAGCTCGCCCTCAACCGGCGGCACGGAGTGAGCGGAAGCGTGCACTTCAGCGCCAAGCAGGTGCGCGCAGACAAACTCGGGGCGGTCAGCCGGTACAGCGAGGCGCACTACGCCGGCCGGGCGCTGGTGCCCACGATGGCGCAGCTACCGGCAGCGCCACCGGCCGCGCCCGCGGTCACGGGCGTACGCCGTGCGGACGGCGGCGGGGTGGCGCTGACCTGGCGCGGGGACGGTGCGACGAGCTTCGCCGTCTACCGGGTGGACGGCGACGCGGCCCGGCTCGTCGGCACCGCCCGAGGTGACGGCTGGGTCGACCGCACCGCCCCGGCCGGCCCCTCCCTGTCCTACTGTGTGTCCGGGCTGGACCGCAGCGGGAACGAGGGCCGGCTGAGCGCGCCGATGTCGGTCGCCGCGAGGTAGAAGACCTGAGGATCTCTTACTTGGCGCAGAAGCGGGCCATGCTGAACGGCGGGCCGGGTGGCGCGGTGGGCCGCCATACCGGGTTCAGCTGGATCGCCAGGGCGGGGGCATGCCAGGCATCCCCCAGTTGCTGGAGCGGGCCGAACTCGCGGCGAGGGTGGTTGACGTTCGCGCCGGCGAGGAAGCTGATCAGCACGTCGTCGGTGCCCTTTCGGCCGATGATTCCCGCGTGGAAGGTCGGTACCTCGACCACCGGGATTTGGAGCTTCTGGCCGGGTGGGGCCTCGGCGGCGCTCACCGTCGGCAGGAAGGCGACAACACGTACGCCCGGGACCGGGCACAGGATCTGGTAGCGGTAGAAGGTCGCCCCGTCCAGCAGTGAGCGGACGAACGGCTCGTCGGGTGTGCTGGCAGCCCGGTTGCCGATGGTCGTCACCTTGAACATCACCCGCAGCAGCCACCCGGCGGCCAGCCCCCAGCCGGCATTGGCCTCCGGTGGGGGATAGTAGGTTCGCCCGGCGCGGACCAGCGGGCTGAACATCACCAGCGCCCGCACCGGAGAGTCAGGCCGGTCCCGCAGGTAGGTGCGGGCCACCATCACCCCCTCGCTCCGTGCGACCAGGGCGATCGGCCGTCCGGTCCGCCGGTGGAGCGTCTCGATCTGCGCGGCGAGCAGCTGTGAGCTGGATTCCAGCGACCGGTGAGTGGCGTCCGACCGGTACGGCATTGGACGGCCAGCTGAGTCCAGGCCGAGGTAGGAGAACCGCTCCAGGTTCGGATCCGCCGTGGGCCGGCCGTCGTACGCCGAGTCGTGCCCGTCGAGCACGATCACCGCGTAGGGCACCTGCGGCGGTAGCGGCTGGTTGAGAATCGGCGCCATGAGGGTGTTGGCCTGGTTGCGGGGCTGGGAGATCACCTGCGACGCCAGCGGAACGGCCAGGGCGAGCACCACGACGATCGGCACTACCGGCATCCGCGCCCAACGTACCCGCTGTTGCAGGACGGCCGCGCGCACCGTCTGCCGCCAGAGCAGACCGTTGAGCGCGCCGGCGGCGATGGTGACCAGCGGCGTCCACACCTCCGGAGTGCGCCACACCAGCCCGCCGAGAACGGTGATCACCACGAAGTCGAGCAGCGACCAGCCGACCAGTTCGATCGACGGCAGCCCGCGCCACCATCCCGGGCCCACCGACATCCGCTGCAGGAAGGGGGCGAGCAGCAGCATCGGAATCAGGGCGGAGAACAGGAACCAGGACAGCGAAACCACCGACGCGGCTATCGCGTAGGCGGCGTACGGCAGGACGAGGACCGCTCCGAACGCCGCTACCCCGACGTTGCGCAGGAGCAGCGCCCGGTACGCCGGCCGTGGGCTGCGCGCTGGCCAGGCCAGGCTGACTATCGTCGCGGACAGCAGCCCACGCAGCGCGATCAGACCCAGCAGCCCGGAGCCGAACATGAGCCAGGAGTTGTGGTAGACGAGCAGCCAGCGCATGTCGTGGTAGGAGTCGTACGGCCAGACCGCCGTACTCTGCGGCGCCAGCCCCTCGGCCGTGATGAACCCGACCAGCACCAGCACGAGGACCTCAGCCAGCGGGACCGCCGCGGCGATCCCGAGCAGCGCCAACAGCCGCCGGTGCGTTGGTGGCACGGGTCCTCCTCCGGTACATGCAGTTCTGCGCCGACTCTCCCGCGTTTGCACGTTGCATAGGGCTGAACGAGCAGATCGGTCATCCGTCGCCCCGGCCCGCCGTCGTTGCGGGGCGCCGCCGAACGCCAGCCGGCCCGTCGCCGGCCGCGGTATATCGGTCGGTGACGCGGACGCCGCCCGCCGGCTGGCCGAGGGCTTCACCTTCGCCACGGTCTCCTCGGACCTCGTACACCTGGAACGCGCGGCGGCCGACCACCTGCGCGCCGCGGCTGGTGCGCGGTGAGCGCCCCCGCCCCGCTGGCCACCGATTGGCTGGTGCGGGCCCGGCCCGACGGCCCCGGCGAGGCCTACCTGCCCACCCGGACAGTGCAGTCCCACGCGGCCAACCCGGCGGTGCTGCCCGACGGCGACCTGGGCTGCGTGTGGTTCGGCGGTACGCAGGAGGGGGTGGCCGACATCAGCGTCTGGTTCTCCCGCCTGCCGGCCGGCACCGACCGGTGGAGTGATCCGGTGCCGCTCAGCGACGACGCCACCCGCTCGGAGCAGAATCCGGTGCTGTTCGCCGCGCCCACCGGCGAGCTGTGGCTGCTACACACCGCGCAGCACGCCGGAGACCAGGACACCGCGGTGGTCCGCGCCCGCGTCTCGCCCGACTCGGGCCGCACCTGGGGGCCGGTGCGGGACCTGCTGTCCTCCCCGCACGGCGGCATCTTCGTGCGGCAGCCCCCGGTCGTCCTGCCGCCGACGGATCGGTGTCAGAGACTGGACGATCGCCGCCGGCGTGGCGGCGATCCTGCTGGTCACCGGGCTATCCGGACAGCACTCCGCCACCAACCTCGACCTGCTCGGCTTCGCCTGCCCGCGGCTCGCCGGCCGGGCGTGGAGCGGGGAGCACGACACGAGCAGCGTGTGGTTCT
Organism: Micromonospora sp. MP36; assembly: GCF_008119785.1. Lineage (GTDB taxonomy): Bacteria > Actinomycetota > Actinomycetes > Mycobacteriales > Micromonosporaceae > Micromonospora. The sequence goes on along the minus strand of NZ_VSFA01000004.1, from coordinate 228,198 downwards.
CCGACGACGGCGGCGGCAGCTGGCGGGAGGCGCCGGTGCCGGCATCGACCGGACGAGTCCACATGAACATCGTGCCGCGGCCCGACGGGAGCCTCACGGCGTACTTCCGCAGCCGCTGGGCCGACCACGTGTACCGAAGCACCTCGCCGGACGGGATCACCTGGGAACCGCCGCGCCCCACCAGCCTGCCGAACAACAACTCCTCCATCCAGGCGGTCGCGTTGCCCGGCGGCCTGACCGCCGTGGCCTTCAACGACAGCAGTCGCCGCGACGCGGTCGCCCGGCGGGTCTCCCTCTACGACGAGATCGACGGACAGGGAATCGTCGCTGATGCCGTACCGCAGGTGCGATCGGCCGGGGACGGTGACGATGATCGGACCGCCTTCTGGGGCGCGCCCCGCGCACCCCTGGCCCTCGCCGTGTCCGCCGACGACGGGTCGACCTGGCCGCGGCGCCGACTGCTGGCCGACGGCGACGGGTACGCCCTGTCGAACAACTCCCGCGACGGGATCAACCGGGAGCTGAGCTACCCGTCGCTGCTGGTGGACGGCGCGGGTGACCTGCACGTCGCGTTCACCCACCACCGGCGGGCGATCCGTTACCTGCGGGCCCCGGCCCAACTGGTCGGGAGCGACGCTTAGGGGCGGTTCGGGCACATATCTCCGCCAGGGTCCTAGAGTCGCGGGTGTAGCAGGGGCGCTGCTGGCTACATCGGCGTGATGGGGGAGCCCGAGGGCGAGCGACGACGCGGCGCCGACCGTCGGCCGGAAAGCCAGATCGGGCGAACCGGCGGACCGGCGGCACATGGCGGTATCCGCGACCCCTGGCGGCGTCTCGGCCGGGTGGCGGCGTCGCTGGCTGATCCCGAGCGGAGCGCGCCCAGGGCCGCGGTGCGCGCCGCGATCGTGCTGCCCGGTCTGTTCGCGGTCGGGCAGTACGTGGTGGCAAACCAGTCGTTCGCCCCCCGCGGCGGGACAGATTCCGATGCGGGTGGCCGGTTGGCTGTTCGCCGGCCTCGCCGCGACCCTCGCCGGCCTGCTGCTGCCCCGCGCCGGGCCGGTGGCGCTGACCCGGCGCGGCCTGCCGCACGACAGCGGACTTGATCGATGCGATGGCGCGCAATCCGAACGATCCGCGCCTCAGCCGGTTCCAGAAGGTGGTCGACGCGGCTCGCGACCGGTAGGCAACCACGGCGAGCCGGACGATCGGCTCGCGGCGGCGGCTGCGCGGGTACGCCGAGCTCATCGGCGACCTGCAGTTGATCGTGGGCGTCGCCAGTCATCGGATTTGCGGCGTGGAAAGCCGGCCGTTCAGGGCCGGGAGGAAACGCCGCCCCCTTCCCTTGGGATGAGTGTCGTACATGGACGGTAACTTGTGAGGCGTGGGTGAGGTGGTGAAGCGGGCGTACAAGTACCGCTTCTATCCATCTCCTGAGCAGGCCGAGCTGTTGAACCGGACGTTCGGGTGTGTGCGTCTGGTGTACAACCGGGCGTTGGAGGCCCGGACCCGGGCGTGGGCCGTCGACCGTCAGCGCACCACGTATGTGCAGTCGTCGGGGTGGCTGACGGAGTGGAAACGCACCGATGAGCTGGCGTTCCTGAACGAGGTGTCGTCGGTGCCGTTGCAGCAGACGTTGCGGCATCTGCAGGCCGGGTTCGTGGCGTTCTGGGACAAGCGGTCCCGGTACCCGCGCTTCAAGTCCAAACGCAAATCCAGGGCGTCGGCGGAGTTCACCCGTTCCGCGTTTCGGTGGCGTGACGGCCGGCTCACCCTGGCCAAGATGACCAGCCCGCTGAACATCGTGTGGTCCCGGCCCCTGCCCGAAGGGGCGGAACCCTCCACGGTCACCGTCTCGCGGGACGCCGCCGGCCGCTGGTTCGTGTCCATCCTGGTGGAGGACCCGACGGTGAAGCCGCTGCCGTCCGCCGCGGCGGAGGTGGGTGTGGATGCGGGTATCACCAGTCTGCTCACCCTGTCCCGTCCGATGCCCGGGGTGAGCGATGAGCGGGGCAAGGTGGCCAATCCGCGGTTCGGGCAGGCCGACCGGCGCAAGCTGGCCAAGGCGCAGCGGAACCTGTCCCGCAAACAGAAGGACTCCGCGAACCGGGCGAAGGCCCGACTGAAGGTGGCCCGGATTCACGCCCGGATCGCCGACCGGCGTCGGGACCATTTGCACCAGCTGACCACTCGACTCGTCCGTGAGACCCAAACGGTCGCGATCGAAGACCTCAGCGTGCGCAACATGCTCCGCAACCGGCGTCTGGCCCGCGTCATCTCCGACGCGGCCTGGGGTCAGTTCCGCAGCATGCTGGAGTACAAAGCCCAGTGGTATGGGCGTGAGGTGATCCCCGTCAACCGGTGGCTGCCCACGTCCAAAACCTGCTCGACCTGTGGTCGGATCAACACCACCCTCACCCTCAACGAGCGTGTCTGGACGTGCCCGGGCTGCGCAGCCGAGCACGACCGGGACATCAACGCTGCGCGCAACATCCTCGCCGCCGGGCTGGCGGAGAGGTAAAACGCCTGCGGAGCTGACAGAAGACCTCAAGGGAAAATCCTCCCGGAAAGGCAGCCGGCGATGAAACAGGAAACCTCACGGGTGACCGTGAGAATCCCGACCTCCAGGGCCGGGAGGATGTCAAGACCCCGTACTCCGGTAGTGGCGGATCCCGACGCGCCAGGCCAGGGTGGCGATCGCTGCGGCGACCAGCGCGACGCCCGGCGCGGCCCAGCCGACCCAGGCCGGCAGGCCGAGCGGGTCGGCCCGGCCGAGCAGCGCCAGCGCCGGGTGGTAGCTGACGAAGGCGAACCCCATCCCGTACGCGAAGAGCGCGCGGAACCAGCCGCCGTAGACGGTGATCGGGTACGAGGTGAAGTCGCGCCCGCCGTAGGTGACCGAGTTGGCCAGCTCGCCCGAGTCGACCCAGTAGAACGACACGGTGGCCGTGGTGACGAAGACCGCGCCGAAGAAGACCACGGCGGCCAACGGGGCGACCACCGCCAACGCCGCCCGCCCCGGCGTCCACTGGATACCGGCCGAGGCGAGCGCCACCACCAGCACGGCCAGCCCGAAGACCGCCCGTGACACCTTGCGCAGCGGCAGGTCCATCAGCAGCAGTTGGGGCAGCGCGGCCAGCGGACGGACCAGTACGGCGTCGAAGAGGCCGGTGCGGACGTACCGGGGCAGCCGCTCGATGTTGCCGACCAGCAGGTCCGCGGTGGCGAACGCGAACGACGACTGGCCGACGATCACCAGCGTCTCGCGGAGCGTGAAGCCGCCCAGCTCGCGGGTGACCCCGAAGAGAACCAGCACGGTGACCACGTCGAACACGGTCGCCCCGACGTTGCCGACCAGGTCCACCACGAACGACGTCCGGTACGCGGCCTGCGACCGGGCCTGCGCGCCGAGCAGCGCGCGGTACGCCTGCACCACCTGCCGCTGTTCACCCACCCTGCACCACCATCCGGCGCTCGGCCAGGCGCTGCACCAGGCGACACAGGGCGAGTAGCGCGACGGCCCAACCCAGCTGCACCCCGACGAGGCCGACCTGCATCGGCGCCGGATCCCGCTCGACCAGCACGTCGAGCGGGATCTGGAGCAGGCTCGGGAACGGGGTGCCGTACCGCAGCGTGGCCTCCAGCCAGCCGGGCAGGAAGCCGAGCGGGAAGTAGAGGCCGGCGAGCACGCCGGAACAGAGCGTCCAGAGGATCAGCGGACCCCGGACGTCCTGCAACCAGTACGCGGTGGCGTTGACCAGGTAACGGCAGCCGAAGCAGACCACCACGGCGAGCAGCACGGAGAGCGCGAACAGTGGCAGGGTGGCCCAGCGGCGCGGCAGGTACACGTCGAAGAAGAGCAGACCGATCAGCACCGGCGGCAGCAGCCGGGACAGCGAGGCGAACCCGGCGCGGCCCAGGTCGGTGGCGAGGTAGCTGGTCACCGGGTGGACCGGGCGGAGCAGGTCGGCGGCGATCTCCCCGGTCCGGATCCGGTCGGCCAGCTCGGTCCAGCCCCAGATCGCTACCACCGCCAGCAGCCCCTGGCCGGCCCAGACGAAGGTGGCGAGCTGGGTCCGGTCGTAGCCGGCGACCTGGCCCGCCGCGCCGGCCGCCGCGAGGAAGATGTAGTAGCGGAGGAAGCCGAAGACGCTGTTGGTGACCACGCCTGCCACGGCGGCCTGACGGTAGGTGGCGTGACGCCGAAACCCAGATCCCACTATGGCGCTGAATGTCCGAAACCATCGGGTAACGTTTGAGTCCGTGGGCGGTGCCACAGTGGCGGTGACAGAGCCCACGCCGCTACCCTCCTTCCGCAGCCACGACGTGCCGGACCGGGCGACTCTACCGGCGCGTCGGGCGCCCAGCGCGACAATTTCCAACGAGGTGACATCGCCGTGAGCGAGCGACGCGAGCCGGCCCCGGGGCCGCGCCGCGCGGGCGGCGAGAGGATCTCCCGATGAGCGGCTGGGACCGCTGGCGCGAGCCGGCCGAGCCGTCCTGGGCCGCTGAACCCACCCACGAGTGGCGGCCGCAGTTCCCGGGGCAGCGCTACCCCGGTGACATCGGCGTCGAGTACCTGACCCCACCCGCGCCACGCGGCCGGGCCGTCGTCGGCCGGGCCGAGGTGCCGGTCAGCCCCGCGCGGGCCGAGGACCCGTACCCGGTCAGCCCGGCGGGCCCCGACGAGCGGCGCGGCGCGTACCCGGTGAGCCCGGCCCCGGCGGACCGCCCCGGCGGCCGCCCGCCGGACCGGGACCAGCGACCCGGCGGCCACCCGGTGAGCCCGGCCGGTCCCGACGAGCGGCGCGGCGCGTACCCGGTGAGCCCGGCCGGTCCGGACGAGCGGCGCGGGGGCTACCCGGGACCGCGCGGTCCGGGCGAGGGGCGCGGGTACCCGGACGGGCGCGGCGCGGAGGAGCCGCAGCCGGACGGGCGGCGGCCCTGGGCGGACCAGCGCGCGCCCGGCGACGGATCCCGGCGCGGCCCCGCCCCGCAGCCGGGCGAGCGGTACGACCCGCACGAGCGGACGCCGGAGCGTGCCCCGGGCCGGTCGGACGACCGGTACGACCAGCGCTGGGTACGCCCCGAGCCGGGACGGCGGCCGCCGGAGGCGCACCGGCCGGTCTCCCCCGCTCCCGAACCCGGCTGGCTCCCGGAGCCCGATGAGTTCCCGCACCGCCCTCAGCCGCGACCGCCCTGGTCCGAGCAGCGCCGAGGCACGGCGGACGGGCGGCCCGCCGCCGCCCCGCCCGGCCCGGTGGATCGGCGGCAGCCGGCCTACGACGGACCGGCCGACCGCCGGGAGCGCGGCTTCGAGCGCCCGGCGGACCGGCGCGACCCCGGTTTCGAGCCGCCCGCCGACGGGCGTGGGCACGGCTTCGAAGGCCGGGGCGAGCGGCGCGAGTCCGACGTCGGGCGCCGCAACCCCAGCTTCGGACAACCGGCGGACCGGCGCGATCCGGGCTTCGACGGCCCGCGCCGCCAGCCGGACCCGCGCCGGGAGGCCGCCGCGCGGGCCGAGACGTACCGCGACGCGCCGGTTGCGCCGGACGGTCCGCGCCGACCCGTGGATCCGTACCGCCCGGAGCCCGGCCGGTACGGCGAACCGCGTCCCGCCGCCTTCGGCCCCGGCGACCGGTGGGACGGCCAGCGTCCGCCGGGCGCCCCCGCGCGCCCGCACGCCGAGGAGTGGCCGGTCGTCGAGCGGCGGCCCCGGACCGAGCCGGCCGCGTACCGGCCCGACGAGCGGCACCGCCCACCGACCGCCCCCGACCGGCCTCGCCCGGACGGACCGCCGCCGCGCCCGGGCGAGGAGACGCGGTACGACGGTCGCCGTCCCAATCCGGCCGCCCCCCGGTACGACGGTCCGCGCCCCGATCCGGCCACACCCCGGTACGACGGTCCCCGTCCAGAACCGGTCGGCCCCCGGTACGACCGTCCCCGTCCGGAACCGGTCGGCCCCCACGCCGAGGACGGGCCGGCGTTCCGCCGGCACCCGGAGCCGCGGCAGGGCCGCCCGGCGGAGCCCGGTCCGGCCCGCCCCGGCGACGGCTGGCGTCCACCGGCCGAGCCGGCCGCCCGTACCCGTCCGGACGACGTGCGGGAACGACCGACGGCGGCACCGGCTCGCCCGGACGAGCCGCGGGACCGGCCCACCCCGCCGGAACCGCCGCAGGCCATGTCGCCCGCCCCGGCGCTGTCGCCCGCCGAGGCTCCGGTCTCCAGCGCGCCCGGTGGCACTCCGGCCGCCGGCCCGACCGCCCCGCCCGGCGACGCAGCGGCACGTCCGCCCACACCCGGGTCGGCGCCAGCTGTCTCCCCGGCGTCCCCACCGGGTGGGCCCGGCACCGCTACGCCTCCGACTGCCGACCTGCCCCCATCGGCCGACGTGGTCGCGCAACCGGCGCCGACCGCCGGTCCGTCCGGACAGCCGGCACCCACCGCGGCTCCTCGGCCGGGTGCCTTGGTGTCTGCGCCGCCGACGGGCGGGGTGGCCCCGACGCCCGCCACGGTGGCGGCCGAGATGCCCCCGGGGCCCGCCCCGGTGGAGACCGGCGGCCGCCCCGAGGCGACGGGGCCGGCCCGGTCGGACCACGACGCGGCGAGCGCACCCGCCACCGGCCGGCCGGTCGAGGAGGCGGACGGCTGGTTCCGGCCGAGCCACCCCGTACCGCCCCCGGCCGCCCCGGTGGGCGAGGCTCCCCCGGCGCGCCCAGACGCACCCGAGCCCGTACCTCCGGCCCGGCAGGTCGAGCCGGAGGCCGCACGGCCGGTCAGCGGGCCGGTGGCGCCGGCCCAGGCGGTCGACCCACAGGCCGCGCGGCCGGTCAGCGCGCCGGTGCCGCCCCCGCCCTCGACCCGCGCCAACCCGGCCGACGTCGACTCGACGCCGGACGGGCCCGCCGGCGAGTCCGTCCTGCCGGACCACTCCCCCGCCTCGGCCCAGCCCCCCGCCGGCCCGGTGCCGCCCGACGACCGGGTGCCGCCGGACGACCGGGTGCCGCTGGACGACCCGGTGCCGGCCGCCGCCCGCCCCGCCCCGGAGGCGTCCGCGCCGGCCGAGTCCGGAGCCCCCGCCGCCTCCGCGCCGCCCGAGTTCACGGCCCCTGCCGCCGCGTCGTCCACGCCGGAACCAACGGCTCCCGAGGACGCCCCGGAGCCGGTCGCCGCCTCGCCCGCGTCGGCACCACTCGCGCCGGATGCTCCCGCTCAGCCCCGGTCGGGGAGCCCCACGCCGTCCCCGGCCGCCGGCGCTGCCGCCCGGGCCGGTGCGGAAAGCCCCGCGCCCTCGGTGCGGCCCGGGTCAGGCCCGCCCGCCGAGTGGGGCCCGCCGCCGGTGTCGGCGCCGCCGGCCCAGGTGTCCGCGCCCCCCGCGTGGGCACCTCCGGCCGAGGCGCCCACGCCAGCGGCGCCGCCCGTCTCCGCACCACCGGCTCAGATCTCCGCGCCGCCGGCCCAGGTGTCCGCACCACCGGCCCAGGTGCCCGCGCCACCGGCCCAGTCCTCCGCGCCGCCGGCCCAGATCTCCGCGCCGCTGGCGCAGGCCTCCACACCGCCAGCACAGGTGCCCGCACCACCGGCCCAGGTGTCCGCGCCGCCAGCCCAGACCTCCGCCCCGCCGGCCCAGTCCTCCGCGCCACCGGCCCAGGTATCCGCCCCGCCAGCACAGGTGCCTGCACCACCGGCCCAGGCCTCCGCGCCACCGGCACAGGTCTCGGCACCACCGGCCCAGATCTCCGCGCCACCGGCACAGGCCTCCGCGCCACCGGCGCAGGCCGCCACACCGCCAGCACAGGTATCCGCACCTCCGGCGCAGGTCGCCGTCGAGGCGGCGGCGGAGCAGCCGGTGGCGGAGAGCGAACGGCGGGAGGTACGTCCGGCGGACCCGGAGCAGGCGCTGGCCGCCTTCCGGTGGCGGCTGCACCCGGAGACGCTCCGCGAGGAGGCTCCCGATCCGGAGGCGCTGCGCGAGGTCCGGGAGGGACTCACCACGAAGCTCGGCAGCGCGCTGGACAACCGCAGCCGGGCCCGGTTGCTGAGCCTGCGCTCGGTGGCGTCCCGGATCCTCGGCGAACTGGAGGACGCCGTCGCCGACGCCCGGCTCGCCCTCACGTACGCGGAGGCCACCGGCGAGTTGCGGCGGACCGCGCTGGCCCGCGCGCGGCTGGCCGAGGTGCTGCGCTGGCGGGGCGAGCACGCGGAGGCCGACCGGCTCTTCGCCGAGGCCAACTCGCCGGAGCTGCCCGACCGGCTGCGCGCGGCGCTGCACGAGCACGCCGGCCGGTCCTGCTACGACCAGGGCCGGCTGACCGAGGCGTGCCTGCACTTCGAGCGGGCCCTGGACCTGCGCCAGGACGAGGACACCGAGCTGAATGCGCGTACCGCGGTGGCCCTGGACGCGGTCACCGCGCGGGCCGCGACCGACGGCTTCGGGCCGAAGCCGCGCACCCGGGAGGCGCTCCTGGGCCGCGAGCGGTACCCGGTGCCGACCTTCGACGAGGAGCAGCAGCTCTGGGGGTACGCGGACGACGAGGGCGAGCTAGTGGTCGAGCACCGGTACGCCGAGGTGCAGCCGTTCCACGAGGGCGTGGCCTGGGTACGCCGCCCGGAGGCGTCCCGCTGGGCGCTGATCGACACCGCAGGCGCGGCGCTGATCGAGGCGAACAACGGCTACCGGGCGGTGACCTCCTTCTCCGAGGGGCTGGCCTGGGTGTCGATGGACGGCAAGAGCAGATGGATGGCGGTCGACCCGACCAACATCGTGAAGATCCCGCCGGGGTTCGAGGACGTCCGGCCGTTCCGGGGCGGGCTGGCGGCGGTCCGGCAGAACGGCGGCTGGGGCGCGGTGGACCGGACCGGCCAGGTCGTCGTGCCGACCCGCTACCACGGCTTCACCACCGCGCTGGCCGACGGCCGGCAGGTGGACGGCTTCACCGAGGAGGGTTTGGCCGTGGTGGAGTTGGCCGGTCGCCGGGGGGTGGTGGACCGCAGCGGCCGGGTGCTGGTCGCGCCGGCGTACCCGGCGCTGGTCGTGCACCCGGTCGCCTTCCTGGTCGGGGACGCCTCGGGCCGCTGGGGCGCGCTGGACCGCCGGGGCGAGCCGCTGATCGACCCGGTGCACCCCGGACGCGCGGCGGTGATCGCCGAGATCGACCGGCTGCTCGCCGACACCACCCCGGTGCTCTGACCCCGGCAGCGGTGCGGCTGGGCTGAGGAGGAGTGGCCGGCCGCCCGTACGCGGGACGCCCTCGCTGAGCATCGTCACACCCGCGTCGTGCCTCGCGGTGACCATGATCCGGCGGGTCTAGGGTCGAGGTATGGAATTCCGACACCTAGGCCGCTCGGGCCTGATGGTCAGCGAGATCTCGTACGGCAACTGGATCACCCACGGTTCGCAGGTCGAGGAGCAGGCCGCGGCCGCCTGTGTGCGGGCCGCCCTGGACACCGGCATCACCACCTTCGACACCGCCGACGTGTACGCCGGCACCCGGGCCGAGGAGGTGCTCGGCCGCGCGCTGAAGGGCGAGCGTCGCGAGGGGCTGGAGATCTTCACCAAGGTCTTCTGGCCGACCGGTCCGGGGCGCAACGACCGCGGGCTGTCCCGCAAGCACATCATGGAGTCGATCAACGGCTCGCTGCGCCGCCTGCAGACCGACTACGTGGACCTCTACCAGGCCCACCGCTACGACTACAGCACGCCGCTGGAGGAGACGATGGAGGCGTTCGCCGACGTCGTGCACTCCGGCAAGGCGCACTACATCGGCGTCTCGGAGTGGAAGGCGTCGCAGATCCGCGAGGCCCACCAGCTCGCCCGCGAGCTGCGCATCCCGCTGGTCTCCAGCCAGCCGCAGTACTCGATGCTGTGGCGGGTCATCGAGACCGAGGTGATCCCCACCTGCGAGGAGCTGGGCGTCGGCCAGATCGTCTGGTCGCCGATGGCCCAGGGCGTGCTGTCCGGCAAGTACCTGCCGGGCCAGCCGGCGCCGGCCGGTTCCCGGGCCACCGACGAGAAGTCCGGTGCCGGGTTCATCGCCAAGTGGCTCGACGACGAGGTGCTCACCCGGGTGCAGCGGCTCAAGCCGCTGGCCGAGCAGGCCGGGCTGACCATGCCGCAGCTCGCCGTCGCCTGGGTGCTGCAGAACCCGAACGTCTCCTCGGCGATCGTCGGGGCGTCCCGGCCGGAGCAGGTGCACGACAACGTCAAGGCGGCGGGCGTGAAGCTCGACGCCGACCTGCTCAAGGCGATCGACGAGATCGTCGAGCCGATCACCGAGCGGGACCCGGCGAAGACCGAGAGCCCGGCGCAGCGCCCGTGACGCTCTCCCCGGGCCGGCGCGGCCGCCGCGCCGGCCCGGGCCCCTTCCCGGGTACGCCGAGGCATGGGCGCCCCGCCGCTGCGCGGCGGCTCCCGCCGCCCGGTCAGCCCCGCCAGAAGCGGATCAGCTCGAACCCGAGGGCATAGAGGTGGGGCGGCAGCCCGAGGAAGTCCGCCACGCCGAAGACCGCGCCGAAGAACCAGCCGTTGATCCGCGGGCTCCACAGCAGCGCGAACAGCAGGATGAAGCCGTACGGGGCGAACAGGTCGTACATCCGGCGGTACTGCGGGCTGAGCCACGGCTGGATCATGTTGCCGCCGTCCAGCCCGGGCACCGGCAGCAGGTTGAGCACGCTGGCGGTGAGCTGGAGGAACGCCAGCAGGCCCACCCCGGCCCAGAACGGCAGCGGGCCGACGGTGCCGTACCCGAGCCACAGCGCCGCCAGCAGGACCAGGGTGAACAGCACGTTGATGGCCGGGCCGGCCAGGCTGACCAGGCTGTGTCGCAGCCGGCCGGGGATGGCGTGCCGGTCCACCCAGACCGCGCCGCCGGGCAGGCCGATGCCGCCGAGCAGCACCACCAGCACCGGCAGCACGATCGACAGCAACGGGTGGGTGTACTTCAGCGGGTTGAGCGTCAGGTAGCCCCGGTGGGCGATGTCCCGGTCCCCGCTCCGGTACGCGACCACCGCGTGGCCGTACTCGTGCAGGCAGAGCGAGACCAGCCAGCCCGAGACCACGAAGAGGAAGACGTTGAACCGGACGTTGCCGTAACCGTTCCAGGTCATCACGCCGCTGGTCACGAAGAGCGCGACCAGGGCGAGGAAGATCGCGCTGGGCCGGAACGCCGCGCGGGGCACCCCGAGCACCAGCGGTTCGCCCGGGCGGTCGTAGCCCATCATTCGGCGGGGGGCAGCAGGCTCATCCGGTACTCCACCCGGTCGTCCTCGACGAGCGCGACGGAGGTGACGCCGGACGCCGCGAGCTCCCGCCAGGTCTGGCCGATCCACGACTCGGCGTCCGCCTGGCTGCCGAACGACTCGGTCGGCCCGTCGGCCGACTCGCCGTTCGCGCCCTCGTACCGCCAGCTCCACGCCATGCCGCGTCTCCCCTCGCCGCCGTCGTCCCTGGGTCGGAACCCCCGCAAGCGTAGTCGGCCGGACGGGCAACGGCTCCGGGGCACCACGTGCCGGACGCGGCCCCCGCTGGATCATGCCGGGTACCGGCCGGCCGGTACGGTGGCGCGGTGCTCACTGAAGGAGTCGTGCTCAGCGACCGCTACCGGCTGAACGAACGCATCGCGACCGGCGGCATGGGGGCCGTCTGGAAGTGCACGGACACCCTGCTGGGCCGCGAGGTCGCGGTGAAGGTGCTGCTGCCGTCGCTGGTCGCCGACCCCGAGTTCACCACCCGCTTCCAGGCCGAGGCCCGGATGCTGGCCGCGCTGCGGCACCCCGGCATCGTGCAGGTGCACGACGCCGGCTCCGCCACCCTCGCCGACGGCAGCCGGGTCAGCTACCTGGTGATGGAGTACGTCGACGGCGAGCCGCTGGTGACCTGGATCCGCCGGGCCGGCCGGCTCGACCCGGCGTCCACCATGTCGGTGGTGGCGCAGGCCGCCCACGCGCTGCACGCCGCCCACCTCGCCGGGATCGTGCACCGGGACGTCAAACCCGGAAACCTGCTGGTCAAGCGGGACGGCACGGTGGTGCTGGTCGACTTCGGCATCGCCCGGGCCAACACCATGGCGGGGATCACCGCCGCGCACATGGTGCTCGGCACCGCCTCGTACATGTCGCCGGAGCAGGCCACCGGCCAGGCCGTCTCGGCCGCCACCGACGTGTACGCGCTCGGCGCGGTCGCCTACTACTGCCTGGCCGGCCGGCCGCCCTTCGACGGCGACAACCCGCTCCAGGTGGCGCTGCGGCACGCCCAGGACGAGCCGGCGCCGCTGCCGGCGGGCACGCCCCCGGCGGTGGTGGAGGTGGTCCGCCGGGCGCTGGCGAAGCGCCCCGGCGACCGGTACCCGACCGGGGCCGCCCTGGCCGAGGCCGCCCAGGACGCCCGGGACGCCACGATGGCCAGGATGGCCGTCCCGCCCCGCCCGCCGTGGGCGGTGGCCGGCCCGGCCGTGCCGGGGCCCGCCGTGCTCCCGACGCCGGACGCCACGGCCGGTCCCGCCGCCACCCCGGGCCTCGCCGGGGGTACGCCATCGGGCGGCCACGCCCACGCCGGGTCCCCCACCGGTCCTGGCCCGGTGCCCGGTGCCACCGCCGGCCCAGCCGACGCGGACAGCGCCCGCCCCAGTCCCGCGTCCGGTGCCGGAACCGCCGCCCCGACCTTCGCCCCGGATGCCGCCGGCCCGGAACGTTCCGGCCCGGTCGCGGGAGTCGGCCCGGCCCAGCCCGGCCCGGTCGCCGGGGTCGGCCCGGCCGCCGGCGTCTCCCCGGGGCCGGGACAGCCCGGCCCGGCCGGGGGTATCAGCTGGGCCGCCGGTGCCGCCCCCGGCACGGGGGCCGGTTCCGGCGGCCCGTCCGGGCCGCCCGCCCACCCCACCTCCGGCCGGCCCGGTGGTGCCGGGCCCGCGGGTCCGCCCCCGGCCGGCCCCGCCTGGTCGATCGGGGTCGCACAACCCGGTCCGCGCCCCGGCGGGTACGGCCCGGAGCAGGACCGACACGCCGGCTCGGGCGTACCGCCGACGCTGGAGGAGCCGACGGGGCGCCGGGGGCGGGGACGGATCCTCGCCCTGGCCGGGGCAGCCGGCGTCGTCCTCGTCGCGCTGGCGACCACCGTGGCGGTGGCGGCGCTGCGCTCCGGTGACGAGGACCCACCGGCGGGCGGCCCGACCGCACTGACCGGCGAGTCGGCGCTCGCCGATCCCGGGCAGTCGGAGGTGCCGGCCACCGGGGAGGCGTCCGCGTCCGCGGCGAGCCCCACCGGTCGGCCGAGCCGGTCGCCCTCGGCCGGTCCGAGTCACGCCGCGCCGGGTGCCGCCACCCCGTCGGCCGGCGCCTCGGCTGGACCGGCCGCCGGCGGCACCGGGGCACCGAGGCCGACGAGCACGACGACCGCTCCGCAGAAGCCCAACCCGTACACCGCCGGCCAGGCGTGCGGCAGCGGCTACCAGGTGATCGACTCGGCGACGCTGACCGCGGGCGGCGTCCGCAAGGGTCGGGTCTACCTGCTCTACAACACGTCCAGCGGGGCCAACTGCGTGGTCACGCTCAAGGACACCGACGTCGGCCGGGCGACCGCGGTGTCGGCGTACCTGGAGGTGCAGGGGAAGGCCCGCGAGACCGACAGCGGGGCGTTCGAGTACTACGCCGGGCCGGTCCGGGCAGGCGCCGCGAAGGCCTGCGTGAAGTGGGGCGGGTCGGTGGGCGGGGCCAGCTACGGCAGTCCCTTCGAACACTGCGGCTGACGCCGCCCGGCGCCGGGGGCGGCACTTGGGAACCCGCCCGGGCCGGCAGGCGGTGACCGGCCGGCCGGCCGTAAGGTACGGGCATGTCCGTTGACGGGTGGAACACACTCCTGGTGCTCGGCGGTATCCGGTCCGGCAAGTCTGAGTTCGCGGAATCGCTGGTCGCCGACGCGCCCACGGTCCGCTACGTGGCCACCGCCCCCGAGGGGGATCCGGAGGACACCGAGTGGGCGACCCGCCTGGCGGCGCACCGGGCCCGCCGGCCGGGGAGCTGGACCACCGAGGAGACCGCCGCGGACCCGGGCCGGCTGGCCGAGGTGATCGCGGCGGCCGGGCCGAACGAGACGCTGCTCGTGGACGACCTGGGCGGCTGGGTGACCGTGCTGCTCGACCCGGCCCACCAGCCCGCCGACGACTCCGCCACCATCGCCGAGCTGGCCGCGGCGGTCCGGGCCAGCGCCGCCCGGCTGGTGCTGGTCAGCCCGGAGGTGGGGCTCTCCCTGGTGCCGACCACCCCGCTGGGCCGGGCGTTCACCGACGCGCTCGGCACGACCAACCGGGCGGTCGCCGACGCCTGCGACGCCGTGGTGCTGGTGGTGGCCGGTCAGGCCGCGTGGCTGAAGCCGGCCGGCGCGCCGTACGCCGCCGTCCCGGCGCAGATCGGCCCCGGCCAGGCGGGTGCCCCCGCCGCGCCGGGCGTCGCGCCGGACGAGGCGCTGCCCGAGGTGCTCACCCCGGCCGCGCCGCCCACGCCGGCCCCCGCGCCGGTGGCGGAGCAGGCTGCCTGGGCCGCCCCCACCATGGCGCTGCCGATGGTCGCCACCGGCCTGGCCATCCAGCCCGGCATGGAACTGCCGATGCCCGACGAGTACGCGGGCCCGCAGGCGGTCGACCGGCTCGCCACCCTGGACCTGCCCGGCGCCGGGCTGGGCGTGCTGGACCGGGTTGTCAGCTTCGCCGCCGCCACCCAGGGCACCCCGACCCCCGCGCCGTGGAGCTCGGTGCGCGTACTGCTGCTGCACGGTGACCACGCCGGTGGCGCGTCGGCCGGGGTGGCGCCCGACGAATCGGCCCGCCGCGCCCGGCAGGCCCGGGCCGGCCAGGGGGCGCTCGCCCGGCTGGCGGCCGAGAGCGGGGCCGGCCTCCAGGTGGTCGAGGCGCCCGCCTCCGCCGCCATGGAGGACGGGCCGGCGCTCTCCGCCGAGCAGGTCGAGTCGGCCCTGCGCTACGGCTGGCGGCTGGCCGAGCAGGCCGCCGACGCGGGCGTACAGCTGCTGGTGCTGGCGGCGTGCGGCGCCGGCACCGAGGCGGCGGCCGCGGCGGTGCTGGCGGCGACGGCCGGCGCGGAGCCCCCGGCGGTGCTGGGCCGGGTGGTGAACGAGCACGGCCTGATCGACGACGCGGCCTGGATGGTCCGCTGCGCGGCGGTGCGGGACGCCCTGCACCGCACCCGCCGCAGCCCGCGCGACGCCAAGGACGTACTGGCCGAGCTGGGCGGGGGCGACATCGCGGTGGCCACCGGCGTGCTGCTCGGGGCGACCGCCCGGCGGATGCCGGTGCTGCTGGACGGCCCGGTCGGCGTGGCCGCCGGCCTGGT
Source organism: Micromonospora sp. MP36 (assembly GCF_008119785.1). Taxonomy (GTDB): domain Bacteria; phylum Actinomycetota; class Actinomycetes; order Mycobacteriales; family Micromonosporaceae; genus Micromonospora. Next base: position 212,865 of record NZ_VSFA01000004.1, on the reverse strand, counting down.
CAGCCGCGACCTGGCCGGGCAGGCCCGGCACTGGTGCCTGCTGCCCGACCACGGCGGGCAGCCCGCCGTCCGGCTCGCCGCCGACGTGCTCGGCCTGACCCCGCTGGTGGACCTGCGGCTCAACCTCGGCGAGGGAGCGACGGCACTGGCCACCCTGCCGCTGCTGCGCTCGGTGCTGGCGCTCGCCGCCGGCCTGCCGGTGCACCCGTCGCTGCGCGGCGAGGGCGACGAGGAGTTCACCGAGCCGGAGCCGGCGGGCCCCGGGCCCACCACCACCGAGCCGGAGCCTCTGACGCCCGCCACCGAGCCGGAGTTCGCCGAGCCGGAGCCGGCCGGCCCGGGGCCGACCACGGTCGAGCCGGAGCCGGCCGGGCCGGGACCCGGCCGGCCCGCGACCGCCGAGCCGGATGAGCCGGTCGCGGTGTCGGAGTCCCCCGACCGGCGTGCCGACTGAGTCCCGGTTCGCCGACGGGATCCGGCTGGCGGTCACCACCTTCACCACGCTGCCGGTGCGCAGCGGCCGGGTCGACCGGGCCGCGGCGGGCACTGCGATGGCGCTCGCCCCGGCGGTCGGTGCCCTGCTCGGCGCGCTCCTCGCGGCGGTGCTGCTGCTCACCGCCGCCCTCGCTCCCCCGCTGGTCGCCGCCGCGGTCACCGTCGGGCTCGGCGCGCTGCTCACCCGCGGCCTGCACCTGGACGGGCTGGCCGACACCGTGGACGCGCTGGGGTCGTACCGGCGGGGCGCGGCGGCGCTGGAGATCATGAAGAAGCCGGACGTGGGCCCGTTCGGGGTGGTCGCGCTGGTGGTCGTACTGCTGCTGCAGGCGGCGGTGCTCGCGGAGCTGGCCGGGCGGTCGTGGCCGGCGGCGCTCGCCGCGGTGTCCGCCGCCACGGCCGCCGGCCGGCTCGGGGTGGGCCTGGCCTGCCGGCGCGGGGTGCCGGCCGCCCGGCCGGAGGGCCTGGGCGCGCTGGTGGCCGGCACGGTGGGGCCGGTCGCCCTGGTGGCCGGCGCGGTCGCCGTCGCGCTGCTGGCCGTGCCGGCGGTGCCGGGCCGCCCGTGGCAGGGGCCGCTCGCCGTCGTCGCGGCGCTCGCCGTCGCGGCCGGGCTCCTCGCGCACGTGGTACGCCGGCTCGGCGGGATCACCGGCGACGTGCTCGGGGCCACCGTGGAGATCGTCACCACGCTGGCCTACCTGGGACTGGTGCTGTCCGGCTGAGCGTCACCCGTCCGGGCGGGTAGCGTTCGAGGACGAGGCACCGGCACGGTCGAGGGGGACGACATGCTCATCACGGACGACTTCCTGCCCGTACCGGTGCCGGAGTCGCTGGACGCGACCTACCTGGTGCCCATCGCCGGGCTGCCGAAGGTCAGCCCGAAGACGGCGGTGGCGGGTCTGGCGGGGCGGCTCGCCGAGCCGGTGCACGGGCTGGCGCGGCAGATGCTGGACAGCCCGCTGATGAGCGTCGACACCCGTACGATCGGCGAGTTCCCCGAGCTGCCGCCGGACCTGCTCACCGCGTTCGGCGCCACCGAGGCCCAGCTGGCCCGGCTGGCCGCCGCCACGCACCTGGTGGTGGTGCAGGCCGAATACCGGCCGGGCTGGCCGCCGGCGCACGAGTGGGCGGCCCGGGCGGTGGCCGCGGCGATCGCCGAGACGGTCGACGGGGACGTGGTGGACGTCTTCGGTCTCCAGTTCCTCGACCCGGCCGCCGCGCTGCGCTCGCTCCCCGACGAGCAGGGCCGGATCCGGCTGGTCGACTGGGTGCTGGTGCCGTACTCGTCGGACGCCGACGGGCTCTGGTTCACCACCAAGGGGCTGCGCCGGTTCGGGCTGCTGGAGCTGCAGACCCAGGGGGTGCCGGACCATCTGACCCGGGCCTGGGGCGCGGTGATGACCGGCGCCGCCCGGCGGCTGCTGCGGGACTGGACCGAGGGGCTGGCCGGCGAGGAGGTGCCCGCGTTCGTGCAGCTCCCGGTACTGGCCACGGTGACCGGGCACGACATCGCGGTGGCGTACGGCAATCCGGAGCAGCACGGCGCGACGGCGCCGGTGCTGCTGCGGCTGGAGCTGGACCCGGCGACCGACCCGGACGCCGACTCGTTCCTCAGCCTCAACCCGCCGCCCGGGCACCCCGGCCCGGCCGGCCGCTACTTCGCCGCCGCCTGCGCCACCCTGTTCAACGGCATCCAGCCGGACGTCCGGTACGCCCGGCCGGGCGACGCGATGAGCCGGGCGATCGCCACCGCGCGTGCCGGCCTGGGCGACATCCGGGCCCGGTTCCTCGCCGGTCAGCTGCCCGCCGAGGCCCAGCTCGTGGTCAAGTACGGCCTGCCCGGCGACGAGGGCCCCGAGTTCGTCTGGGCCGGGGTGACGTCCTGGGACAGCCCCGAGCGGATCGTCGGCGCCAGCGCCAGCGACGCCGCCACCGACCCCACCGTCCGGATCGGCGCCCCGGTCGTGGTGGAGGCGACGGATGTCGTCGACTGGGCCCTGCTCGACGCCACCGGCGTCATCGAAGGCGGCTGGACCCAAGCCGTCCTGGACGCCGGCGAACCCCCCACCCCCGACTGACCACGCTCTCGCCACCCTGCACTGCCGCGCGCCCCGCCCCGGCCCGGCCCAGCCCGGCCCAGCCCGGCCCGGTTGATCATGAAGTTGTTGCCGTCGACTACGGCGTGTCGGGACAACAACTTCATGATCGCCGTGAGCGGGGGCTAGCGGACCGAGGGCTTGACGAAGGGGGGGCGGGTGAGGCGCAGTTGGGCGCGGCGGCCGCGGATGTCGACGTCGACGATCTCGCCGTCGGCGAGCTTGGGCTCGGTGTCGATCAGGGCCAGCGCGATGCCCTGCTTCTTGGTCGGGCTGAACGTGCCGCTGGTGATGGTGCCGACCCGGGTGTCGCCGGCGTACACGGCCATCCCCGGGCGCGGGATGGCCCGGTCGACCGCCTCCAGCCCGCGCAGCGTACGCCGGGGGCCGGCCGCCTTCTCGGCGAGCAGCACGTCCCGGCCCCAGAAGGCCGGCTTGTCCCAGCCCACCGCCCAGCCGGAGCGGGCCTGCACCGGGGTGATCTCCAGCGAGAGGTCCTGCCCGTGCAGCGGGTACCCCATCTCGGTGCGCAGGGTGTCCCGCGCGGCCAGCCCGCAGGCCCGCAGTTCGTACGCCGCCCCGGCGGCGAACAGCGCGTCCCAGACGGCCAGCGCGTGCTCGGCCGGGATCACCAGCTCGTAGCCGAGCTCGCCGGTGTAGCCGGTGCGGCACACGGTCAGCCCGAGACCGTCCAGGGTCGCGGTGGAGAAGCTCATGTAGTCGTGCTCGGTGGGCAGGCCCAGCGCGGCCAGCAGGTCCGCCGAGCGCGGCCCCTGCACCGCGAGGACCGCGTACGCCTCGTGCTCGTCGGAGATGGCCAGCCCGGCCGGCGCGGCGGCGCGCAGGCGGCGGACCACCTCGGCGGTGTTCGCCGCGTTCGGCACCAGGAAGACGTGGTCGTCGGCGTGCAGGTAGGCGATGATGTCGTCCACCACGCCGCCGGTCGCCTCGTCGCAGCACAGGGTGTACTGCGCCTTGCCGGGGCTGATCCGGCCGAGGTCGTTGGTGAGGCAGGCGTTGACGAAGTCCGCGGCGCCCGGCCCGGTGATCCGCGCCTTGCCGAGGTGCGAGACGTCGAAGACACCCACCCCGGTACGCACCGCGGTGTGCTCCTTGAGCACGCCGCCACCGGCGTACTCCAGCGGCATCTCCCAGCCCCCGAAGGGGGCGAACTTGGCGCCGGCGGCAGTGTGCCGCTCGTGCAGCGGGGAACGGCGCAGCCGGGTCGCGGCGGCGTCGGAGGTCACCTCGGTCATGGGTGGCAACTTACCGCCCGCTGAACGCCTGGTTAGCATCGGCGGGACCCGTCGGAGGCCCATCGGCGGGACAGCCACGCGTCCGGCGGGTAGGTTGCGCCGGAGACCTTCATCGCCGGTACGCGACCACGCGGCCGGCCCGGCCCGCCCGGAGTAGCTTCAGTGACATCGCCCCGCACCACCCTCAGCCTGGTCGACACCGACCCCGCCGAACTCGCCGTCGACGCGATCGTGATCGGCGTGCACAGCCAGACCGCAGAGCAGGGTTCCGGCTCACCCGCCGGCACCCTGCTGCTGGCCAGCGGCGCGGAGAGCATCGCCGCCGCGTTCGACGGCAAGCTGACCGAGACGCTGGCACTGCTCGGTGCCACCGGCGGCCCCGGTGAGGTGATCAAGCTGGCCACGCTGGGCACGATCACCGCCCCGGTCGTCACCGCCGTCGGCCTCGGCCCCGAGCCGTCCGGCGCGGCCCCGGCCCCGGAGACGCTGCGCCGGGCCGCCGGCGCGGCGGTCCGCGCCCTGGCCGGCGCGCCGCGCGTGGCGCTGGCCCTGCCGCTGCCCGACGACGCCGACGCCCCGGCCGCGCTGCGCGCGGTCGCCGAGGGTGCGCTGCTCGGCGGCTACCGGTTCGCCGGCTACAAGACCAAGCCGCAGCCGGGCCGGCGCGAGCCGGTGGCCGACGTGCTGATCGCGGTGCCGGACGCCGCCGACGCGACCGCGCAGGCGGAGGTCGTCCGCGCCCAGGCGGTCGCCGGCGCGGTGCGGACCAGCCGGGACTGGGTCAACACCGCCCCGAACGAGCTGCGCCCGCCGGCGTTCGCCGAGGCCGTGGCCGCCGCCGCCCGGGAGGCCGGGCTCGGTGTCGAGGTGCTCGACGAGGCGGCGCTGAAGTCCGGCGGGTACGGCGGCATCCTCGCCGTCGGGCAGGGCTCGGAGGCCCCGCCGCGGCTGGTCAAGCTGACCTACACCCCGGCCGGTGGCGGCAACGGCAAGCGGGTGGCGCTGGTCGGCAAGGGCATCACCTTCGACACCGGCGGCATCTCGATCAAGCCGGCCCAGGGCATGTGGGAGATGAAGTCCGACATGGCCGGCGCGGCGGCCGTCGGCGCGGCCATGCTGGCGGTCGCGGCGCTCAAGCCGTCCGTGGCGGTCACCGGCTACCTGCCGATGGCGGAGAACATGCCGTCGGGCACCAGCTACCGGCCGGGCGACGTGATCACCATGTACAGCGGCAAGAAGGTGGAGGTGCTCAACACCGACGCCGAGGGCCGGATGATCCTCGCCGACGGCATCGCCCGGGCCTGCGAGGACGGCGCCGACTACCTGTTCGAGACCTCGACGCTGACCGGCGGCCAGGTGATCGCGCTGGGCAAGAAGATCGCCGGCGTGATGGGCACCCCCGAGCTGTGCGAGCGGGTGAAGGCGGCCGGTGAGGCCACCGGCGAGCCGGCCTGGCCGATGCCGCTGCCGGACGACGTGCGCAAGGGCATGGACTCCGACGTCGCTGACATCTCGCAGGTCAACGCGGGCATGGACCGGGCCGGCCACATGCTCCAGGGTGGCGTCTTCCTGCGCGAGTTCGTCACCGAGGACGTGGCCTGGGCGCACATCGACATCGCCGGCCCCGGCTACCACTCGGGCGAGGCGACCGGCTACTGGACCAAGGGCGGCACCGGCGTCCCGGTCCGCACCCTGGTCCACCTGGTCGAGGACGTCGCCGCCAACGGCTGACGCCGTCCACCGCGACGACGGGGCGCTCCCTACCCGGGGGCGCCCCGTCCGCTTGTCCGGCTCAGAAGAGCTCGGGGCGGCGCTTGCGGCGTTCGTTGTAGTCGCGCATGCGCTGCGGGTAGCCCATCAGCCGGACGTCGTAGATCGGGATGGCGAGCTTGTGGGCGAAGCGGCGTGCCTCCTCCGGGGTGCCGACCCGCCGCCGGGTCCACTCGCCGTCGTCGGCGATCAGCATGACGGTGGTCTCGGTGACCGTGGTCCGTGGCTCCAGATACGCCTCGACCCCGCGTCGGGTGCGGACGAAGCTCTCAAGGTGGTCCAGATCGGCGCGCTCGGCGACCCGGTCGCGACTCACCGCGCCCGTCCGCTTACGTCGTCGGAACAGCCCCACCGCACCCACTCCTCCCCCGTACATCATCGAAGACGGTGCCAAGCGTACGTGGCGGGGACGTGTCGTTGGGCACCTCACTACGCGCTTCGTCGGCGGTGGTGACAAGATGACCGAGGTGGGGTGTGCCTGTTACTCCACCGTAACCCCCGATGCAGTGACGCGAACTGGGAGTTGGAACGTGAGCGAGCCGAACGACGCAACCTTCGACATCGTGATCCTCGGAGGTGGTAGCGGCGGCTACGCGACCGCGCTGCGCGCCGCCCAGCTGAACCTGTCCGTCGCCCTCATCGAGAAGGGCAAGCTCGGGGGCACCTGCCTGCACAACGGCTGCATCCCGACCAAGGCGCTGCTGCACGCCGCCGAGATCGCCGACCAGACCCGCGAGTCGGAGCAGTTCGGCGTCAAGGCCGAACTGGTGGGCATCGACATGGCCGCGGTCAACTCGTACAAGGACGGCGTGATCTCCCGGCTCTACAAGGGCCTCCAGGGCCTGGTGGGCGGCGCGAAGAACATCACCTTCGTGGCGGGCGCCGGCAAGCTGGTCGCGCCGAACACCGTGGAGGTCGACGGCAAGCGCTACACCGGCCGCAACGTCGTCCTGGCCTCCGGGTCGTACGCGAAGAGCCTGCCCGGCCTGGAGGTCGACGGCGAGCGGATCATCACCAGCGACCACGCCCTGGTCCTGGACCGGGTCCCGGCCTCGGCGATCGTGCTGGGCGGCGGCGTGATCGGCGTCGAGTTCGCCAGCGTGTGGAAGTCCTTCGGGGTGGACGTGACCATCGTCGAGGCGCTGCCCCGCCTGGTCGCCGCCGAGGACGAGGAGTCGTCGAAGGCGCTGGAGCGGGCCTTCCGCAAGCGGAAGATCAACTTCAAGGTCGGCAAGCCGTTCGAGAAGGTCGAGAAGACCGAGAACGGCGTCAAGCTGACCATCCAGGGCGGCGAGACCGTCGAGGCCGAGCTGCTGCTGGTCGCCGTCGGTCGCGGCCCGAACACGGCCAACCTCGGCTACGAGGAGCAGGGCGTCAAGATGGACCGCGGCTACGTGCTGACCGACGAGCGGCTGCGCACCAGCGTGCCGAACGTCTACGCGGTCGGCGACATCGTGCCGGGCCTGCAGCTCGCGCACCGCGGCTTCCAGCAGGGCATCTTCGTCGCCGAGGAGATCGCCGGCCAGACCCCGGCCGTGATCGACGAGGCCGGCATCCCGCGGGTCACCTACTGCGACCCGGAGCTGGCGTCGGTCGGCCTGACCGAGGCGAAGGCCAAGGAGCAGTACGGCGCCGACAAGGTCAAGACCTACAACTACCCGCTGGGTGGCAACGGCAAGAGCCAGATCCTCAAGACCACCGGCCACGTGAAGCTGGTCCGGGTCGAGGACGGCCCGGTGGTCGGCGTGCACATGGTCGGCGCCCGGGTCGGCGAGCTGATCGGTGAGGCGCAGCTCATCTACAACTGGGAGGCGTACCCGGCCGAGGTGGCGCAGCTCGTGCACGCCCACCCGACGCAGAACGAGGCCCTGGGCGAGGCGCACCTGGCCCTCGCCGGCAAGCCGCTGCACGCGCACAACTGACCACGACAACCGCGGCGTCCGGCGACGGGCGATGATCCCACCAGGGGAATGAAGGAGTCTGGAGAACATGCCGGTATCGGTCACCATGCCCCGGCTCGGCGAGAGCGTCACCGAGGGCACCGTCACCCGCTGGCTCAAGCAGGAGGGCGACACCGTCGAGGTCGACGAGCCGCTGCTTGAGGTGTCCACCGACAAGGTGGACACCGAGATCCCGTCGCCCGCGGCGGGCGTGCTGAGCCGGATCGTGGTCGGCGAGGACGAGACCGCCGAGGTCGGCAGCGAGCTGGCGGTCATCGCCGGCGAGGGCGAGCAGGTCGGCGGGGCGGTCGCGCCGCAGGCGGCCCCGGCCGAGGAGGCCGAGGAGGCCGCCGCCGCGCCCCAGGCCGAGGCGGAGCAGCCGGCCGTCGAGCAGCCGGCGGCCCAGGCGGCCCCGGCGCCGTCGGGCGCGGGCACCCCGGTCAAGATGCCGGCCCTCGGCGAGAGCGTCACCGAGGGTACGGTCACCCGCTGGCTCAAGCAGGTCGGCGACAGCGTCGAGGTGGACGAGCCGCTGCTGGAGGTGTCCACCGACAAGGTCGACACGGAGATCCCCTCGCCGGTCGCCGGCACGCTGCTGGAGATCAAGGTCGCCGAGGACGAGACCGCCGACGTCGGCGCCGACCTGGCGATCATCGGTGCGGCCGGTGCCGCCCCGGCCCCGGCCCAGCCGGCGCCGAAGCCCGAGGCCAAGCCCGAGCCGAAGCCGGAGCCGAAGGTCGAGGCCGCCCCGGCGCCCAAGGCCGAGGAGCCGACCCCGGGCGTGTCGTACAACCAGCCGGCGCCGGAGGCGGAGACCGCCGCCCAGCCGATGCGGGCCGAGCAGGCAGCGCAGCCGGCCGCGCCGGCCCCCACCCCGCAGCGTCCGACCGCCCCCGTGCAGGGCGGCGGCGAAGAGGCCGCCGGCTACGTGACGCCGCTGGTGCGCAAGCTGGCCGCCGAGCACGGGGTGAACCTGTCCTCGGTCAACGGCACCGGCGTCGGCGGGCGGATCCGCAAGCAGGACGTCCTGGAGGCGGCCGAGAAGGCGAAGGCCGCCAAGGCTGTCCCGGCCGCGCAGCCGGCCGCCGCCGCGGCGCCGGCCCCGGCCAAGCCGGCCGCGAAGCCGCAGCCGAGCGCGAAGCGGGGCACCACCGAGAAGCTGCCCCGGATCCGGGCGGCCATCGCCAAGCGGATGCAGCAGTCGCTGCACGAGATGGCGCAGCTCACCACGGTGATCGAGGTGGACGTCACCAAGATCGCCAAGCTGCGGGCCCAGGCGAAGGACTCCTTCCAGCAGCGGCACGGCGTGAAGCTGTCCTTCCTGCCGTTCTTCGCCCTGGCGGCGGTCGAGGCGCTGCAGACCTACCCGATCGTCAACGCCCGGATGGACCTTGAGGCCGGGACCATCACCTACCCGGACGCGGAGCACCTCGGCATCGCCGTGGACACCGAGCGGGGCCTGCTGGTGCCGGTCATCCACAACGCCGGCGACCTCAACCTGGGCGGGATCGCCAAGCGGGTCGCCGACCTGGCCGAGCGCACCCGGACCAACAAGATCAGCCCGGACGAGATCGCCGGGGCGACCTTCACGCTGACCAACACCGGCAGCCGGGGCGCCCTCTTCGACACCCCGATCGTGCCGTCGCCGCAGTCGGCGATGCTCGGCACGGGTGCCGTGGTGAAGCGCCCGGTCGTGGTCAACGACCCGGAGCTGGGCGAGGTCGTGGCGGTCCGCTCGATGGTCTACCTGGCCCTGTCGTACGACCACCGGCTGATCGACGGCGCGGACGCGGCCCGCTTCCTCGTCGCGGTCAAGGAGCGGCTGGAGGCCGGCAACTTCGAGGCCGAGCTGGGGCTCTGACGCCCTGACGACACGCAAGGGGGCGCGCGGCACACGCCGCGCGCCCCCTTCGTCGTGTCCGGGCCGGCCGCGCAGGGTGGCCGGAATCCGGCCCGCTGCCGGCCGCCCGCTTGACAGACTCGGTCGGTGAGCGGCTTCGGGTGGCGGCGGCGCCTCGGGCCCGCGGTGCCGGTGGCCCCCGCGGCCCGGGTGGACCGGTTCGAGATCTTCTTCGACCTGGTCTTCGTCTTCTCGTTCTTCATCATCACCCGGTCCACCGCGCGGGATGTCAGCGGCGGGGCGCTGCTGCACGCCCTGCTGGTCCTCGCCGTGCTGTGGTGGTCGTGGGTGGTGCACAGCGTGGTCGCCACCCGGGTCCGGCTCGGCGAGGGCTTCGTGCCGGTGCTGATGACGGTCGGCATGGCGGCACTGTTCACCTTCGCCCTGTCGCTGCCGCAGGCGTTCCACGACGTGCGGGGCAACGCCGCCGGGCCGGTCGTGGCGGCGGTCAGCTACATCGTGGTTCGCCTGGTGCACCTGCTGCTGCTCCGGCACGCGGTGCGGGACAGACCGGACGAACTCCGGCAGATGAGGCGATTCGCCCCGGAGCTGGTGGGCAGCACCCTGCTGCTGCTCGCCGCCGCGCTGATCCCCCCGGCCATGCACGGCTCCTCCTGGGCGCCGCTCGTCCGGGACGGGCTGTGGGCCCTGGTCGTGCTGCTCCAGTACACAACCGGCCAACTCGTGGGTTCCTGGGTCTGGGGCATCGCCTCGGCCGAGCACTGGACCGAACGGTACGACCTGATCCTGATCATCGCGCTGGGCGAGTCGGTCATCTCGGTCGGCGTCGGGAGCAACCTGATCGGGCAGCCACCCACCCTGCCGGCGGTGGGGGCGGCGGTGCTCAGCATCTTCTTCACCGCCGCCCTCTGGTGGGCGCACTACGACATGGTCGGGCCGGCCGCCCGGATCGCCCTGCACTCGGCACAGGGCAAACCCCGGCTCACCATGGCCCGGGACGCGTACGCGTACTGCTACCTGCCGATGATCGCCGGGATCATCCTGTTCGCGCTCGGCGCCGAGCAGATCGTCCACCAGATCACCAGTCCGACGATCTCCGACTGGGCGCCGGCCCGCGGCTCGGCCGAGCCGCTGCTCTTCGGTGGGGTGTTCCTGTACCTCCTCGGCGACATGCTGTTCCAACTGCGGACCCTGCACACCCTGAGCTGGACCCGGGTGGTCACCCTCGGGCTGCTTGCCATCTGCCCCCCGCTGGTCGACCAACTGCCGGCGCTGGGAACCCTGGGGCTGCTGACCGTGATTTGTGTCGGCATGGTGGCCGCCGAGGTGGTGATCTTCGACGAGGGCCGGCGGGCGCTGCGCCGACTGGTTTTCGAGGAACGGACCGCCCACGAGGCGCACGAGGCCGCCTACCGGGCCCGCTGGCACGAGCCGAACGAACCGGACGAGGGCGAGTGACCCGGGGCGGTGGACGGCGTCCGGTTCGCGTAGGGTGCAGCCCAGCGTCGCGGTGCACCCGGCCCGAAGGCCGCCGTGGGCATGGAGGCGCGGGACAGCAGGGGACCATGTGCACCCATCCCACTCACCGGCCGGACGGCTGACCGCCCTCGGCACCCAGTTGATCGAGATCCACCACTGGCTCCGCGAAGAGCTTGCCCGGCTCCGCGCGAGCCTCGACTCCCCCGGCGGCGCCGGCACCGGCCTGTCCCGCGAGCTACGGGCCCACTGCGTCGGCTTCTGCGCGGCGCTGGACCGGCACCACACCGGCGAGGACGCCGGCGCGTTCCGCCTCCTGGCCGAGCAGGTGCCCGAGCTGCGACCCGTCCTCGCCCAACTGAGCGAGGACCACCGGGTGGTGGCGGACCTGCTGCGCCAGGTCGACGCGCTGCTCGCCGGGACGGACGACGGCCCGGCGGTCCGCGCCGAGCTGGACGGCCTGGCCGCGCTGCTGGAGTCGCATTTCACCTACGAGGAACGGAAACTGGTCGCCGCGCTGGACGCGGTGACCGGCGGTACGGCCGAAGAACTGTTCGGCATGGACGTCCCCGATGGGGCGTAAATCGCATCGGCACCGCCGTGTTCCACTTCTCGCCGCTGCGCTCGGCCCCATGAGTTGAGCAGCGCCAAGATCCGCCTCCACGGATGAGGGCGGCGGACGGCGCATTCGCCTGTCGGCAGAATCGGCGGCTCCGAACTGGCCAGCGCGCCCGCCACCGCACCATGCTGGGCCGATGGTGACCTTCTCCATCCAGGCCCGACCGACCGACGCCGCGAGCTGGCTCGACCTGGCCCGCCGGGCCGAGGCGGCCGGCTTCGACGCCCTGTTCGCCGCCGACCACCCGGGGCACGGCGCGTCGCCGTTCGTGGCGCTCGCCGCCGCGGCGGCGGTGACCTCGACGCTCGGCCTCGGCTCGTACGTCTCCAACGCCGGGGTCCGCGAGCCGATCCTGCTCGCCACCGACGTGGCCACCCTCGACGTGGTCTCCGGCGGGCGGGCCCGGCTCGGCGTCGGCGCCGGCCACACCCCGGCCGAGTGGCGGGCCGTCGGCCGGGAGCGCCCCGACGTGCCCGGCCGGGTCCGCCGCTGCATCGCGGTCGCCGAGGCCGTGCGCGACCTGCTGGCCGGCAAGGAGGTCACCGTGGACACGCCGGAGCTGGTCGCCCACGCCGCCCGGCTCACCGAGCTCAAGCCCGTGCAGGACCGGGTCCCGCTCACCATCGGTACGGGCAACTCGACGCTGCTGCGCTGGGCCGGCGCGCACGCCGACGTGGTGGGCCTGATCGGTGCCGGCCGTACCCTGCCCGACGGGCACACGCACGAGGTGCGATGGCGGGCCGACCAGATCGAGGCCCAGCTCGCCCACGTGGCGACCGGCGCCGCCGGCCGCGACGCGCCGCCCGTGCTGGAGGCGCTGGTCCAGCAGGTCACCGTGACCGACGACGCCGAGGCCGCCGCCGCGCGGTTCGCCGAGCACGCCAACCTCATCACCGCCGAGCTGCTCGCCACGCCGTTCGTGCTGATCGGCACGGCCGAGGAGATCGTCGCGGCGGTCGCGCACCACCGGCGCCGCTGGGGGATCACCCGCTTCGTGGTACGCGCCGACGCCGTCGACGCCCTGGCCCCACTCCTCCCCCGCCTGGCGGCGCTATAGCACTTCGTAGCGCACCACGGCAGACTGCCACTGTGGCCGAGCATGCCGACCGAGACCTCCCGCAGCGCGCGCGAAACGACTCCAATGCCTTCACGCGAGGCGCGAAGCGCGACCGGGCCGAGGTCATGGCAGCTTTCGCCAGATCGCCAGTCCTGGACGAAGCCCGGCTACGGAGTGACCTCGACGCGGCGATTGGACAGGACCTCCTCGACCGTGAATGGTGATGCCATCCGACATCGAGGCGACCTTGGAGCAGACGCCAGCGGGAAGGGGCCGCACCTAGGCCGAAGGGCGCCGACCTTGTCCATAGCCGCTACAGACCTGATGGCGTAAACGATTCATGAGCCGCCCCCGAGCACGAGGCGCGCACCCTCCGCTGGCCGCTGCGCCTTGCTTTCGCTGCTCACCTGCCTCAAGGCAACACCTCGATCAACTCCACCTCCCCGATGTGGTGGTATCCCTTCGCCCGGACGCCGCCAGATTGGCGTTCTGGCGTCGCTGAGGTAGGAATACGGGGTGGTACTCACCGACGACGGTCCCGCACGGGCCGCGGCTGAAGAGCTGGCCCGGGCCGTCGTGGACATCGTGGGCGGGGCGGTCCGATCGGTGATCCTGCACGGATCGCTGGCGGCGAGCGGCTTCCGTTCCGGTCGCAGCGACATCGACCTGCTCGTCGTCGTCGACGGCGGACTCTCCGACCCGCAACTCGACGCCCTGGTGGACCGGGTTCGCCAGGCCGACCTCGGCAGCTCGGCCGGCATCGACCTGCACGTGGTGACCGCCGAGGTGGCCGGCGCGCCGACGCCGACACCACCGCTGGAGCTGCACGTCGGCCGGTACGACGGCTCGTCCGTCGGGTTCGAGGTCGACCGCCGGGTGCCCGCCGCCCCCGACCTGCCGGCCGAACTGTCGATGGCGCGCGCCGACGGGCACGCCCTCCGCGGCGCTCCGCCACGCGAGGTGCTCGCGCCGGTGCCCGACGAGTGGGTCCACGAGCGCGGCCGGTACTGGCTGACTACCTGGCGGTCGCGCACTGACGATGCGGAAGACGCCGCACTCATGGTCCTCACGGCCTGCCGGATCTGGCGCTTCGCGGTCGAGGGCCGGCACTGCGCCAAGGCCGAGGCCGCCGGGTGGGCACTCGACTGCGACCCGTCGCTGACTGCGGTCCGGCAGGCGCTTCATCAGTACGAGGTGGATCCAGCAGCGGCGATCGACGAGGCGGGCATCGCCCAGGTGCTAGACACCGTGCTGGGCGAAACCGCCCGGCACGGTGAACACGCCCTCGGTTAGAAGCTGAGGCCCTTGGTCGCATCGTTGGGGTAGGGCGAGATTCACGGGCCCGGCTTGACTCTCACGTTGCGTGAGGCTGGAGGGTGGGGTGCATGAGTGACTACTACGACGCGTTTGAGATGAGTCCCGTGCCCGCTCCCGGCCCGGATGCGGTTCCGCCGGAGCCGTTCCGTGGCATCTATGGAATGCCCGCGTTCGTGACGATCCCCACGAGCGACATGGCGGCGTCGGTGGACTTCTGGATTCGTGGGCTCGGGTTCTTCGAGCTGTTCAGCATCCCCGGCAGGCTTGTGCATCTGCGCCGGTGGGCGTTCCAGGACGTACTCCTCGTCTCGGCGGAGAGCGTTCCGGAGCAGGCACCAGCGATGAGCTTCAGTTTCGCGTGCGTGCTCAGCCAGGTCGATTCCGTTGTCGAGGCCTGTCGTGCGGTGCGCCCGAACTCGGTCGATGGCCCCCGGGATACTCCCTGGAACACCCGCGATGTGGAGGTGATCACCCCCGAGAACGCACGGATCGTGTTCACTGCGGCGAAGCCCTTTGATCCGGCCAGTCAGGAGGCGCGGAACCTTGAAGCCATCGGGATCACCCCACCGGGCGCCGGTCGCGGCAACAACGAGGAGCATGCCTGATGCCACTGACGCCGATGGCCTGACCGTCGGTCAGGTCTCGGCGCGGCTGGGCGTGACAGTCCGCGCGTTGCATCACTGGGATGAGATCAGTCTGGCGCGACCGTCGCTGCGCACGGCTGCCGGATACCGCCGCTACACCGCTGGTGATCTGGAACGCCTACACCGCATCGTCGTCTACCGTGAGATCGGTCTCGGCCTGGACAGGATTCGGGCCATCTTGGACGACTCGGCCGCAGACGTGCCCGGCGCATTGCGCGCGCAGCGCGCCCAGGTTGCTGAACGGATCGACCGCCTCCAGCAGCTCAGCGCCGGACTGGATCGGATGATCGACGCCCACGAGCGCGGCCTGCTGCTGACCGTCGAGCAGCAGGCCGCGATCTTCGGCCCCGAGTGGAACCCGGACTGGCCCGCCCAAGCCCGCCAGCGCTACGGAAACACGACGCAATGGCGGCAGTACGCCGAGCGCTCAGCCTCTCGCGGTCCGCAGGAATGGCAGGCCATCGCCGACACCGTTGCCGGCTTCGACCGCGCCCTCGGGGATGCGATGGACGCCGGCGTCACACCTGGTAGCCCAGAAGCGAATCAACTCGTCGAGTGGCACCGCGACGTTTTTGCGTCGTACTTTCCCCTCACCAGGCAGATGCAGGTCTGTCTCGGCCGCATGTTTGAGGCCGATCCGGCATGGGCTGCCCACTACGACGGCATCCGCGCCGGCCTTGCCACGTGGTTCCGCCGAATCATCGACGCCAGCGCGCGCGCCCACGGCATCGACCCCGACACCGCGACCTGGCAGTAGAGCACGGGCGGTCCAGTTCCTGCGGGGCCACCCGGGTGAACCACAGGGTCATGCCCATGAATCCACCGCTCTCAGCTGTCGGGCGCGTTCGGCAACTGCTCGGCGACGAACACGCCGACGCCGTGCACACCCTCCACCCAGCCCTGCGTCTGAAGCACGAGAATCGCCTGTCGCACGACGGTTTGCGACACGCGGTGCTCTTCCTTGAGCTGCGCGGTCGATGGCAGCTTCTCCCCCGGCGCAAGCTCACCCGACTCGATCCGCTCACGGAGGTAGTCGGCAAGCTGCGCCCACTTCGCCTTGGCGGGCATTCACACTCCCAGGTCTGCACCGCCATTCGACCATGAACTACCAGCCACAACAAGTAAGGCGAAGTTCGTCCTTGCTTTGCACAACATGCTGTGCAAAGCTCTCGATGACCGGCTCCCAGGTCTGCAACCACGAGCTGGTCACCCCGTAGGACCACCCGGCCGGTTACTCCCCCGGTAGTCGGCCGGGTGCCACCCCCTGCCCGCGACCAGGTGTCGGCGGGTCCGTTAGCAGGCCCGGGGCGGGTGCCGGGCTCCGGCCGACCATGCGCGCGCACGGCCGACCCCGCCCGTCTCGGTGCCGCATTTGGCGAGAGAGGCGGAGCAGCGTGCGGTCAGTGGTCGACGAACCGGTGGACGCGATGGAGAAGGTGCTCGGCGAGTTGCCGATGCCATGGGTGGTCACGGTGGCGGACGTTCGGCTCGCCATTCGGGCGGTGCTGGTCCGCGTACCCGATGGAAGGTGTTGACGATGTGGCCACGACGGAACGCGGCGCCGGTGCCGCTCGCGCCCCGGCACCGACGGACCTGGCGGCGCGGGCGGCGCTGGTGCTCGTGCGGCCTGCGCTGGACCGCCTGCCCGGACCGGCACGCGCCGATTCCCACCGAGCCGCCGGCACCGCCGCCGAACAGCCGGTGGTGGGACGAGGCGACCCGGGCGAACCCGCAGGTCGGGCGGGCCGGCTGGCTGACCCCGGCGCAGACCTGGCGGGCCAACGGCGGCCGGTGGTGAGCAAGGCGCACCTGCCGATCGGCCGCTGTGGCTCTGCCGGGTCTGCGCCGCGCCCTGGCCGTGCGCGATCGCCCGGCTCACCCTGCTCCGCGAGTACGTCGACGACCGGGTGTCGCTGCTGGTCTACCTGGGCGGGATGCTGCACGACGCGGCCGGCGAGCTGCACCTCCTGCACCCGCAGGACGGGCCGGAGCCGAGCCAGCTCTACGCCCGCTTCCTCGGCTGGGCAGTTGGCTCTCGCCGCGATCCATTCACGTCATCAAGTTCGTAGCGGCCGAACAGTTCACTCCGCCTTCGTCAGGAGGGACGACGGGAGGTGCAACGCATTCCTTGACCTCGAGAGCGCTCGAAGTCGAACACTGGACCGCATGACGATGACACGGACACTCGGCCGCAGCGGGATCGAGGTCAGCGCGGTCGGCATGGGGTGCTGGGCGATCGGCGGGCCACTGTGGGGCGACGGCGGGCAGCCGTTCGGCTGGGGCGAGGTCGACGACGACGAGTCGGTCCGCACCATCCACCGGGCGCTCGACCTGGGCGTGACCCTCTTCGACACGGCCAGCAACTACGGGGCCGGCCACAGCGAGCGGATCCTCGGCCGCGCCCTCGCCGGACGGCGCGACCGCGCCGTGATCGCCACCAAGTTCGGCAACCGCTCCGACGAGACCACTCGGCGGTGGACCGGCACCGACGCCAGCCCGGCGCACGCGGTGGCCAGCCTGGACGAGTCACTGCGCCGGCTCGGCACCGACCACGTCGACCTCTACCAGTTGCACATCAACGACCTGCCGGCGTCCGCCGCGCTCGACCTGATCGACACCCTGGAGGGCCTGGTCACCCAGGGCAAGATCCGGGCGTACGGCTGGAGCACCGACAACCCGTCGTCGGCCGAAGCCTTCGCCGAGGCGGGACCGCACTGCGCCGCAATTCAGCACGACGAGTCGGTGCTCCACGACAACCCCGACATGCTGGCGGTCTGCGACGCGCTCGACCTGGCCAGCCTCAACCGGGGCCCGCTCGCGATGGGTCTGCTCACCGGCTCCACTCGGGCCGTGGGCCGGGACGACGTGCGCGGGGTGGCCCCGGAGTGGCTGGTCTGGTTCACCGACGGCCGCCCGGCGCCGGTGTGGTCCGCCCGGGTCGCGCAGATCCGGGAGGCGCTGACCGCAGACGGCCGTACCCTCGCCCAGGGCGCGCTGGGCTGGTTGCTGGCCCGCAGCCCGCGGACGGTGCCCATTCCGGGTTGCCGGACGGTGGCCCAGGCGGAGGAGAACTTCGCGACGCTGGCGCTCGGCCCGCTGCCCGCCGACGCGTTCGCCGAGGTGGAGCGGCACCTGGCCGACCTGCGCACGGCGGCCGCCGCACGCTGACTGCGGGCGGCGGGACCGGCGAGTGACGCATCTCGCTCAACGCATCCGGCGCCGGGTCCGTAGCCGAAGATATGAGCATGCGGATCCTCATGGCCGGGGTGTCCGGCTTCCTCGGCACCCGACTGGTCGACCGGCTGACGGCGGACGGACACCAGATCACCCGCCTGGTCCGCCGCCCGCCGCGCAGGCCGGACGAGCGGCAGTGGGATCCGTCCGCCGCGCAACTCGACCCGACGGTGGTCGCCGCCGCCGACGCGGTGGTCAACCTGGCCGGCGCCGGGGTGGGCGACAAGCGCTGGAACGAGGACTACAAGCGGCTGATCCGGTCCAGCCGGGTGGACACCACCACCACGCTGGCCATCACCATCGCCGGCCTGGCCGCCGCCGACCGGCCCGCGACAATGCTGAACGCGTCGGCGGTCGGCTGGTACGGCAACACCGGCGACCGGGTGGTGGAGGAGGACTCCCCCGCCGGCGAGGGCTTCCTGGCCGACGTCTGTCGGGTCTGGGAGGCCGCGACCCGGCCGGCCGAGGACGCCGGCGTACGGGTGGTGCGGCTGCGCACCGGCCTGCCGCTGCACCGCGACGGCGGCATGCTCAAACCGCAACTGCTGCCGTTCCGGCTCGGCGTCGGCGGGAAGCTGGGCAGCGGCCGGCAGTGGCTGCCCTGGATCTCGCTGCAGGACTGGCTGGACGCGGTGGCCTTCCTGCTGGCCCGCGACGACGTCGCCGGCCCGGTCAACGTGGTGGGCCCCAACCCGGTCACCAACGCCGATTTCGCCCGGGAGCTGGCCCGCCAGCTGCACCGGCCGGCGATCATGCCGGTCCCCGCGCTGGCCCTGAAGATCGCCCTGGGCGGCTTCGCCCACGAGGCCCTCACCAGCGCCCGGGTGCTGCCCGCCGTCCTCCCCCGGGCCGGCTTCACCTGGACGCACCCCCACCTGCCCGCCGCCCTGCACGCCGCCCTCACCGAGTGAGCCGGCGAGGGCAGCGGCACGGGGGTGGGCACTCAGGTCAGCAGCCGATGACCCAGTAGTTGGGGCCGGTCTGCTTGAGGGTGGTCGTGTAGAAGGTGTTGTAGAGGCCCATCCGCTGGTTGCTGCCCAGGGCGTACGCGTAGCCGCCGGACTGGTACGCCCGGCCGGCGCTCACGTGCGCGTAGTTGCTCGCGGTGACGCAGACCGGCGACGCCGTCGGGGTGGGCGACGGGGACGCCGTCGGTGTCGGGCTGGGCGTCACCCCGCCGTCGAGGCCGAAGAAGAGCGCGTCCCGGTACGTCGAGCAGATGGTGTCCAGGAAGTACGCGGCGGCGGTCCCGCACTGGTCGGTGGCCGACCCCGGGTCGACCGGCGTGCCGTGGCCCATCCCGGAGACCCGGTAGAGCCGGACCTGGTCGCTGCCGTACACCTCCAGGTTGGTGTCGGCGGGCAGGGTGGCGGTGCTGGTCGGGGTCTGCGACACCCCGAGCACGTTGGTCCACTGGTCCCGGGACTCGACGGCGTTCGCCACCGCGACCGTGTAGTCGCCGGTCCCGTGCCAGATCGCCACCCGCGGCCGCTTCCCGGCGTATCCGGGGTAGGCGTTGCGGACCAGGTCACCCCACTGGGCCGGGGTCTTGTCGACGCCCGGGTTCATGCAGGAGTACGCGCTGGTGCTGCTGGTGGCGCAGCGGTAGGGCAGGCCGGCGATCACGGAGCCGGCGGCGAAGACGTCCGGGTAGGTGGCGAGCATGACCCCGCTCATCGCCCCGCCGGCGGACAGGCCGCTCACGTACACCCGGGCGGCGTCGGTGCCGTAGTTCGCCTTCGCGTAGTCGACCATCTGCTTGATCGACAGGGCCTCGCCCTGGCCGCGCGCGGTGTCCCCGGTCTCGAACCAGTTGAAGCAGGTACTGGAGTTGTTGGCGGACGGCTGCTGCGGCACGATCAGCGCGAACTTCCACAGGTCGGCGTACTTCTGCCAGCCGGAGTTGGCGAAGTAGCCGGCGTTCTGGGTGCAGCCGTGCAGCAGCACCACGGCCGGCGCGTTGGCCGGCAGGCCGTCCGGGCGGTACGCGTACATGGCGAGGTTGCCCGGGTTGGAGCCGAAGCCGGTGACCTGGGTGAGCGTGGCGGCCTGGGCGGGGAGGGCGGCGGTGAGCGCTGCCGCGGCGGCCAGCACGATCCCGGCCGCCGCCCCGGCGAGGCGGGTGAGGATGGATGAGGAGCGGCGCACGGCGACCTCCCGACGGCGGATTGTGAACTGAGTCACGCTGAAGTTGCCGAGACGCTACGTCCGGGTTTCCCGGCCCGACATGGCCACCGCTCACACATTCACCGAGATCGAAGTGTGCCGCCGGGGACGGCGGAAGCGGTCCCGAGGTTTCGTGTCTGACCGGCGTGTCCAGATCCGGTTGGTAACGTCCGCTGCGTGCCGACCTCCCCGTCCCCGGTCACCGACCGGTCGCCCGCGCCCGCCACCCGGACCTGGCGCGCCGACCTGGTCGTGGTGCTCGCCGCGGTGGCCCTGGCGTTCTGGGTGACCAGCGGCATGTGGCGGGACCCGAACACCCGGGCCATCACCGTCAACTCCAGCGACCAGGCACTCTTCGAGTGGCTGCTGGCCTTCGGCGGGCACACCGTCACCCACGGGGAGAACCCGTTCTTCACCGACCTGATCAACGTCCCCGACGGGGTCAACCTCGCGGTCAACACCTCGATCACCGTGTACGCGGTGCTCTTCGCGCCGCTGACCTACCTGATCGGACCGCCCGCGACGTTCCTGGTGATCCTCACCCTCAACCTCGCCGCCACCGGGGTGGCCTGGTACTGGCTGCTCAGCCGGCACCTGGTGGGCAGCCAGCTGGCCGCCGCCGTGGGCGCGCTCTTCATCGCCTACTGCCCGGCGATGGTGTCGCACGCCAACGCGCACCTGAACTGGACCGCCGGGTGGCTGGTGCCGCTGCTGGTCTGGGGCGTGTTCCGGCTCCGCCGCCCCGGCCGGGCGGTCCGCGGCGGGATCGTGCTCGGCCTGCTGGTGGCGGTCGCCTTCTCGATCGCCGCCGAGGGGCTCTTCTTCACCGCCCTGGCCCTCGCCCTCTTCCTGCTGGTGTGGGCGCTGCACCCGGCCCGCCGGGCCGAGGCCCGCGCCGCGCTGCCCCGCTTCGCGGCCGGGCTCGGGGTGACCGCGCTGGTGGCCGGGGCGCTGCTGGCGTACCCGCTGTGGCTGCACTTCGCCGGGCCGCAGCGCTTCCACGGCACCGGCTTCGACCCGCTCATCCACTCCGAGGACATCGCCGCGTACGGGTCGTACCCGCGCCGGTCCCTGGCCGGCTGGGCCGGCCTGGGCACCTCGCTGGCGCCAAACCCCACCGAGGAGAACTCGTTCTTCGGCATCCCGCTGCTGCTGCTCGCGGTCGCCTGCTTCGCCTTTCTCTGGCGGCGCGCCGCCCGGACGTTCCGGGCCACCCTCACCGCGCTCGGCGTCACCGCGGTGGTCTTCGCGGTGCTCTCCTGGGGGCCGACGGCCAAGTGGAACGGCCACCGGACCGGTCAACTCCTCCCGTTCGGGGTGCTGGACAACCTGCCGGTGATCAACGCGGCGCTGCCCTCCCGGCTGGCACTGGTGGTCGCGCCGGTGATCGGGCTGCTGCTGGCGTACACGGTCGACCGGCTCCGCGCCCGGCCGGCCCGGCACCGCGCCACGTCGGCGGCCTGGGCGCTCGGCTTCGCCGTCGCGCTGGTGCCGCTGCTGCCCACCCCGCTGCTGACCAGCGTGCGGGAGCCGGTCCCGAGCTTCATCACCAGCGGCACCTGGCAGCGGTACGTCTCCCCCGGCGGGGTGCTCACCCCGCTGCCGCTGACCATCGACGTCACCCCGGACGGCCAGCGCTGGCAGGCGTACGCCCTGGCGCACGGGCAGGGCGAGTTCCGCATCCCGGCCGGCTTCTTCCTCGGCCCCGGCGGGCCCGGCGGCCGGGGACGGATCGGGCCGGTGCCGCGCACCTTCGACTCGCTGATGGACCAGGCCGGGCGGACCGGGCTCGTGCCGATCATCACCGAGGGCAGCATCCGGCAGTCCCAGGCCGACCTGCGCTACTGGCACGTCGAGACGGTGATCATGGTCGACCGGGTGCACGGCGCCAAGTACGACGTCGACGAGGAGGCGGTACGCCGCACCGCCACCGCCCTGCTCGGCCCGCCGCAGCGGGTGGACGACGTCTGGGTGTGGCGGGTCCCGCCGGCCTGACGCGACGAGCGTCACGGCGCTCACCGAAGGGTGTCGGGATTAGGCTGGGCGGGTGAGCGTGACAACTTCCGGGCTGACCCCCGTCCGTGCCGGTGTGCTCGACTACCAGGCCGCCTGGGACGAGCAGCGCCGGCTGCACGAGGCCGTGGTGGCCGGCGAGCAGGGCGACACCGTGCTGCTGCTGGAGCACCCCAGCGTCTACACCGCGGGCAAGCGGACCGAGCCGTGGGACCGGCCGATGGACGGCACCCCGGTGATCGACGTGGACCGCGGCGGCAAGATCACCTGGCACGGGCCGGGGCAGCTGGTCGGCTACCCGATCATCAAGCTGCCCGACCCGGTGGACGTGGTGGCGTACGTCCGGCGCACCGAGCAGATGCTGATCGACGTCTGCGCCGAGTTCGGGCTGACCGCCGGCCGGGTCGAGGGGCGCAGCGGCGTCTGGGTGCCCGAGGACGACCGTGGCCCGGCCCGCAAGGTGGCCGCGATCGGCATCCGGGTGGCCCGGGGCGTGACCCTGCACGGCTTCTCGATCAACTGCGACTGCGACCTGACGTACTACGACCGAATCGTGCCCTGCGGCATCCGGGACGCCGGGACCACCTCGCTCACCGCAGAGCTGGGCCGCCCGGTCACCGTCGCCGACATGCTCCCGGTGGTCGAGCGCCACCTGCCGACCCTGGTCCGGGTCGAGGGCTGACCGGGTGCGGATCGATCTCGTCACCCTGGTCGTCGCGGAGTACGACCCGGCGATCATCTTCTTCACCGAGGTGCTCGGCTTCGAGCTGGTCGAGGACAAGCCGTCGCTGACCAACGACGGCCGGCCGAAGCGCTGGGTGGTGGTCCGCCCGCCCGGCGGCGGGACCGGGCTGCTGCTGGCCCGCGCCGACGGCGAGCGGCAGGAAGCCGTGGTCGGCGACCAGACCGCCGGTCGGGTCGGCTTCTTCCTCCAGGTCGACGACTTCGACGCCACCTACCGTCGGATGCGCGAGGCGAAGGTGGAGTTCGTCAAGCCGCCCCGCACCGAGCCCTACGGCCGGGTCGCGGTCTTCCGCGACCTGGAGGGCAACCCCTGGGACCTCCTCGGCCCCGCCTGAACTCGGCCCCCGCCTGAACTCGCCCCGCTTGACCTGGAAAGGACCCCGTTGACCGACCTGATGCCGACCCAGCAGCGCATCGCCGACGAACTCCAGGTGGCGTCGGGCTTCGACGCCGCCGCGGAGATCGAGCGACGCGTCGTCTTCCTCGCCGACCGCCTGATCGACACGGGGCTGACGGCGCTGGTCCTCGGCATCAGCGGCGGGGTGGACTCCACCACCGCCGGGCGGCTCTGCCAGCTGGCCGTCGAGCGGGCCCGCGACGCTGGGCACCCGGCGGTCTTCGTGGCGATGCGCCTGCCGTACGGGGTGCAGGCCGACGAGCACCACGCCCAGGCGGCGCTGGCGTTCATCCGGCCCGACCGGGTGCTCACGGTCGACGTCAAGCCGGCCAGCGACGCCGCCCTGGACGCGCTGGTGGCGGGCGGGCTCACCTTCACCGACGCCGCCCAGCAGGACTTCGTGCACGGCAACGTCAAGGCCCGGCAGCGCATGATCGCCCAGTACGCGGTGGCCGGGGCGATGGGCGGCCTGGTCGTCGGCACCGATCACGCGGCCGAGGCGGTCACCGGCTTCTTCACCAAGCACGGCGACGGGGCGGCGGACGTGGTGCCGCTGACCGGGCTGACCAAGCGCCGGGTCCGCGCGCTCGCCCGGGCGCTCGGCGCCCCGGCCGAACTGGTCGGCAAGGCGCCCACCGCCGACCTGGAGAGCCTGGCCCCGGGCAAGCTCGACGAGGACGCGCTCGGCCTGACGTACGAGCAGATCGACGACTACCTGGAGGGCCGGCCGGTCCCGGCGGAGGTGGCGGAGGCGCTGGTGGCCCGCTACCGGGCCACCGAGCACAAGCGCGGCCTCCCGATCGCGCCCCCGCAGCCGGTGGGCCGGGAGGCGGACGACCGGGTCACCGCCCAGCAGGGCTGATCCGCCTGCGCAACCACGGTTCGCCGAGCACGATCAGGCCGCCGATGGCGGCGCCGATCGCCGTCTCCACGCCTCGGTCGAAGAGCAGCTGCCCGGTCGGCCGGGCCACTGCGAGCTGCCCCATCAGCAGCGCCATCGGGGTGATGAACAGCAGCGCCAGGCCGTAGTTGCGGCCGACCAGCAGCTCGGTGACGATCTGCAGCGCCGCCACCACGAGCACGGTGGCGTACGCGGACAGGTGCGGCGCCAGCAGCAGCGCGCTGGTCAGCAGCCCGAGCAGCGTGCCGAGGATCCGGTGCGCGGCCCGGACGAGCTGGGCGGTGACGCCCTGGACGCTCAGCGGGGCGACCGCCGCCACCATCGCCCAGTACGGGTGGCCGATCCCGACGGCGGTCGCCGTGCCGCCGGCCAGCAGCACGGCGAGGGCGTAGCGCACCGGCGCCCACGTCCACACGTGCGCCAGCCGGACCGGCCGGCTCCGCTGCCGCCGCAGGAGGCTGCCCACGTTCCCGACCAGCAGCGCGAACAGGCTGCTCAGCCCGGCCACGGCCGCCGCGACCGGCACATCCGAGACCCGGTGTGGGACCGAGGCGACCGCACCGAACGCGAACACGAGGAACAGGGGCCCCGGCGGGTGCCAGTCCTGCGCGGCGGCGAGCACCGCACCGAGCGCCGTGACGGCCGCGGTGACCGGCACCGCGGTCCACGCCCGCGACTCCAGCGACCCGACCAGCACCCCGAGGACGATCGCCCCGGTGAGCGTCGCCCCGGCGCTCGCCTGCATCGCCGCCCGGGACAGGTGCACGTGGTTTCGCCCGTACAGCGAGGTGAACGCCCCGAAGACCGCGTACACCGACCAGCCGGGGTGGCCGAGCGCGAGCACCGTCAGCAGCGGGACCAGCACGCTGATCCCGGCGCGCAGCGCGACCCGGTGGGCGCCCCGGGCCGGGCGGACGTGCAGCACGCCCCGCAACGTCGCCCGTACGTGGTCACCCATCCCGCTCCTCCGCCTGTCCGTCCTTCATACCGGCTGGACAGGAGGGGCCCCTTGTTAACAGACGGGTGTTAACAAGGGGCCATCCTTTCCTCACGGGGTGAGCCGGTGCAGGTCGCGGGGGAAGGCGGTCACCTCCCGGACGTTCGCCGCGCCGGTCAGCCGGGCCACGAAACGTTCCAGGCCGATCGCGAATCCGCCGTGCGGCGGCATGCCGTGCCGGAACGCGTCCACGTAGCCGGCGTACGGCTCGACCGGCTCGCCCCGGGCGGCGAGGGCGGCCAGGTAGTCCTCGTACCGGTGCAGCCGCTGCCCGCCGGTGACCAGCTCCATGCCCCGGAACAGCAGGTCGAAGCCGTTGGAGTAGGCCGGCCGGGCCGGGTCCGGATGGGTGTAGAAGGGCCGCTTCGCCATCGGGTAACCGGTGACGAAGAGGAAGTCCGAGCCGTGCTCCCGGCGGGCCCACTCCCCCAGCGCCCGCTCGTGCGCCGGGGCGAGGTCCGGCTCGTCGGCCGGCGCCCCGGCGATCGCCAGCGCCTCGGTGAAGTGCACGGCGGGGATCTCGGCCGGCACCTCGGGCGCCGCCACCCCGAGCGCGGCGAGCGCACCGCCGGCCCGGTCGGCGACCGCCCCCAGCATCCCGGCGAGGGTGTCCCGCAGCACCGCCATCACGTCCCGGTGGTCGGCGACGAAGCCCAGCTCGACGTCGAGCGAGGTGTACTGGGCCAGGTGCCGGACGGTGTCGTGCGGCTCGGCCCGGAACACCGGGCCCACCTCGTACACCCGCTCGAAGACGCCGACCATGAGCTGCTTGTAGAACTGCGGCGACTGGGCCAGGTAGGCGGGCCGGCCGAACCAGTCCAGCGCGAACACGTTCGCCCCGCTCTCGGTGGACGAGGCGACCACCTTCGGGGTGTGGATCTCCACGAAGCCGCGGGCGTCGAGGGCGGCCCGGAAGCCGGCCACCGCCGCCGCCGAGATCCGCAGCGCCGCGGAGCGGGTCGGGTGGCGCAGCGCGGTCGGCGCGTGGTCCAGCTGGGTGGGCAGGGTGGCGGTGAGCACCGGCCGGTACAGGTCGAACGGCGGCGGCACGGCGGGCGGGCCGAGCGGCCGTACCGTCGGCGCGGCGAGCTCGACCCCGGCGGGGGCCGTGGCGTTCGCGGCCACCGTGCCGACGACCTCGACGACGGTCTCCTCGGTGAGCTTCTCGACGGCGGCGCGCACGGCCGGGTCGGTGACCACCACCTGGGCGAGACCCGTGGCGTCGCGCACGATCAGGAAGGCCACCGACTTGAGCAGCCGGCGGCGGTGCACCCAGCCGGCGATCCGGACGGACTCGCCGACATGGTGGGTGAGCTGGGCGGAAAGGATGCGTTGCACGGCGGTTACCTCCTCGATCAATCGCAACGCGATCCCCGGGAGGTGTGGGCGAGTGGGATCCTCGCGGTGCCACCACACCTTCGCCCCCGCCGGAGCGGGAGCCTCGTTCGTCGCCTTTTCACCGGGGCCAGCCGGGCGGGTTCTACTGGGCGCAGGCGCCGTTCTTCCCGCAGCTCGGGAGGGTCTTCACGCGCCGGCGCCAGACCGCCTTCCAGCAACCGGCGGCTCTCTGCGCTGGCGGGTCGGCGCGCTACTCGGCTCCGTCGCAGCTTTGCCCGGCAGGCTAGCACTCTTCGGCGGCCCGTATGACGACGCTTTTCCGCCTTCGGTGTCCGGTGTCACAACATCTGCGGCGTGACGCCCGTCGCCCGAGGTCCATCGACGACCGCCGTCGGGCGTACGCTCGGCCTTGTGACGATCGAGCACTCCGCGCCGACGACTGAGCAGGCCGCGCGTACCGCAACCGTCGCCCCCGAGGGGCGGCGCATGCTGCGGATCGAGGCGCGCAACGCCGAGACGCCGATCGAGCGCAAGCCGCCGTGGATCAAGGTCAAGGCCAAGATGGGGCCGGAGTACACCCAGCTGCGCGGGCTGGTCTCGCGCGAGGGGCTGCACACCGTCTGCCAGGAGGCCGGCTGTCCCAACATCTACGAGTGCTGGGAGGACCGGGAGGCGACCTTCCTCATCGGTGGCGACCAGTGCACCCGGCGCTGCGACTTCTGCCAGATCGACACCGGCAAGCCGGCCGAGTTCGACGCCGACGAGCCGCGCCGGGTCGCCGAGTCGGTGGCCGCGATGGGCCTGCGCTACGCGACCATCACCGGCGTCGCTCGCGACGACCTGCCCGACGGCGGCGCCTGGCTCTACGCCGAGACGGTCCGGCAGATCCACGCCCTTCAGTCCGGGTGCGGCGTCGAGCTGCTGATCCCCGACTTCAACGCGGTGCCGGAGCAGCTCGCCGAGGTCTTCGGGTCGCGGCCCGAGGTGCTGGCGCACAACGTGGAGACCGTGCCGCGGATCTTCAAGCGGATCCGGCCGGCGTTCCGCTACGAGCGCTCCCTCGACGTGATCCGCCAGGCTCGCGCCGCCGGCCTGGTCACCAAGAGCAACCTGATCCTCGGCATGGGCGAGGAGCGGGCCGAGGTGTCCCAGGCGCTGCGCGACCTGCACGAGGCCGGCTGCGAGCTGATCACCATCACGCAGTACCTGCGCCCCTCCCCCCGGCACCACCCGGTCACCCGCTGGGTCAAGCCGGAGGAGTTCGTCGAGCTGCGCGAGGAGGCCGAGGAGATCGGCTTCGCCGGCGTGATGAGCGGTCCGCTGGTCCGTTCGTCGTACCGGGCCGGGCGGCTCTACCAGCAGGCGCTCGCCGCCCGCGAGGGAGTCCCCGCCGCCGGCTGAGGCCGGCTGCGGCCCTGGCCTCGTGCTGAGGCCAGGCCGGGTCGCCGGCCGCGCCCTGAGGCCGGCCAGGCCGCCGGCCGCGTCACCCGCCGCCGGCCGCCGCCCGGATGCCATGATCGCAGGCATGACCGCCGGGGTACGCCAGGAGCCACGCGAGGCCGCTTGCCCGCGTACGCCCTGGCGGCACCGGCTGCCGGTGCTGCTCGCCCTGCTCGTCGGGGTGGCCGGGGTCGGCTACCGGCTGGCGCTGCTGCTCGCCGACGCCCCACCCACCAACAGCGACGAGGCGACGATGGGGCTGGCCGCCCTGCACATCGCCCGCGGGCAGGACTTCCCGGTCTGGTTCTACGGGCAGGCGTACATGGGGACGCTGGAGGCGTACCTGGCCGCGCCGCTGGTCGCCCTCGCCGGGCCGTCGGTGCTCGTGCTGCGGCTGCCCACCCTCGCGCTGTACGCGCTCTTCCTCGCCCTGTCCTGGCGGCTCACCCGCCGGCTCCGCGGGGACCGCTGGTTCGCCCTGCTGGTCGTCGGCTTCCTCGCGCTCGGCTCGGACCGGGTGATCAAGAACCAGCTCATCGCCGGGGGTGGCTACCCCGAACTGAACCCGGCCGGGGTGGCGCTCGCCCTGCTCACCGTGGGGCTGTGCGCCGGCGCCTCGGGGCGATGCGCCGGCGGGTCGGGGCGATGCGCCAGCGGGCCGGGGCGATGCGCCGGCGGGTCGGGGCGATGCGCCGGCGGGTCGGGGCGGCCGACGTCCAGCCGCGCCGCGCCCCCGGGCCCCGGCGAACGCGCCGTCGACGCCGATCCCAGCCGGCTGCGGGCCGGGGCGCGACTGCTCCGGTGGGCGGCCTGGGGGCTGGTGTCCGGGCTGATGCTCTGGGTCGACCCGCTGCTGCTGCCGTACGTCCTCGGGACCGGCGCGGTGCTGGTGGCCCGACGGCGGCGGGAACTGGCCGGCCGGGCGGGGCTGGTGGTGGTCACCGCGCTGCTGCTCGGCGCGGCGCCGATGCTGCTGGACAGCCTCCGGCACGGCCGCAACCCGCTCGCCGCGGTCCTGGCCGCCGGCGGCGGGGACGCGGCGGCGGGCTGGGGCGAGCGGCTGTACGGCGGCCTGGTGCTCGGGCCGCCGCTGGGCATGGGTTTCTGCTCGCCGAGCCACTGCGCCGGCTGGCAGCTCTGGTGGGCCGTCGCGTTCCCGCTTCTGCTGCTGCTCGCGGCACTGGCCGCCTGGCGCACCCTCCGCACTCGGTCACCGGGTGGTCTCCCCGACGACGCAGGAACTGGTACGCCTGCGGGCGGGGCGGCCGGAGAGCTTGGACACGTACCGTTCGGACAGGACGGAAAGTGTCCAAGATCCGGCCAGCTCACGGGCGGGGACGACCGGTGGGTGTCGGCGGCGGTGCGGCTGGCGCTGCTGGCCGGGGCGGCGGCGGTGCTGCTCGCGTACACGGTGAGCAGCGCGGCCGGGCAGACCCCGGTGGAGAGCGCCCGCTACCTCTCCTGCCTGGCGGTCGCCACGCCTGCCCTGCTCTGGCCGCTGTGGCAGCTCCCTTTTCCACGCCAGGTCGGCGATCTGGCGGTGTCCGGGTCGGCCGGACACCACCACCTCGCCGATGTGGAGTTGATCAGCGCCGAGCCGGCGGGCGAACGTGGGCCGGCGGAGGGCGGAAGGCGGGTCCGGGTGGCGGCCCTGGCGGCGGTCGCCGTGCTGGCCGCGACCCTCGGCACGGCGGGGGTCGCCACCGCCGGGTCGATCGCCAGGGTGCCGGCCGTCCACGCCGAGGCCGATCGGCACCGCGCGCTCGTCGACACCCTCGGCGAGCTGGGCGTACGGCACGTGCGCGGCGGCTACTGGACCTGCAACCGGCTCACCTTCGCCACCGGCGAGGACGTGGTCTGCGCGGTGGTCGACGACGAGCTGCGCCCCGGCTTCGACCGGCTGCCCGCGTACCGCCGGGCGGTGGCGGCCGATCCGGGCGCGGCCTGGGTCGCGCCGGTCGGCTCGCCGCTGGCCGCCCGGCTCGACCAGCGGCTCGGCCCCGACTCGGGCGCGCTCGACGTGGTCACCGTCGCCGGCTGGCGGGTTTACCTACCCCGCCCGTGACGTTCCTCAGCACCTTCCGTGGCAACGCTGCGTGCCCTGCGAGCAGACCCGGGCCGTCACTTGTCGTAGTAGAAGTCGGCGGCCTCCCCGGCCTTTGCCGGCGCCTTGATCTTCAGCGGTTTCCCGTGCCCACTCATCGTGGTGGTCAGGGTCAGCTTCGGGCCCTCGCTGGGAGTGAGTTCCACCTTGATCGAGGTGACCCAACCCCGGTCGTCCGTCGTGATGGTGAACGGCGACAGCGGCATGCCGAGCGAGACGATGCTCGGTGCGCCCACCGGAAGGAACGACTTGGCCTCGTCCTCTCGCGGATCGAAGCGGCCGGTGTAGGTGTGCGGGCCGGCCCGGTACGCCGAGGTGATCGACGAGGTGAACGCCTTCAGGCCGGTCGGGTCGCCCCAGTCGAAGCGCAGGAAGGGATCATCCCGCCGCACCCGCTTCAGGTCGACGTGCACCCAGTTCTTGTCGTCGGACGGCCGTACGTAGCTGTCGGTGCCGATCACGATCCGGCTGCCCGCCGAGGGGTACTTTCCGCCGGTCACCGCGATCGTCGACTGGAACCGCCGGGCCGTCGGGTCGAAGGCACCGGTGCCCGTGATCTTCTGCTTCTCGGGCAGGTCGCCGCGCACGGCGTACCGGTGGGAGACGTCCTGCGATCGCTGCAACGCCGCCACCAACTCGGCCCGGCTGTCGGGCGTCGGGGTTGGCGCGGCAGTGCTGGCCTGGGCCGTCATCCCGGCCGGGGTGGGCTCCGGCGACGCGGTGCATCCCGCCGTGAGGAGCAGGATGCCGGCCAGACCCGCCGTGAACCGGGCCCTACGGTGTGTCATGGTGTGCTCCCCCGTGCTAGCCGACCGGAGGCCGGGACGAAGGCACGATAGCGAACTCGGCCCACGCGGGACGCCCCGCAAATCTGCGGGCGCCCGTTCTCAGGTGGGCTCAGGAGGAGGCGCTGGGCGGGCGCGGCTCGGGCGCGCTCGCGGTCAGCAGGCCGAGGCGGTGGGCCAGCGCGGCCGCCTCCACCCGGTTGCTCACATGCAGTTTGGCGATGATCCGGGACACGTGGACGCTGGCCGTCTTCGGCGAGATGAAGAGCTGCTCGGCGATACGGCTGTTGCTGTGCCCCTCGGCGACCAGCCGCAGCACCTCCTGCTCGCGGCTGGTGAGCAGCTCCGGGCCGGGACGGCCGCCGCCGCGCAGCCCGACCCGGCGGGCCAGCACGGCGGCCTGCTCGCCCAGCGGCGTGGCGCCGAGCCGGGCGGCGATGTCGCCGGCCTCGCGTACCGCGGCGGCGACCGTGTCCCGCTCGCCGGCCGCGGCGGCCGCCTCGGCCAGGCCGAGCAGCGCCCGGCCCAGCGGGTACGGCTGCCCGACCGCCCGCCACTCCGCCACCGTCGCGCGCCAGGCCAGCAGCCCCGCCGTGCCACCGCCAGCACCAGCACCAGCACCAGCACCAGCACCAGCACCAGCACCAGCACCAGCACCAGTCAGGATCGCGGTGACCTGGGCGGCGTGCGCCCGTTCCGCCGGGTAGCGGACGGGCAGGGCGGCGGCCACGGTGGACACCTCCCCGGCCAGGGCGGCGTCGCCGGCCAGCGCGGCGGCCCGGGCCACCGCGCTGAGCACCGGCCACCCCTCCCGGGGCAGGTCGACCAGGCGCTCGTCGGCCAGGGCCGCCCGGCTCGCCTCGACCGCCGCGGTCTTGTCGTCGGCCGCCAGGGCAGCCTCGATCCGCAGCTCGCGCAGCGGCAGCCGGTGGCTCGGCCAGAGGTACGGCCGGGCCAGGAAGGCCAGCGCTCGCCCGACCAGCTCGTCGGCGGTGGGGTGAGCCCGGGCCAGCCGCAGCCCGGCGCGGAGCTGGAGCCAGTGCAGCCCGGAGACACCGGGCGGGTCGATCCGGGCCGCCTCGGCGCAGGCCGCGTCGGCCTCGTCCCAGCGGCCCAGGGCGATCAGCGCCTCGGCCCGGTTCGAGAGTAGGTAGGCCCCGATGGAGCGGCTGATCCCGACCCGGCGCGCCTCGGCCACCCCGGCCACGGCCACCTCGGCCGATTCCTCGTAGCTGCCCAGCTCGTACAGCACGTCGGAGAGGTAGACCAGGGCGCTGACCAGCGCCGGCGCGTTGTCGGTCGCCCTGGCCCGGGCCTCCGCCTGGCGCAGCTCGGCCAGCCCGAGGTCGGGCGTCTGGTCGGTGCGACGGAGCATGGCGATCCGGGTGGGCAGCAGGACCAGATCCGCGCCGACGGCCTCGGCACCGGCCATTGCCTCGGCCGCCACCGAGGCGGCCTGTTCCGGATCGACCTTCATCAGGTGTGCCGCGATGTCGGCGAGCAGACCCACCCGCTCCGGCCCGTCCGGCACTCCAACCGCCAACCGGTACGCCTCACCCAGCTCGGCCGCACCGTCGCTCTTGCCGAGCAGCGCCAGCAGCCGGCCACGCTGGTCGAGCAGTCGGGCCGCGCGCAGCGGCTCGGCGTCGGCGTCCACCTCGGCCAGCGCGGCCCGGGTGAGGGTGAGGGCCCGGCTGAGGTCGCCGGCCGTGGTGGCCGCGGCGAGGGTCTCCTCCAGCACCCGCAGGTGGTCCATGCCGAGCCGGTCGGCGGCGTCGGGCACCAGCTCCCACAGTTCGAGGACCCGTTCCAGCAGCCGGCTCTGCTCGGCGTACGCGTAGCGGTCGGCGGCGGCGCAGGCGGCGACGCGGGCGGTGACCAGGGCGCGCGGGTGGTCGTGCGCCGCGTACCAGTGGTGGGCGATCTCGGCCGGGGCGCGACCGGCGGCCACCAGGTGCGGCTGCGCCTCGATCGCGGCGGCGTACCGGGCGTGCAGCCGGGCGTGCTCGCCGGGGAGCAGTTCGTCGTGGACCGCCTCGCGCACCAGGGCGTGCCGGAACTCGTAGTCGCCGTCCGGGTCGGCCACCACGAGCTGGGCGGCCACGGCGGCGCGCAGCGCGTCCTCCAGCTCGGGCTCGGGCAGGCCGGCGACCTCGGCGAGCAGCTGGTGGGCGAAGCGGGTGCCGCCGGCGGCGGCGATCCGCAGCACCCGCTGGGCCGGCTCGGGCAGCCGGTCCACCCGGGCCAGCAGCAGATCGCGCAGGGTCTCCGGCAGCACCGCGCAGCCGACCGGGTCGCCGGCGGCGGCCAGCTCCTCGATGAAGAACGGGTTGCCCTGGGTACGCCGGTGCACGTCGTTGACGGCCCGCGGGGGCGGCTCGGTGCCGAGCAGGTCGGCCAGGATGGCGGCGGTGCCGTCCCGGTCGAGTCGGCTCACCTCGACCCGGTCCACCCCGCGCGCCCGGTCCAGCTCGGCGAGGAACGGCCGCAGCGGGTGGCCGCGGTGCAGCTCGTCGGTGCGGAAGGTGCAGACCAGCAGCAGGCGGGTGGCGCGGGCGGCCCGGACCAGGAAGGCGATCAGGTCCCGGGTGGACCGGTCGGCCCAGTGCAGGTCCTCGATCACCAGCACCAGCGGCCGTTCCTCGGCGATCCGCTGGAACAGGTCGGCGACCAGGTCGAACAGGTAGCCGCGCGGGGTGTCGGAGACGGGCAGGCCGGTGGGCGCGGCGCCGCCGGCCGGCACCCGGGCCAGCTCGGGCAGCAGCCGGGCGAACTCCGCCTCGTACCCGGCGAAGGCGGCCGGGCCGTCGCGGCGCAGCACCTCGCGCAGCGTGGCGGCGAACGGCGCGAAGGGCAGGCCGGCCTCGCCCAGTTCCAGGCACTGGCCGATCAGCACCCGCGCCCCGGCGGCGCCGGCCTGGGCGCCGAACTCCTCGAGCAGCCGGGTCTTGCCCACACCGGCCTCGCCACCGACCAGGACGGTGCTGGGCTCCCCCACCCGGGCCCGGCCGAACGCGTCGCGCAGCCCGGTCAGCTCCGGCTGACGGCCGACGAGGACGGTGCTGGTGGCGCGTGCGGTCACGGCATCGAGCATGCCACGGCGCGCGCCGACACCCACCCGGCCGACCGGCCGGTCTGGGCGGTTGCCCGCAGGTCCGGCCGCCCCCGTGTCGGCCGGACCGGTGCCGCCCGGCGTTCCCCCGTCCGGGTCCCGGGTGGCGGCCGGCCCGGGTGCGGTCGGCACCGGGCCGGCCGGGGACGTCGCCGGGCCGGGCGTGGCGGTCGCGCCCCGGCCGGGGGCGGTCGCCGGGACGGCCGGCGCGGCGAGCGTGGTCACCGGCGGCCGTCGACGGTACGGGCGGCCTGGTGCCGGCGGCTCAGCCAGCTGCGCGGGTGGCGGCGGGGCAGCGACCGGGCGAGCCGGTCGCGGGCCGCGTCGGCCTGGAGCTCGGCGGCGTGGCTGCGGTGGATGGTGAGCAGAAGCTCTGCGTCGTTGCCGAACATCTCGGTTTCCCCTGTCGTGCGATGTCGTTTCGCTGTCGACACCGACTTTTCGCGCGAAGGTGCCCCCGGGGCATGGGGTCGCCGCCTGATCTTCCGCACCGCCCCCTCCTTACCGGGCCGCCTCAGGGGGCGTACGGCGGCGTAAGGTACTCAGCCGCGCCAGAGCCGGCCGGGCAGCAACGGCGGGTGCGGGGCCCACTAGACTCTGCGGCATGGCAAAGCCCCAGGAGAAGGTCTCGTTCGGCCAGCGGCTGAAGCAGATCGGGATGGTGTTCCGGTTCACCGCCAAGCAGGACCGGTGGTTCATGCCGCTGGTCGCCGCGGCGGTGCTGATCCCGCTCGCGCTCACCGTGGTCGCGGTCATTCTCTACGGCTGGCTCTGGCTGCCGATCGGCATCCTGTTCGCCCTGCTCGCCGTGCTGATCGTGCTCAACCTGCGGTCCAACACGGCGATGATGAGCGCCGCCGAGGGGCAGCCCGGCGCGGCGGCGCAGATCATGGAGAGCATGCGGGGCGACTGGCGGGTCACCCCGGCCGTCAGCTCCACCACCCAGATGGACATGGTCCACCTGGTGCTCGGCCGCCCCGGGGTGATCCTGCTGGCCGAGGGCAACCCGCAGCGCGTCCGCGGCCTGCTGGGCCAGGAGAAGCGCCGGCTGGCCAAGGTGATCGGCACCGCGCCGCTGCACGACTACGTGATCGGCCAGGGTGAGGACGAGCTGCCGATCCGCAAGCTGCGCACCACCCTGATGCGGCTGCCCCGCACCCTCTCCCCCAAGGACGTCAACGCCCTCGACAAGCGGCTCAAGGCGCTCACCGCCCGCCCGCAGATGCCCAAGGGCGCGATCCCCAAGAACATGCGGCCGCCGCGCGGCGCGTTCCGCCAGACCCGGGGTCGCTGACCCCCGTCGTACGCGAGAAGGAGCCGGACCCGCACGGGCCGGCTCCTTTCTCGTCGGGGCCCCGGATCAGCGGGGGGCGTTGACGATCACCGAGCCGGTGAGGCGGTCGTGCAGCCCGCGGCGGTGCTCGTCCATGATCACGGCGGGTACCACGAGGGCGAGCAGCACGCCGCGGAGCAGGGCCCGGAGCAGCCCGATCCGGCCGCCGTCGGCCCAGCCCAGGCAGCGGATCTTCGTGACGTACATGCCCGGGGTCTGAGCGAAGAGGCCGAGGAACAGGGCGTACTCCAGGACCAGCACCAGGACCGGGGCCCAAGGGTGCTGGACCGGGCCCCCGAAGAGGTTGGAGATCAGCAGGCAGAGCACCCAGTCGACGACCAGCGCGCCGAAGCGGCGGCCGAGGCTCGGGGGCGTGAAGGTCGGGTCCGCGGCGGGCGGCACCGGCGCGGCGGCGGTATCGGTCACAGCGGTCAAGGGTAGCCAGGTGCCGGGTCCGGGCCGGGATGGGCGCGGTGACCAGGGGTGTCGGTCACTGCCCGGGTACGCCGGTTCGGCGCGGAGTGACGAATCGGACCAAAGCCAACAATTAGCGGCACACCATTACAGCGAGTATCGTCCGAACGGAGACCTACCGGCACCTGAGCGGCCGAGATGACGCTCCGCGAGGGACGTAACACGGCGGAAACAGAGGAGACACGGCCGGGCAACTCCACGGCCATACCGTCGCCAGAAGCCAGCCACCGGAGTGGACCTGCCAGGAGGACGTGTGTTCGCCAATCCCGAGGAACTCCTGCGATACCTCAAGAACGAGGACGTGAAGTTCGTCGACGTACGTTTCTGTGACCTGCCCGGCGTGATGCAGCACTTCAACCTGCCGGTCGAGTCCGTCGACGACGCGCTCTTCACCGACGGCCTCGCGTTCGACGGTTCGTCGATCCGTGGCTTCCAGGCGATCCACGAGTCGGACATGCTCCTGCTCCCGGACGTCGCGACCGCCTTCATCGACCCGTTCCGCGCGCAGAAGACCCTCGCGCTGAACTTCTTCATCCACGACCCGTTCACCCGGGAGGCGTACAGCCGGGACCCGCGGAACGTGGCGAAGAAGGCCGAGGCGTACCTGGCGGCCAGCGGCATCGCCGACACCGCCTACTTCGGCGCCGAGGCGGAGTTCTACATCTTCGACTCGATCCGCCACGAGACCTCCGCGCACCGGTCGTTCTACTACATCGACTCCATCGAGGGCGCCTGGAACAGCGGCCGCGAGGAGGAGGGTGGCAACCGCGGCTACAAGACCGCGTACAAGGGCGGTTACTTCCCGGTGCCGCCGGTCGACCACTTCGCCGACCTGCGCGACAAGATCGTCCGCCGCCTGGTCGACAACGGCTTCGTCGTGGAGCGGTCGCACCACGAGGTGGGCACCGCCGGCCAGTCGGAGATCAACTACAAGTTCTCCACCCTGCTGCACGCCGCCGACCAGCTCCAGCTCTTCAAGTACATCGTGAAGAACGAGGTCTGGGCCAACGGCAGGACCGCCACCTTCATGCCGAAGCCGCTCTTCGGTGACAACGGCTCCGGCATGCACACCCACCAGAGCCTCTGGCTGAACGGCGAGCCGCTGTTCTACGACGAGACCGGCTACGCCGGCCTGTCCGACACCGCCCGCTGGTACATCGGCGGCCTGCTGCACCACGCGCCGTCGCTACTGGCCTTCACCAACCCGACGGTCAACTCCTACCGCCGCCTGGTGCCGGGCTTCGAGGCGCCGGTCAACCTGGTCTACTCGCAGCGCAACCGCTCCGCCTGCACCCGCATCCCGGTCACCGGCAGCAACCCCAAGGCGAAGCGGGTCGAGTTCCGGGTGCCGGACCCGTCCAGCAACCCGTACCTGGCCTTCTCGGCGATGATGATGGCCGGCCTGGACGGCATCAAGAACAAGATCGAGCCGCCGGCGCCGATCGACAAGGACCTGTACGACCTGCCGCCGGAGGAGTGGGGCGACGTCAAGCAGGTGCCGGGCTCGCTGCCGGAGGTACTCGACGCGCTCGAGGCCGACCACGACTACCTGCTCGACGGCGGCGTCTTCACGCCGGACCTGATCTCCACCTGGGTGGCGTGGAAGCGGGCCAACGAGGTCGACCCGGTGCGCCTGCGCCCGACCCCGCACGAGTTCGCCATGTACTTCGACTGCTGAACCGACGCTCCGTCAGCACCGGCCGGGCCGGCTCCGCGACCGCGGGGCCGGCCCGGCCGTCTGCGTACGCCCTCAGCCCGGCCGCCGGCCCCGGAGCGCGCGGACGCCGCGGACCGCCAGCAGCACGATCAGGGCGGTCATCAGGATCGCGCCCGGCGCCTTGGTGAACCGGGCCAGGTTGGCGCCGTCCGGCAGGGTGAGCCAGGAGGCCACGGCGCAGGGCGCCACGAACCAGACGGTCCGGGCCAGCGACCGGGTCACCACCGCGAGCAGCGCCAGCGGCCAGGTCGCGTACCAGGGGTGGAAGACCGGGGCGAGCAGGACCGTGGCGGCCAGCGCCAGACCCGCCCCGAGCAGCGCCACCCGGGGCCGGGCGGCGGCCAGCCGGACCGCCCGCTGCGGGACGTCGTTGAGCTGGCGCAGCCCCATCCACGCCCGCCACCAGAGCGCCACCAGCAGCACCGCGAGCAGCGCCAGCGCGACGGTCCGGACCACCGGCACCGCGTGCGGCTCCTGCCCGAACAGGCCGCCCGCGTAGTCGACCACGAAACCCACCGCGGTCGGCGGCGAGGTCCACTGCTTCGAGTCGCCGCTGTGCGCGAGGCCGCCCACCCAGCCCAGGCCCAGCCCGGCGGCCAGGGAGGTGACCAGCAGCGCCGCCAGCACGCCGCCGGCCAGCCAGCCGGCGTCGCGCAGCAGCGCGCGCCACGTGTAGCGGCCCAGCACCGCGGCGAGCGCGGCGAACGGGAGCACCACCACCGCGACCGCCTTCACCGACACGGCCAGCCCGAGCAGCACCCCGGCCACCACCAGCGCCCGCGGCTTGCCGGGCCGGCGGACCAGCACCAGCAGGCCGAACAGGAGCAGCCCGAGCCCGAGCGCGTCGTTGTGCGCACCGGCCACCAGGTGCACCCCGACCAGCGGGCAGGCCAGCGCCAGCCAGGCCGCCCGCCGGGTCGGTACGCCCACCGCGCGGGCCAGGCCGGGCAGGCAGAGCGCGGCCAGCAGCACCCCGGCCACCGCGATCACCCGCAGCAGCACGATCGCCCCGACCAGGCCGCCCCCGAGCAGCACCGCCAGGCCGGCCAGCAGCACGAAAAACGGCCCGTACGGTGCCGGGGTGGCCCGCCAGATCGGGGTCACCGTGTCGGTCCACGGGCACCCGGCCGCCGCCACCCCGACCCGGTACGGGTCGGCTCCGTGCGTCCACGACCAGCCCTGGCAGGCGTACGAGTAGACGTCCCGGCTGCCCATCGGCGGCGCGGCCAGCAGCGGCAGCACCCAGAGCCCGGCGGTCAGGTACGCCCACCGGGTCGACGGGGCGCCCCAGCGCAGCGACCACCAGGCGCCGACCAGCAGTGCCGTGCCGACCAACCAGCAGCCGAGGGTCCACGGCCCGTGGCTGGCCTGCCACAGGCCGGGGAGGGTGGTGCGCAGCGGGCCGCCGGGCAGCGCGCCGCCCAGCCAGCCGGCGACGGTGAGCAGCACCGCACCGGCGAGCCCGGCGTACCGAGCGACGGCGGCGGCGACGGGCCGGAC
This sequence comes from Micromonospora sp. MP36, assembly GCF_008119785.1. GTDB lineage: Bacteria > Actinomycetota > Actinomycetes > Mycobacteriales > Micromonosporaceae > Micromonospora. The sequence goes on along the minus strand of NZ_VSFA01000004.1, from coordinate 174,079 downwards.
CGGTCCGTCGGGCACCGCGCCGGGCTCACTCACCGGCATTCTCCTCAGTCTGCGGGTCGACGGCTTCAGGTCGCGGCGCGGCCTTAGACCGGCCGTCATTCGGTCCGGAGCACCGCCTAGCGGCGCGGAGGCCGAATTATGGCCGCAGCCGAGCTGAAGGCGTCGTAGGCGCCCGATCCGCCCGGGCCGACCGTATCAACCGGACGGCCACCACGATCACGAACAGCGTCATCAGGGGGGCACCCGGCATCTTGGTGTACCGGGGTAAACCGGTGCCGTCGGCCAGCACAAGGAAAGACGACACCAGGGCGACCATCGCGAACCAGGCGGTCCGTCGGGCCGTCGCGGCGAGAACGGCCAGGGGCCAGGTCCAGTACCAGGGATGGAAGAGCGGAGACAGCGCGACCGTCGCGACCAGCGCCAGCCCGGCGTGCCAGAACGGGTCCCGGCGGCGGAACGCCCGGAACCACAGCCAGATCAGCAGCGCCCCGAGCACCAGCACGGCGAGCCCTCGGGTGACCGGCAGCGCGTCGATGTGTGCGCCGAACAGCGACGCCAGGTAGCCGACGGTCTGCCCCACCGCGGTCGGCGGCGAGGTCCAGGCGACCACGAGGCCGCCCTGCTCCAGCCCACTGATGAACCCGAGACCCAGGCCCGCGGCCAGGGTCGCCGCGACCATCGCGGCCAGCGCCCCGCCGACCACCCACCCGCCGTGGCGGACCAGCGCGCGGATCCGGTACGCCCCGACGATGGCGGCCAGCGCCGCGAACGGCACCACGACCAGCGCGGTGACCTTGATCGCACCGGCCAGCCCGAGCAGCACGCCGCCCGCCAGCAACGGCAACGGGCGGCCCGGCCGGGCGGCCACCACGGCCAGCCCGGCGGCGAGCAGGCCCACCATGATCGCGTCGTTGTGCGCGCCGGAGATCAGGTGCACGGGCACCAGCGGGCCGGCCAGCGCCAGCCAGAGCGCCCGCTGCGGCGGCACCCCGCAGCGGCGGGCCAGCACCGGCAGGGACCAGGCGGTCAGCGCCACCCCGGCCACGGCGAGCACCCGGAACAGCGCGACGCTGGCGGTGAGCGACCCGGCGGCGGTCACCAGCGCCCCGGAGATCATCACGAACAGCGGCCCGTACGGGGCCGGGGTGTCCCGCCAGATGTACGAGATGGTGTCCAGCCACGGGCAGGGCAGGGCGGAGACGCCCTGTTCGTACGGGTTGATCCCGGCGGCGTAGCTGGCCCCCTGGCAGGCGTACGCGTACGCGTCCCGGCTGCCCAGCGGCGGCGTGATCAGCATCGGCAGCAGCCAGAGCCCGACCGTGACGAGCACCCAGCGAGTCGACGGCACCCGGTCGCGGAGCGACCACCAGGCCCAGCCCAGCAGCGCTGTGCCGGCCAGCCAGGTGCCAATGATCAACGGCCCGTGCGGGCCCTGCCAGATGCTGACGGGGGTGGGGCGCAGGTCGCCGTGCGGCAGCGCGCCGCCGAAGAAGGCGGCCACGGCGAGCAGCACCGAGCCGACCAGCCCGATCCAGCGGGAGAGGTGGTGAGGCACGTCGGACATGCTGCCAGTACGGTGGGTCGCGATCGGGAGGTGGGCATGCGGGGCGGTCGGGTGGTGGCGGTGTCCGCCGCGTCCGCGCTCGTCCTGGGTGTGCTGTACGTCACCTTTCCCCCGCTCGGCTCGGACCTGTCGGCGCAGGTGGCCCGCGCCGGCTTCTTCGCCACCCACGGGCCGGCGCTGGTCGACCTGCACTGGTACGGCGGCGTCCACCCGTGGGGCTACAGCCTGATCTCGCCCCCGCTGATGGCCCTGCTCGGGGTACGCCCCACCGGGGCGGTCGCGCTGCTCGCCGCGGCGACCGCGTTCGCCGCGCTGCTGGTCCGGACCGGGGCGCCCCGGCCCCTGCTGGGCAGCCTGGTCGGGGTGCTCACCATCGCCGGCAACCTGGTCTCCGGCCGGGTGACGTACGCCCTCGGGGTCGCCGTCGGCCTGGCCGCGCTGCTCACCCTCACCCTGCCGGCCGGCCGACGCCCCGGGTGGCCGCGCGGCGTGCTGGCCGGCCTCGCGGCCCTGCTCGCCTCGGCGGCGAGCCCGGTGGCCGGACTCTTCGTCGGCCTGGCCGGCGTCGCGCTGCTGCTCACCCGCCGGTACGCCGACGGCCTGCTGCTGGCCGTCCCGGCCGCCGTGCCGCTGGCGGTGACCGGGCTGCTCTTCAGCGAGGGCGGCTGGATGAACATCAGCCGCACGGACACCCTGCACGCGGTGGTCAGCAGCCTGCTGGTGGCCGCGCTGGTGGCGTACCGGCCGGTGCGGGTGGGCGCGCTGCTGTCGGCGGCCGGGGTGCTGGCCGCGGCGTTGCTGCACACCCCGGTCGGGTTGAACGCCACCCGGCTGATGGTGATGTTCGCGCTGCCCGTGCTGGCGGCCACCGCCCGGCTGCCCGGGTGGCTGACAGGCCGCCTGCCGAACTGGCTCGCGCGGCGGCGGGTGGCCGGCGGAGTCGCGCTGGCCGCGCTAATCGCGGCCGTCTGCTGGTGGCAGCCGCCCGTGGTCGCCGCCGACCTGCGCGCGGACGATCCCACCGCCGATCCGGCGTACTTCGCGCCGCTGCGGGCGGAGCTGGCCCGGCGTGGCCTGGCCGGCCGGGTGGAGGTGCCGCCGACCCGCAACTACTGGGAGGCGGCCCACCTGGGCGAGGTGCCGCTGGCCCGGGGCTGGCTGCGCCAGGCCGACATCGCCCGCAACCCGCTCTTCTTCACCACCGTCCCGGGCGCCGCCGGCACTGGCGTCCCGCTCACCCCGGCGAGCTACCAGGCCTGGCTGGCCGACAACGCCGTCCAGTACGTCGCCGTCCCCGACGCCGAGCTGTCCTGGGTGGGCCGCCCGGAGGCCGAGCTGATCGACGGCGGTCTGCCGTACCTCACCGTGGTCTGGTCGGACGCGCACTGGCGGCTGTACGCCGTGGCCGACCCCACCCCGCTGGTGGGCGCCCCCGGCGAGCTCGTCCGGCAGGACGCGGCCACGGTGACCTTCCGCGTGCCGGGCCCCGGCCGGGTGCCGGTCCGAATCCGGCACGACCGCTGGCTGACCGTCACCGGGGGCGCGGCGCTCACCGCCGACGGCGAGTGGACGGCGGTGACCGTGCCGCGCGCCGGCACCTACACCCTCGGCAGCTGACCTGGCCCCCGCGCTGCTGGCCGCACCCGGCGATGGCCGCCTGCCCGCGTGCCGCCAGGTGGGTCGCCGGCCGCTACAAACTTGATGACGTGAACGACTCACCTCGATCGCACCGCTCCGGCGACGGGCCTCCGCGATCCATTTACGTCATCAAGTTCGTAGGCGGGTGAAGGGTCGGCCGGCGCCTGCGGGCTTGCCGTGGGGACGCCTGTGGAGCTGATGTCGCAAACGACTCAGCGCCCGGCCACCGACGGCCCGCAGCCCCTGGCCGTCAGACCGGGGTGTCCAGCACCCGTTGCATGGCCGCGCGGGAGCGGCGGCCGGTGCGCAGGTACTCGTCGAGGAACTCGCCGGGGTCGTCCCGGCCGAGCAGGCGTACCACCCCCGCCAGCTCGACCCCGTGCCGCGGGAGCTGGTCCCCGGCCCGGCCGCGGACCAGCATCAGCGCGTTGCGGACCTGCGCCGCGAGCGTCCAGCCGGCGGCCATCTCCGCCGCGTCGTCGGGGTCGACCAGCCCGGCGTCCCGGGCGGCGGCGAGGGCGTCGAGGGTACGGGTGTCGCGCAGCGCGGGCAGCCGGCCGGCGTGCCGGAGCTGGAGCAGCTGCACGGCCCACTCGACGTCGGCGAGGCCGCCCCGGCCCAGTTTGGTGTGGGTGGCCGGGTCGGCGCCCCGGGGCAGCCGCTCGGTCTCCACCCGGGCCTTGATCCGGCGAATCTCCACCACCTGTTCGCGGGTCAGCCCGTCGGCCGGGTACCGGACCGGGTCGATCATCGCCTCGAACTCGGCGCCCAGATCCGCGTCGCCGCACACGAACCGGGCCCGCAGCAGCGCCTGCGCCTCCCACACCTTCGACCAGCGGGCGTAGTACTGGGCGTACGCGGCGAGGCTGCGGACCAGCGGACCCTGCCGGCCCTCGGGGCGCAGGTCGGCGTCGACGCCGAGCGGCGGGTCGGGGGCCGGCGCGGAGAGCAGCCGACGCAGCTCCTCGGCGATGGCGTGGGCGGCGCCGCTGGCCGCGCCCTCGTCCAGCCCCGGGGGCGGATCGTAGACGAAGAGCACGTCGGCGTCGGAGAGGTAGTTCGACTCGTACCCGCCGAGCCGGCCCATGCCGATCACCGCGAAGCGCAGCCCGGGCGGCGCCGGCTGCGCGGCCCGGGCGGCCCGCAGCGCGGCGGCCAGGGTGGCGTCGGTCACGTCGGCGAGCGCGGTGCCGACCGCCCGGACGTCGGCGAGGGTGGGCGCCCCGTCCGGGCGTGCGCCGGCCTCGGCGGCACGCGCCGGGCGCGGGGTGAGCACGCCGGCCCGGCTGAGCACATCGGCGCAGGCGAGCCGGAGCAACTCCCGGCGGCGCAGCGCGCGCACCGCCCGGGCGGCCTCGACCGGGTCGTCGTGCCGCCCGGCCGCCGCGGCGAAGCCCTCGCCGAGCACCTCCCGGGGCCGTGGGGTCAGCTCGGTGTCCTCGGCCAGCAGCCGCAGCGCCTCCGGCTCGCGAGCCAGCAGGTCGGCGGCGTACCGGGAGGAGGAGAGCACCCGGGCCAGGCGGCGGGCCACCGGCCCCTCGTCGCGCAGCAGCCGCAGGTACCAGGGCGTGCTGCCGAGCTTGTCGGAGACCTGCCGGTAGTTGAGCAGACCGCGGTCCGGCTCCGGCGCGTCGGCGAACTCGCTGAGCAACACCGGCAGCAGGGTGCGCTGGATGGCGGCGGTGCGACTCACCCCGCCGGTGAGGGCCTCGAGGTGGCGCAGCGCCCCGGCCGGGTCGGCGAACCCGAGGATCTCCAGCCGGTGCCGGGCCGCCTCGGGGGTCAGCCGCAGCCCGTCGGCCGGCACCCGGGCCACCGACTCCAGCAGCGGCCGGTACAGCAGCTTCGCGTGCAGCCGGCGTACCTCGGTGGCGTGGGTGACCCACTCGGCGCGGAACTCCTCGACGGCGCTGCGGCCCGGGGTGGCCTGGTAGTCGAGCGCGGCGGCCAGCCAGCGCAGCGCGGCCGGCTCGGTCGGCACGGTGTGGGTACGCCGCAGGTGCTGGAGCTGGAGCCGGTGCTCGACGGCGCGCAGGAAGCGGTAGCCGCGCAGCAGCGCCTCCCCGTCGGCCCGGCCGACGTAGCCGCCGGCGACCAGGGCGCGCAACGCCGGGATGGTGCCCGGCGCCCGCAGCGATTCGTCGCCCCGGCCGTGCACGAGCTGGAGCAGCTGGACGGCGAACTCGATGTCCCGCAGCCCGCCCGGACCCCGTTTGATCTCGCGTTCCAGCTCCTTCGGCGGGATGTTCTCGATGATCCGGCGGCGCATCGCGCGGACGTCCTCGACCGCCTCGGGCCGTTCCGCCGCGGTCCACACCAGCGGCGCGAGCTGGTCGATCCATTCCCGGGCCAGCGCCAGGTCGCCGGCCGCCGGCCGGGCCTTGAGCAGCGCCTGGAACTCCCAGGTCCGGGCCCAGCGCCGGTAGTAGGCCAGGTGGCTGGCGAGGGTGCGCACCAGCGGGCCGCGGTTGCCCTCTGGGCGCAGCGCGGCGTCGACCGGCCAGGCGACCAGCCCGCAGACCTCGATCAGCCGGGTGGCGACCTGGGTCGCGGCGGTCAGGTCGTCGTCCTCGGCCGCCACGAAGATGACGTCCACGTCGGAGACGTAGTTCAGCTCGTCGCCGCCGGCCTTGCCCATCGCCACCACGGCCAGCCGGGGCCGGGACGCCCCGCCGGGCAGCTCGTCCACGGCGATCCGGTAGGCGGCGGCGAGGGTGGCGTCGGCGAGCGCGGAGAGCGCCGCCATGGTCTGCTCCAGGCCGCGCCCGCCGGTCAGGTCGGCCGCCGCGATCCGCAGCAGCGCCAGCCGGTACGCCTGCCGCAGCACGGGAACCGGGCCGGTGGCGGCGGTCAGCCGGGCGGCGGTGGCCAGGTCCAGCCGACCGTCGGCGCTGGGGGCGAGCCCGTCCGGTGCGGTTGCCAGCACGGTCCACTGTTCCGGGTTGGCGACCAGATGGTCGCCGAGCGCCGACGAGGCGCCCAGCACGGCGGTCAGCCGGCGGCGCAGCCCCGGGTCGGCGTACAGGGCGCCGAGCACGGCCGGCTTGCCGCTGACCCGCCCTTCCGCCTCGACGAGCCGGTGCAGCTGGCGCAGGGCGAGGTCCGGGTCGGCCGCCCGGGAGAGTCCGGCCAGCAGCTCGGCGGCCCGCTCGTCGGTGGGCTCCTGGGTGTCCGGCCGCCACAGTCCCAGGCCGTCCGGACCGAGCAGGTCGGCCGCCCGCGCCCGGCCGTCGCCCTCGGCGAAGCCGTACCGGGCGAGGCGGCCCCTGATCGGTCGGGTCATCTCAGTGCCCGAGCAGCGGCAGGCTGCGGCGCGGGGCGTCGTCGTCCAGCTCGCCGAGGGCGAGGGCGGCGAACCGGACGGCGAACGGCTGCCAGACCTCCTCGACGTCGGCCATCACCCGGTCGCAGGCGGCCACCACCAGCTCCGGGTCGTAGCCCAGCTCGGCCAGCAGCGTCGAGTCGCGTGCCCAGTCGGCGATCATCGGGGTGTCGCACTCGATGTGGAACTGCAGCCCCCAGGCCCGGTCACCGAGCCGGAACGCCTGGTGCGGGTAGCGGGTGGAGGCGGCGAGCAGGGTAGCCCCGTGCGGCAGCTCGGTGATCTCGTCGGAGTGCCACTGGAAGACGTCCGGCATCAGCGGCACGTACCGGAAGAGCGGGTCGGTTTCGGCCGCATCCCGCTTGCCGACCACGGCCGGCCCGACCTCCGGCCCGGACGGGCTCCGTTCGACCTGCCCGGCGTGCGCGGCGGCGAGCAGTTGCGCGCCGAGGCAGACGCCGAGGGTGGGGACGCGCTGCCGGACCGCCTTGCGCAGCAGCCCCTCCAGGGCGGGGAACCAGGGCGCGCCGGGGCTGCCGTCGGGCAGCGGGTACGCCTGCTGCTCGCCGCCGAGCACCACCAGCGCGGCGTACCCGTCGAGGTCGGCGGGGAGCTCGTCACCGGCGTGCGGGCGGAGCACCCGCAGCTCGATGCCCCCTTCGCGGAGCCACTCCCCCAGTCGGCGGAGGTCGTCGGTCGGGTCGTTCTCGATCACCAGCGCGGTCGCCACGACGTCGAGGCTATCCGGTGGCAGCGGGCACGGCCGGAACGGCTCGGCGCACGGCATGGCCGCGGGCCCTGTCAGTCTTTCGATCAGGGGATGACGTTGTTGGATGATTGGCGCCGCGGTGTGAGTGGGATCGCCAGGCATGATCGGAGATGATCCGGCCGCTTCTATCGAGGGCCGGGTGATCACGTCGGGTACGGGCCGGTATACGCCGTCGGCGAGGACTCGGCGGGGTGGCTCGGCTCGCACTGGCAGGAACGCGGCTGGTTTGGTCGGACCCCGCGGGTACGGTCCTGCTCGACGAAAACCGAGCGCCCGGGCGGCGGGAAGGTTGGCAATGAGTTCTGTTGCATCCCCGTCTGCGCCTGCCTCTCGGCGGACGCGGGGCAGGTCGAAGGCGAGGAACTGGCGGCGGGACCCGGATGGCCCGTGCGCAGTGATCCGCCTGGGCCTTGACGCGTCGAATAGCCGGTCGCGTGCTCGGTTGGAGCGGATGTTCGCCGCGACGTTTCAGTTGCGGCGGGCGCTGCAAGCGCAGGCCCGGTCGCGGGTGGACGCGTTGTGGGCGGCGTCCCGGCTGCGTGAGCGTGATCTGGCGGGAGCACGTGCGCGGTTCGAGCTGACACGTGCGGCCCTGGAGGCGGCTGCTTACCGGCATGTCGAGGCGGCCGGGTGGTTGCGGCATCACGTGACCAACGCCATCGCGATGCACCTGGCCGACGAGGTGTGGCAGACCTGCGACCGTCATCTGTTCCCGGACAGGTCGGGCAAGCGGGCGGGCAGGCCGAGGACCGGCACTTGGTGGGACCACCGCCGTATTCCCGGCCGGGCCAGGTCGCACACGAAGCCGCGCACATGGGAGACGTTTCGGCTGGTCGGCGGTTTGGATGCGCACGCCTCCGCCTACCCACCGCGTCAACCCGACTCCGCGCTTTCCCAGCCCCGCGTGATGCCGACCCCGCCACGCCCTCTGAAGGGCTGGTGGGAGTACGACGGGCCCCTCGCCATCGTGTTCACCGGCCTGCCCGCAGGCGACCTGGTCCTGCCCGTCCGGTTGCCTCAGGGCGCAGGCCAGTGGGCGCGCCTACACCATTTCCTCGCCGATCCGACCCTCTGGCACAAGATCGATCTGGTACGGGTGGAAGACCATCGTGCGTGCGGTGGCTGGCGCTACTACGCGCATCTGATGATTCTGGGCTCTGGGTGGACGAGTCCGGCTGTCGCGGCCAACCGTAAAGGCGCGCCACGGGATCGGGTCGCGGGGGTGGATGGGAACGTCAGCAACCTCGCCGTCGTCTCCATGCCCGCCAGCCCCTCCACCGACGGTGGACTTGCCAGTGACCATGTGGCCGTCACGCCTGAGCAGCGGGCAGCAGTCGAGAAAGCCCGACTGGCCGCCCGCCGCCGGCAGCGAGCCCTTGATCGCTCCCGCCGGTCGTCGAATCAGGCGCAGTACACGTTGAGCGTTCGGCAGGCCAGACGGGCTCGCCGCCGCCGGGAGGCGGGCCTGCCCGAACGGGCGGCAACCACCCCGGCGGGCACCCGGGTCAGTGACGCGGCCGGCCATCCGAAACGCGCCTACCGGCGGGATATGCTCAGCACCACCTACCGGCGGGTCCGCGCGCAGCACGCGCAGGACTCTCGCGCGATGTCGCAGGCGAAACAGCATCGCGCTCGCGACATCGCCCGCACGATCGTTACCCGGCACGGCAGCCACCTGACCGTCGAGCACACGGACATGCGGGTATGGGCGCGACGATGGGGACGCGGGATCGCCATGTTCAGCCCCGGCCAACTCGTCGCCGCCCTGCACGGCGAGGCCAGAGCCGCAGGTGGACGGATGCTGCGTGCCGGCACCCGGCAGACAGCTTTGTCGCAGCGCTGCCCCTGCGGGCACCGACAACGCAAACCCCTGTCCCAGCGCGAGCACAACTGCCCCCACTGCGGGCTGATCGGCGACCGGGACCTGGTGTCGGCGGCGATGGCCGCATGCGTGCGCTTGACCGACCCGGACGACCCGAGAACCGCCTACCTTGATGAGACTTCCGTTGCCGCACTGCGGCAACGGGTAGCAGGGCAGCAAGAGGCCCTGACCCGGTCAACCGCACCCACCCCCACAACGGCGGCAGGGACGGCAGCCACCCCTGCGGTGGCCTCTGCCGGGCAAAGACCACCCGCACCCGGACGTGCCACCCCCGATGAGACCCGCCCGACTACGGGCGGGACCACGCGGCACACACATCCGACCCCGCGGAACGCCCGCCCACAACGGGTACGGTCGTGAGCCGTAACCGACTCAACTCTTAGGCTGCCGTCGTGCCCACCGACGACGACCAGTGCCTACGCTCACCAGTCCTGCGTCCCGGCGACACCGTGATGCTGGTGTCGCCCTCCGGCCCGACCCGTCCCGAGCGGGTCGCCCGCGGCATCGAACTGCTGACCGGCTGGGGGCTGCGCCCGGTGCTGGCGCCGAACGCGTACGCCCGCCAGGGCTACCTGGCCGGCGGGGACGAGTTGCGGGCCGCCGACCTGAACACCGCCTTCGGCGACCCCGAGGTGCGCGGGGTGATCTGCACCCGGGGCGGCTACGGCGCGCAGCGGGTGGTCGACCTGATCGACATGGCCGCGGTACGTCGGGACCCGAAGGTGGTGGCCGGCTTCTCCGACATCACCGCGCTGCAGTTCGCGCTCTGGCGGGGCGCCCGGCTGGCCAGCGTGCACGGCCCGGGGGCGGCGTGGCTGGACGAGCGCACCCCGCCCCGCTCCGCGGAGTCGCTGCACGCCGCGCTGATGACCAGCGAGCCTGTGACCGTCGAGGCGGTGCGGGAGGAGGAGACGTACCCGGTCCGGGTGCCCGGCCGGGCCGAGGGCCGGCTGCTCGGCGGCAACCTCTGCCTGATCACCGCGTCGATCGGCACTCCGGACATGCCGGACCTGACCGGGGCGGTGCTGCTGATCGAGGAGGTGCAGGAGCCGCCGTACAAGGTCGACCGGATGCTCACCCACCTGCGCCGCTGCGGCGCCCTGGCGGGGGTCGCCGGGGTCGCGGTCGGCCAGTTCACCGAGTGCGCGGACGGCTGGGACACCGCGGTCACCGACGTGCTCGCCGAGCGCCTGGGCGACCTCGGCGTGCCCGTCCTCGGCGGCCTGCCGATCGGGCACGGCGTCGGCCAGCTCACCGTCCCGGTCGGTACCCCCGCCGTCCTCGACGCCACCGCCGGCACCCTGACGGTCTCCCCCGCCGTCCGCTGACCACCCGCCCTGGCCCGGCGACATCGGATTTTCAGCGCGTTGACAGGGTCGCCACGGGTTCTCCCCAGCTCCACCCGTCACTGTCGGTGACGTCAACGCACCCCCACCGAACTGGAGAACCGCATGATCCGCAAGATGTCGAGGAAGCACATGCTGGCCGGCCTGGCCGCCGCCGGGGTGCTCGGCGTCGGGATCGCCGCCCCGACGGTGGCGCTCGCCGACGACAAGAGCCCGAGCCCCAGCGCCAGCACCAGCACCGACCAGGGGACGGACCGGCAGCAGCAGCGGGCCGACCGGCAGGCCGCGTTCGCCGAGGCCCTCGCCAAGGAGCTGGGCGTGTCGACCGACAAGGTCACCGCCGCGCTGGAGAAGATCCGCGAGCAGCACCAGGGCGACCGGCCGGAGCGGCCGTCGACCGAGGACCGGCAGGCGTGGCAGCAGGAGCGGCAGGCCCAGCTGAAGGAGCGGCTGGACCAGGCCGTCAAGGACGGCAAGCTCACCCAGGAGCAGGCGGACGCGGTGCTCAAGGCCGTCGAGGCCGGCGTCTTCCCGGGCCCGGGCGCGGGCGCGCGCGGCCACCACGGCGACTGGGGCATGGCTGGCAAGTGACCCGGGTGGCCCCGCCGTCTCCTCACCGGCCGCTGTTCCCTCCCGGCCGGACCTGCCGGCGGGGCCACTCCTTGACTCCTCACCGGGCACGTTTCCCGCAGCTTTGGGTGCGGTTGTTGTCGTCGGGGCGACAACAACCGCACCCAGAAGCGACCGGAGACGCGCGACGGGCGGCCGGGGTCAGGCCGCGGCGGGCGGGGTGAAGACGCCGAGGTGGTTCCCGGACGGGTCGAGCAGGTGCGCGAAGGTCAGCCCGCTCGGCGCGGTCCGCAGCGGCACCAGGACCTTGCCCCCGGCGGCCTCGGTCCGCCGGCAGGTCTCCGCCACGTCCGCCACCTCGGCGTAGAAGATCGCGTAGTTCGGCGAGCCGCCGCCGGTGGCCCGGATCGCGCCGCCGATCCCCTGCTCCCCGCCGGCGGTCGTCACCCGGTACGACCCGCCGTTTGCCGCGCCCTGCTCCTCGAAGGTCCAGCCGAACAGGTCCGCGTAGAAGCGCTCGACCTCGTCCGGGCGGTCGGAACCGATCTCGAACCAGGTGATGGGCGTGCTGGACATGCTGCCTCCTCGTCGTGCCGGCCGGTCGGCCGTCGTCAGGAAGCAGCCTCACCCCACTGCGCGACAGCGTCCTGTCGGTGTTTCCCGGACTCACACCAGACTGAGCGGGCGGACCCGCTCGTGGGGGATGTCGAGGTCGCCGGGGTGCAGCTCCCGGGTCACCGGCTCCGCCAGCGGGTGCACCGAGCGGATCCGGTCGGTGCGGAAGCAGCGCAGCCCGTCGCGGAGCCGGCACCAGGCGACCAGGTACCAGTGCCGGGGGCTGCCGAGGTAGCCCAGCGGCTCCACGTCCCGCACCGAGTCGGCGCCGGCGCGGTCGGCGTACCGGAGGCGGAGCACACGGCGCGCGGTGACCGCGTCGGCGACGGAGGCCGGGACGGGGGTGGCCGGCCCGTCGCCGATCAGGTGCACCCGGCCGGCCAGCCGGTGCGCCTCGGCGGCGTCGGCGGCCGGCATCACCGCGACCAGCTTGCGCAGCGCCGCGCCGGCGGCCGGGGCGAACGGCGTGCCGGCCAGCCGGTGCAGCGCGACGGCCATGGCGACCGCCTCGCCCGGGGTCAGGTTGACCGGCGGCAGGGTGCGCGCCCGGTCCACCACGTAACCGCCGGTGCGGCCGGGCTCGGCCCAGATCGGCACCCCGGCGCCCTGCAGCGCGGCGATGTCCCGCTCGATGGTCCGGGCGCTCACCTCGAAACGCCGGGCCAGCCAGCTGGCGCTGCGCGGCCGCGGCGACACCGCCCGCAACTCCTCCACCAGCGCGTAGAGACGGTCCGTGCGGTTCACCCAGGGAGGCTATGCCCGGGGTACGACAGGACGGCTCTACAGCGAGAGGTAGCGCTGCCGCTCGTACGGGGTGACCTCGCGGCGGTACTGCTCCCACTCGGCCCGCTTGTTGCGCAGGAAGAAGTCGAAGACGTGCTCGCCGAGCACCTCGGCGACCAGCTCCGAGCCGGCCATCACGTCGATCGCCTCGGCCAGGTTCTCCGGCAGCGCCTCGTAGCCCATGGCGCGGCGCTCGGCGCTGCTCAACGACCAGACGTCGTCCTCGGCGCCCGGCGGCAGCTCGTACCCCTCCTCGATGCCCTTGAGTCCGGCGCCGAGCATGACCGCGAAGGCCAGGTAGGGGTTGGTCGCCGAGTCCAGCGAGCGCACCTCCACCCGGGCCGAGTTCGGCTTGCCGTAAGCGGGCACCCGGACCAGCGCGGACCGGTTCAGGTGGCCCCAGCAGACGTACGCCGGGCTCTCGGTGATCCGGTCCGGCAGCGCCTGCGGGAAGAGCCGCTTGTAGGAGTTGACCCACTGGTTGGTGACCGCCGTGTATTCCCGGGCGTGGGTGAGCAGCCCGGCGATGAACGACTTGGCCACCTTGGAGAGCTTCATCGGGTCGCCGGCGTCGTGGAACGCGTTGCGCTCCCCCTCGAACAGCGACAGGTGGGTGTGCATCCCGCTGCCCGGCTGGTCGGTGAAGGGCTTCGGCATGAAGCTGGCCTGCACGCCGGTGGAGAGGGCCACCTCCTTCACCACGTGCCGGAAGGTCATGATGTTGTCGGCGGTGGTCAGCGCGTCGGCGTACCGGAGATCGATCTCCTGCTGGCCGGGGGCCACCTCGTGGTGGCTGAACTCCACCGAGATGCCGATCCGCTCCAACGCCAGCACGGCCTGCCGGCGGAAGTCCCGGGCCACCGCGTGGGTGGTGTGCTCGAAGTAGCCGCCGGTGTCCACCGGGGTCGGCACCGAGCCGTCCTGCGCGCCGTCCTCCAGCAGGAAGAACTCGATCTCGGGGTGGGTGTAGAAGGTGAAGCCCTTCTCCGCCGCCTTGGACAACGCCCGGCGCAGCACGTGCCGCGGATCGGCCCAGGACGGGCTGCCGTCGGGGAGCAGGATGTCGCAGAACATCCGGGCGCTCTCGCCGCTGACCCCGCCCTCGAAGGGGAAGACCTGGAACGTGGTCGGGTCGGGCATGGCGACCATGTCGGACTCGAAGACCCGGGCGAAGCCCTCGATCGCCGAGCCGTCGAAGCCGATGCCCTCCTCGAAGGCCGCCTCCAGCTCGGCGGGGGCCACCGACACGCTCTTGAGCGTGCCGAGCACGTCGGTGAACCACAGCCGGACGAACCGGATGTCCCGCTCTTCCAGCGTACGGAGGACGAACTCCTGCTGACGGTCCACTTCCACCCCTCGCGACACGTACGTCCGGCACCGGGCCGGGCCGGCCCGGGCCTGACCGCCCAGTCTCCACCGGCCTGGTTACGCCGACGTTACGCGACCACATCGGGACTGTCCCGCCGTGTCCCGCCCCGGCGACGGGTGGCCCGCGTCTCCCACGTCCGGCCGGGTCGGGCCCGTCCCGCTGGGGCAAGATGAGGGACATGCCCACCGTGCGTCTCGCCCTCTGCCAGGTCAACCCGACCGTCGGCGACCTCGCCGGCAACGCGGAGCTGATCCGCGCCTGGAGCCGCAAGGCCGCCGACGCCGGCGCTCAGCTCACCCTCTTCCCGGAGATGATGCTGACCGGCTACCCGGTCGAGGACCTGGTCTTCCGCCGGTCCTTCGTCGCCGCCTCCCAGGCCGCGCTGCGGCAGCTCGCCGCCGACCTGGCCGCCGACGGGCTCGGCGACCTGCCGGTCGTGGTCGGCTACCTGGACGCGGACGGGCCGCCGCAGGTCAGCGGCGACGCCCAGCCGGGGCGGGGGGCCCGCAACGCCTCCGCGCTGCTGCACCGGGGCGCGGTCGTGGCCACCTATTTCAAGCACCACCTGCCCAACTACGGCGTCTTCGACGAGGACCGGTACTTCGTCCCCGGCAACACCCTCGAGGTGGTGCGGATCGGCGGGGTGGACGTCGCGCTGACCATCTGCGAGGACCTCTGGCAAGCCGGTGGCCCGTTCGCGGTGGCCCGGCAGGCCGGCGTCGGGCTGGTGGTCAACATCAACGGCTCGCCGTACGAGCTGAACAAGGACGACATCCGGCTGCCGCTGGTGCGCCGCCGGGCCGCCGAGGCCGGCGCCACCGTCGTGTACGTGAACATGGTCGGCGGCCAGGACGAGCTGGTCTACGACGGCGACTCGATGATCGTCGCCGCGGACGGCGCGCTGCTCGCCCGGGCGCCGCAGTTCGTCGAACACCTGCTGGTGCACGACGTGGAGCTGCCGCCGAGGAAGGAACAGGTCGACGGGGACCAGGACCTCGGCGGGATGCGGGTGGTCCGCACCGAGGTCAGCGACGGCCTCCCGCCGGCCGCCACCGGCGCGGTCGCGGTCGGCGGCATCATCGAACCGGTCGCCGACGAGGCCGAGGTGTGGCAGGCGCTGGTGCTGGGCCTGCGCGACTACGTCAACAAGAACCGGTTCCCCTCGGTGGTGCTGGGCCTCTCCGGCGGAATCGACTCGGCGGTGTCGGCCGCCATCGCGGTGGACGCGCTCGGGCCCGAGCGGGTGGTCGGCGTCTCGCTGCCCAGCCAGCACTCGTCGGAGCACTCGCGGGCGGACGCCGAGGAGCTGGCCAAGCGGACCGGCCTGGACTACCGGATCGAGCCGATCCAGCCCATGGTGGACACCTTCCTGGCCAACATGTCGCTCTCCGGGGTGACCGTGGAGAACCTCCAGGCGCGGGTCCGCGGGGTGATCCTCATGGCGCTGTCGAACCAGGAGGGCCACCTGGTCCTCACCACCGGCAACAAGAGCGAGCTGGCGGTCGGCTACTCGACCCTCTACGGCGACTCGGTGGGCGGCTACAACCCGGTCAAGGACGTCTGGAAGACGCTGATCTGGCGGCTGGCGAAGTGGCGCAACGCGGACGCCGAGCGCCGGGGCGAGACCCCGCCGATCCCGGAGAGCTCGATCGGCAAGCCCCCGTCGGCCGAGCTGAGCCCCGGCCAGCTCGACAGCGACACCCTGCCCGACTACGACGTGCTCGACCCGATCCTGATCGGCTACGTCGACGGCGACCTGGGCCGGGATGGGCTGATCGCCTCGGGCCACGACCCCGCGGTGGTGGACAAGGTGCTGCGGATGGTGGATACCGCCGAGTACAAGCGCCGGCAGTCCGCGCCCGGCACGAAGATCTCGCACAAGGCGTTCGGGCGGGACCGCCGGCTGCCGATCACGAATCGCTGGCGCGAGCACGGCTGAGCCCACCCGGAAGTGAATTCCTCCACTCCGCCCTGCCGCAGCCCGGTCGTCCGGTGGGACGATCGCGGCGGAACCCGGGGACCGCGAACGCGGCCTCGAGGAAGGAGAGAGTCATGGTGGAGTCCACCCCGACCGAGGTGACCGCCCTCTACGGCGGGCCGGCCACCCGACGGATCCGTACCCGCGACCTGATCGCCGCCAAGGAGCGCGGCGAGCGCTGGGCGATGCTCACCTCGTACGACCAGTACACCGCCTCGATCTTCGACCAGGCGGGGATCCCGGTGCTGCTGGTCGGCGACTCGGCGGCGAACAACGTCTTCGGCTACGAGACCACCCTGCCGGTGACCGCCGAGGAGCTGCTGCCCCTGGTCCGGGCGGTGGTCCGGGCCACGAAGCACTCGCTCGTCGTCGGCGACCTGCCCTTCGGCTCGTACGAGGAGGGGCCGGCGCAGGCGCTGCGGACCGCGGTGCGGTTCATGAAGGAGGGCGGCTGCCACGCGGTGAAGCTGGAGGGTGGCCGCCGCTGCGCCGCGCAGATCGAGGCCATCGTCGGCGCCGGCATCCCGGTGATGGCGCACATCGGCTTCACCCCGCAGAGCGAGCACACGCTGGGCGGCTACCGGGTGCAGGGCCGCGGCGACACCGCCGAGGAGGTGATCGCCGACGCCCGAGCGGTCGCCGAGGCGGGCGCGTTCGCGGTGGTGCTGGAGATGGTGCCCGGTGAGGTGGCCAAGCGGATCACCGCCGAGCTCCGGATCCCGACCGTGGGCATCGGCGCCGGCCCGGACACCGACGCCCAGGTGCTGGTCTGGCAGGACATGGCCGGACTGCGGACCGGCAAGGCACCGCGCTTCGTCAAGCGCTACGCCGACCTGGCCGGCGCGCTGACCGACGCCACCCGCCGGTACGCCGACGAGGTGCGCGACGGCCAGTTCCCCGCCGCCGAGCACACCTTCTGAGTACGCCGGGCGGTGCGGCTGCGGCCGCACCGCCCGCGCTCCGGCTCAGAGGTCGGTGACCCGGATGCCGGCGTGGGCCTTGTAGCGCTTGTTGATCGCGATGAGGTTCGCGGTGAACGCCTCGATCTGGTGGGCGTTGCGCAGCCGGCCGGCGTAGATGCCCCGCATGCCGGGAATCCGGGCGGCGAGCGCGGCGACCACCCCGACCAGTTCGCGGTCCTCGGTGCAGATCAGCACGTCCAGGTCGATCCGGTCGATCTCCGGGTCGGCCAGCAGCGGCGCGCTGACGTGGTTGAACGCGGCGCAGACCCGGGACTCGGGCAGCAGCCGGGCGGCCTGCTGCACGGCGCTGCCCTCGGCGACGGCGAGGGCGTACGGGCCCTGCTTGTCGAAGCCGAGCGGGTTGACACAGTCGACCACGATCTTGCCGACGAGCGGGCCGGCGAGGGCCGCGACGATGTCGGCGTGCCCGTCCCACGGCACCGCGATGATCACCACGTCGCTGCGGCGGGCCACCTCGTCGTTGTCCGCGCCCGACACCACCCCGCCGGCCGGTACGCCGGGCAGGGCGGCGATCTCGGCCGCGGCCTGCGCCGCCCGATCGGCGGAACGGGACCCGATCAGGACGGTCTGCCCGGCCCGGGCGAACCGGTAGGCCAGACCCCGCCCCTGGTCGCCGGTGCCACCGATGATGCCGACGGTCAGCCCGGAGACGTCGGGCAGCGCGGTCGCGTCGTAAGCCATGCGAGCATCCTCGCAAACCGCGCCGCCCGCCAGCACCGTGCACGGCTGTGACAATCCCCGCTGCCCCACCCCATCCGCGGACCCGCGGCGGTCAGGCGCGTTCGAAGAGGACCTTGCGGTGGGTGGGGTCGGCGGTGACCAGGCGGACCGGGACGCGCTCGCCGAGCGGCAACTCGCCGACGCAGCGGGCGCGCACCGGCGGCTCGTCCAGGGCCACCATGCCGCCGGGCGGGCGACCCGGCCGAGTGGTCCCGTTCCCGGCCTGCCGGGGCAGCTCGGTGGCCGCCCGGGGCTCGTCCACGTCCAGCACCGCCGCTTCGAAGGTCTCCCCCACCCGGTGCTCCAGCAGCACCGCCTCGGCCAGTTCCACCGCGCCCCGGGTGGCCGCCGACGCGGTGCGGTCGGTGGCCGCCATCACCTCGGGCAGCTTCGGCAGCGCGGCGCGGGCCCAGTCGGGCACCTCCCGGCCCTCGTGCAGGGCCAGGCAGACCTCGGTCGCGTACCGGTCGGCGAGCCGGCGCAGCGGCGCCGTGACGTGGGCGTACGCGGCGGCCACCCCGCCGTGCGCCGGCTGCTCGGGCAGCTCCCCGTCGAAGGCGGTGTACGCGGCCCCGCGCATCAGCTCGGCCGCCTGGTCGATGAAGGCGGCCGACCGGGGCTGGGAGGAGTCCAGCCCGGCGAGCACCTCACCCACCGACATCCCGGCCGGCCAGGAGACGCCCAACGGCCCGGCGGCCAGCCGCAGCCGGTCGACCGCGTCCGGCTTCGGCGCGGGCATCGTCCGCAGCAGCCCGATCCGGCCGGCGAGCATGATGTCGGCGGCCGCCATCCCGGTGAGCAGGGAGATCTGCGCGTTGTGGTCCTCCATCGGGCCGGGCCCGCGCAGCACCAGCCGCCAGCCGTCGCCGTCCGGCTCGACGTCCTGCTCGGGCAGGGGCAGGTTGACCGCGCCCCGGCGCAGCCCGCGGGCGGTGAGCAGGGCGCCGAGCTCGGGCAGCAGGGCGATCGGCTCGGGCAACCGACCGGCGTCGGCGGCGAGCTGCACGCCGACGTAGTCGAGCTTGGCCCGGCTGCGGACCCGGGCGCGTTCCACCACCACGCCGACCGTGCCGCCGTCGGCGTCGAGGTCGATGGTCCAGAGCACCGCTGCCCGGTCGGCGTCGGGCAGCAGGCTGGCCGCCCCCTCGCTGAGCGTGTGCGGGTGCAGCGGCACGTTGCCGTCGGGCAGGTAGACGGTCTGCCCGCGGCGCCAGGTCTCCGCCTCCAGCGCGCCGCCGGGGCGTACGTGGGTGGCGACGTCGGCGATGGCGTAGCGGACCCGGAAACCGCCACCGGGACGGCGGGCGAGGTGCATCGCCTGGTCGAGGTCGCGCGAGGTCGCCGGGTCGACCGTGACGAACGGGACGTCGGTCCGGTCGGCGACGGCCGGCAGCGGCGCGGCGGCCGCCTCGTCGGCCTCGCGCTGCGCCGCGGCCGGGAAACCCTCGGGCAGTCCCAGCTCACGGCGCAGCGCGCCGAAGTTGATGCGGGGCGCGAGTACGCGTCGGATCACCACGCGGTCAATCCTGACAGCGCGGCGGCCGATCCGCCCACCGGCCGGCGGCTCCAGCGTGGCGCCGGTCAGCGGCGGCCCCGACCGTCAGCCGGCTGCCCTGCGGGTGCTGGCCGGTCTGATCGTCGAACGGCCGGCGGCGACCCTCGTGCCCGCGGGTTTCCGCGCGGCGGTGAGTCGTTTGTGGGTGGCGGTCGAGGTACTCGTCCTGGCCTCGATCGGGCCCACCGACGACGCCGCGGAGGTTGTCTTCCTCGCCGCCGCCCTGCGCGCGGTGGCCGCCGAGGAGCTGCCGGTCGCCTTCCTGGCCGGCGCCTTCTTCGCCGCTGCCTTACGGGCGCCCCCGGTCGGGCGGGTCGGAGCGGCCTTCGCGGCGGCGGTCTTCTTCGCCGCCGCCTTCCGCGCGGGTGCCTTCTTCGCAGGCGCTTTCCTAGCGGGAGCCTTCTTCGCCGCGGTGACCTTCTTGGCGGCGGCCTTCTTCGCGGGAGCCTTCTTCGCCGCGGTGACCTTCTTGGCGGGGGCCTTCCTGGCGGGGGCCTTCTTCGCCGCGGTGACCTTCTTCGCGGGGGCCCTCTTCGCGGGGGCCTTCTTCGCCGCCGCAGTGACCTTCTTCGCGGGCGCCTTCTTGGCCGCCGCGGTGACCTTCTTGACGGCGGCCTTCTTCGCGGGCGCCTTCTTGGCGGTGGTCTTCGTGGCCGGCGCCTTCTTCGCGGGCGCCTTCCGCGCCGCCGACACTGCCTTTCGGGCGGCCGCCTTCTTCGCGACTGCCTTCTTCGCCGGGACCCGGCCGGCACCCGCACCCGAGGCGTTGGCGGACGCCTTGGTGACCGTCGCCGTCCTGGCCGTGGCCGCGCCCACGGTCCGCCTGGCTGCGGTGGTCTTCTTCGCGGTCGTACGTCTGGCGGCCGGGCGGGTGGTGGCCTGCTGTGCTTCGGCCATCTCGGTTCCCTCCTTGGGGACGTGCTCTCGCCCTCGCGGAGCACGGATCACCTCGACGCGGGCCATCCCGCGCCGTCTACCTGTCCTCCCCGGCCCAACGGGCGTCCTCGGCGTCCCACGCTTCGTTCCGCTCCCGCACCGTCTGCAGGGCGTTCTCCGCGTCGGCGGCTGAGGCGTACGGTCCGAGAACGTGCTTCGCGGGGCACACGTCGGCATCGGTCTCGACCCGGTGGTGTCGCGTGCACCAGTAGTAGTGCCCGCCACTTCCGTTGTCGCTCATGCGATCACTGTGCACCGCGAAGCGTCCGGCCGCCACCGGAACGCCGCAAATAGTCCTGATGTTCTCCACAGTAGACCTGCCGGTCCAGCTCGGGGCGAAACGGGCGAAGCCGGCAACGATTCCGCTGAACGGCCGGTGCCACCGGCGTCCGGTTCCCGGCAGGATCGGCGCTCGTGATCATCACGAAGGCCGGTACGGGGACCTGCCCGGAGTGCGGGGCGGCGACGGTGTCGATCCACGCCGCGATGCCGTGGTGCACCAGGTGCGAGTGGAACCTCGACGGCTACGACCGCACCCGCCAGGCGCCGGAGTTCGGCTGGGCCTGGGTCGACCGGCGCACCCACCGGCTCGCCACCCGGCTGACCCGGCAGCAGTACGCGGCGCTGCTCGACCGCCCGCTGGAGTCGGCCGGCCTCGGGCCGGCCGGACTGGTCACCGCCGTGGCGTCGCTGCTGCTGACCGCCGGCGTGCTGGCGCTCGCGGTCATCGGCGGCTGGCTGCTGTTCGCGTACCCGTTTCCGAACTTCGCCGTCGTGTTCGGGCTGGCGCTCATCGGCCTGGCGGTGGCGCTGCGGCCCCGGTTCGGCCGGCTGGACCCGGGCCTGGAGGTGCTCTCCCGGGAGCAGGCACCGGAACTGCACGCGCTGGTCGAGGAGGTGGCGACGGCGATCGGCGCGCCGGCGCCGCACGTCATCGGGGTGGACGGCAGCCGCAACGCGTACGCGACCTCGGTGGGGCTGCGTCGGCGTCGGGTGCTGGCCCTCGGGCTGCCGCTGTGGGGCGCGCTGGGCGGCCAGGAGCGGGTCGCGCTGCTCGGCCACGAGCTGGGCCACTTCGTCAACGGTGACGTCCGCCGGTTGCTGGTCACCCAACCGGCGCTGACCATGCTGGGCAACGCCGCCGACCTGTTCCGCCCCACGCCCGGCACCCGTGCCGGCGGGCTGCTGGAGATGATCGGTGAGGCGCTGGGTCGGATGCTGTCCTGGGTGTTGTCCCGGCTGCTCTTCGCCGGTCACCTGCTGCTCATGGTGACGGCGTTGCGGGACAGCCAGCGGGCGGAGTACCTGGCCGACGAGATGTCCGCCCGGGCGGCCGGCACGGCCGGGGCGACCCGGGCCCTCGATGTCCTGCTCAGCCTGGACTCGGTCACGCTGTCGGTCCGCCAGGGCGCCCGGGGCGGACACGGTCCGGCGACGTGGCGGGCGGGGGTGGCCCGGTCGCTGGACGCCGCCGCCGACCGGCTGCCGCTGGCGCGCCAGCTCTCCGTCCGCGAGGAGACGTCGCTTTTCTCGTCGCACCCGCCGACCGGCCTACGCCACCGGATGCTGTCCGCCCGGCCCTGGCAGGACCCGGCGGTACGGCTCGACGACGACCGGATCGCACGCCTCGACGCCGAACTGGCCCGCCACTACGAGCGGGTGGGCCGGATCATCAGCTGGTCCGCATGAGTCCGGCCGGGCTCGCCCGCTGTGGTGCACCGGCCCGGGCCGGCCGCCGCGCAGCGGAGGAGGCCGGGTGCGCTCAGGCGCGCGACGACACCGGCGACGGCGCGGCCACCGGGTCCGCCGGCCGCGCCGCGCCGATGACGTACGCCAGCGCGTACGGGGTGCAGGCCAGGTAGAAGAAGGGTTGCAGCTCTACCAGGTCGCTGATCAGGAAGATCTCCGACGGGGTCGGTCTGGGTAGCCCAAACGACGAGTCGGTCAAGCTGGTGAAGAGCCACAGTGGCGCCGAGATCCGGTCGACGGTGTCGGCCTGCGCCACCCCGTCAACGATGGTCTCCGGACCGCCGGGGATCTGGTTGATCACCATGAGCGCCACCGCAAGGTCGGCGAGGACGAGCGCGCACAGCACGCCGGTCCACCAGGCGGCCCGGGTGCGGCCCCGGCCGGCGAGCATCCCCACGAGGTGGAGCACCAGGGTGAGGCCGGGGAGCCACACCAGCAGGGCCGGCGCGACGCGGATCAGGTCGTCGGTGCTGCTGTTCAAGGCGTACTCCGCACCGACGGCAGTCAGGCCAACGGGCAGCACAATGCCGAGCGCGGTACGGACCGGGCCGGTGCGGGCGCCGCGGACGGCACTGGCGTAGGCGAGCCGGGCCAGCAGTATCGCGAGGCCGGCCGTGAGGACGGCCAGGATCGACGGCTGGGCGTCGATCAGCCACTGCGCCGGGGCAAACGCCTGGTTGACCGCGATGTTCATCAGCAGGCCTGAGGCCAGAATGATGACCAGGCAGGCCGGCGGGGCCAACAGCAGGGTGGCGGCCGTCCGGCGGGCCCGGGCGTCGAACCGGGGCCGGTCGACGACCGGCTCGCTGGCGCGGCTGACGGCCAGGCTGGCGGCGAAGCGCAGCATCCGCCACCGCTGGCCGCGCTCGGCCAGCACGTGCAGCTCGGCCTGCCACTCCCGGGACAGCTCGTCGTGCAGCTCCGCCGGCCAGCGGCGCACCGCCGACCGCAACAGGAATCCGGCCAGCCGCCGGGTCACCACGCGGGGACCCCGGTCGGCTCGGCGCCGCCCCAGGACGTCCCGCCGTCGGGGGCGAGGGCCCGCAGCTCGGCCAGCGCCTGCCGGGCGGCGTGTACCCCCTCGGCGGTGAGCAGGTAGTAGCGGCGCGCGGGCCGACCGGCGGTGGCCGGATCGACCTCCTCCCAGTCGGCGGCGAGCCAACCGGCCGCCTGGAGTCGGTGCAGAACCGGGTAGAGGGTGCCGCTGGGCAGGCCGGTGAGCTTCATCAGGTCGAGCCCGTAGCGGGGGGCCTCGGCGTCGGCGAGGAGCGCCGAGAGCACCTTCGCCACCGGAATCGTCATCCGCATGGCGGCACTGTATCGGATTTCTATATAGGGTGGAGTGCCACCGGGCGCGCGGTGTCGAGTGGACGGTCGCCGGGTCCTAGCTGGGCAGCCGGCGGATGGCCAGCAGGGCGATGTCGTCGACCGGGTGCTCGGCGTCGAGCAACGCCATGACGGTGCCGCACACGGTCTCGGCGGCGGCCAGCGGCACAGCGGCCATCAGCCGGGCGAAGCCGACGTCGAGCAGTTCGCCACGACGCTCGACGAGCCCGTCGGTGTAGGACACCAGGACCGCGCCGGGCGGGAAGTCGATCGTGGTGGTGTGCCGCTCGGGCTGCCGGGGGCCGGTGCCGAGGGGTGGATCGATCCGGGCGGAAAGCATGACATTCGGCTGGCCCGGGACGGCCAGCACCGGGCGGGGGTGTCCGGCCAGGGCGACGCGCACGGTGGCGCCGTCGGGGGAGATCATCGCGTACAGCGCCGTGGTCAGGCTGCCGGCCTCGAAGTGGACCACCTTCCGGTCGAGCAGCGTCAGCGCCTCGGCGGGATCGTCGCAGACCAGCGCGTACGCGCGCAGGGCGCTGCGGATCCGGCCCATCACCACGGCCGACCGCAGCCCGTGACCCGACACGTCACCGACGACCACACCCACCCAGCCGGAGGGGAGGGTGAAGACGTCGTACCAGTCACCGCCGACGCCGGAGGCGTGACCGGGCACATACCGGGCGGCCATCTCGATACCGGGCACCTCGGGCAGTTCGGTGGGGATCAGGCTGCGTTGCAGCGCCAGCGCGGCGGCCTGGTCCAGCGTGCTCGCGCGGGCCCGGCTGGCCAGGCTGACCCGGTCAGCCACGAGTTCCAGCAGGCGGACGTCGTCGGGGGTGAACCGGCGCGGCGTGAGGGTGCCGACGTGCAGGACACCGACGAGGTCACCGCGCGCGATGATCGGTACGCCCAGCAGGGACTGCACACCGGTCCGCAGCAGGATCGGGTTGACCACCTTGTCCGGGGTGACCTGCTCGATGACCACCGGTTGCCGGGTGAGGGCGATCCGGCCGGCGAAGCCTCGGCCGACCGAGACCCGGAAACCCTGCCGCACCTCCTCCTCCACCCCCTTGGCCGCGGTGGCGACCAACTGCTGGGCGCGTGGGTCGAGCAGGAGGATGGCGGCCGTGTCGACCTCCAGCAGGTCGCGGACCCGGTCGAGGAGTTCGTCGAAGAGGTCGGCGACGTCGAGGCGGGAGAGCGTGGCATCGGTCACCGCCTCGATGCGGCGCAACCGCTGCTCGTCCCTGCTCTCCGCGCGAACCACCCCAGGATCGTAGTTGTATCCCCGCAACCTTCGCCCGTCGCGCGCCCTGGCCGAGACCCATCCTCCGCAAGCGGCGCCTCGTCCAGGCCGACGGCGGCCAGTGGCGCGAGCACAGCGGTGAGGCGGCCACGCAACCGCCGAGGTGAGGCACCCGACACTCAACCTATCGTCGGCGCGCGATCGCCCCAACGACGCGTGGCTGCGACTCGTTATGCCAGCTCCGCCCTGGACGCGATGGCTGGGTCGGGCCGCCGGGCGCCGCCATCCTGGCAGTGTGTGGAAGGCCTTAGCCAGCGGCTTTGGCGATGATGCGATCCATCTCCTCACGATCGAAGGCCCGCAGGGTCGTGGTACGGACGTTGCCCGCCCCGCCGAGCTGCAGGAGCGCCGCGCCGGCGGTTTCGTCGTCGGGCGCCTCGACCACGGCCACGAGGTCGTACGGACCGACGGTCCAGTAAATGTTCAGGAGATTCGCCCCGAGATTCTGGGTTGCTGCGGCGAAGGCCTCGGCGCGCTTCGCGGTGTCCTTGTAGCCTCGGATCCCCTGATCGGTCCAGTTCAGCAACGCGATATACGTCGGCATGGTCCTTCACCTCCATGAAGAGACCTCATCATAGGGCCAATTCCGGGCATAATGGCCGAAATCTGCATCGTCCCTATGGCGCCCCTATCGGAGCCGACGAGGAAATGGTCGAGGAGACCCGCCGGGAGGGGCTGCCGTACGCGACCGGCCGGGAGCGCGTCCAGGCCCTGGCCGTCAAAGCCGGACCAGCCGCGTTTTCATGCACGCCCGGCTGGCAGCGGCACCGGGTCGGGGGTGCCAAACGCGACGATTGGCCGGCATCGGATCAGCCGGCGGTGGATCATCCGGCAGCCTCGCAGGACGCCGTATTGCTCGATAGCCGCTAACCCAAACGCGCTGCACGTTGGCACGAACCTGCACCGCGCCGCCGTGCGCGACGAGATGTGCTGCCGATACCCCTTGACCAGGCCGATAGCCAGCCGGGTAGGGACGCTCGCAGACGGCGACCATTCCGCCGATGGGCTGGCCATTACCCCCCACACCGCACGGACGATTACCTCCGGCAACGACAACCAGGCAGCCAAGTCAGCCCTGCCGTCGGTGCAGGCGTAGCAGCACGCGCCACATGGTGGCTCCGCAACCGGCATGTCCCACCTCCGTGCCTCAGCGACCATAGGTGATCATGCAGAACGGAGCGCGTCAAAGCTGTTCGGCTATGCCTAAGTACCCAGCCGGTGCTCAGCCGCGTTGAGCCGGCGGACCCATGCTTGCGCCTCGCCCGACCCTTCCGCCGCGTCGGCGAAGCAGAGGAATCCTTGTACGACCACGGCGGGTAAGACCGTCATCAGGTGTTCGGCAGCTCCGTAGGCGGCGATCACGGCCGGCCATTGGGATGGGTCGACGGACGACAGCAGGAGCCAGGCGAGGTCGACGACGCCGGGGGCGGCCGAGACGTCTTCCCAGTCGAGAAGTGCCAGTTCCCCGTTCGGGCCGGTGCGGACGTTGCGGGCGGACGCATCGCCGTGCACGAGGGTGAGCGGACCTGCCGAGGCGATGTCCTGCTCGGCCTTTGGCACCTGCCCGACAAGCCGCTCAGCAAGCCTTCGTAGGTTGGCAGGTAGGTCAGGGCGTGCTGCCAGCATTGGCATCGTCTGGTCGAACAGGTCGCCGACGAGGTCAGCTGCTGCACCTACCGGGCGCAACCACGGCCACTTCAGCGGAGCCTGCCCGGCCCATTGCTGATGCATGCGCGACAACAGGTGGGCATGTGCGATCGGGTCGGCTCCCGGTTGCCATGCGGAGAGGTCTTCGAGGACCAGCGTCGTGCCTTCCGGGGTTATCTCGGAGTGAAGGCAGTTGGGCACTCGGACGCCCACGACAGGCGCGATCTCGCGATAGAAGCGCACTTCGGCACGGAACATGTCCAGGACATCGGGAATCGAGCCTGGCTCTGGCAGGCCGCGGCGCTTCACAAACCCGTGCACCGCGCCCATGTTACGAGGGGTCCTCGAAGCAGGGTGACCGTGCGACGTGTCGGCGATGCCGCTCCGCGGCCGTCGCTGGGCCGTCTGGGCAGTGACCGGGCCGGCAAGCGCCGACCAAAGACGACCAACGAGGACCAGTAGCACCCGAGGAACCAGCAGGTCAGCCACCACGTAGGGCGGCTGACCTGGTGGGCGACGGACGAGTCGACCTGTACGCCGGATTCTGTGACCGACGCGGCCCGGAGGCGCGTCGGCGGCGGCCATCCATCTCGGCCTACCGTCGCCGGCAGGCTCCAGCGGCCTACCCGCAGACATCGGGCGGGCAGCCCTCAAGCGTCTGCGCGGACCATCGCCTCGCGGCGAGGATCCTTTCTTGGCCTTGCTCCGGGTGGGGTTTACCGAGCCATCCCGGTCACCCGGGATGCTGGTGGGCTCTTACCCCACCGTTTCACCCTTACCGTCCCGTTTCGGGGCCGGCGGTCTGTTTTCTGTGGCACTGTCCCGCGGGTCGCCCCGGGTTGCCGTTAGCAACCACCCTGCCCTGTGGAGTCCGGACGTTCCTCGGCAACGGGCCGTGAGCCCGTCGACGCGACCGCCCGGTCGACTCGTCCGTCGCGTCCATCATCCTAACGACGCCAGCGCCGCCGCCATTTCCCGGTCGGCGGTCAGCGCACGTCGATCGTCACCACACCCAGACCGGCGTACGCCTTGGGCGTCTCCGTCAGCACCGGGCGCCCCTGGGGCCATTCCGGATCGGGACGCCCGAGCACGACGGCGTGCGCCAGCCGCCAGTCCACGCCCTGCTTGACTAGCCGCCCGACGGCGAGAGCCCCGGAGCAGCGCAGCTCCACGACGTCCAGCACCGGAAGGGCACCGACGTGCTCGCCCAGCGCAGGCCGGTGGGCGGCAGCGCCCGCCAGGCAGGAGCGCAGGTACGTACAGCTGTCTGCGGTGCTCCCGGTGCGCCTGCACGACCGCCACCGTTCCGGACAGCCCCTACCAGTTCGAGACGAGCGGCTCGTTGAAGACCCGCTCACCGGAGGCGCGCTCGAGCAGCGGCCCGTAGCAGCGCACCGCACCGTTCCGATCGAGCCCGCGCAGCATGACCACGCTTCCGACGGGCAGGGCGAGCAGGGCAGCGCCGCCGGCCACCGGCGCGCTCGCCCGGACCGCTCCGTCGGCGACCGCCTCGATCCGCGTCACGCCCTTGCACGGCACGACGAGCAACTGCCCGCCGAGCACGGCCCGATCGCCGTCGCGGACCGGCACCCGGACCGCCAGCAGGTCGTCCGCCGGGCCGTAACCGGTGGCGACCAGTGGTGGCCGCAGTGGGCCCGCAGGCGCTGGCGCGGGGTCGGTCGGGGCGGGGTCCTGGTCGGTGGCGAGGGCCAGCAGCGGGCCGGCGCCGGTGTCTCCGGTCAAGAGCAGAGTGGGGCCTTCCCGGTCCTGGGTGGCGAGGAGCACCGCCTCGCCGCCCTGCGCGTCGAGTCGGCCGGACCACCGGATCGCCGGCCGCGCCGCGTCGACCAAACCGGCCTGGCGGGCGAGGGCTTGGTACACCTGCCCAGCCTGCCGGGCGACCGTCGGGTTGGGCGGTTCGGCGGTCGGTGCCCAACGGCCGTCGTCCGGATACGTCTCGTCGGCGTTGCCGGCGCGGTCCGTCTCGGCGAACCACATCGGTCCCTCCTGCCGGACCTGTCCGTCGCACTCGACTCGCCACCAGCCGTCGCTGGCGGCCTGCTCGACCAGGAGATAGCCGTCGGTGGGCTGGGCCTGCCACTGCCGCCGCAGGCCGGACTGCCCGGCGTAGGCGGCGCGGCCCAGGGAGATGCGACAGCCGGCCGGGGCGAGGCCGAGCAGCCACTGCTTCTGCGCGCCGGGCATCCCGGAGGTGGCGGTGAGGAGGTTGAACGGCTCGACCCGCCCGTTGCTCTGCCCGTCGCCGCGCAGCAGCCGCGCCGGTGACGCCCCGGCCGGGCCCTCCCTGGTCACCAGCGCCGCCGCCGTCGCCGAGTGGTAGGCCAGCACCACCTGCCGGAACCCGGCGGACTCGTCGGCGTAGAGCACCTTCACCTTCGGCAGGTCCGCGGCCATCCGCACCTCGTCGCGTCCGTGGTCGAAGAGCCGGGCGACCTCGGCGACGAACGCCTCGTCCCCGGCCAGGCTGCCCCGAGTCGGCGAGTTGATCAGACGCCAGCTCCATGGCGAGTCGATCCGGTGGCCGTGGCCGAGTGGGAGGTCGTCGGCCCGGTGGTGCAGGCCCGCGGGGCTGAGCGCCGGTCCCGCCAGCGCCGCCGCCAGGACCGCAGCCACCGTCGCCGCGAAGCCGGCGAACCGGCGCCGCCGGCGCCGCCGCGCGTGCCGCAGCAGCCGCTCGTACGGATCGGGGTCGGGCACTACGGCTTCGGCGATCTTCGCCAACCCGGCCCGCAGTTCGTCCACGCTCATGCCCGCTCCCCCAGCAACCCGCCGGCCACCCGCGGCCTCGGCGCGGCCAGCACCTCCCGGAGCCGGGCCAGCCCGCGGGCCGCCTGGCTCTTCACCGTTCCGACGGAGCAGCCCATGGCCGCCGCCACCTCCGCCTCCGGCAGGTCCTCCCAATAGCGCAGCACCAGCACGGTGCGCATCCGGACCGGCAGCCGGTCCAATGCGGCGAGCAGTTCGTCCCGGATCGCCAGCCCGTCGGTGCTGTCCGGGGCCGCCCGATCCGGCACCGTCGCGGTGAGCAGCTCCCGCAGCCCGAGACGGCGCCAGCGGCTGGTCCGCTCGTTCACCATCGCCCGGCGCACGTACGCCATCGGCTCCTCGACCCGTCGCCAGTGCCGCATCACCTTGAGCAGCGCCTCGTGCACCAGGTCCTGGGCGGCGTCGCGGCTGCCGGTCAACAGGTACGCGGTGCGCAGCAGGTCGGCGTAGCGGACCTCCACGAACTCGCGGAACTCCGGGTCATCCACCGCTGGACCCCCCGTGGTGACCACACACGGCTCGCTCCCTTCGTCAGGCCCATTCGCAGGGAACGACGCGGGAGGGTATCGAAAGGTTGAGTTCCCGAGGGGTCGTACTAGCCTCTGGTGACCATGGACCTCTCGGACGCCGCGCTCCTGCTCGCCGCCGGTCTCGCCGCGGGCACGGTGAACGCGGTGGCGGGAGGCGGCTCCCTGATCACCTTCCCGGCCCTGATCGCGACCGGCCTGCCGCCGGTGCCCGCCAACGTCACCAACTCGGTGTCGGTCTTTCCCGGGTACGTGGCCAGCGTCGCCGGCAGCCGGATGGACCTGCCGCGCGGGCGGCAGCTGTGGATCCTGCTGCCCACCACGGTGGTCGGCACGGGGATCGGCTGCCTGCTGCTGCTGGCCACCCCGGCGCGGGCGTTCGAGCTGGTGGTGCCGTTCCTGGTGCTGGGCGCGACCGCCGTCCTGGCCTTTCAGGACCCGCTCCGCCGGCTGGTCGGCCACCCGGCCGACCTCAGCCCGCGCCGCCGTACCGTCACCGTGCAGGCCATGGTCGCCGTCGGCTCGGTGTACGGCGGCTACTTCGGCGCGGCGCTCGGGGTGATGCTGGTGGCCTGCCTGGCCCTGGTGCTGGACACCACCCTGGCCCGGGTCAGCGCCGTCAAGAACCTGCTCTCGGCCGTGGTGGGGCTGACCACGCTGGTGGTGTTCGCGCTCTTCGGCCCGGTCCAGTGGGCGGCGGTCGCGGTGGTCGCGCCGGCCACGCTGGTCGGCGGGTACGCGGGCGCCCGGTTGCTCCGCCGCCTCCCGCCGGTGGTGCTGAAGGCCATCATCGTGGTGTTCGGCACGGTGATCGGCCTCTATCTGCTCTGGCGCGCGCTGCGCTGACCCCGGACACCGAACCGCCCCGGCGCAACGCTGCGCCGGGGCGGTTCGACCAGGAGGGACAGTGGCTCAGTACGCCTCGCCGACCGGCTCTTCCGGCGCGTGCTCGGCGCCGCGGGCGGCCCGGTTCCACCGGGACCAGAGCACGCGCTCGCCGTAGCCGGCGGCCATCACGTGCGCGAAGGCGAGGTAGACCAGCACGCCGACGGCGAGCACCCCGAAGCCGACCCAGAACGGCATGGCCAGCCCGTGCTCGGCGAGCTTGCCGGAGATGATCGGGGCGGGCGCGGCGGCACCCCAGCGGACCAGGTTGAACGCGCCGGTGGCGACCCGCCGGTCGCTGGAGCCGAGGCCGAGCGCCAGGTCGGTGAGGTTGGCGTTGGCCAGGCCCATGAACAGGCCGGACAGCACCAGGATCACCAGCGACTCGGTGGTGCCTGACGAGGTGGCGAAGAGCACCATGCAGACCAGCAGGCCGGCGATGGCGACGCCGACGGTCTGCACCGCGCCGATCCGGTGCGCCAGCCGGTGGCCGATCAGCAGGATGCCGGCGGCCAGGCCGAGGCCCCAGCCGGTGAAGGCCAGGCCCAGCGGGATGACGTCGAGGTGCAGGAAGAGCGGCGTGTAGCCGAGCACCACGAAGAAGACGAAGTTGTACGCGGCGGTGACCACGCAGAGGGTGACGAACGCCGGCTTGCGGTAGGTCGAGAAGATCTCGCCGACGCGTACCGGGGCCTGCTTGCGGGCCGGCTCGCGGAGCTTGCGCGACGCCACGGCCAGCGCGAGCACCATGAAGACGCCGCAGACGAAGAAGGGCAGTCGCCAGCTCACCTCACCGAGCAGGCCACCGAGCAGCGGGCCGACGGCGAAGCCGAGGCCGAGTGCGGTCTCGAAGAGGCCGACCACCCATTCCCGGTCGTTGGCCAGGTTGACCAGCACCACCATGGCGGTGGCGAAGAACATGGCGTTGCCCAGCCCCCAGACGCCGCGCAGCACGGAGAGCTGCACGATGTCGTTGCTGAACGACGCGAGGATCGCGGCCAGGCCGACCACGGAGACGCCGGTGATGAGCACCGGCTTGAAACCGAACTTCCCGCTGGCCAGGGTCGCCGGGATCATGCCGACGGCCATCACCGCGATGTACGCGGTGAACAGCAGCTCGACCTGCCAGGCGGTGACGCCGATCGCCTCGCCGATGGCCGGCAGGATCGGGTCCACCACGGCGATGCCGGCGATGGCGAGGAAGGCCACCAGCGTGGTGGCGTAGATGGCACTGCGGTTGGGTTCGGATCGCCGATCCACTCCGCCTCCCAGATAGCTGTATCGTACAGGTAATTTGGTTGTATCATACAGCTATGACGGACGACCACACCACGGGAATGACCCAGGACGAGGTCACCCTCGGCCGGATCGAGACCGAGATCGCGCTGCTGATGCGGCTGGGCGAGGCGACCCGCCGGGCCACCGGCACCGCCGAGCACCGGGTGCTGGACCGGGCGGCGTACGTGATCCTGCGGCACCTGGACAGCGCCGGCCCGCAGAACGTCTCGGCGCTGGCCGCGCGGCTGAACCTGGACGGCTCCACGGTCACCCGGCAGGTCTCCGCCATGCAGCGCGACGGCCTGATCGTCCGTACGCCCGACCCGGCCGACGGGCGGGGCACGATGATCTCCCCCACCCAGGCCGGGCTGCAGCGGATGGCCGCCGTCCGGGCGGCCCGCACCCGGCTCTACGGCGACATCCTCGCCGGCTGGACCGGCGAGGACCGGGACACCCTCGCGGAGATGCTGCACCGCCTCAACGAGGCGTTGGAATCGCGCAACCGACGCCGCTGACCGCACGGCGAGGCCCCCGGCCGCCGCGGCGACCGGGGGCCTCGGCGCACCTCAGGCGACCGGCTCCGGGGCGGAGTCGGCGTCGCGGGTGGGGCCGGGGGTGAGCCGGGGGTCGCCCTCGTCGGCGAAGTAGTCGTTCGGGGTGGTGCCGTCCACCCCGTCGGCCACCTTGCCGGCCCGCAGCACCAGGGTGAGCAGCGCGGCGACGACCAGGTTGACCAGCACGGCCACGATCCCGACGTAGATCGTCTTCTTGGTGTCGAAACCGAACTCGGAGAGCGGGAAGGCCGAACCGGCGAAGTGCTTCTTCCCGGTCGCCGGGTTTCCGACCTGGTAGAGCATCCACATGCCGAGCGCCATGCCGGCCACCCAGCCGGCGATCAGCGCGCCGCGGTGGAACCAGCGGGTGTAGAGGCCCAGCGCCACCGCCGGCAGCGTCTGGAGGATGATCACGCCGCCGATCAGCTGCAGGTCGATGGAGAACTGCGGGTCGAGGAAGACGATGCAGGCGACCGCACCGACCTTCACCACCAGCGAGGCGATCTTCGAGACGTTCGCCTCCTGCGCCGGCGTCGCGTCCCGCTTGAGGTACTCCTTGTAGATGTTGCGGGTGAACAGGTTCGCCGCCGCGATCGACATGATCGCCGCCGGCACCAGCGCGCCGATGCCGATGGCCGCGTACGCGACCCCGGCGAACCAGTCCGGGAACTGCGCATCGAAGAGCCGCGGCACGATCGTGTTGGTGTCGAAGCTGCCCTCCTTGGTCCCCGCCAGCGGGGTCACCTTGGCCGCGATGGCCATGTAGCCGAGCAGCGCGATCAGCCCGAGCAGCAGGCTGTACGCCGGCAGCGCGGACATGTTCCGCTTGATCACGTCGCGGTTCCGGCTGGCCAGAACGCCGGTGATGCTGTGCGGGTAGAGGAAGAGTGCCAGCGCCGAGCCGAACGCCAGGGTGACGTACTGGAGCTGGTTGTTGGCATTGAGCAGGATGCCGTCACCCGGCGCGGGGGACGCCTGAAACTTCGCGTCCGCCGCGTCGAAGATGCTGCCCCAACCGCCGAGCTTGTACGGCAGGTAGAAGACCGCCACCAGGATCACGATGTAGATCAGCGAGTCCTTGACGAAGGCGATCAGCGCCGGCGCGCGCAGCCCGGACTGGTAGGTGTAGGCCGCCAGGATGGCGAACGCGACGATGATCGGCAGGTGCCGGGCCAGGGCGCTCTCCCCGGTGACCCCCATGGTCTTGAGCACCGCCTCGATGCCGACCAGCTGCAGCGCGATGTACGGCATGGTCGCCACGATGCCGGTGATCGCGACCAGCAGGGCCAGGATCGGCGAGTCGAACCGGCTGCGCACGAAGTCGGCCGGGGTGACGAAGCCGTGCCGGTGCGACACCGACCAGAGCCGGCAGAGCACCAGGAACACCATCGGGTAGATGACGATGGTGTACGGCACCGCGAAGAACCCAGCCGCGCCGGCCCCGAAGATCAGCGCCGGCACCGCCACGAAGGTGTACGCGGTGTAGAGGTCACCGCCGACCAGGAACCAGGTGATCCAGCCGCCGAAGCTGCGCCCGCCCAGCCCCCACTCGTCCAGGTGCGCCATGTCGCGCGGCGCCCGCCACCGGGCCGCCACGAACCCCATGGCGCTGACCAGCAGGAAGAGGACGGTGAAGACGATGATCTCGGTCAGGTGGTCGCGCCACATTATCGCTCACCCCGCTTCTTCGTCATCTGGTAGACGAGCGTGGTGGTGCCGACGCCGAGCAGGATCCAGGCCAGTTGCAGCCAGTAGAAGCGCGGAAACCCGAAGATCCGGGGTGAGTCGGCGTTGAAGAAGGCCGGGATGAGCGGCACCACGATCGGTATGAAGAGCAACCAGTTCCAGGGACTGTGATCCTTCGCCCTGGATCGCGCCGTGGTCGGCGCCTCCGGTTCGGGTGCTGCCATGTGACACACCTCCGGGAAGTTGTAACTCGCCATGTGACGGCCGGAGGCTACGACCCTGTGAGCCCGGTCACGTTCAGCCGGACAGCGGCGATGCGCCGAGCGGCCACCCGCGTGCGCCGAACGGCGACGACGAGCGGCCGGACGGTTGCGAGGTCAGCCGGAGGTCAGGTGGGCGGTGTCGTTGACCGACCGGACCGCGACGCCGCCATCCGGGTACAGGTCGAGCACCGAGACGCCCGCGGTGTCCAGGTAGAGCCGGTGCAGGAAGGCGTCGCCGGCCGCGAGGGCGTCGCGCAGCACCAGCTTGATCGGCGAGACGTGGGAGACCACCACGACGGTCTCCCCGGGGTACGCCGTACGCAGCCGCTCGACCGCCCGGCCGGTCCGCTCGGCGACGGCGGCGAACGACTCGCCCTCGGGCGGGGCGATCCGGGTGGAGGCGAGCCAGGCGTCCAACTCCCCCGCCCAGCCCTCGCGTACCTCGGCGAAGGTCCGCCCCTCCCAGACCCCGAAGTCGCACTCGATCAGGTCGTCGTCGAGGCGTACCGGCGGGTTGCCGACCAGGGCGGCGATCGCCTCGGCGGTGGCCGTACAGCGGGACAGGGGCGAGCTGACCACGGCCGCGACCGACGGCGCGAGGGCGGCCACCCGCGCGGCGGTGGCCCGGGCCTGGGCCCGGCCCCGGTCGGTGAGCGGGACGTCGCCGCGGCCGGAGTACTGCTTCTGCACGGTCCGCTCGGTCTCACCGTGCCGGACCAGGATCAGCCGGGTGGCGCTCTCGGTTGGGCGCGGCTCCCAGGAGGCGGGCGTGGTGGCCGGGTCGGTGCCGGTGGCCCGGTCGGTGGCGGCGCGGGCGGCGACCTCGCGGGCCGCGGCCCGGGCGGCCGAGTCGGGGCCGGCGACCTCGCGCGGCGGCTCCACGATCCGGGGCGTGGCGACGACCGGCCGGGCCGGGGCCATCCCGGCGGCCGCGTCCATCGCCGCGTTGGCCAGCGCGTCGGCGTGCTGGTTGCGCTCCCGGGGCACCC
Organism: Micromonospora sp. MP36; assembly: GCF_008119785.1. Classification (GTDB taxonomy): domain Bacteria; phylum Actinomycetota; class Actinomycetes; order Mycobacteriales; family Micromonosporaceae; genus Micromonospora. The sequence continues at coordinate 139,049 of NZ_VSFA01000004.1, read as the reverse complement.
AGGTGAACCGGACGGCGGCGAACCGGGCGACCAGGCCGGCGGCCTGCGCGGCGAGCGGCCGCAGCCCCGCGTTCTTGATCTGCCAGCGGCCGCACATCTGCTCGACCACCAGCTTGGAGTCCATCCGGGCCTCGACCTCGGCCGCGCCCAGGTCGGCGGCGGCCTCCAGCCCGGCGATCAGGCCCCGGTATTCGGCGACGTTGTTGGTGGCCGTGCCGATCGCCTCGGAACGCTCGGCCAGCACCTCCCCGGTCGCCGGGTCCCGGACCACCGCGCCGTAGCCGGCCGGCCCCGGGTTGCCCCGGGACCCACCGTCGGCCTCGACGACGACCGCGCGCACCGCCACGGCGGTCAGAGGCCCGACTCGGCGGTCCGGACCATGATCCGCCGGCACTCCTCGCAGCGCACCACCTCGTCCGGCGCCGCCTTGCGGATCCGGGCCAGGTCGGCGCCGGAGAGCTCCAGCCGGCAGCCGCCGCAGCGGGCACCGGTGAGCAGCGCGGCGCCGAGCCCGGTGTCCTCGCGGATCCGGTCGTAGAGGGCGACCAGGTCGGCCGGGAGGTCGCCGGCGAGCGGCTGGCGGGCGCTGCGCTTGAACTCCTCCTCCTTGGCGATCTCGGCCAGGCTCTCGTCGCGCCGCTGCTCGGTGGCGGCCCGCCGGTCCCGGGCTTCGGCGATCCGCCGCTCGACGCCGTCGAGCACCCCCTGCGCGGTCTCCCGCTGCTCCATCAGCTCCAGCTCGGCGTCCTCCAGGTCGCTCTGCCGGCGGTTCAGCGAGACCAGCTCGTGCTGGATCGCCTCCAGCTCGCGGGCCGGCCCGGTGCCGGACGCGAGCCGCGCCTCGTCCTTGCTCTTGCGCGCCCGGACCTGGTCGACGTCCTTCTCCAGCCGGGCGATGTCCCGGTCCAGGTCGTCGACGGCCACCTGGGCCCGGACCCGCTCGTCCTCCAGCGCGGAGAGCTCCCGGGCGAGGGCCTCCAGCTCCGCCCGCTCGGGCAGCGACCGGCGGCGGTGGGCGAGCTGGGCGAGGGCGGTGTCGATCGCCTGCAGATCGAGCAGCCGGCGCTGCACCTTCGGGTCAGCCTTCACGGTCGGGACTCCTTGTCGTCCGGTCGGGTGCGGCGGCGTGCACGGTCCACGGGTCGGTGTCCAGGTCGGACACCACGGTCTCGACGCCCAGCTCGTCCCGCAGGTGGGCGGCCAGGTCGTCCAGCCACGGTCGTTCGGTCGCCCAGTGGGCGGCGTCCAGCAGGGCCGGGCCGCCGGCGGCGAGGTGCTCACCGGCGGGGTGGTGGCGCAGGTCGGCGGTGAGGAGCGCGTCCACCCCGGCGGCGGTCGCCTCGGCGAGGAAGCTGTCCCCCGAGCCGCCGCTGACGGCGAGGGTACGAACCATACGCCCGGGATCCCCGGCGGCGCGAACACCCCACGCGGTGACGGGCAGCACGGCGGCCGCGTGCCGGGTCAGCTCGGCCAGGGTCATCGGGGCGGGCAGCTCGCCGATCCGGCCGATCCCCCGTCCCGGGCCGTCGGCGGGTGACCCGGGCCGGGGCCGGTGCAGGGGGCGCAGCGCGGTCAGCCCGAACCGGGCGGCGAGGGCGTCGGAGACGCCCGGGTCGGCCACGTCGGCGTTGGTGTGCGCCACGTACAGCGCCACGTCCGCCTTGATCAACCGGTGGACGATCCGCCCCTTGTACGTGGTGGCGGCGACCGAGGAGACCCCGCGCAGCAACAGCGGGTGGTGGGCGACGATCATGTCGGCCCCGGCGGCGAGCGCCTCGTCCACCGTCTCCGGCACCACGTCCACCACGCAGGCGATCCGGCGTACCGGGGTGGTGGGCTCCCCGAGCACCAGGCCGACCCGGTCCCACTCCTCGGCCCACGCCGGCGGGTAACGGCGGTCCAGCGCGGCCACCACGTCGGCGACGGTGGGCGGGGATCCGGTTGTGCTCACGGCCGGCCAGCTTACCGGCGTCCGGCCCCGGCCAGGCGCCAGACGGAACCTCCTGTCCACGGAACGCCCGTCATCCGCCCTCCGAAGCGGGGGCGACGCCGGGGCCCGGACGGCCGGCGGGAGCGGGCCGGCCGGCCCGACGGTGCGGCCCAGCCGGCCGGTGCGGCCGAGGCGGCTCAGCCGACCGGGGCGGCCGGGCGCGGCGTGCCACGCAGCGCCGCGAGGCCGACCTCCCAGGGGAACGCGTCCAGGTGCCGCTCACCGGTGCCGGGTGGGTGCAGCGGGACGACGTGGTCGCCGAAGACCACCCGCACCCCCCACTCGCGCAGCCGGTCCAGGCTGGCCCGGAACGCCGGGTGCGCGGCCATCGCCGAGTTGGTGTACGGGACGGCCGCGATCGACACGTCCAGGCCCTGCGCCTCGATCAGCAGCCCCAGGGCGAGCGTGTCGGCGATGCCGGCCGCCCACTTGTTGACCGTGTTGACCGTCGCCGGGCAGACCAGCATCGCGTCCGCCGGCGGCAGCACGTCCGGGTCGCCCGGGTTCTTGTAGTGGGTGCGTACCGGGTGGCCGGTCTGCCGGGCCAGCGAGGTGCGGTCGATGAACTTCGCGCCGTCCGGCGTGGTGATCAGGCAGACGTCCCAGCCGTCCTCCTGGGCGAGGTCGACCAACCGGCCGACGTGGCGGGACAGCGGCGAGCCGCAGGCGATGACGTAGAGCACCCGGCGACGCCGGTGACTGAGGTGCGGACTGTTCATCCGCTCATACTCCGACTCCCATGTGCTCAGCCAACTCCGCGATCGGCGGAGGCGGCGCACCCCGTGTGCGACGGAGCACGTCGGACATCACCTCGTGGGCGATCGGCCGGCAACGGATCTCGGACGGTGCGAGCCGGTCACCGAGCAGCAGCATCTCGCCCGCGTTGGCGACGTCACCGATCTGGGCGTAGCCGCGGGCGATGTCGAGCAGGTGGTGCGCGCGGCGCTCGGGCAGCAGCGCGTTGAACGCCGGCTCGGGAATCCGCTGGTGGATCTCCACCGCGCGGCCCCCGTCGCCGAGTTCGACCGCGGCGGCGGCCCGGTGCAGCTCCAGGTTGGTCGGGCCGAACGAGGTCCAGTAGTGGTTCTGGTCGCTGCCCAGCAGGGTGGCCGCCTCCTGGGCGCCGGCGAGCAGGTCGTCCACCGTCGCGGAGTCACCGATGCGGGCCGCGGCCATCGTCCCCTGGAGCAGCAGCATGCCGTAGACGGAGAGCTGCTCCGGAGAGGCGTCGCCGGTGCCGGGGGCGAGCCGGTTGGCGATGTTGACGTTGAGTTCCAGCGCCGGCCGGGACCGGCCCATGGCCGCGAGCGCGTTGCAGACCCGGGTGGTGGCGACACCGGCCAGCAACTGGTCGTCGGCCCGCTGGGCGACCGCCATCGAGCGGTCGGCGGCCAGCCAGGCCAGGTCGCACTCGCCGAGCTTGCGCAGCACCGAGGAGGCGATCTGATAGACCTGCCCGAGCAGGTGGGCGGCGTCCCGGGCCTGCTCGTCGTCGTAGCCGGCGTCGGCGGCCTGGGCGTCACGTAGCAGCTTCGGCAGGGCGCGGGTGAGCATCCCGTAGCGGCCGTACTGGTAGGTGAGCCAGGCGTGGCTGACCGCCTTGCGCATGTCGACCAGCGGGGGCGGGTACGGCGCCGCGTCGAAGTAGGCGGTCATCGAGTCGTACCGCTCGAGGGCGGCCCGGATCTCCTCGACCTCGACCTGGTCGATGCAGTTGAGGGCGTCGGTACGCCGCTCCGGGTCCTTGCCGAGGAGCAACTGGACGTCGACCTGGAGGATGTCGGCGATCTCGTAGAGGACGGAGAACTTGTCCAGCCGCCGGACGCCGCGCTCCACCTTGTCCACCCAGCTCTTGGACTTGCCGAGCCGGTCGGCGAAGACCTGTTGGGACATCTTGCGCCGCCCCCGCCAGTACGCCACCCGGCGGCCTATGGGTAGTTCGTCCATCTCGCCATCCCTCCCCCTGCCTGCGTCCGGCTGATCTGCCCCGGTCGACGACCGCAACCGCCCGTCGGTCTTCAGGTTTTCCCTGGTCGCACAGTCTGTACGTCAGCCGTACGGTCAGTCCTCGTAGTTTCCGTGCAAGTTGCATCAGCCGTTCGTCAACTAAACGACCGTGGGTTACGGCAGTGACGGCGTTCGACGTGCGACACAGGACCGTCCAGCGCGGACTAGAGGGGATGTGGCACACATGTGGGGGAATGTCGGACCGCGCGTGGCTCACCTGTCGCCTCTGGAACGGGTCCGGCTCCGCCGGGTCGCCGTCCGGTACGCCGCCCACGGCTGGGAGGTGACGCCCGGGGCCTGCCTGGCCAACAGCCGCTTCGTCTGCGGCCGGGCCGGCTGCCCCACCATCGGCTGCCATCCCGTGCTGGAGAACTGGGAGCACGCCGCCACCGCCGACCCGGCGCGGGTGGCCACCTGGTGGCGCAGCCGGCCGCACGGGGTGCTGCTGCCCACCGGGCGCGCGTTCGACGTGCTGGAGGTCGCGGCCCAACTCGGCCGGCAGGTGCTGGACACGCTCGCGACCCACCCGGCCGGCTTCGGCGTACGGGGGCCGGTCCTGGTCACGCCCACCGGCCGCTGGATGTTCCTGGTCCGCCGCGGCGACCCGCTCCGGCCGGAACTGGAGCACTGCTTCCACGTGGTCCGGCACGGTGGCGGCTCGTGGATCCCGGCACCGCCGACCCGGCTGCCGGAGGGGACGGTGCGCTGGGCGGTCGCCCCCGAGCAGGCGCGCTGGCAGCTTCCCGACTCCTACCTGGTGCAGAACGCGCTGATCAACGCGTTACGGGCGGCCGGCGTCACGCTCACCTCCGACCTGCTCCCGGGCCAGCTTCCCCTCCCCCGGCGCGGCTGCTGACCGGCGGCAGCGACTTCTCCGGTGCCGGACTCGTTGAACTCCGGTGACGGCGCGTTCGCGCCAGAGCGGGGGTTGAGCATGTCCAGGGACGACGCGGACCGCCACACCGGCGGCACCGAACCCTCTCCGCACCGCCACCGCCCGCGCCGCTGGGCCGGCACCCGCCCCTGGGGCACCCGCCCCGGCCGCCCCCGCCCCACCGGCTCCCGCCCCAGCACCACCCACCGCCCCCTCCGCTGACTGTGAGGCTGGCCTGGTCCCCCGCTTCGTCGGGTGCCGGCACGTCCCCGAACCGTGTAGGCGCCGGGCCGGCGACGGTTGCCGGAGGAATCGCCTCGGGTGGTAGCCACGCCTCCCCGAGGGCGCAACGGCACGCCGGCGGCGCGACCGCGGCCACTTGAGACGGTGCTCAGAGAGCCCGGTGCGGGGCCACCGGCACGCCCTGCCGGCGGCATCGGTTCCGGGAGCAGGGCCGACCGGGGCGACGACCGCCGGGACGTGACGTTTCGACCGTGGTAGTCCGTTCGCGCCGTTCGGAGGCTGAACGAAACGTGCGGCCCGGACAAGCCTGCGCTGCGGCCGCCCGACCGGAAGATGCGGACCCGCCCGGCCCGTCGAAGTGGCGGCAGCAGCAGCGCGTGACCCGCCTCCGTTACGGGTATGCCGCGGGACCGCTGAAGCCGTGAGGGGAAGGCACCGCCATGCTCAGCAAAGAGGATCAGCGCAGGTTCGAACAGATCACCCGCCAGCTGCGGGAGAGCGACCCGCAGTTCTTCGCCCGGCTCGATCACCGGGCCCGGGGCCGCCGAGGCCGGTATCTGATGCTGTTGACGATCGTGCTGTGGGCCTCGCTGCCGGCGATGACCGTACTGGCCGGCCGGATGGCCGGCGCGATCTGCGCCGTGGTGCTGCTGGCCAACGCCGGGCTCATGTGGCACTTCCGGCGACGCTGGCTATGACCGCGCCGATCGTCCCGCCGACGCCGGGACACCGGTCGCGGGCGCTCAGTGTGCCGAGGCGTCCGGATCCGTCGACGCACGGCCGAACTCCCGGTACGCCCGGCGCAGCCGCTCGACCAGGCCGGGGCCGCCGATCGCGGCCCCCGGCGGGGCAAGCTGGCGCAGCAGCAGCTCCGGTCCGGTCGCCAGGGTGGGTGGCCGGTCGGGCAACGGCGCCGGGGGGAGCCAGAACCGGTCCAGCGCGTCGGCCGGCTCGGCCGCCGGCAGGCCGTCGAGCACCCGTCCCGCGCCGGCGACGGGACGCTCCGTCGCGAGCCGGGCACGGGCGTCCGCCGGGCCGGCCGGTGCGCCCGTCTCCACCGCCGGCTCGGCTGCGGCGACGCCCCGCAGCGTACGCAGCCGGTCGAGCAGCTGGGCCCGGCTCCGGCCGCGCCAGTGCAGGAGCTGGAACGGGTCGGCGTCGAACGCCTCGGCGAGCAGGTAGAAGCTGGCCGCCAGGTGCTTGCACGGGACGGCGAAGTCGGGGCAGCCGCAGTGCTGGTCCAGTTCGTCCACACCGGCCGGGAAGAGGGGCGCGCCGGCCTCGGCGAACAGCTCCTCCAGCTCGGCCGGCAGGTCACCGGCGAGCAGCCGGGCGCTGAAGAATGCCTGCCCGGCCAGGTCCGCCTCGATCCGATCCCAGACCTCGTCCGGGTACGCCGCCAACCCGATCCGCACCGGGTACGGCTTGGGCCGCGAGCCATGCACGCTGGCGGTCACCAGCCCGGGGGCGACGTCGAGCCGGAGCACCTGGCCCCGGCGCGCGTACGCGCGACCCCGGGTGAGCCGGGTGCCGAGCGCGAACGACTCCAGCACCTCCAGGAACCGCCGGGACCACCAGGAGCGCCCGATCGCGCCCCGGGTGCTGCGCGCCCTCAGGCCACCCTCGACCCGGCGCGGCGGCCCGAACTCCGCGAACCGCGACCCTCCGTCCGGGCTGGTCACTCCACCACCGCCCCGGCCTCCAAGGCGAACAGCTCGCGCAGGGTGTCGGTGGACAGCTCGGTGACCCACTGCTCGCCGCTGCCCACCACCCGCTGGGCGAGGCTCCGCTTGTCCGCGATCATCGCGGCCACCTTCTCCTCGACCGTGCCGGCGCACACGAACTTGCGTACCTGCACCCGGCGCCGCTGGCCGATGCGGAACGCCCGGTCGGTGGCCTGGTCCTCGACGGCCGGGTTCCACCAGCGGTCCACGTGGACCACGTGGTTCGCCGCGGTCAGGGTCAGCCCGGTGCCGCCGGCCTTGAGCGACAGGACGAACAGCGGCGGGCCGTCCGCGGACTGAAACCGGGTCACCATGGCGTCCCGCTCGGCCTTGCGGACGCCGCCGTGCAGGTAGAGCACCTCCCGGCCGGTACGCGCCGCCAGGTGCCCGCGCAGCATCCCGCCGAACTCGGCGTACTGGGTGAAGAGCAGGGCCTTCTCCCCCGCCGCGAGGACCTCGTCGACGATCTCCTCGAGCCGCTCCAGCTTGCCGGAGCGACCGGGCAGGGCGGAGCCGTCGTGCAGCAGCTGGGCGGGGTGGTTGCAGACCTGCTTGAGCCGGGTCATGGTGGCGAGCACCAGGCCGCGACGTTCCATCCCGTCGCTGGACTCGATCTTCGCCATCATGTCGTCGACCACCGCCCGGTAGAGCGCGGCCTGCTCGGCGGTGAGGTTGCAGAGCACCTCCATCTCCAGCTTCTCGGGCAGGTCGGAGATGATCGACGCGTCGGTCTTGAGCCGGCGCAGCACGAACGGCCCGGTGATCCGGCGCAGCCGCCCGGCCACCTCGGCGTCGCCGTGCCGCTCGATCGGCTCGGCGAACTTCTTCCGGAAGGTGGCGGCCGGGCCGAGCAGGCCGGGGTTGGCGAACTGCATGATCGACCAGAGGTCGGCGAGCCGGTTCTCCACCGGCGTACCGGTGACCGCGACCCGGTGCCGGGCGGGCAGCGACCGGACCGCCTCGGCCTGCCGGGTGGAGGCGTTCTTGATCGCCTGCGCCTCGTCCACCACCACCCGGTACCAGTCGATCCCGGCCAGGTCATACGCGTCGCGAGCGGCCACGGAATAGGTGGTGAGGACCAGGTCCGCGGCGTGCACTGCCGCCGCGAACGCCTCGCCCCGGGCCCGCTCGGCCCCGTGGTGCACGTGTACGCGCAACCCGGGCGTGAACCGGGCCGCCTCCCGCTGCCAGTTGCCAACCAGCGACATCGGACAGACCAGCAGCGTCGGCCCGGCCTCCGGCGGATCCCCGGCGAGCAGCGCGAGCAGCTGCACGGTCTTGCCCAGCCCCATGTCGTCGGCCAGGATCCCGCCCAACCCGAGCGACTGGAGGAACGCGAGCCACGCCAGCCCGCGTCGCTGGTACGGCCGCAGCGTCCCGGCGAACCCCGGTGGCGGGTCGGCCGGGGTGAGCCGCCGCTCCGCCTCACCGGCCAGCAGCTCGCCCAGCGCGCCGTCGGCGGTGACCTCCAGCACGGGCAGCGCGTCGGGGCGGTCGGCGCCGGCCAGCCCCATGCGCAGCAGGTCGGCCACGGTCAGCTCGCCGGCCGAGCGGAGCAGCCGCAGCCCGGCGGCGAGCCGGTCCGGGTCCAGCTCCACCCAGCGCCCGCGCAGCCGGACCAGCGGAGACTTCAGCTCGGCCAGGGCGGCCAGCTCGTCGGCGGTCAACGGCTGGTCGCCCAGGGCCACCTCCCAGCGGTAGTCCACCAGGGCGTCCAGGCCGAGGCCGCCGGCGGCGACGGCGACGGCGCCGGGGGCGGTCCGGCTGCGCGCCCGCAGCCGCGCGCCCAGGCGGGACGACTGCCGCCGCCACCAGGACGGCAGCAGCACCCCGAACCCGGCCGCGTGCAGCACCGGCGCTCCCTCCCGGAGGAACCGGTGCGCGCCGTCCGCATCCAGCTCCATCCCCTCCGGCGCGGCGGTGCGCAGCGCGTCGTCCAGCTCCGGCCAGAGCCGGCTGGCCCGGCCCAGCTCGGCGAGGAGGGTCTCCTGAGGCTCGATCCGGTGGTCGACGAGGGCGGGTGCCGAACCCCGCCAGATCTGCGCCGCGTCGACCACCAGGCCCGGCTCGTCGGCCGGGTGCAGCCCGAACTCGAGCTGCCAGGACCCCCCTTCGACCAGCTCGGCGACGGGGTCAACGGGCGGCTCCACCAGGCGGAAGACCCCGCGTACGCGGCCACCGGCGGCGTCGCGCTGCCAGGCGTCCAGCTCGGTCCGCAGGGTGTCCAGGGCGGCCGGCTCGGCGGGGAACGCGCGCTCCGGCCCGGTGAGCGCGGCCAGCCAGCGGGGCACCGGCCCGCCCGGGCGCATGCCGCGGTGCAGCACGGTGTCGGCGAGGGCCGCCCGGGCGGCCGCATCGGTCAACGCGTCCAGCGCCTCGGCCACCAACTCCCCCGGCCCGGCGCCGTCCGCGTGCCCCGGCGCGGCACCGGAGCCGGACGGGTGCCCGGGCGCGGACCGGGCAGCGGACCCGGCCGCGCGGCCCGGCCCCGAGCCGACGCCCGGCTCGGCCGCGACACCGGGCGGCGTGACCGCCCATTCGACGGCGGCACGCGCGGCCGGGGGCAGGGCGCCGGCCAGCGAGCGCGCCCAGGCCGCATCCGTGCCGGTGAGCAGGGGCCGCCAGACCGCCAGCGCGGTCACCACGTCGGAGTCGTCCACCGCCCGCAGGTGCCGCCGGACCGATCCGGTGCCGTGCGCGCCGGCGGAGTCAACCGCCCGTGGACGACGCCGGGCGGATCCGGTGCCGCCGGTCCGGTTCGCGGGGCCGGACTCGCCCGGTGACTGCGGGTCGGATCCGGCGGCGAGGTCGACCAGGCCGGGCAGCACCCGGCCGCGGGCGACCAGGTCGGCGGCGAAGTCGGCCAGCTCCGCCAGGTGGCGCAGGGTGGCGCCGGGCACCGCGTCCCCCAGGTCCAGCGCGCGGAGCAGGGCGAGCGCGGCGTCCGGGGCGTACGCCAGGGCCGGGACCCGCCAGCCGGCTCGGGTGACCGGGCCGCGGACCGGCTCCCCGACGGTGGTCCGGACCAGCTCCGGGGAGTCCACCGGTGAACCGGCCCGGGTGGGCAGGGCGAGCAGCACGGACGCCGGCTCGGCCGGCGGGTCGCCGAGCGTGGCGGTGAGGCTGCCGTGGTCGGCGGCGAAGGGATGCGGGCGCTCGCGTGGCGTGCGGCCCGGACGGCGCGGGGCCCGGGCCGGGCGGGTGCTGTCCTCGGCCCAGACGGCGAGCCCGCGGCCGGACAGCCACAGCCCGTGGATGACCAGCACGCACTCCTCCTCGACGACGCCCGGGGCCAGGATAGGCGCTCGCGGCGCACTACCCTCGTCGCCATGGTCGATCTGCTTGTGATCGGTGGCCTGGGCGTCGACGTCCGTGCCCAGGTGCCCGCGCTTCCGCTGCCCGCCGCCGACTCGCTGACGGTGCCGCCGATCGAGCTGCGGATCGGCAACACCGGGGCCGGGGTGGCGCTCGCCGCGCATGCCCTGGGCCTGCGGGTGGCGCTGGTGGACGTGCTGGGCGCCGACCCGGCCGGCGACGTGGTCCGGGCCGCGCTGGCGCGCACCTCGGTACGGGCCGTGCTGGCCGAGGCGCCGGGCGGCACCCGCCGGTCGGTCAACCTGGTCGACCCGGCCGGCCGCCGGATGTCCCTCTACGACCCGCGTCCGTGGTCCGGGCCGGCGCCGTTCACCTCGGCGGAGCTGGCCGCGCTGGTCCGGGACGCCCGGCACGTGCATGTGTCGATCATGGACTGGGCGCGGGACGGGCTGCCGGCGCTGCGCGCGGGCCTCGGAGCCGGCGTGACGCTCTCCACCGATCTGCATGACTGGGACGGCGAGAACGACTACCACCGGCCCTTCGCCGACGCCGCCGACCTGGTCTTTTTGAGCGACGTGCGGCTCGGCGAGCGGGCCGGGAAGGTGGCGGCGGGGCTGGCGCCCCGGACCGTGCTGGTGACCGGCGGGGCGGCCGGCGCGACGCTGCACAGGCCGGACACCCCACCGGTGCGGGTGCCCGCCGCAGCCCCGCCCGCCCCGGTGGTGGACACCAACGGCGCGGGTGACGCCTTCGCGGCCGGCCTGATCGCCGCCCGGCTGCGCGACGCGTCCCCGCTCGACGCGGCCCGGTACGCCGCCCGGGTGGCCGCCGCCGCCTGCACCCACGACGGGATGGAGTATCCAGCCGGCCTGCTGCCCCGGGACTGACGCCGGTCAGATCGCCCCGGTCTCGCCGTCGGTCAGCTCGCGCAGGATGTCGGCGTGGCCGGCGTGCCGGGCGGTCTCCTCGATCAGGTGCACCAGCACCCAGCGCAGCGACACCTCGCCGAGCTGCGGGTGCGGGACCACGTGGTCCAGCGCGAACCGCGCGGCGACCGCCCGGGACCGGGCGCAGGCGGCCTGGTACGCGGCGGCGAGCGCGGCTACGGTCTCGCCGGGTTCGAGGGTGAAGCTGGCCACCGCCTCCTCCTCGCTGGTGAGGTAGACGTCCCCCGGCTCGGGCGCGAACAGACAGGGGAGCCAGTTCCGCTCCACCAAGGCCAGGTGTTTGAGCAGCCCGGCGAGGGTGGTGAGGGACGGCACCAGGCGCCGGCTCGCGTCGGCGTCGGAGAGGCCCCGCACCTTGCGCAGCACGATGGCCCGGTGGAAGTCGAGGAACGATTCGAGCACGGCCCGCTCGTCGCCCGTGCGGGCGAGGACCGGACCGAACGTGGGGTCGATCGTCGTGTCCGCCATCTTCGGACCCTAGTGCCGCAGCGGGCCGGTCCGCTGCCCCGCTATCCCCTGCGGCGCGGCGATCTCCCGGGCAGGATGGGCGTATGGCAGGAGCGGTGCAGATCCCCCTGGTGGGTGGCGTGGCCGACGGCGAGACCGTCACCGTCGAGCTGGACGACAACGGTCGGCCGCCGCTGACCCACCACCACCTCGGCCCCGAGGGGCTGGCCGAGGCGGAGATCTACGAGCTGGAGTCGGACGACCACCGCGGCCGCCCGTGGATCTACACCTGGCGCGGGCCGGCACTCTGACCCGCTCCCGGGTCGGCCCCGCCGCCGGTCGCGGCTGACCCGCTCCCGGGTCGGCCCGTCGCCGGTCGCGCCCGCCGGCTCACTGGATGCCGGCCTGGGTCAGGGTCCGCGACCGGATGCTGTCCAGCACTCCCCGGGTGACCTGGGAGGTGCCCCGGGCCTGCTCGCACACCTCGGCCACTCGGCGCGCGGTCTCGTCGGCCCGGGCCTCCCGCTCGTCCCACAGCTGGTCCACCTCGGCCAGCAACGGGCCCTCCACCTCGCGTTCCACGCCGCGCAGCGCCGGCACCCCGAGCCGTTGGGCCAGGTCGAAGACCTTTCCCGCGTACGGCAGGGGCAGGAACGGCGTGCCGACCATGGCGGCGAAGATCAGGAAGTGCAGCCGCATGCCGACGGCGAGGTCCAAGTGGCGCATCATGCCCAGGATCTGTCGCGGCGAGTAGTCGCCGTGCAGGATCCGGCCCCGCTCCGACGCGGTCATGTGCGACATCACGCCGTGCGAGTGCCGGATGTCGTCGCGTTCCATCGGCACGAAGAGCACGTACGCGTCGATCCGGTGCACCAGGAAGTCGGCGATCTGGGCGAGTAGCCGGTGGTAGCCGTCGACGTCGAGGCGTTCGGCGGCCCGGCCCGGCTCCCGGACGCTCAACCCGACCAGCCGCTTGCCGCCCGGGACACCCTCCTCGCGCAGCCAGCTCTCCGGGAAGTCCTCCGGTTCCAGCAGGAACGCCGGGTCGGCGGTGACCGTAATGGGGTTCAGCAGCCCGGTCTCCTCCAGCACCATCCGGGACTCCTGGTCCCGCACGGTCACCTCGATGGCCCCGGCCAGGGTCTCCCGCACCATCCCGGTGTCGATGCCGTCGCTGAGCGGGCCCACCCCGACCGCGTAGGTGAGCAGTGGCAGGCCCCGCTCCTGGGCCACCCGCACCACCCGCAGATAGCGACGGGCCTCGCGGTTGTAGAGGATCCCGCCGCCGCCGAGGATGAGCAGGTCGAGCTCGGCCAGCAGCACCGTCGAGTCGGCGCGGCTGACCCCTTCCCAGGGCACCGCCTCCACGTCGGGATGGGCCAGCGCGGTGTGCGCCGGGTTCCGGGAGAACACGATGATCCGCGCTCTCGGCTCAAGCTGCCGCAGATCGGACAACAGGCCGGTGAGGATCGCCTCGTCGCCGAGGTTGCGACCGCCGTACGAGCCGAGCACGCCGATGGTCAGTGTCGGGGCATCCGTCATCCGTCGCTCCTCCCCAGGGGCGTCCCGCCCGGGTTTCCCGCTGCGCCCATGGGCACACCTGCGACGGCGGTCAGCCGGCGGCGCCGAACAGCCGGGGGACCAGGGCGGACACCACCTGGTCGACGTCGAAGCCGGCGTCGATCGACGTGGTGAGCAGGTCGAGCAGGAGCCCGTCCACCGCGTAGTGCAGCAGGGCCACCTCGAAGGCGCCGCCGGGCAGCCCGGCCGCGACGTGGAAGGCCACGTCGTCGGCGTACCCCCGGCGGAGCACGTCGCCCAGCGCGCGCCGCAGCTCGGGCCGGCGGGACGCCTCCAGCCGAAGCTCGAACAGGGCCCGGGTGAGGTCCGGCTCGCGCGTGGTGCGCTCGACGATGTACCGCAGGTAGTCGGTCACCAGGGCGAGGGACGGCTCGCGCCGGCCGAGGTCGGCCAGCACGGCCGGGTCGGGCGCCATCCGTTCGAAGATCCGCTCGGCGAGCCCGGCCAGCAGGGCGGCCCGGGACGGGAAGTAGTTCGAGGCGGTGCCGGTCGGCACGCCCGCCTCGGCGTCGACCGCGCGGTGGGTCAACCCGCGGGCGCCGGCCGCGGCGAGCACGCGCAGCCCGGCGTCGGCGAGGAGCATGCGGCGTTCCGGATTTCTGGCCACGCCGACACCCTAGCAATAACCACAACAGGTGTAGTAGATTCTTGCTCAACCACGACGGCCGTCGTGGTTGAGCCGAACATCGGAGCAGGTTTGCGCAAGCTCGTGTACTACGTCGCCGCCACCCTCGACGGCTTCATCGCCGCCCCCGACGGGTCGTTCGACTTCTTTCCGCTGGTGCCGGAGCCGGACGTGCTGGCCCACCTGGTCGCCGAATGGCCCCAGACCTTCCCCACGTTCGCCCATCCCCAGTTCGGCATCGAGTCGCCGCAGGGCCGCTTCGACGCCCTGGTGATGGGCCGCGGCACCTACGACCCCGGGCTGAAGCTCGGCGTCACCAGCCCATACGCCCACCTGAAGCAGTACGTCTTCTCCCGTTCGCTGCCCCCGTCCGACGACCCGCAGGTCGAGATCGTCGACGGTGACCCGGTGGCCTTCGTCCGCGAGCTGAAGCAGCAGCCCGGCGGGGACGTCTGGCTCTGCGGCGGCGGGCAGCTCGCCGGCCAACTCCTCGGCGAGGTGGACGAGCTGGTGATCAAGCTGAACCCGATCGTGGCCGGCAGCGGCATCAAGCTGGCCGACCGGGGCTTCGAGCCACACCGGTTCACCCTGGTCGAGGCACGCCCCTTCGACAGTGGCGTCGTCGTCCTCCGGTACGCCGCTCCGGCACGGTAATCGGCTTGCCCGCGCCGGGCGCCTGGCCGCACGGTGGGAGCGTGACGCTCGCGACGAACCGCCGGATCCACTGGACGGATCTGCCCGACCGGGTCCGGGCCGCGGTGGAGGAGATCCTCGGTGACCGGGTGGTGGAGGCCGTCTCCCAGTCGGGCGGCTTCTCGCCCGGCACCGCCGACCGGGTGCGTACCGCCGGCGGCCGGCGAGCCTTCGTCAAGGCGGTCAGCCCGGCGCAGAACGACCGCAGCCCGGGGCTGTACCGGGCGGAGGGCCTGATCGCTGCCGCGCTGCCGCCGGCCACGCCCGCGCCTCGGCTGCTCGGCAGCTACGACGACGGCGACTGGGTGGCGCTGGTCTTCACCGACGTGGCCGGGCGGCACCCGGTGACGCCGTGGGACGCCGCCGAGCTGCGCGCTGTGCTGTCCACCCTGGCGGCGATGGCTGCGGCGCTCACGCCGGCATCGGTCCCGGCGGCACCCACGGCCGCCGAGCAGCTCGCGCCGGACTTCGCCGGCTGGCGGCGGATCAGCGCCGACCCACCGGCCGACCTGGACCCGTGGGCCCGGGCCCGGCTGCCGGAGCTGTGCGCCGCCGCCGACCGGGGGCTGGCTGCGTTGACCGGCGAGACGCTGTGCCACCTGGACATCCGCGCCGACAACCTGCTGATCGGCGCGGACGGCACGGTCAACGTGGTCGACTGGCCGTGGGCCTGCCGCGGGCCGGCCTGGCTGGACAGCCTGATGATCCTGATCAACGTGCAGGTGTACGGCGGGCACGACCCCGAGGCGCTGCTGCGCGACCTGCCGCTCACCACCGGGGTGGACCCGGCCGACCTGACCGGCGTACTGGCCGGGTTCACCGGGTTCTTCCTCGACGGCGCCCGGCTGCCACCGCCGCCCGGCATCCCCACGGTACGGGCGTTCCAGCGCGCCCAGGGCGACGCGCTGCTGCGCTGGCTGGCCCGCCGCCTCCCCTGATCCCGCCGCAGCACCCTGATCCTCGAGCCGCGGTCTTTCCGGCGGGTCGAGTTCCTGGGCTGCCGGCGATCACCGTCGGGCTCCGCCCCAACCATTCGTGGGGCGGGGCGCGTTGGTAGGGGGCGAGGGGGTGGGCATGTCGGAGACGTTCCACGAGTTCGTGGCGCAGCGGTCGCCCGCGTTGTCACGGACGGCGTATCTGCTCACCGGGGACCACCAGCTCGCCGAGGACCTGTTGCAGAGCGCGCTGGCCCGGACGTACCGGCACTGGCGGCGGATCCGCGGCGGCGACCCGGAGGCGTACGTGCGCCGGGTCATGTACCACCAGCAGGTGTCCTGGTGGCGTCGGCGCCGGGTGGTGGAACGACTCGACCCGGAGCCGGTCGAGCGGGGCGGCGGCGATCACGGCGACAGCACGGTGCTGCGGCTCAGCCTCCTGGCCGCGCTGCACCGGCTCACCGCACGGCAGCGGGCGGTGGTGGTGCTCCGGTTCTACGAGGACCTGACCGAGGCGCAGGTGGCGGAGGCACTGGGCTGCTCACTGGGCACGGTGAAGCGGCACGGGCACGACGCCCTGCGCCGGCTCCGGGAACTCGTCCCCGACCTGGTGGAAGCGACGCCGGAGAGGAGCATCCGATGACCGTACGGCTGCGGGAGGCGCTGCGGGAGGCGGCGGACGTGCCCGCGTACCAGGTGCACGAGCGTGCGGTGCGGACCGCCCGGCGCACGCGGCAGCGGATGGCGGCGGGCGTGGCGGCGGTCCTGGTGCTGGTGGCGCTGGTGCCGCTGACCGTCCGCGGCGGTGGCGGCGGTCTGGCGCCGGCCGGCTCCGGCGGCCCGGCGCTGCCCGACCGGATCGGGCTGCCGGTGTTCGGCGCGCTGCACGCCACCGACCGGCCCCGGCTGGGCCCGGCGTCGGTGATCTTCAGCGGCCAGGCCCGTGGCCTCACCGGGCTGATCGACGAGAACGGCACCATCGGCGTCGTCGGTGCCGAGGCGGACCGTTACCGGACCTACCGGGTGGGGCACGAGGCGCCGGTCGGCGAGCAGGTGTTGCTCTCCCCCGACGGTCGACGGATCGCCGTGCCCGGCGGGACGTCCGAGCACCCGCAGGTCGATCTGGTGGACCTGGTCGACGGCCGGGTACGCCCGCTGCCCTCCCCCGTCGCCAGGAGCGTTCTCATGGAGCCGGCAGGGTGGGCACCGGACGGGAAGTCGCTGGTGGTCCGGGACGTCGTGCCGGCCAATCCGGAGGGCAGCGCATACCGGAACGTGCTCAGCCTGGTCTGGCTCGACACCGGACGCGCGGTGCGGGGGCTGGCCCAGGGCGTGCAGGTGCCCAGCTTCGGCGCCCCGGTCGCGTTCTCCCCCGACGGGGCCCGGGTGGCATACCAGATCGGCGACGAGGTCAGGGTCTCCCAAGTGGGCGGGACGGCCGACCCGATCGTCCCGGACTTCCAGCCGCTCTTCTCCTTCCGGGTGTCCAGCGACGAGGGGCTGGCTGGCAAGGGGGCCTGGCTGCCGGACGGCGGGTTGGCCCTGGTCAGCCGGGACCCGGAGAGCACCCGCTGGCGGCTGCGCCGGGTCGACCCGAGGACGGGGAAGGACCTCGGCCGGCTGGAGTTGCCCGCCGTCTCCGGCGTCACCACCATCCGGCTGCTCGGCTGGCGGCCGGACGGGTCCGCGCTGGTGGTCGCGTACCGGCCGGAGCCGAACGCGCCTGCCCGCTTCGACCAGCCGCTGGAGCTGGACCAGCGGACCGCGTACGGCCACGTGCGGTCGGTCCGGGTGCTCGCCCTGGCGCCGGGCGCCGCCACGCCCACCACCGTGCTCACCGCCCCGGAGCAGGTGCTCGCGGTCGACGTCGCCGACGACGTGGTGCGCTCCGGGCGGGTGCGGGACGCCGACCCGCCGTGGGGAGTGGGTGGCCGGTTCTGGTGGTGGGCGGGGCTGGTGGCGCTGCTACTGCTGGGGTATGTCGGGATTCGCTGGGCGGTCAGGCGGGCGCGCGCACCTCGTGGGTGAGGAACGGCAGGACCGCCTCGGGCAGCGCCGGTGACGCGACGATGTCGTAGTGGGTCAGGCCGGGCAGCACGGCCAGCCGGGACGCCGGGCGGTCGGTGCCGTCCCAGCCGGCGTCCCGGCGCCCGCCGCCGAGCAGCCCGAAGAACTCCGCCACGTGGCTGACCGGTACCGAGTCGGCGTCGGCGAAGACCAGGAGCACCGGCAGGGCGAGGGCGGCCACCTCGGCGGACCAGTCGTACTCGCGCCGCAGCAGGTCACCGGTCTTGGCCCAGAGCGTCGGCCAGTCCTGTGGGCGCGGCGCCCGGCGCAGGTAGAGCTCGTGCGGCGGGGTGCCCCGCATCTGCTCGGCGACTCGCTCGTCCTGGGCCGCCATCGCGGCCAGCACCTCCGGGTACCAGCCGCCGCGCCGGCACGGCGTGGAGACCAGCACGAGGCGGCGGACCAGGTCGGGGTGCTGGATCGCGGTACGCAGGGCCACCCCGCCGCCGAGCGAGTAGCCCATCAGCTCGGCCTGCGGCAGGCCGAGATGCCGCAGCAGCGCGGCGATGTCGTCGGCCATCGACTCGTACCGCAGGGGCCGGTCCACGTCGGCGGTGCGGCCGTGCCCCTGCAGGTCGACGCCGATCACCCGGCGGCGGGCGGCGAGGGTGGGCAGGATCGGCTGGAACATCTCCACCGCGCCGTAGCCGCCGTGCAGCAGCACCAACGGCTGGCCGGTCCCGTGCACCTCGTACCAGAGCCGCAGCCCGTTGACGTCCGCGTAGCTCATCCCGCTCCTCCCGTCATCCCGGTACCGGTACCGGTACCGGTACAACGAACGCCGCGTCCCGGAGCCGGATACGCCGCGCCCCCGCCGCCTCGGGCCAGTGGGCGGCGGGGGCGCGGTGCGGACCGGTCAGCTGACGCCGGTGACGGCCTTGACCAGGTTGATGCCGAAGTAGACCACGAACGCGGCGGAGACCGCCCACATCAGCGGGTGGACCTGGCGCGCCTTGCCCTGCGCCACCCGGATCGCCACCCAGCTCACGAAGCCGGCGCCGATGCCGTTGGTGATCGAGTAGGTGAAGGGCATGAGGGTCATGGTGAGGAACGCCGGGACCGCCACGCCCACGTCGGTGAAGTCGATGTCCTTGACCTGGCGGATCATCAGGGCGCCGACGATAACCAGCGCCGGGCCGGCGGCCTCGCTCGGCACCAGCGACACCAGCGGGGTGAGCAGCAGCGCGCCGAGGAAGAGCATGCCCGTGACCACACTGGTCAGGCCGGTACGCCCGCCGTCCGCGATGCCCGAGGACGACTCGACGTACGTGGTGGCCGAGGAGGCGCTGCCCGCGCCACCGGCGACCGCGGCGACACCGTCGACGAAGAGCACCTTGCCCAGCCGGGGCATGTCGGTGCCGTCCGCGGTGGTCAGGCCGGCCTGCTTGGCCAGGCCCACGGTCGTGCCCATCACGTCGAAGAAGTCGGCGAGCACCAGGGTGAACACCAGCAGCAGCGCCGTCATCACGCCGACGTGGGCGAACGCGCTGAACGACACGTTGCCGAGCAGGTGCAGGTCGGGCGCCTTGATCAGCGGGTCCGGCAGGGTCGGGACGTTGAGCTGCCAGCCCCCCGGGTTGGGCTTGCCGTCGACGAACGCCGGGCCGGGCTTGGCGAAGGCGTTGACGATCACCGCGACGACGGTGGTGGCCACGATGCCGATCAGGACGCCGGCCTTCACCTTCTTGGCGACCAGGATGCCGGTGACCAGCAGGCCGACCAGGAAGACGACGGTGGTCCAGCCGCGCAGCGTGCCGTCGCCCCCGAGCTGCACCGGGACGGTGGTACCGGCCGCGTCCGGCACCCGCCGGACCAGACCGCCGTCGACGAAGCCGATCATGGCGATGAACAGACCGATACCGGCGGCGATGGCCGCCTTCAGCGAGGCCGGGATGGCCCGGAAGACGGCCTTCCGGAAGCCGGTCAGCACCAGCACGGTGATGATCAGACCCTCGATGACGACCAGGCCCATCGCCTCGGCCCAGCTCATCTGGGAGGCGACCGCGTACGCGACGAACGCGTTCAAGCCCAGGCCGGTCGCCACGGCGAACGGCACCCGGCCGACGATGCCCATCATGATCGTCATGACCGCCGCGACGAGGCAGGTGACTCCGGCGACCGGCGCGATGCCGAGCAGATTGCCGTCCTTGTCGGGCGCGGTGCCGATGATCAGCGGGTTGAGCACGACGATGTACGCCATCGTCGCGAAGGTGGTGATCCCGGCGAGCACCTCCCGCTTGACGGTCGAGCCACGACGGGTGATCTCGAAGAAGCGGTCGAGGCGGTCGCGCTCGGCGGGTTCCGCCGACTCGACCGGGGCAGCAGGATCCTGCGTAGTCACGCTCATGGCGTGGCCTTACTCCGTTCCGGGTTGGCCCGCCGGACGCGCCGGCCGGGCGGTGGGGGTGCAGTCGTCCCGATTCGGTTGGCCCGGAGAACGTCGGGACGGCTGGGCTCCACGGATCCCCGTGAAGCACTAGGAAGCCGCACCCAGGTCGGGGAGCGACTTCGCACCCCTACCTTAACCGCCGGGTAACGGCAGGTGACCTGCCCCTACGCGCCGCCCGAGCAGAGGGTGGGCAAGCTCACGCCGGACCGCCGCTCAGCCGGCCTTCTCGTCCGGCTCCACGTCGTGCCAGCGGGCCCGGAAGTCGGCCTCGTGCCTCTCGTAGGTGGTCCGTTCCTCGAAGACGACCGCGAGCAGGGCTTTGCGCGCGTCGGCCATGACCACCAGCTCGACCGCCACCATCCCCACGCAGATGACCGCCAGCAGGCCCAGGGTCGCCAGCCCCGGCAGGCGCTGGGCGAGCGGGATCGCGGCCCCGAGCACGAGGACGGTGCCGACGCGTGTCCAGGAGAGGGTGCGCAGGGTGCGTGCCTGGAACAGCATGTTGCCGCACAGGTAGCCAGCTACCCCGCCAAAGAGCAGCGATACGGCGGAACCGTGGGGCGGGGGCTCGGCAAGGGGAACAGACCGGTCGGCGATCTGGCGCACGATCTCCTCGGCGCCGATGGCGAACAGGATGATGCCGGCGATCATCACCAGATGGCAGTAGCCGTAGGCGTCCCGGGCCATGGCCACCCGTGGGCGGTCCAGCGCGACGTGCTGCGCGATCCGCGCGGCCGGCGCGATCACGTCGAAATGCGCCCACCAAAGGGCGGCAGTGAAGACGACGCCGAGGACCGCCGCGACGACTGCCCGTCCGGTGACCGGTCGGCCCAGCAGGTTACCGCCCACGCCGACGGAAATGATCGACTCGCCCAGGGCGATGATGAGGATGAGGTCGTACCGCTCGGTCCAGTGCTCGGCGGAGGTCACCATCCAGCCCCACGCGCCGGCGACCAGGCCGCTGCTGTACTGGAGCACGACGACGGCCAGCCAGAGCCCGTCGCGCACCATCGCAGCCCGACCCGTGTTGTCGATGAACGGCGGGATCAGCGCGGCGCTCAGCAGCAGAGCCGTGCTGATCATCAGTTCCGGGGAATACTTCAGCAGCAGCCGGCGCTCGCCCGGCTTCTCCCGCGCGACGTGCCAGTACAGCAGCAGATGCACGCCCCGGATCACCACATAGCTGAGAGCCACGACCACCGGCCCGGCCGCCCGGTACCTCGGGTCGCCGAAGGCCTGCGGCAGGGCCAACGCGAAGGAGAAGAGCGCGGCCATCGCGACGACCATCAACGCCGGCACGAACCCCACGCCGAGCCGGACCCGCGTCGCGACCACCGTGTGGATCACCCAGACCCACCAGAGCACAGCCAGCACCAGCATCGCGTGCAGCAGGTTGGTGCCGGTGACGCTCATGGCGGTGGCCCGCGTGATGATGAAGAACGAGAAGACGAAGACCAGATCGAAGAAGACCTCGAACCGCTCGACGCGGGCGCCAGGCGCTACCGCAACGGCCGGCCCCATCCGCTCGGTCCACCGGTTGCGCCCCACCGACCGAGTCTCTCAGCAGGTGGCACTCGTGACGGCCGTTGCCGGCGCTGCCACCGGAACCGGTGCTGTCCGGGGAACAAGACCCAGGAGATTCCCTCCCCTCGACGTTTGTACTAGCGCCAATTGGTTGGCTATGGAAACCTATTGGCATGACCACTGATTCGGTACCCGCCGGCGGCGATCCCCGCCGGCTGCTGTCGGACGTACGCGCCCTCGCCCACCAGGTGCGTCGTGACCAGCGGGTGACCTGGGTCGCGCTGCTGGTGCTGGCCGTGGTGACGTTCGCGGCGATCCCCTTCGACTGGTATTCCCTCAACGTCGACTGCGGCTCCGCGAGCGCGTGGATCAAGGACGCCAACGGCGGCTCCTCGTGCCACATCACGGGTCGGGGCGCGATGTTCTACTGGCCGCCGGCGCTGCTGCTGGCGTACACGGCGATCGCCGTGTACGCCGTGCGGGTCGCCCGGGCGAGGGGGGTGGGCGTCCGGGTGCTGCCGTACGCGATCACCGGCGCCGCCCTGACCGTCTTCCTGTTCATCGTCGCGTGGGTGCTGGTGCGCGTGTACTTCGCCAGCCATCCGGCGCCGACCCACCCGTTCCCGTACTGGGTGATGTTGCTGGACCGTCTGGTCGCACCGTGGGGCACGATCGGGGTCGCGCTGCTGGTGCTGGCCCGGCTGGAGCGCAACGTCGCGCTGCTCCTGTTCACCGTCGGGTACCTGGCGGTGGTCCTGGTGCCGATCAACTTCGGCTGGCATCCCTCCTGGGGATACCGGGGGATCCTGGGGGCTTTCCTGCCGCAGCAGATCATCAACGGCACCGTGCTGCTGCTGGGCGCGGTCGGCTTCGCGCTGGCCCGCTGGCGGCGCCGGTGACCGCCGAGGCCGGGGCCCCGGACCCGCACGAGCCGTCCGCCCACCCGGTCACCGGGCTGGACGACGTGGTGCACCAGCGGGTCCGCCTCGGCATCCTCACCATCGCGCACGAGGCACGCCGGGTCGAGTTCGGCTACCTGCGCGCCCAGTTGCAACTGACCGCCGGCAACCTCTCCAAACACCTCGGCGTGCTGGAGACGGCCGGCCTGATCGAGATCGAGAAGGGCTACGAGGGCAAGCGTGGCCGCACCTGGATCACGCTCACCGCCGCCGGCAGCACCGCGCTCGCCGAAGAGATCGAACGACTGAAACTGCTCATCGCGCGGCTCGAGACCACCGACACCACGGAGGACCGATGACCACCGCACTGACCCGCCGACACCTGCTCACCGCCGCGCTCGCCACCGCGTCGCCCAGTTCTGGTCGCACCTGCACGGATGGCGGCTCAACGTGCACGCCGACGGCGCGCTCCACGGGGCGTACTGCGACCACCAGTGGCTGGTCCCGCACCGCGCGCGCTACTGGCGACGATCATCGGGATGAGCGACGAGGACCTCGCCAGCTGGGTCGGCACCCTCGACCCGGCCCGGGCGGTACGGATCCAGCAGGCGTACCCGCTCGCGTTCTTCGACCTGCACCTACGCCACCGGCGGCAGCGCCTGCTCAATGGCCCGAACCCGGCCTTCCCAGAGGTGCGGTTCGTCCCCTGACCCACTCCGAACTGATGTCAGCCGGCCACCCCGCTGCCGCCGTGACTGCCACCGGACCTCGCGAGCAAGCCACAGGTCACGCTGTCACCGCTGCTGTCATCGTCCGAGGACCTGATCTTCGGGCCAGCGTCTCCGCTGGTGGTACGTGGTGGGCGCGGCAGGTTTCGAACCTGCGACCCCTCGCTTGTAAGGCGAGTGCTCTCCCACTGAGCTACGCGCCCCGAACGCCCGTACGCCGGGCCGGAGTTCGGCAAAGCTTACCTGCCGGGCTCCGACCCGGTCGAACGGCGTATCTGGGGTGGGATCAGGCGGCGACGGCGTCGGCCAGCGCCTTGCGCCAGCCCTGCTGGTCGCGGGCCTCCCCGGGCATGTTCATCTCGGCGAACCGGACCACGCCGGCCTTGTCGATCACGAACGTGCCCCGGTTGGCGATGCCCGCGACGTCGTTGAAGACGCCGTACGCCTGGGCCACCGCGCCGTGCGGCCAGAAGTCGGCCAGCATCGGGAACTGGTAGCCCTCCCGGTCGGCCCAGATCTTGTGGCTGTAGACGGAGTCGACGCTGACGGTCAGCACCTGCACGTCGTCGTTGACGTACTCGTCGAGGTTGTCCCGCACCTCGCACAGCTCGCCCTGGCAGATGCCGGTGAAGGCGAGCGGGTAGAAGACCAGCAGCACGGTGCGCTTGCCGCGGAAGTCGGAGAGCCGGACCTCCTGGTTGTTCTGGTCCTTGAGCACGAAGTCCGGCGCCTCGGCGCCAACCTCGATGGGCATGCGAGCTCCTTGGGTCGAGTCTGGAGATGATCAGCCTGCCACACCCGGCGGCGCCGGCCGCCGGGTGCGTACGGTTGGCTACTTCTTGCTCTTCGACCCGCGCCGGAGCACGAGACGGGCGCCGCTCCAGTCCCGCCCCGCGTTGATCGTGGAGGTCTGCTGGAGGCCGGCGGTCTGCGCGCTCTCGGCCACCTCGCTCGGCTCGACGTGACCGTCCCGGCCGGCCTTGGGCGTCAGGAGCCAGACCACGCCGTTGTCGGCCAGCGGTCCGAGGGCGTCGACGAGGAGCTCGAAGAGGTCACCGTCGCCGTCGCGGTACCAGACGAGAACCGAGTCGACCACCTCGTCGGTGTCTTCGTCGACCAGATCCCCACAGCGGTCGGTCAGGGCGTCCCGGAGATCCTGGTCGACGTCATCGTCGTAGCCCATCTCCATGACGACCATCCCCGGCTCGATCCCGAACCGGTCCGCCAGGCTGCGTACCCCGTCGGCGGCCTGACCAGCGGTCGCGCTCACTGTCGCGTGCCTCCTCATCTCATCCCTGCTCGCGCCGTCGTCCGACGCCGTTCCGCCCAGTCCACACAGTTGTGGCTCGCCGCGCAAGTGGCGCACCGGGTGGAACGGAATTTACCGTGCCAGCAGCGTACGGGCACCCTCGGTAATGGCTTCCTCGGAGACCAGAACCTGACGTGCTGCCGGACCTAATGGTACAAACGAGTCAAGTCCGGCGACTCTTCGTGCCGCCCCGACGTATCCGCCGTCCACCAGGGCGGCGAGCACGCCCTCGCCCACCCCGCCGGACCGGCGGGTCTCGTCGACCACCAGCACCCGGCCCGTGGCCGACGCCTCCCGGATGATGTCCGCCACCGGCAGCGGAGCGAGCCACCGCAGGTCCACCACCCGGGTGCCGATCCCCTCGTCGGCGAGGGCGGCCGCCGCGCGCAGCGACATCCGTACGCCGTTGCCAAAGGTGATGATCGTGACGTCCTCGGCGGAGCCGACCCCGTACACCCGGGCCCGGCCGATCGGCACGTGTCCGCCGGCCCAGGCGCCCGGCGTGGCGTACTCGGCCAGCCATTCACCGTCGCCGTCGGCGTACAGGTCGCGGGTGTGGTAGAGCGCGATCGGCTCCAGGAAGACGCAGACGCTGCCGTCCACCGCCGCCGCGGCCAGGCAGGTCCGGAGCATGGGCGCGGCGTCATCCGGCCGCGCCGGCACCGCGATCACCAGCCCCGGCACGTCCCGGAGCACGGCCACCGAGTTGTCGTTGTGGAAGTGGCCGCCGAACCCCTCCTGGTACGCCAGCCCGGCCACCCGCACCACCATCGGATTGCGGAACGCCCCGCGGGAGAAGAAGCGCATGGTGGCCGCCTCGCCCCGCAGCTGGTCCTCGGCGTTGTGCAGGTACGCCAGGTACTGGATCTCCGGCACCGGCAGCATCCCGGCCACGCCGGCGCCCAGCCCGAGCCCGAGGATCGAGGTCTCGTCGAGCAGCGTGTCGAAGACCCGGGCCGGGCCGAACCGGTCCCGCAGCCCCTTCGTCACCCCGTACACCCCGCCCTTGGCGGCGACGTCCTCGCCGAAGACGGCCATCCCGGGGTGGTCCAGCATCCCGTCGGTGAGCGCCGCGTTGATGCTCTGCGCCAGGGTGAGCGGCCCGGCCAGCTCCGGCAACCTGCCGCCGAACGCCTCGGCCCGGGCGCCCGCGCGAGGCCCGGCCGCCCGGTCCGCCGCCTCGGCCACCGCGCGCGAGATCCGTACCGGCCGGCGGGGGGCCAGCTCCGCCACCACCTCGACCGGCGACGCCAGCTTCGGCTCGTCGAGTACCTCCTCGGCGAGCCGGCGGATCTGCCAGCCGCGCTCGTCGTACCGGGCTAGCAGCTCCTCGCCGGTGGCGTAGCCCGCTGCCACCAGCAGCCGGGCGGTGGCCAGCAGGGGGTCCCGCGCCACGTCCGCGGCGATCTCGGCCGGGCTCCGGTACGCGGTCTCCGCGTCGGCCCCGGCATGCCCCATCAGCCGTACGGTGCTCAGGTGCAGCACGGCCGGCCGCCGGTGCCGGCGCACCCAGGCGGCCGCCTCCCCCGCCACCCGGTACGCCTCGACCGGATCGGTGCCGTCGGCGACGAAGTAGCGGATCCCCGGCTTGGCCCGCAGGGTGGCGGCCACCCAGCCCTGCGGGGAGCGGACGCTGATGCCGAGCCCGTTGTCCTCGCACACGAAGAGGACCGGGATGCGCAGCCCGGTGTGGTCGTACCAGCCGGCGGTGTTGAACGCGGCCGTGGCGGTGGCGTGGTTGACCGAGGCGTCGCCGAACGAGCAGACCACGATGGCGTCCGGCGGCCACGGCGAACCGGTGGCGGTGTCCCCGCCGGCCTCGGCCGGCGACCCGGGCACCCGCCGGCCGCCGACCCGACGCAGCCGCTCCAGGGCGAGCCCCATGCCGACCGCCCGGGGCAGGTGGGACGCGATGGTCGAGGTGGTCGGGATGACCGCGAGATCCGCCCGGCCGAACACCTTGTGCCGGCCCCCGGCGATCGGCTCCTGCGCCGAGGCGACCATCCCGCGCAGCACGTCCCGCGCCGCCACCGCGTACGCGTCGTCGGGATCCGGCGCGGGCAGCGCCGGCCGGCCGGCGGCCACGACCACCCCGGCCTGGGCGGGTGCCGGGCGACCGGTGGCCTCCGGGTGCTCGCCGGGCCCGGTGGGTACGCCGGCGGCCGGCTCGGGCCCGACCGCGTCGGGTACGGCGTCGGGCGAGGTCTCCGGGCCACCGGTCGGGAGCGCGGTCGACGGGGCAGACGTCCCGATCTCCGTGGCGTCCTCGGCGGAGTCCCCGTCCCCCGTCCCGGCGTCGGACGTGTCGGCCGCGCGCCGGGGTTCGGGTATCCGTGCCGCCGCGGGGGCCTGCGCGCCGGGCTCCGCATCCTCGGGATCGTCGTCGCCGGCCGCCTCGGCGCCGGCGGGCCCATCAGGGAAGCCGCCTGCCGCCTGGGCGGCGCGCAGGCAGTAGAAGGCCCCGGACCGGTAGTGCAGCAGGGCGGGATCGGTCGGCCGCAGGGCGGCGGCCACGGCGGCGTTGCCCTCGTGGCCCGCCGAGCCGATGGTGTAGTACCCCTCGCCGAAGCTGCGCAGCCACCGTCCGGCGAGGTCCAGCAGGCGGCTGGTCACCTGGGCGTCGAAGAGGGCCAGCACCTGCGCTCCGGTCAGCGACGCGCCGTCGGGCAGCGGTTCGCCCAGGTCACGCCGCCGGGCGGGCGCGTCGAGCGCGGCCAGGGCCGCCCGGAAGCGGTCGTCGAGATCTTGCGGGGTGGTCACGTCGGACAGCATTACCGACGGAGGGCCAGGTCGCCCAGCCGGACACGTTCCGCCTGGCTGGGATCAGACCTCGCCGCACTGCTCCGGGCAGCCGCCGTCGGAGACCTTCCAGACCAGCTCGCGCAGGGTGGCCAGCTCTGCGGTGCTGAGCCCGCCGAGGAGTCGGGAGTCCGACATCACCTGGCGCACCCGGTCCCGGACGCGTCGGCCCGCCTCGGTGACCACCAGCGTCTTCTGCCGCCGGTCGGCCGGGTCGACCCGGCGCTCCACCAGCCCGGCCTGCTCCAGCTTGTCGACCAGGGCGGTGACGTTGGAGCGGTCGCAGCCCAACTGCTCGGCCAGGTCGCGGCCGGGCAGCGGACGGTCGGGGTCGAGCTCGTGCAGGGCCCGGGCGGCGGCCGGGGTGAGCCCCAGCGCGGCGATCTCCTCGTCCTGGTAGTGCCGCATCGCCGCGGCGATGTGCAGGATTCGGCGCACGGTGTCCCCGGCCAGGCCGGAGCGGTCGCCCGCGGCCGGGCCGGCGGTGGAGACGAAGGGTTGCGCCATACCTCACATCGTACTTGCGAACCAATAGTGGAGGTGCTCAACTATTGACCGGCTCACGCAAGTCGTGTCGAGTTCCGTCACTGGAGGCGCAACATGTCCGAATTCTCTGTCCTGGCCCTTGCCGGCAGCCTGCGCGAGGCGTCGTTCAACACCGCCCTCATCCGGGCGGCGCAGCGGCTCGCGCCCGCGGGCATGACCATCGAGCGATACCGCGACCTCGGCGCCATCCCGCCGTTCAACGAGGACGTCGAGCCGGCCCCGCCGGCCGCCGTGGTGGACCTGCGGGAGCGGATCGCCGCCGCGGACGCCCTGCTCATCGCCACTCCGGAGTACAACTACGGGGTGCCCGGCGTACTCAAGAACGCCCTCGACTGGGCCTCCCGGCCGAGCTTCCCGATCACCTCGTGGGTCTCCCCGCTCGCCCACAAGCCGATCGCCATCGTCGGGGCCGCCCCGACCGGGATGGGCACCGTCCGGGCCCAGCTCCAGCTCCGCCAACTCTTCCTCTGGACCGACTCCGCCGTGGTCACCAAGCCGGAGATCATCGTGACCAACGCCCACGAGAAGCTCGCCCAGGACGGCACGGTCAAGGACGAGACCACGGAGACCCTGCTCCGCACCCTGCTCGACGCCCTGGCCACCAAGATCCGCGTCACCCAGCTGGCGGCCACCGCCGCCTGACCCGGATTCCCTCCCGAGCACCCGGATTCACGGAAAGAGTGGCCAGTCCGCGCCGGATGGCCACTCTTTCCGTGAAAGCGGGCCCCGCGCTGGCGCGGGGGTCCGGGTCAGCCGGGGAGGAAGGAGAAGCGGACCTTGCGGGTGGGGTTGTCGCCGTTGGTGTCGACCAGGCAGAGGGACTGCCAGGTGCCGAGCGCCAGCCGCCCGCCGAGCACCGGCAGGGTCGCGTACGGGGGGACGAAGGCCGGCAGCACGTGGTCCCGGCCGTGCCCGGGCGAGCCGTGCCGGTGCCGCCAGCGGTCGTCGGTGGGAAGCAGGTCGTCCAGCGCGCGCAGCAGGTCGTCGTCGGAGCCGGAGCCGGTCTCGATGAGGGCCAGCCCGGCGGTGGCGTGCGGCACGAAGACGTGCAGCAGCCCGTCCCCCTGGCCAGAGACGAATCGCTCGGCCTCGGCGGTGATATCCCGGACGGTCGGCCGGGACCCGGTCTGGACGCTGATCTCCTCACTCCGCATACGGCGCATTCTGCCGCAGCCGCCCGGAGCGCGCCGCGAACCGCGCAGCACTAGCGCAGGCGCCGGTAGCGCCAAGTTACTGGCGGGTACCTGTGTTCAGCGTCGCGTCTGGGGGAGGGAGACGTGACGACATGCGCCACGAGGGGGCAGGATGGCGCTAGAGACCTATCCCACACAGAACCGAGGGAACGCCTGTGGCTACGGAACGCAAGCGCCCGGTGATCACCGCTGGTCTGCCGAGCCAGCTTCCGGACATCGACCCTGAAGAGACCAGCGAATGGGTCGAGTCACTCGACGGTGTCATCGACGAGCGCGGGACAAAGCGCGCCCGCTACGTCATGCTGCGCCTGCTGGAGCGGGCCCGCGAGCGCCAGGTCGGGGTGCCGTCCCTGACCACCACCGATTACATCAACACCATCCCGCCGGAGCGCGAGCCGTGGTTCCCGGGTGACGAGCACATCGAGCGGCGGATCCGGGCGTACATCCGGTGGAACGCCGCCATGCTGGTGCACCGGGCCCAGCGCCCGGAGATCGGCGTGGGCGGCCACATCTCCACCTTCGCCAGCTCCGCGTCGCTCTACGAGGTGGGCTTCAACCACTTCTTCCGGGGCAAGGACCACCCGGGCGGCGGCGACCAGATCTTCTACCAGGGCCACGCCTCCCCCGGCATGTACGCGCGGGCCTTCATGGAGGGCCGGCTCAGCGAGGACCAGCTCGACGGCTTCCGCCAGGAGCTGTCGCACCCGGGCGGTGGGCTGCCGTCGTACCCGCACCCGCGGCTGATGCCGGACTTCTGGGAGTTCCCCACCGTCTCGATGGGTCTCGGCCCGATCAACGCGGTCTACCAGGCCCGATTCAACCGCTACCTGCACCACCGCGGCATCAAGGACACCTCCCAGCAGCACGTCTGGGCGTTCCTCGGCGACGGAGAGATGGACGAGGTGGAGTCGCTCGGCGCGATCGGCGTGGCCGCCCGCGAGGAGCTGGACAACCTCACCTTCGTGATCAACTGCAACCTGCAGCGGCTGGACGGCCCGGTCCGCGGCAACGGCAAGGTCATGCAGGAGCTGGAGGCGTTCTTCCGGGGCGCCGGCTGGAACGTGATCAAGGTGGTCTGGGGCCGGGAGTGGGACCCGCTGCTCGCGGCGGACACCGACGGCGCCCTGGTCAACCTCATGAACACCACGCCCGACGGCGACTACCAGACCTACAAGGCGGAGTCCGGGGCGTACGTGCGGGAGCACTTCTTCGGCCGCGACCCGCGGACCCGCAAGATGGTCGAGCACCTCAGCGACGACGAGATCTGGAACCTCAAGCGGGGTGGCCACGACTACCGCAAGCTCTACGCGGCCTACAAGGCGGCGATGGAGCACACCGGCCAGCCGACGGTGATCCTGGCCAAGACCATCAAGGGCTGGACGCTGGGCTCGCACTTCGAGGCCCGCAACGCCACCCACCAGATGAAGAAGCTGACGCTGGAGGACCTGAAGCTCTTCCGCGACCGGCTCTACCTGGACATCCCGGACAAGCAGCTGGAGGAGAACCCCTACCTCCCGCCGTACTACCACCCGGGTGCGAAGTCCGAGGAGATCGAGTACCTGCACGAGCGGCGGAAGCAGCTCGGCGGCTACCTGCCGACCCGCCGGACCGCCGGCAAGGTCCTGCAGATCCCGGGCAGCGAGCGCTTCTCCGACGTCAAGCGCGGCTCGGGCAAGCAGAAGGTCGCCACCACCATGGCCTTCGTCCGCCTGCTCAAGGACGTGATGAAGGACAAGGAGTTCGGCAAGCGCTGGGTGCCGATCATCCCGGACGAGGCCCGCACCTTCGGCATGGACTCGCTCTTCCCGACCGCGAAGATCTACTCGCCGCATGGCCAGCGCTACACCTCGGTGGACCGGGAGCTGTTCCTGTCCTACAAGGAGGCCACCGGCGGCCAGATCCTGCACGAGGGGATCAACGAGGCCGGCTCGGTCGCCTCGTTCACCGCGGCCGGCACCTCGTACGCCACCCACGGCGAGCCGATGATCCCGATGTACATGTTCTACTCGATGTTCGGGTTCCAGCGGACCGCCGACGGGCTGTGGGCCGCGGCCGACCAGATGGCGCGGGGCTTCCTGCTCGGCGCGACCGCCGGCCGGACCACGCTCAACGGTGAGGGCCTCCAGCACGAGGACGGCCACTCGCTGCTGATCGCCGCCACCAACCCGGCGGTCGTCGCCTACGACCCGGCGTTCGCGTACGAGATCGCGCACATCGTGGAGAACGGCCTGCACCGGATGTACGGCGAGGCGCAGGAGAACGTCTTCTACTACCTCACCGTCTACAACGAGCCGATTTTCCAGCCGGCCGAGCCGCAGGGCGTGGACGTCGAGGGCATCCTCAAGGGCATCTACCGCTACTCGCCCGCCCCGCAGGTCGGCGGGGACGCGCCGAAGGCGAACATCCTCGCCTCCGGCACGGGCATGCAGTGGGCGCTCAAGGCGCAGCAGCTGCTCGCCGAGGACTGGGGGGTGGCCGCCGACGTCTGGTCGGTGACCTCCTGGACCGAGCTGCGCCGGGACGCGGTGGAGTGCGAGGAGCACAACCTGCTCAACCCGGGCGCGGAGCAGCGGGTGCCGTACATCCAGCGGAAGCTGGCCGACGCCGAGGGGCCCAAGGTCGCGGTCAGCGACTGGATGCGCGCGGTACCGGACCTGATCGCCCGCTGGGTACCCGGCGACTACACCTCGCTCGGCACCGACGGCTTCGGCATGTCGGACACCCGGCACGCGCTGCGCCGCCACTTCCACGTGGACGCCGAGTCGGTGGCCGTCGCGACGCTGCGCCAGCTCGCCCTCCGCGGCGCGGTGCCGGCCCACGTGCCGGCCGAGGCCGCCAGCAAGTACGCGCTGGAGGACGTCAACGCCGCCCCGGTCGGCGAGACCGGCGGCGACAGCTGACCCATCCGGCACGAAGGGCCCGGCGCGGGTGCGCCGGGCCCTTCGTCGTTCGTCGGGTCCCTCTCCCGGGACTCGTCCGGCCGCCGTTCGCGATCGCGCTCTATCCCGGATGTAGTGGCCTCAGCCGCACCCGGGATGCCACTACCTCGTCTAAACAGCACGATCTTGCCAGCGCGGGCACGCGCCGGGACCGGGGCGTCAGTCCTCGGCGAGCGTGCCGGCCGCCGCTCGAAGGCGATCGCCGGCGCCGCCGAGGACCGGCTCGCCGTGACCGAAGCAGGCCAGGTCGACGTCGAGGGCCGCCAGGCGGCGGAAGGACTCCGCGGCCCGGGCCCGGTCGACGTGGAAGACCCCGAAGATCACCTCACCGCCGTACTCGGCGGCCACGTCGCCGGTGAAGAGCAGCCGGTGCCGGGGCAGGTGTAGCGCCACACTGCCGTCGGTGTGCCCGGGCGTACCCACCACCTCGGCGCCGCCGCCGAAGTCGAGCAGGTCCCGGTCGGTCACCTCCCGGTCGACCCGCACGGGCGGGGCCGGGGGCAGCCCGGCGGCGACCCGGGCGTGCAGGTCCCGCTCGGCCTCGGTGAAGGCGGGCGGCGGGCCGGGCCGCTCGCCGCGGAGCACCGGCGCGTCGGCGGCATGGGCCACCACCTCCACGTCGCCCCAGGCGGCGACCTCGGCGGCCGCCCCGGCATGGTCGTCGTGGAAGTGGGTGAGCACCACCCGGCGCAGGTCGGCGCGGCCGAGGCCGAGGTCGCGTAGCGAAGCCTCGATCGCCGGCCCCGACCCGGCCGGCCCGGTGTCGACCAGCGTGACGCCGTCGTCGTCGAGCCAGAGGTACGCCTGGAAGGCGCCGAGGAGGAGCCGGTACAGCCGGGGGTGGAGCCGTTCGCTGCTCATCGGGCCAGACTAGGCGTCACGGTGGGCCGGCGGCCCGCCCATCTGCCACGGGCAGAAGCGCCCCGACGACCCGGTTTCGGCGCGCTCGGTTCACGCCGGCGCGGCTGCCGCCACCAGTTCGGCCACGAACGGCTCGACGGCGGCCCGCCAGCCGGCCGGGTTGTCGTAGTGCAGCACGTGGCCGGCGCCGGGCACGAGCGCGAAGCGGCCGTCGGGGAGCAGTTCGGCCGTCTCCCGCTGCCGTTCGACCGGCTGGTCGCTCTCCGCGCCGGCCACCACGAGGGCGGGGCAGCCGACCCCTGCGAGTTCCGGCCGGTGGTCCCGGTCCGCCCAGTGCGACAGGGAGGCGAGCAGGTGCTCGGGCCGGGCCAGTGGGTGCCACCCGGCCGGGCCCTCGGCCATCACCTCCACGAAGGACTCCCCCTCCGTACGCCGCTCGGCGCCGAAGTAGTCGCGCACGTCGGCCAGGGTCGGGAACGGCACCGGCCAGTCGGCCAGCCAGCGCCGCCACCGGGCCACCAGGTCGGGCGGGGTCACCGGGCTCATGTCGGCGATCACCACCCCGCGGACCAGGTCCGGCCGGGCCGCGGCGAGCTGCCAGGCGGTGAGGCCGCCCATCGAGTGCCCAATCACCAGGGCCGGCGCCAGGTCGAGCGCCTCGATCACCGCGACCGCGTCGCCCACGTACGCCGCCCGGTCGAATGGGCCGTCGGGCTTGTCGCTGTGGCCGTGCCCGCGGGCGTCGTAGCCGATCACCCGGCCGTGGCGGGTCAGCCATCGGGCGGTCGCGGTCCAGTTCGCGGCCCGGCCGGTGAGTCCGTGCAGCAGCAGGATGCCGGGTCCGTCACCGCCGAAGTCGACCACGGTCAGCCCCGTCCCGCCGGATCCCTCGACCCGCATGCGCTCCTCCTCATACCTCGATTCGAGGTACACCGTATCGAGGCATGCGAGCGGCGGGCAAGGCAGAATGCGGGGGTGCTGGAGTTGGCGATCCTGGGGTTCCTGGGCGAGGGGCCGCTGCACGGGTACGAACTGAAGACCCGCATCTCGCGGCTCGCCGGGTATGCCCGGCCGGTGAGCGACGGCAGCCTCTATCCGGCGATCAATCGGTTGGCGCGCGCCAGCCTGGTCAGCCGGCAGCGGGAGCCGGGAGCGGCGGCGGCGCCCCGGCACACCCTCTCGCTCACCGAGGCGGGGCGGGCAGAGCTGCGGCGGCGGCTGTGCGAACCGGCGGAACTGGATGTCACCGACCAGAACCGGTTCTTCAGCCTGCTCGCGTTCCTCGGGCAGTTGGCCGATCCGGCGGCGCAGGCGGCGGTGCTGGAACGGCGGCTGGCGTTTCTCGACCAGCCGGCCAGCTTCTTCTACGCCGGCGACCGACCGCAGCGCGCGGCCGAGCAGGAGGATCGATTCCGGCGCGGCATGCTGGTCATGGCCGCCGCGATCAGCCGCGCCGAGAAGGCATGGCTGCGGGAGACCATCGCCGCGCTGCGCGGGTCCGAGCAGACCCGCTGACCGGGAGGTGAGTCGACGATGGTCCGGCGTCCCTGGCGGGAACGCCGGACCATCACCATCGCGGGCGACGCCGGGACCGGCTCGGTCAGCCGACGGCGGCCAGGTCGGTCAGCCGGGCCAGCGAGTCCTCCAGGTCGGCGCCGACCCGGCGCAGGCCGAGGCGGAGCAGGGCGGCCTTGACCGGCCCGGCGGGCCACCGTACGACGATGAGCCGCACGAGCGTCCCGCCCTCCTCCTCGTCCGGGGTCAGCTGCACGTAGATCTCGGTGCGCGCCTCGGCCCGGGCGCCAGCGCCCCTGGCCCGTTCGCGCCACCCGATCAGGGTCGGCTCCTGGTAGGCGATCACCTCGGCCTCGTGTGCCGCGCCGCGCCCGGCCTGGACCAGTTGTCGCCGGCCGAAGCCCTCCCCCGAGAGGACCTCGGCCGCGCGGACCCCCGCCAGCCAGGCCGGCAGTTGCTCGGCCCGCTGTACGACGTCCCAGACCGCTTCCACCGGCGCCATCACGTGCGCACTGCGTTCCACGAGGATCATGTCGTCTTTCCCCCACTAAGGACATCCGCGATATTACGCACTGTATGCGCAAATTCGGACTTACCCGGACGGGTTCGGAAAAGACACGCCGAAAACCCTTACGCCACCAGGCTTCCCGGCCTATGGCGCATCATCAATCCGCGCCCTAAAGTCCCGAACACGATTCGCGTTTACGGAGGGGCGAATGACGACCGCGCCGATGCCCGAATTCCCCAGCGGATTCCGATGGGGAGTGTCCACCTCCGCGTACCAGATCGAGGGCGCGGCCGGCGCCGACGGCCGGGGAGCGTCCATCTGGGACACCTTCGCCCGCTCCCCCGGCTGGATCGCCGACGGCAGCACCGGCGACGAGGCGTGCGACCACTACCACCGGTACGCCGAGGATGTGGCGCTGCTCGCCGGGCTCGGGGTGTCCGCGTACCGGTTCTCCATCGCCTGGCCACGGGTGCGGCCCACCGGCACGGGCGCGGTCAACCCGGCCGGGCTGGACTTCTATGAGCGGCTGGTGGACGCGCTGCTCGACCAGGGTGTGGACCCGGTGGCCACCCTGTTCCACTGGGACCTGCCGCAGGCCTTGGAGGACGCCGGCGGCTGGCTCAACCGGGACACCGCCCACCGCTTCGCCGAGTACGCCGACCTGGTCGCCGCCCGCCTCGGCGACCGGGTGAAGCTCTGGATCACCCTCAACGAG
Organism: Micromonospora sp. MP36; assembly: GCF_008119785.1. Lineage (GTDB taxonomy): Bacteria > Actinomycetota > Actinomycetes > Mycobacteriales > Micromonosporaceae > Micromonospora. Next base: position 103,676 of record NZ_VSFA01000004.1, on the reverse strand, counting down.
CCGTTCATCCACATGAGCCTCGGGTACGGCACCGGTGTGCACGCCCCCGGCCGGATGCTGCTCTTCGACGCCTTCCCGGTGGCCCACCACCAGCTCCTCGGGCACGGCCTCGCGGCCTCCGCGCTGCGCGCCCGCAACAGCGGCCCGGCCGCCATCGCGAACAACTACTCCCCCGTGCGGCTGGCCGGGGACACCGACGCCGACCGGGCCGCCGGGGCGGCGTACGACGCGCTGCACAACCGGCTCTTCACCGACCCGCTGCTCGGCCTCGGCTACCCGGCGGGGCTGGACTTCGACCCCGGGGTCGTCCGCGACGGGGACCTCAAGGTGATCGGCGCCCCGATCGACGTGCTCGGGGTGAACTACTACAACCCGACCGGCATCCGGGCCGCCGAGCCGGGCTCCCCCCTGCCGTTCGAGATCGTGCCGCTGGACGGTTACCCGCGGACCGCCTTCGACTGGCCGGTGGCCCCGGACGGGCTGCGCGACCTGCTGCTCCAACTGGGCGACACCTACGGGGACCGGCTGCCGCCGATCCAGGTGACCGAGAGCGGCTGCGCGTACGACGACGTGCCGGACGCCGAGGGCCGGGTGGCCGACCCGGAGCGGATCGCGTACCTGGACGCGCACCTGCGGGCAGTGCGGGAGGCGATCGACGCCGGGGTCGAGGTCACCGGGTACTTCGTCTGGTCCCTGCTGGACAACTGGGAGTGGGCCGAGGGCTTCACCAAGCGGTTCGGCCTGGTGCACGTCGACTACGCCACCCAGCGGCGTACCCCGAAATCCTCGTACGCCTGGTTCCGCGACCAGGTCGTGCGGCCGTGACCACGGTCGACCCGACGCCGGCCGCGTTGCCGGCAGCGCTGGCCGAACCGACCGTGCCGGTCCGGCGGAGCTGGATCGCACTGATCTTCGCGGCCAACCTCGGCGTCTGGATGGCCTTCTTCACCCCGATCCAGGTGCTGCTGCCGCAACAGGTGGAGCGCATCGCGCCGGGCGACAAGGAGGCCATGCTGGCTGTCGTCACCGGCCTCGGCGCGCTCGCCGCGGTCCTCGCGAACCCGCTCGCCGGGGCGCTGTCCGACCGGACCGTGCTCCGGGTGGCGAACCGGCACTTCGGTCGGCGGCACATCTGGACGGCGTCCGGGGCGGTCCTCGGCGCCCTGGCGCTGGTGCTGCTGGCCCGGCAGGACAGCATCGCCGGGGTGGCCGTCGGCTGGGTCGCCGCGCAGGTGTGCTTCAACGCGATGCTGGCCAGCCTCACCGCCGCGATTCCGGACCGGGTGCCGGTCGCCCAGCGTGGCGGCGTCTCCGGCTGGGTGGGCATCCCGCAGGCGCTCGGTCTGGTGCTCGGGGCGGTGCTGGTCACCGCCGTGGTCACCGGCAACGCCGCCGGGTACGCCGCCATCGCGCTCGCGGTGCTGCTGCTGTCGCTGCCGTTCACGCTGCTCACCGAGGACGACCCGCTGCCCCGGGAGCACCGGCCCGCGCTGCGGTTACGCGGGCTGCTCGCCTCGATGTGGATCAGCCCGCGCCGGCACCCGGACTTCGCCTGGGCCTGGTTCACCCGGTTCCTGGTGCAGACCGGCAACGCGCTGGGCACGCTCTACCTGCTGTACTTCCTCACCGACGGGGTGCGCGTCGCCGATCCCGAGGGCGCGCTGCTGGTGCTCATCCTGCTCTACACGCTCGGCATGATGCTGACCGCCGTGGTGGCCGGGCGGCTGTCCGACCGGTCCGGCCGGCGCAAGGTCTTCGTGATCGTCTCCGGGCTGATCATGGCGGTGGCGGCGCTGCTGCTCGCCGTGGCGGCGACCTGGCCCATGGCGGTTGCCGCCGCACTGCTGCTCGGTGCCGGCTACGGCGTCTACCTGGCAGTCGACGCGGCGCTGATCACCCAGGTGCTGCCGGCCGCCACCGACCGGGCCAAGGACCTCGGGGTGATCAACATCGCCAACTCCGCGCCCCAGGTGCTCGGCCCGGCGCTGTCCGCCCCGATCGTGGTCCACCTGGGCGGCTACCCCACCCTGTACGCGGTCACCGCGGCGGTCACCCTGCTCGGCAGCGCCCTGGTCCTCAAGATCCGCTCGGTTCCCTGAGGGGTGCCAGGAGGGGCCCCTCTACCCGCACGAGGCGGCGTTGAGAAGGGGCCCTTCCGTATTCGGTCGCGGCCGGCCGTAGGCTTGGGGGCGTGACGGTACGTGTACGCTTCGCCCCTTCCCCGACCGGTATGTTCCACGTCGGCGGCGCCCGCTCGGCCCTGCAGAACTGGATCTACGCCAAGCAGCAGGGCGGGGTGTTCGTGCTCCGCATCGAGGACACCGACGCCGCTCGCAACAAGCCCGAGTGGACCGAGGGCATCCTGTCGGCGCTCGACTGGATCGGCATCGAGCGGGGCAGCTACGAAGGCCCCTACTTCCAGTCGTCGTACGCCGGCGAGCATCGCGCCGCGGCCCTGCGGCTGTACGAGAGCGGCCGGGCGTACTACTGCGACTGCACCCGGGAGGACGTGCAGGCGCGTACCGGCTCCCAGTACGCCGGTTACGACGGCTTCTGCCGGGACCGGGGGCTCGGGCCCGGCGAGGGGCGGGCGCTGCGCTTCCGTACCCCGGACGAGGGCGAGACCGTGGTGGTCGACCTGATCCGCGGCGAGCCCACCTTCGAGAACAAGCTGATCGAGGACTTCGTCATCGCCCGCAGCGACGGTTCGCCGGTGTTCCTGCTCGCCAACGTGGTCGACGACATGACCATGGGGATCACCCACGTGATCCGGGCCGAGGAGCACCTGCCCAACACCCCGAAGCAGCAGCTGCTCTGGGACGCGCTCGGGGTCAAGCCGCCGGTCTGGGCGCACGTGCCGGTGGTGGTGAACGAGAAGCGGCAGAAGCTGTCCAAGCGGCGGGACAAGGTCGCCCTGGAGGCGTACCGGGACGAGGGCTACCTCGCCGACGCGATGCGCAACTACCTGATGCTGCTCGGCTGGGCCCCCTCCGGCGACCGGGAGATCGTGCCCTGGTCGGTGATCGAGGAGGAGTTCCGGCTGGCGGAGGTGAACCCGTCGCCGGCGTTCTTCGACGAGAAGAAGCTGCGCGCGTTCAACGGCGAGTACATCCGGGCGCTCGCGGTGGAGGACTTCATCACGGAATGCCAGCCCTGGCTGACCGGCACCGGCACCATCGCCCCGCCCCCGTGGCAGCCGGAGGAGTTCGACCCGGCCGCGTTCGCCGCGGTGGCGCCGCTGGCGCAGACCCGGATCGCGGTGCTCAGCGAGATCGTGCCGAACGTCGACTTCCTCTTCCTGGCCGACCCGCTGATCGACGAGGCGGCCTGGGCGAAGGCGATGAAGGAGGGCGCGGCCGACCTGCTGGACGCGGCGATCGCCGCGTTCGAGGCGCTGGAGTCGTGGCACGCCGAGTCGCTGAAGTCCACGCTGGAGGCGGTCGGCGCGGAGCGGGGCCTGAAGCTGGGCAAGGCGCAGGCGCCGGTCCGGGTGGCGGTCACCGGGCGTACCGTCGGCCTGCCGCTCTTCGAGTCCATCGAGGTGCTCGGCCGCGAGCGCACCCTGACCCGGCTGCGCGCCGCTCGGGTGCGCCTGGTCTGACGTCGGATCGCGACGGGCCCGCCGGTCGTCCGGCGGGCCCGTCGTCGTACGGCGGGGCTCAGCGGCTCGCGGAGCGCCGGCGCAGCAGCAGCCCGCCGCCCAGCGCGACGAGCGCCACCACGGCCCCGAGCGCCCACCACAGGCCGCTGCCGCCACCCTCGTCCGAGCGCGAGGCGACCGGGTCGGCGCTCGCCGCCGGGGTCGCCCCGGCGGCCGGGGTCGGGGGCGCCGCGGTGGTCGGCGACGCGCTGGCCGAGGGGGTGGCGGGGGCCGCGCCGGTGGTCAGGGTGAAGCTGACCTTCCCCTTGATCGGGTGCCCGTCGGTCGAGCCGACCTGGTACGCGACGGTGTAGACGCCGGCCGGGCCCGGGGTGAACGGCAGGCTCACCCGGTTGCCGGAGAAGGTCGGTTCGCCACCGGAGCCGGAGGCGTCGTCCGGCCCGGTCACCGTGATCTTCGTCGTACCGGGGGACAGCCTGGCCAGGAAGCGGAGTTCGATCCGCTTCGGCGCGGTCGCCACCGTGGCCCCGTCCTTCGGATCGCTGCCGGTCAGCGAGTTGTGCGCGGCGGCGGGGCTGGCCGGCAACACCGTCGCCCCCAGCGCCACCCCGAGAACGACCAGCCAGGTACGCGCCGCACGGGCGATCCTGCCCCCCATGAGCCCCTCCGTCCGGGTACGATCCGGCCGCTGATCAACAGCCGCTCACATTAGTCGGCCGCAGATCGCAAATAGTTCCAAATACTCTTCCAGCAGCTGCAACCGAACGGCGTTCTGCGGAGTCTTTGAGGTGGGCACCGGTGCTTCTTCCGGCGGCCACCACCGTCGGCCGATCCAGCGTGACCTGCAACGGAAGCCAGCCATCGAACGGGGCGAGGAGGCGGCGATGATCCGAAGGGTGACGCGACTGCTGGCAGCCGTGGCCGGCGCGGTGCTCGCGACCACGTGCGCACTGCTCCTGACCGGCCCGGCGGCGGCCCGGGCGGCGGGCCCCGGACCCAAGCTCGCACCGGCACCGGCCGGGGTGGACATCACCGGCGACCGGCTGGACCAGCCCCTGCAACTGCGCGCCGACACCCACCCCGCCGAGGTGAACGCGGTCATGGACCAGGTGAGCTGGCTGGCCAAGACCGGGCAGCAGCGCGGCCCGGAGGCGCAGGACCTCGGTCCGAAGTACACAGTCGTGGTGCTCACCGGCGGGGTGGCGATCAAGACGTACGACCTCTACCCACTCGCCAAGGGCGGGCCCCGGATCTACCGGCCGGCCAAGCAGCCCGACCTGAGCAAGACCCGGGCCGGCTGGTTCTTCGGCCGGCTGAACATGTCCGAGACGCTGCGTTCCGTCGGCGTGCCGCTGGAGCGGCAGTTCGACACGCTCAGCGGCGGCATCGGCGGCGGCGAGCGGGTCCTCCCGGAGGAGACGCTGAACCCGGCTCAGGACATCGACGCGGCGATGAGCGAACTCCAGCGGCTGCTGCTGCTCAACGTCGGGGTCGTGGTGGTCATCACCGCCGGGCTCGCCGGCATCGCGCTGCTGGTCCGCCGCCGCACCCGCTGAGCCGACCGCGCGGCGTCGCCGGGGCCCGGCTCAGATCTCCAGCACCACCTTGCCCCGGACGTGCCCCGCCGCCACCAGCCGCTGCGCCTCGGCCGCCTCGGCCAGCGGGAAGGTCCGGGCCACGTGCACGGTGAGCCGGTCGGCGTCGACCAGCCCGGCCAGCACACTCAGATCGGCGGTGGACGGCTTCACGAAGAGGTAGCTGCCGCCGAGCCGGGTGACGTGCTCCGGGTCGGCGGTGGAGACCAGCCGGGCCGGCCGGGCGAGCAGCTCGGCCGAGACGTCTAGCGCCTCGCCGCCAAAGAGGTCCAGCGCCACGTCCACCCCGTCGGGCGCGACCGCACGGATCCGGTCCAGCAGGCCGGCGCCGTAGCTGACCGGCTCGGCGCCCAGCGACCGGACGAAGTCGTGGTTGGCCTCGCTGGCCGTGCCGATCACCTTGCCGGCACCGAGCGCCCGGGCCAACTGCACCGCCAGGTGCCCCACCCCGCCGGACGCACCGTGCACCAGGACCGTGTCGTTGGCGCCCGTCCGGGCCAGCTGCAACGCCTGGTACGCGGTCAGCCCGGCCAGCGGCAGGGCACCCGCCTCCGCCCAGGACGCCTGGACCGGCTTGTCGGCGAGGCACCGCTCCGGAGCCGGCACCAGCTCCGCGTACGTGCCGTACTGGACGTCGTCGCGCCGGACGTACCCGATCACCTCGTCGCCCACCGCGAAGCCGGTCACCGCGGGGCCGACCGCCTCCACCACGCCGGCCGCGTCCCAGCCGGGCACCAGCGGGAAGTGCGCCGGCATGGCACCGGCCAGGTGGCCCTCGCGGACCTTCCAGTCGACCGGGTTCACCCCGGCGGTGCGCACCCGGACCAGCACCGTGTCCGGCCCGACCGGCGGGGTGGGCAGCTCACGCAGGGTGAGCTGGTCCGCCGAGCCGTACGCGTCGATCGCGATCGCCTTCACGGTGCCCACGCTAGCGGTGAACCTCAGCCGGGCTGGCCGGCCAGGCAAATTGGGGTCAGCACCAGCGGCGCGGGGGCCGCTCGCGGCGGACCACCCGGTTGCGCGGCCGCACCGCGCCGTGCCGGTGGGCGCCCGCCCAGCCGGACAGGTCGCTGCGGCAGCCCTGGCTGGGCGCCGGCTCGGGCAGGGCCGGCTCGGCGGCCCGCTGCCGCGGCGCAGGCGCGTCGTCCTCCCCGCGCTCCGGCCCCCAGCAGGCGGCCGTCTCGGCCGGATGCGGCAGGCCGGCCCGTCTCGGGTGCTTGGCGGACGCCGGCTGTTCGTGGCCCGGCCGGCCGGGCTCGCCCTGGGCGCAGCCGTGTTCGGCCTCCCCGTGCGCCATCCCGGTCTCCTCACCTTCGCCATCGCCCATCGGGCGGTCACCCCGACGTGCTCTGACACCGTACTGGCCGGGCCCGACGGGCTGGACGGCGCGTACCCGTGGAGATCAGCTGCGGCCCGGGTCAGGCCCGGCGGGCGGCGTCCAGGTCGGCGCGGGTGAGCAGGGCCCGCAGGCTGATCCCGTGCGCGGCCAGCGCCTCCGCGCCACCTTCGCCCCGGTCGATCACGCAGAGGGCGTGCGCGACCGTCGCCCCCAGCTCGCGGAGCTGGCCGGTGGAGATCACCACCTGGCCGCCCGAGGTCACCACGTCCTCGACCACCAGCACCCGCCGGCCGGCGACCTCCGCGCCCTCCGCCAGCCGCGCCGTCCCGTACGCCTTGGCGGTCTTGCGGACGAAGGCGCACGGCAGCCCGACGTGCCAGGCCAGTGCGGTGACCACGGGGATGCCGCCGAGCTCCAGGCCGGCCAGCACCTCGGTGCCGGGCGGGACCAGCTCGGCCAGCCCGGCCGCCACCCGGTCCAGCAGCACCGGGTCGGCTTCGAACCGGTACTTGTCGAAGTACTCGTCGGCGATCCGGCCGGACCGGAGCACGAACTGCCCGGTGAGCCGGCAGCGGACGGCGATGTCGCGGGCGAGGTCCGCCGCGGGTGAGGGGTCGGTCACAGGAGATCATTGTGGCATCGCGCCGCATGGCGGTCCGGCCGCCGCGACCCTCGGTGTGCACGCCCAGGTCAGGCCGTGTCAGGCTAAGGCGGTGAGCGAACCGGGCGGCACCGAACTGTCGGCCACGCTGCGCCGGATCGAACGCGCGGCGGGCGCGTTGGCCACCGCGAGCGTGGCCCGGATGGACGAGGCGCTGCCCTGGTTCCGGGAGCTGCCGGCGGACCAGCGGTCCTGGGTAATGCTGGTCGCCCAGGCCGGCGTCCGGTCCCTGGTGCAGTGGCTGCACCAGGGCGGCGGCGCGACCGACAGCACCCAGGAGGTGTCGGACGAGGTCTTCGCCGCCGCGCCGCAGGCCCTGGCCCGCTCGATCAGCCTCCAGCAGACCGTCGCGCTGATCAAGGTGACCATCGAGGTGGTCGAGGAGCAGGTGGCGCACCTGGCCGCCGAGGGCGAGGAGCAGCCGCTGCGGGAGGCGGTGCTGCGCTTCTCCCGGGAGATCGCCTTCGCCGCCGCCCGGGTGTACGCCCGCGCCGCCGAGTCGCGCGGCTCGTGGGACGCCCGGCTCCAGGCACTGCTGGTGGACGCGCTGCTGCGCGGCGACTCGCCGGACGTGCTGGCCAGCCGGGCGGCGGCACTGGGCTGGACCGACGCGCCCCCGGTGGCGGTCGCGGTCGGCCGCTCCCCCGGCGGCGAGGTGGCCGCCGTGCTGCACACCGTCTACCGGCAGGCCCGCCGGATCGGGGTCGAGGTGATCGGCGGCGTGCACGGCGACCGGCTGGTCATCGTGCTCGGCGGGGCGGCGGACCCGGTGACCGCGACGGACATGCTGCTGACCGCGTTCGGTGAGGGGCCGGTGGTGGTGGGCCCGGCCGTACCCAGCCTGGACGAGGCGACGGACTCGGCGCGGGCCGCGCTGGCCGGGTTCCGCGCGGCGCCGGCCTGGCCGACCGCGCCCCGCCCGGTGCCCGCCGCCGACCTGCTGCCCGAGCGGGCCCTGGCCGGCGACGCCGAGGCCCGCCGCCGGTTGCGCCACGACGTGTACGCGGCGCTGGTCCGCGCCGGGGGCGAACTGCTGGAGACCCTGGACGCCTTCTTCGCCGCCGGCGGCACGCTGGAGAGCGCCGCCCGGGCCCTCTTCGTGCACCCCAACACGGTGCGCTACCGGCTCAAGCGGGTCGCCGAGGTGACCGGGTTCTCGCCGCTCGCGCCGCGCGACGCGTTCGCCCTGCAGGTGGCGCTGACCGTGGGTCGGCTCGACCCGGTGGTCCCGGCCGTCGCACCGGTCCCGAGCCAGACAATGGCCGCAGGGGTCAGGAAAACATCACACACAGGTGATGATCGCCGCCGATTTTTGTAGGTTTCCTCTAAAGCTTCTAGTACGGTTTGGTGCCGTGCGTTACAGCGCGACTCGCGAGTATCCGTCAGAGTCGTAGACGTGCTCGCCGTTCTCTCACCCGGACAGGGTTCCCAGAAACCCGGCTTCCTGACTCCCTGGCTCGACCTGCCGGGCGCCGAGGCGCGCCTGCGCTGGTGGTCCGCGCTGGCCGGCGTCGACCTGGTCCGCCTCGGCACCCAGGCGGACGCGGACGAGATCAAGGACACCGCCCGCACGCAGCCGCTGCTCGTCGCGGCCGCGCTGCTCGCCGCGGAGCACCTGCCGATGTACGACGTCGCGCTCGTCGCCGGGCACAGCGTCGGCGAGCTGGGCGCCGCCGCCCTGGCCGGGGTGCTGCCCGCCGAGGCGGCCGTGACCCTCGCCGGCGTACGCGGCCGGGAGATGGCCGCCGCCTGCGCGCTGGAGCCGACCGGGATGGCCGCCGTGCTCGGCGGCGACCCGGCCGAGGTGCTCACCGCCATCGAGGCGCACGGCCTGCACCCGGCCAACCGCAACGGCACCGGCCAGGTCGTCGCCGCAGGCGCGGTGGCCGGCCTGGAGAAGCTGGCCGCCGAGCCGCCCGCGAAGGCCCGGGTCATCCGGCTCCAGGTCGCCGGCGCCTTCCACACCCCGTACATGGCCCCGGCCGAGGCCGCCCTGGCCGCCGTGGCCGGCGGTATCGTGCCGGCCGACCCGGCCCGGATCCTGCTCTCCAACCTGGACGGCGCCGCGGTCAACCACGGCCGGGAGCTGGTGCAGCGGCTGGTCCGGCAGGTCACCGCCCCGGTCCGCTGGGACCTGTGCATGCGGACCCTGGCCGACCTCGGGGTCACCGGCGTGATCGAGCTGCCGCCGGCCGGCACCCTGGCCGGCCTGGTCAAGCGGGAGCTCAAGGGCGAGGGTGCGCCCGAGATCGTCACCCTGAACACCCCCGACGACCTGCCCGCCGCGCGGGACCTGATCGCCCGGCACAGCGGCCCGGGCGGTCACGAGCCGGTGATCCAGTTCCGGGTGGTGGTCTCCCCCGCCGCCGGGACCTTCGAGCCGCTGACCGACCTGGCCGAGGGCGTCGACCTGCGCACCGGTCAGGTCATCGGCCACGTCGCGACCCGGCAGGGGCCGGTCGAGGTGACCGCGCACCACAGCGGGCTGCTCACCGAGTGGCTCGCCCACCACAACGACCCGGTCGCCCCGGGCCAGCCCCTCGCCCGCATCGGAGGACAGGCATGACCGCCAGCAAAATCGTGGCGATGGGGCACTACCAGCCCTCCCGCGTGGTGACCAACGACGACATCGCGCAGCTGGTCGACACCAACGACGAGTGGATCCGGGACCGGGTCGGCATCGTCACCCGGCGGATCGCCGGTGACGAGACGGTGGCCGACATGGCCACGGCCGCGGCCGGCAAGGCGCTGGCCAACTCCGGCCTGAGCGCCGCCGACATCGACCTCGTCGTGGTCGCCACCTGCACCTCGGTCGACCGCAGCCCGAACGTGGCCTGCCGGGTCGCCGCGAAGCTGGGCATCACCGCCCCGGCCGCGTACGACATCAACACCGCGTGCTCGGGCTTCGCCTACGCGCTGGGCACGGTCGACCACGCGATCCGGGCCGGGGTGGCGCGCAACGCGATCGTCATCGGCGCGGAGAAGCTGTCCGAATTCACCGACTGGACCGACCGCTCGACCTGCATCATCTTCGGCGACGGCGCCGGGGCCGCGGTGGTCACCGCGACCGCCGAGGGCGAGCCGGCCGGGGTCGGGCCGGTGGTCTGGGGCTCGGTGCCGGAGAAGAGCGACGCGGTCCGGATCGAGGGCTGGCGGCCGTACATCGCGCAGGAGGGGCAGGCCGTGTTCCGCTGGGCCACCACCGCGCTGGCGCCGCTCGCGCTGGAGGCCTGCGAGAAGGCCGGGGTGACCCCGTCCAAGCTGGCCGCGTTCGTGCCGCACCAGGCCAACGGCCGGATCATCGACGGCATCGCCAAGCGGCTGAACATCCCCGACGCGGTCATCGCGAAGGACATCGTCGAGTCCGGCAACACGTCGGCGGCGAGCATCCCGCTGGCCCTGTCCAAGCTGGTCGAGCGGCGTGAGGTGCCGGCGGGCGGGCCGGTGCTGCTGTTCGGCTTCGGCGGCGGTCTGACCTACGCCGGTCAGGTCGTCCGCTGCCCCTGAAGACCCCCTCGGGCGCGAGCGCGCCGAGGAGTGACGACCGGCGTCGCCGGCCGTCGAGTGAACCCCCGATGAGAGGAACCAACCGCAATGACCCGTGACGAGATCACCGCCGGCCTCGCCGAGATCCTCGAAGAGGTTGCCGGGGTGAACCCGGACGACGTGGCCGAGGGGAAGTCCTTCACCGACGACCTCGACGTCGACTCGCTCTCCATGGTGGAGGTCGTGGTGGCGGCCGAGGAGAAGTTCGGCGTCAAGATCCCGGACAACGAGGTGCAGAACCTGAAGACCGTCGGGGACGCCGTCAGCTACATCGAGGCGCAGTCCTGATCATGAGTCGCCCCGACGTCGTCGTCACCGGGCTCGGCGCGACGACCCCGCTCGGCGGGGACGTCGCGTCGACCTGGGACGCCATGCTCGCCGGCCGCTCCGGGGTGAGTGCGCTCACCCAGGAGTGGGCGGCGCAACTGACGGTCCGGATCGCGGCCCAGCTCGCCGTCGAGCCCACCGAGGTGCTGGACCGGGTCAAGCTGCGCCGGCTGGACCGGTCCGAGGCGATCGCGCTCATCGCGGCCCAGCAGGCCTGGGCCGACGCCGGGTTGGCCGACGCCGGGCTGGACCCGGAGCGGCTGGCGGTCAGCGTCGGCTCCGGCATCGGCGGGGCCACCACCCTGCTCGCCCAGGACGACATCCTGGAGGCGTCCGGCCCGCGGCGGGTCTCCCCGCACACCGTGCCGATGCTGATGCCGAACGGCCCGGCCGCCTGGGTCGGGTTGGAGCTGGGCGCCAAGGCCGGGGTGCACTCGGTGGCCAGCGCGTGCGCGACCGGCGCGGAGGCGATCGCGCTCGGGCTGGACATCATCCGCGCCGGCCGGGCCGACGTGGTGGTGGCCGGCGGCACCGAGGCGGTCATCCACCCGCTGCCGATCGCCGGTTTCGCCTCGATGCGGGCCATGTCGACCCGCAACGACGAGCCGGAGAAGGCCTCCCGGCCGTGGGACAAGGGCCGCGACGGCTTCGTGCTCGGTGAGGGCGCGGGCGTGGTGGTCCTGGAGCGCGCCGACCACGCCGCCGCCCGCGGCGCCCGGGTGTACGCCCGGCTCGCCGGCGCCGGCATCACCTCGGACGCGTACGACATCGTGCAGCCGCACGCCGAGGGCGAGGGCGCGATCCGGGCAATCGGGAAGGCGATCGCCGACGCGGATGTCGCCAAGATGGACATCGTGCACGTCAACGCGCACGCCACCTCGACCCCGGTGGGCGACATGCTGGAGATCGGCGCCCTGCGCAAGGCGCTGGGCGACCACCCCGTGCTGTCGGCCACCAAGTCGATGACCGGGCACCTGCTCGGCGCGGCCGGGGCGCTGGAGTCCATCGCCACCATCCTGTCCATCCGGGACGGTGTGGTACCGCCGACGATCAACCTCGACGACCCGGACGACGGCCTCACGTTGGAGGTGGCCGCGCACAAGGCGCGCCACATGGAGGTCCCCGCCGCGCTGAACAACGCGTTCGGCTTCGGCGGCCACAACGTGGCGCTCGTCTTCACGCGGGCCTGACCCCGCAGCCCTGGAGGCATCCGTGACCACCACCACCGCCGTCGGCGCGGACAGCGCGACCGTGGACCACCGGGATCCCGAGGCCCGGCTGCGGGCCCTGTTCGACGCCGGCTCGCTGCGCCTGCTGGCGCCGCGGGACGGCTCCGGCGTGCTCTGCGCGCGGGGCACGATCGACGGTACGCCGGCGATCGCGTACGCCAGCGACGCCACGAAGATGGGCGGCGCGATGGGCACCGAGGGGTGCCGGCACATCGTGGACGCCATCGACGCGGCGGTCCGGGAGCGGGTGCCGGTGCTCGGCCTCTGGCACTCCGGTGGTGCCCGGCTCGCCGAGGGCGTGGTCGCCCTCGACGCCGTCGGGCAGGTCTTCGCCGCCATGGTCCGGGCCTCCGGCCGGGTGCCGCAGATCTCCGTGGTGCTCGGGCCGGCCGCCGGTGGCGCCGCCTACGGGCCGGCGCTGACCGACATCGTGGTGATGAGCGGGGCCGGCCGGATCTTCGTCACCGGCCCCGAGGTGGTTCGCAGCGTCACCGGTGAGCAGGTCGACATGGAGCGGCTGGGCGGGCCCCGAGCCGCACGGCCGGCGCTCCGGCGTGGCGCACGTGACGTGCCGGGACGACGAGGAGGCGCTGGCCGAGGCGCGCAGGCTCGCGGCGCTCCTCGGTCGTCCGGGCCGGATCTCCCCGGACGACGTGGCCACCGGCGCGGACGGGCACGACCTGGCCGCGAGGATGCCGGCCGAGCTCAACCGGGCGTACGACGTGAAGCCGGTGGTCAAGGCGCTGCTCGACGCCCCCGGCGTGGAGCTGCACGCCAAGTGGGCGCCGAACATCGTCACCACGCTCGGCCGGTTCGCCGGCCGTACGGTCGGCGTGATCGCCAACAACCCGCTGCGGCTCGGTGGCTGCCTCGACGCGTCCAGCGCCGAGAAGGCCGCCCGGTTCGTGCGGATGTGCGACTCGCTCGGGGTGCCGCTGATCGTGCTGGTCGACGTCCCCGGCTACCTGCCCGGCTTGGGTCAGGAGTGGGAGGGCGTGGTCCGGCGCGGGGCGAAGCTGCTGCACGCCTTCGCCGAGGCGGTGGTGCCGCGGGTGACGCTGGTGACCCGCAAGGCGTACGGCGGCGCGTACATCGCGATGAACTCCCGCTCGCTGGGCGCGACCGCGGTGTTCGCCTGGCCGAACGCGGAGCTCGCGGTGATGGGGGCCAGCGCGGCGGTGAACATCCTGCACCGCAAGCGGCTGGCCGCCACCCCGGTCGAGGAGCGGGAGGCGCTGCGGGCGCAGCTGATCGAGGAGCAGGTCCGGGTCGCCGGCGGCGTCAACCGGGCGCTGGAGATCGGCGTGGTGGACGACGTGATCAAGCCGGCGGAGACCCGGCGGCGGATCGCCGAGGCGCTGGCCGCGGCGCCGGCCGCCCGGGGCGCGCACGGCAACATCCCGCTGTAGCCACCGGTCAAACCCTTCAGGGTCCGCGCCCACCCCGGGCGCGGGCCCTGACGTCTGCTCAGCCCTGGTTGCGGGGGTGCTGGCGGGCGGTCCGCTCGTTGCCCCGCCGGTAGTTGCCGGTCCACCGGGCCATCACCAGCTGCGGGTCGTCCTCGACCTCGGCCAGGAACTCCGTCGCGCGGCCGCCGCGCAGCGTGCCGGCCACCCGGCCGTGGTGCGTGATCACGACGGAGCCGTCGGCCCGCTCGACGTAGCGGAAACCCTGTGCCTGCTGTCCCATGGTCGGTCACCCTGCCAGGGTCGGTCGCGCGCCGCACCCGGGTTTGCCGCCGCCCGAGCCGCTAGGGTGAGGGCGCCGAGAAGGAGTACGCCCTGGAAGCCACCGAGATCCGCAAGCTCGCCGCGCTCGAGGACAGCCACTGGTGGTACCGGGAGCGGCGGGCCCTGCTGGGCCGGGCGCTGCGGCGGCTGGCGGCGGCCGGGGTGCGCCCGGGGCGGGCGCTGGACATCGGCGCGGCCGGCGGCGGCAACACCCGGGTGCTGTGGGCGTACGGCTGGCGGCCGCTCGCCCTGGAATACAGCGCGGCGGGCGCCGGGGTGGCCCGGGAGCGGGGCCTGGACGTGATCCGGGCCGACGCCCGGCACCTGCCGGTCCCCTCGGCCAGCCTGGGCCTGGTGGTCGCCTTCGACATCCTGGAGCACTTCGACGAGGATCACCTCGCCGCCGGCGAGATCCGCCGTGCCCTGCGGCCGGGCGGGACGGCACTGATCGCGGTGCCGGCCGACATGCGGCTCTGGTCTGCGCACGACGTGGCCGTCGGGCACGTCCGCCGCTACGACCGGGCCGGGCTGCGCGCGGTGGTGGAGAAGGCCGGGCTGGTGGTGGACGAGCTGTGGAGCTGGAACGTGCTGCTGCGCCCGGTCGCCGCCTGGCGGCGGCGCAGGTCCACCGGCAGCGACCTGGACGACCTGCCTCCCGTGGTCAACCTGGGGTTGCGCACGATCATCACCGCCGAGCGGTACCTGCCGGTGCGGGCGCTGCCCGGCGTCTCGCTGATGCTGCGCGCCCACCGCCTGAGCTGACCCGCCGGGCGCGCCCGCGCACGTAGCGCGCGGGCGGGCCGGCAGGTCACCAGGTCAGTGGGGCGCGGGCACCGCCTCGCGGGCCAGGGTGAGCGCGCCGAGCAGCGCGGCGTCGTCGGCGTGCCGGGAGAGCACCACGTCGGGTCGGTGCGGTAGCACCTCGTTGAGCCGGTCGACCAGCAGCCTGCGGATCAGCGCGCTGCGGGCCACCCCGCCCACCAGCACCACCCGCTGCGGGTCGAGCAGCAGGCAGCAGGTGGCCAGGTGCCGCGCTACCTCGTCGACCCGGGCGGTCAGCGCGTCGCGCGCCGGCCCGGGGCGTTCCGCCGCGTCGGCGAGCCCGGCCGCCCCGCCCGGCACGCCGAGGTCCCCGGCGAGCCGGTCCAGCGCCCGGCCGGAGAAGTCCAGCTCCAGCATGGTGCCGGGCCAGGGCCCGCCGGCCACGGCGTACCCGATCTCGCCGGCTGCCCCGCGGTGTCCGGCCAGGACGGTCCCGCCGACCGTCACGGCGGCCGCCACGCCGGTGCCGATGCCCACCACCAGGCCCGGGTCGGCGTCCCGCAGCGCGCCCAGCCGCAGCTCGGCCAGGGCGGCGGCGTTCAGGTCGTTGTCCACCGCCACCCGGGCGACGCCGAGCGTGTCGCGGACCGCGTCGGCCAGCCGCAGCCGCTCCCAGCCGGGCACGTTGGGGGCCAGGTCGATGCCGTCCGGACGGACCACGCCGGGCGAGGCCACCCCGGCCGCGACGAGCGGCCCACCCACCCCGGCGACCAGCTCCGCGGCGAGGTGCAGGGCGCGTTCCAGGGCCTGCGGCGCGCCCTGCTCGGCGTGGGTGGGGACCCGGCGCTGGACCAGGAGGTGGCCCTCGGCGTCGGCCAGCCCGACGGCCATCTTGGTGCCGCCGAAGTCGATGCCGAGCAGCAGCCCGCCGGTCCGGGTGCCGACCCCGGGGGACCCCGCCAGCCCCACGCTCACCGGGCCACCAGCTCGGCGGCGACGGCGTCCAGCGCCTCGTCCGCCCCGCGGAGCCGGTCGCGCACCGCCGCCAGCCGGTCGGCGACCGCCTCGAACGCGACGCGCAGCGTACCCACCTGGGCGCGGACCGCGGCGGCGCCGGGGCCGTCCACCTGGGCCCGGTGCAGCACCAGGTCGGGGCGGACGGCGGCGGCGATCAGGTCGGCGACGGCGGCGTCGTCGAGCGGGCCGGTCAGCCCCTCGGCGGCGGCCCGGACGCCCTCGGGGGTCCAGGTGTCCGGGCCCCCGGCCCGGACCAGCCGGCCGACCACCGAGTGGGCGGCCCGGAACGGCACCCCGTGGCGGGTCAGCGCGTCGGCCGCGGCGGTGGTGGTGGCGCCGGAGGCGACGATCTCCTCCCGGCTCGGCGGCGACAGCGGCTCCACCTCGGCCAGGAAGCCGCCGACCAGGGCGAAGAAGCGCTCGGCCCGGTCGTTGCTCTCCCAGAGCCGGACCTGCACGTCGGTGGTGGCGTTGTTGGAGTCCTCCCACCAGGCGGCGCCCACGTTGTTCAGCACCGAGGCGGCGTCCGCCGCGGCCGCGCCGGCGTACGAGACCAGGTGCTCCAGCACCACCGGGTTGCGCTTCTGCGGCATGATGCTGCTGCCCTGGGTGAAGTCGCCCGGCGTGGTGACCCACTGCCAGCTCAGCCAGTCCATCAGGGTGCGGGCCAGCCGCGCCCCGGTGGCCAGCGCCTGCGCGTTGAGGGTGCCGACCCGGACCAGGTGGTCGGCCCCGGCGACGGCCTCGTACGAGTTGGTCACCAGGCCGGCGAACCCGAGCAGCTCCGCCACCCGGGCCGGGGCGATGTCCAGGTCGGTGCCGGCGAACGCGCAGGAGCCCAGCGGCGAGACGTTGAGCTGGTCGATCAGGTCGGCGTAGGCGGCCGCCTCGCCGGCGAGCGCCTCGGCGTACCCGGCGAGCGCGTGACCGATCGTGGTGGGTTGGGCCGGCCGGCGGTGGGTGTAGCCGGTGATGACCACGTCCGCGTACCGGTCGGCGCGGTCCAGCGCGGTCCGGCCGGTGGCCAGCACCCGGTCCAGCACCCCGAGGAGTTGGTCCCGCAGCAGCATCCGGAACACCCCGGCGTCCAGGTCGTTCCGGCTGCGGGCCAGCTGCACGTCCAGCTCGGCGGTGGGAATGCCGCACGCCTCGGCGAGCCGCTTCTCCAGCAGGTAGTAGGTGTCCTCGAAACTGCCGTCGTAGGCCGGCGCCGGGGTGGTGTCGGCGCGCAGGGCGGCCAGCCCGCGCAGCAGCCGGGCGCCCCGCTCGGCGGGGATCAGCCCCTGCTCGGTCAGCATCACCACGTGTGCCTGGCTGGCGCGGACCATCGCCGGGTAGAGGTGGCCGACGTGGTGGTCGTAGGTGGGCGCCAGGTGGTGCCGCTGGTACGTGGTCAGCGCGGGTGTGCTCATGGCAGTTCCTTACTTCCTTCCAGTCCGCGTGGGCGGTCGGGCCGCCCACTGCGGGTTCGGCTGGTCAGTCGGTCAGGCCGAGCAGCCGTTCGGCGTTGCCGGCGAAGATCGCGCGCAGGTGGTCGTCGGGCAGGCCCAGCTCCCGGCAGACCCGGAGCTGGTCGTCGAGGTAGCGGGTGACGTAGCCGCGCGGGAACCAGGACGAGTCGCTGCCGAAGACGATCCGGTGCGGGCCGATCGTCTCGTAGCAGCGGCGGAACAGGTCCTCCAGGGTCAGCTTGTACGGCATCCACCGCACCCACTGGTTGGAGCCGGACGTGTCGACGTGGATGTTGGGGCAGCCCCAGGCGGCGAAGAAGAGTTCCTGCACGTGCTGGACGCCGAAGTGCGGCACCACCACGGCCAGCTCCGGGAAGCGGCGGGCCATCCGGGCCAGCTCCTCCGGACCGCCGTAGCGGCCGAAGCTGAGGCCGCCGGCGCTGCCGTAGTGCCCGATGTGGATCAGGACGGGCACGCCGAGGCGCTGGGCGGTGCCCCAGAGCGGGTCCAGGTCCTCGTGGTCGAGCGGGCCGCGCAGCAGCGGGGCGAACAGCTTCAGCCCGCGCAGGCCGCGCTCGGTGACCGCGCGGTCCAGTTCCCCGGCGGCGTCCGGGCCGTACGGGTCGTGGTGGGCGAAGCCGAGCAGCAGGTCCGGGTGGCGGTCGACCACGTCGGCGAGGGTGTCGTTGCCGCCGCCGGTCACGAAGACGGCCTTCCGGATGTTGACCGCGCGCAGCTCGTCGGCCCAGCGGTCGGCCTCGTCCGCCCAGTGCTCGGCCGGGGGCTCCGGGTCGGGGAAGCCCCACGCCTGCCGCCACTGCCGGGCGTACGGCGCCGAGCCGGCGGCCCGGACGGCACGCTCGTGCTCGCCGCCGGGGTGCATGCCGGCGGCCTGCTCGCAGGCGTGGATCGTCTCGTCCGCGCCGATCCGGAAGTGCAGGTGGAAGTCGACGACGTCCAGTCCCCTGTCGGTCATGCCCCTCCCTCGGTCGGCAGTGGATCGGCGGTGGGCGGCGCCGGCGGTGGGGCGGCCACCCAGGCGGCGACGATCTCCCGCAGCCGCTCCCCGGCCAGCGCGCGGACCTGCCGGCCGGCGTCCTCGCTGGCCAGCGAGACGTGCCCGGACCAGCCCTGCCAGGGCTCGGGGCGGGACTCCACCAGGACGTACGGGTGGCTCACCGGCAGCTTGGGCTTCGGTGGCAGGTCGGTGGCGGCGTCGAGGCGTACCGCGCCGGGGTCGAACCCGAGCACGCCGGAGGTCTCGTACGCCCCGCCGTGCCCGCGGGCCGGCGGCGCGCCGTAGATCTCCGTCGTCTCCGCCGGGGTGACCAGCTGGAACCAGTTGACCAGCAGCAGGCTGGCGGTACGCCGGCCGGAGACCCACTCCATGGCGGCCCGGGCCGTGGACATGTTCGCGTCGTGGCCGTTGACCACCAGCAGCCGGGGGAACCCGGCGGCGACGATGCCCTCGATCACGTCGGCGAGGTAGCCGACCGCGATCTCCGGACGGATCGCGACCGTCCCCGGCCAGGGCCGGGTCTGCCCCGGGCAGGCGGCGTACGCGACGGCGGGGAAGAGCACGCCCCGCGGCCCCGGCACGTCGCCGGCGGACTCGCCGGCGAAGCCCTCGGCGAGGATCAGGTCGGTGCCGAGCGGCAGATGCGGGCCGTGCCACTCGACCGCGCCGACCGGGAGCACCGCGAAGTCCGCCGCCGCGGCGACCGCGGCGAGTTCCCCGCCGGGGATCCGGGCGGCGGGGAGCAGTCCGCCGCCGGCCGGCCAGCGGTCCGTCACGCTGTCCACTGCGCCGCCTCCCGGCTGGCCTTCGGGCCGCTCTCCAGCCGCCCGGAGACCACCATCACCACGAAGATCAGCACGATCTGGAGCATGCCGTACGCGGCGGCGGTGCCCACCTCAAACGAGTACATCCGGTTGTTGATCTCGACGGAGATCGGCGCGGTCTCCGAGGTGTAGATGAGCACCGAGGCGACGAACTCGCCGACGCCGTGCACGAAGGCGAGCAGCGCGCCGGCCAGCACGCCCGGCAGCATCAGCCGCAGGGTGACCGTGCCGAACGCCCGCCACCAGGACGCGCCGAGGTTGCGGGCGGCCTCCTCCAGCGACGGGTCGAGCTGGGCCAGCGTGGCTGAGCTGGAGCGGAACACCAGCGGCAGGAACCGCACGAAGTACGCCAGCGGCATGATCCAGAAGGTCCCGATCAGCACCTGGCCGAGGCTGAACGCGTTGCCGGTGCTGAACGCCGAGATCAGGTTGATCGCCACCACCGTGCCGGGCAGCGCCCAGGCCAGCATGACCGCCACGTCGAGCAGGCCGCGCCCGCGGAAGTCCAGCCGGCGCACCGCGTACGCGACGAGCACGCCGACCACCACGCAGCCGACCGTGGCGATCAGGCTGATCTGCAGCGAGTTGACGATCGGCCGGTACGCCTCTGGGTCCGTGAAGATCGTGACGAAGTTCTGCATGGTGTACGCCGAGGGAACCACCTCGGTCGTCCACGAGCCGTCCAGCGAGAACGCCACCAGGGCGATCGTGCCCACCGGGGCGAGCAGCACCACGACGCCGACCAGCGAGGCGAGCAGGGCCAGCCACCGGCCGAACGGGTTGGTGAGCTCGCGGCGGTGCGAGGCGACGCCCTTGGACTGGGAGCGGTAGCTGCGCCGCCCCTCGTACCAGCGCATGCCGAGCAGGAAGAGCACCGACACCACGCCGAGCACCGAGGCGTACGTGGAGGCCATCGGCAGGTCGCCGTTGGTGCGGTTGATGTAGATCTGCATGGTCATCGTCTGGTCCACCCCGAACAGCAGCGGGGCGGTGTACGACGCCAGCGAGGTCATGAAGACCAGCAGCGAGGCGGAGACCAGCGCCGGGGTGAGCATCGGCAGCAGCACCGTGCGCCAGACCCGGACCCGGCCGGCACCCAGGTTGTACGCGGCCTCCTCCACCGACGGGTCCATGCCGACCAGCGCGGCCGAGGTGGCCAGGTAGAAGAACGGGTACATGGTGAAGGTGTGCACCACCAGCACCCCGGCGATGCCGGTGAACGGCAGCACCGGGCTCTCGGTGCCGAACAGGTGCTGGAGGCCCCGCGGCAGGATGCCGGTCTCGCTGTAGAGCAGCTGGAACGAGATCGCCCCGATCAGCGGCGGCAGCGCCGCCGGCACCAGGATGATCGCCTCGATCAGCCGGCGGCCCGGGAACGAGAAGCGCTTGAGCAGGAACGCCATCGCCACGCCGACGATGCCGCAGAGCACCACGCTGGCGGCCGAGATAACCAACGAGGTGACCAGCGAGGAGCGGGCCACCCCGTCGCCGGTGAAGAAGACCGTGTAGTTGGCCAGGCCGTCCACCCCGACGCTCTCCGCGAAGGTGGCGAACATCGGCTGGACCACGTAGCCGAAGAGGATCAGGGCCAGCGGGAAGACCAGCAGGTAGGGGAACCAGCGCGAGTTGGCGCCGCCGGCGAGCCGGCGGGAGCGGCGGGCCCGGGGTGGCCTCGGGTCCTCGGTGACCGGCGGGACCGTGGCCGCGTTGGGGGTGGCGGGGATGGTGCTCATGGGCGCACCACCCACATCCGCTCCCCGGGCAGCCGCAGCCCGACCTGGTCGCCGACCGCCAGGCCGGCGGGCACGTCGATGGCGGTGACCTGCACCGGCTCGCCGGCCACGTCGACCAGGAGGTTGGTGGACATGCCGGTGAACTCCAGCTCGCTCACCCGGCCGGACAGCGCGCCGGCCTCGGTGGCCGAGGTGAGCCCGATGTGCTCGGGCCGGACGGAGACCAGCGCGGTGCCGTTCTCGGCCAGGCCGTGCTCGGCGGGCGCGGCCACGGTCAGCTGGTCGCCGCCGGGCAGCGCGACGGTGACGGTCTGCGGGCCGGCGGCGGCGACCGGCAGGCTCAGCACGTTGCTACGGCCGATGAACCGGGCCACGAACGCGTTCGCCGGCCGGTGGTAGATCTCCTGCGGCGCGCCGATCTGCTGGACCCGGCCGGACTCCATGACGGCGATCCGGTCGGACATGGCCATCGCCTCGGCCTGGTCGTGGGTGACGTAGATGGCGGTGGTGCCGCTCTCCTTCTGGATCCGGCGGATCTCGACCCGGGTCTCCTCGCGCAGCTTGGCGTCGAGGTTGGACAGCGGCTCGTCGAGCAGCAGGGTGCGGGGGCGGATCACCAGGGCGCGGGCCAGCGCGACCCGCTGCTGCTGGCCGCCGGAGAGCTGGTCGATCCGGCGGTCGCCGTAGCCGGCCAGGTGCACCTGGCCCAGCGCCTCCTCCACCCGCCGCTTCGACTCGGCCCGGCCGACCTTGCGGATCTTCAGGCCGTACGCGACGTTCTGCGCCACGGTCATGTGCGGGAAGAGCGCGTAGTTCTGGAACACCATGCCGGTGTCGCGCTTGTTCGGCGGCCGGTGAGTGACGTCCTCATCGCCGAAGCGGATCCGGCCCGAGGTGGGGAAGTAGAAGCCGGCCACCATGCGCAAGGTGGTGGTCTTGCCGCAGCCACTCGGGCCGAGCAGGGTGAAGAACTCCCCCGCGGCGATCCTGATGTCGACGTCGTCGACGGCCGCAGTGTCGCCGGCGCGCGCGAAGCGCTTGCTCACCGACTCCAGCGTGACATCGATCATGATGTCTCTCCTTGCGTCCGGTTACCGGGTCTGACCGGTGGTGGGGTGGGGCCAGACCCGGTCTGGCGGCGATGCGTACGGGAAGCGGGTGCCGGGTGCGCGTCGCGCACCCGGCATCCCGGGGATCAGCCCTTGTTCTTGATCTGGCTGTTCCAGTGGTTGATCCACTCGGTCTCGTTCTTGCCGATCACGTCCCAGTCGACGTTCAGCGGCTTGAGGTCGAGCTGGGCCAGCCACTCCGGCTTCTGGGCGATGTCCACGGCCGGGATCTGGAAGTAGTCCTTGGCCAGGTCGGCGCGGAGCGAGTCGTCGAAGAGGAACTCGATGAACTTCTGCGCGCCGGTGGTGTTGCCGCCCTTGACCGCGGCCAGGCCGTCGACCAGGACCGGGGCGCCGGAGGCCGGCATCACGTACCCGAACGGCATGTTGGACTGGTTGGCCTGGAGCAGGATGTCCTGCAGGTTCCAGGCGCTGAGCACGCCCTGCTGGCGGGACATCTTCAGGTAGAGGTCGGTCGGGTTGGCCGCGTACGCGCCGGTGTTGGCGTCGAGCTTCTTGAGCCAGTCGTAGCCCGGCTGCGGGTTGCTGCCGTCCGGCGACTGCCGCTGGATCATCGAGGCGTAGATCGACCGCATCGTGCCGGAGGCGGCCACGTCCCGGATGATGATCTTGTCCTTCCACTCCGGCTTCAGCAGGTCGTCCCAGTCCTTCGGGGCCTGCTCCGGGGTGAGGGCCTTGTTGTTGTACATGATGACCTCGGGCAGCAGGATCTCGCCGAACCAGCGGCCCTCGGGGTCCTTGTACTTGGCGTCCATCTTGCCGGCGAACGACGGCTGCCAGGCGTTGAGCAGGCCCTCGGTGGCCCCGGCGGTCAGCCCCTGCTGGGTGCCGCCCCACCAGACGTCGGCCTGCGGGTTGGCCTTTTCGGCCCGGACCCGCTCCAGGATCTCCTGCGCGCCGAGGTTGAGGACCTCGACCTTGCCCTTGTACTCGGGGTACTTGGCGGTGAACTTGTCGACGACGAAGGTGGCCACCTTCTTGTCGCGGGCCGTGTAGATCGTCAGCTTCTCGGTGTCGCCGGCGGCCTTGTCGGTCGAGCCGCCGCCGCAGGCGGTGCCAGCGGCGAGGACGGCGGCGAGCGCTCCGGCGAGAAGAAGTCGGCGTCTCATGGGGTACCTCCGAGGGATGTGGGGGAACTGCGTTGTTCTGAAGGGAAAGGTCTAGGGGGCGGGCAGCAGGGTGGACAGGCCCGCGGCGGCGGCGGAGAGGGCGTAGCTGACCGCGCCGTGCAGCACGGCGCGGTCGCCGAGGACCGCCCGGCGGACCTCGGTGGGGCTGGGCGCGGCGGCCGACACCAGGGCCTGGAGCCGGTCGACCGCGGTGTCGTCCAGTTCGGCGGCGGCCCCGCTGAGCAGGACCCGGCCGGGGTCGACGACGCAGGCGCAGGAGACGATGAGGCGGGACCAGGCGGCCAGCACCTCGTCCAGGTACGCGGCGGCCCGGTCGTCGGCGGCGGCCAGGTCCACCAGCGCCCGCACCGGCGACCCGGGGCGGCGGCCCGGGGCCAGGGACACCACCTTCTCGGCGATGGCGCTCTCCGACCAGCGGGCCTCGAACGGACCGATCCCGTCGTGCCCCTGGTCGGCCGGGTCGAGGGGCAGGAAGCCCACCTCGCCGGCCGCCCCACCGGAGCCCCGGCGGACCTGCCCGTCCAGCACCAGGCCGGCGCCGATGCCGTCGGCCACGTGCAGCAGGAGCAGGTCGGCCACGTCCGTGCCGGCGCCGGCCGCGTGCTCGCCGGCGGCCATCAGGTTCACGTCGTTGTCCACCACCACCGGCACCCCGAGCCGCTGCCGCACCGACTCCCCTATCGGCCGCCCCTCGACCAGGCCGACTGAGGGGGCGAGCCGGACCGCGCCCCCGGAGGAGACGCCGGGGGCGGCGATCGCCACCCCGCGCAACGCGGGCAGGCCGTCGCCGGCCAGGTCGGGCACGGCCGTGCAGATCAGGTCGACGATGTCGCCGGTGAGCCGGACGGTCCGGTGCGCCACCACGGCGCCGTCGCTGTCGGCGATCTCGCAGCTGATCCGGGACGGCTCCAGCGAGACCGCGGCGACCAGCTCGGCACGGGGGTTGAACTCCAGCATGGCCCGCGGCCGTCCGGCCCGGGACGCGCCGGGTCCGCGCTCGATCAGGTAACCCTCGGCGATCAGGTCGCGGACCAGCGGGGTGAGCGTGGCCGGACTCAACCCGGTGAGCTCGGTCAGCTCGGCGCGGGAGAGCACCCGCACCTGGCGGGCGGCGGAGATCACGGAGAGCCGCTTGATCTCCTTCGACCGCTCCCGGCTCACCGGGCTCGTCGGTGGCGTCACCACGTCAGTCACACTTCCTTCCTACGGCGAACGAATTATCGAGTCAAGTAACAAATGGGTCTCGACCAGCCGACGCGACCGTGATGAGCAGCGGAAATGTCGACGAACCAGACCACGGGGGACGGCGCTCCCTGCCCGAACGGCAAGATCAAGAGCACCCATGACGGCGAGTTACTTTCTTCCGCAAATTAAGAAAGATCTTGCACAGCATTGACGGCCCGCCGCGCCGGTCCCTAGCGTCACCGGGCGAAGGCCTTCCAGTGTGTACGGAACCCCGTACCGCTGCGTACCCGGCGGCCCGGGGCGCCCACCGGCGCGCCCCCCGTCCCGCCGCCCACCACCCACCGTCCGAAAGCGACCACCACGTCGACGCCGTCGCGCCCGACGTCGATGGCCGCTGCCCGGACCCGCCCAGTCGGAAGGATCCGTATGCGACTCAAGGCGTTCCTGCTACCCACGGCACTCGCCCTGGCCCTCTCCGGGCTCCCGGGCGTGGCCCTCGCCGCACCCGTGTCCGCCCCACCCGCCGTCGACCTCGACGTGCTCTTCGTCAGCGCCCACCCGGACGACGAGGCCGGCAGCCTCGCCACCCTGGGCCAGTGGAAGGAGCGGTACGGCGCGAAGGCCGGCGTCGTGACCATCACCCGGGGCGAGGGCGGCGGCAACGCGGTCGGCCTCGAGGAGGGCCCACCGCTCGGCATCATCCGCGAGCGCGAGGAGCGCACCGCGATCGGCCGGGCCGGGGTGGAGAACCTCTACAACCTGGACCGGGTCGACTTCTGGTACACCGCCTCGGCTCCGCTCTCCGAGCGGATCTGGGGGCACGACGACACCCTCGCGCAGATCGTCCGGGTGATCCGGCAGACCCGGCCGGAGATCATCATGACGATGAACCCGTCGCCGACGCCGGGCAACCACGGCAACCACCAGCAGGCGGCCCGGTTCGCCGCGGAGGCGTTCCACGCCGCCGCCGACCCGAACGCCTTCCCCGAGCAGCTCACCAGGGAGGGCCTGAAGCCGTTCCGGCCGGCGAAGTTCCTGCGTACCGGCGGCACCGGCACCTCGTCCGCCGGCCCGGCGTGCGCGTCGAGCTTCGTCCCGACGGTGCCGACCGACCAGGTCTTCGGCGTCTGGGAGGGCACCCCGAGCAGCACCGGGAAGACCTGGGCGGAGATCGAGGTGGACGCCCGCCGCGACTACGCCACCCAGGGCTGGGCGGGCACCGCCGCCGCCCCGACCGATCCGGCGAAGATCCGCTGCGACTTCTACACCCTGGTCGACAGCCGGGTCCCGTACGACCCCGCGGACACCTCCCCCGAGGCGATCCTGCGCGGCTCGGTGCTACCGGCTGCGCCCGGCGGGCTGCCCCGGGGCACCGAGCTCTACCTGACCACGGACCGGTTCGACCTGGCCCCCGGCGAGAGCGTCGAGGTGATCGCACACGTACGGGCACCCCGCGACCGGGCGCTGACCCGGCCACGGATCGCCCTGCGGCTGCCCCAGGGCTGGACCGCCACCGGCTCCGGCACGCTGGCCGCGGTGCCGGCGGGCGGGGAGCGGACCGCCACCTTCACGGTCACCGTCCCGGCCGCCGCCGACACCAACCAGCAGCGGCTCGTCGGCGCGACCCTGACCACCGGGCAGGGCGCCGGCCGTACCGACCGGGCCGTGCGGGTGGTCGCCGACGTGCGGGGCACCCTGGAGCCGCTGCCCGAGGTGGGGATCTTCCGGGACTGGGCCGGCGAGAGCGGCTACCCGCAGCTCGACACGCTGATCAAGCCGGTGCTCTCCCTCGGTTCCGGGCAGAGCCGGTCGGTCCGGGTGGACCTGCGTAACCACGGCCAGGTCGCGCAGCGCGGCGAGGTCACCCTCGGTCTGCCGGCGGGGTTCACCGCCGACGCGGTCACCAAGAGCTACCCCGAACTGGCGCCCGGCGCGACCGGCGCGGTGAGCTTCACCGTCACCAACACCGACGCCAGCCTGCCCACCGCCAACGAGGGCGGCACCGACGGCGACTACGGGATCACCATCACCACCACCAGCGCCGCCGGCAGCACCGTCGAGACCGGCGCCCTGGAGATCGTCCCGACCAGCGAGGTGCCGCACGCCGGGGCCGGGCACGCGGTGGACGGGGTGGCCGCTCCCGGCGAGTACCCCGGCCCGGAGCTGAACCTGTCCCGGATCTGGGAGGGTGAGGCCACCACGCCGCAGGACGCGTCCGCGACCGGCCGGATCGCCTGGACGGAGGACGCCCTGAAGGTCTTCGTCAAGGTCACCGACGACGTGCTGGGCCGCAAGGTGGTGCCGCAGGACTGCAAGCGACAGCGCCGTACCGACAGCGTGGAGATCATCGTCGACCCGAAGGGGAACTCGGCGGACACCTCCACCGCATTCAAGGCCGGCATCTTCCCGGTCACCGACGACCCGGCCAACGGCGACCCGCCCTGCTGGCAGCGGGACGCCGACAACCGGCAGGGGCCGGGCGCGACCACCGCGCCGGGGATGACCGTGGTCAGCAAGGTCAGCGCGCCGTACGCCGGCTACACCATCGAGGCGAGCATCCCGTTCGCGGTGCTGCCGGACGCCGTCGACCCGGCCCGGATGGGCTTCAACGTGCTGGTCTACGACTCGGACACCCAGGACCTGACCTCCCAGTCCCGGCTGGGCTGGTCCACCTTCACCGGGGTCCGGGCCGACCCGTACCGGTACGGCCTGGTCACCCTGCCCGGGTACACGCCGGCGGCCCGGCAGCCCAGCGCCCCGGTCTTCCCGGACACCGCCGCGCGCAGCGTGCACAGCCCGCAGACCATCGCCCAGTCGGCGACGGACGGGGTCGCCCCAGCGGCCGTGCCGCTCCTGCCGGCGGGTGCCCTGCGGCTCACCGACACCCGCGCGGTCGCCGACGGCGTCTCGGTCACCCTCTCGGCGGACCGAGCCGGCACCGCGTACCTGTACGGCTGGGACGGTGACCGGTCCACCGGCGATCGCACGGTGAAGCTGACCGCCGGCTCGCCGGTGACCGTGGTGGTGCCGGTAACCGCCGGTACGCCGACGTCGCTGCTCGCGGCCTTCGAAGCGGACGGCGCGGCGCTCGCCCGGGCGGTCCCGCTCGGCTGACGCCGCACGGAAGGGGGCCCTTGTTGACGGACGTCTGTCGACAAGGGCCCCTTCCCGTCACCGCAGGCGGTAGACGGCCATCCGGGAGTTCGTGAACCGCAGGTCGGCCAGGCTCCGCAGCTCCGGAGCCTCCGGGGCGACCACACGGTCGACCACCAGCCAGCACACGCCGTACCGGTCACGCAGGGCGGCCAGCCCGGCGGCGGTGGGCGCGGTGAAGGCCTCGTCGTTGGCGCGCTGCCGGGCGGCGTCCCAGAACGGCGCGTACGGGCCCTCCGGCCGGCCCACCACCCGGGGCGCGAACGCCCAGCCCTCCAGCAGCACCGACCGCTCGGCGTAGCCGCTGAGCCAGAACGAGCGGGCGTCGCACCAGCCGTCCACCACGGCCCGGCAGTGCACGTTGGTGGCGAGCACGTCGTCCGGGTCGCTGTGCGCACGGACCCAGCGGGCCGCCTCGACCCGGGAGGCGGGCATCGCCACCACGGCGTACGCCCCGCCGTTCGGGTACTTCCGGGCCGCCGCGGCGTCCAGCACCAGGCCCGGCGCCCCGGCGACCAGCACCGCGGTGAGCAGCAGCAACCCGCCCCGGCCGGCCAGCCTGGGCCAGCGCCCGCACAGCGCCGGCCAGTACAGGGCCACCACCACCGCCACGGCGGCCAACGCGCCGGCCCAACAGAGCAGCGGCAGCACCGGGGCGTACGCCGGGGTGGCGGGCGTGCTGATCGCGGAGCCGAGCTGGACCGCGGTGAGCAGCACCGCGAACCCGGCCGCCGCCGCGCCGAGCAGCCGCCGACCCCGGGCGGAGAGGGCGGCCCGGTCGGCCACCTCGACCCAGCCCCACCCGGACAGCAGCACCCCGAACGCGAACCCGGTGCGGGTGAAGTACTGGTTGCTGCTGCCCGGGTGGCCGACGAGCAGGTAGATCGCCGGGCCGGCGAGCGCGCCGCCGAGCAGGAACACCTGCACCGGCTCCAGCCGCCACCGGCGGTGCCGCAGCAGGGCCAGGATGCCGGCCAGCCGGAGCTGGAGGTTGAGCAGGAACGCCACCGCCACGGCCGCCCAGACCAGCGCGGTGAGCGCCGCCGGACCGCCGGCCGGCACGTAGGTGCGCAGCCCGGAAAACGGGTCGAGGGTCACCCCGTGGCTCTCGAACGCGAACAGCACGGCGGTGGCGAACAGCTGCGCGGCCACGCACAGCCCGGCGGCGACCAGCACGGCCCGGGGCAACCGGCGGCGGACCAGCAACGCCAGCGCGGCGGTGAACGCGAGCGCAGCCAGCACCACGGGCAGCGAGCTGGCCTTCGCCCCGGTCGACGCGGCCAGGAAGAGCACCACCAGCAGCCAGGCACCCCGGCCGAACGCCGGTACGCGCACCCCGCGGGCCCGGCCGACCAGCTCGCCGAGCGCGGCGATCAGCGGCAGCAGCAGCACCCAGCTGTACGTCATCGACGGGCTGCCCCAGACGATGAAGGTGGCCTGGCTGCCGAAGAGCTGCCGCCAGCCGTTCTCGAACCCGAACTCCCCCACGGTGAACAGCAGCGCGGCGGCCACCACCCCGGCGTACGGCCGGCCGGTGATCCGCCAGCCGACGACGGCGACCAGCACGGCGGCGAGCGCGCAGAGCGCGGGTACCCCGAGCCGGAAGTAGACCGTCGGCAGGTCGACGCCGCTGACCAGGCTGGTCGCGGCCACGTGGGCGAAGCCGAACCAGTGGTAGTGCAGCGGTTCCCCGGCGACCTGCGGCAGGTCCGGCGGCACCTGGTGGGTGGCCGCCCCGGCCAGGGAGAGCTGGTACGCCAGGTCCAGGTACTGGGCCTGCCCCTCGTCGCGGGGCAGCACCGGGTTGACGGCGAGGAACGAGCCGTACAGGTAGAGGGTGAAGCCGGCCACCACCCCGGCCAGCGACCAGGCCCAGCCGGCCGGCGCGGCGGTGTCGTAGCGGACCCGCCAGTGCCGGCGCAGCCGGGGCACCGCGGCGAACGGCACCAGCACGGCGATCGGCCAGAGCCGCAGCCAGCCGGGCACGCCGAGGGCGGTGCACGCCGCCCAGGCCGCCAGCTCCAGCACCAGCCCGACGGCCGCGCCCAGGGCCAGGTCCTCGACCAGGGTGTGCGGCCGGCGGCGCAGCGCGCGGAACACCAGCGTGCCGGGGAGCAGCACGGCCAGCAGCGCGTACCCGGTCCAGCGGGCGATCGCGGCGACCGGCGTGCCGGCCACGAGCAGCACGGCGGCGACGAACGCGTACCCGGCCACCGCCGGGGCGTAGCGCAGCACGGCCGGACGGTGGCGCGGCGCCACGGTCGACGGGGCGACGTCCCCGCTGGCGAGGGCGGTCACCGCAGGCTGTCGGCCAGCTCGGCGGCGTCCGGGCGGGCCGGCTCACCGGCGGCGCTGTCGCTGGCCACCGCGTACGCCGGGCGGCCCTGCACCGCCGTGTAGATCCGGGCCACGTACTCGCCGAGCAGGCCGAGGCAGAGCAGCTGCACCGCGCCGAGGAAGAGGATCGCCACGTAGAGCGAGGGCCAGCCGGTGACCGTCGCGCCGGCGGACCAGGCCAGCACGGCGACCACCACCAGCACGCCGCAGACCGCGACGCCGACCAGCCCCAGCCAGGTGGCCACCCGCAGCGGGGCGGCGGAGAAGCTGGTGACGCTCTCCACGGCCAACCCGGCCATCCGGGACAGCGGGTACCTGGTCCGCCCGGCGGCGCGTTGCTGGCGCTCGTAGGCGACCTCGCCGCTGGGGAAGCCGAGCCAGGGCACCACCAGCCGCAGCACCGGAGCGCGCTCCGGCAGCTCCCGCAACGCCTCGACGACGGCCCGGCTGAGCAGCCGGAAGTCCCCGGCCTGGGTGGGCACCTGCTCGCCGACCAGGCGCCGGACCAGGCGGTAGTAGCCGCCCGCGGTCCACCGCTTGAACCGGGAGTCCCGGCTCCGGTCGGCCCGCACGCCGTAGACCACGTCCAGTCGGTCGGCGCGGGCCCGGCGGAGCATCTCGACGATCACCTCGGGCGGGTCCTGGAGGTCGGCGTCGATGCTGACCACGTACCCGCCCCGGGCGCGGAGCAGCCCGGCGGTCAGGGCGGCCTGGTGGCCGCTGTTGCGGCGCAGCCGCAGCACCCGCAGCTCGGGCCAGGCCGTCCGCAGCGCCGCCAGCCCCGCCGCGGTGCCGTCGGTGCTGCCGTCGTCGACGGCCACCACCTCGTATGTCTCGCCGAGCCGGTCCAGCACGCCGCGCAGCCGCTCGGCGAGCAGTGGCAGGACGGCCGCCTCGTTGAACATCGGCACCACCACGGAGAGCGCCGGCTGCGGTGCGGTCACGGCCCCTCCGTTCGTGCGGCGGACGGCCCGAACGCTACCAGTCGGGCTGGTCGCGCTCGGCCGGTTCAGGGCCCCCGCCGGTCAGGTGTCGCAGGCGGTGGCGGGCAGCCCGGTCACCGGCACCGGGGACCGTCCGGTCGGGCGGGCCTTGCCGGCGAGCACCCCGGCCAGCGCGGTCAGCGACGCCTTGCTGGACGAGTAGGTCGCCAGCAACGTCGGCGACTTCGCGCCGGCCAGCACGTACGGGGTGTCCATCGCGACCGTCACCGCCGCGTCGGCGCGCAGGTCGCCGGTGCCGTCGCCGTATCCGACGAGGTGCACCACGGTGCCGCCGCGCGGCACCACCCGGATCCCGGCGGCGGTGAGCGCCTCGGCCAGCGCGGCGCGGGTGCGGTCCCGCCCGGCGGAGGCGGTGACCGTGACCGGGCCGGGCACCGCGGCGCCGCACCGGCCGCGCAGCAGGGTGACCGCCGCGGCGGCCAGGTCGGTGGCGGCCTTGCGGTGCTCGGCGCTGGCCAGCGTCGACATGCCCGGGGCCGGCTGGTCGGCCAGCTTGAACTTCATGGTCAGCACCCGGGTGGCCGCCTCGACCAGGCGGGCCCGGGGCAGCGTGCCGTCGCGCAACGCGGCCAGCAGCCCGTCGTACGCCTGGCCCACGTTCGGGGTCATCAGGATGAGGTCGTTGCCGGCGTTGAGCGCCCGGACCGCGGCCTCTCCCGGCGACCACCGCTTGGCCGGCGGCATGTTCATCCCGTCGGTGACCAGCACGCCCTGGAAGCCGAACTGGCCGCGGAGCACGTCGGTGAGGAGCTTGCGGGAGAAGGTGGCGGGGGTGCCTGGGTCGACCGACTGCACGTCGAGGTGGGCGGACATCACCGCCATCGCGCCGGCGTCGATGCCGGCCCGGAACGGCGGGAACGCGGTGCGGTCCAACTCGGCGCGGGACTGGGTGATGACCGGGAGATCCTTGTGCGAGTCGTCGGCGCTCAGCCCGTGGCCGGGGAAGTGCTTCACGGTGGCGGCCACTCCGGCGGCCTGCAGCCCCCGGACCGCGCCGGCCACCTGATCGGAGGCGTTCTTCGGGTCCGCCCCGAAGGAGCGGGAGCCGATCACCGCGCTCCGGGTGGCGAGCACGTCGGCGACCGGGGCGAAGTCCATGTTGATCCCCATGGCGGCCAACTCGGCGCCGGCGGCCCGCCAGGCGGCCTCGGTCAGCGCCGGTTTCCCGGCCGCACCGGCCGCCATCGGGCTGGGCAGCAGGGTCACCCCGTCGGTGATGCGGGTGACCACGCCGTACTCCTGGTCGGTGCCGACCAGGAAGGGGGCCGGGCCGGCCGGGAGCTTCGCGGCGGCCGCCCGCAGCCCGGTGGTCAGCTCCCGGACCTGCTTCGGGTTGTCGACGTTGGTGGTGGCCTGGTTGCCGGAGGTGGGGTCGTCGGCGCTGAAGCCGACCAGGATCACCCCGCCCAGCCGGTACTTCGCCACCATCTCGGCCGGGGTGTCGACCCCGGCCAGGGCCCGGTTGCCGGCGGCCGACCCGGGCGAGACCTTGGTGGCGGAGCTGCCGTACGCGTACGGCATCAGCACCTGGCCGACCAGGTCCTCGTCACCGAGCGTGCCGACCAGCGCCGCCGCCCGGGCCGCCGGGCCGTCGGCGGCGGACGGGCTCGGTGACGCGGCCGACGGGGACGGGCTCGCCGGCCCGGCGGCCCGCTGACCCCCCGGCTGGTTCGCGCAGCCGGAGACGAGCAGCGCCGTCAGTGCGGCGAGCGCGACGAGGGCACGTCGAGGGGTGGCCGACATCCGCCCATTCCACCAGTTCCCCGCGTACCGGGGCAACTTGACCTTTGTCAGCCGACCCGGGTGAGCAGGGTCACCGGTGCACCGTCACCCGCATACCGGTACGGCTCCAGCTCGGCGTCCCAGGCGGTGCCGAGCGCCTTGTCGAGGGCGTGCGCGAGCGCCTCCGGGGCCCGGGCGGACGCCATGATGCTGCGCAGCCGATCCTCGCCGAGCTGGATGTCACCGGCCGCCCCCACGGTGGCCCGGAACAGGCCCCGCCCCGGGACGTACATGAAGCGCTCGCCGTCGACGCCCGGGCTCGGTTCCTCGGTCACCTCGAAACGGATCATGGGCCACTGCCGGAGGGCAGCAGCCAGCTCGGCGCCCGTCCCCGAGCTACCGGTCCACCCGCACTCGGCGCGCCGGGCGCCGGGATCGACGGGCTGGGCCGTCCACTGCAGGTTGACCGGCGCGGCAAGGACGCGCGCGATCGCCCACTCGACGTGCGAGCACACGGCGAGCGGGGTCGAGTGGACGTATACGACGCCACGCGTTGGCACGGTGACCTCCCGGAGAGCGAGGTGCGTCTTCCCCTACGACCTCGTTCACCCGAGTGGTATCCGCAACACATGATGACCGGTGTGACGGATGGTGCGCCAGCGAATCGGAAAATTCGCCGGGCCGGGATGGCGGAAATACCCGGGCGGCTAACCCGGTTGACCCTCCTGACGGCGCGATGACCAGCCAGGCATCGAGGTCGTGTACAGTTCTGTGGGCGGTTTTGTGCCGCCGCACATCTTCGCGGGCCGAGGCTCAACCGGGCATCACCCGCAACAGCCCCCGGACGTTTCAGTCCTCCCGTACGTCTGCAAGGAGTACCTCCGTGGCGAGCAACACCTCTAAGACCGCGCGCGCCTCAGTCCGGGCCGGCCAGGCTGGCCAGGGTGGCGCCCTCAGCGTGCTGGGCGAGTTCAAGTACCTCATCCCGCTCAACGGCGGCAAGCACGCCTACGTGCGCAACCTGACCAACGGCAAGACCGCGCACCTGCGCACCGACTCCGAGGCCTTCGTCGAGGAGATCCGGGCGCTGGCCGCCGCCGGCCACGCCGCCAAGGTCCGCGCCGAGATCAACAGCCTCGCGGCCGCCCACCCCGAGCACGGCTGGGACAAGACCGAGAAGCGTCTCGTCGAGGCCGGTGTCTTCGAGGGCTGAGTCCCGCAACCGCGACACCACGAACCGCCCGCCGGATCACCCGGCGGGCGGTTCGTCGTCTCCAGGCCCTGGCGCGGGCCGGCGGCTGGCCCGGCGCGGGCGGCTGGCCCGGCGCGGGCGGCCGGCGGGTCAGCCGGCGGCCCTTCCTTACTCCTCGGGCAGCAGGGCGACGTCGCCGGTGGCCAGGTCGTAGAGGGCGCCGACCACCGCGACCCGCCCGGCCGCGACCGGGCCGGCCAGCAGGTCGTCGGCGCGCAGCGTGGCCACCGTGCGCCGGACGTGCCGGCGCACGGCCAGCGGGTGGGCGGACGGGTCGTCCGCGCCGACCTCGAGGACCGCCGGGGCGATCTGGTCCACCAGGTATGCCAGCGAGCCGCCCGGCCGCTCGCCGGCGCGCAGCGCCTCCACCGCCGAGCCGACCGCCCCGCACCGCTCGTGCCCGAGCACCATCACCAGCGGCACGTCGAGCTGCCCCACCACGTACTCGATGGAGCCGCGCACCGCGTGGTCCAGCACGTGTGCCCCGGTGCGGATCACACAGATCGAGCCGAAGGTCTGGTCGAAGATCGCCTCCAACGGCACTCGCGAGTCGATGCACCCCAGCACCACCGCGTAGGGCTGCTGGCCGCCGGAGGCGACGGCCGCTGCGGCGGTGACGTCGTGGCCGTGCACCGGCTGCCCGCTGACGAACCGGCGGTTGCCGGCCAGCAGCTCGGCCAGGGCGGTACGCGGCGTCCGGGCCGTTCCGGCGGCCGGTGTCGGCGGCATGCCTTCCAGCGTCCCTGATCAGCTTAGTGATCCTGAGTCGGATTGAGTTTCCGGGATCGTTTCCCACCGTGGTGGGGACGCGTGGGCGTGGAAGTGGAATCCTGCGCCCAACGCGGCTCCGCGTGGCCGGTGGCCGGTGGTGGGTGTGCTGATCGTGTTCACGCCCTGGTGTCGGTGGGCTGCGCGGGGCAGCCTCAGCCGGTCCGTTGGTGCGTGTCCCTCCGGACGCTTACCCGCCGAGCCGTGAGGCCGGGTGGGGGAGGGTGCCCTGCGTCGCCTGGGCGCGGGGCGTGATGCCTTGCGCCGGGTGGGACCGGTCTTCGACCGGTCCCCCCGGCAGGTCTTCGTGATGACTGCTGCGGCTTCGAGTTTGTCGACCACGGCGCGGATCACCATGTGCCCGCTGGCCTTGTCGATGACGGTCTTGGCCTGATGGCTCAGGCCGCGGGCGGCGATCCGCCGCCAGGCACCCTGGTCACGGTCGCCCTGCCACCGGCAGGACTGGTGGAGACAGACAGCCCACTTCCAACCCGGCACCGTGGGCTTGTCGGGAGCCTTACAGTGCCGCAGCGGAGTCAGGCACTGCGGGCAATGCTTCGAGGTGTTCCGGGCGGGGACGGTGACCACGGCGATACCCGCCTCGGCGGCGAGGTGCCGCATCCGGTCGACGATCTGCCCACGGACCTGCTGCGACAGGCGCGTGTTCAGGGTGGCGCCCATGCCCTTGGCTTCCAACGACCGCAGGTCTTCCACATAGATCACGCTCGCCGCGGCGGCGATCGCCTGGTCCACGGCCCATCTGGCGGCGGCCCACGCAAGCGCGACGTTCAGGTTCGTCCGGCTGTCGGAGACGTGGCGGATCTCGGCGCGCAGGACCGCCAGTTTGCCGACGAGGTGATGCCGCTCGTCACGGCCGGCGAGGCGTTGGTAGTGGTCGGCTTTGGCGTGCAACCGCTCTGACAGCCGCCGGAGGCGGTGCTGTTTCGCGAGGATGCCGGCGGCCCGGAACTGGCCACCCGCCCCCAACGCGGTGATCCGCCCGCCCTCGTGCAGGCGACCAACGCCAGCTACGCTGGCCCCGGCCGCATAAACCCCGTGTCCAGGATCAGGGGTCAAGCCCCAAGCTTCCGATCGCTGGCGTCCACGCCGGAGGCGAGCACGTCCACATCCGCGGGATTCCAGCGCTCCGCCAACAGGTCGGAGACCATCCCCGCCACCAGGTCGGCGCACCAGCCGATACGTTGCGCAAGCACGGCCTGCGACAGGACCTCACCGGTCCCCTCGTCCACGCCTGTCCGCAGCACGGCGCGGGCACAAGCGGTGCGGAACGTCTCGCCTTCGCCCAGCGGCACCTTCCCGCTCACCAAGCCATCGCCTCGACAACACCGATGCCGGACAACCAGCACTTACGCCCGACCCGCGTCACCTGAATCTCTCCCGAGTCAACCCACACACCTAGCGTCACAGGGGTACACCGAAACGCTGCGCGGCTTTTAAGAGTCGGGGAGGTTCCACACGGCCAATCTATGATCACTGATGATTCCTAATCAAGTCGGTGAGCCTGGTCGCTGATCCGATCGTGCGCGGGGTGGACGGGAATCTTCTCCGTGGCACGGTTGGCGTGCTGTCATGGCGGGTAGCCGGTTGTTACCGCCGGGTTACGCCGGTGCGCAGACATCGGCCGGCCCGGGGAGGTGGACATGCCGGAGCACCTGGAGGTACGGCTGTCCGACGGCGTACGGCTGCACGTGACGGCGACCGGGCCGGTCGACGCGGAGGTCACCGCGGTCCTGCTGCACGGCTGGACGCTGGACGGGCGCAGCTGGCACCGGCAGCTCGGCGAACTGCGGGCGCGGTTCGGCGACCGGGTCCGGGTGGTCACCTACGACGCCCGCGGGCATGGCCGGTCGAGCTGCATGACGCTGCGCACGGCCACCCTGGCCCAGCTCGGCGACGACCTGGCCGCGGTGCTCGAGGAGATCGTCCCGCACGGGAAGGTCGTCCTGGTCGGGCACTCGATGGGCGGGATGACGGTGATGGAGTACGCCCACCGCCACCCCGCGCACTTCGCCGCCCGGACCGCCGGGCTGGTCTTCGTGTCGACCACCGCCGAGGGGCACACCCACACCGGCTACGGACTCTCGCCCCGGATCGCCCGGTTGATCCGGCTCGCCGAGACCACCGGGGCCGGAGTGCTCGCCCGCTGCGGCTCGTGGCGTCCGCCGCACGCCCTGCTCCGCGCGTTGCGCCCGAGCATCCGCTGGATGCTCTTCGGCGACCGCTGCGACCCGGCCGACATCCGGCTGGTCACCTCGGCGGTGGCACACGCCTCGCTCCGCTCGATCGGCGGCTTCCGCGCCTCGATCGGCGCCCAGCACCGGCTGGACACCCTGGCCGCGCTCGGCCGGGTGCCGGCCGCCGCGCTGGTAGGGGACCGGGACCGGCTCACCCCGCCGCCGTGCGCCGAGTCCATCGCCGCGGCGCTGCCCACCACCGAGCTGACGGTGTGCCCCGGCGCCGGTCACATGCTGATGCTGGAACGCCCCGACGCGGTGAACACCGCCCTCGCGGCGGTGCTGCACCAGGCGCTGGCCCGCCCGGTGCCGCCGGCCGCCCGGCCGGTGCCGCCCGGTGGCGCCGGGCTCGCCCTGGAAGCGGCCTGACCAGGGGTGGGAACGCCCGGATAACGGGCAACCGGGACGCCCGGGTGCCGGGCACCGGCATGGCCGCGACAACGGCCGGGACGGCGGCCCGTACCCTCATTCAGCCCGCCGTGCCCGCCGCGTGACCACAGGAGCCCCCGCCGTGAGCGACCAGACCACCCTGGAACGGGAGATCGCCGTCGAACAGCGGCATCTCGACCGGGTGTACGCCCGGCTGGCGGAGCTGCGCCGGTCGGCGGCCGACGCCGAGCGGGAGGGCTACCGGCTGGCCCGGGTCGGCAACTTCGGCGCGCTGGTGGAACGGGACGCGATGGTCTTCCACGCCGCCCAGCGGCGGCACGTGCTGGACGCCGAGCACGAGGGGCTGGTCTTCGGCCGGCTGGACCTGCGCAGCGGGCAGGTGCTGCACGTGGGACGGCTCGGCATCCGCGGGCAGAACGCCGAGACGCTGGTGGTGGACTGGCGGGCGCCGGCCGCCGCCGCCTTCTACCGGGCCACCCCGGCCGAGCCGATGGGGGTGGTCCGCCGGCGCACCATCCAGTCGTCGGCGGAGAAGGTCACCCGGATCGAGGACGACCTGCTGGACCCGGAGGCGGCGCCGCCGGATCTGGCGGTGGTCGGCGACGGCGCGCTGCTGGCCACACTGTCCCGGGCCACCGGGCGAGGCATGCGGGACATCGTCGCCACCATCCAGCGCGAGCAGGACGAGGCGATCCGCTCCCCCGGCTCGGGCGTCACGATCGTCTCCGGCGGTCCGGGCACCGGCAAGACCGCGGTGGCCCTGCACCGGGCCGCGTACCTGCTCTACTCCGACCGGGCCCGGTACGCCGGCGGCGGCATCCTGGTGGTCGGCCCGTCCAGCGTGTTCGTCGAGTACATCGCCTCGGTGCTGCCCTCGCTCGGCGAGGAGACCGCCACCCTGCACTCGCTCGGCTCGCTCTTCCCCGGCATGTCGGCGACGCGTACCGATCCGCCGGAGGTGGCGGCGGTCAAGGGGTCACTGCGGATGCGCCGGGTGTTGGAACGCGCGGTCCGGGACGCCGTGCCGGACTCCCCCACCGAGCTGCGCCTGCTCTACCGGGGCGAACTGCTCCGCCTGCAGCGGGCCGAGTTGGACGCGATCCGGGACCGGGCGCTGCCCCGCGGCGCGCGGCGCAACGAGGTGCGCCGGGCCGGGTTCGACGGCGTCCTCGCCGCCCTGTACGCGCAGGCCCGCCGGCTGCGGATCGGCCGGCTGCCGGAGCAGCCCGCGTTCGAGGACGAGATCATCGACCGGCCGGAGTTCCGCGAGTTCCTGAAGGCCTGGTGGCCCCGTCTGCACCCGCGACACGTGCTCGGTTGGCTGGCCCGCCCGGAGCGGCTGCGCCGGTACGCGGGCGGCATCCTGTCCGGGGCCGAGATCCGGCTGCTCACCGAGGCGTACCGGACGCTGGACCGGGCCGGGCTGACCATCGCCGACATCGCCCTGCTGGACGAGCTGGACGCGCTGCTCGGCAAGCCGGTGCAGCGGGCGAAGCCGAAGCGCGACCCGTTCCAGCTCGCCGGGGGCGTCCGGGAGCTGAGCACGTTCGCCGACCGGCAGCGGGCGGCCCGGGCGGCGGCCCGCGAGCGCCCGGAGGACTACCGCGACTACGCCCACGTGGTGGTCGATGAGTCGCAGGACGTCTCCCCGATGCAGTGGCGGATGATCGGCCGGCGGGGCCGGCTGGCCTCCTGGACCGTGGTGGGCGACCCGGCCCAGACTGCCTGGACCGGCGACCCGGAGGAACTGACCCGGGCCCGGGACCAGGCGCTGGGGCGGCGGCGCCGGCACCGCTACGAACTCACCACCAACTACCGCAACTCGGCGGAGATCTTCGCGGTGGCGGCGGCGGAGATCCGCCGGCTCTACCCGGACCTGCCGCTGCCCACCGCCGTCCGTACCACCGGCGTCGAACCGGTCGAGCTGACGGTGCCGCCCGCCGAACTGGCCCCGGCCACCGTGGCGGCCGCCCGCACGCTGCTGGCCGAGGTGGAGGGGACGGTCGGCGTGATCACGCCGGTGCTGCGCCGGGACGAGGTGGCCGGCTGGCTGGGCGAACTCGGCGGCGGCCGACTCCAGGTGGTGACCAGCCTCCAGGCCAAGGGCATGGAGTACGACGGCGTGGTGCTGGTGGCGCCGAGCGAGATCCGGGCCGATCCGGGGTCCGGGGTCCGGACGCTCTACGTGGCGCTCTCCCGGGCGACCCAGCGCCTCACCACGCTCGACCCGGTCGGCTGACGACGGCCCCAGCGACGACTCCAGCGACGGCTTCAGGTCGCCGCGCGGGGAAAGACGCGCCGGGCTGAAGGCGTCGTAGTGGCACCGCGCCGCCGATCACTTGCATATATAGCGATGTGAGCATAGATTGGGCCTGGCCGGGGTGCGGGACGAAAGGGTGTGGGCGTGGGCGCAGGTCATGACCACAGCGGCACGGTGGCCAACGCCGCGCACCGCCACCGGGGCCGACTCTGGGCCGCTTTCGCGCTGCTCAGCGCTCTGATGCTGGTCGAGGCGGTGACCGCCTTCGCGACCGGTTCGCTGGCCCTGCTCTCCGACGCCGGGCACATGTTCACCGACGTCCTCGGCATCGGCATGGCCCTCGCCGCGATCACCGCCACCCGGCGCGCCGACACCGACCCGCAGCGCACCTTCGGGCTCTACCGGCTGGAGGTGCTGGCCGCCCTCGCCAACGCGGTGCTGCTCGGCGCGGTCGCTGCGTACGTGCTCGTCGAGGCCGTCCGCCGGTTCGGCGAGCCACCGGAGGTCCTCGCCGGACCGATGCTCGCCGTGGCGGTGCTCGGCCTGCTCGCCAACCTGGCCGCGTTCGCGCTGCTGCGCAGCGGGGCGCAGGAGAGCATCAACCTGCAGGGGGCGTACCTGGAGGTGCTCGGCGACCTGCTCGGCTCGCTCGGGGTGATCGCCGCCGCCCTGGTCATCACGTTCACCCGGTGGTGGTGGGCGGACCCGCTGGTCGCCGTGGCGATCGGGCTGTTCATCCTGCCGCGCACCTGGCGGCTCGGTCGGGCCGCGGTCCGCATCCTGGTGCAGGCCGCCCCGGAGCACCTGCAGGTGACCGCGGTGCACGACCGGCTGGCCGCGGTGCCCGGCGTCGCCGAGGTGCACGACCTGCACGTCTGGACGCTCACCTCCGGCATGGACGTGGCCTCGGCGCACCTCACCACGACCCCCGGCACCGAGGTGGGCGAGGTGCTCGCCGCCGCGCGGGCCGCGCTGCACGAGGACTTCCGGATCGATCACGCCACGTTGCAGATCGAACCCGGGGCGTCACCCGGTGCCTGCGGCACCGTTGAGTGGTAATTGAGGACAACCTTAAATTCAAGTGGCTGTTGCCACTAATGCCGGCTTATGCCCGATTTTCGATCACCGCCACCGGGGACGGGTCGAGGCAGCGCCGGTAGGCTCGGTCGCGGCCTCCGCCGGGCGGCGCTCCTGCGGCGCCCGTGGTGGCCGTCGCCTAATCGCCGCAGCACGGCGAGCCGGGGAACCACGTACCTGGGGTGCATCCGCGTCAGCGGTAGGGATCTTCCGTCCCGAACCCGTCAGCTAACCCGGTCGGCGGTTGACGGAAGGACATGTGAATGCCAGCAGTGGCACCTGTACGACGGACGGCCGCCCGGTTGGCGGCCCTGCTCGTCGCGGCGCTCGCCCTCGCCCTCGGCGTCGCGACCGCGCCGGTCTCCCCCGCCTCGGCGGCTCCCCCGACCGGCCTGCTCGCCGCCGCGCCCGGCGACGACGAGGGCGGCACGCCGGCGCTGCGCGCCCAGCTCGACGCGGCCAGCAAGGGCTGGCTGGAGGCGCGGGCGGCGTTGAACCGGTCGGTGAGCCGGCAGCAGCAGCTCACCGCCCAACTCAAGACGATCAACGCGGAGCTGGGCGTACGCGACGCCAAGGTGGGCGAGATCGCCGGGTTGGCGTACCGGACCGGACGGCTCGGCACCGCCGCGGCGCTGCTCGGCAGCAGCAACCCCGAGGGCTTCATGGACCGGGCGCTCACCCTGCAGCAGGTCGCCGCGCACGAGGACCGCGCGCTGCGTGACCTGATCGACACCCGGGATCAGGCCACCCGCACCCAGGCCGCGCTCAACCGCGAGATCCAGGAACAGCGCAAGCAGGTCGCGGTGATGGCCAAGCGCAAGGACCAGGCGGAACGCGCGCTGAAGGTGGCGAACAACCGGGCCACCGGCACCGCCGGCGGCAGCGTGCAGGGCACGTCCCGGGCGAACGCCACCCCCGCGCCGCGCAACGCCGACGGCTCCTGGCCGCCGGAGTCGTGCAGCGTAAGCGACCCGACGCCGGCCGACGGCTGCATCACCCCGCGTACGCTGCACGCCCTGCAGCAGGCCAAGGCGGCCGGGTTCACCCGGTACGTCTCCTGCTACCGCCCCAGCGGCTCGGGTGAGCACCCGAAGGGCCGGGCGTGCGACTTCGCCGCCCAGAAGGACGGTTTCGGCGGGGTGGCCACCGGCGGCGACAAGACGTACGGCAACAACCTGGCGGCGTACTTCATCCGCAACGCCGACGCGCTCGCCGTGCTCTACGTGATCTGGTACAAGCAGATCTGGCTGCCCAGCAGCGGGTGGAAGGCGTACAGCGGGGGCAACGGCGACCCGTCCAGCGACCACACCAACCACGTGCACCTGTCGGTGTACTGAGCGCGCGGTGGCCCGCTGCCCGGCGGGCCACCGTACGCCCACCGACGTACGCCGGATGTCGCCGTGCGCCCCACGACGCCGGGGCGGCGACGGTCGAGCATCGAGGGCATGAGCCGACTCTCGCCCACCACGCGCAAGGCCCTGCTCACCCTGCACCTGGTCACCTCGCTGGGCTGGCTCGGCGCGGACCTGGTGCTGCTCACCCTGGGCATCGCCGGGCTGCGCGGCGCCGATCCCGGGGTGGTCTACCCGGCCGCGGGGCTGCTGGTCACGTACCTCTTCGCGCCACTGAGCGTGGCGGTCTGGCTGATCGGGCTGGTCAGTGCGCTGCTCACCCCGTGGGGCCTGCTGCGCTGGCGCTGGGTGCTGGTGAAGTTCGCGATCAGCACCGGGATGCTCGGCCTGGTCCTGCTGCTGCTCACCCCGACCGTGCGGGGGCTCGGTGAGCTCGGGCCGGAACTCGCCACCGGGGACCGGCTGGACCTGGTCATCCCGCCGGCGGTCTCCAGCAGCCTGCTGATCCTCATGACCGTGTTGTCCACCTACAAGCCGTGGGGACGG
Organism: Micromonospora sp. MP36; assembly: GCF_008119785.1. GTDB lineage: Bacteria > Actinomycetota > Actinomycetes > Mycobacteriales > Micromonosporaceae > Micromonospora. The sequence continues at coordinate 61,282 of NZ_VSFA01000004.1, read as the reverse complement.
CTGCGCCGGGCCCGGCCGGCGACCCGACGGCCGGCCGCCGGCGCCAGCGACGGCTTCGGGGCGCGGCGCGGATCGCCAGCTGGCGGCGCGAAGGCCGAATCACGGCCGCCAGCCGAGCTGGAGTTGCCGCAAACCGCCGGGCGGCGGGCCTAGGCGGTGCCGCCCTCCAACCTCGCGCCGAGCCGGCTGGCGAGGCCGAGGTGGGCCGCCCGGGCCTGCCGGAAGGCGTACCCGAACAGGGGCGCGGGGGCGGACAGGGTGATCTCGACGTCGATCCGCACCACGCCGCCGGGCTCGTCCCGCAGCCGAGTGTGGTTACGGACGGTGGTGGCCGGCTGCTGCCGGGCCACGGTCACCACCTCGTCCTCGTTGGCGACCAGCACGTCGGCCTGGTAGGTGACCGGGAAGTGCAACGGCCCGAGCGCCAGCCGGTCGGTGATCGCGTAGCTGGCCAGGGCGCCGGGCCGGGGCGGCAGCTGGCGGACCCGGACGATCAGCGGATGCAGCTCGCCCTGGCGGGTGAGGTCGCTGAGCAGGGCGACCGCCTCCGCCCGCGAGCACCGAGCCTGCACGGTGTAGCTGAAACTGTCGCTGCTGAGCAAGCCGTACTCCCCTAGCCGTCGCCGGTGGGCACGATCGTCCCGTACCGGGGGCCGGCTGGCAACGGTCGGAAGACCCTGGCGCGAGCGGTCCGCCGGGCGGGATCAGGCGCCGGGGAGCACCTCGGGCGTGGGGGTGTCGGCGAAGTACGGCTCGGGGGCGCCGAAGAGGCCGAGCAGGCCGGTGACCCAGAGCTGCCGGTGCACGAACCGGCTCGGCTCGGTGACCACCAGCTTGACGCCGCTCACCTCGGCGGTCTGGAACCCAGCGACCATGGCGCTGATGCCGACCGAGTCGATGAAGGTGACCAGGCGCATGTTCAGCTCGATGCGGGCGGGCCGGCCCTTGGCGAGCACCTCGGCGATCGCTTCCCGCACCTCGTACGCGGTGTCGACGTCGATCTCGCCCCGCGGGGCGATCTGGACGACACCACCCGGCAGCATCGACTTCACGATCGACAGGCTCACGCGAACACCTCCACTCGCCCGTACGGGCGCCTCATCAGTACGCGGGCCGCGACCGAGCGTATTCCTCCGACGGCCTCGGTCGCCACCCCTCGGGATGAGCAATTCGCGGACTGGGCACACCTGGGCATCCCAATCCGGACCTTCCAGTTCCTGTTTCTGCGACGACAGGTTCTCGCACTCTTCAACGACCGACCGGGGTCGCCGATCCGCCGACCCAGGGTAGCGGTCCCCCGCCCGTCGGGCCCGCACCACGCCCTCGGCGCGTTCGGGTGGTCTGTCCCACCCTGCCCCCGATCGACCGCGAACGCCACCGGGCTGGTTTGCGCCGGCGCCGCTCCGGGCACTGGCCCCGGTGACCGAACCGCACCGCGCCGGATCATCGCCGGAGTCCGAAGTGGCCCCCGGGCTTCGGCACCCGAGGAGGTAACCATGTTCGGATTCACTCTGCTGGACCGCCGCAGCAAGCCCGAACGGATCGCGGACCAGGCGTGGCAGCAGCTGCTCTCCGTCGTCGACTCCGCAGGCGACAGCGTCCGGGACGCCGCCCGGTCCGCCCGCCGCAACGGCTCCGGCCTCGCCGACGACGCGAGCGACCTGGTCGGCTCGGCGGCCGAGGAGGCCCGCCGCCGGACCAGCCTGGCCTTCGACGCGCTCGCCGGCCGCCGGCCGGCGCTGCCCTGGGCGCTGCTGATCGGCGCCGCACTGGCCGGCGCGGCGCTCGGCTGGGCGGCTGGCACCTTCGCCCGCGCCGCCGGCAGCCGCGCCCGCGAACTCGGTGAGGTCGAGTTCGTGGACGTGGACCGGCCGGACTCGCCGGCCGGCCTGGACCGCTGACCCCGCCTGACACGGCGGCGGTGTCCCGACCCGGGGCACCGCCGCCCGAGCGTCAGAACGCGGTGACGCTCGCCGGCGCCCGCTCGGCCCGGCTGAGCGCCCGCAGCACGGCCGGCTGGCCGTGCCGGCGTACGGCGAGGCGGGCGAGCAGGGCCAGCACCGGGTCCAGCACCTCGGCCGGCAGCTCCGGGGTGGGTACGCCGAGGCTGAACGCGAGGTCGTCGGAGTGCACCGCGAGCTCCATCAGCCGGGTGGTGAGGTAGTCGTCCAGCGCCAGCGACCAGGGCCCCCGGGCCAGGTGCACCACCCGCCCGTCCGGCTCGGCCGGCAGCGCGACGGCCAGCTCGTCGACCGCGGCGCCGACCGCGGCCAGCAGGGCTCCCGGGCCGTCCGCGGCGACCCGCTCGCCCGACCGGCGGATGCCCACGTTCACCTCGTCGTCGACCGACGCGCCGATCCAGGTGCCCCGGGCGTAGTGGTCGAGCAGGCCGATCGGCTCGCCCGGCGGCACCGGTTCCGCCAGCACCCCGGGCACGGCCAGGATCTGGAAGGCGAGGTGACCGGCGAGCCCGCCGACCTGGAACTCGGCCAACGCGCTCGGGGCGTCCCACTGCCGCGCCACCGCCGGGTCGGCGAGCAGCGCCGCGGCCGAGCGGGCGGCGGTCAGGTAGGCGGTCCTGATCGGGTGCATCGGGCGTACCCCTCTCGTCACGCGTCCGGGAGGCCGAGCCTACCCACCAAGATCGACCACGGCGGTCCGGAGGCGGCGGTGGCCGCCCCGCGACGGGGACCGACTGGAAGCGCTTCCCACCAGGTCGGCTCACCCGGAACGGAGGAGGGCAGGTCACCCGGGGCGCGGACAGGATCGGGGCTGGCGCGGTTCGTGCCGGCACCGTCGCGCCCGCACCGCGAACCGATCCGGGAGGGAGAGCACCGATGGCCGCAGGGACGATCACGCGGACCGACCAGGACATCCAGTCCGACGTCCTCGACGAGCTGACCTGGGAGCCCCGGGTACGCCCCAACGAGATCGGGGTGACCGTCACCGAGGGGGTGGTGACGTTGACCGGCTGGGTGGACAGCTACGCCAAGAAGTGGGCCGCTGAGCGGGCCGCGCACCGGGTGTCCCGGGTACGCGCGGTAGCCAACGACCTCGCCGTGCGGATCGCCACCGCCGCCGAGAAGAGCGACCCGGAGATCGCCACCGCGGCCACCCGGGCCCTGGAGTGGGACGCGTTCGTGCCGGTCGAGACGCTGGACGTGACGGTCAGCGACGGTTGGGTCACCCTGCACGGCCAGGTCGAGTGGGAATACCAGCGCCGGGCCGCCGAGCGGTCGGTCGGCCGGCTCAGCGGCGTACGCGGGGTGAGCAACGGGATCACCGTCCGGCCCGGCACCCGCACCGACACGCGTGACCTAGCCGAGCGGATCGTCGACGCGCTCGCCCGCAACGGCGCCACCGAGGTGGAGGGGATCAGCGTCCGGGTGCACGGTGGGGACGAGGTGGTCCTGGAGGGCCTGGTCCGCTCGATCCCGGAGCGGGAGGAGATCGAGCGGGTCGTCTGGTCCGCCCCGGGCATCCGCACCGTGCACAACCACGTGGCCGTCTCGCCGTGAGAATGACCCGGGCCGGGTGATCCCGGCTCACCCCGTCGCGGACGAGGCTGGGAACCATGACTGATCCGAACGGGTTGATCACACCCGGGCGCGGCGCGTCCGGGTCGCCCCGGCCGGCGATCCCGGCCGGGCGGGTCCTCGGGCGGCCGGAGGTGGACCGATGACGACACCGCTGCAGGTCACCAGCGCCCGACTGCGCCTACCGGTGACCGAGACGGACCACGCCCGGGGGCCGGCCGACGCGCCGGTCACCATCGTCCAGTACGGCGACTACCAGTGCCGGTTCTGCGGAGCCGCGTACGCGAACCTGGCCGAGGTGCTGCGCCAGCGTGGCGACACCGTCCGGCTGGTCTACCGGCACTTCCCCATCGCCAACGTCCACCCGTACGCGGAGAGCGCGGCGGAGGCGGCCGAGGCCGCCGGCCGGCGCGGGCGGTTCTGGGACATGCACGACTGGCTCTACCAGCACCAGGACCAGCTCGACCCGGTGCACCTGTCGCTCGGCGTCGAGCAGCTCGGGCTGCCACCCGACGACGTCAACGCGGAGGTGGGCGGGCACGCCCACGCCGATCGGGTCCGGCGGGACTTCGTCGGCGGCATCCGCAGCGGGGTGACCGCCACCCCGACGCTCTTCGTCAACGACGTCCGCCACGAGGGCGGCTACGACGTCGCGGAACTGCTGGCCGCGGTGGACGCCGCGGCCACCACCTGAGCCGCGCCGCCGCAGCCGCGCAGAGTCACCGAAAGGGTGCCCACTCCCGCCGGGTGGGCACTCTTTCCGTGAACGAGGGCGCCGGGCCGCGTCAGATCAGGCGGAGTTCGCGGGCTCGGCGGACCGCTTCGCGCCGGCGGGTCGCGTCGAGCTTCCGGTAGATGTTGCGGACGTGGGTCTTCACCGTGTTGACCGACAGCGACAGCTCGCTGGCGATCTCCACATTGGACAGGATGCTCTGCAGGTAGCGCAGGATGGTCAGCTCCCGCTCGGTGAGCGGCTCGTCCAGCGCGCGCTCCGGCCCGCCCGGACGCTCCGGCGGCTCGTCGGCCCGGCGCTCGTCCGCCCCGCGTACCAGGTCGCTCACCGTCGCCCAGTGCGCCGTGCCGGAGTCCAGGTGGGCGGCGAGCAGGTCGCGTACCCCCGGCTCGGCGCGGGTGAAGAGGCGCCGGTAGCCGTCCGGCTCGGCCAGGTCGAGCACCTGCTCCAGGACCCGCCCGGCCCGCCGGTCGTCGCCGCTGTCCCGGGCCAGGACCGCGTCGAGCAGGCCGGCGGCGAGCCGCACCGGCAGCGGCCAGGACTCCGCTCCGGGCGTCGACCAGTCGGGCAGCGCCCGCCCGGCCGCCCGCCGGTCCCCGGCCCGCAGCTCCACCCGGGCCAGGGCCACCCCCAGCGTCGCCACCTCCCCGCCCGCACCGTCCGGCCGGACCTCGCCGGACCCGCCCGCACCGTCCGACCGGGGCCCGACGGTCGACGCCGGCCCGGCGGTCGGCGGGTCGGTGCGGGCCCGCCCGGCCGCCCCGGCCGGGCCGGCCGGCCCCGGCCTACCGAGGGCCGGGCTTGACGCCGGGCCTCCTCCGACGGCAGCGATGCCGGGTGGGCCGCTGGCGTCGCGCAGCGCGTCGGTAAGCAGGGTGCGGGCGCTGTCCACGTCGCCGACGGCGGCGCGGAGCTGCGCCTCGGCGGCGGTCAGCCAGGCGGCCAGCTCCCGGCCGGGCACCCCCTCCCGGGCCTCGGCGAGGATCCGCAGGGCGGCGGCCGGCTCGCCGTCCGCGGCCAGCAGTTCGGCCCGGCAGAGCGCGGCCAGCCCGGCCGCGCCCGGCGCGCCAGTGGCCGGGCCGGCGAGGGTCAGGTTCGCGGCCGCCTCCGCCGGCTCGTCCCGATGCCACGCCACCACGGCCAACGCCAGGTACGCGTGCCCGCAGTCCAGCCGGCACGACCAGCCCCGGCAGGACGGCATGGTCAGCGCCTCCCGCGCGATCCGTTCGGCCGCCCGCAACCCGCCCCGGGCCGCCGCCAGCAGCGCCGACCGGCTGGCGCAGACCAACTCGGTGCGCGGCCGGCCCGCCCGCCGGGCCGCGTCCAAGGCCGCGGCGAACCGCTCGGCGGCGACGGGCAGCTCCCCCTCGGCCAGCGCCACCAGCCCGAGCGCCGTACCGGCCACCGCCCCGGCGTCGGCGTCCTCGCCCGCCCCGGCCCGGGGATCGTCGCCCGGCCCGACGGCGGTGCGGGTGGCGAGCAGCCGGGTGGCGGCCCGGCGTACCTCGGCGTGGTCACCGGCCAGCCGGGCCAGGGTCAGCTCCAGCGCCGTGGCCAACCGCCGGAACCGGTCCCGGCGCGGTTCGGGCAGCGCACCCGCTTGGTCGGCGGCGCGCCGCAGGTAACCGGCCGCCGCGTCGACGTCACCGGCGTACGCCCGCTCGGCGGCGCACGCCAGCGCGAGCTCCGGGTCCCGACGCACCGCCTCGGCGGGCGGCTCGGGCGGGGGTGGGGCGCCGGGCAGATCCCGGTCGTACGGGGTCAGCTCCGGCCACCGGGCGATCAGCAGCTCGGTGGCCCGGTTCCACTCGCCTCCGGCCAGCGCGTGCCGCAGCGCCTCGGCCGGGCGGTCGTTGTCCGCGTACCAGCCGGCGGCGCGCAGGTGCAGGTCGCGCAGCTCCCCGGCGGGAAGCCGGCCCAGCTCGTCGCGGAGCAGGTCGGCCAGCAGGGGGTGGCACCGGTACCAGGGCGGGCTGCCCCCGTCGTGCTGGACGAAGCCCCCCTCCCTAGCCAGGTCGGCGAGGACCTGGCCGGCGTCGCTCCGCCCGGTCACCGCCTCGGCGAGGTCGGCGCAGACGGTGGTGGCGACGGCGCTGCGCCGGAGCACGTCGCGGGCGTCCGGATGCAGCGGGGCGAGCACCTCGTCGCGCAGGTACCCGGCGACATCCGGCTGGTCACCGGTGAACCGTTCGACGGCGCGGGCCGGGTCGGCCTGGCTGCGCAGCGCGAGCGCGGCGAAGCGCAGCCCGGCCGGCCAGCCACCGGTCCGCTCGCGCAGTCGGGGCACCGCCGCGGCGGGCAGCGGCACGCCGTGCGCGACCAGCAGCTCGGCCACCTCGTCGTCGGTGAAGGCCAACTCGTCCGGGCCGACCTCGGTCAGCTCCCCGGCCAGCCGCCAGCGGTGCAGGGCCAGCGGCGGGTCGAACCGCGCGCCGACCACCAGCCGCAGCCGCCCCTCCGTATGCCGCAGCAGGAACTCCAACCCGGTCAGCGCGCCGGGGTCGGTGATCCGGTGCAGATCGTCCAGGACCAGCCGCACCGGGCGTTCCCGGGCGGCGAGCGCCGCGGCGAGCAGTTCGAGCTGGTCGGGGCGGGGCGGGCGGTCCGGCACCGGCGGCTGCGGGCCCTCGTCCGGGACGCCCTCCGCCGCGGCCCGCAACGCGGCGGCCAGGTACGACCAGAGCCGGGTCCCGGTGTCGCCCTCCTCCACGGTCACCCAGGCCGGCGGAGGCTCGTCGCGGGCCGCGCGCGCCCACGAGGCGAGCAGGATGCTCTTGCCCCAGCCCGCCGGTGCGGCGACCAGGGTGACCGGCCCGGCCACCCCCTGGTTCAGCCGGTCGAGCAACCGGGGCCGGACCAGCACCGGCTCGGGCAGGGCCGCCGGGACGAGCCGGGAAGCCAACAGCGGCGGCGCACCTGGCACCGACGCGTCCGCCATGCGGCCGGCCGGCCGGGTCCCGCCGGCGGGCGGCGGGCGGCGGGCGGTGGGGGCCGCTTCCGGCGCGTCCGTAGCCGGAAGCGGCATGCCGGCCGGCCCCGGGCCGGCCGGCGCCGTGACGTCGGCCGGCGTCTCGGCCACCTCGGCGCGGTCAGCCTCCTCCGGCATGCGGCCCTCCCCGTCGCGTCCGCTCCCCCGGTCCGTGCCGGCAGCGGTTACCCGGCCCGGACCGGTTCACCCCTTCGGGGCGAACCCGCTTCACCCCGACCGGCCGCACGCTGGAGACACGCGGGCGGCCGGCCGCGCGTGACCGGCCGCCCGACGACCCGCGACGACGGGAGGGGCCCGTGGCACGGATGGGACGGCTGGCCGGTGGCGGGATGGCGATGGCGAAGACCGCGCGCACCCTGGTCGTACGCCGGCGGGAGCGCTGGCCGCGGGCGGCCGAAACCGACCCGCGGCCCGGGCGCTGGCAGGTGGTGACCGTGGCCGGCCGGCCCGAGGAGGTGCTGCCGCGCGGCCGGTGGCCGGAGCCGCTGCGCCGGCTCTACGGCGCCGTGGAGCTGTACGCCCGCCCGGCGCCCGGCGGGCGCGGCACCGAGCTGGCCGCCCGGCTGCTCGGCAACGGTCCGGGGCTGCGCGGGATGGCCGCCCACCTGGTCGGCGACGATCCCGGCCGGTTCCTCCGGCAGGCGCTGCGGGAGGCCAAGCAGCTCGCCGAAACTGGCGAGGTGCTCCGGGCGGACCGCTCCCGGGTGGACCGACCCGGGGGGCCCGGGTGAGGGCGCTCTGTTGGGAGGGTGCCAACGCGCTGGCGGTACGCGAGGTCCCCGACCCGGAGCTGCGTAACGCCCACGACATGATCGTCCGGGTACGCCGGAGCGCGACCTGCGGGGCCGACCTGCCGCTGCTGGCCGGGCGCATCCCGTACCTGGCCGCCGGGGACGTGCTCGGGCACGAGTTCCTCGGCGAGGTGGTCGAGGTCGGGCCGGAGGTGCGCCGGCACCGGATCGCCGACCGGGTGGTGGTCTGCGCCGGGATCGCCTGCGGGGCCTGCTGGTTCTGCCGGCAGGGACTCTTCGCCTGCTGCGACAACGGCACCACCGGCGCGTCGGCGGCCGAGTCGGCCTGGGGCCAGCCCACCGGCGGCTGCTACGGCCACCCGGCCCCGCTGGGCGGCTTCGCCGGCAGCCACGCCGAGTACGTGCGGGTGCCGTACGCCGACGTCGGCGCGTTCGCCGTGCCGGAGGCGGTCAGCGACGACCGGGCGGTCTTCGCCTCGGACGCCGCGCCGACCGGCTGGCTGGGCGCCGAGCTGGGCGAGGTGCGGCCCGGTGACGTGGTGGCGGTCTGGGGCGCGGGCGCGGTCGGCCAGCTCACCGCCGGGGCCGCGCTGCTGCGCGGCGCGGACCGGGTCGTCGTGGTGGACGACCACGACGAGCGGCTGCGGATGGTCGAGCGCCACGTCGGCGCGGAACCGCTCAACTACCGGGACGTGGACGTCCTCGCCGAACTGCGGGAACGCAGCGGCGGCCGGGGCCCGGACGTGTGCGTCGAGGCGGTCGGCATGGCGGCCGAGCCGCCGGGGCTGCTGGCCGGCCGGCTCGGCGGCGGCGCGGAGCGGTCGCTGGCGTTGCGCGAGGCGGTGCACGCCTGCCGCAAGGGCGGCACCGTGGTGGTGCTCGGCACCTGGACCGGCGTCGTCGACACGTTCCCGCTCGGCGCGGTGATGCAGAAGGCGCTGACCGTCCGCAGCGGCCGGCAGCACGGGCAGCGCTGGATCCCGATGCTGCTGGACCGGATGGCCCGCGACGAACTGCGGACCGAGCACCTGGCCACCCACCGGCTGCCGCTGGAGCGGGCCGCGGACGGGTACGTGCTCTTCCGGGAGCGCGCCGACGGCTGCGTCCGGGCGGTGTTCTCCCCGTGAGCCGGACGGCGGTGGGTGGCACACTCGGCGGATGCGCGACGACCGGCCGTACGACCTCGTCCTGCTCGGCGCCACCGGGTTCACCGGCGGCCTGACCGCCGAGTACCTGGCCCGGCACGCCCCGGCCGGGCTGCGATGGGCGCTGGCCGGCCGCAATCCGGGCAAGCTGGCCGCGGTCCGCGATCGGCTGGCCGCGATCGACCCGGCGCTGGCCGAGCTGCCGCTGCTGACCGCCGACGTCACCGACCCGGCGTCGCTGCGCGCGGTCGCGGAGAGCGGCCGGGTCGTCGCCACCACCGTCGGCCCGTACATCCACCACGGGGAGCCGCTGGTCGCGGCCTGCGCCGCCGCCGGCACCGACTACGTCGACATCACCGGCGAGCCGGAGTTCGTCGACCTGATGTACGTGCGGCACCACGCCGAGGCGGTCCGCACCGGCGCCCGCCTGGTGCACGCCTGCGGCTTCGACTCGGTCCCGCACGACCTGGGTGCCTGGTTCACCGTCAAGCAACTCCCCGCCGACGGGGCGGTCAGCGTGGACGGCTTCGTCCGGGCCGGCGGGCGGTTCTCCGCCGGGACGTACCACTCGGCACTGACCGCGCTCTCCCGCGCCGGGGAGACGCGCCGGGCGGCGCGGGCCCGCAGGGCGGTCGAGCCCCGGCCGGAGGGGCGCCGGGTCCGCGCCGTACCGGGAAAGGTGGGCCGGTCGGCGGAGATCGGCATGTGGGCGGTGCCGCTGCCCACCATCGACCCGCAGATCGTCCGCCGGTCGGCCGCGGCCCGCCCGGAGTACGGCCCGGACTTCCGCTACCGCCACTTCGCCGCGGTGAGGCGGCTGCCCACCGTCCTCATCGCCGGGGCGGGCCTGGCCGGTCTGCTCGCGCTGGTGAAGCTGCCGCCGACCCGGCGCTGGCTGCTCGGCCGGCTCTCCTCCGGGCAGGGGCCGAGCGCCGAGCAGCGGGCCCGCTCCTGGTTCCGCGTCCGGTTCGTCGGCACCGGCGGCGGCCGGACGGTGCACACCGAGGTGGCCGGCGGCGACCCCGGGTACGACGAGACCGCGAAGATGCTCGCCGAGTCCGCCCTGTGCCTGGCGTTCGACGACCTGCCGCCCACCGCCGGTCAGGTGACCACGGCCACCGCGATGGGTGACGCCCTGCTGGACCGGCTCACCCGCGCCGGCATCACCTTCCGTGTGCTGGAGCGGTGAGACTTGACCCTCGAGCGGGTTGAGGGCCCAGGATCCGGCGTCGTGGAGAGCGAACTGCGCAGCATCGGCGAGCTGGCCCGGGCCAGCGGCCTCACGGTGAGCGCGCTGCGGTTCTACGACCGGTCGGGCGTGCTGGTCCCAGCGCTGGTCGACCCGGCCACCGGCTACCGCTGGTACACCGACGACCAGGTCGCGCCGGCCCGGCTGGTCGCCGGGCTGCGCCGGGTGGGGATGCCGCTGGCCGGGATCGCCGAGGCGCTTCGGCACCGGCACGAGCCGGCGGTGGTCCACCGGCTGCTGGACGCGCACCTGCGGCGGCTGGAGGACGGCCTGGCCGACGCCCGCCGCGAGCTCTCCCGGATCCGTACCCTGGTCGATCCGGAGGAGATCCCCATGACCACCCGTCTCGTGCTTGACCGCGGCGACCTGGCCGCCGCCGTCGACGCTGTCCGGTTCGCCGTCGGCACCGACCCGGACCTGCCGGTGCTGGCCGGCGTGCTGCTGGAGGTGGAGGCGGACGGCGTACGGCTGGTCGCCACCGACCGGCACCGGCTGGCCGTGGCCCGGGCGGCCGGAAAGGTCGACGGCCCGGAGGTCCGCGCGCTGCTCCCGGCGGACGCCGTCGACGAACTGCGTGGTCTGCTCGACACCGGGGTCGGGATCACCCCGGAGGCGCACCTGACCATCGCTCATGACCGGGTCGAGGTCTCGGTCGCCGGCCGGGCGGTGGCCGCCGCGGCGCTGCCGTACGACTTCCCGGACTACCGCCGGCTGCTGCACGGCCACGTCGGCGGCGTGCCGGCGTACCGCATCCCGGTCGACGTGGTCGCGCTGCGCGGCGCGCTCACCGCCGAAGACACCCCGCTGCTGCTCCGCGAGTACGCCGGGGTGCCCGTCATGGTGACCGTGCTCGGTGTGGACGGCCGGGGCGGCCTGCGCGTCGTCCAGCCGGCCGAGGCGGCGGACCCGGACACGGTACGGGTCGGGGTGAACCGGGAGTACCTGCTCGACGCGCTCGACGCCGGCGACCGGGGCCAGCTCGTGATGGAGCTGGACGGCCCGATCACCCCGCTGGCCGTACGCCGTCCGGACGACGCGGACGCCTTCTCCATCCTCATGCCGATCCGCCTCTGATCGACCGGCGGACGGCGGACCGCGGACAGCGGGCCGCGGGCCGCGGATGGCGGACGGCGGACGGCGGACCGCGGACGGCGGACCGCGGACGGCGGACGGCGGACGGCGCCGGTCACCCTGAGTCACTCACGCACCGGCCAGGGGCCACCCTCGCTCCCGCCTTTGCTCTGCAGCCACCCGCGCAGCAGGCACCCAGCGTTGCCGCTGCGTCCGTGGCTGCAGAGCAAAGGGGCGGGAGGGGTGTGTCGGGGCGGGTTGCGTCTCCCCGAGGATGACCAGGTCAAGCGGCACAAGGAAGTGGGGGCGACCCGATCGGGCCCTCCGGGTGGTCGGTGCCTGTCACGCACCGTAACCTCGCCGGCCGGAGCGTCGGGATCACCTACCGTCACCAATGGCCGTCCGCCGTGCACCGGCGCCGCGGCGGGCCCGCCCGGCCCGTCCTGCGCCGGCCGCGCCCGATCCGTCCCGGCCGGCCCCGCCCGGCCCGGGCCGGCCGCAGGGGGCCGCGACGGTAGCATCTGGGAGTCCCACCTGACTGCCTGGACGGAGGCGTACGGAGCAGCATGCTCGACATGGAGTTGATCCGGAAGGATCGCGAGGCGGTGGCGACCGCGCTGGCGAAGCGTCTGGATCCCGCCGAGGTCAACCGGGCGCTGGACGAGATCCAGCGGCTCGACCAGGAACGCCGCGCCCTGATCAGCGAGATCGACGCCGAGCGGCAGCGCCGCAAGGCGGAGGCGCGGGCGTACGCGCAGGCGAAGCGGGCCGGCAAGGAGCCGGAGCCGGTCGCGCCGGAGGCCGAGCGCAAGCAGCTCGCCGAGCTGGAGTCCCAGCTGGACGAGGTGCAGTCCCGGCTGCGCGAGCGGATGAGCGAGCTGCCCAACCTGCCCGCCGACGACGTCGTCTCCGGCGGCAAGGAGGCCAACCGGGTCGTCCGGACGTTCGGCGAGCCGCCGGCGATCGAGAAGGTCCGCGACCACGTCGAGCTGTCCCGCGCGCTGGGTCTGGTCGACCACGAGCGCGGCGTGAAGCTCGGCGGCTCCGGCTTCTGGATGTACACCGGCATGGGCGCTCGACTGGAGTGGGCGCTGCTCAACTGGCTGATCGACCAGGACATCCAGGCCGGGTACGAGTTCCTGCTCCCGCCGCACCTGCTGCTGGACAGCGCCGGCTTCGCCGCCGGGCAGTTCCCCAAGTTCTACGACGACGTCTACCACCTGGACCGGCAGTCCGCCCCGCGCGGCCAGTTCCTGCTGCCCACCGCCGAGACGGCGATCCTCGGAGCGTTCCAGGACGAGATCCTGGAGACCGCGAAGCTGCCGCTGAAGGCGTTCGCCTACACCCCGTGCTACCGGCGGGAGGCCGCCGGCTCGCACTCCGACGAGCGCGGCACGGTCCGCGGCCACCAGTTCAACAAGGTGGAGATCTTCCAGTTCACCCTGCCCGAGCAGGCGGACACCGCGCTGGCCGAGATGGTCGCCCACGTGGAGAGCCTGGTCGAGGGGCTGGGCCTGCACTACCAGACCAGCCTGCTCGCGGCCGGCGACGCCAGCGCCTCGATGCGGAAGACCCTCGACATCGAGGTCTGGATGCCGAGCACCGGCAAGTACAAGGAGGTCTCCTCGGTGTCCTGGGCCGGCGACTACCAGGCCCGCCGGGCGGCCATCCGCTACCGGGAGCCGGGCGGCAAGCAGACCCGCTTCGTGCACACGCTCAACGGCTCGGCGCTGGCCACCAGCCGGCTCTTCCCGGCCATCCTGGAGCAGTTCCAGCAGGCCGACGGCTCGGTGCTCGTGCCCGAGGTGCTCCGCGACCGGCTCGGCACCGACCGCCTCACCCCGGTCCGCTGACCCGCTGACGGCCGGCGGCGGGGGTCGGGTCCACCGACCTCCGCCGCCGGCCGTCAGCAGCAGGGCGACCCGGGCGACGACCGCGGCGAATCGGGCCGCGCGGCCCCCGGGGCGGGGGAACGGCGTGGCGTCCGCGTCTCCTCCTGCGGTCGGCTACTCGGCCTTCACCAGGAGTCCGGGACAGACCGCCTTGAGCGCGCCCGCCCGCAGCCAGGTCGGCACGGGGGTGGCGGGGAAAGCGGGGTAACCGCTGCCGTCGAGCCGGATGACGTCCGGCACCACGTGGGCGCAGAGCCCGTGCCCGCCGCAACGGGACCAGTCCAGGGCGGCTTCTGCAGCTCACGCGCCCCGGGCAGCCCCAGCACGCCCTTCACCGCGGATTTCTCGGCCGGCCCGTCGAACCGCCCCGCCCCGGCGCGTGTGTAGCGCGATTCGCAACGACGTATGTGCATACGTTGACAGGTCTTGCAGCACGCTTGTAACCTTCCCGAAAATTTCAGGCCGCTCCTGCAAGAAGACGGCAGCGACCTACCTCGCCACCCCCGTCCCCCGCACCCCAGGAGTCCCGATGCATCGACGCCGATGCCGGCAACGACGGCTCCAACTCGGCGCGTCCGACGCCGCACCGCGACCTGGAGCCGTCGCGGCAGCCCTCACCCTCGGCCTGGTCGCCGGCCTGCTCGTCCCGACCGGCCTGGCCGCACCCTCGGCCTCCGCGGCCACCCCCGGCAGCAAGAAGGTCATCGTCCAACTCTTCGAGTGGAACTGGAACTCGGTGGCCACCGAGTGCACCACCGTGCTCGGCCCCAAGGGCTACGGCTACGTCCAGGTCTCCCCGCCGCAGGAACACGTCAGGGGCAACCAGTGGTGGGTCGCCTACCAGCCGGTGAGCTACCGGATCGAGTCCCGCAAGGGCACCCGCGCCGAGTTCCAGGCGATGGTGAACACCTGCCACAACGCCGGAGTCAAGGTGCTCGTGGACGCCGTCGTCAACCACATGTCCGGCCAGGACAACGGCGGCACCGGCTGGGCCGGCACCACGTACGGCCACTACAGCTACCCGGGCACCTACGGCGCGCAGGACTTCCACTACTGCGGCCGCAACGGCAACAACGACATCGTCAACTACCACGACCGGTACGAGGTGCAGAACTGCGAGCTGGTCAACCTGGCCGACCTCAAGACCGAGTCGGACTACGTGCGCACCCGGCTCGCCACGTACCTGAACGACCTGCTCTCGCTCGGGGTGGACGGGTTCCGGCTGGACGCCAGCAAGCACATGCCGGCTTCCGACATCGCCGCGATCAAGGGCAAGCTCTCCCGCTCGGCCTACGTCGTGCAGGAGGTCATCTACGGCGCCGGCGAGCCGATCCAGCCGACCGAGTACACCGGCAACGGCGACGTGCACGAGTTCCGGTACGGCAAGGACCTGGCCCGGATGTTCAACAGCGAACGGCTGGCGTACCTGCGGACCTTCGGCGAGTCCTGGGGCTACCTGCCGGGCAGCCAGGCGGTGGTCTTCACCGACAACCACGACACCCAGCGCGACGGTGGCGTGCTGACCTACCGGGACCGCGGCGAGTACGCACTGGCCAACGCCTTCATGCTGGCCTGGCCGTACGGCACTCCGGCGGTGATGTCGAGCTACACCTACAGCAACCGGGACCAGGGCCCGCCGTCGGACGCCAACAACAAGACGTTGAACACCACCTGCTACTCCGGCTGGGAGTGCGAGCACCGCTGGCGGGTGATCGCCAACATGGTCGCGTTCAACAACGCCACCCAGGGCGCCGGGGTCGCCAACTGGTACGACAACGGCTGGCAGCACATCGCGTTCAGCCGGGCCGGCAAGGGCTACCTCACCATCAACGACGAGGACTTCGCCATCACCGGTCGCTCGTACTACACGGGCCTGCCCGCCGGCCGCTACTGCGACGTCATCCACGGCGACTTCAGCAACGGCTCGTGCAGCGGGCCGGTGATCACGGTGGACGGCAACGGCTGGTTCGCCGCCAACATCCCCGCCCACGACGCGGTCGCCATCCACATCGGGGCGAAGCTGTCCTGACCGGAAACGTCTGACCGCGGCTCCGACCGCGCCGCACCGGAGGCCCCCCGCACCCGCCAATCACGGAGCGGGGGTCTTCTGTCCACTAAAGTCGGGATCATGCTGCTTCGCCGCCTTGCCTCGCGCTGGACCCTCGGCTGGCTGCTCGCCGCGCTCGGCGTACCGCTGCTGCTGGTGACCGCCCTGCTGGTCGGGCACGCGCTCACCGGCGGACCGGCCCCCACGCCGGTCGGCGCGCCGGCCGGCACCGCGTCGGTCGGCGCCCCGGCGGAGTCTCCCGCCCCGCACCCGACGGCGGCCGAGTCGGCGCCGCCCGCGGCGCCCGCCCCGGACGACCTGCCGGTGGTCACGTACGCCCCGGCGCCCGGCGGGTTCCCCGCCGATCCCGGTACGGGCGACACCCGACCGCTCACCGAGGGGCTGACGCCGGCCCGGCGCGTCGCCGCGTACGACGCACCCGGTGGCCGGCCGCGCGCCTTCCTCGCCCCCACCATCAGCGGGGTCCCGCTGACCATGCCGATCGTCGAGCGCCGGGTCGGCTGGACCGCCGTCCTGCTCCCCTCGGCGAACCGCCGGATCGCCTGGCTGCCGGCCGGCGGCTGGACCACGGTCGCGCTGCCCGACCAGCTCGTGGTGGAACGCCGCCCGCACCGGCTCACCTGGTACCGCAACGGCCGCGTGGTCCGCTCCTGGGCGGTCAGCCTCGGCAAGCCCGGCCAGTCCACTCCGCTCGGCCGCACCTTCATCCTCGGCCGCACGCCCCCGCCCCAGACGGTCTACGGCGGCGTCGACATCTTCGCCCTGGGCGCGATCCCCGACGACCCGGACGCCGTGCCGACCGGGCTGCGCGGTGCCCACATCGGACTGCACAGCTGGTACACCGACGCGACGCTCGGCAAGGACATCACCAACGGCTGCATCCGGTTGACCCGCAGCGGGCAGCGCCAGCTCCTCGCCGAGCTGCCCGCCGGCACCAGCGTCGTGGTGGTCGACCAGCTCGCCACCCCGCCACCGGCCGCCTGAGCCGGCTCACTCGCCGAGCAGCCAGCCGTTCTCCTCGGCGACCCGCACGGCGTCGGCCCGGTTGCGGGCCCCGGTCTTGCCGATCGCCGCCGAGAGGTGGTTGCGTACCGTGCCCTCGGAGAGGTGCAGCGTCGCCGCCAGCTCGGCCACCGTGCCACCGCCCCGGGCGGTCCGCAGCACCTCGGTCTCCCGCTCGGTCAGCGGGCTCGGCCCGGTGGCGAGGGTCTCCGCGGCCAGGGTCGGGTCGACCACCCGCAGGCCGGCGTGCACCCGGCGCACCGCGTCGGCGAGCTGCCGGGCCGGGGTGTCCTTGACCACGAAGCCGTTCGCGCCCGCCTCCATCGCCCGCCGCAGATAGCCGGGCCGCCCGAAGGTGGTCACCACCAGCACCCGGCAGCCGGGCACCGCCGCCCGCAGGGCGGTGGTGGCGGCGAGCCCGTCCAGGCCGGGCATCTCCACGTCGAGCAGCGCCACATCGGGTCGGGTGCGCCGAGCCTCCGGGACCACCTCGTCGCCCCGGCCCACCTCGGCGACGACCGTCAGGTCCGGCTCCAACGACAGCAACGCGGCCAGCGCGCCCCGGACCAGCGCCTGGTCGTCGGCGAGCAGCAGCCTGATCGGCTCGGTCACCGCGCCTCCTCTCCACTCCCGGGGCTGGCTGCCCCGCTCGCCGCGCCGCTCAGCGCTCCGCCGGCAGGGCGACACGCAGCAGGAACCCCCGGCTGTCCGGAGGGCGGCCGACGGTGACGGTGGCGTCCAGCCGCCGCGCCCGCTCCCGCAGCCCGACCAGCCCGTGGCCCGCCGCGCCCGGCTCCCCGACCGGCCCCCGGCCGTCGTCGCGGACCTCCACCGCCGCCGGGCTCACCCGGATCTCGCAGCGCCGCGCGCCGCTGTGCCGGACCACGTTGGTCACGCCCTCGCGTACGGTCCAGCCGAACAGTTCGTCCCGCTCCGCCGGCAGGGACGGCACCGTCTCCGGCAGCGCGGCGACGATGCCTGCGGCGGCGAGCGCCGAGTGGGCGCCGGCCAGCTCCGTCTTCAGGCTCACCCCGCGGTACGCCCCGACGGTGCCCCGCACGTCCGCGAGGGCCTGCCGGGCCAGCCGCTCCACGTCGGCGATCTCGGTGGCCGCCCGGGCCGGATCCAGCTCCAGCAGCCGCCCGGCGAGCTCCGCCTTGACCGCCACCACGGTCAGCGAGTGGCCGAGGATGTCGTGCAGGTCGCGGGCGGTACGGGCCCGTTCCTCGGCCACCGCGAGCCGGTGGATCTCCTGCTGGGCGGCCTGGAGTTCGGCGTTGCGCTGGGTCAGCCGGGTCACCCCGAACATGGCGAACGAGGCGAGCAGCACCGCGAAGACCACGGTGCCCTCCGCCTCCCAGCCGGGCACCAGCGCGGCCGCGACCGGCGGGGTCACCGCGGCCAGCGCCACCACGACGAACGCCTGCCGGTTCGGCAGCAGGAACACCGCCGCCGCGGCCACGAAGACCAGCGTGGTCAGCCAGTCGCCGTCGGTGCCCGGGATGCCGGCCAGCCCGAGCCCGACCAGCGCGGTCAGGGCGACCCACGCCCGGCCGAGCGGAACGGGCCGGGCGGCGATCCGGCAGGCCCGGGCCCACTGGAAGACCCAGACGTAGCAGACACCGAACGCGACCAGCGTCGTCGCCCCCACCACCCGCCGCCAGACCTCGGGCTGGTGCAGGGCGGTGAGCAGCGGGATGTTGAGGAAAAAGAGCCAGACCGCGGCCAGCAGCCAGCCGGTGAACCGCCAGTGGCGGCGCACCGGCCGGTGCGGGTCGGACGGAGTGCTCACCCGGAACACGCTAGCCTCCGCCGTACGGGGTCAGACGCGGGTGGTGTCGCGGCGGAACAGCCGCGCCGCGCCGAGCCCGAACACCACCGTCCAGGCGGCCAGGTTGCCCAGCGCCACCCAGTCCAGCCCGTCCCCGGTGAGCGGGGCCCTGGCGAGCTGGCCGACGCCGTACACCGGGGTGAACTTGGCGATCTGCTGGAAGGCGTGCGGCAGCATCTCCAGCGGCACGAACAGCCCGCCGAACATGGCCAGGATGGCCAGGATCGGGCCCATGAACTGCATGACGTTCTCGGCCGGGGCCAGGTAGCCGACGAACAGGCCGAAGGCGGCGAAGACCAGCGAGCCGAGCCAGGCGGCCAGCCCGGCGAGCAGCCAGACGTCGGCCGGGATGCGGACCCCGGCGGCGGCGCCGACGGCGAACTCGACCAGCACGCCGAGCAGGCCGAGCACCATCGCGGTGGCCACCTTCGTCGCCACGTACGCGGCCGGGCGCAGCGGGGTCAGCCGGAGCTGGCGGCTCCAGCCGAGGGCCCGCTCGGTGGCGACCGCGGCGCCGGCGCTGGTGGTGGCGACCATGGCCGCGTACACGGCGAGGCTGATCATGATCCAGGCGGTGACCGGTTGGCCGTTGGGCAGGTCCTGGCCGCGCTGCGGCAGTCCGAAGAGGAGGAAGAAGACCGCCGGCATGATCAGGGTGAACATCAGCGTCCGGCGGTTGCGCAGCACGCGGCGGATCTCGATGCCGAGCACCGCGGTGGAGAACCCGCCCAGGGCGGGCGGTCGCCGATCGACCGGGCGGGCGGGCGACGTGGTCGTGGAGGAGGTGGCGACGGTCATCTCAGACTCCGATGGGCTGCGTGGGTTCGGCGGTCAGGGTGTCGGTGGTGAGGGCGAGGAACGCGTCCTCGAGGTTGCGGGAGGTGATTTCGAGGTCCCGCGCGGCGGTGCGGGTGAGCAGGTGCCGGGCGACCTGGTCGGAGTCGTCGGTGCGGACCAGCACCGCGTCGCCGCGTACCTCGACCGCCTGGACGCCGGGCAGCGCGGCGAGCGCGGCCTGGTCGGCGCCGGGGAGGGTGGCGCGGACGATCCGGCCGGCGGCCAGGTTCTTGATCTCGGCGGTGGTGCCGTCGGCGACCACCCGGCCCTGCCGGACCAGCACGATCCGGTCCGCGTACGCGTCGGCCTCGTCGAGGTAGTGGGTGGCGAAGATGATGGTCCGCCCGTTCCGGGCGTCGGCCCGGATGGCCTGCCAGAAGTCCCGCCGCCCCTCGACGTCCATCCCGGTGGTGGGCTCGTCCAGCACCATCAGGTCGGGATCCGGCAGCAGCGCCAGGGCGAAGCGCAGCCGCTGCTGCTGGCCGCCGGAGCACTTGCCCACCGGGCGGTCGGCGATGTCGGCGATGCCGGCCCGCTCCAGCACCTCCGCCACCGGACGGGGCTGCGCGTGGAAGTGCGCGGTCATCCGTACCGTCTCGGCGACGGTGAGGTCCTTGAGCAGGCCGCCGGTCTGCATCACGGCGGCGACCCGGCCGAGCCGGACGGCGTCGGCCGGGGTGCCGCCGAAGACCCGGACGGTGCCGGCGTCCGGGCGGGCCAGCCCGAGCAGCATGTCCACGGTGGTGGTCTTGCCGGCGCCGTTGGGGCCGAGGAAGGCCACCACCTCGCCCGGCTCGATGCGGAGGCTGAGCCCGTCGACGGCGGTCACCGGGCCGAAGGTCTTGGTGAGTCCGGCCAGCTCGACGGCCGGTGGGATGTCGGTCATGACACTGATACTGCGGGGAACGGCCGGGCCGTCCCCGGAGCGTGCGTCACCTTCCACCCGTGACATTTGTCAGGGCGGTGGACGCCGGTCAGTGTGCGGCACCGGCCCCCTCGCGAGCCCGGCGGGGCAGCAGGAACGCGCCGACGAAGGTGATCACCAGCAGGCCCAGCTCCGCGGCCAGGGTGAGCTGCACGGCCGGCTGGACGCCGTGGTCGAGGCCGCTGAAGAAGACGGTGCCCAGCACGGCGACGCCGAGCGCCCCGCCGAGTTGCTGGACGGCGGTGAGCGTCCCCGAGGCCGAGCCGGTCTCGGACTCCGCCACGCCGGAGAGCACGATGTCGAAGAACGGCGCCATCACCAGCCCCATGCCGAAGCCGACGGCCAGCAGGGCGGGTGCCATCCGCCACGGGCCGACCGTACTGCCGGCCGAGGCCAGGGTGAGCAGCAGGCCGCCGACCCCCGCGATCACCACGGCGAGACCGATGTGGATCAACCGCCGGCCCAGGCGCTGCGCGAGGCCGGCGCCGGCGAGCACGAAGGCGATCACCATGCCGAGCGCCTGGGGGACACCGGCCAACCCGGCGCGCAGCGGCGACCAGCCCAGCCCGACCTGGAGATAGAGGCTGAAGACCAGCGAGAAGCCGGTCAGCGCGGTGAAGAAGGCGAGGCCGGCGACGAGGCCGCCGGTGAACGCGCGGCGGTGGAACAGCGACGGCACCACCAGCGGATCCCGGCCGGACCGCTCGCGCCGCACCTCGTAGCGGGCGAAGAGGACGAAGACGGCGACCGCGCCGGCCATCATGGCGAAGGTCCACGCCGGCCAGTCGCGCTCCCGTCCCTGCACCAGCGGGTAGACCAGCAGGAACGCGGCGAGCGAGACCAGCCCGACGCCGGGCAGATCGAGTCGGCTGGCGTGGTTGGCGCGGGACTCCGGCAGGAACCGCAGCGCGCCGGCGGCGGCGAGCAGGCCGAGCGGCACGTTGATCAGGAAGATGGCCCGCCAGCCGGTGCCGGCGAGGTCGGCGTCGACCAGCCAGCCGGCGAGGATCGGGCCGCCGACCGCGGAGATGCCCATCACCGGGCCGAACGCGCCGAAGGCGGCGGCGAGCTGGTGCGGCGGGAACATCTCCCTGATCAGGCCGAGGCCTTGCGGCAGCAGCAGCGCGCCGAAGAGCCCCTGCGCGACCCGGGCGGCGATCAGGGTGCCCGGCGTGCCGGACAGGGCGCACAGCGCGGAGGCGGCGGTGAAGCCGAGCACGCCGAGCAGGAACATCCGGCGGCGGCCGTACAGGTCGCCGAGGCGGCCGCCGGTGACCAGGCCGACGGCCATGGCCAGGGTGTAACCGGCGCCGAGCCATTGGATCAGGCTCGCCGATCCGCCCAGGTCGGCGCGGATCGCCGGGCCGGCGAGGTTGGTGACGAGGGCGTCGAGGAGGTCCATCACCTCGGCGGCGAGGATCACCGCGAGGGCGGCCCAGCGCCAGCGGTGACCGGTCTCCGCCGGTCCGGCGCGATCCGGCGCGAGCGTGGTGGCCAGGTCTGACATCGAGTACTCCCGGGCATGAGCGAACACTGTTCGTTTACGAACAGTGTTCTATCAACGAACAGCGTTCGCAGCAAGTACGATGTTCGGGCCACCCCGGATCCGGAGGTCATCCGTGAGCGAACCACCCAGCCCGCCCTGGCGTACCCGGCCCAGGACCCGCGCCGTGAAACAGCCGCTGAGCCAGACCGCGGTCGTCGACGCCGCCCTCGCGGTGATCAACCGGGAGGGGCTGGGCGGGCTGAGCATGCGGCGGGTGGCCCAGGAGCTGGGCACCGGCCCGGCCTCCCTCTACGCCCACGTCTCCGGCAAGGAGGAGCTGCTCGAACTGCTCGTCGACCGGGCCAGCGCGGAGATCTCCGTACCCGAGCCGGATCCGCAGCGGTGGGCGGAGCAGATCCGGGACGTGGCCTGGCAGGCGTACCGGGTCTACGCCACGCACACCAACCTGGCCCTGGCCTCGCTGGCCACCATCCCCAGCGGCCCGAACGCGCTGCGCGTCACCGAGGGCATGCTCGCCATCCTGCTCGCCGGCGGCGTGCCGCCCCCGCAGGCCGCCTGGTTCCTCGACCGGCTCTTCCTGTACATCGCCGGAGACGCCTACGAGGGGGCCCTGTACGCGGAGAAGATCCGCGCGTCCGGGGAGGACCAGGCGACCTACTGGAGCCGATTCTCCGCCCAGTTGCGGAGCTACTACCTGAGCCTGCCGGCCGAGTCGTACCCGAACCTCCGCCGGCACGTGGACGACCTGCTGGCCGGCGGCGGCGACGAGCGCTTCGCCTTCGGCCTGGACCTGCTGATCCGCGGCGTCGCCGGGCATGTCCGGACCGGTGACTGACGGCCGCCGGGCCGGGTAACCGCCGGGCCGGGCAACCGCGACACCGGGAGGCCACCATGGCGACACCGACGGGACGGGTCGACACGATCGTGCTAATCCACGGGCTCTGGATGACCGCACGCAGCTGGGAGCACTGGGCCGACCGGTACCGGGCGCGCGGCTTCCGGGTGCTGACGCCGGCGTGGCCCGGCATGGAGGGCGAGGTCGAGGAGCTGCGGGCCGACCCCGCCCCGATCGCCGGGCAGCGGATCGCCGACATCACCGACCACTACGCCCGGATCGTCCGGGACCAGCCCCGGCCGCCGATCATCATGGGGCACTCGTTCGGCGGCCTGATCACCCAACTCCTGCTCGACCGCAAGCTCGGCGCCGCCGGGGTCGCCCTGCATTCCGCTCCGGTCAAGGGCGTGCTCCGGCTGCCGCTCAACACGCTGCGCTCCGCGTTCTCCATCCTGCGCAGCCCCGCGAACCGAAACCGAGCGGTGCCGTTCACCAGGGAGGACTTCCGGTTCGCCTTCGGCAACACGCTGAGCCCGGAGGACTCGGACCGGGCCTGGGAGCGGTACGCCGTACCCGGCGCCGGCCGCGTCCTGTTCGAGGCGGCGTTCGCCAACCTGGACCCGGACGCGGTCACCGAGGTGGACAAGAGGCGGGAGAACCGCCCCCCGCTGCTGCTGACGGCCGGGGGCGCCGACCACGTGGTGCCACCGTCGGTGGTCGTCGCCAACGTCAACCTCTACCGGGGCTCGACCGCGCTCACCGGGTTCCGCTGCAACCCCCACCGGTCGCACTTCGTCGGCGGCGAGCCGGGCTGGGAGGAGGAGGCCGACTACGCGCTGGAGTGGGCCGTCGAGGCGGCCAACCAGTTCTCGCCGACCGTGGTCAGCGAGGCCCCGCCGCGGCAGTGACCGGTGAGCCGGGCACACCACGTCTCAGACGACCACGAATCGGGCCGGACGGGCCGGCAGCCTCGGGTCCGAGCCCACCCACACCGCGTCCAGGCTGGGCGGGCCCCGTCACCGCAGCCGGAACCGCCGGGAACACCTGTCTGACGACTGTGGCGGGGCACGGATTCCGTGCCCCGCCACAGTCTTCTGCGCGCTCAGCGCACCTTGTTCACGCCAGGCCGGCTCCGCAATTCAGGCGACTATGAACTGGTAGAAGTTGCCGTAGTCGCCCCAGGTGCCGTCCGGGCGGATCACGAATACGTCGAGGTTCACCCCGCCACTCGTTTCCGGTGTCCAGGTGACGCTGGCCCGACCATCAGGTCCAGCCGGTACGTCGAAGAAGTCCTCGCCATTGAAGGAGTAACGGTAGTAGCCCACCTCGCTCCAGCCCACCGGCGGTGAGAAGGTGAAGGTACCGGGCACGCCGACACCGCCATGCGGCTCGCCGTCGGACAGGTAGACGTCGGACGTGACACCGGGCCCGGGATCGAACGCGAAGGACCAGTTCCCGTACGGCGAGATCCAACCGTTGGCGCTGTGGCTCCGCGCGGTGACGGAATGCCCGGAGGCGTTGTCAGTGATGATGCTGATGGTGGCGGTACCGTCCTCTGCGGCTGCCACAAACTGCGGTTCGCCGTTGTTCAGGCGATACTCGTACTTTGTGACACCCGGCATCCCGGGCGCGGGAGTGAACTTCAGCGTCAACGGCTTGCCCCACTCCGGCGTACCGATGGCCTTGATCGTCGGCTCGGTCCACGGCACCCGCATCTCGTACCCGACCCCGGCAGAGGTGTTTCCCGCGCGGTCGACCGATTGTACGTAGAGCGTGTTGGTAAAGGGTCTCGGCGGGATGATCGGCAGCGTCACCGTACCGCCCGGCACATCCGCCTTGAGCACCCTGTCACTGGTGAGTGGGTCGTCGCAGTCGAACCGGCCGCCGGTTACCACGTTGCAACCCTGCACTCCGCTCGAGGGAGGGTCAGACCATTGGTAGACAAATCCGATGACGTCGGTGTCTCCACCGGCGGAGAAGGTGAATTCTCCCGGGACGCCAGGGGGCGTCCACTGCCCGGTATCGGCCGTCGGGTAATTCGACGATGAGACCTGTGGCCGTGAAGGCAAGGTCTTGTCGACGACGAAGGTGCACACCTTCGACCAAGCGGAGGTCGCAAGCCCGTCACTCACGCGGGCCTGCCAGGAGTAGCTCCTACCGTCGACGAGAACGCCAGCCGGCACCGTGCCCGTGCTGAACATTCCCGCACTGCCATCCGGCACGCTGATCTCCGTCCGCTTGGACGGATCGTCGACGGGCCACAACGCGAACTCGTACCCCAGTTTGTCGAACTGCTGCAGGTCGGGGTCGCTACCGATGACCTGGAGCTTGTCGGCGACGACCGACAGCGCCGGGTAGGGCGCCGCAGTCGCGCACAACCGACCACCGTTGTACAGCTGGGTCTCGTCCAGCGCCGGCGCCGAGTTGTACCGCACGCTCAGACTCACGCTGTTGTACCAGTTCAGAGTCCGGCCGTAGCTGACATCACCCTCGTGCTTTTCGGGAACCCGCAGCGCGAACGTCACCCGCGTCTCGCCCTTGGCCGCCGCGTCCTTCAGCGCCACGGAGACATCAAAGGTGAGGTTGGCGGTGGGGCAGTATTCCGGAGTGGTGATCTCGTCGAGTTTCGTCAACTCTTCGGGGGCGCTCGCCCAGGTCGGCGTCTCGCTTACCGGATTCGTCCGCCAGATTTCGATGGCCCTTTTGGTGCAGTCGGCCGCGCTCCGCTCCCGGATACGCACAGTGCCACCGAAGACTTCCTTACCGGCGAATTGTGACAGATCAAAGGTCGCATAGACACGAGACTTGTGCTTCCCACCGGACGTGTCGATTCGAGCACCCAATGGCAGATCGACACCCTCGGTCCAGTCGTACGCCGTGTGCGTGCTCGCCCGATCCGTGTATCCGATCTGGACGGATGGGGCGTACGCGTAATGCGGTGCCGCCGCGGCGGGCTCGGCTGTGGCGAACACCGCGAGTCCGGTCGCGCCGAGCACCGCGGCAAGGGCAATAGAAAGCCCGCGCGGACGCGTAGATCTAAGCAAGTTTGGCACGCCTCCCGATTTCTGGCTCGCACCCGTGTGCGCGCTTGCGGCACGGATCATATCCAGGTAGTTCAAACTGATCTACCGGATGCACCGCAGCCACCAAAAGGTAACCTTCTATGACAAATAGCGACGTCAGAGCTGAGCCGGGACAGTTCGGCGCAATGCTTGACCGGTCCACTTAGGAGGACGATCATGACCGGATGAAAAGAGTTATCGGCCGCTGCCTCGCCCTCACTCTCACGGCCGTCGCCGGAATCGTTTGGCTCCCCTCGCCCGCCCACGCTGAAATCACCACGGATCAGCCAGCCACCAGCACCGCGGTGGCCGTGACGACCACGCAGCCGACAACGGACGAAACGCTCTGGCCCGGGTACGCCGAGGCCCTGGACATCGCGGTGGAACGGGCATACGCGAGCCCGACCGAATACTCGATGCCCTACGTGGAGAACGACCAGCTCATGGTGCCGGTGTCTCAGACCGCTTCGGCCGAGACGCTCGCCGCCGCATCGGCCGACATGGCCATCACGCCGACGTCAACCGGGACGATCACCGACGACCCGGACACTCCTAGCACGGATCCCGACAAGAGCACTCTCCCGACCGACACGACGAGCCCGACGGGGGAAACCTTCGGCCCGATGAAGGCCGAGGTCATCGTCGAGCCGATCGTGGAGGTGGTGCCGTACACCATGAACCAACTGACCGCCGTTCAGGACGAGGTGCTCAACCTCAGCGACGACCAGTTGGCCGGCGCGAGCAACCTGCGCACGGCCACGATTGACCCGATGAACAACCGGGTCATCATCAAGGCGGCCACGGTAACCCAGGAAATGCGCGAGGCGTTGGCCGCCCGATACGGCGCCTACCGGGTCGCCCTCCAGTTGGTGCCGGGCATGACGGTGCCGTCGCCGAAGCTCGGGCGGCAATACGACACCGCACCGTACTACGGCGGGGCATACTTCTACACCTCGGTCGGTTCATGCTCGACCGCCTTCGCCTGGACCCACCAGGGCGCGCACTACATGCTCACGGCCGGCCACTGCACGTCGCTGAACGGTAAGGCGTACAACCGGAACGGGACCCTCGGTACGGTCACGGCCGACAACTGGAACAACACCACCGGTTCGGTGATGGTCAGCGGTCATAACCACTACTCGGGTGACGCGTCCACCATAAAGCTGACCCAGACCTCCTACGGCCGCGTCTACAGGGGCTCATCCACGTCGACCAGCTCACGGGCGGTCACTGGACGGATGGGCCGGCGCTCCTACGTCGGGGACACCTACTGCGTCAGCGGCCAAGTCACCGGCGAGATGTGCGGCTACCGCGTGGTGTCCACGTACGTGACCGTGCGATACAGCGACGGCGCGACCCTGCGCAACGCCATGGAGGGATACCGCTACGGCACCTGCACCAAGGGCGGCGATTCGGGCGCGCCGATCTACAACATCAAGAGCGACGGTACGGTCACTGCCCGGGGCATCCTCAGCGGTGGCACCTACAACACCAGCGGTCACTGCTACGACTACTTCACCGACACCTACCTGGCCGAAGAGGCCCTGCCGGGCATCATCAAGCTCGGCACGTAGTACCTCAGCCGCCGGTATCAGATTCCGCCCTTCGGGAGCGGATAGACGTGGCGCGGCCACCGGGAGATCCTGCGCTTGTTGTGGACATAACTCGCGGATCTGCGGTGGCCGCGTGCCACAGCTTCAGATCAACGTGCCGCAGGTCGCCGTGCCGGAAAACGGTCAACTGGCGCTCAACTCCGCAGCTGACGAAGGGCGAGGTGCGCCAGCGCGCCAGGGACCGTCTCGACCTGGCTCCAGACGTGGACGTGGTCCAGCGAGGTCGGGTGGAACTCACGAACATGTTCGCTCGGCACGGGAAGGCGGTCGGACAGTCCAAGCAGTGACCCTTCCGCCTCTGGCATAGGAACCCTCGGCACGGGTATGAGCGGGGCATGAGGGCGAGCTTCCGGCTTGGCCGGATCGCGGGCGTACCGATCGGGGTCAACTGGAGCGTCCTGGTCATCTTCGTGCTGATCGCCTGGGCGCTGTCGGCCAGTCTGTTCCCGCGCAGCTATCCCGGCCATTCGACCTTCGCGTACGTGGTGGCGGG
Organism: Micromonospora sp. MP36; assembly: GCF_008119785.1. Lineage (GTDB taxonomy): Bacteria > Actinomycetota > Actinomycetes > Mycobacteriales > Micromonosporaceae > Micromonospora. The sequence goes on along the minus strand of NZ_VSFA01000004.1, from coordinate 33,742 downwards.
GCTGGCCGCGGCGGTGGTCTTCTTCCTCGGCCTGCTCGCGCACGAGGTGGCCCACGCGGTCATCGCCAAGCGCAATGGCATCGAGGTCGGCAGCATCACGCTCTGGCTCTTCGGCGGGGTGTCCGAGCTGAAGGGGGAGGCGCGGGACCCGGGGGCCGAGTTGCGGATCGCCGGGATCGGGCCGCTGGTCAGCCTGCTGATCGGCATCTTCTTCGGCGTGATCGCGTTGCTCGCCTCGCTGGCCACCGGGCGCGGCCTGCTGGTCGGCGCGCTGTCCTGGCTGGCCGGCATCAACGTGCTGCTGGCGATCTTCAACGTGCTGCCGGCCGCGCCGCTGGACGGCGGGCGGTTGCTGCGTGCGGTGGTGTGGCGGGCCACCGGCGACCGGACGAAGGCGTCGGTGGTGGCCGCCCGGGCCGGCTGGGGGCTCGGCATCGTGCTGATCGCCGTCGGGATCTGGCAGTTCTTCAGGGGCGCCGGGGTGGGCGGACTCTGGCTGGCGCTGATCGGCTGGTTCCTGATCGGGGCGGCGGGCGCGGAGGAGCGCCAGGCCCGGATGGGCAGTGCCCTGCGCGGGGTACGCGTCGCCGACGTGATGACCCCGCAGCCGCAGACCGCCTCCAAGGACATGACCGTCGCCGACTTCGTGGACCACCATCTCTTCGCGTACCGGCACTCGGCACTACCGCTGACCGAGGATGGCGGACGCCCCATCGGCCTGGTCACCCTCGACCGGGTCCGCGGCATCCCGGCCGACCAGCGCGGCTCGACCACGCTGGCCGAGGTGTCCTGCCGGGCCGGCGAACTGGTGCTCGCCTCCCCGGACGAGCAGCTCACCGACCTGCTCCCCCGGCTCAGCGAGTGCGCCGACGGCCGGGCGCTGGTGGTGACCGACCAGCGGCTGGTCGGCATCGTCTCGCCCAGCGACATCAGCCGGGCCGTGCAGCGCGGCGGCATGCGCCAGCAGATGACCGGCGGGCGCGGTAGCTGAGCGGCTGCCGCCAACCGGTTCATGGATCTGACCCGGCCGCCGCGAAGGCGAGCTCGTCGGGTCGGGGAAATTCACCTGGACCGAAGCGGTGACGGGATCCCGGGACACTGGCCGAGTGGTGGTTGATCAGGGCGCCGACGGGTCGACGTGCCGGACGCCCTGATCAACCGGCGGTCAGCGCAGCCCGTACGCTCGCAGGATCGTCTGGGTGACCTCGTTCCCATCGGTATCGGTGCCATGAACCCGCAGCGAGACCGTGCCGCTGCCCGACGGCACGACCGCATGGAAGGCGCCGTCCTCGCCCGCCACCTTCACCGAGCGCCACGTCGCCCCTTCGTCGAACGACACCTCAACCCCGACGCTGCCTCCGGCTGGAGCCGCCAACCCGTCCTGGTTGCGCAGCGCTATACCGATGGTGTGCGGGTGGTCCCCGGGCACCGTTCCGGCCAGGTCGGCGGGAATGGAGTAGTCGAGTTGCAGCAGCGGCAGTGGCTGCGACCTCTCCGGGTCACCGTCCGGGTGCCCGGACCGGAAGCTCCACGCCGTCTGCGTGCGCGTCGCCCACTGCCACTCTTTGGACTCCCGCTGGGTGGTCAACTCCAGCCGGTAGGAGGCGTCGCCAGCCACCGTCGGCACATCCCGCCGCGCATCGGGCAATTCGGCGAGCACGGCGCCGTCACGCAACAGTCGTGCCGACACCAGATCGCGCTCACCGCCGCTGCCCGCGAGCGTGTAGTGGCCGGCGGCGTCGACGAATTCCGGTACCCGCAGGGCCAGGATGTCGCCACGGCGGGTCGACACCAGGCCCGCGACACCGCGGGGCGCCGCCGGACGCACCACTGGGGTGAACCAGTCCTCGCGGGTACGGGACTCGCCCTGGTAGCTGCGCGGCGCGTCCCGCATCCCGACGCCGAGCGGATTCGTCTCATCCCACGTGTAGTAATGCGCCACCCGGTGCTGCCACACCGAGTCACCGGCGGAAACCCACTCCTCGCGCTCCCCGCCCGTACGCACCATGCGCTGGGTGTCGTTCCACGAGTACGTCTGCCAGGGGCGCCAGCCGAAGCGCTGCTCCTTGGCCCACTCATCCCCGCCGGTGTTGGCGTACCTGGTGATGATCCGTGCCGAGTTCTCTGCGGTCACCCGGTGGACGACCTGCGACGGGATCCGGCCCCGCTCGACATGGAACACGTCGTACAGGTACGGACTGGACACCGTGAGGGTGAGGCTGAGCATCGGCTTTCCCGTCGTGGCGGCGGCCTTCAGGCGCTGGCCGTCGTCGTTGGCGACCACCATCGCCGGGATCGGCTCCCGGGTGGCGATCGGCCGCCACACCGTCCATGCGGAAGAGGTGGCCGGCCGCACGATCAGCGCGGCCGCGGCTCCGGCCGCTGCCGCGGCAGCCACCTGGGCGCTCTCGGAACGGCCCTGCGCACTGTCCATGAGCACCGCGGCTCCGCGTACGTCAGCTGCGGCCAGCTCGGCGTCGGTGCCGGTGCCGGCCCAGACCAGCGGGAAGTTGCGTACACCGTCGAAGGCCGGTGAACGGTGCAGCAGGTTGATGTCCAGCGGCCCGGACACGCCGGACACGTGGGCGCTCACCATGGGCGCGACAAGTTGCCATCGGGAGGCGAATTCGTAGTCACCGTCGGTGACTTGGTCGGTGGGCGTCACGTTGACCTGCTGCACGGTGCTGAAATGCATGACCCCGTGGCTGATGCTCCGGCCGTTGCCGAAGGTGCGGTGTACGTAGTAGCTCAGCACCGCCTGCTGCTCGGCGGGTTTCGGGGTCTTGATAGTGATCGGGGTCCCCTTGCGGGCGTCGATGACCACCTCGATGTCGCGGGTGACCTTCAGCTGCGGGTCGGTGATCAGGGTGGCCTGTGAGTCGAGTGGCCCACCGTCCGAGATCAGGCCGTGCAGTAGATAGTTGCCCTCCTCGACCTCGACGGTCAGGGGCTTGCCCTTCTGAATCCACTTCACCATGTCCGAGCGGCGGTCGGCGCCGTGCAGGGCGACCACGGGCACGCTCGTGTCCGCGCCGCTGCGGTCGACCCCGCGCAGGGTCACGGTGTGCTTGGGCCCATCGAGGGTCACCCCCAGGGCGGTGGTGGTCAGCACCCCGCCGGCGCCGTTGGCCGTGAGCCAACCGCCGTGCCGCCCACGGGTCAGCTTGGCTGGGTCGATTGTGACCGGCACCTGCCGGCTCGTGCCTGCGGGCACGACGATCTGGTCGGCGCCGAGCGTGACAGCGTCCTGGTCCGTGGCGTGAGAGTCGAGGTTCTCCAGGCGGGCGGCGAGCGACAGCGTCACCGCGCTGTCCCCAGTATTGGTGACGGAGACCTGCCGGGTGATCGGCGCCTCGTCCGGCGTGGTGTCGGTATGCACCCCGAAGTTGAGCACTCCGGTCGCGTGCACCGGCTGGGCAGTCGCCCGCGCCACGTCGACCCGGCCGGCGCCCTGCTGGTGCACGGTCAGGGCAGGATTGGTGCGGGCCGTGCTCACCAGCGCGTCCTTGAGTTGCGCGGCGTTCCAGTCGGGGTGGCGCTGGGCGAGGATCGCCGCCGCACCCGCCACGTGCGGCGCAGCCATGGACGTGCCGGACGCCGCGGTGTAGTACGCGTCGAGCGGCGTTCCCATCGCGGTACCGGCGGCCCGCGCCGCGACGATCCCGACACCCGGTGCGGTGATTTCCGGCTTCACGGCATAGTCACCCAACCGCGGACCCCGACTGGAAAAACTCGCAAGGCTCTCGTCGCGGTCCACCGCACCGACAGTGAGCGCGGCATCGGCCGCACCCGGGTTGCCTACGGTCGACTCCTCCCCCTCGTTACCAGCCGAGACGACGAAGAGGGTGCCGCTGCTCGCGGTGAGCCGGTTGACCGCCTCGCTCAACGGATCGGTGCCATCGGTAGCATCTCCGCCGAGGCTCATGTTGACCACGTCGGCTCCGGAACTGACCGCCCACTCCATTCCGGCGATGATCCACGACTCGGAGCCGGAGCCACTGTCGTTCAACACCTTGCCGATGAGCAGGTTCGCCCCGGGTGCGACGCCCTTGCGTCGGCCGTCCGAGGCGGCGCCGGTGCCGGCGATCGTGCTGGCAACGTGCGTGCCGTGTCCGAACTTGTCAGCGGTCGTGGCGCTGTTGGAGAAGTTCTTCGTCGCGCTGATCTTTCCTGCGAAGTCGGGGTGTGTCGCGTCGATGCCGGTGTCCAGTACCGCCACCGTGACACCGTCGCCGTCGTACCCCGACGCCCATGCTGCCGGAGCGCCGATCTGCGCCACGCTACGATCGAGCGTCGGCTTCACCCGCCCGTCGAGCCAGATCTGCGCGATGCCGGACCCCAGCTGCGGCGTGTCCCCGCCGAGCGAACGGACGCCCGGGCTGCCGCCGGCTGCTGCCTGCCAGAACCCGGTCAGCGCCGCCTTGTCCTCGACGACCGCAGCGGCGCCGATGCTGTCCAGCCTGGAGACACGCCGTGCCCCGGCTATCGTCTGCTCGCGGGTATCCCGGTAGCGAATGATCAGTGGCAGGTTCGGCGCCGCGTCGTCGCCGAGGCCCTGCGCGATGAGCTCCTGTACGTCGAACAGGTCACCGTCGAGAACGCCGGTGGACACGTACGGCACGACGTCGCTGGGCAGTACGCGCAGGCCGCTGTCGACTTCCAGGGTGTGGAACGTGATCCCTTCCCGGCCCGGCGCCGGCCGGACCGAGGCGGCGTACCTGCCGGGCGACGCCTCGACCAACTCCACCACGTCGCCCGTTATCAGGGTGACGCGGGACGGGCTAGCGGTCGCCGCGGCTCCGCTAGCTTCTGCCGGGGGCGGTGGCGCTGCCTCGGCGGGAACGCCCACCGCCAGGACGCCGACCAACGCCATGGCCGTCCAGCGTAAGAGCCGGTTCATCGTGCTACTCCTCTGCTCAGCGAAGCTGGCAACCACTGTTGACACCACCGGAGTCTGATAGGCGACAGGGATGGTGGTCACTAGGTGCCAGGTGCCACAGAGGCGACATGTCGCCAACTGGACACGCCCCGGCAGGCAAGCTCGACGGTGTCGACGATGTGCTGTAGAAGCGCGAAGGTGGCGGCCCGCACGCCCACCGCGGCGGGTCTTGCCGCCGCCTATCCGCGGGGAAAGTAGCGGTCCAGCTCGTCGGTACGGAACTTCCCGGCCGGGTCGAGGTCGGCCATCAGGGCGCGGAAGTCGTCACAGCGGGAGTACGTCGCGGCCGGGTTCCGGGCGAAGAGCTTGCCCCAGTGCGGGCGCGGGGCGAAGGGGACCAGCCGCTCCTCCACCTCGGCCACCACCGGCGTCACCTGCGCCGGGTCGCCGATCCAGGTGAAGTGGAGCGCCAGGCTGTCCCGGTTGTGGTTGGGGCTGAGCCACAACCCGTCGGCGGCGATGGTGCGCAGCTCACAGACCTGGAGCACCGCGGCGATCCGCTCGGCGGCCGGGTCGAGCGCGGCGAGCGCCGCGGCGGCCGAGGCGCGCGGCAGGTGCCACTCCGACTGGAGCTCGTCGCCGCTGCTCGGGGTGAAGCCGAGCCGGAAGTGCGGCAGCCGTTCGTGCCACGGCCCGGGCGCGCCGAGCTGGGCGGTGCAGTGCTCGGCCGGCATGCCGGGCACCGGGTGGCAGGGCGCGTCGGCGGCGACGGTGTCCAGCCAGTCCGCCGGGGGTGGCGGCGCGTCGGCCCGCTGCTTGAGCCACACCTGGTCCAGCCGGGACGAGCGCCAGCCGGTGAAGACGCTCACGCTGTACGCGGCGTCGCAGGCGGCGCCGAGCGCCTCGCGGGGCAGGCCGAGCCGGACGTACTGCCGGACGTCGAAGGTGGGCACCACGTCGAGGGTGACCCGGGTGACCACGCCCAGCGCGCCGAGGTTGACCACCATGCCGGCGAAGCGCGGGTCGGCGCGGTCCACGGTGAGCAGGTCGCCGTCGGCGGTGACCAGCTCCAGGGCGGCCACGGCGGTGGCCAGGTTGCCGTGGGCGGCACCCGAGCCGTGGGTGGCGGTGGCGACCGCGCCGGCCACCGAGATGTGCGGCAGCGAGGCGAGGTTGGCCAGCGCATACCCCTCGGCGTGCAGGCGGGTGGCGGCGTCGCCGTAGCACAGGCCGGCGGCGACGGTGACCGTGCCGCGGTCGCGGTCCAGCACGACGGTGGGCGGCAGCCCGGCCACCGAGACCAGCTCTCCCCTGGTGTCGCCCAGCCGGTTGAACGAGTGCCCGGTGCCCACCGCCCGGACCCGGTCCGCCCCCGCCACCAGCCGGCGCAGCTCGTCCAGGTTGGATGGCCGATGGCGGGCCCGGGCGGCGTACCGGACGTTGCCCGCCCAGTTGCGGCCGGCGCCGGTCACGTGGTGGTCTCTCGATCGGTGGTGGGCTCCGCGGTGAGGGCGGCGCAGAGCGCGTCGAGCGCCGCGTCGACCTGGCCGACGTCGTAGCCACGCAGCCCGACCGGGATACCGGCCGCCCGGGCCTGCTCGATCTCCGCGCGGGCGGCCCGCCGCTCGGCCGGGCCGCCCTGGGCCAGCGCGTCCTGGGCGCGGTGCACCAACTGGTCGACCTGCGCCGTGAAGTAGCCGCGCAGGGCGACGGTGAAGTCGATCTCCGCCCCGGCGAGCCGGGCGGCTACCGGCGTACGCGCGTCGGTGAAGCGGCCGCCGGAGTACCGGCTCAGCGCCGCCGCCACGTCGTCCGGGCTCTCCCGGATCTGGCGGAGATCGAGGAGTTCGACGGCGGCCCGCCCGTCGCGCGGGTGCCGCGCGGTGGTCCGCAGGCCCAGCCCCGCCGCAGGCACCGCGACCAGCCGGCCGGCGTCGTCGAGGGCGAGCGCCTCGAACTGCTCCCACCGGTACGTCCCGCGCAGACCCGGGCGGCGCACCTCGATCCCCGCCGGCCCGATCAGGAAGCGGAACGGCCGCACGGCGCCGACCAGCACCACGCCGCCGAGCACCACGGCCCCGAGGGCCGCCAGCACCCGCAGCACCGAACCCTCGCCGGCGAGGGCGAGCACCGTCACCCCGCCCAACACGCAGGCGACGGCCAGCGGCAGTGTCCCCCGGCTGCGATGCACTTCCATGTCGTACCCCCGATCCGACACCGTCGTCCGGGTGCATTTTCCGCCCACCTGTCAAGGCACGGTTGGCCCGCCACGGACGGGGAATGCGGTGCGGATGAGCAGCTACCGCGACCCGACCCGCCGCGGCGACGGGCACCCGTCGGAGCAGGAGATCGACCCGACCGGTGCGGGCCGCGGCCCGGTCGGCGGGTCACCGGCCGGGCATCCGGTGCCGGGACCGGTCCCGGAGCCCGAGCCGGAGCCGCCGGGCCCCGGGCCGGCGCCTCGGGGCGGCCGTCGGCCCGGCGTGGTCGATCGTCAGAGCTGCGGCATGGCTTCGGCGGCGACCAGCTCCAGGTGGTCCAGGTCGGTCAGGTCGAGCAGCTGGAGGTAGACCCGCTGGCTGCCGATCGCGGCATACCGGCCGAGCTTGTCGACGACCTCGGCGGGTGTGCCGGCGAGGCCGTTCTTGCGCAGCTCGGCGGGCTCCCGGCCGATCGCCGCGGCGCGCCGGGCCACCTCGGCCTCGTCCCGGCCGCAGCAGAGGACCAGGGCGTTGGACCAGACCATGGTGGACGGGTCCCGGTCGATCTCCGCGCAGGCGGCGCGTACCCGCTGGAACTGGGCCGCCGAGTCCTCGACCGAGACGAACGGCAGGTTGAACTCGTCGGCGTAGCGGGCAGCGAGGCGGGGCGTCCGCTTCGGGCCCTTCCCGCCGAGCAGGATCGGCGGGCGCGGCTGCTGCACCGGCTTGGGCAGCGCGGGCGAGTCGCTGACCGGGTAGTACTTGCCGGGGAAGTCGAAGGTCCGGCCGGCCGGGGTCGCCCAGAGACCGGTGATCACCGCCAGCTGCTCCTCCAGCCGGTCGAAGCGCTCCCCGAGCGGCGGGAACGGGATGCCGTACGCGGTGTGCTCGTCCGCGTACCAGCCGGTGCCGATGCCCAGCTCGACCCGGCCGCCGCTCATCTGGTCGACCTGCGCGACGGTGATGGCGAGCGGGCCGGGGAGCCGGAAGGTGGCCGCGGTCATCAGTGTGCCGAGTCGGATCCGGGTGGTGTCCCGGGCCAGGCCGGCGAGGGTGGTCCAGGCGTCGGTCGGGCCCGGCTCGCCGCTCCCCGAGCCCATCTTCAGGTAGTGGTCGGAGCGGAAGAACGCGCCGAAGCCCGTCTCCTCCGCGCGCCGGGCCACGGCGAGCAGCTGGTCGTAGCTGGCGCCCTGCTGGGGTTCGGTGAAGATCCGCAGTTCCATGATCCGAGCATAGGAAGCGGATCGGTGGCCCGCCCCGGGCACCGGTCCCCGTCACCCGCACCGGCTCCAACAGCGGCCATGCCTTTACAGGCATATAACTGCTGAGGCATATTGGTCTGGTGTCCGTCGACGTCTTCGCCGTCCTGGCCGAGCCCACCCGACGCCGCATCCTCGACCGGCTGCGCCGCACCGAGAGCAGCGTCGGTGACCTGGTGGACACGCTCGGGATGAGCCAGCCGGCCGTCTCCAAGCACCTCAGGGTGCTCCGCGAGGCCGGCTTCGTCACCTGCCGCACCGCCGCCCAGCAGCGGATCTACCGGATCGACCCGCGCCCGCTGCGCACGGTCGACGACTGGCTCGGGCCGTACCGGCGGATGTGGGCGGACCACCTCGACGCCCTGGAGCGCCATCTCGACAGTCAGGAGTGACGATGGAACGCGACAACTTCCGGCCCGGCCCGCTCGCCGAGGTCGCCCGGGTGCCGGCCGGCGACCGGTGGGACCTCGTGTTCGTCCGGGACCTGCGGCATCCGCCGGAGAAGGTCTGGGCCGCGCTGACCGAGCCCGACCAGCTCGCCCAGTGGGCGCCCTTCCTGGCCAGCCGGGATCTCGGTACGCCCGGCGACGCCACGCTCAGCGCCGTCGACGGCGAGCGGACCTTCGACGCGCCGGCCACCGTGATCCGGGCGGAGTGCCCGTCGCTGCTGGAGTACACCTGGGGCGACGACCGGCTGCGCTGGGAGCTGACCCCGACGGACGCGGGCACCCGGCTGACCCTGCGGCACCGGATCGAGAAGGCCGACCAGGCCCCGCTGATGGCCGCGGGCTGGCACCTCTGCCTGGACGTCGCCGGTCACCTGCTCGACGGGGACCCGGTCGGCCCGATCCGCGGCGGCGAGGCGCTGGACTTCGGCTGGGAGCAGCTGCGCGCCGCGTACGCCGAGCGCCTGGACTCCTGACGCGGCCGGCGCGGGGCGGCGAGCCGCCACCCCGCGCCGCCGCCTGCCGCCCTCAGCGCGCGACGGCCGGGACGTCCGGCAGGGTGATCGCGGTGGCCGCCTTGCGGATCGGCTCGGTGACCCGGCGGATCATCCCCTCCCGGCCCGGCAGGTGCGGCATGAGCCGCAGCATCAGCGTCTGGAACCGGATCTGCGCGGCCGAGCCGAGCACCATGCCCTTCAGGTTGCGCTCGGCGAGCTGCTGGTTCGCCGCCACGAACGGGCGCATCCGCCGCTCGTACGCCGCGAACCCGGCGGCGGGGTCGCCACCCGCCTCGGCCAGCGAGGCGGCCAGCACGTACGCCCCGACCAGGCTCAGGCTGGTGCCCTGCCCGGACGCCGGCGAGGCGCCGTAGCCGGCGTCGCCGACCAGCCCGATCCGCCCGGTCGACCAGCGGTCCATCCGCACCTGGCTCATCGCGTCGAAGTAGAAGTCCGGCGCATCGTCCATCGCGGCGAGCAGGTCCGGCACCCGCCAGCTGGCCCCGGCGTACGCCCGGGCCAGCGCCGCCCGCTGCGCGGCGACGTCCCGGCGGTCGGGCTCCTCGGCGGGTGACGGGAAGAGGAAGAGGGCCCGCGCGTCCGGCGCGCCGGCGGTCCGGTAGACGCCGACCGTCCGCCCCGGGGCGGGGTGCATCAGTTCGACGCACTCCTCGCCGTACTCGGCGGGCACCGTGAAGATCGCGATGTGGTGCCCGAGCGGGCGCAGGTGGGCCGAGCCGGGGCCGAAGGCCAGCCGCCGCACCGTCGAGTGCAGCCCGTCGGCGCCGATCACCAGGTCGAAGCGGCGGTTCGGCGCCCGCTCGAAGGCGACCTCCACCCCGTCGGCCCGCTGATCCAGCGCGACGATCGAGTCGTCGAAGAGGTAGTCCACGTCGCCGGTGGCGTCGACCAGGATGCGGGCCAGGTCGCCGCGCATGACCTCGACGTCGTCCCCCTCCCGGCCGCCGAAGAGCGCGGCGTCCATGGTGGCGAGCTGTCGGCCGGACGAGTCCACGAAGCGGGCCAGCCGCATGCCGGTGTCGTGCCGCCGCACCTCGTGCCCCATCCCCATCCGGTCGATGACGTCCAGGGCAGCGCCCCGGATGTCCACCTTGTAGCCCCCGGCGCGGAGCATCGGGGCCCGCTCGACGACGGTCGGACGGAAGCCGTGACGGCGCAGCCACCAGGCCAGCGCGGGGCCGGCGACACCGGCCCCGGAGATCAGCACATTGGTCATGCCAGCAACTGTACAAGCGTGTTAGACAGTTGTGCAAGACGCCTGTCCAAGAAATCCGCTACGCTGTCGGCATGGGAAATCGGGAGGACCTGCTCGCCGGCGCCAAGCGCTGCCTGATCGAGAAGGGGTACACGGCCACCACGGCCCGGGACGTCGCCACCGCGGCCGGCACCAGCCTGGCCGCCATCGGCTACCACTTCCGCACCACGAAGGCCCTGCTCAACGAGGCGCTGATCGAGGCGATGGCGGAGTGGGGTGAGGAGCTGGGCCGCGCCCTCGCAGAGGACGCCGGCCCGACGGCCACCCCCGCCCAGCGGTTCGAGGCGGCCTGGGAGCGGATCCTCGAATCCTTCGCCCGGCTACCCCGGCTCTGGGCCATCCAGTTCGAGCTGATCGCGCAGCTGGACCGCGTACCCGAACTGCGGGAGGCGTTCGCCGCCGCCAACCGGCAGGCCCGGCTCGGCCTCGCCGAGGTCTTCCACCGGATCGACCCGGCCGCCGACGAGCCGACCGCGCTCGCGCTCGGCGCGTTCCACCAGGCGCTGCTCGGCGGCCTGGCCGCCCAGTGGCTGGTCGACCCGGCGGCGGCACCGTCGGCGGCGGAGCTGACCCGGGCCCTGCGGGCCGTCGCCGACGAGTTCCGCGCCGGTCAGGGCTGACCGAGACCGGCCTCCCGGGCCCGGACGATGGCCTGGCCGCGATCGGCCACCTGAAGCTTGGCGAGCACGTTGGACAGGTGGTTGCGGACGGTCTTCGGGCTGAGCGTCAGCCGGCGGGCGATGACCACGTTGCTCAACCCCTGGGCGACCAGGTCGAGCACCTCGCGCTCCCGGTCGGTCAGCTCGGGAAACGGCGCGGACCCGGACGCCCGGGCCCCGGACAGGTAGCTCACCGCCCGGCTCGCGATCACCGGGCCGAGCAGTACCTCGCCGTTGGCGACCGCTCGGACCGCCCGCTCCACCTCGGCCGGCGCCGCGCCCTTGAGCAGATAGCCCCGGGCACCCGCGCGCAGCGCCGCGAAGACCCAGTCGTCGTCGTCCAGCATGGTCACCACCAGCACCCCGATGCCCGGGTGCCGGGCGACGATCTCCCGGGTCGCCGCCACCCCGGACCGGCCGCCCAGGTGCAGGTCCATGATGATCACGTCCGGTCGCTGCTGGTCGGCGACGCGGAGCGCGCCGTCCGCGTCGGCGGCCTCGCCGACCACCGCCAGCCCGGCCGTCGAGGCGAGCAGCGCGGTCATGCCCAGCCGGAAGACCGGGTGGTCGTCCACCACCGCGACCCGGATCGTCGGCTCGGTCACGGCTCCACCGCCGCCGCCCGTACCGCCCCCGAGCCGGCGTCGGACCAGGCCGGGTCGCCGGAGGCGGCGGGGTCGGGCCCCGCAGCGTCCGCCGTCGGCGCCGCGCGCTCCGACGCGTACGCCGACAGCCGCGCGGCCGGCACCCGGACGAGCACGGTGGTGCCACCCCCCTCCCTCGGCGCGACGACGCAGACCCCGCCGATCCCCTCGGCCCGTTCCCGCATCGAGCGCATCCCGATCCCGTCCGGCGTCCCCGGCGCCACCCCCCGCCCCTCGTCCTCGACCCGCACGCTGAGCCCGGCGGCTTCCCGGTCGACGCGCACCCGGCAGCTCGCCGCGCCGGAGTGCCGGTGCACGTTCCGGACCGCCTCGGAGACGATGCCGTAGATCGCGGTCGCCACCGGCTCGGGCAGCGGCAGCGGCGCGGCCAGCACCTGGACGGCCAGCCCCGAGCCCGCGTACCGCTGGGCCAGCTCGTGCAGGGCCGGGGCGAGGCCACGCTCGCCCAACACCGGCGGAAGCAGCCCCCGGGCCAGGTCCCGGACGTGCTCGACGCGCTGGTCGACCTCGTCGCGCAGCCGGTCCAGCAACCGGCCGGCCGCCTCGGGATCCACGGTGAGCAGGTTACGGGTCGCCTGCAGACCCAACGCCACCCCGGCCAGCGCCGGGCCGAGCCCGTCGTGCAGGTCTCGCCGCAGCTTGCGCCGTTCCTCCTCGCGCGCCTCGGCCAGCCGGGCCCGGGAGGCGGCCAGCGCCCGGCTGGTGGCGGCCAGGCTGGCCGCCGACGCGACCACCGGCACCAGGTCGACCAGCGCCGACCGGGTACGCCCGTCCAGCCGTTCCCCCGCCCGGGCCCACGCGACCAGCCGGCCGATCTCGGTCCCGCCCCGGCGCAGCGGCAGCACCAGCGGCGCGCCGACCGGCCCGGCGGACACTCCGCCCGCGGCGTACGGCTCCGGGCCGTCCACCTCGATCGCACAGGCGCCGAGGCGGAGCAGGTCGGTCAGGCTCTGCGCCACTCCGGTGAGCACGTCGGCCGGGTCCGCGGACGCGCTGATCCGGTGCCCGACGCCGCGTACCACGCCGAGCGGCTCCACCGCCTCGCCGTGGATCAGCCGGTCGACGCCGCGCTGCACCCGGGCCCGCGCGGGCTGCATGCCCACCGCCACCAGCGCGGTGACCAGCACCCCTGGCACCGCGGGAGTGGCCGGCAGCAGCTCGTCGAGCACGCTCACCCCCACCACGTACGCGGTCACCAGCAGGAAGGTGAGCAGGAACCAGACCAGGGTGCGGCGGACGGCGATCTCGATCCCCCACAGCCGCTGCCGGAGCACCACGGCCAGCACCGCGGCCGGGAAGAACGCCTGGGAGGCGAGCATGGCGGTCGGGGCGAGCCAGTCCGGGACGTACCCGGCCCAGCCGGGGAAGCCCAGCGGGGCGAAGCTCACCGCGAGCAGCATGGTGCCGACGGCCAGCCAGCCCAGCCCGACCCGCTCGGCCGGCGGCCCGCTACGCCACCGGCGGACCAGGCCGGCGGCGGCGAGCAGCCCGAGCACCGGCACCGCCCGGAACAGCAGCAGGTCCCCGGTGTCCACCACGTCCGCCCAGCCCGGCACGGCGAGCGGCAGCGCGCCGGAGGGCCGGCCCGGCTGGCCGGGCCAGGTCAGGTGGAACAGCTCGATCCCGGCGGTCACCAGCGCGCCGGCGGTCACGGCGAGCCGGGCCGGCACGGGCAGTCGCCCCTCCCGGACCAGCCAGGGCACCACCGTGATGAGCGAGAGCATCCCCGGCACCCAGGCCCAGTCGCGGGCGGAGGTGAGCAGCACCGGGGCCGGCAGGCCGGGCCGTACCGCGAGCAGGTCCACGTACTGCGCGCTCAACGCGGAGAACCCGCCGCCCACGCCGGTCGCGGCGAGCAGCCAGGCGACGGGATGACCGCGCCGCAGCAGCACCAGCCAGGCGACCGTGCCGTACACCGCGCAGTCGGTGAAGTCGACCAGGAAGTAGAGCTGGGACAGGCCCCACGGCCGGCGGGCGAGGACCCAGCAGACGGCCGTACCGGTGAGCAGGAGCGCGCAGCCGACGGCGACCAGCCGGGCGGCGACCGGATGGCGCCGGTCGCCGCCCCGTGGTGTCGTCGTCGGCGCGGCGGGCATGCGCTGATCCTGACAGTCGCCGGGTCAGTTGCCGAGACCCCGGCGCTCCAGCGCGAATGTCAGTCCGGCGACAGTGGCCCAGAGCGCCGCGGGAGCCAGCGCCAGGTACTGCAGCGGCACCGCCTGGGTGACGACCACCAGCAGGGTCATCAGCAGGCTGAACACTGCCAGCCACCGGCTCACCGACCGGCGGCGCAGCCCGGCGACCGCCACCGCGCCGGCGCTGAGGCCCGCCCCCGCCCAGACCCACGGGAAGGTGTTGTAGCCGGTGGCCAGCGTCGCGACCGTGTCGGCGTCGGTCTCGGCCAGGTGCAGCAGGTCCCAGTACAGCTCGGTGGACACCCCGCCGCCGACCAGCAGCAGCGCCGCGGTGAGCAGCAGGCCGGCGGCCGCCACGTCGGGCAGCAGCCCGCCGGCCGGCTCGCGGGCGGCCAGCCGCCGCCGCAGCCCGGCCGCGAACACCGCCAGGCAGCCGGCGGCCAGCCCGGTCAGCACCTGGAAGACCCAGACGTACGCCTCCTTGCCGTCCATCGCGGCCGCCAAACGCGCGTTGTCGGCGAGCAGCGACGTGTCCACGTTGGCCAGTTGCGGACCGAACTGGAAGATCGCGATGCCGGTGAGCCCGGCGACGGCCCCGGCGACCGCCCAGCCCCGGCGGGGACGGCCGGTGGCGGTCGGGGTGGCGGTGGCGTCGAGCGTGGCGCTGGTCATGGTTCCTCCTCAGGTCGGGGGCACGGCGGGTCGCCGCAGGCGAAGCGTGGCGGGCCCGGCGTCCCGGGCGCATGGGCCACGGTGTCCCGACCGGCCGGGCGGTTTCCCGGCCGGCCCGGGGCACCGCGATGTCCCGTCCGATCGGTACGGGTGTCCCTGGCGGCCGGGACGGTGGACGCGCCACGGTGGACCCGCCACACCGACGAGGAGGCCGCCATGGACCACCGCCACGACCTGCTGACCGCCGTACGCGAGCTGGCGCCGGAGCTGACCGCCCGGGCCGAGGAGATCGAGCGGACCCGGGAGCTGCCCGCCGACCTGCTCGACCGGCTCCGCGCGGCCGGCTGCTTCCGGATGTTCGTGCCCCGCAGCCACGGCGGGTACGAGGTGGACCTGCGCACCGGGATGGCGGTGCTGGAGACCCTGGCCCGGGCGGACGGCTCGACCGGCTGGACCGTGATGATCGGCGCGGAGACCCCGCACCTGCTGGCGATGCTCTCCCGCGACCGGTTCGACAAGCTCTACGCCGCCGGCCCGGACGTGGTGGTGGCCGGCGGTTTCGCGCCGCAGGGCCGGGCCGAGCTGGCCGACGGCGGGTTCCAGGTGAGCGGGCGGTGGGGGTTCGCCAGCGGCTGCCGGCACGCCGACTGGATCTTCGGCAACTGCCTGGTCACCGCGGACGGCCAGCCGCTGCCCGGGGTGGACGGGCAGCCGCCGGAGACCCGCTCGATGCTCTTCGCGGCCGACCGGGTGACCGTGGTGGACACCTGGCACGTGCTCGGCCTGCGCGGCACCGGCAGCCACGACGTGCTGGTCGAGTCGGCGTTCTGCCCGGCGGAGGAGAGCTTCGACCTGTTCACCGGCACGCCGTGCGTGCCCGGGCCGGGGTTCGTGGCGCCGCTGGTGCACTTCGTGCTGCACCTGGGCGCGGTCGCGGTCGGCATCGCGCAGGGGGCGCTGGACGACATGACCGCGCTGCTCGGCGACGGCCGGCAGCGCCTCTACGCCCGGCAGCCGCTCGCCGACTCGCCCGCGTTCCGGGTCCAGCTCGGTCGGGCCGACCTGAACGTCCGCGCGGCGCGGGCCCTGCTGGCCGCGCTCGCCGACGACCTCTGGGCGGCCTGCGCCGAGGACCCGGGGCGGATCGCCGCCCTGCACCCGACCATCTCCGCGTCGCTGCCCTGGGTGACCGAGCAGGCGATCGCCGCCGTGGACACCTGCTACCGGGCGGCCGGCGGCGGCGCCGCTCGGGACTCCTCCCCGATCCAGCGCCGGTTCCGGGACATCCACACCTTCGCGCAGCACGCGGCGGCCGCGGAGGGCTGGCTGGGCAACAACGGGGCCCGGCTGCTGGGCCGGCCGGTGGCACTGGCGTACTGACCTTCCCGGGCCGGTGGGTGGAGGGGTCCGCCGGCCCGCGCGGGGCCGGCCGCCGATTCGGCGGCCGGCCCCGACGCGTCAGCCGAGCTTCGGCACGACCTCGCGCGAAGAGCCGCATCGCTTGTCTACGGCGTCGGCTTCTTCCGCGGCCCCACCGATCCGTTCGACGATTTCCGCGAGACGACCACACCTGATTTGCGGAACCGCCCCGCCCGACGAGCCGGAAGCGCCGGCCGAAATATGACGGTCACATGACAGAGAATCACGAACACATGACAGTTCTCTATCGCCGTTGTCATATTCGGGGACGAACGGCGGCAGCGGACCGCCATCATCCGGCACCCTCGCTGGCGGCACAAAGGCCCCATACGTGGTCTAATCGGCCCGGCTTCCCGGCGATGGAGGCACGTCCTCGGTGCGTACGGACGACCGAATTTGACGGTGTCGAGGGCACCAGTTTTTGTGGTTAATTCCACAGCCCCCCCGGTTGCGACTGGATTCCCGCCGATGACGTCGGTAAGTTTCCGGGCCGGCCCCTACGGCCTGCGGAATGTGACCGATGTTGATATCGACGGACGAGACGCGAAGATGGCTACCGATGGTGCGACGCGCCAGCGGTTTCCATCGGAGAGGGGATCGTGCCCGCACTCGCAGTGAAGTCGCTCTACAAGATATTCGGCAGTCGAACTGACGAGGCGATGAGGCGCCTCGCGAGCGGCGCCCCGCGCGCCGAGGCGCTGGCCGGCCTGCCGGCCACGGCCGCCGTGATCGACGCGAACTTCGAGGTCCGCCCCGGCGAGATCTTCGTCGTGATGGGCCTCTCCGGCTCGGGCAAGTCCACCCTCATCCGGATGCTCAACGGCCTGCTCCGGCCGACCCGGGGCAGCGTGCAGGTCGACGGGGTCGAACTGACCACGCTCAAGCCCGCCGCGCTGCGCAAGCTGCGGCGGGAGAAGATCAGCATGGTCTTCCAGCACTTCGCGCTGATGCCACACCGGACGGTGCTGGAGAACGCGGGCTACGCGCTGGAGGTCGCCGGCCTGCCCAAGGCCGAGCGGCGCGAACGCGCCCTGGACGCGCTGCGCATGGTCGGGCTCGAGGAGTGGGCGGACAACCTGCCCCACGACCTCTCCGGCGGCATGCGGCAGCGGGTCGGGTTGGCCCGCGCGCTCGCGGCCGGCACCGACATCCTGCTGATGGACGAGGCGTTCTCGGCGCTGGACCCGCTCATCCGCCGGGAGATCCAGGACCAACTCCTGGAACTCCAGGCCGAGCTGGGCAAGACCATCATCTTCATCACCCACGACCTCAACGAGGCCATGCGGCTCGGCGACCGGATCGCCGTCATGCGGGACGGCCGGATCGTCCAGATCGGCACCGCCGAGGAGATCCTCACCGACCCGGCCAACGGGTACGTGGCGCAGTTCGTCGCCGACGTCGACCGGACCCGGATCCTGACCGCCGCGTCGGTGATGGAGAAGCCGCACCACGTGCTGGACGTCAACGCCGGCCCCCGGGTGGCCGCCAAGGCGCTGCGGGAGAGCCAGACCTCGGTGGTCTACGTGACCGGGCCGATGAAGCGGTTCCTCGGCACGGTCACCGAGGACGAGGTGCTGCGGGCGCTGCGCGAGGGCCACCCGAACCTCGACGGGTACGTGTCGACCGAGCGGGTCCGCACGGTCACCGCGGACACGGCGGTGGCGGACCTGTTCGCCGACTGCGCGGAGAGCCAGCACCCGGTGGCCGTCCTGGACGACCGGGGCCGGCTGGCCGGGGTGATCCCCCGGATCACCCTGCTCAGCGCCCTGGCCAGCGCGACACCGGAGAGTGTCGCGGCAGTGGAGAAGGCGGCCATCCCGGCGCAGCCCGACGTCGAACTCGTCGCCGCGAAGGGAGAGCCGGCATGAGCATCGCGCAGTCCCCGCTCGACTCCTGGCTGCCCCGGCTGCCGCTCGGCACCTGGACCGAGTCCGCCGTCGACTGGGCCACCCGTACCCTCGGCCCGGTCTTCGACGCGGTCGCGACCGTGGTCGACACCCTGGTCCGCCCGCTCGAGAACCTGCTCACCGGCGTACCGGCGGTGGTGGTCGTGCTGGTGCTCGCCGGGCTGGGCTGGTGGCTGCGCGGCTGGAAGTTCGGGCTCGGCACCGCGGTCGGCCTCGGCCTGGTGGCCGGGATGCCGTACTGGGAGGAGACCATGAGCACGCTCGCCCAGGTGCTCGTGGCCAGCCTGCTCGCTCTGCTGCTGGCGATCCCGCTCGGCGTCTTCATCGCGGAGAACCGGCGGGCGTCTGCCGTGGCCCGGCCGGTGCTGGACCTCATGCAGACCCTGCCGGCGTTCGTCTACCTGATCCCCGCCATCTTCTTCTTCGGCATCGGCACCGTGCCCGGCGTGCTGGCCACGCTGGTGTTCAGCATGCCGCCCGGGGTACGCCTGACCGAGCTCGGCCTGCGCCAGGTCGACAAGGAGATCGTCCAGGCCGCGGAGTCGTTCGGCGCGCCGCCGTGGATGGTGCTGCTGCGGACCAAGGTGCCACTGGCCCTGCCGACGATCATGACCGGCGTCAACCAGGTCATCATGCTGGCCCTGTCCATGGTGGTCATCGCCGGCATGGTCGGCGCCGGCGGCCTCGGCGACGTGATCATGTTCGCGCTCTCTCAGGTCGAGGTCGGCAGCGGGTTCGAGGGCGGCATCGCCGTCGTGGTCCTCGCCGTGGTGCTCGACCGGCTCACCGACTCCGTGGGCGACCGGTTCCCCTCCGCGCGGGCGCAGCGCCTCGCGCGGCAGGCCGCCTGACCGTCGCCCCTCCGCCGGCACCCCTGTTCCCGCGTACGCGGGACCGCCGGCTGCTCCGAATCAGGAAGGAAGATCTGTGTTCACCACCCTGAAACGCGTCCTCGCCCTCGCGGTGACCGCCACCCTGGCTCTCGGCGGTGCCGCCGCCTGCGGCGAGAAGTCGGACGGCGCGTCCGGCAGCGGCAAGAAGATCACCATCGGCTACATGGCCTGGGACGAGGCGGTCGCCGCCTCCCACCTGTGGCAGCACATCCTCGAGGAGAAGGGCTACCGGGTCCAGCTCAAGAACCTGGAGGCCGGTCTCGTCTACGGCGGTCTCGCCAACGGCGACATCGACCTCTTCTTGGACGGCTGGCTGCCCCAGACGCACGCCTCCTACCTGGAGAAGTACGGCGACAAGCTGGAGAAGATCGGCGTCTGGTACGACGATGCCAGCCTGAGCATCGCCGTGCCGAAGTACGTCGAGGGCGTCGACTCGCTCGAGGACCTGGCCGCCCAGGCCGGCACCTTCGGCGGGCAGATGATCGGCATCGAGCCGGGCGCCGGCCTCACCAAGGCCACCCAGGAGAAGGTGCTGCCCGGCTACGGCCTGTCCGGCATGAAGCTGAAGACCTCCTCCACCCCGGCCATGCTGGCGGCGTTGGACGGCGCGATCGCCGACAAGAAGCCGATCGTGGTCACCCTCTGGCACCCGCACTGGGCGTACGCGAAGTACGAGCTGAAGGACCTGGCCGACCCGAAGGGCACCCTGGGCCAGGCCGAGCAGATCAACACCTTCGGCCGCAAGGGCTTCGGCAAGGACTTCCCCGAGGTCGCGAAGATGCTGGAGAAGTTCAAGATGGACGGCCAGCAGCTCGGGTCCCTGGAGGACCTGATGTTCAACACCCACAAGGGCGACGAGAAGAAGGCCGTCGAGGAGTGGCTGAAGGCCAACCCCGACTACCTGAAGGCGCTCGCCTGACCTGCCCCCGCGCGTGAAGGAAGGGGCCCCTGTCAACGCCTGGCGTTGTGCAAGGGGCCCCTTCTGGCACCCCGGTCACCCGCCCCGGCGGCGCCGCAGCCAGCCGGCACCGGCGCTCACCACGGTGGAACCGATCGCGGTGCCGATCGCCACCAGCGCCGCCCCGACCGCCCAGAGCCCGGTGTCGTCGATCGACGCGGCGTGCCGCGCCCAGACGGCCGTGAAGGCCACCGTCATCACCGGGGCCACCAGCCACGGACCGCGCCACCAGCCGCCGACGCCGGCGATCAGGGCCAGGGTCAGCACGCAGCCGGCCACCTGCCACACCGCGTACGGGCCGCTGGTCGCGCCGGTCCGCGGGTCGACCGTGTAGCCGGTCTCCCAGCCCAGCCAGGCCCACCAGGCGCCGACCGTCGCCGCCGCTATCAGCAGCCCGCCGAGCAGAGTACGCATCGTTGTGGTCACGGCTCGATCCTTCCGGTCCGGGCGGTCGGGCGGATGAGCATCCGTACTCGGCCTGAGCGGGCCCGGGTTCAGCGGCGCAGGGTGGTCTCCCGCGCCATGTGCGACAGCTTTTCGGGGTTGCGCACGGCGTAGAGCCCGGTGATGAGGCCGTCGTCGATACGCAACGCCAGGACGCTGTCGAGCTCGCCGTCGAGGTGGAGGATCAGCGCCGGGTAGCCGTTGACCTGTGCCGGCCGCAGCGACGCCGTGTCGGCGAACTTGCCCAGCCCGGCGGCCAGCAGGCGGGCCACCTTGTCGGCCCCCACGACGGGCCGCGGGACGGCCTGCTTGACTCCGCCACCGTCACCCAGCAGGACGACATCCGGTGCGAGGATGTCGAGCAGGCTCTGCAGGTCGCCCGTTTCGACCGCCCGCTGGAACGCGTCGAGGGCGTCTCGGGTCTCGGCCACGCTAACGACGTGGCGCGGCCGGCGCGCCGCGACGTGTGCCCGTGCCCGGTGCGCGATCTGGCGGACCGCGGCCGGGGTCTTGTCGACGGCTTCGGCGATCTCGTCGTACTCGACGTCGAACACCTCGCGCAGCACGAACACCGCCCGCTCGGTGGGGGTGAGCGTCTCCAGCACCAGCAGCATCGCCATCGAGACGCTGTCGGCCAACTCGACGTCGTCGGCTACGTCGGGCGCGGTGAGCAGTGGCTCAGGCAGCCAGGGGCCGACGTAGGACTCCCTGCGGCGGCCGAGCGTACGCAGCCGGGCGAGCGCCTGGCGGGTGGTGATCCGGACCAGGTACGCACGCTGATCCCGCACCGTGCCGAGCTCGACGCCCGCCCACCGCAACCAGGTCTCCTGCAGGACGTCCTCCGCGTCGGCGGCCGAGCCGAGCATTTCGTAGGCGACGGTGAACAGCAGGTTGCGGTGGGCGAGGAACGCCTCGGTGGCGGGACCGGGGCGATCGTCCCGGCTGCTGCCCCGGGCGCGATCGTCGGATGCGGTCTGCGGCGTGCCGACCATGGGTGACTCCTGTTCGCTCTCGACTGCGTCACCCATCAGATGCCGGGCCCCGCCGTTCTGTGACATCGGAACGGTAGCCAATCCTCGTCGTCCGGCAGCGAATCGCGGGACGGCGGGGCAGCGCCCTGGGCAGCGGCGCGTCGTACGTCACCGATGCGCCAACTGCTTGTGGTGCGCGTCACGTAGCCGCACCGTCACAGGGATCGGGTCGCCGGCATCTCATGTTCGTCCAGTGCAGCACAAGCAGTGAGGACGGAGCCATGGACGCCCGATTCAACATGTTCGACAACGAGATCGCCGCCAAGTTCTTCAAGCGGTTCGCCAACGCCGGCCTGGTGATCCATCAGTCGCCGTTGCCGAGGTCCACCCAGGAGTTGGTGTCGCTGCGCGCCAGCCAGATCAACGGCTGCGGTTGGTGCATCGACATGCACACCAAGGAGGCCGCAGCCGCCGGTGAAACCTCGGTCCGGCTCAACCTGGTCGCCGCCTGGCGCGAGTCCACGGTCTTCACCGAGGCCGAGCGGGCCGCGCTGGCGCTCGCCGAAGAGGGCACCCGGCTCGCCGACGCCCACCAGGGCGTGTCCGACGAGACCTGGGCCCAGGTACGCAAGCACTACGACGACGACCAGATCGCGGCGCTGGTCTGCCTGGTCGCCCTGATCAACGCGGCCAACCGGCTCGCCGTGATCGTGCACCAGCAGGGGGGTTCCTACGAGCCCGGCATGTTCGCCGCCGCGCTCAACTGATCGGCGAACGAATCCGGCTCGGCCCAGGATCATTCGGTCCTGGGCCGGGCCCGCCCATGCCCAGGCGCACCGGCCATGACGCCGTGCCGCCCGAACGCGACGAGTCGCTCTTCCGGAGCGGTCGTGCGGGTCGCCGGCTACCCGGGATTCTGTTCGCGCTATCGCGGGGTCAGCACGCAGAACTCGTGGCCATCGGGATCGGCCATGGCCACCCAGCTGACGTCGCCCTGGCCGATGTCGATGCGCGTTGCCCCGAGGGAGATGAGGCGGTCGACCTCCGCCTGCTGATCACCGTCGGCGGGTGGAGCGAGGTCGAAATGCAGCCGGTTCTTGCCGGTCTTCGGCATCAGCGGCGGACCGCCCCAGGTGATCTTCGGACCGCCGTGCGGCGAGCGGATCGCGGTCTCCTGGTCCTGGTCCCAGACCAACGGCCAGCCCAGCGCTTCGCTCCAGAAGTATCCGACCTCCTGCGAACCGTCGCACGCAAGCGCTCCGATGAATCCGCAGTCGGCGAGGAACTTGTTGCCCGGCTCGATGACGCAGAACTCGTTGCCTTCGGGGTCTGCCAGCACCACATGACCATCGTCCGGGTCTTGGCCAATGTCGATGTGCCGGCCACCGAGTTCGAGCGCCCGCGCCACCGTCTGCTGCTGGTCCTCGAGGGACGTGCTCGTCAGGTCGAAGTGCATCTGGTTCTGGCCGACCTTCTGCTCCTGACTTGGCAGAAATCGGAGCCGGAACCCGGTGTCGTCGCTCGGCAGCAGCGTGATGCCGCCTCGGGGGTCGTCGATCAACTCCCAGCCGAGGACGCCGGCCCAGAAGCGCGCGAGCCGGAGCGGGTCGTGCGCGTCGAAGCAGAGCGCGAGGAGATGACTGATCATTCCGCTCCGCACCTCCCATCTGCTCATTCAGAGCCGCGGAGAGGCAGGTCCTCCGCGCCTACAGGGAGGGACAACGCTAGGCGCTGGGGGGCTCGCCACGCAAAGAGAATTAGCCAGCGCGCCAAGGATGCCAGCCTGGCACCGCAAGTGAGCCAAGACGGCTTGCCTGTGTGCCAGCGGTGTGCCATATTGGCACCATGGACTTGACCCCGTATGTGAGCAACCTCGGACGTGAGTTCGCCACGCTTGCCGAGGCCGGCGGTGAAGAGGCGCGTACGCTGGTCGAGCGCCTGACCGGGTCGCTCGAGTCGGCGATCCGGATGACGCTGCTGGACGCGCTGTCGGCCGCCGCCGACGAGATCACCCGGGACCTGGCTCCGGGTTCGGTGGAGCTGCGCCTGCGCGGACGCGATCCGAACTTCGTCGTGACCCCGCCACCCGCCGAGCCGATCGAGGTCGCGGCCGAGAAAGCTGCGGCGACGGCCGACGGCGCGCCGGACAGCGATCTGCTGATCGCCGAGGACGGCCCCGCCGCCCGGATCAACGTACGCATGCCCGAGCAGCTCAAGGCCGCGATCGAGGAGGCCGCGGCCAAGGAGGGGCGCTCGGTCAACGCCTGGCTGGTCCGGGCGGCCGCCGCCGGCCTGCAGCGGACCGACCGCGATCAGCGCCCCGAGCCACGCGGCAGCGGGAAACGAACCAGGCAGGGCTTCACCGGCTGGGTCCGCTAGCCACGCTGTTCTCACACCGCGTCCCCGGCCTGCGGGGACGAATCACCCACCCAACCCATGATGCGGGGACAACCATGCCAAAGTACGAGACGCCCGAATCGATTTCCGTCACGCTCGAACTCGCCGTCGGCTACGTGCGGATCGCCGCGAGCGACCGCACCGACACCCTCGTCGAGGTCCGCCCGAGCGACGAGGCCGACGAGTCCGATGTGCAGGCCGCTGCGCAGGTCCGTGTCGACTACACCAACGGCATTCTCCAGGTCACCGGCCCGAAGCGCACTTTCGACTTCTCGAAGAAGAGCAGGTCGGTGGACGTTTCCATCGAACTGCCCAGCGGTTCCCAACTGTCCGCTCATCTGCAGATGGGCGACATCCGCTGCGCCGGCCAGCTCGGGGAGTGCCGGCTCAAGACCACCGGCAACGTCTGGCTCGAACGAACCGGCCCGCTGCGCCTGCACACGGGGGCCGGTCACATCACCGCCGACGGCATCACGGGCGACGCCGAGATCTCCACCGGCTCCGGCAAGATCCAGATCGGCGAGGTCGAGGGCGCCGTGGTGGTCAAGAACTCCAACGGCGACACCACGATCGACGCCGTCACCGGCGACGTGCGGGTGCGCAACGCCAACGGCGCCATCGACGTCCAGCGGGCCGGCGCCGGCGTCGACGCGAAGACGTCCAACGGCAGCATCCGCCTCGGCGAGGTGGTCCGCGGCTCGGTCGTGCTCGGGACCGCCATGGGCGACCTGGACATCGGCATCGCCGAGGGAACCGCCGCCTGGCTCGAGGTCAACACCGGATTCGGGCACGTACGCAACCTGCTGGAGAACGCCACCCGGCCCGACGAGACCGACCAGACCGTCGAGGTGCGCGGCCGTACCTCCTACGGCGATATCACCATCCACCGCTCCTGATCCACTTCCGGCCCCGGAGGAAACATGACCATCACGCAATCCCGGCCGGCGATCGCCGCGACCGGGCTACGGAAATCGTTCGGCGACCATGTCGTGCTCGACGGTCTCGATCTGAACGTGCCACGGGGAACGGTCTTCTCGCTGCTCGGCGCGAACGGCGCCGGGAAGACCACCACGGTCAAGATTCTGTCCACTTTGCTCGGCGCCGACGCCGGTGACGTTCAGGTCGCCGGGCACGACCTCGCCCGCGAACCGGACGCGGTACGCGCCGCGATCGGCGTCACCGGTCAGTTCTCCGCCGTGGACAAGCTGCTCACCGGCGAGGAAAACCTACGGCTGATGGCGGATCTGCACCACCTCGCCCGGGGCGAAGGCCGCCGGCGCGCCGCCCGACTGCTCGAACAATTCGACCTGACCGAGGCGGCCAGAAGGCCGGCATCGACCTACTCCGGGGGCATGCTGCGGCGGCTCGACCTGGCGATGACCCTGGTCGGCAGCCCACAAGTGATCTTCCTCGACGAGCCGACCACCGGACTGGACCCGCGCAGCCGCCGGGACATGTGGCAGACCGTCCGGGACCTGGTGGCCGGCGGCGTCACCATCTTCCTGACCACGCAGTACCTGGAAGAGGCCGACGAGCTGGCCGACCGGATCGCGGTCCTCAACCACGGCCGCGTGGTCGCCGAGGGAACTGCGGAGGAACTGAAGCGCCGCATCCCCGGCGGACACGTTCGCCTGCGCTTCGCCGACCAGCAGGGCCTCGACGCGGCCATGCGCGTGCTGGGTCAGGCCGCGCGCGACAACGACGCGCTCGCCCTGCGGGTGCCCGGCGACGGCAGCCTGCGCTCGCTGAAGACCCTGATCGACCGGCTCGACGACCGGGCCATCGAGGTCGACGAGCTCTCCGTGCACACCCCCGATCTCGACGACGTCTTCCTCGCCCTCACCGGCAACCCCACCAACGAGAAGGTGACCACCCGATGAGCACCCCCGCCCTCACCGGCCCGGCTCCGGCAAGCCTCCGTTTCCATCCGCTACGCGACTCGGCGACGATGCTGCGCCGCAACCTCAAGCGCATGCTGCGGTACCCGTCGATGACCGTGATGCTCGTCGGGATGCCCGTCGTCTTCCTGCTGCTGTTCGTTTACGTGCTCGGCGGCACACTGGGCGCCGGGCTCGGCGGGCCACTGGCCGGCGGTGCGGCCGGCGGGCGCGCCGCGTACGCCAACTACGTGGCGCCCGCGATCATCCTGATGACCGTGGCGGCCACGGTCCAGGGGACCGCGATCTCGATCGCCATGGACATGACCGAAGGCATCATCACCCGGTTTCGCACCATGCACATCGCCCGCGTCTCGGTGCTGACCGGACACGTCCTGGGCAGCATGATCCAGGCCGTGATCAGCCTGGCGGTCGTGATCGGCGTAGCGCTGCTGGTCGGCTTCCGGCCCACCGCAGGGCTGGGTGAGTGGCTGGCCACGGCCGGTTTCCTGGTGGTGGTGACCTTCGCGCTCGTCTGGTTGTCCGTCGCGCTGGGCCAGGTGAGCGGGAGCGTCGAGACCGCGAGCAACCTGCCCATGCCGCTTATTCTGCTGCCCTTCCTCGGCAGCGGGTTCGTCCCCACCGACTCCATGCCGGCCGGTCTGCGCTGGTTCGCCGAGTACCAGCCGTTCACGCCGATCATCGAAACCCTGCGCAGCCTACTGATGGACGAGCCGATCGGGAACAACGCGTGGATCGCGCTCGCCTGGTGCGCCGTCATCGCGCTGGGCGGATACCTCTGGTCGAAGCGACTGTTCGACCGCGAGTCCTCCCACTGAAAGGCAACACCTTCGTCACGATCAACCCCGCCGACGACCCGGCCTGGTACGCCTCGATCTCACTACTCGACGACGACACCTACGAAGTCGAACGCCGCGACGCCCGCCAGCGAATCCACGACCTCACCACCGAGACCGACCACGGTCACATCGCCAAGGACCTCACCATCTGGCTGGCCGGCCGCCACCAGCGAGAAGGCGGTGTCTCATGACCCAACGGACCATTGAGACAGGCTGTAGCAGGCAGACTTCTGGACGAAGGTCTCGCGCTCCCCGGTGTCCGGGTCGTCGGCCCACTGCCACAGGCTCACCTCCCCCCGCCAGCTGCGCTGAGTGTTCAATTCAAGGTTTGCTTTGGCATCCTTCATCCGCAGAACTAGCTGACCATCCGCTGCCAAGTCGCCCGGGCGCAGCTGGCCGCTACCGGAAACCGTGTCCGTAGATCCGTCCGCGTTGAAACCGAACGTGGCCTCAGACACCGTGAAGGCGTGATCTGGCGTGATCTGGATGACCCCTCCCTGGCGGGACTGGAAGACCCCGCACAGAGCGTCGATGCGAACCGGCCACAGTGCGCGCCAGGCAAGGGCACCTGGCAACAGCGCTACCAGGAGACCGGCAGCCACAAGCACCGCCTTTCCCCTACTCATGCTCGTCTCCTGCCGATGTCCGCCGTCAGCTTGGCCAGCACCCTGTCCGCGCTCATCCCGGCAGCGTAGGCGGCGCTGCCGCCAACCGCTCCTCTGCCTGAAGCCCATCTCTGTCAATTCAGCAGCACACGGAGTCGAATCTCGGAGCCGAATGGCGCGTCCCGCTTTCGGCAGTCACGCGCGCCGACGTTGGCGGCTCGTGCTGCTGCGGGCTAAGGGCGTTGGTCCCGACCTTGACGCCGACCGTCCGGGTCGGCAGCACCAGGCCTGACCAGGGCGTTTTCCGTGGTGGGGCGGGCGGGACTCGAACCCGCGACCGAGGGATTATGAGTCCCCTGCTCTAACCCGCTGAGCTACCGCCCCGCTGCCGCGCCGGATCGTAACCCGCTCAACGGATCACCGGCCACCACCCGAACGGGCCGGACTCAAGATCCGACCGGCACGATGGGCAACGCGAGAATAACAGCGCGTCGTGGGGGCGACGGCGGCCGAGCCGTCCATTGCGCTCAACCTGCGCCGCGTAGCTCCGCCAGCACCGCCCCGGCCGCCCGCCAGCCGCTGGCGAGCGCTCCCTGGATGGACGGGCTGTCCCGGTGGTCGCCGGCGACGAAGAGCCCGTCGCCGAGCGCGACCGGTTTGCGCAGCCGGCCCTGCGGCGGCGGCGCGGCGGGCAGCGCGTTCGGGACGGTGACGGTGGTCAGGTGGGTCCAGTCGGCGGTGGACCGCCCGTAGAGCCGGTCCAACTCCCGCCGGATGACCGCCTCGGGCGGGGGCTGCGGCCCGACCACCGAGGTGGCCACCAGGTGCTTCCCGGCCGGCGCGTACGCGGGCACGGCTCGGCTGAGCACCGCCGTGTTGGCCACCAGTTCCCGCCGCTCCCCGTCGAGCAGCAGGATCGGCTCGTCCAGGGGCGGCGTGTCGGCGCTGTGGTAGTAGGTCGTGCAGCTGTGCATGCGTACCCGGTCGAGCTGGGGCAGCAGCGTGGTCGCCGCCGGCGGGTCGACGGCGACCACGACGGCGCGGCAGGCGAGGTCGCCGGTCTGGGTGCGGACCCGGCCCGGCGCGACCTCGGTGACCCGGGTGTGCAGCTCGATCAGCTCGGCGGGCAGCGGGGCGGCGACGGCCTGCGGCAGTGCCGCCATCCCCTGGGCGGGCAGGCTGCTCCGCCCGCGGGCGAACGAGCGAAGGATCATGGCCAGCACGTGGCTGGAGGCCGCCAGCTCCCGGTCGAGGAGGACGCCGGAGAGGAACGGCCGGAGCAGCCCCTCGATGATCGCGTCGGAGAGGCCGGCCCGGCGCAGCGCCGCCTCGGTGGTGGTCTCCGGTGCGGTGAGCAGTCGACTCACCGGCAGGGTGGCGCAGCCGGTGACGAGCCCGGCGAAGCGCATCCGGTCCGACAGCGACCCGACCCCGGCGGTCAGCGTGCCGGCGACGCCGGCGGGCTCGCGCAGCGGGTTGACCAGCCGGTCGAGCCGGTCGCCGCGGCGGAGCAGCACGCCGGGGGTGAATAAGCCCAGGTCCAGGGTGGCCAGGTCGAGCAGGCCGCCGAGCCGCGGGTACGCGGTGTTGAGCACCTGGAAGCCCCGGTCCAGCAGGTAGCCGTCGACCTGGTCGGTGGCGACCCGGCCGCCGAGCCGGTCGCCGGCCTCGAGCAGCCGCCACGGCACGCCGGCGCGGTGCAGCCGGCGGGCCGCGGTGAGGCCGGCCAGGCCGCCACCGACGATGACCACGTCGGCCTCAGCGGACATGCGTCACCTCCGCCCCGGCCCGGTCGCCGTCCCGGTTGGCCCGGGACAGCCGGCTCGGCCACCAGACCTTCGGCCCGATGTCGTACGCGAGCGCGGGCACCAGCAGGGACCGGACGACGACGGTGTCGAGCAGCACCCCGACGGCGACCGCCACGCCGAGCTCGACGAGCACCACCAGCGGCAGCACGGCGAGCGCGGAGAAGGTGGCGGCGAGCACGATGCCGGCGGAGGTGATCACGCCGCCGGTGACGGCGAGGCCGGCGAGCACCCCGGCCCGGGTGCCCCGGCGGACCGATTCCTCGCGCACCCGGCTCATCAGGAAGATGTTGTAGTCGATGCCGAGGGCGACCAGGAACACGAACGCGAAGAGCGGGAACGACTGGTCGACGCCGGGGAAGTCGAGGCCGTACCTGAAGATCAACGCGCAGAGGCCGAGCGTGGCCAGGAACGACAGGACCACGGTGGCGATCAGCAGCAGCGGGGCGAGCAGGGCGCGCAGCAGCAGGGCCAGGATGACCGCGATGACGAGCAGCACCACCGGGATGATGACGTTGCGGTCCCGGACGGCGGCGTCGGCGGTGTCCACGTTGACGGCGGTGAAGCCGCCCACCACGGCGCCGGCGCCGGGCACCTTGTGCACCGCCTCGCGCAGGTCGCGGATGGTCCGCTCGGCGGCGTGGCTGTCCGGCGGGTCGGCGAGGGTGGCCTCCAGCTCCACCCGCCCGTCGACCACCTTGGGCGGCGCGTTCGGGTCGGGTGGCCCGCCCGGTCCCTGGCCGGTGACCGGGCGCACTGCGGACACCCCGGGTACGCCCTGGGCCACCTGGGCGACCTGCCGGGCGCTGGCCTCGGTGGTGAAGATGGTGGCCGGGCTGCCGGTGCCGGCCGGGAAGTGCCTCGTGATCACCTCCTGGCCGGCCACCGAGTCGGTGCGCTTGGTGAACAGATGGGACTGCCCCAGGGTGGTGGCGCCGAGCTGGGTCACGCCGACGGCGAGCGCGGCCAGGACGACCGCGGTGACCAGCCAGACGGGCCGGGAGCGCCGGGCGACGAAGCCGGCGATGCGGCCCCAGACGCCGTGCTCGGTCCGCGGGTCGGCGTGGTCGTACCGGGGCCGTCGCGGCCAGAACGCCCAGCGTCCGCCGAGCAGCAGCAGGGCCGGGAGGAAGGTCAGCATCACCAGCAGGGTGGCGGCGATGCCGACGGCGGCGACCGGCCCGAGCGCGCGGTTGGAGTTGAGGGTGGACAGCAGGAGGCAGAGCAGGCTGAGGATGACAGTGGCGCCGGAGGCGATGATGGCCGGGCCGGCGCCCTTCCAGGCGGTGCGCATCGCGGCCCAGGGGCGCTCGTGCCGGTGCAGTTCCTCCCGGTAGCGAGCGATGAGCAGCAGCGCGTAGTCGGTGCCCGCGCCGAACACCAGCACGGTGAGGATGCCCTGCGCCTGCCCGTTCAGCTTGATGACGTCGTTGCGCGCCAGGTGATAGACGAAGAGCGAGGCGAGCGCGTACGACAGGCCGGCGGCGAGCAGCGGAAAGATCCAGAGCACCGGGCTGCGGTAGACGATCAGCAGGATGACCAGCACCACCACCAGGGTGACCAGCAGCAGCGGTCCGTCGATGGCGGTGAAGACCTCGATCAGGTCGGCGAGCAGGCCCGCCGGTCCGGCCACGTCGACGGTGAGCCCGTCCCGGTCGGTGCCGGCGATGCCGCGCAACTGGTCGACGACCTGCCGGATCCGCTCGCCTTCGGCGCTGTCGATCGGGACGATCACCTGTACGGCCTGGCCGTCCTGGCTGGCGATCGGTGGCGGCAGCGGGGTGACCACGCCCGGCACCCGGGCGAAGCGGGCGGCGTCGGCCTGGACGCGCTGCTGGTCGGTCGGGGTGATGCCGGAGGTGCGCTCGTAGACGACGAGGGCGGGGGTGGTCTCCCTTGTCATGAAGCCGGCGGAGAGGTCCAGCGCCCGGGTCGCCTCGGCGTTGGCCGGCAGGAAGGAGGCGTTGTCGTTGGTGGCGACGTCGCCGAGCTTCCCCGAGTACGGTCCGGCGATCGCCCCGACCACGAGCCAGCCCAGCACGACCGCCGCCGCGATCAGCGTGGCCGTCCAGCGGCGGGCTCCTCCGGCCATCTCCACCCACCCTCTGAACCGACGCACGAACCGACGCAGTGGGAGTCCCAGTCGATGTCCATCCTGCCGGGCAGAGCGGTCTTTTCGGGGGGAAACCGCCCGGGAGGCCCGCTTGCCGGGCACAGTCGCGACGGGTGAATCGTCTGCGCCATCAGCTCGACAGCGAGCGCGAGGCAAGGTCGGCGACGCCCGGAGGCGGGACCGAAGGCGCCGGCCATGGCGGGGCCAGGAACGAGAAACGCCCGCCGACCTGGGTCGGCGGGCGCGCTGTGCAGAGAAGCTCCCCCGTTTGGACTCGAACCAAAAACCTGCCGGTTAACAGCCGGCTGCTCTGCCAATTGAGCTACGGGGGACCGCAGATCACCCGGTTACGGATCTCTCCGCGCCGGGCGACGGGGACAAGAGTACAGGACATCCGGGGGTGGCGCGCCAGGGGGTTACCCGCCTTCGTGGCGGGGTTTCCGACGACACGATCAAGCATCAATACGGACAAATCGCCATCTGGGCACCCGGAGGCATGAGGGGAGAGCAGGATGGGTAGTTAGCCGCCGACAGAGGACGCAGGCGCGAGATGGCCACTGCCGGTCGGGAACCACCCGGTCGGCAACGGCGGCGCGTCAGGTACGGAAGGAGCCGCCATGCGCGGAAAGATCATGTTTCTTGGCGGGCTGGCTGCGGGATTCGTCCTGGGCGCCCGTGCCGGTCGGGAGAAGTACGAGGAACTCGTCGTCCGGGGCCGTAAGGTGCTCGACCACCCGACCGTCCAGGAGGCGGCGGGCGTGGCGCAGGCCCAGGCGACCCGGCTCTACGCCGAGGGCAAGGACAAACTGGGGCAGACGAAGCTCGGCGAGAAGCTGACCAGTGGCAACGGCAACCGGCAGGGGCTGACCGAGGCCGACAAGCCCTTCGCGGGCACGCCGGCCTCGGTCGGCGCCAAGTCGGGTTCGACCAGCACGGGCTCGACCAGCGGCGGGAGCACCAAGCCGTCCGGCACGAGCGGCAGCAGCAGCAACTCCTGACGCCGCCAGGGCAGCGGGCCGGTCGCCATCGGGCGATCGGCCCGTTCTCGTCTGTCCGGACGGGACCCAACCGCCCCACTTTTGCTGATCCTGAACAAAAGTCGAAGCGATTCATAGAAAACTTTTGGCTCCCACCTCTTCTCTTTGCTCGCCTCCGCAAATATCGTCTCGCGTAGAACCTGGCCAGGCTCTCGTCACCACATCAGCGACCTCCTCAGCTTCGTCCCGCGCTGAGGCGGACCCGCCCGACCAGAGCGAGGTTCGATGCGCAGACCCTTCGGCCGCAGGGCCGCCACCCACCTCAGCCTGCTCGCTCTCGTCGGCGCGACGCTCGTCGCGACGGCGGAGCAGGCTCCGACCCCGGCGCAGGCCGCGCCGGTGCTCACCACCCCCGCACCCAACAGCAACGGCATGCAGTACAAGGTGCTCGTGTTCACCCGGTCGGCCAGCGGCAACAACGCCGCCACCGCCGCCGGCGTGCAGGCCATCCAACAACTCGGGCAGGAGCGACGCTTCACCGTCGAGGTCACCAACGACGCTCGAAAGTTCGACGAGCCGCACCTGAAGCAGTTCCGCGCGGTGGTGTTCCTGAACACCGCCGGTGACGTGCTCAACGACGCCCAGCAGGCGGCCTTCGAGCAGTACTACCGCGACGGCGGCGGCTTCGTCGGCGTCAACTCCGCCATCGAGGCCGAACCGGACTGGTCCTTCCTGACCAACGTGCTCGGCACCCGGGCCACCGGCGCGCCGTCCGCGGTCAGCAAGGCCACGGTCACCGTCGCCGACCGGGTCCACCCGGCCTCGAAGACGCTGCCGCAGCGGTGGAGCACCACCGACCGCTGGTACAACTTCGCGGCCAACGTCCGGGGCGTCTCGCACGTGCTGGCCACGGTGGACGAGAAGACGTACACCGGCGGCACCATGGGCTTTGACCACCCCATCACCTGGTGCAAGGACTACCAGGGCGGCCGGTCGTTCTACACCGGACTCGGCGCCACTCCGGAGAGCTACGGCACCGTGGACCTGCGGGCCCACCTGGGCGGCGCGATCCAGTGGGCGGCCGGCGTGACCGACGGCGACTGCGGCGCGACCGTGCTGGCCAACTACCAGATGACGGTCATCGGAGCGCAGCCCAACGTCAACGAGCCGATCGGTTTCGACGTGCTCCCCGACGGCCGGGTGATCCAGACCGACCGGCGCGGCGGCGTACGCCTGCACAACCCGGAGACCAACAAGACCACCATCCTGGCCCAGATCCCGGTCTACACCCACAGCGAGGACGGGATGTACGGCCCGGCGATCGACAACGACTTCGCCACCAACAAGTGGGTCTACCTGTACTACGCGCCCCCGTTGAACACCCCCGCCGGGAGCGCGCCGACCACCAGCACCGACCCGCAAGCCTGGGACCAGTGGAAGGGCTACTTCCAGCTCTCCCGGTTCAAGTTCGTCGACGGGGAGAACCCGTCGCTCGACCTCAGCACCGAGCAGAAGATCATGCAGGTGCCGGTCGACCGGGGCGCCTGCTGCCACGTGGCCGGTGACATCGCCTTCGACTCGAAGAACAACCTCTGGCTGGTCACCGGGGACGACACCCCGGCCGGCGGCGGCGGGTCGGGCGGCTTCTCGCCGCACAACGACTCGGTCAGCGCCACCGGTGTCTACCAGGCGCCCTTCGTGGACGCCCGGCGCAGCTCGGCCAACACCAACGACCTGCGGGGCAAGATCCTCCGGATCACCGTGGGCGCGGACGGCTCGTACACCG
Source organism: Micromonospora sp. MP36 (assembly GCF_008119785.1). Taxonomy (GTDB): domain Bacteria; phylum Actinomycetota; class Actinomycetes; order Mycobacteriales; family Micromonosporaceae; genus Micromonospora. The sequence continues at coordinate 41 of NZ_VSFA01000004.1, read as the reverse complement.
TCCCGGCGGGCAACCTGTTCCCGGCCGGCACGGAGAAGACC